>NZ_JBHTBU010000001.1:0-80190 GCF_042664955.1 Herminiimonas glaciei
TTGCGAGTGCCAAGAAAGACGACGTCTGGACTCAGTTCTACCCACTCCTGGATGATTGAAATTACTTCAAGCAATCACGATCGATCAAGGCGAAATGAGAGAAAGATGTTTCGGCTAAAATCGTTATCGTGATTGCAGTCTTAATCCTTCATCATCCCGTAGCGTTGTAGGCTTTCGCCACACTTACAAGGTAATAACTGAGTTGACGCTGTTTGTTAACCTCTTAAACGCAACACTGAGGTGCGCGAAGTTAATAGCCATGTTTTCCAGATTGCGACGTAGAAGAAAAAATGTGCTTTGCTATGGCTGGTAGGATGCAATTTCGTGTCAGGATTCTATGGTTTCAAAACGGATGTACTGGAATTGGAGTCGATATGCCGATTGGAATAGTAGGAAGTACAGCTCCAGAATTAAAGGTTTCTTATTGGATTGATTCCAATGGAAAGGAGCGTCATCCGTTGAAGCTTGCCGAACTTGGGCCCGATTTCAAAGTACTTTTCTTTTTTCAGAATTGGTGTCCCGGATGTCACACCGACGGATTCCCGCAGCTAAAACGTCTTATTGATCATCTCGAACACAGAGGAGTGGGATTTGCTGCAATTCAAACGGTATTTGAAGGAATGGACACAAATACCAAAGACAAAATTCTTGTGAATCAGCGGCGACATCACTTAAAAATCCCTTTCGGTCATGATGCACCTTTGACCGCTAATCTTTACCCTGCAACTATAGAGGATTATCGAAGTCGGGGGACGCCTTGGTTTGTTCTCATAAATCCTAACAATGTCGTGATTTACAACGATTTTAGATTGAATTTTGAGAAAGCCCTGATGATCATCAAGTCGAGCTCTCCACTTGATGATGGCTCTCCTAGCTTATAGCGGAACGGAGTTCATAGGTTGAGCGGAATGGAAGAATTTTCTGTGGTTATTTCAGACCGTAAAAAGGTGTCTCCTGAATAGAGTGATGGCAGTAACTGACGAGTAAGAAAATTTTGGAGAGTGATCATGATTAACAAAAGTGCGTTACGAGAGTCAATGCTTGTACTGGAAAAAGAAAAATTAGCGTTTTCAGAAAAGGCATACTCAGAGTATCTCGGAAGTGCGAGGCGGAATAGCAGTGAACCGCAAGATCACCATGATTTCTCCATAGAGTTCGCTGACTCAGAAGTAGCGCAAGCATTTGAAACTACCCTTCATAGCCATATAGATGCGATAAGTAAACTAAGAACTATCGATTTTTCTCCAAAAGTCGTGGTCGAAGAAGGCGCAATTATTTTTTTGCGAGATCGCTGGTTTGTTATTGCTGTTGCGACGACGCAATTTGATTGTGATGGAACACCGTTTATGGGCATATCAACCGATGCTCCATTGTTCAAAGCGATGGAAGGAAAAGCGCCTGACGACTGGTTCACATGGAATGGTAAGGAATTTAGAATCAGTGTGGTCGCCTGATATTGATGCACTGATGAGCTAGTAAACACGGGGCAATAATTATTTAATTGCGATGCCTATTTTGGCCGATCTGCTGCTTAAATAGACGCATAACTCAGAAGGGGAAAATGTTATTAGGGGTAAAAGTACGGAATTTTTCTTAGATACGTTAAAGTAAGCTGGTTGTATCTCATATTTACCATGGAGCGATGATGCCTAAAACAGATGAAAATAGTGAGCCACAAAACGATGTGCCTATAAAAAGAAAATTATGGAAAGAAAATTCGGAACCAGCTCCGACGCACCACTGGACTATGGATGAAATAAAGGAAGATGAAAAGCTGCACGGATTGGTCGACGAAGACCACCCGTTTCCGTCCAAAAGTAACTAAGAATTTCCTTTGATTTGATTTATGTCAATTAGGGCGGAGAAGAGGCTGCGGATGTGAATCAAATGCTTCTTGACGGTGATACCGAGATGTATGAAGAACAAGGTGAAATTGCTCGATGCTGACATCGACATTGTCTGGAATGGTCGGCAACTCTTAGCTGTGACTGGCCGACATCAACAAAGAATTTACGATGATCGGAGCATTAAGCGGAGATTCTGAATCGCGGCACCTGAAGCGCCCTTTCCTAAATTATCGAAACACGCGATCAGCACTGCTTGTTCCGATGCAGTGTCACCAAACACAGAAATTTCCAGTGAATTAGTGTTATTGAACCTTTCCGGATTGATGTTCACCGAATCAGCTGCCGTGCCTTCAATCAATGGAGCGACACATACTGCGGTGGAACTCTCATAGTGTTCCGAAAGTATTGCATGCAAATCGTAAGGAGTAGTAGCAACTCGCGATGCCCATAGCGGTAGTGGTATTTGTACCAGCATTCCTTGGCGAAAGGTGCCGACCGCGGGTATAAATAAAGGCGGGCGAGAAAGCCCGGAGTGTTGTTGCATTTCTCTCAAGTGTTTATGTTGAAAATTCAGACCGTAAGGACGAAACGCCGGCCTCTTTTCTGAGGGATCTTCATAGGAAGCGATCATCGCTTTGCCGCCCCCGCTGTATCCGCTGATCGCATTGACCGTTATTGGCGTGTCCGGCGCAAGTAAGCCTTTTTGAATTAAAGGACTCAAAAGTGCAATCACACCTGTGGCATAGCAGCCAGGGTTCGACACCCGACGAGCTTGAGCGATACGACTTGCTTGTTCTGGGTGCATTTCCGGAAAACCATAAACCCACCCAGAAGCTACACGGTGAGCAGAACTGGCATCCAATACACGTACGTTATCGTTTTTGATCCAAGATACTGCATCTTTCGCTGCGTCGTCTGGCAGGCATAAGATCGCCACATCGACATCATTGAGAAGTTGTCGACGCACGTGTTCTTTTTTACGATCAAACTCGTCGATTGAGATGATATCGATATCATCGTCGTTGGCAAGCAATTGGTGAATTTGGAGGCCGGTTGTTCCAGCCTGCCCATCTATGAATATCCTGGGTTTTTTCATGACGACTCAGTTAATTTTCTATCGAGAAATCGTAAATATATAGTGTAATTTCGGAAGTCAGGTTCTCTACGGCGAAATGATTGGAAGAAAATCAAACAGATATCATTTTAGCGAGTTCGATATAACGTGTCCTTGGAATTGAGACTGAGTTATCAAATCAAAGTTCTGGCTATGATTAAGACAGAAGCGATAAAGTCACACAAGCAAAATGCAGACATTGAAACATATTAGTATTGACTTATGATGCCCGATTTTGATTTGCCTAATGCTCTAGATTCGAACGGATAGGAATAGCGATACGGCTCATGGTGAAAGCCTTCGTTAGGCAGTTATAACTTAAGAAAACGGACGTAGCGTAAGTTCAAGGCCCAAGATCACGAGGAAGAGAAGAAAGCAGTGACGGAATGTTTTCGGACTGATCTTTTGCCGAACAATCGCGCCTAACCACATTCCGATAAGAGCGGGAAAGACGGCCAATAACGACAGGCTGAGCTGATCAAGTCGGAACGCACCTTGGGTGAAGAGTCCTCCTGCGAGAGCAACCGTAGAGACGGTGAATGAAAGGCCGAGGGCCTGGACTAGTTCATCTTTCTGAAGTCCTAGGGCCTGCACATAAGGCACGGCCGGAAGAGTGAAGACGCCGGTGGCACCAGTTAACAATCCGGTAACAATGCCGATAAGAGGCGAGAGCCAGGATTCTAAACGTTTTGGAATCGAGAGCGTCGGTAAGAACAGGGCAGTGATGGCATAGGCGATCAGGGCAAGTCCTAGAGCACGCCCCGACAAGATGGGGTCAACGATTACCAATAGTCGCGCGCCCAAAAGTGTACCAATCACGATGCAGAGCATCATTGCCCACAGTCGGCGCAAGAGGCGAAATGTGTCACGCCCAGCCAACATTTGCCACACATTAGTCACGAACGACGGAATGATTAAGATTGCTGCTGCTGTCAGCGGTGACATAGTTGCCCCTAGGACCCCCATAGCGACCGTGGGTAATCCCATTCCACTCACGCCTTTAACGATACCGGCTCCTAGAAACGTGGCAAATAGTATGCAAATCAATTCAAGGTTCAAAGTATTCATGGTGTGCATTACATATCCAGTCAGAAGCTGGCACAATGCGGTTTTTCCGATGCCGCCTTCGGATTTGCCGAAGGGAAGTTGTTTTTTTTGGGGGGGGTATGAGATTCGATCTCACGGATCTACGCTTGTTCATTTGTGTCGTTGATGCAGGCAGCATTACGGCTGGGGCCAGACAAGCTAATCTCGCATTGGCTTCAGTCAGCGAGCGTATTAGTAATATTGAATCGGATGCCGGTGTCGCTCTACTTGTAAGAAGTCGAACGGGTGTGATAACCACCGAGGCGGGAGAAGCCCTGGCGCATCATGCGCGTCTCATACTCAAGCAACATGGCCTCTTACAAGGAGAGTTACGTGATTTCGGTGCCGGCGCGCGTGGTACGTTGCTGTTGTATGCGAACACTGCAGCGTTGACAGATTTTTTGCCGAAGAGGCTAGCACCCTGGCTGGCGCAACGTCCCCGCTTAAACATCGATTTGAAGGAACGGACGAGTACGGAAATTGTGAAGATGATCAGTTCAGGATTGGTAGAGGCGGGTGTGATATCGGATGCGATAGACTCCACAGGTCTCATAATTCAACCGGTCGCCAGCGATCATCTCGTCCTGATTGTTCCTCTAATGCATCGTCTCGCAGGATTGAAGGCGACCCACTTTGCCGACGTCACAGGTGAACAATTCATTGGCCTAGAGGTTGGGAGTGCGCTTCAGAACCATATCGACGAACACGCGACCGAATTAGGGAAAACCCTAGCTTTCCGTATTCGTATGAAGAACTTCGAGGATGTATGTCAGATGGTATCGCAAGGAGTGGGGGTGGCGATTGTTCCGTATGGAGCCGCAAGGCGTTTTAGAAGTCGATATCCACTCAAAACTCTCAGGATTAGCGATGATTGGGCTCGCAGGCAACTCTGTCTGTGTTTTCAGCAATGGCACAAGTTATCTTCACCAATGCAAAGCCTACTGACGCATCTCGGCGGCGGAGCGTAGATAATTGGCAGTCTCAGCTGATTATTGGAGAAGAAAAAATTGGTATGTCATTTTCCAAGTCAACAAATTCTTGTGCGTTAAAGTCGAGAACCGTTGCGTTGGAAATCATATTAGGCGCTAATGAACGCATCATTTTCGTAACAGTGTTAGCGTGACATAAAAATTAAACGCGTTCAGAATTTTGGATGCGATAGCTCGGTTTATACATGGTCACGAGTTCTTCCGCAGCAGTGGGATGAACAGCCATAGTACGATCGAAATCCTCTTTCGTGACGCCTGCCTTTAGAGCAACACCAAGTAGTTGGACCATCTCGCCAGCGTCATGTCCAAGTATATGCGCACCCAGAACTTTTCGACTTACCGCATCAACTATGAGTTTCATGATCGTTTTTTCCACACGACCGGAAAGCGTCGCCTTCATCGGACGAAATTCGGCACGATAGACCTCTAGTTCGGGATAGCGTTTTGTAGCCTCTTCTTCAGATAGCCCCACTGTTCCAATTTCCGGCTGCGAGAATACGGCAGTGGCGATCACGTCGTGATCAGGAGCAGTTGGATTGTTTCTATACTCGGTTTCGATGAAACACATGGCTTCATGGATCGCAACCGGTGTAAGTTGTACTCGATCAGTGACATCTCCTAGTGCGTAAATATTGGTGACGTTGGTGCGAGAATACTTGTCCACAATGATTGCGCCGCGCTCATTAATCTTGACGCCGGCAGCCTGCAGGCCGAGTTCTTGAGTGTTTGGGTTGCGACCAAGTGCCAGCATGACGGAATCTACGGCTATCGATTTTCCGTCCATTGTTTTTGCCATGAGACCCCCTTCAGGAGTTTTCGTAACGTTCTCTATAACGTCGGATAGTACAATGTGGATACCTTTTTCAGTCATTGCTTTGTGCAGACCATGACGAAGGTCTCGGTCGAAACGTGACAGAATTTCTTTTCCACGATAGATTAGTGTTACATGTACACCAAGGCCATGGAAGATATTGGCAAATTCGACGGCGATATAGCCGCCACCGGCAATCAGGATTGATCGAGGCAACTCTGGAAGGTCGAAAGCTTCATTGGACGAAATACAGAGTTCATGGCCAGGTAGAGAGGTATGTGGGTTTGGTGTGCCGCCGGTGGCGACGATGATCTTTTCTGCAGTTACCGTCTCTCCAGTTCTTAAAAAACGAATAGTGTGGGCATTGATCAACTCTGCGCGACTTTCAATGATCTCAACACCATTGTTCTCAAGGCCATGACGATAAAGACCTTCGAGTCGGGTAATTTCTTTATCTTTGCCAGCGATTAGCTTCCTCCAATTGAACGTATTTTTACCGACTTCCCATCCGTAACCTATAGCATCCTCGAAATGCTCATGAAATTGAGAAGCATAGACGAAGAGTTTCTTAGGTACGCAGCCTCGGATGACGCAGGTTCCCCCGAGCCTATGTTCTTCGGCAATTGCAACTCGCTTGCCGAGTGACGCAGCGAGTCGGGCCGCCCGCACTCCACCCGATCCACCGCCAATTACAAATAAATCATAGTCAAAGGTAGTCATGTAATCTTCCCGGAAATTAAACTTTTAACGAATGAGTAACTTATTAGACACTAAGGTCGAAAATTAAAGTACTGACCGCACATTAGCGTGTCAGGTAAATAGTTTTTGATAGTGGATGAACCCTGAACGATTAGCGATGCGGTCGTATAGTTGTCTGGCGTTATGATTGTATTCGTGTGTCAGCCAATACACACGAGATACTCCGCGGCTTTTCGCGTTTGCATAGACATGTTCGATCAAAGCGCGGCCGACGCCATTGCCACGCCCATCGGCTGCAACGAAAAGATCTTGAAGATAGCAGTCATCACTCGTTGCCCAAGTCGAGCGATGATAAATAAAATGCACTAGTCCCACCGCTTGTCCATCCACCATGGCCAACGCCGCATGTATCGGTTCGAGCGGATCTAAGAAACGAATCCAAGTCTTGTGTGTCACAGAATCAGGGATATCCACTTCATAAAATCGCTGATAGCTTTTCCACAGAGGAAGCCAAATTTCAAAATCGTCGTTTTTAATGTCCTTGATTTCGACTGGTTGCATGGAATGTTCCTAAAATTTAGGTGTTCGCTGCGGTATGGAGCGGGTACGTGGACGTTATGAGTCGGTTGTTGTTCTTCGTGCACCGGCGTCTATGGACCGACGAACTTCACACCGTACTTGTGATAGTAGGTGTTCTTGATTTCTTCCTGACTTCGATGAGGATCAGCAAAAACATGCGCTGGCGACAACAACGGGGTGATCAAGGTTGTCTCTATTCTGACAACATGATCGACAGGATATTCTGGGCCGTTCGTCGCCCGAACCCAATCGGCAATCATTGAAAATTCGTTGTGATTTGACGGCAGTACCGATGCTCGACCTTTGAATCGATAGCCTCGTCTCTGGAAAATATCAACTACATTAATTTCGACGGCGGGATTACGCTTCAAATTCTCTATCGTGCGAGGTGAAGCGATATCGGCGAAGTAGAGAGCACCATCTCTGACTGTCAAAGATGCTTTCGGTGAAAGATTGGGTGTTCCATCTTCGTTGACTGTCGCGACAAATGACAGCATCGCCTGTTTGATGATTATCTCAACGTCGGCATTAATTTCAATCATAGACATGGGACATTTCCTATGACTGTTAGGTCGATTTTTGCGAGTGCTTTTTCTCTCGCTAGTTTGGCTTGTTCTTGGTCGAGAAAGGCAGTGGCTTGCACGGAGAGAAATTGTAGAGATTTAAGTCCAATGCAGTCCAGCACTGCCGACAGATACGGAGTTAGAAAATCAGGCTGGTTAGCTCGATCGCCCGTAAAGACGCCGCCGGAAGCAATTCCGACAAAAACTGGGCGATTCCGGAGCATTCCCACCTTCCCCGTTGGAGTGGACTTGAATGTTCGGCCGGCGCGAAGAATTTGATCAATCCAAGCCTTGAGGACCGACGGAACGGTTAAATTGTTCATTGGTGTTCCAATGACAATCACATCCGCTGTTTCAACTTCTTGAATAAGAGTTTCGGACAGATCCAGTGAGCCTTTCAGCGGAGCCGCCAAAGTGCCTGGTGACGATAGGGTAGTTGCATAATCGGATGACGCGTGGGGTAGAGGGGTTGAGGCAAAGTCTCGACGGCTGATACGCGCGTTAGGAACGATCTCAAGAAGTTTTTTGACGATTGCTGCCGAAAGTTGGCGACTGTGTGATTCTGGGCGCGGGCTGCAATCTATGTGGAGGATGTTCATGCGAACGATCCCAACTGCTTTACAGAGTTGATCAGGACTATATTCATAATTGCTCTCCTTAGTTAGTCGCCGTTACTTCGAGTCCGCGTTGCACTGCCGGGCGTGCTAGGCCACGGGTAAACCATGCTTGTACATGATGAAAACGGTCGAACTCGACGAGTTCGCGCGCTTCGTAAAAGCCGATAAGGTTGCGTACCCAGCCGAGCAATGAAATATCGGCGATGCTGTAAGTTCCCATCACCCAGTCGCGGTCTGCGAGTCGATTGTCAAGGACACTGAGTAGCCGTGCTGATTCGTTTACGTAACGGTCGCGCGGACGTTTGTCCTCATAAGCTTTGCCGGCGAACTTATTGAAGAACCCGACCTGGCCGAACATTGGTCCAACTCCGCCCATTTGCCACATCACCCACTGAATCGTTTCGTAGCGGGTGTTTGGGTCACTCGAAATTAATTGTCCGGTCTTGTCTGCAAGGTATAAGAGAATAGCTCCCGATTCAAACAGCGCGAGTGGTTTACCGCTTGGCCCCTCAGGGTCGTAGATTGCGGGAATCTTACCGTTGGGGTTGAGTGAGAGAAAGGCCGGGTCGTGACTTTCGTTTGCTGCGATGTCGATTCGGTGCGGTTCATAGGCGAGGCCTGTTTCTTCGAGCATAATTCCGACTTTCACCCCATTTGGTGTCGGCAAGGAAAAGAGTTGAAGCCGATCGGGATATTGTGCTGGCCATCGTTTAAAAATTGGATGATCGAGTATCATTTTCTCTCCTAAATTTGTCAGCGTTCAGATTGAACCAGCTAGCGGAACGGCTGGATAATCTTTTTCAGGATCAAACACGTTGTTGAAAAAGTTGGTTAGAGAGAACATCGCCACCATTGAAATTATTTCCATAATGTTCGCATCCGTGTAGCCGGCATCGCGCACCGCTTGCACGTCAGAGTCGTTAACTTGGCCGCGAGTCTCAATGACTTTACGTGCAAATTGGACTGCTGCATCGCGCTTCGGGTCGCTGGAATGTCCCTTTCGAGCGAGAATAATTTCATCGGCAGGAAGTTTAGCTAAATTGGCTGCATAGGTATGAACCGCTAGACAATAATTACAACCATTCACCTCGGAAACAATGAGACTGATTGCTTCACGCGTCTTCATGTCGAGTGCCTTGTTTAAGGAACTGCGGAAGGCAGCCCATGCGTTGAATGCGATTGGACTCTGCGCAAAGCTCGCCAGCATATTTGGAGTAAAGCCGAGACTCTTGCTGAATGCATCGAGAGTTGGTTTCGACTCCGGCGGCACTTGTTCTGGCTTTAGAGCAGTAGTTCTTGGCATGGTAATCTTTCTAAAATTATCGGTTTATTTAATGGAGTATTTCAGTGGCCAGCACTTTGTCCACCGTCAACGTGCAGAATTTCTCCCGTGATGAACGGTGCGGAGTCGAGAAAGAGAATGGCATCGGTGATATCGTTAGTTTCACCTAAGCGTCCAATAGGGTTGTAAGTTCCCAGGGCTTCGTGAATTTCGGTTGGATGCATCGGCGTCTTTATGTTTCCCGGAGCAACGGCATTCACTCGAATACCTTTCTTTGCATATTCGATTGCGAGTGATTTCGTCGCAGCATTGATGCCGCCCTTCGATAAAGCCGCCAAAGCCGAGTAAACGCCGCTGATCGCTACTTGGTCGATACTAGCTGTGATGCTCACCACGTGACCACTCGAATGCTTTTCCATTTCCTGAATCGCAAGTTGCGTGATGTGATAAAAACCTGCCATGTTCACATTCATTACGGAAGCGTAATCTTCTGCTGTGTGCTCAGTAAAAGGTTTTCCGATATAAATGCCGGCGTTGTTCACCAACGTGTCAATTCGACCAAACCGTGCGACACCTTCGGAAATAACACGTTGAGCAGTTGTAGGATTGCCTATGTCGCCGATTACGTTCAAAATGTTCTCGTCATCCGATGGTTTGATCGAACGTGAGGTTGCGATGACGCGGTAATCGAGTTTTCGAAATGCCTTTACGACTTCAGCGCCGATACCACGCGATGCACCTGTGACGACAACTACCTTCTGTGACTTATTCATTCCTTGCCCCTGATAATATTATTTCTCGTCAATGTCCATCGCCGGCATACACGAAAACTCCGACGCGTTCCTGAGATATCTCTTTGGATGCATCCGGGTTTTCGCATCATGCATGAGCTTAGATTGAGCCAGCTGGTGTAACGGCCGGGAAGTCTTTCTCGGGATCGAATACATTATTAATAAAGTTCGTCAGGGAATACATAGCCACTAGCGCAACAATCTCCATAATATTTGCATCTGTGTAACCAGCATCGCGGACGGCTTGTATATCGGCGTCACTAACTTGGCCGCGCGCCTTGGTAACTTTCTGTGCAAACTGAATAACTGCGTCCCGTTTCAGATCAGTAGCATGGCCCTTTCGAGCGAGAATGATTTCATCGGCCGGCATCTTTGCCATATGCTCAGCTGTATAGCTGTGAACTGTCAGGCAGTAGTTGCAACCATTTATTTCGGAGACAACTAGGCCAATGCTGTCACGAGTTTTTACGTCAAGCGCCTTACTCAAAGAGCCAAGCAGAGTGGCCCATGCGTTGAAAGCAATGGGACTTTGCGCGAAAGTCGCCATCATGTTGGGGGTAAAACCGATATTCTTGGTGAACATATCGAGAGTTGGTTTCGAAGCAGCTGGCACTTGGTCTGGCGTTAAAGCAATAGTTCTGGTCATCATGATCTCCATAAGTAAAGTAGGCAGTGGTTTTACTAATTTGGGAAATTCCTCTTAGAATCTTCCCTTCGGTTAGTGACTCTACTTTAGGCCTGCTAGGTACAAATTTCGAGACGACCTTGGCTCAATAAAATGCTCAAAAAGATCAACATAAAGAAATAATTCATCGACTGATCGCGAAAGGAAATGGTGCGACTAGCATCTCATTCAGCCCGCAGATTGAAAGCGAAGACATTACTTGACTTCGTGTGATAGGCGTCGACATTGCCCGGGGGTCATTCCCATTTTTTCAGTGAACACCCTCCGAAATGCTGCCACGGATCGATAACCGACCGCGTCGGCCACAGCCTCGGTGGTCATTCCAGGTTTCTTAAGTTCATTAGCGGCCATGCTCATCCGGATTTCCGTCAGAAGTTCTATCGCCGAACGCCCCAGTTTGTCTTGAAAGTGCCGCACAAAAGTAGCGCGTGACATGTTGCACAAGTCGGCAAGATCAGGAAGATTCCAAGGGCGTGCCGGACTAGCGAACATTGCTGAAATGGCTGGGGTCAATCTGGAATGGCCGGCAAGCGTTAGTAGGCCAGACGGTGCCTGATCTGATTCACTCGCCGCGCGTAGTGCTAGTGTGAATAGTGCCGAAGTTAGTGAGTTGAGGATTGCACATCCTCCCGGTTTATCGCTGGCAGACTCCACACGCATTAGTCCTACGAGATTGGCTAGGTGGTTGGAAGCGGACTTGATGTCTCCCCCACGGTGGCCGTCGATGGCACGCACAATCAAAGTCGCGGGTAGATAATCACGAACCAACCGATCATGAGGCGGTTCGATGAAGAATCGCCCGCACAGCATGTCTAGATGCTCACCCGGACTGTCATTCTCGCTGAGTCTCCATCCCGCAGAACCCTGTCGATTGTGTGTGGCGCTCGGGGGATGTCCGCTGCCATCATGCAGCACATGCGCAGACCCGTGAGGCAACAGCACAATATCGCCGGCCACTAGTTCCTTGTTCGTTTTCGTGTCCGGATCCTCAATAATAGCCCGACCATTGAGCACCACGTGATAGGGGATTTCATGAGCTGCAGATTGTGGCCAAGCCACACGCCATGGTGCACCATACGTGCAGTGGACCTCCAGCTTGCCGGTGACGGTAATTATTTGCAGGAGGCGGCTGAGCCAATCGACTTGGGACATAGAATCTCGGAAACTTAAAACGTTGATTGCGATTGCACATTGGTTGTGAGCACCCCGGTGTTCAATGCGCGAGCCGACCGTACACATAGTGTCTGACATCTTTCATGGAAGAAATCGAGCACATACGAAAAACCCGGAGGGATTTCCAAGACTGCTTCCTGGGCCCCTCCGGGCTTTGGTGTTACGTTTACCTTACTTCTAGATCCCTCGAAAGGGGTATTGTGACTGGGTTAAGTTTAGATCAAATTTAGTACTTCTGTAACTGGACGGCGTGGTTTCTGCGCCCAGTTTCCGGCACGCTCAACCCCAACGGACAATAACATGACTGGCACTTCGTTTTTGGTCAGACCGAATTCGCGGTGCACCCCATCGGCATCGAAGCCTATCATCGGCGTCGAACCCAATCCGAGCGAACGGGCCGCATAGATCATCGCCGCCGCGCCAAAGGTGCCGGTGCGCATGGCCTCGTCACGTTGACGCTGCGGTTGGTCCATGTAAAGACCACGCGCAGGGTTTTCCCATTCCGGTACCATCGTTGCAGGCATGACACCAGCTTTCACCAATGGAGCTAAGCGTTCAGGTATTACGCTGGAATCGGCTAACTGGCCACAGATGATAAAGGTAACAGCTGCTTCGGTAATCGGGGGTTGACCCCAAGCAATCGGGCTCAGCCGAGCCTTGGCTTCGCGTGTGCGCACCGCGATGAAGCGCCAGTTCTGCATGTGAAAGGATGTTGGTGCTGTAGTACCGATTCGCACGAGTTCATAGATTTGCTCATCGCTTAAGGTGGCGTCAGGGTCGTAATATTTGGCAGCGGTGCGACTCAAAATACATTCGATGACAGGATTGCTCGTGGTGATTCCGTTGATCATGATTATTCCTAGGGACAAAAGAGTATGTTGAGGTATAAGAAAATGCTTACTTTGCTGGTTTGGTCAGTTCTTTGTCATTGCTATCAACGATGAATATGGCCAATAGCTTTGCTGCTTTGGTTTTGCTCGCATTTCGGCTAATAGAATGGCTCGCACCAGGCGGTTCAGACCAGCTCTCACCAGCACGGTATACGCGAACTTCACCATCGTTGACTTTTGATTCGATCGCACCTGATACCACGTACGCGTATATGAAAGCGGACTTTGCGTGCATGTGGGGTAACGAGGCTGCACCCGGTGGATACTTAACCTCTACAGCGACCAGTGATTTACCGGGTAGATTTGGAATCGTTTGTTCAAAATTCAGCTTCACAATTTCACTGCCATCATGCGCTACGACATCACTACTAATGAAGATTGTAATTGCCGCGCATAGCGCAATCAGAATCGGATGAATGATCATGTGTGGATGTCTCATATTGCCCTTGAAATTTTGTGCAGCAACGTGCAAATATTCTGTACCATCAATGGTATTAATAAAAGAACCAAGATTCGCTATTTTTGTGTGTACTAAGAAATGGCGAGTGGAGGGCGCTTCATACTGACTAGTTCCATCACATCATGAAGATCATTTGCAGATGAGATAGCAACTGTCATCCATTTCCCATCAGGGTATGTTCGGGCTTGATCGTAGAACTTAACCAATTGAGGGCTCCAGGCATAACGCCGCTCCTCAAACTTCTCTCGCTCTGCTCTTCCCAAGACCACCAGAACTGAAAATAGTTTGTATCCCGGTATTAATGTGCAGAACGCCTTGGTCTTCTTGTAGCGCAGGGACCAACCGCGGTTTTTACCGCCATGGAGCCAATCCGGTGTGAAAACATTGGGATAGGATGCTTCGATCCAGCTTCGCAGCTGGTTCCAATGCTCGAACGCCTCCAGCCCGATCCAGTTTCGGATCATGTTTTCATCTGGCGGTGCCGATTTGTCTATGATTCTGTCGCCGATTTGAGACTGCTGCTCGATGTTGCTTTCCTCACGCCTCACATTGATTTCTCTGGTGGACCTAGCACCTGCTTTTCCTGGAGACGAACTTTTCCGCGTGGGTGGGGTCTCGAGCGTCATGTTGACCTTAGGATTATGTGGGTTAATATGAAAATATTTTGTACCATCAATGGTATGAATAAAAGAACCAAGATTCCCAATTTTTGTGTGTACTAAGGATATGATTTCAAACCTGAAAATTCAAATCGATCGGACTGCAAAGTTATCTCTATCCGAACAAATTTGTGTGAGCATTCGGCGGGCAATAGAGTCGGGACTTCTTGCGCCTGGCACTCGATTGCCCTCGTGGCAAGCTCTAGCTGCACAACTTGGTGTGGCTCGCGGTACTGTTCAAGCGGCGTATGAACGATTATCAGACTCTCAGATGATCGAAACATTTGGAGCAAAAGGTACCCGCGTAGCACCACGACCCCTAGTAACTGCGATGAAACCCGAAGTGCCTCAGCCTGGAGCTTTTATAAAAAACTATCTGGAGATGATGGCCGGACCAGCGATCTTTCAACTCGGTATTCCAACGATGGAAGGGTTTCCGGAACAGCTTTTCGCTCGTGCCCGCTCTTCCAATTTACTGAAGACTGGATCTTTCTCATCGATGGTCTATCCTGACCCTAGGGGGGAGTTCGAGCTGCGGAGAGAAGTTGCAGGCTATCTCTCCATTTCTAGAAATTTTCACTGTTTTCCAGAGCAGGTGTTTATCACTTCGGGATACAGCTCCGGCTTAGGCCTTGTACTGCGAGTGTTAGGTTTGGACCATAGGAAGGTTTGGATGGAAGAGCCTGGTTTTTTCCTCACTCGAAAGGGATTAGAACTTGCTCGCTTGAATATTGTCCCGGTACCTGTAGACGCAGAAGGCCTCAACGTAGACTACGGAATCGAGAACGCCGCGGACGCAGCGTTGGTCGTGGTAACGCCTGGTCAACAGGCTCCATTGGGCACTACTCTGTCTTTGAGGAGACGGCTTCAATTACTTGAATGGGCAACCGCGAATGATGCCTGGATCGTCGAAGATGACTATCTCAGCGAACTTCAACTAGAAGGCAGGCCCGCGCCCGCCTTAGCGTCTTTGGATGAGGGGAAAAGAGTTATTCACGTAGGTTCTTTTAGCAAAACTATTAGTCCGGGACTGCGACTTGGATTTGTCGTGGTGCCAGCTGAACAGACTGCTGCGTTCTCCGAGGTTGCTACAACACTTGCCCCTGCGCCATCACCCGTAACTCAACTCGCTACTGCTCAATTTATGCGTGATGGTCACTACATTCAGCGCGTACGTCGACTCAAGCGTTTATATTCTGCCCAGAGTAACGCGCTATGCGAGCAGTTACGCATGCGTGACGCCGAGTGGATTAAGGCCGGCTTGGCGGTACTCCTCAGACTACCCGAGGGAGCCCCCGACGTGCAGATTGTTCGGGATGCGAGGAGCATTGGTATCGCACCATCGCCGTTATCTGCTTGGTTCGCGACTCCATCCAGAGCCTTACCTGGTCTTTTGCTTGGGGTTGCCTCTGCACCTGAATCGTACGTTGCTAAATCGTGTCGCCAATTGTTCGAGATCATCGACCGATATTGCTAGCAAACCACTGTTTGAGTGGGTATTTATCGATCCAAAATAGAATAATGATTCTATCTTAGATGTAATTTTGACATGACTTCGCGCAAAACTACTGCCTGATTATGTTGCTCATCTTTAGCGCCGTAGACAAGCGTTATTGGCCGGCCAGCAGCATTCACGAGTAGTAATTGCATCTGCCGTAATTTTTCTACCTCAGTTAGTTCACTTCTATAGCGCTGTTTGAAAACTTCCCAATGTTGCGGATCGTGCGCGAACCATTTTCGCAATTCGTCGGTCGGCGCAAGTTCACGTGCCCAATGATCAAGTTTCAGCGATTCTTTGCTACGGCCGCGAGGCCAGAGACGGTCAACCAGAACTCGATAGCCATCATCTTCGGAAGGATCCTCATATGCTCGACGAATCGAAATCATTGAATGTTTATTACCTAGGTTCGACATTTCAGTTCCTCATTGACTGGGCCTGATAAAGCGACTATCTAATCCAAACGTTTTTTTACTGTCTCACGCAAGACTGGTAAAAGTTTACTCTCGAACCAGGGATTACGGGCCATCCAACTAACGCAGCGCCATGACGGATGCGGTAATGGGAAAAATGTGGGAAGAAAAGAGGAGAATGCTTTAACTCTATCTGTTTGTAATCGAGGCGCTGTCCACGGCAAATAACGCGCTTGCGCATAACTTCCAATTAACAATGTCAAACGATCGGATGGGAGTTGCGCCAAAATTTTGTCATGCCATAACGGCGCACATTCAGGTCGTGGAGGTAGGTCGCCAGTTTTTCCTTTACCTGGGTAGCAAAATCCCATTGGCATGATGGCGACTTTCTCTGGATTGTAAAAATCTTGTGATGATATGCCAAGCCATTCCCGCAAACGCGCACCGCTTTGATCGTCCCACGGAATACCGCTGGCATGCACTTTCGTACCTGGTGCTTGTGAGATGATCAAAATCTGCGCCGTTCTGCTGAACTGCACCACCGGACGGGGACCTAAGGGTAAATTTGGTACGCAGTTAGTACAAGCAGCAATTTCTTCATGTAGTTTTTTTATACTTTGTACCATTTTTTCTTGGCTGGAAATTTCTGTTTTCGAAAAATTGCGGTGTTCACTGACAGAGTCGGATTTTGGTCCACAGAACTAGTCTTCTACTCACTTGAGTATGCGGAACTACATTTTAAGCCTGGGTCAGTTCTCGATGAAAATCAATAATCCACTTATCGGTAATACGACTTAGCTTGCATTACCTTTCAACGATAGATAACGGGATGACCATGCAGTAATTAGATCAGCTACATAGTCGGCATCCCGGCGTTGCGTCAGTAAATGATCTGCATCGTCCAACGAAATAAAACTCTTAGGATGCTTGGCCGCTGCAAAGATACGTGAAGCATTCTCGACATATACCGTATCGTCACCTGGCGCATGCATCACCAATAGTGGACGTTTCAAGGTCGCGATGTGCGAGTGCAAGTCGTTTTCTCGCAACGCATTGATCAGATCTTTGCGAACAAAAAAGGGACGACCAGCTAGGTGGACTTCGGCCTCGCCATCGGCTTCGATTTTTTCTAAAGCAGCAGGGTCGAATTGATGCAGAACGTGTTTTAAATCGTATGGCGAACCGATCGTTACGACCGCGCGGATATTTGGCATCATGCCTGCTGCCATTAAAGATGCTGCACCGCCCAGACTATGACCGATCAGCAAAGAAGGTTCCTTATCAGCTGCAGTCATTGCCTGACCTGCGGCGACCAGGTCCGCCACATCTGCAGCAAAAGTCGAATCACCGAATTTGCCCTGGCTCGCACCCAATCCGGCAAAGTCAAAACGCAACACACCTACACCAAGCGCTCCCAAAGCGCGTGTTGTTCGAGTAGCCGCTAGACTGTCTTTTCCACACGTAAAGCAATGTGCAAAAATCGCCCAAGCATGCGGTGCTTCTGGTCCTTCAATGCGGCCAGATAGCCGATAGCCTTTAGGTCCTTTAAAATCAAATACCTGTGACGCCATGATCATCCTTTAGTATGTAATTCAAACTTGAGCAATCGATGCCCATACTACTTGATTTTTTCGGACACTTGTAAGTGAACATATATAGGTTCAAGCTTTCGGCTTGGTTAAAGACCGAGGCGGCTACGTCGCGTAAGCAACGACGGACTTTGAAAAAGACGCACATCGATCTATGTGCATTGGGATTTGATGGGTCGTATGACCGGGTCTCAGCCTTCGCAAGGCGATGGAAGGTGGATCAGTTTTCGGTAACAATAATTTATGAGCAACAGGCCGTTTTGACTAAAAGACGAACAATATCAGATGGAAAATATGGAAAATATGGAGTGGCTACTCGACTTGCAGGATGACTCCAGCAACGAACGGTGGTTTGATGCCGCTGTGCAGATCAAGTATGAATATCAGCGGATATTACGAGAAAATTTTGATTCAGATGTCGCCAGTCTTCAGGCATATCTGCATCGAGTGGCTCAACTTGGTGCACTTCCTGGTTGGCCTAGACAGTATTGGACGGAAGAAAGCTTCGATGAGCAGGCATTTGTAGAGTTGATCGATACTTATCCTCTAGCCTCCGAAATTCTGACGGATAGCGATGGCGTGTATCGCGAAAATATGGTGTGTTTTTGTAGCGAATTATTGAGAGCTAAACTCGCACTCAAGACTGGTCTAAGGGAAAAAGCATGGTGGCATTTGTCTCGTGCCAGTTTTTATGACGGGCAAGCACAGGGGTATTACCTAAGGGTAAAGCCAGCGGAGGATAAACGGAGGAGCGGGAAAAAAGGCGGGATATCTAAAGAGAAAAATAAGCGGCAAGCGGTTCGGAATGCTTGTATGCAACATCTAAAAAATGATTGTCCCCTAGGGGGGTGGAGCTCTACGAGTGTCGCTATCGCTGCCGTAGCTCCAAAGGTCGAAAAAATGATTAGAAAACAACGCGAAGAAGTCGATGTCCATGAGCTTCTTTACGCTTGGTTGAACGGTGACCTAGAAGTCCAACAAGCAGGTGGTTTCAAAATGCCATGCGCATGATTGCGGTATGGTCGAGCGGTATACGACATTAGCCGATTGAGTAACGTCTCTGATGCGTGCGTTAGCATGCGTTAGTGCAACGTCGAATCTCCATCAAGCACGGCATGATTACATTTCGCCTGCGCGTTCCCACGACGCTGTAGGTCCCTCGTCGGACGTTCCGTGAGTGCCCGACTTCCTGCTATCAATCTTGTCGTTCTGGCGAATCATGAACTCGGGTAGTTTTTGTAAATTCGTTTAGTGACCTCGGGCCAGGCGCGCACGTAATTCTTGCGACGATCTATTTCCTCCTACTATCGCCACACATTAATTTCATATCGCTCGACTCGCGTAGTTGCCGATCACATCGTTTCCTAAATGAAGAAGGTAATTTTTTACAGGTGCTAGGTATCGCGAATTTGGCCCTAATCCTTAATCATTCGTCGAGCTGCAATTCGCAGCGTTCAAAAAAGGATTAGCTATGTACAGAACGACACCGGTAGATACCATTTCGACAACTAAGACCAACTCCAATAGCATGATTACGTCGGGCAACGTCGCTTTATTTTCATCTCAAAAAGATAATTCACTGCGCATCCTGCGCATGAAGCAACTGATTGAGCGCACACAATTATCGCGCTCGACTTTGTACTGGCTTATTGTGAACGACCCAACTTTTCCTCGCAAAATCAAATTGTCTGTACGTACCGTTGGTTATTGCGAATTTTCGGTTGATGCCTGGATTGCATCGCGCATCGCGGCATAGTCGGAGAGAAAAAATGACTAATTTAACTATGTCATTGAAGCATATGGCTACGTATCCTTTTGGGCAGCCACTGGGTGGACTTTTGATGCCTCAGGCGTCATTGTCTCCCCCCGATCTAATGCCTTTCCCTAGCCATTATTATCCGGATGAATTGGGCCAAATGATGAAGCAATTGTGCGGCAGTGGTGCCATCCCGCCTGAACTTGTTGGTACGCAATTAGCTATTTTTTGCGCTTTGGCCGCTCAAGGGGTTGCTGATGTCGCATGGCCAAACGAACAGCCTATGCCTGT
This sequence comes from Herminiimonas glaciei, assembly GCF_042664955.1. Lineage (NCBI taxonomy): Bacteria > Pseudomonadati > Pseudomonadota > Betaproteobacteria > Burkholderiales > Oxalobacteraceae > Herminiimonas > Herminiimonas glaciei. Next base: position 19,793 of record NZ_JBHTBU010000001.1, read on the forward strand.
CGGCATTAGCGCTGTAATGGGTGTGGGTGCCTCCACTGGCAAGAGTTTTATCGAAAAAATACTCAAGGCTCCCTTCAGCCCCTATCGAGAAGTTCATACGGATGCCAGCGGTGAAAAATACGGTTTCTTGATCGAGGATGCTTCGCGTGAATCTCTGATTGATAGCATGCGTGAATGGCCGGTAGCCGGCTTGATAACGGATGAAGCGGGCATGCTCAAGCCATTACTGCGCCATGCTCACACATTGGCAAAATTGTCAGATGGCTCTTCGTTGCATCACGCACGCAAGGCCACAGGCAGAACTCAGGTGAAGGATCCCCGCCTGGTGATGTTGCTGATGGAGCAGCCTGACTTGTTCCAAGAAACAAAAATCAAGTTAGGTGCAAAAAAGGGTGGCGTCGGGTTGATCAATCGTTGTTTTGTGGTGTCGATACCGCACAAGCTGTCCGAGGGTACATACGATGACGTAAAACTCTCACACGATATGACTGTTTGGTATGAGAAAAAAGTAACCGAGTTGATGGACGCTAGCATTTTCTATCTGAAAGGTGAGACAGCGAAGCGCCCAATACTTAAATTAAGCAATGATGCCCTTCGTCATTTTAAAGGATTGAGTCAGCACGCGAGCAAACAATGCTTGCCTGGTTCGGATTGGTTCTTCATTTCGGAGTATATCGGTCGTCATGCTGAACGTGTCCTGCGATTGGCGGCGATTTTTCATGTCTTCATGCATGGTACTAGCGGCGAAATATCTCTCGATACTTTGTTACGCGCTGAGGGCTTGGGTAACTGGTATATAGAGTCGTTTGCGCAGATCGCCTACGAACCGCCAAAGACGACTCAGGCCGAAGATGATGCTGACAAGCTCGCGGATTGTTTTTACCAATTTTTCTACCAGACCCGGTATTTACAGTTCCCCATGTCTGATCTTCGACATACGGCATTATCAATTGGCCTTACGCCTACTCGTGTTACTCGAGCGCTGGCTACTCTTGGTGAGCAAGGGCGCATTCGTGTCTTCGTACACCTCAAAAAGCCTTGGGTTGAGTTGAACGCATCACGCTTCCCTCAATACTGATCATCAGACTGTTTGCCATGAATGCATTGACATGCATTCATGCGCTTTTATGCCCTGTCGTATCGGAATAACTAAGCATATCGACCATCTTGCAGAAACATCGGTGAGGGTGGCGGCTCGGATTTCCGTGAATGCAGTTTCATGGATGTTTTCTGAAGCGCTGAATTCTGGTTATTAGTGAGATATGCGTTGGTACAAGTGGTTATCCATGCCTCAGATAGCGATAGGGATCAATACCAATATTTGAAGAAATTTATATGAATGCCAATATTAATTTATACACCTTGAAAGCTACCAACGGTACGAACTACATCATGCCCTATGCCTTAGGTGATATCCACCAGTTGATGAGTTTTATGGGTCTGGTCATCAATAGTCAAGTGTTGATGGGTAGTGCGAGTAGTAACAGAAGATATGCCCGCGAACTTAAGAAAACGAGGCTTCATCTCCATATGAAGTGTCTACCTGAATATATTCAGCTTTATTCAAAGAACTACTATTTTTCACCATTGCTTGATTTCTTCTTCGAGCAATATCGTATTCATCCGATCCATGAATGCCTAACGCTTGATGAGTTTGATTCAGACGACATCGATATATTTAATAACTTCATTTCGACAATGCGCCAGCACGCAACAGAGGTAAAGCTAAAGAAAAAGGTGGCTGATTGGCTAAGCAAAAGCAAGAAGAATCAAAAAAGCCTTATGGCGTTTGAAAACAAGTTGTTTAAAAAGAATGCGCGATTGATGGTGATTCGCTTGGATTTTAACTATCACAAGGCTGAGTTTTCGCCAGCCGAAATCGAAGAACTATGTACGCAGAATGCTGCATTGAAAGAGCGTGACCTATCCGACTATTGGGCTGGGGATGACCTTTCAGAAAAACGAGTCATGAAAGGGCGTATTGCGTTAGAAGAGGTTCAGCGTGACCGGAAGCATTTATTCGGAAACATGAAAGGCAAGCCTTCTTTATTTGAGCATCTGGTCGGCTATGCGTGGCGTATTGAATGCGGGCATGAGGCCGGCTATCACTTGCACGTCATGTTTTTCTTTGATGGTTCATATGTCCAGAAGCATGAATATCTCGCTCAAGAAATTGGCGAATACTGGCGTGATGTCATCACGAAAGGCCGTGGCTACTTTGAAAGCTGTAACAGGAACAAGACAAAGTACGGTGGTTACTGGGCGCTTGGCACAATCAATCACTGGGAAGTTGCGAGACGGAATAACTTGAAAGCTGCGATGCAATATTTTTGCAAGACGAATCAGATCGTTCAGGTGGTTCCGTATCGTGGATGCCATCTTTTTGGAACTGGGTTTGCTCGTCGTGACCGTGGAAAGGGAAATCATAGTGGCCGGCCTCGCACGCGTGGCGACTCACCCACACCAAACCAAGGCTCGGCTCTGTGATTTTTTATATCCGTTTTTGTCCTTTTTCTTTTAGATCAAGGACTTATTGAAAAACAAAACAATTGGGGTAGGTGTGGTTAGGTACGCCTACCCAATGAAAAAATATTGAGGTTACTTATGAATATGGGAAGCAAGGATCCGGCGTGGTTCGGGTGTGCGATGTTGGCAATCTTCGCTACGGGGATTTCGCTCAGTCTATCGGTAATTACCGGATGGCAGGTAGGGGATTTCTTTGTGACGAAAGCAATGATGGCTGCGGTTGGTGTATTGGCAGTGATGGCAGCGCATTTAATGCCAGCTTTATACGCTTCGAAATCGCACAAAGTACGCTTTGTCGGTCTGACGTTATGGCTGTTTTGTGTGACATACGTGGCGTTTAGTCATGCGAATTTCTTTCTGCTATCGCAGCAGCAGGCTGGAATGCAGCGGGAAATGGCAATCACGTCTTCGCCCGTAATTGGCAAACCGCAGAAGGATTTGATTGAGGTTTTGAATGACAAGGTCAAGGTGCAGACTGAGTTAGCGAAAATACAATTTCGCTGTCAGGAAGCCTGTACCCGACTGGCTTCGACGAAGGCAAATCTTGAGGCTCGGCTAGCGGTATTGGAGGAACAGGAATCAGTCGCTAGAAACTGGCAGAAGAAGTTGGAGCAGCAACAGAAACGTCAGGAAATTGCCCAAAACAACCCGGCATTAAGTCGATTGGCGGAGTGGTCGAATATGACGATTACCCATTTGGAACTCATCATGGGAATAGTCTTTTCCCTTATTCTTGAAGGGGTGGCCTGCTTTTGTTGGTACTTGGTACTGCAGCGACGTGATTTCTCTTTGACTCATCCCATTGTGACTCCAGTCGTGGCACCAGTCACGGTAATTGAGGATGTGACGAGCGCAAGTCAGATTAGTCAGATGCCAGTTTCACAGCAGTACGATGATCTAGTTGAAAAACTGGCGCAGTTAGTCAAAGGCGGGCACATTAAGCTGACTGTTGCGAGTATCCGCGAGTATTGTCGTTGTGCACAGGGTAAAGCTGCAGATCTGAAACGACTGGTCCAGGAGAGAGTAGATGGAGAATGCGCAGTTTAAAAGTCATTAGGGAGCTTGATCTGCGCGAATGATTATTTGTGACGTGCCTATTGGTGGACGAGAGACAGTTAGAAAACGGCCGATATCAGTATTTGATATCGGCTTAGTTTTAGACGCATTTGCAACTTGGTGGTCGCAACTATACGCATGCAATCGCTTTATCTTTGATGATTAGAGCCACGCCTCTTGTTCAGCCTTACGTCCTTCCTGGGCCATAGCCTCGCACAAAGCACGTAACGTCGGTTGGAGATCTGCCTTCGCAAGCAGGACGCCTAGTAAGCGCCGATCATGATCATTTAATGGCCAACGCTGAATAGTGGCTTCCCATTGTGGGACTCCCATCAAGTGTGGCTCCCAACTAGAACCTTGCTCTTCCCAAAGCCGTCCAACCCCGCAAGCGATGTCAATACCAGCTGGATCAGCATCAGCACTAATCCAGCATGGCGCAGGGGCAAGGCGTAGCAGGTTGGACATAGTGAGCATCCAATCATGAGAAGGGCGACCAGGCATCCAGACTACTGCTATTCCCTGTTGGCGCTGGCTAGCCTGTTTTTCGAAACTTGCGCGATTTTCAATTAGCCACCAGCGTTCGGGTGGGCTCACAGCTTCCAAGTTCCTTAGATCCGCCAACGGTAAGCCTAAGCAATGCAATGGCGCTAGGTCAACCTTATGTTTCCCCCAGAGTAGCTCAATGTCTCCTGCTAACCAAGCGACTTGAGCAAAACGGGCTATGCCTAGTCGTTCTAGATCAAAGATCGATTCCAACCAATGCCATTCGGCAGCTGTCAGCGCCTTGGTTGCATCTCGGGCATGTAGGGCAAAATTGCGACGCGACCCTTCCTGCCGGCTATCGTGCCACGTAGCGATAGACTTCAGTAGAGAAAATCGGCTATCCAAGACTTCTAGACGCAATGATTTGTCTTGTTCCAGCTCGGTCACAGCTCGAGACAACTCGTCCAGCAAGTCAGGGTCTAGTGCTGGCACGACTGTCGTGGTGCACCTTACCTGTAGCCAATCTACTATCTCTCCGACTTTTTCCTGGCGTGCCTGTAAACGCTGACTGGCGCTGGATAGACCCATTAAACTTTGTAAATGAGGCAAGTCACGCCAGGTAATGGATTCCCATAGCCAGTTACCGCCAGCGAGCTGTTCACGCCGCGATATCCATCCATTGTTCAGCATTTTTTGGCAGAGGTCTTCCGCTCGCTCGATAGATATATCGCTGGTTTGAGCTTCTTTCAGCAATGCTCCACGTTTACGTGTTTGAGCATCACTACGTGCCCAACGTAATAAAAGTGCTTTCTGATCGGCATCGAGCAAAGGCAGCGTTAGCGGTACAGGCTTAGAGGAGCACAAGTCGCGCGCGTTGCGACCTTTGGGCGTGACTCCTATATCTTGCATAGCCTGCCTGCTCAAGCAGCACCTGAGCGACGCTGTAAGACACCGATCGGCGGCGCCCATCGTGCTTCTTTCAGTTTTTTGGAGGTGACTAGCGTGATATCGGCAGGCTCAAATACCTCTACGTTGTGAGTGATAGGTGTAGTTAACACATATTGTGCTCGTGTTGATTTGAGGAAGTGCCCCACGAGTTGAATGTTACGTACATCTAAATGAGCAAAAGGCTCGTCAATAAAAACAAAGCCGCCAGGCACATCTTCGTCTTTGAGCAAACCTACGAGCAGAATCAAGGACTTAATTACTTGTTGTCCGCCCGAGGCTTCGCCATCGTTCAAGCCAATTTCGCCTTTTCCATCAAAATTGAAGCTGACTTTTAGCTCGGCTTGGCGCAATACGTTGTCATCATTCTCTAGGTGCGGTAAATCAGCGCTCACGTCGACACCAGCTAACAGGCCCAATTCGACAATATTTTTACGATAGCGTCGGATGGTTGCGCGCAACACATCGATATACCGTTCGCGAGCATTGTCCACTGCTACAGCTGCTGCCGAATTGCTTGACTTACGTGCATCAAGGTCGATACGCTGTTTGCTGACTGTTCCTCGCATAAGCGTTTGTTTTTCTTCGACAGTAGCGTCTGTTTCCCAGTTTCCGCTTTGTAATTCGTTTTCTACCGATGTCATACGCAACTCTGCTTGTTTGGCATTCGCGTACGTAACGTAGAGTGACTCTAACGCGGTAGCAGTAACCCATCTCGAGGGAAGCTGTCGTTTCTGTGTATTTGAAGCGGTAGCTTTCGTACGTTGCTCATCGTAGCGGTTACGCCACTCTCGCTCTTGGCGGTCGGCCTCACCCTCACTGTCACGCAGCTGCCTTTGCAAGGTCTCGTAATTAGTAAGCGCTTTAGTCTGGGCTTCTACGGCGCTGGAATGTTCCAAATCCAGGCTTTGCCAGCGTTCACTGGCGGCAACGCGGGCTTGTTTGAGCGCAGGTAGCTGTCTACGACTAAGCTCGAATTCTTCACTATGTTTTGCCAATTCTTCTGCTGCACGATGCCCTTTGCTTGCCTCGACCGCGTCATCAAATTGACGATTAACCGTTTTTTGCTTTATTGCCACCTCAGTGAGTTGCTTATCTAGCGCGTTGAGTCGCTTTTCGATGGATTCTTTACGAGCGGTGAGAGCGGCGACGCCGAACTGATAATCGCTTGCATCACTCCAGACGCTACGTCCGCCACGGCCATCTCGCAGGTAAGCAAGTGGTGTGATCCATTCTCCGCCCCGTTTTGCGCCTTCTTTGGTATCGCTAACAAGGTGAATTTGAGCTAATTGTCGTAGTAGCCAAGTGGGTACTTTTTCCGAGAAGCGTAATACTGCCAGCAGGCTATCAGCCGGTGGTTGCATCGGAGCGGGTGCCGTATCTGAGACAACATAGTGTCTGTAGCGCTCACGTTCAGCGATCGCCATGGCACGCCCTTCATCTTTTGGGTCATCCAAAACTACGATCCAACGAGAAGCGCGTAAAACCCCTTCCGCCGCTGCGCGCCAAGTATCGTCGGTGATTTCGATAACATTAGCCAAGAAATGGTGGCTGATATTTTCTTGCTTGAGCATGCGCTCAAACCGTTGTACTTCGGAAGGCGGTGGCGCTTGATGCTTGCCTTGCAATCCGTCCCAAGCGCTTTGGGCTTCGTTGCGCTGGATTTCTAAGCTGCGCCACAGGTCAGCTAATTTAGACTTCTCTTGTTCCAACTCCTGCAGGCGTGCTGAGAGCTGCGCAGCATCACTCTCGACTGCCGCTAGAGACATCAGTTCGTTGGCGCGATTGACCATTTCTTCAACCGGTCGTTCGGCATCCCGTGCCTTAACTTGGGCATCCTGAGCATTTTTTTTGGCAGTTTCCAAGTCCCGTACTTTATTGACAACGGCTTGGCTCTCTTCGAATAGTCGAAGTAGTCGCGCGCTGTCGTCAGCACGTTGGCGCCGCTGCGAACTGGCATGTAGACGCTGGCGATGTAATTCTCGCAAGCGGGTGGCACTTGTCTGCCGGTCTTCATGCCAGGTCAACACAGGGATCACTTCGGTCGCGAGTAATTCCCGTTCCCGCAGCTTTATTTGATATTGGCGATAGAGGTTAACGCGTCCGTCCAGTACCGCCAACTGAGCTTCGCCGTGCGTTAACTCACGCTCAGCGGATTCGACTTCTGCGGTCAGTTCTCGTTGATGGCGGCGTGCTTCTTCATAGCGATCCAAGACTTCTTGGTCGCCGAACACTTCAAATACTAAGCGTAGCAGCTCCTTTGGTGAGAATTCGCAGAGTCTGTCGGTTTGACCTTGTTCTAAAGCCAATACCCGGGCAATCGCCCGCGAAAGTCCAGCGCCTTCCAGGCGTTTGCGCCAATGTTCTACACCCAGCCATTCTTTATCGGCCATCTCGGCTAAGGTCTCAATCGAGACGTCGCCGTCGCTCATCGAGTAGCGCCGTTGCCAGTCGCCACCATTACGCTCAATGCGACAAGCTAGGGTAACTTGGTCTGCGTATAAAAGATTGCGTGCAAAAGGACGGGTCGACGTTTGTCGCGAATGTGGGCGGTTATCAACCGTAGCCCGTAACCAGGTCGTATCAGCATTGGCGTGACGCGCATAGGTTTTATAGCTGCGCCCCCCGGAGCATTCCAGCCCAAGAAGGGTACGCATAGCGTCGAGCAAAGTGGTCTTGCCTGAGCCGTTTGGTCCGGCTACTGTGATAATGGCACCGTCCAACGGCAATGTCAGACGTTGGCAGTAGTCCCATTGGAGTAGTTCAAGCGATTGCAAGTGAAACATCAGGCACCTTTCTCTTCATCTTGCACTTCGGGCATTTCTGCTTCTTGGCTTTTTACGCGTGTCAGTACGTCTCCCAGGGCGCCGTCAAGTATGCGCGGGGCTAGCGAGTCGTAGTCGAGCAGAAGGTCCAGCAATGGCCCTTCGATAATGTCGTCGCCGCGGCGAAGAATGAAGCCGTTTGTTTCAAGTCGCTTGAGATTGCCATCCATTCGCGTTTTCTTCCCCAACTGCGTACCAAAATCGGCTAGTAAAGCCTTATATGAAACAACTGGGCTAACCGTAGCAGCACTAGGCAGGGGTTTGTCACTATTAAACATCTCCTCCTGGATATCCCCATTTGACGTAGAGGCACGGGCGGATTGCCGTTCCCGCTTAGGTAATACGATGAGAGACCACAACACGACTAGCAGTGAAACGGCATCGCGTGGCAATTCCAAATTATTGTTGGCATTCAGTCCCGCCTCGCCGAACACGGCTGATTCAGCGTTGCGTAAAAGAGCGACGCAGATATGATCTGCATAGATGTTATCTATTAAACGCAGACCTACCTGTGCCAAACGCTCTTGCACGGCTTGCCACATGTCGGCTTCGATCAGAGCACGACGTACCCGTGGATGTTTACGAGGTAACCAGCGGCGTGCCAATAACTCGGCTGCCAACAATCCAGCATCGTCAATTACTTCATTCATTGGATTCTCTTGAAATATCAGGATGTAACGCCCCTAGGCTTAAGGCGCACACATTAGGGTCATCAACCCGCTCAATAGCTGGAAGAAAGCTAGCTTGCCAGGGCAATCGTGCCAAATCACCGGTCTGGCCTTTTAAGGTTCGAGATTGATGGTCGCCGAGCAAAGGCAATAATTGCATGCGATAGGCCGCCTGAGAAAAACGGCCGCCGAGCACAACTTGCTGCAATGGCAAAGGCTCTGCCATTTCACCTTCCGGCAACGCACCTAACCGGGTCAGTTGATCGATTAACTCATTCAATTCAGCTGGCATGCTGAGAACCTCTATCTCGCCCGCTGCAGCTTGCGCGGGAGGTGGGAGTCCTTCGGAACGTCTTGGATTTGGTCTGTCGCGCTCAAATTCTCCCTCGGCTACGTCCACTAATTCATGACCGCTTACAAAGATCGGCTGAACACCGATAGAAAGTGCGTCACCGAGTAATGTCGGCAAAAAAGGATAGGTTTGCAGCCATTGGCGTACGTCGGAGCTGGTAACGCCGGTACTACCCAGCGTTACTCGCTGACGGTCAGCCTGTTGTAGCGCGCGCGTGAACTGGCTGGCCATGGATAGCAAACGTGCTTGTCCATTGCCTAAGGCACGCGCTTCACGCTCCAAGCGTGCATCGTCGTGTTCGCTACGGATTAATGCGGTAAGCGCTTCGCCGGCACGTCCGACTAATTTCAGGGCACGCTCAAAGCGCGGCTGTGCTTCACGTAATCTGGCTTCGGAACCACTAGCGATGGCGTCGGCGAATTCATCATACAAGCGAGCCAATTGCGCATGCAGATGCCGAATCTGGCTAGCATCCGAAAGACCCATGGCTTGTGCGCCCGCTACCTGCGCCAGAAGGGAAGCCATCTCATCATCTTCGCTGCTTGCCCTAGTCAGTGGAGCCAGGAGCGCTTGTACCTGTAACGCAAGTGAGGATAAATAGTAATCCTGTGCGGTTGCATCCCAGACTAGTAAAGTTAATTCCCGCAGTCGCTTAAGGACGGCGTCCAATACTTCGGGTTTGAGATTGTAGAAAAGTTGGTTGAGATCGTCTCGGAGCAATCGCCCCTTAGGCTGCGCAGCAAGTTCGAGAAACACCCATATGCGCAGGCGAGCCGCAGCATGCCCGCCCGACAACAAGCCGCGCAAGGCATCTAGTACGTCCAAATGCTGGTTTAATCCCCAAGCCAGCATGGATTCTGTCGCTAAGCTGGGATCACGAAAATACCCATCGAAGGAGTCGAATTCTTGTTCATCAACCTGGAGCGGTTGATTCAGTTCTTCAGCCAATTTGGTTTTTCTATTAAATTGAACGCATACATCATACCGGAACGATTGCATCATTAATAACACGTCCCGTCCTCATGTTCGAGAGGGAGGGAGTATTCGCATGCTACTTGCCTGTAGTTCGTAAAGCAAAGTTACAGCTCAGAGGATTATAAAAAGTTGGCGTTCTGATTTTCTAACTTGGTGCTGAAAGCAGGCGTCTCAAGCGGTCCATGCTAATGGCAGCTTTGCTTTTGGGCTTAGTGGAAATATACGTGTGCATACTCAGCGTACCTCTGAAAAGCCAATTCCGCTCCGGCTATGAGTTGAAAAATAGTAGATTTTTACATGTGGAAGGAATTCAAATATCCCATGTTTATGGGATATTGCTCAGTCAGCCACCTCTGTATCGTTCGATTTTCTTCTGGGGTTTGACATGGCTGAGTACGCAAAGCAGGGTGATCGAGTAGCTGTTTTGGTGGATTGTGACAATACATCCCCTGAGATTCTTGAATATGCGTTACGTGTCGTTGCTCAGTTTGGACGAGTTGTCGTGCGTCGCGGCTATGGTAATCACGCCACTCTGGCAAACAAGTGGCAAGAGGCTTTAGTGCGTCTCGCATTTACGCCATGTCTTCAATATCAATACGCGGCGGGCAAGAACACTTCAGACATCGCACTGGCACTGGATGCACTTGAAGATTTGTTTGATCACCGTGCCGATACGTATTGCCTCGTTACCAGTGATTCAGATTTCGCATACTTGTGCCGCAAGTTGCGTGAACGTGGGGCAACCGTATGCATCGTGGGGGAAGACAAAACACCGGATGCTTTACGAAACGCCAGCGATCAGTTTTTTGAATATCAGAAGCCCGAAGCAGAGAATGCGAAGGTGGGCACTGCCAAGAAATCTAAGAAAAGACCTAAAGCCTTGATCGCAGCCGTTTCTCTTATGGCAGCGGAGAGTGCAGAAGGATGGGTCGGTTTGGGCGCTCTGGGTCAATATATGCGTAGAACAGATCCTGGCTTTTCTCCGCAAAAGAATGGTTACGGTGGATTGCTTGAGATGGTAGAGAGCTACCCTGGTTTGACGACTCGACGAGATGGTGGAGGCCATTGGGTACAAGTAAAGGAGAAAGCTGAGTGAGGTAGAGGGAGGGCAAGTAGATTAGGAAAATTCGTCGCCAAAATTCCAATTTAATAAGTGGCATTCTTTCTCTGCGATAGACTCTCCCTCATTACCTTCAGGAAGTATCATGATTAAGTCAAATCGAAATACGAATCCATTCGGAAAGCACATAGCTACTTTGGGTTATCAAGCAAATTAATTCGCGAAACTAAGACCCGACCAGATCCCGATAGAGCACGAGAGGCAACAGAACGTGCTCTCTATGCTCTATCCACTTCACTAATTTGATTGAAACTCGAAACTGAGCTCTTCGAATATCTTAGTTCTTTATCTTAGCTGGAGACTGTAACGCATGCTGGTAAGCATCATTGATAGAAGGTAAAGCGCTTAGTACATTACCACTCGATAGAAGGAAGCATTGTGAACGCAAAAGAAGAAAACGGGAATGCCGTATTGCAGCCATTCGAAAAATGGCTTTCCGAACGCCATAAATGGCTTCAGACGGCGGCAGTGTGGATGATTGAAAATAGAACTCGGCCTAATGAAAAGGTCATACGGCACTTCGCTGATTTGTGTTTACTTGAAGCGACCAAAGTGGAAAGTAAGGATTTTCGAAAGATCACGCCAGGATCTTTGGAACAGGCTGCAATGCGGCCGCAGCTTAGCTTAGTTGAGCTAGCTGATGTTTCTGGCGTCAATGCAATTAAGACTGGCGCTAAATTGACGTTCGGGAAGACTGGTTTAACGGTGGTATACGGTTCTAACGGATCGGGGAAGAGCGGATATGCCCGGTTGTTAAAACAGATTTGCGGATCACGTGCAAAAGAAGATCTGCTAAAAAATGTGTTTGATAAAAAGGCTGGTGAACCAACGGCCAAGGTTTTGATCGAGAAGGGGGGCGAGAGCATTCAACTCGATTGGATCTTGGAAAATGGTGGTCTTGCAGATCTTCGCCATGTGCATGTCTTCGACGCCGCGACGGCTGCTCTGTATTTTGGGCCTAAAAATGAAGCAACTTATGAGCCTTCCAGAATGAGGTTTGTTTCTTCGCTCATTCGCCTCAGCGACGAAGTAGCTGAGGAGCTAAATTCTAGAAAAGAGCGTCTAATTAGCAAATTACCCATCATGTCACCAGCTCTGGCAGGGACGCCGTCCGCTCAATGGCTTAATGCGATGAAATTGACAACGACTCAAGCAGAGGTCGACATCGCTTGTCAATATACGGAAGAATTAGACGCTGAAAGAGTAAGTGCAGAAGGTGCATTGGCGGAAAAGGATATTCCCGGTCGCTTGAAAGTTCTTGACCAAGAACTCCTCGCCGTAAATAACGTTAAAAGCTTATTTGAGACGTGGAAGAATGGCCTCGATGATACAAAAGTCGAAGCGATTATCGCTGCGAGGGTTGACGCCGCGCAAAAACGAAAGCTTGCGAATCAGGATGCAGAGAAGGTATTCGCCGACGCATCATTGGAGGGAGTCGGAAATGATGCCTGGAGAGCACTGTGGAATAAAGCTCGTGAATTCTCAGAAGCTCATGCCTATGCCGGATTGGTCTATCCGCACGTTGAAGAAGATGCAAAATGTGTCCTGTGTCAGCAACCGTTGGAAAATGACGCAAAAAACCGCATGCGCCAATTTGAAACATTTGTGAGAGGAGCTCTAGAACGCGACGCCCTGGCTTCAGAGCAAACGCTGAAAGTTCTTTTGAATGCATTGCCGGTAATTCCTAGTGTGGAGACTTGGCTAGTAAGCGCCGGTATTCTTAAGTTCGAAGAAGAGAAGGCTCAAGCCTGGCTTTCGTCGCTTCAGTCCAGAAGAACAGCTTTAGATACCGAAGATAAGAAAGAGGCGGTGGGTAGCGTGGAGTGGGAGATTGTAGGCGCATTGATTACAACTTCCATCCAAACAAAAAATCAAGAAAAGACCTCCCTGGAGGAATTGCAGAAGGACGGTACGCGACAAAAGAAGGCTGCGCGTGTGCTCGAATTATCTGCACTCCAATGGCTTAGTCAGCAAAAAAATGCCATTCTTGAAGAACTTCAGCGACGCAAGGACGTTGCTGCATTTGTCAACGCAGGCTCTCTGACATCAACAGCCTTGTTAACAAAGAAGAATACGGAGTTGTCTGTAAAGGAGCTAAGCGAAGGCTATCAGGCACGATTTGAGCTTGAGCTGAAGGCGCTAAATGGGACAAGGCTTCCTGTGATGCCTAAGAGTCGTCAGCTAGGCAAAGGTAAGGTGACTTTCAATTTGATAGTTAAGGATGCAGATGAAGGTATTAAGGCTGAATCTATTCTGAGCGAAGGAGAAAGACGAATTATCGCTTTAGCGGCTTTCCTTGCAGATATATCCGGCTCAGAGCAGAGCACACCATTTATCTTTGATGATCCAATTTCCTCGCTCGACCAAGACTTTGAGGAGCATGTCGTCGAACGACTAGTTAGCCTTGCGCAACAACGGCAGGTGATTATTTTTACACACCGACTATCTTTGCTCGTTCTTGTAGAGACCATTGTGAAGAAACTGGCTGATCAGGCGAAGCTTCAGCAGGTGGTGGCGCCGGTTACATTGCATACTTCCTCATTGCGACGAATGGGGCGCACTGTCGGTTTGGTGAGCGACATGAGCGTACGAGATGCAAAGCCGGAGAAGGCTTTGAATAAGCTGCTTCTCGAATCTATTCCTCAGTTGCGTAAGTTAATGGATGATAGTGATGTAGGCGGGTTCGACGAAAAAGCGAAATCTATCTGTAGTGATTTCCGAATTCTCGTTGAACGTTGTGTTGAGATTGTGCTTTTAAACGAAGTCGTTGTTAGGTTTCGCCGCAGCATCACGACACAAGGACGAATTGCTAGTCTCGCCAGGATACGCGTAGACGATTGCGCCATGATTGATGCTCTGATGAGCAGATATTCTGTGTACGAACACTCGCAGTCAGAAGAGCTCCCAGCGCAACAGGTAGATATCGATCAGTTGGAAGAAGATGTGGCGAAGCTGTCTGGATGGGTCAAAGAGTTTTTGGCTCGACCAACTGTAAGCTCGTAGCAGTGTAGAGACGACTGTAATCGACCAAAAATAGAGATTCAGATAGTGCAAAATTGTCCTCAATACATTACCGATAGACACCTATGAATATCACAGTAAATCGACAGGCTTGTTGTTCTCAAGATGACCAAATTGGTCCTCTTGAGATTAAGTACAGCATTGAAGTCGACTCAACTTTTTCATTACTTGTTGACGAAATTATTAAGTCACTTTTTCTACAGTTTTCGTCGTCTCACAATCGCATAATGGGAGAAGTAGATGGCATAGAGCTTGTTGAAATTTTCTCGCCACACAGCGTGAATGTAAGGCAACCTGAGTTTAAAGTGAACCCAAACATGCGAGTTGTTGATGTCCTTGGTGCCAAAGCCTTAGTATTTAATTTCCGTAATGTTTGACACACGGATTTCTAATAACGTGTACGGCTGTGCCGATCAATGTCAGCTTTGGATCGAGAGCAGACGTCTACTAACGGCCAATAGCGGACGTCCATGAAAAATAAAAGCGACCAGTTGGTCGCTTTTATTTTTCACTCGGAAGCCTACAAACTTGGTGGCTAGGGCTATGAATGTTAAGGAAAGATCGAAGAAAAATGAGCGCCTACCTGATCTGTTCCAAGGTAACCTTCAGCAATAGCTTTAATAAGCCCTTCTCAATTTAAATCTCCTCCTACCGCAACTCCTAATAGGATTTGCCTTGTGAGCTAGGCATTTGTGAGCAATCCGTTCTCGGCGAATGAAAATGCCGGCCCTTCTCCAATGATGAAATGATCTAGTACACGAACGTCGATCGATTCCAAAAGTGACGTAAGGCGCTTAGTAAGCAATTTATCTGCTTCACTGGGCTGGGTACTGCCGGAGGGATGGTTATGTGCCAAGATCATCGACGCCGCATTGAGTGACATGGCGCGTTGAACGATTACGCGTGGGTGAACCGACGTCTGATGAATCGTTCCAAAGAACAGTGGTTCGTAAGCGATAACGCGATGTAGCGCATCCATAAAAACTACCGCGAAGACCTCTCGTTGCTCATTGATTAGTTGTAGGCGCAAATAATCCTTTACTTCTTGAGGGCAGCTTAATTTCGGCCCGTGTTTGATGACGTGTTCATCCAAGATTTCAATGGCGCGGTGCACAATCCAAGTATCTATGGCGGTAAGGTCGCTTAAGAAATCACTCCAAAGTCGCGGATTCTCGGTATCTTGAGTCAATGCGTATGTATCGATATTGGTCGTCATAGAACCTCCAGGTTGGGAGAGTGCAGGTCGGGAAATGACAGCACTTTTCGAGTATGTTGAATATGAGGTCGAAAAAAAGACCGCCGAAGCGGTCTTAAGGGGCGAGGGAAAGCGGTCTTTGCATTCTCCTTCGTGAAATTTTTGTTTTGAGTGCTGTTTAGAATCTCTGTTGCATTAAAACGATGCGGCTGCGATGGATAAAACCAATACGATTTCCTCCGATCTGAACTTTCCACCAATCAGAGTTTTGTGGATGTGTCTGAAAGGATGTCCCGCTTTCCACACGTCCGATGATGCTGCTCTGTCCGCTCGCTTGAGCGCGAACGTTTGTATAGCCGTCTGGATCATCAATGACGGCCTCAGCAGAAAATTCTCGTACGGACCGTGGTTGAATCTGTTTTCCATTGTCCTTCAGGACGCCGTTTGTAAATATGTACTGATGTGATTCGTTCCCTTGTCCTTGCATCGTGACCACTACCGAGTCGGCTCTACGCTCGGCTTGATAGATGTCCGAGCATGTTCCGAATGTCGGATAGCTTTGTGCACCACTCGCTCTGACCACGACAAAATTGAATAACGCAGGACATGCCGAACCGCCGGTATTTTCAATAAGGACGATATGATCATCGCCGATACGGTACGACTCTTTGATGGACAATGAGGAGTTCGCTTGGATGGCTGGTTTGACCAAACGGCCATTCAGGATGAGTTGGGCGTGCTCATTGGTCGTGAGATGGCCGTAACGTGTTTCTAATAAATCGACTCCTTCTTTGTCTACGTTAGCTAATGTATTTTCATCATGTACATGCACAACGGGTGCTGCGCTCTCTGTTTCAATCGGTGGAACTGACAAATTGAGCCCCGCTACTACCTCATCGCTTGGGGATGGCTTTCTATGCTCGCCTGTACTGAAGCCAATCAGTAAATTAATTACTACTGCAGCAATCAAGACGACAACGCCGGCGATGGACCATCGTCGCTGCGATTTGTTGAATTCTTCTATATTGGCCCAATTGCCTTTTCGCCAGGCTAGTTCGCGGCCTTTGAAACCAAGCCAGAAGCTGATGCCAAATCCGACGATGGGAATGAGTGCTAGCAAACCTAGCCAAACCCGAAATCGGATGGCCCAGATCGCGTTTAATAAGAGACCTCCCCAGCACCAGCCTTGAATACCCTCGGGGAGGGGTTCCAATACTTGTTTTGAGACAGGTGTCTTTGCTGGGGAGATGAATTTCGCGGCTTGAGGTGCGCCGCACTCGGGGCAATGAATAGCGTTATCGGGAATTTCTTTACTACAGGCGTGGCACAAGGTCATGGCTATTTATTCCTCTATCTGAAAGGCACTTTTATCGTTGTATTGGTAGAGCTTTATTGCGGCTTGAGAATGACGGGCGGCAGTGCGAGGAAATAAGAAAACAGGTCTTCCTTGCGAGGTTCCGCCATTGCCGTTTTTATCCCCCGATGAATGCGGTACTGAGCTGGACAAAAACGAACGTGCCTATCCATGTCCAAAAGTAGGCTGGACTATGATTGAAGGCCTTGGCGCGTTTCCAGAGATAGACCGGGACCAGGATGGAAAATTTTCCAAAGTTGGCTGTATTGATACCATCTTTCTTTAGGCCTGCCTCGTCTCCCATGCAGAGACTAATATTGAGTATTAGCGAGATATACCAGTACTTGCTAGCAGCCATGTCTTGCATCGCGTAATACTGGCTTGGTGCGAACACGCCGGCCACAATGCTTTCCACAAAAAGACCGATTAGTGGGGCAAATGCGAGAGTCCACATAATCTTGTTGTTTGGGTTTGACACAGGCGAAGATGCTTTGGTCGCTGGTGCACCGCACTTTGGACACGCTGGCGCCGTTTCATGGATTTGATGAGAGCAATGTTGGCAGTTGAGAAAAGTACTCATTTTTTCCTTTATCTGAAGATTAGTTAGGTTGGCTATTTCCTAAAACAATAAGAAATCCGAGTATTGCGAAGGTAATCGCGACAATTGCTAAGGTCTTCAGTGGTTTGTGTTGATACAAACTGATGCTCGCTAGGATCACGCTGCTTATTCCTAAAATACCCGAGCCCACAATTACGTCGAGGTCGTATCCCCCTTCGAAATCCAGACTACCTAGAAACATAAAGCCGGCGAGAATCGCTGAAACGATGCTCATCCAGCCGGACTCTTTATTGACGCTCGCTGCAACCGCTTGAGTGGCGCCACACTGAGGACAGGAGGGGGCGCTTTCGTGTATTTCTTTGCTGCATCCGCGGCAAAAAACCATGGTGATTCTCCTATTTAGAAATGATGGGCAAGACCGCAGGGTTAATGTTTGTTGTTGAAAATTCAGCAATGCTCTTGCTTAGAGCATATTGGCTAGTAGCAACATGATATATCCTAAAACCGGTTTTGGGATATCCTAAATTGGGTTTGAGAATGACTGGATGCCAAATCCCATCCATGATCCCCGATACACAGTGTTTCGAAGAATGCTGCAAGAGACCCGTATTGCTAAGGGACTATTGCAGACGGATGTGGCCGATAGGTTGGGGAAAAATCAGTCTTTCGTTTCGAAGTATGAGCGCGGTGAGAGGCGCCTAGATTTCCCCGAATTTCTCGACGTTGCACAGGTTCTAGATATAAAGGTTTCGGACTTCATTAAAAGGTACGAAGCGGAAATTGAAAATCTCTCAACCTCTTTTAAGAAGTAGTTCATTCCAATAGTGCAGTCGTTTGCCACAAAGCCTTAGCTTTCAATGCAGCTCCCTGGCCAAACCAGGCTGAATCAAGTCTATGGTCGATACTCTTGGCTCGCCGTTCGTGATCAACAAATTCAGTAACAGCCTGCAAAAGTCCGAACGCAGTTCCTTTTGCCGAGGGTAATTCTGCCCCGCGTCCTTTTCCTTCATAGATTCGCTTTATTTGACGCATGGTTCGCCCCATGTTTTGTAACTCATTGTTTTCAAAGGGTAAAGAGAAAAGAGTGTGTAAGAAGGCATTTACTTCTTGATCTTTGATCTTGCGTTCCGCCAGCTTGTTCATGCGATATCGAAAGTTGTCCCAGGCAGAAAACGAAATACCCAATTCCTTCTTGACCAACTCAGGTTCGAAGGTCGTGCTATGGGGAACCTTTACAACATCTTTCCCACCCGATAAGGCAATCGCCAAAGTATTATTGCAAACCACTCGCACGCTGGTGAACTGCGCCGTTGTCGCAAGACTGCCGTCACAGGCGGTTGCCAGCAACAGGTACCCGTTTATACGATCCTTGGCTTTGATTGAGAAAGATTGTCCGGTCTTGGCCAGTGCCCAGAGTTTGCGGCCACCTTTCATGACGCCGGCCGTTTCCAATTCAAAACCAGAGCGTTCAGTCAGATCACGATAGAACTCCAAGATTTCGTCTGGCTGCACGACCTGGTATCGATTCGAGACGACAGACAGGGCAGCGTTGGTATCTGAGCGATACAGTACCTTTTGGTGGCTAAACATTTGGATCTTTTCCGGTGCACCTAATAAGCCGGTATTGAAGCGAACAGGTGTTTCCATAATCTTGAAATCAAGTCCGGACTGACGGGCCCAGGTATTAAGGGGCTGATTAGGAGTGAGCGCTTTGCCCAAGCCGTGCCATGGGGTTTCTCCGGTAAAAGCCATCGTTTCAATTTCGTGTGACATTGTGTTCCCAGCATAAAAAACCCATGGCATCACAATCGACAGTCGTCGACGAGATGACATGGGAGGGTTTAAAAGAAAGAAGAAAAGGAATTGGTTAAGTCGCGTAGAGATAGCGCTTAAGTTGGGGCAGCGGAGCTAATGAACGTTGAATGTATGTCCGCAGTGATGACATTTATTGTTAAGCATTACGGTACTGTCAACGATTCGGCCTAGCGCGATGCCTGTGGCACAACCTGCCGCGCCGCTAGCAAATGCATCAAGTACAGCGCCAGCGATGGCACCTATCGTTGCACCAATCGGCCCGCCGACCATTCCGATCGAAGAGCCAATGCGGGCTCCTCTTGCATAACTAGCGATGCTGACACTCATACCTGCGACTGCTCCAATGACGCAGCCGGCTTTAGTAGCGTAATTTCTGCTCTCGATCTGATGCGAGCGGCACTGAGGACAGGCTTCTGATGAGGAATAGGGTGGGAAAGCCTCAATAGGCTCATCGGGGTCGTGTGGATAGACATAAGGATTTTCCATGGTTTCTTTCATTGTGTTGATGAATGAACGCACTACAGCGAAATACCGGCTGAAGCTCATGGAAGTGATATGTGTTCGAAGTAGATTTCATTTAAACATTCGCATCCCATGAATATGGGATGGATCGTTCCTTATTGTTCGGTATGCTACTTTGTTCCTTGTGGCAACAATTGTGGCAACGATGTAATTGTCACTTAAGTAATCTCGCTGTCTATACCGAGGCAAAGTCGATATGCATGTACTCCTAACTAGGTTCCCTACCGCTTATGCCAATTAGATTTAGAAAGTCAATTAAGCTTGCTCCTGGTATTCGCATGAATTTCAGTAGCAAGGGGGCTAGTTGGACAATCGGTCCTCGTGGCGCTTCTTTAGGTATTGGACAACGCGGCACCTACTTAAACACAGGTATAGCGGGATTTTCATCGCGCCAAAAGCTAGCAGGAAGCAGGGGTAACCATAACCATGGTTCTAACACCAAGGTATCGATTGCTATCACTGTCGAAGTAAACGACTTAGGAGAAATTCTCTTCAAAGATGAGAATGGGATTCTGCTGACTGAGGATGTAATAAAAGTTGCGAAAAAACAGAACGGTGATGTAATCCGCGAGCTTATCCAAAGAAAATGTGATCAGATTAACAGTCAAGTTGAGGCTTTAAGCGAGATCCATCTGTATACCCCAGAATCGACACGGATCCCATCTTATGAGCCACTGCAGTACGGAGAGAGTCAGCCAGTCAAACCTCTTCCAATAAAACCCAACTTTTTTAATCGTTGGTTCAAAAAAACGATTGCAAGAATCGAAGCACAGAATGCAAAAACTCAGTTGAAATATGAAGACGATCTTTCTAAGTGGACTAGTGATCGACTTGAATTCGATACAGCGCAACGTAATAAGCAGGATTTAATTGCTAAGGTAATCCAGGGCGATACTCTATCAATGGAAATATTTTTGGAAGAGGTTTTGCAAGATATTGTCTGGCCTAGGGAAACGACTCTTTCTTTTGATATCTTGGAAGAAGGAAAAAAAGTTGTCGTTGATGTTGATCTACCTGAGATTGAAGACATGCCCGATAAGGTAGCAAGTGTTCCACAGCGTGGTTATCGCTTATCGGTCAAAGAGATCAGTGCTACACAAGTTCAGAAAAACTATATGCGTCATGTGCATGCAGTCGGTTTTCGAATTATTGGAGAGATCTTTGCTGCGCTTCCAACGGTTAATCTGGTCTTGTTATCAGGGTACTCCCAAAGGGCAAGTATTCGAACGGGGGAAATAGAAGATGAGTACTTGTATTCTGTAAAAGTACGTAGGGAAGAGTGGGGTCGTATTCAGTTTGCGAATTTGACTCATATTGAAGTTGGGGAATCTCTATCTCAGTTCGAACTTAAACGTAGTATGAGTAAGACGGGAGTATTTAAAGCTATTAAACCTATAGAGGAATGACGTTCTATTCCATATGGTTAAATACCATACTTTAGCTATGTGATAACTAAAATATTTTATTAAAGGGAGGCCGATTATGGCGGCTACTAAACGCTCACTCAATAAGTGCGTGGACTGTAAATACACTTGGTATCCCAAGGGAAAAGATCTATCCGCAAGATGTCCAGAATGTGCGAGTGTGAACGTTAAATACGCAGGGATGGGCTTACTAGGTCAACTAGGAATGGGTGCAGTTATCGTGGTAGGACTTTTAATTTTCTCTGGGAAGGACAAATCTCCGATTCAATCGACAACGAACGATGCGATCGTCGGGGAACACTTACGCTCACCGGATGAGCCTATATCGGGCGTCTCCGTTTCCTCCAATGACGAAACTGAATCAGGAAAAAATAAAGTATTTGATCAGGTCGAATATGGAACAACTAAACACGGTTCGACATTGCCGCCAGTAAGCCGACGCGATACTTCACCGGTATCTCAAACGCAAGTGAGTGGCAACATAGAGAAAACATATTCAGAACATGAGATTAATCAGATGGAAATTGAGAAACAATATCAAGGTGATGACCCTATTGTGCGTCGTAGATTACAACTACCTTCAAGGGATACCGGGAGGTTGATTCCGTAACGATATTTTTCTGGACGCCTATCTGTTATTTTTGTTGTTTTCTTTTCTTGATGGTATTGCATATCTATCAGCTAAGTTGCGATTTTCCGTGACTTTCTTGATGTAGATTTTATCTACGTTACTCCAAGCATAAAGAAGGCATAGACTCAGGTTTTTTTTGCCAGATCAAAATTCTTTATTTCTTGTAGATTGCTTTGCAGTGTTCCGGCCACTACTTTTAAAGGCACAACTCCTACACCCAGAGCACGTTCAATAGCAAGATTGTCACCGCGGTCCGCAAGTAATCCCTGCAACTTTGAAAATTCTCCGCACCAAATAGTCTCAACGTCCTTATCTCGACTGATATCTCTGTCGGCCTCTAACGCCACGGCCCTTACCTGTAAACGGCCATTCTGAGCATTTCCTCCAATTTCGACGCCATAGCCAGGTAGCGCGGCTTTTTTTGCGACAACTCGACCATCTGTAGCCCAAGCAGTTTCCATTCCTTCGCTGATTTCGTAGCCTAGCTGCGCCAGCCCTTGTAGGATAACCTGGCGCCGCGCCTCTGCTTCCTTGCGTTGCCGAGCCTGGGCAATTAATGTTCTGCATTCATCTGTGAGTTCAGTTATCGCCTGTAAAGACATCAATGGCTTACAAGCTTCAATGCGTTCGAGTAGTGTTGTTGTAGTTAGATCATGGGCCTGCAGTTCTGCGACAAGCGCTCTCAATTCAGTCATAGTGGACCGATATGTTCGGGCGCTCTCCAGATCGGCGGCCAAGTCTAAAATTAAGCTATCCAAGATGAGGTTTTGTTTTGAACTGACTTCCATCTTCTCAACTTTGCTCAATCTTTCAATATAGTTTGCTGTTCGATCGCTGCCCAAAAGCATCTCGAGTTCAGCAATCTGTTGATCAATGCGCGCTATTCTTGGGTTCTGGGTAAGGGGAACATGCGTTGCTTTCCAAGTCGTGAAATCTTGTTTCTCTAATCCAACCATGAGAGCTTCTGCTGCTGTACGCTGTGCTTCAGACAAGTCTTTGCTGCTAAAGGGCGTCGTAAGTAATGAAAATCCGCGCGCAAGGATGGTGTCCATATTGGGGGCGGCTTTGCCAGCAGCTAGCGTTCTTAGTTCTTCATATAGTTTTGTCGGAATGGCAATATCTCGAGCCTCAAGCATCTGTATTAACGTTGAGGCACTATCTCGCCCATGGCGATGGCGTTTTCGCTCTTGTACTGCTTTTTCGGAGGCTATTCGATGGCGTCGATCAAGATCAGCGGTTAGAAACGCAATTTCATCAGGAACTTTCTTTTGTAAATCCATGAATGCGTCTTGTTTTAACAGGATATCAAAAGCCTTTCTGCGATGCAGCGTCGTAGCGATTTCTTCATCAGTTAGTTCCTTAATCCTTTTGCCATCGTTGCTCCACATTGCAATGGTCTGGTCTAGGCGACGCAGATGTCCCTCACAGATAGAAATTATTTCTTCGCGAGTAACAATACGTACAACTTTGGGGCCGCTCATGTTAGTTCCTTCTGAAGAGCTGATTCGATAGCTGATTTCAAGCGCTCTTTTTCGGACGAATTTTCGTGATACCAAGCTTGCGATGAGATACGATGGAGACGAGGGATTGCACGGCTCAAGACAGAAGGACGCCAGATATCTCGCGCTCGCGCGCGGTGTAATAACTCGTGGCGCGGTGCATCGCACTCAATACCAATGGCATAAAGACCTGTGTGTGAGTCTGCAATAGCAAAGTCTAGACTGAAGGCGTCGCCTTCCTGTGCGACTACTGGATTGAAACCAATCGAGTGTAAATATGAGAGAACATCCGTAGCAAAGCCATCCAATTTTTTTCCTTGTTCCAAGCGTGCATTTACCCGTTCACTATGCATTCGTTTTAACAAAGAGAGGGCAGATGGAAGATCGCCGTTTGACATGGTGCGAGCATATTCCATATAGCCTTGCAGATAATCTCTAGGAATAGCTGGCTTACGTTGGGTGCTAAGCATGTCCGATATTTCATGGATTGGCATTGAGGTTACCAAAACGACCTTTTGGCGTGCTCGAGTTACTGCTACATTTAGCCGTCGTTCTCCACCTTTCTGTCCTAATACGCCGAAGAAGCGTTTGAATGCACCTTGACCATTGCGACCAAAGGTCGTAGAGAATACGATTACATCACGTTCGTCACCTTGTACATTCTCCACATTCTTTACGAAGACGGCCATATCCTCACCGCCGTCGCTTCTCATAGATTCTTCCTGATAAGCGGTACGGAATGCAGGATTCTCTTCAGCAAATAACTCCAATTTTTCTTCAATTAGCTCGGCTTGCTTTAGGTTGAAAGTCACTACACCCACGGATGGGCGATCCATATATGGCTTTTTCCAGAGATCCGCCAAGTAAGCTACTACACGGTCTGCCTCTTCAGCATTAGTTTGCTTATCGTACAACCCGTTGACTTGGATCATTTCGATAGGTTTGATCTCTTGGATCGTGGCATCAGGATGTCGTGCTGGAACGTTTAGATTGTTCTCGTAAAATGCTGCATTCGAATAGCCTATTAATTCACGATAAACTGACCGGTAGTGAATTTGAAGTGTTGTTATGGGAAGCGCTGTTCTTGCCAACTGTAGGAGATCAGGACAATCCTTAATTTCGCGACGATTCCATGTTTCTTCAAACTGCTCTTTTTCTTCTTCGCTAGCATCGTCATTGGGTTGTTCGCCATCGAAAAGCTCAGCCTCGTCGTTATCAGTGCGACCAGAGAAGAAGGAGCTAGGTGGCATTTGCTTTTCATCGCCACTGACTATTGCAACATTGCCGCGAAAGAGCGTAGGTAACGCATATTCAACAGGCATCTGTGAAGCTTCATCATATACAATTGAATCAAATAGGCCAGTTTTTAGTGGGAGTACACGGCTAGCAACGTCTGGATTCATAAGCCAGATCGGACGTAAAGCCATTAAACCCATACTGGCGCCTGATTCAATGAATTCACGTAGGCGCCGCGACCGCTGCCCTCGCAGTCTGGTGACATCTTCCCATTGTTTTGCCGTTGCAATATTGTTGCGATCAATACCCTCTCGTAGCACATCACGATTGAGCCTCCGCATTTCTTCATCAGCCGTAGCTAACGATTGGACCTTGGCGACTGTTTCCGTCTGTTCTAACAGAAGTTCGGGATTATTCTGTTCCATTCGGCGCTTCCAGCCCAAACGGGCTTCACGATTGACAATGCGGCGGACTTCGCCATCAAGTGATTCTAGCGGGACGTTATTAAAAAGGAATTCATTGTGCCGCATTGTCGCAAAGACTTCGAGCGTATCTTTGCTCAAGTTTTGGGAGCGTGTACGGAATTGCTGATAGGCCGCTAATGTGGGTAGTGCATCGTGAATTCGATTGAGAACGGTACGATCTTCGAGGTTGTGCTGGATAGACTGATGACATTGATCTATCAGGTCTGTGGAGAACCAGTCATGTAGTAGAGCCAGATTTTTCAAGCTTAATTGACGAGCGGCGTATCGTATAAAGGCGCGCTCGAAGCCGTCTAGGAGTTGCTCAACGGGAGCACGGTCTCCTGTCATGACAGCTTCTTCAAATTCGTCGCAGCGGGGAGCAACTGCTAAATGCTGCGCTAATTCTCGGACTTCTTCAAGTTTGCGAAGACGAGTTAGGCATTCATCGGCTAATGTTGGACCGCAGGCGGCCGTGACTTTCTCCATCAGTAATGTCTCCGCTATTGTATTAAGCTTCTGACGAAGGGGACGCCACTGCTGTTCCAGAAGTGCTGCTGCGAGTAGCTTATTGATGGAATCTACTTCAACGGTGGAGCCGGTGCGAATAATGAACTTCAATAATTTTTTTCGGCGAATATACGTAGCAGGATTCAAACGACTAAGGAATGTAGCCGGACGCACGGCCAGTGTGGCTTGTTTTATACGCTCTATTAGCTCAAGGTTAGTTGTTTGAGCTAGTGACGTCGACATGGCATCGTTATACCCAATGCTATTGATGGATATTAATTCATGACGCAGACCTTGGAGCGCTGCGTAATGAAGATGGCCAGGAGTATCCTTCCTGTCGGAAGGACGGAATAGCGGAAGCCATTGTGCAAGCCGCTTACGTTGAGTCTCATCCAAACCAGCCAATCGAGCTGCATTTTGCTTAAGCCAAGTACGATAGGGTTCTGGATCATCAACATCGAATCGCGCAGGGTGCTCATTCAGTACCTGAATACGATGTTGTTCCGCATCTAGAAAGGCTATAAAAACGACTTTAAATTCATCAATAGTTGCCGAGTCGGCGGAAAATGACTTCAATTGCGCTAAAGCACTGCCTTCAAATTTAGCGGGAAGCCAGTAACGTGCCAAGGGAGAACATTGTTCTTCAACAGTGGTAAGGGATGCAGGGTCTAACGATGAAAGTTTGCTTCTCAACTGCGGCATGTTTAAAGGTGGCGTACCGGCTTCCAGTTGGATTAACTCACCTAATAGGGTGCGATAGCTCAAGCCAGTTGCTTGATCTACGTTGTGAAGTGCGCGATGCAATCGATCTAATTCGCCTTCCAGTGCTTCAATTTTGGCTGCGACACGCTCACGTTGTTTTGACCAACCGTTGTCAAACGACGAGCCTTTAAAAATACTATCTAGTTGTTCTCGTATCGTGCGAATTGTAGGTTCACGGTCCTTATTGACATCGTTGACCATGATGATTCGGTCACCTAATCCTTCGGCAACTAGGCGCTTGTATACGACTTCCAGTGCTGCGTGCTTTTGACAGACAATGAGCAAACTTTTTTTGTGGCCAATGGCATCCGCGACCATATTGACGATGGTTTGGCTCTTACCTGTTCCAGGTGGCCCCTCTACCAAAAGACCTGGACCTTGACGTGCCTTTAGTATGGCTGACTCTTGAGACGGATCGCTAGCTACTGTCAGGTAGCGGTCTATTTCTGCCACTGATGGCACTGGCGCCTCATATTGCGCTTTTTCCTTCAAGCGCAACATAGATTCCAATGCGGTGCCAGAGGGTGATAGAACCTTTAGTTGTCTCAGATCTTCGCCTATAGCTTGGCCGCTAAAAGTTACATGAAACAAAACAGCGGAACAAACTAGTTGAGTGGTCCCGGGCGGAATCTCGTAAGTTGGTGGTGGTAGCACCCTAAGTTGGCGCTGTTCGACTGGTGCCAGTAGACCAAATGCGTCCATAACATCGGCGATTTTCAGTGTTGAACGTCCCAACACTTCGTCGGCTGCAGCACGCCAAGTTTTAACCGTCTCGCGGCCAAGCAAACCCTCCAAGGCAGGATTAATTCTGATCTCCTCGCGTTCCGAATCAAAAGCCAATGAAATTTGGGATCGAGTCCCCAGTTCCATGAGCAATTTAATTGGCCATAGTAATACTGGAGCGATTCTTGGACGAACTTTGGCGCGACTGTCCTTTATAGCTAAAAACGGAAAACCCATATACAGGCCATCGATACCAGTATCTCGTTTATAGACTGACGTTTGACGATACAACGCGTGAAGTCGCGATTCCAAACCGAGATGGTCAGCAAAGAGTGCTGGATCTAATTGAACTGATTGAGAATTACGCTGCAGCAGATGGTCTAGCAACATAGGCCCATTATGGCGCGAACTATTCATTTCCATAAGATCGGCCCGACCTACAGATTTACCGATAGTCATTCGTACTAATGGTCCACGCATGACTGAGGAAGATACTTTCTTCTCAAAAAAATCAAGAAGATGAGATACGTATTGCTGTTTCTGTGGCTCAAGCCATTGATCTACTGGAATGGCTAATAGGAGTATGGCTTCATGCAGCGACAAGCGACGCTCAAGGCGGAACTGTTCTGCCAAATCATCAATTAGCCTTTTCCCAGTACGTGCAAAGCCGGCAATTCGATCATCGACTTTCCGAAATAGTTCGGCACGACTTAACGCTAAAGTAGATCGTGCGGTTTCCTTATCAAAACTAAGGATATTTTCTCTGTCTGCTATTTGCTTGGCCTCATTCAATATTGTTTCAACCGAACGAAATTGAGAAATAGCTGCACTCAACAAGACTATTAGATCCTCTTCACTGATCGTCCTTTTCTCTGATAAAGACAATAGCCCAGGATGATTAGAGTCGGGCAAAAGTTGTCGAGTTTGTTCCCACATGGCCGCTAGTCGTGCACGCGATGTAGAAAGAAGAAAAATACGGACATTTTCTTCGCTCAGTTCAATACTTAAACTGGCAGCGCGCTGTCGAACAAGCGCAGCACGCGAGCTCAATCCAGAAATCCATTGTTCAGTTCCCAGTCGTTCCAAAAAAGAAGGTACAGGGCCAGTAATGAGATCGTAGGCTTCTAGTGCATTCTGCAGCAGCCATCCGGGATTAACGATTTCTCCGCGCAAAATTAACGGAAGTTCCGGATTGAGAAGCTTTAAGGCAATCATTAAGCGACAGTCGTCATCAATTTCAATCTGCTGCATCAGCTGTCGTAGGCCCGTTATTGCCTTGCTAGATAAGCCGGCTTGTTCTGCCCAAGTAATCAGTACACCGCGACTAAGGAGATCTTTTGCCTCGTTCCAGTGCTCTTTCTCTGCTGCCTTTAAGGCAAAAATGGGCGGCTTACGGAATCGTTGGGAGCCAAGAGAAATGCTGTTGCCTTCTTCACTATCGACATCTACTTCTCTTATTGTGGGGGCTTGTATATCCTTACCATCTAGCCACGCTTGTACTTGCGGCCATTGCCAACGTTCATGACGGTCACGTGCTAGTAGACCGCGCAACAGCAAATGAATTTGCGGATCTAAATCGGATGGGAGTGGCACACCATTGGTGACAACGTGAATCAGAAAGGCGTGAAGATTGGTCTCCTTAAAGCACGCACCATTGGTGAGCTTCTCGAGCAAAATCATACCTAAGCTCCACCAATCTGAGGCCGCGGCGACACCTCCGGCAACTGTTTCCGGAGCCATGTAACGGGTCGTTTCGAGTGGTGCGACAATATCCAGATCGAATTCAGCTAAACGTGCTGACCCGAATCCGCCAATAACAAGGTCTAATGGAGTGCGGTTCCGAACAAATAGTGTCTCAGGACGGAGATCTCGATGACGCAGTCCTGCTTCCGAGAAGGAGTTTAAGATTTTTCCGAGCTCGGAAACGACATTTCGGATAGTACTTAGGTTACTGAACTCGATGTCTATGTTGGCAAAAGAACCTTGGCTTAATTCTTCAGTCACTTCATAGGCTCGCCCATCCCATCGCCCTGTAGTAATTATCTCGGGAACATGTTCTTTGGGGAGATAGGCAACGACTTCATATACCGCCGGATCAGGTTCTGCGCCGGGGCGATATAACGTCAGAACGGCACTTCTATTTGTATCAATATGCTGGCAAACATAGCGTTCGCGTACGCTATCTGCATTGGAAATGCGTTTCAGTAATCGCCAGCCATCGATTTGCGTTTCTTCTGCAGTTGCTTGTTCTTCAGAGTCTTCTCCCGGCGCTGTCGCATCTTGTTCTAGCTCAGGTGGAATAACAGAACTTGGATCTGCACCGCAATCCAAGCACATTAAGTCACCCTGATTCATCAGATGGCCGTTTGCGCAACGTAAGATGGACGATGCGGATAAAATCCTTTGTCGCTGTTCTTTGTCTTCTTCCGTTACTAGTTCTTGTGGACGATATCCATTCTCCCTAATTGCGATTGCAGATAGCTCCCAGTTACAAGGTGCATTATCAACAATACCTTCGCAGAACCATTCCTGGACGGATCGTTCGGTTTTGCAATTTGGACAAAAACGCATCATGTCTACTAATCCTCTATTTTTTCTGTATTACTAATCGCTCGTCTTATCGGCACTAATCAGTATCTGGTGTCCCTGATCTGTTAAGAGCTCTTTTAGGCGATGGAAATCACCTCGTTGAGGTATGCCGGCAAACCAAATGCTGCCGTCCTGATCGAACATGACATCTAACGATTTGTCGCTGTCAGCTAGCGGTCGTTCATACTGACTAAATCGGTCACGTCCCAACATTGTTAGAAGATGCAAGCTTTGATTATCACTACCTCTAAGTGGTAGTGAGTTTGCGGTATGGAGTTCAAACGGATCAGATATCAAGGCATCGATTAGGCCTGCTGCTTTTTCTAATATCGGTGCGATGTGTTCAAAGGTATGGCCACTGTAGACGAGAATGTCTATTGCGGTACGGCGACGTAGACTTTGCAGTAATTTGAGCAGTGCCTCGGCCTGATCAAACGGTTCGCCGCCGGAAATAGTGATGCCGTTCGCAGAGGAAATCCAAGGAGCTATATGTTCAAGAACAGTTTCAACGGTTGTTTCGCCGGTATTTGTGGCCCAAGTATCGGCTGAGATACAACCGGGACAATGGATGCTACACCCTTGAAGCCAAATGCCAATGCGCTGACCTGGTCCTAACGTGGTGACCGGGAAGTGAAGGCGAGAAATTCGTATGTTCATGAACTACAGCTTGTGCAACTGTAGTGCGTCGGAGTCGTATCCACTCAAAGTAAATCGATCCTCTGCTTGCGCATTTTGGTCAAACAATCCTCGCGCTAGTGGATTGATGAGATGTGCCTCAATTTGATTGCGAATACCACGGCCGCCGTTTGATAAATCACTCAAGCATCGCTTTTTTAGTATTGACATAAAAGTCTCTTGGATCTCAATCGAAATGCCTTGTGCTGAGATATCGTCCAAAATAGCTCGGACCATTTGGTCAAAAATTTGTTCGGCAACATCTTGGCGAATGAAGTCAAAGACAATGATATTTTCGCCGATTCGGTTAAGGATTTCGGGCCGATTTAGTATTAGCTTGAAGTGATCCTGGATTTCACTTAATACCTTTTCCTGTACATGTTCAAAAGGTTCGCCAGGTAGTACGTTCGGTACTCGTTTCCCCAGATCTCCTTGGCGATAGATGCCTAGATTTGAAGTGAAAATGATTAATGCTTCGGAAAAGTAGACGCGATCTCCTCTCCCGGAGGTTAATACGCCATCGTCTAGAATTTGTAGAAATTTGTCTAAGATACGCGGATGGGCTTTCTCGATTTCGTCGAACAGAACTACGCTAAATGGCTTTTCGCGGATGGCATTAGTGAGTTCTCCACCAACGTCGTAACCTACATATCCGGGCGGTGCACCAATTAGACGTTGATCTGCGTGTTCTGCGCTGAATTCCGACATGTCGAAACGAATGTAAGCACTTTCGTCACCGAATAATAGGCTGGTAATGGTCTTGGCTAGCTCGGTTTTCCCGACTCCAGTGGGACCTGCGAGAAACGCTACTCCGCGTGGGCGCCCTCCCTTACGCTGCGATCCTAATCCAGTCATCGCACGTTTAACAAGATCCAGCATATGGGTAACTGCATGTGCTTGGCCTTTGACACGTTTGCGAATTTCTACTTCTGCATTCTGAATCTTATTACGTTCAATCTGAAGCCAGGGGTCTTCAGTAACGCCAACTTTATAACGACGAACTGCATCAGCAATCTTCTCAATGCCTACGTTTTCTACTCGGGCTAGCGTCGCAATAGCATTCATATCTGAAAGGAAGAGACCTTCCGTACCATCGACGAAAGCACGCTCGGCCTCAGCATAAGCTTCAGTAGAGGCGTTTTGGAAGCCAGGGACTCCGCGAAGGAGCGCGTTGGATAGCGCACGGCGTGCAAGATTATCGGGTTTTGAGATGGGGATATGGCGAATCCGCGGGTTGTCGATTAGAAGCCAATCTGGAACATCTCCTTCCTTGTCGACGATCCAAATAACCGTATTAAAGAATGGACGTCGTTGTTCTCCGTGAGGGCGAGGTTGAGCTGCGTGACCTAGTACTATTGCGCGTGTAAAAAGGTTATGTTCCGCCGCATTAAGTGATTCAGTGCGGACCGTCAAGCGAGAAGCAAAATCGATGATTAAAGCCATCGGTGCCTCAGCAAATGAGACTATACGTTCTAAGGTAGTGCTGAGTATATCTATTCCACCTGGGGCAACACCATTGCTAGGTGTTAAACCTAGGCTATTCAAAATAGTATCGCGCGATTCTTGGCTGTCAGTACGGGCATTGACAGAGAAGCCTATTAATGGATTCCAAACCACCAGTTGTGTATACCCAATCTCTCTTAAACCATCGCATAAAGTGTCGGTTAAAGGTTGTGCTGTCACAATTCCTGGGGCCACTTCACATGCTTGTAAGTCGCGAACGTTTCCGGATAGTACAAACTGACTTTTTAAGGGGGCAAAGCGAATTAGGTCGCGTAGCCAGCGTGCCTTGACGAATTCCGGCTGTTGTTTGCTTTGATTGTTGTTCATGGCCTTATTTATCAGGTACAGCTAGACAATTGAAACTTCACATGATGAGTTACTTTGAGAATCAATTTTCACTGATCGATAGGCAGTAACATCGGACGCCATTGTTTCCCTCTACTAGCAGTGATAATTGACAATTTGATAGTAATTCTACTTGGAAAGAGGTTGATGTAGAAGTGTGTAACGGTGTGCTGCATACTAGATAGCTCTGTCGAGGATTTTTTTTCGAGGGCGTGGATTACGTTCCTCTTATTCTAAGTTTGTCGAGTTCTTTGCCGAACCACGCTCGATCGCAGTCGGCCCCTGTATCTATGGAAATTATTCCTCCACCGGCGATTGCTGTTCGGAAGTCGAATGCCATGTGGAGGCTTGGCGGGAGTTCTATGGCCTTGCCGTTCAAGGAGAGTCTACCCATGCCGATTGCGCTGAGTGAGACACGCAACTCGTGCTCGGCACGAAAGCGTTCGGCTTTAAGGTAGCTATAGAGAATCGGGTTTGGGAGCTGCTGGCTGTTGAGCCTGTGTTGGTCAGTGTCCACATAATCGACGACTCCATAATTGATCGAGAAAATTTGTCGTAAAGGAACATCGTTTAGCATCAGTCCGCTTGTGCCCGGCATCAGCTGCGCATTGAGGTGCTGTCGTAGCCAAGTGAAATCGAAGACAACAGCAACACGTCCGTGATCGCTACCAGAGCCATAATGCTGCCAGATATGTGCGTTGTTCTCGAGTGCGAAGCAGCAAGCATAAGTTCGAGCCCGACTTTGGTCGTAATAATGTTCCGCAGTAAAGGTCGGTGCCTTTTCGAAGCCGATGGTTGCATTTAACACCCGATCAGCGGGAAGCTGCGCACCGTCTAGTGCGTCGGCTTTATCGAAATCGCGATAGCTATCGACGCGATTGAAGTGCAGATACGAATTAGCGATGGAGTTTATTAGATGCTCAGCCCGCATGACCTTGTATAGCGGCTGGCCATCCACCGGCTGTCGCAGTAAGGTCGCATGTGGCTCGATAAACCCTCTCGGAGCGGGAGTTGACGTGAGCGAGACTCTATCGGATATCTTGAGATGGGCATCTTTGTTCATTTTTTTGTGTGCACGTGTATTAGGTGGAATGTACCCCGAAACTCAGTAACGGATGTTTCCGGCTTGACTGCAATTCTGGTAATCAGCTGCCTCGAATTGTGTACACCATCAGCTTGCGCAACACGGATTGCAGGAGGCGAAATAATCTTCGCCAGCGAGTCATTTCGCCTGGTTACGGGAGACGGATCACATTCCAGCTAGACGTGGACAGCCAACGTCATATTTAACGAGCTATCCATTCCCTGTTAAAAGGGGAGTTCACGCCACTTTAAACCTTCTCGGTGCCGAGCTAGATACTTTTTAATCCCATTAGGCACACTGCGAAGTTGTATATCCTGGCGCAGACCCAAGAGCATCGCATCGTTCAGGTCGAGACTGAGACTGACTAGCAGGCGTCCCTTATCTGTAAATGAAATCATTTTGCGGTCAAAAAGCTTATCTAGATTTGGACTTAGAAGCAGGCCATTATCGGGATCAAGGCGCTCGTTATTGTTCTCGCAGGTGCGCCAAGATACTATGTGCGACGCAATTAACGCGGTCTGAGGACCGCAGCCTAGGGCACTGCAAGTTTTCCATCGCGTCAGAAGTTTTTTCCTAAATTCTCCTTGACCAACACGGGCCAGTAAGAGCTGCTCTCTCTCTGTACTACCGACAGAGCCGATGATCTCTTCCGCAGCTTCGTCTGAAATGTGGTCGGTAAAAGCATGTTGATTGGAATTCTGTGGAGTGCCGACGGCCTGCGGATGAAGTGATGATGTTCCGCAGTATTGTTTGTAGGCTAGGGGACATCCAGGGTGCGCCGGACGATGTTCGAAGTGAGCCTCGTTCCGTCCATTTTGGCTCTCCCTCATCAAAATTATAGGGCCATGACACTCGTAGCACCTTACTAACGCGGTTTTGCGGTGTGGATAAGCGGCCGAAACGGGCCAAATTTCCCATTGCGTCCCAGTCCATATTGCGCAACGCTTCTTGTTTTTGGGTCGAACCAGCGTATTTTCAACTTTCATACGTGTCCACTCTGTTTAGAATATAGATTAATTGAGCTGCATCGCCTCGAGGTCACCCACTGTTTATGCCGTTAACTTCCCGAACCTCCGAAAAAATGCCGGATCATTGTGCTGCTACCGCTTTCTAGAAAAATAACTGCGCACTTCAGGCGGGAACTGTCATCGGATGCTCGAGCTGGTTTGCCTAAGACATGGAAATTTAGAACATTGTTTTTTAATACTGTTGGAGGAGCTATGCTGCTTTGATCGAAACGATGGTTGAATTTTCTTCTAGTTTGTCCAAAAAATCAGCCCATGCTTGCATCATTCTCCGGCGTTCTGGTAAATGTTCAGCATAGTTGTAGGCCGCACGAACAGAATTCCTTTCTGCATGCGCTAATTGCCGTTCAATGGCATCCCGATGCCAACCTTGCTCATTTAGTAGTGTACTAGCCATGCTTCTAAAGCCATGACCCGTCATTTGATCATTTGTATATCCCAAGCGGCGAAGGCCCGCATTAACTGTGTTTTCACTCATTGGTCGGCCATTAGTTCTTGCGCCAGGGAAGACGTAACGGCCATTGCCTGTCAGAGGCTGGAGTTCGCGCAAAACTATAATGGCTTGTGTGGAAAGCGGAACAATATGCAATTCCCCCATTTTCATTCGTTCTGCAGGGATGCGCCATTCTAGAGTTTCAAAGTTGAACTCACTCCATTCCGCCTTTCGTAGTTCGCCAGGCCGGACAAAGAAAAGGGGCGCTAGTTGCAAAGCGCATTTTGTTATCAGAGTTCCTTGATACCCCTTAATTGCCCGAAGTAGCTCACCGATGGCCTTGGGCTCAATAATTGATGAGTGGTGTTTGACTTTACTTGGAGGAATGGCACCTCGTAAGGCAATAGTAGGGTCTCGTTCTGTTCGGCCGGTCGCAATTGCATAACGAAAAATTTGGCCGCAATTTTGTAGGGCGCGATGAGCAGTCTCAGTAGCGCCCCGATTCTCTACTCTGCGGAGTGCCATTAAAAGCTCAGGAGCCTTAATTTCTGAAATGGGAGATTTTCCAATCCATGGAAAGATATCTCTTTCCAGTCTGCGGATAATTTTCTCGGAATGGTTTTGTGCCCAGCTCGGCGCAAACTTGCCAAACCATTCCCTAGCGATCATCTCGAAAGTATTTTCGCTATTTTCTTGAAGTGCAGCTTTTTGAGCCTTTTTATTCTCTCCAGGATCTATATCGGTGGCCAATAGTTTGCGCGCTTGATCTCGCTGCTCTCGAGCTTCACTTAGGGTGATTTCTGGATAAGTGCCAAACGTGAGAAGTTTCTCCTTACCCCCAAATCGGTACTTTAGTCTCCACGATTTACCCCCACTCGGCGCAATGTGTAGAAATAGGCCGCCTCCATCAAACAACTTAATAGGCTTCTCGCCAGGTTTGGTATTTTTAACGGAAATGTTGGTTAAAGGCATGTGGGGGTATCGATTTAGCGGGAGGGTAGTGGTACCCCCGAATTTACCCCCTGTATGTTCTGGATGTCAATATTCCGCTTTGGACGTCTCTAAACGAAAAAACCGCATTCTCAGAGGGAGAAATGCGGTTTCTTGTACTTCTTTGGATGTCTTTAAACGAGTTCTTGGTGGAGGCGGCGGGAATCGAACCCGCGTCCAGCTCTAGACTTTATGCGGGGTTCAGGTCGTTCTTCAATTTTTGTCGCAAATTTGTCGCATTGTTCATTTGACGTGAAAATTACGGAAATTATTTATTGATGTAAATGCAATCTTTCCGGGGTGAGTATCCTTCTTGCAAAAAGTGACAACTTTCGGATGAAATTAGATGGTACGTAGATAGGCTGGAAAAATCAAAAAGCATTTGACCAGCTTGCCGGACCATGAGCCACACAAAAAAGAGCCGCTGTGCGGCTCTTTCAAAAAATCAATAACTAGTTGTTTTTAAACATTGATTTAAAACTCCAATTCCTCATCGTCTGTCACCGCATCACCATCATTTCCTACCTTGTCAGTATGGTCGTCCTCGGACTTCATTTGCCTACTACGCACGAGCTCAGCCATCTCTGACCACAGCGTTTCTTGCATCTTCGCAATCCGTTGTCCAGCTTGAAGGTCGACGTCTTCAATCCATCTTCCATAGACTTTAATAAGCATACTCCAATCCTTGTGGCCCATTTGCTGCGCGACGTACATCGGATTTTCACCAGCTGACAGCATAGTCGATGCATACGTATGACGGCAGTTATATGGGCGCCGATAACGAACTCCTGCTAACTCTAAAGCTTTAGCAAAACGTGTTCGAATTTTCGATTCGTTTGCCCACATTTTTTCAGTATATGGGTTCGGGAAAGCCCATCCATCTCCGTCGCCTGAAAATTTAAACTGCTCTTCGAGAGCCTTAAATGCTGGTTCGCAAAGTGTCACCCACCGTTTTTTGTCAAACTTTGGAAGCTTCAAATGCCCCCTGGACAGAGACCTGCGAACGTATATTTTTTTGCTTTTCCAATCCACATCAGACCAACGTAGTGCAATAAGTTCACCAGTACGTAAACCAGTCCAGAACCAGAAAGTCATGAGGTTGAGAAAGGGGCCGGATAACTGAGACAAAATTGCTTTCACTTCCGCAGGGGAAAAAGGTTCTACGCTAACGTCTTCTTCCTGTGTAGGATTTCCGTCCAGGATAGGAAGCGGTGCATCTAAGTTACTTTCAATCGTAATGCTTGCATTTGTAATTACTGTTTTCCGCTTTTTTACAGGCCGAACGAGATTGAACGGGTCGTGTTTTATTAGGCTCTTTAATGCAAGTCGGTTCATTGCCCCCCGCAGAGGGGTCATAATATTTCTGACTCGCTTTTCGCTTAACGTGGTTCCTAGCTTTGCCCCCGGTTTTGCCAGTAACCAAGCCATAAGCCTAGTGATGGCGACATCATCAAGTTTGTCGACAGGCAAATCGCCGAGGACACCGTTTTTTAGCACAGCACTTTCAGAACCGGTTAGTGCAGAAAGAGGGATTTTTTTCAGAAGACTTGAATCCTTCGTGTAATCCTTAGCCGCATTGTGACCAACTGAAGGAGTCGCTGTAACGAGCCATGCATCAAGGGCGGTTCCCACAGTTTGGCCAATTTTTGGTTGTGTGAACTCATCTTCTTCTGCAAGCGAAGAGCGAACTCTAGGGCTGTCTGGAAACTCTTTTTCATAACCGAATTCTCGCAAGCCAATAAGTTGAATGACGCGCTCTCGTTTTTCTATTGCTGCTAAAACATGACCGACGGTTGGCCTTCCCTTAATGGTTTCGTAGCACCGCTTTCCTTCGTACATAAATTCAACCTGCACGCCATTTTCACTACGAACCGTAATCCCCTTTGGTATAAGAATTTCTGTTCCAGGAAATTTTTTTGCTTTCATCTGGACGAGAACATTCAATTCGACTTTTTTAATTTTCTGCGCTAGTTCCTTGGATTTTGATATTCCTTTAGACATTGCTGCCCCCCATCCATTGGTTGACAGCATTTACATCTATGACAATTCGATTGTCTGGCGCTTTGCGCCATAGCTTGTCTTTCTCCCACTCACCACGCTTGATTTTCGCGCGTACGGCGTCGTCTGAATATCCCTTTAACTCGCAAAATTTACCAACTAAAACCCAGTTTGTTACGTCCTTCATGAAATGACTCCTCATAAAGAAACGTCTAGGTCCCGTGTTTAGCCTTTTTGAAAAAATTTCTAATTATTTGGAAAATCGTAGGTTGAGTCGCAGGGTTCTACTGATTTACTACGAAAAGTTTCCACTGCCTGTTTGAATTGAGCCGGGGTTTCTGGTTCTCAATCTTGAGACAATAGAGCATCGGAAAACCATGGCCTTTACGTTTCACATGGAATTCAAGCCAAGAGGAGACTGAATGAATAGCGGGAATGGTTGGGCTGGAAACGTCATCTTGAATCGATTCAAGATGACGTTTCCAGCTAATTTTGACCCGCGCGGTGCGGGCTATTACTGTCGGATGGCCAAACAAGACGAAGTCCTCGTTACCTTGTTACCCGCGTTACCTCGATTGACTACATGTAGATTTGGCAGTTGGACTTAAAAAACGGTTGAGTCCAACTGGTCAATGGTAAATTTTACCTAGCCAAATGTTGGAGTGAGGAGGGGAGTTTTTCCCATCTTTCGGCCATCTGTTTTATGCGTTCAGCTGAAACGCCGTGAATATTTTTCCATTTCCCCTTTGCTTCTAAGATGCGGACAGTAGGCGTCAAGCCTAAATAGGGTTCCATTTCTGAAATGCGTGTGAAGGTGTTACATACCACTACGCGCTTGCTGTTGGCGAGAGCTGTCCTGACTTTGGCTTGACACCACAGATGCGCCTCACGAACTTTATTGGCTTCGTAGTGGTAGCTGCCATTCTTAACAAAATATTGGTCTGCTTCGTAGTGTTCGAAACCAATCAAGGAGAGGATATTTCCCATTCGGCTTTTTCCGCTACCAGGCAAACCGCGTATTAGTATGAGTTCACCCGTACAAGGCGTCTCTGCCGGCTGAGTGCTTTGAGATACTGCTTTGTGGGTGGTACTGATGTTTTTAGACAGTGAAATTGTAGACATGGAATTACCTATGCTGGTTAGTATGGAGCTAAGCATAGCCATGGGCTTTATATGTTTTGCCGAAACTGCAGAAAACCTAGCAATTGGTAAGACCGGTTGGATTTTTATTCACGGATGGGGTCGAGCCCGTATCTTCGATGATTATCCTAGACATTTCAGACGGTTCGACCTGCCTAGTCAGAGTAGTTGTGAGAGGTTGGTAGAAAAACTCTGGAAAAGTCAGGTGCTTTGGTGAGAACGTTT
Source organism: Herminiimonas glaciei (assembly GCF_042664955.1). Taxonomy (NCBI): domain Bacteria; kingdom Pseudomonadati; phylum Pseudomonadota; class Betaproteobacteria; order Burkholderiales; family Oxalobacteraceae; genus Herminiimonas; species Herminiimonas glaciei. The sequence goes on from NZ_JBHTBU010000001.1 coordinate 58,462, forward strand.
ATTCTTAGAGTTGCTACTGACGTTGAGTCAGAATTCGTATTTTTGACATGGAGCAGTGGCCAGTCCGTATCTACATAAGGCAGTGAGAAGTAACTGGTTACAGCCTAACGGTTTCTGATGCCGACAGAATGGTGGATGCACAAGAACGATGGAAGCGCGAACGCATATTCACAGACGAGATAAAAAGAAAGAAGCACTGAAGAATTTAAAATTCTAAGCTGTCGTTAGATGTACCTGCATTTCTCCATTTTACAGAGCGAGAGTTGGTAGCTGCTGTGTGCGCATTTGGCTAAAAATATGTAGGAAAGTTATCACTGCCAATAAGATTTGTTCGTGGAAAACAGTCCATTTGGTATTGATTATTGAGTCGAACTAGAAGCGTAATGGCCTAGCCACGATATTTCTTTATAAGAGATACAGCTAAGGTTGCTATTTGTTAATATCTTCCTTAGTCAATAAAATAGCCAATCCTGCTCGGACTATCGCCCCTTGCCCAAAGTAAAGAGAATTATGACAATTGCAGAATCCCTAACTCAAATGCTGACCAAACACAGTTCGGGCCCGTTTTTGTTCGCAGGCTCTGGTTTATCAAGGCGTTATTTAGAACTTGAAGATTGGGGAGGGTTACTTCGCAGGTTCTGTGAGCATATTAAGCCATACGAATACTATTATTCGTCAGCTGATGGCGATTTATCCAAAGTTGCTGGAATGATGGCGGAGGATTTTCACGAGCAGTGGTGGACTTCGCCAGCGTTCGAAAAAAGCAGAGAAAAACATAAATCCAAAATCGTTGAGCGAACCGGACCGCTACGTACCGAAATCTGTGAATACTTAAAAAGTGTGAAGCTTGCAGACCATGCGAAGGGTCCCCATGCAGATGAGGTAGCTATTCTGGGTCGTCTTAACGTTGATGGAATCATTACGACCAATTGGGATACTTTTCTTCAGTCTCTCTTCCCAGACTATAAAGTCTATGTGGGTCAGGACGAGTTACTTTTCTCGAACCCTCAGTCGATTGGTGAAATCTATAAAATTCATGGATGCATCACGTCTCCTCGTAGCTTGGTCCTTACACAGGAAGACTACAAGGGTTTCAATGACCGCAACGCCTACCTAGCGGCGAAGCTGATTACCATCTTCGTTGAGCACCCTGTGATTTTTATGGGCTACTCGCTCAACGACGTCAACATAATTGCACTGTTGCGGGCAGTATGCGAATGCATTGGGCAAGATAAGCTTCAGCAACTCAACAACAATCTTATTTTTGTACAGCGTACGGAAGATGGGGCGGATGATTCAATTTCGCAAACTGTAATTGCTTTGGACCACGTGCAAATTCCTATAACCCTTATTAAGGCTGTTTCATTCATAGGAGTATATGAAGCGATTGAAGCCACAAAAAGAAAGCTACCGGCAAGGGTTCTTCGTTATTGCAAAGAGCAACTTTACGAGCTTGTAAAATCAACTGACCCGCAAGGGAAGCTTGTCGTCGTCGATGTCGACAGTGTTGAAGGAAAACAAGATATTGAATTTGTAGTCGGACTGGGGGTAGCTGCACAGCATCGCGAACAAGAGCGAAATTTACTTGGCGATGTTGGTTATACTGCCATCACTACGGCCGATATTTACAATAGCTTGCTCTTCAACGAGAAAGAATACGAGGCTGTAAGAGTAATTCAAGAAACATTGCCTGGGCTTTCTAAGAGTCTCAAGTTTTTGCCTGTATTCTTCCTATTACACGAGGCTGGTATCCACAATAAAGTGGAATACGACCGCTCTGGCTTCCAACTCGACAAATACGTTAACTTGACTCCGGTGGATTTTCAAACCAAGGGTCTTTTCAAAGGTTATCGCCGCAATTATGCCCACCTAACAGCATCTGATATGTTGGACCGACTGCCGTCTGAAATCATTGCTCAATACTTGCCGTTCACCAAGTGGAGTGAAGAGGAATTGCCAAAGATTAAAGCCTTCCTCATACAATATCCTGACCGATTCTGCGGCTCGGCAGCATATTCGACAGCGTTTCGAAAACTTGCATGCTTATACGACCGTGCTGCTCACGGTTGGGATTAAATAATTACACTATTTTCGATAATGTTAATCGAAATAATTGTTAATACTCAGCCCCCCCCCTCGATTTCGCTAATTATTAGCCATTAATAGATTGCATTGTTTTGGTCCCAAAACAAATCGAACTATTAATAGGTAAGTCGGGAAATTTCTTTGGCCCATATATGACTGTTGAACCGCAGTTCATTGCCATAGTGCCACTTCTACCATACACTTTACAGCACCCCTTCAGCCTTAATATAGGTATCAAATGAGCGATGAACTGAATCAACTGGAACTCGAGATTACGAGGATTCGCCTAGCGAAAGAGCAACTGGAACTCCGAGAAGCAATCCAGCGCGAAGAGCGCAAAAGGAAGATTGGCGTCGGCGCTGATAGGGTTATCAGTTTTGGCGTGGCAGCAGCTCAAAGCTCAGTTGCTGCCATCGCAAAACAAGCAGAAAGTGAACCAATCTCTGGAGTAAAGATAGTTATCCGCTATTCCATTGCAATAGCAATCTTCTACGGCGTTCTTTTTTCCGTAAACCTGTTGGGAGATGGGAAAAATCCTTGGCTGATAGTGTTAACGGTGGTGGCGCTCGTTGTAAGTGGTGCGTTCGCCCTATCTGCGACGATTCTTCTTCTGAAAAAATTACTCCAGATAGTGTTTCGTCGAGGCTGAAGCAGAGCTAGCTGTGTTTAACTTAAGCGTTACGGAAACGGAACTGTTCGTTCTCCGGTGATACTTCAGGAGCATCTACCCATAAAAATTGTCGACACCAACAGCTTTTGACTGCTCTTGAATGTCTGCTTTGAGTCTTGCCATTATCGGCCATCCGGACATGGGTGATAGTCTATTGGCACCACACCATAGAAACTACGTAATGAATCTCGAACTATTTGAAGATACTGAAAAATTCGCAGAACAATTACGCTCATTGATTGACCTGCCACTGTTCGACACTTCGCCAAGACAGTTGTTAAGCGATGTATCTTGTTCAATGTCGCTGGAACATTGGGGCGCGTGCCGAAACCTCCTTCAATCAGGAATGTTGCCTTCAGGAGTGGTAATTCACCGAGCCCAGTTCGAAGCATTACTTCGTGCGATATGGATTCTTTACGCTGCGTCTGAGGAACATCTTGGAAAGCTCGATGCAGAACTGACGGTTGAGACAGAGCAGGGGGCTAAAAATCTACCTCTGGCCTACGAGATGATGACTTTCCTTGAGAAGAAAGCTCCACCTCAGGCTTACGAAGCATTAAGTAGATTCAAAGAAAACTCTTGGAAAGCACTTAATTCCTATGCACATGCTGGAATTCATCCGCTTAAAAGGCATAAAGAGGGCTATCCCATAGCACTCATCGAAAATATTGTGAGAAATTCGAATGGGCTCGCCGTAATGAGCGCTATGCATGCCGCCGTTCTGAGCGGAGTGCAACCGTTGCAAAAAGAGATATTGATGCTCGCTGGACGATACGCCAACTGCATGCCTCAACCACTTTGATAACGAAGTGGTTTAGTAAAACTAGCCTTCAGTATTCTTAAACCAATACCTTATAAGAGCCCGACAGGGCTCTTATTTTATTCGTCCTCATCATCTGGCGGATAAAGTCTGTAGTCGTCTATCATGAGCTGGACTACATCGGCCATCAGGTTATCTGTCTTCGCATAGTCAGAAGGCTGCATGGCGCGCATACGTGCCATTCGCCCATCTATTCCAATCACGATGGCTTCATAAGGTTGGGTAGGGTAGTTATGTATCATCTTTGCAGTGCTCTTCAGCGTATCGCGCTCAAGACGAATACCAGCTGCTGCAGCGTACGCATACAGCGCGCCGTCACCGACGACAACCGCTTCTTTCATGTCTTGTTGGCACAGCAGGCCCATTGTCTTCAAATCGACATTACCTACTTGATATACGACATTGAGTTTTTCCTGCAGGATTAGCGCTTCTCGAAGCCCTTCAAGGTTAGCCGCGAGCCTGCTACCCGGGATTAAGGCTTGTTCGAACGCGGTAAACACTTGCCGTGCATTGATGTACTGCTTCATTGCTGCGGGAGAGAGTTCTAAGGAGAGTAGTTGTTCGTTCATTTTGGTTTAGTAGGAATTAGTAAATTTTTTACTAATTCCTACTAATTGAATTATTCGAAAATTTTTCAACGATTTTATATATTAGCAGCGAAAGTCGGCCTCGCGACTGCTCATCTTAGATGTCATCTAAGAAACAATAGCAAGCCATAGTAATGTGACTTTGAACCGACAATAGCCACCACGTAACAGGAAAAAGAAGGGCGACTCAATGAGTCGCCCTGAAATCAATTAATGCCTTTTATTTCTTCAATTTGCCAAATGCTTGGCCGCTTTGCTCCAGTTGTAACGCGGTAGTACAAAGTTGTAGTGCCGTCATACATGACGTTTGTTTTTGACCAATCGGCTAGAGCTACTCCTGGTGCAATGTCAATTTTGAACTCGGAACAATAGTGACTCGGTTTACCCAGAAGCACAATCTTCGGAAATAGCCTACGTAATGCTGCACGAACCTTCTCTGCCGGAGCATCTCCTGAAAACAATTTCGGAATGAGTATAAGCGGGTCTATTTTCAACTGCCGCTCGATAGATTGTGCGTCCGTGTTTGACCAGAGTGTTTCTGCTTGAGCTAATTCTTCACTCAAGCGTCGACGTTCAGCTAGCACTTGCTTGTACTCATCTTCAACTACTTTGTCTTCAGTTTCAGCAGATGACAGCAATCGAACCAAGCGGCTTGCTTGCCTTTCTTTCTGTTGAACGGCTTCCTTTAGCATTTTGATGCGAAGCTCTTGCCCACCTTCCAAACGGTTTCTAAGCTCTTCGCGAAACGCAGATTTAGCATCATCAGAAAACATTTTTTCTAATGCCTGAATCAATACTTCTTGGACGCCGTTGGTCGAAACATAATTTCCAACCCGGTTGGGTACGCCTAATTTCTTTGCTTGAGCACACTGTGCACAATACAATGACTTCACTGACCCACCGGTACTCACTGTTAGGTTCGCATCGCACGTGCCACACGATACTAATCCGGCGAATACATGTTTGTCTCCGCCTCGTGGAGTGCGCCATCCGGACATAGGTTTGTTGCAAGCAAACCAGATATCGTCGTCAACGATGCGTAGATTAGGCCTTGGGTAAGGCTTCGGTTCTAAGGTCGTTTCACCGCGCTTTTCCTTCGCTTTGGAAAATGCGCTTCCGTTCCAAACAAATAATCCTCTATAGATTGTGTTCTGTAACATTTGGCGAACCGTTGCCGGACGCCAGTATGAAATTTGACTTAACCTTGGCTTGCGTGGGGTAGGTAGGCCTTCCTCATTGAGATGCCTGGCAATGGTCGCAAAAGACGCTCCCTTGAATCTCCGCTCATATATGTCACGAACATAGTTTGCCTTTTCTTTGTCGATTTCCCAAAGAGTTCCCTCTTCAGTTTCACGTACAGAGTTGTAGCCAAACGGCGGTGCCGCAATCATAAAGCCGCGCTCCAATTGTCCAATCATGGCACGTGTGACACGATGCCCTGTTTCCCGAACAAAATGGGCGGCCATGACACTGCTGAAACCAAATTGCAATTGCCAGCCGCTCTTTGAGGTATCGAGACCATCTGCGCAAATCAGTCGAATCTTTGTTTTCTCAATTCGAACTTGAATTGTTGCAAGCTCAATCGGGTCCCTGGCTAATCGACATAACTCGTCGACGATGAGAACATCAAATTCCTTCTTTTCCCATGCAGCTAACAAGCGTTTATAACCGGCTCTTTTTGCGAGGCCTTTCGCAGAGCCGGTTGTTGCTTCATCTGCAAATACCAAGTTGTCAGGAATCGAAATACCTATTTTTTGCGCAAATTCACGCGCCCGCCTGAGCTGGTCTTCGATTGATGTTGGCTTTTGCTCATCCGTTGAGTACCGCCCGTAGAATGCTCCTTGTTGCATGCAGAATCCTTATTTTCGTTGATGGGGTGTGCAGCAGCGATGTCGGCGAGTAAATCAATAACGCCAAACAAGGGGTGTCCCTTTTTCATGTATTTCCTCTCTGTAAAAAAATGTCCTAAGTGCCACTACAAAAACGTATAGCAACTTCTTTTTCAAAATGATTTTCGAAAATGAAAATGCAGTTGCTATAAGAAGTACGTGCACATGCACGGCACATATAAATTTAGGAAATTATGAGAAAAATAGATGAGCTGCAGACGACCAAGAACGACGCTAAAAAATCTGAGGGAGCTGGTGAAGTTTTGAACCAAATAGAACTCAGAAAGCAAGAAAAGGAGCGTTTACAGGGTTTGTATAGTGCCGAGGGCGGCCCTCTTATTGGCTGGTTATTTGATGAGGCACGTCGCAGAGAGCACGACTTTAAAACCATGTCGCGTGAACTAGGCGTCACGTATGGATATATCAATCAACTCCGAACAGGTATACGTAAGCCTGCTCAGATTAGTCAAAATATGGCAGAAGCCTGCGGCAAGTATTTGGGGGTTCCGACGATTGTCGTGAAGCTGATTTGCGGTTCTATACCGTTATCTGATTTCGCTAATCGCAGAGAGAGTAAAGAGGAAATTATCGAGCGAGGATTACGTCAGCTTCAAGATGACCCACAAATGCGCCAAATATTACCGTGCAATTTGCATCAACTTCCCTTTGAAGCAAAGCAAGCGATGGTCATGTTTTACGGTGAGGTTACAGGACATGATGTACTGAGATTAGATGAACTGCCAACGATGTTGCGCTGGCTGAAATGTGCTGCTGATATACATCATAAAAATGAGACTGCTGAAAAAAGCAGCCTTAATACTGGCAGATAGTGTTTTTGATTTGAAAAGGCGAGCCTTGAGCTCGTCTTTTTTATTCAAAGGTATAAACAGCTTTGTATATACTTTTTGTTGGAGGAGGGGGGATACACGACCACCGCGGCCAACGAAATTTACACGTCAAGCGGGTGCTCTGGACGTGACCCTGGGTGTTGCAGATAGAGGGGGAGCGGGGGAAGGCATATCTTCTTTAAGTCTGTCTGTGTCTGAGCGTATTTGCACGACTCAGATGTCCAAGCGATGGCTGGCTCCATACTTCCATAGCAAGGATTAAACACGAAGAACCTACTTTTGTAGGGGAGTGTTTTGTCCTGCACGAAACTTCTCCACCTTCCACCCTTTTACTCCTACCCTTGGATAAGAGTTATGTCCAAAACAAAAAAGCAAGAAAAGGCCCGCCGAAGCGGGCCTGAATCAAAATTTAATGTTTAGTTGAAATGGCAGATTCATTAAACAAAATAAAATAAGCATCAAGAAAAGTAGGCAGTTGCATAGCTGTACTGACTTCCACAACTTCAATCTTTTCATTTTTTTCAATCAAGTTTGTTGTCTCCGATAACTGCAGTGCCCTAGCTTTTGCTTGAAGAATTGATTTTGCTTCAATAATTGCTAGATTTTTTTGAGATTTCTCGTATTTAAGAAGATACCTATGATTTGCTAAAAGTTTTAATTCTTTCATTTTTTCCTTTCAAAAACCCCCGAAACTTAATGCTGTTTGTGTCACGGCAAAACTACATTCAACGTCACATGTTTAACCCATTGTCCTGGCATGGCGCTTGGAATGGTATCTGTAGCAAATGCCCCTTGCGTTGCTAATTTCAATTCTGGTAACTCAGTGTTTAAATCTGAGGTAAGACACAGTTTCGACATTGCTGAAAGCGGTTCCAACTCATGCTGTTGGATATGAAATTTTTGCACCAGAGCATGGTCTCCACCATCGCGTCCTAGGGAAACATAAATGCCATCACGTGCGCCCGTCTCAAAAAATTGCGTGTGTTTCAGCCAACCCATCTGAAGCAAAAATCTAATTTGATAGTCGCGAATCTGAACGGTGAATATTGCATACCCCCTACTATTTGGTGTCGTAAAAGCGCTTACACGAAATCCAATCCGTTCCGTCTGGTTTTGCATCACTTTCCATAAACCTTCAGGCATGTCCCCACACAGCGCCCAACCATTTCTAATTTCACTGGGTATTTGTGTTACCCCCGTTGCCTCCGTTACTTCCTCTGGCGACATTAAACGCGCTAGATAAATGCCTGAATTCCCTGACCTATTTTTTGCTGATTGCATATTTCCTCTTTGTAGACCCTTGAAATGAGTCTCAAAGTTGTATAGCTACAGGATAAAAATCATCAGATAGAAGAAATCGTATAAACCAGAAAGCTATATCAATTGCACGAGTTGAAATTTTGTTCGGAAAGTAGGGATGTGCTTGAAGGTGATTCGGGGATAACAGTCGCTGGGTACATGGCTACTGTTTCATAGTTCAAGTGTAGTTCGGCTAATGAACGACCGGCTTTGCTGAATGCCCAGAAACCCTCTGCTGATTTTACGCATGGAATACGCGGCACTACTTTAGACAAGTTAAGCGTGCGGGACTTTGGATTTCATATCCAAGACATGCCTTCTACCGTGTTTCCGGATGTGAGTTTGAGAAGAGGCGCTACATCTCGAACAAATGCATAATCTTCCCTTTGAAATAATTTTAATCAGAAAAATGTTGGAAATCCAAAAGAGCGCATTCTCAAGTAACAATTTATGCATCAATGATGAAGCCGCTGCATTAGGACGTGAATACGCTGCTGCTAATTTGCGGCAGGATATGCGTGCGCCAGCGGCATTCATTGACGCGTACAAAAGCTACAGTGGCTCGAAGATAGCGATTCATGATTACTTCGAAAAGAAGCGGTTTGGCCTTCGTTTGAATGCTATCAAACGAGGTTATTTGGTAGATAGTGCAGTAACGAGCCAGGTACTGCGTACCATAACGGGTGACTATTGCCTTGTTTCGTTGAAACCGTTTTCATTCGCAGGCCAACATCCTACAAACGCTTCTGTTGACCGGCTGATAAACGAGGGCACATATGCGGTTGCGAATCTTGCAATGTTCACGCAGCGGGTCAATCGTGCCAAGGGCACGTTGACGTTTGAGGAAATTATCAACATCGCACAGGCTGGTGAAAGTGTAGGTGGTCTTGATGCACAAGAATGGTTGCGGCTTGCTTCATTGATGTATGGAGCATGGGATGCCTACAATGGGGCAAACGACCCGTACTTAATTCCTTTGGCAACCTATCCTGGAAAACTGATGTTCACGAGCGAGTCACAGCTCGTGCAGCTTCTGTTACTTCGTGCATGCCTTGAAGATAATTGGCCGGACGGCTTGTCCATCTGGTGTGAAGTTTCTCATGATGCAGGTGAGTCACCAGAACAATTTGTGGAATTCATGGGGCGGCTACGTCAGGAGGTGCAGGCTGCCGAATATCCACCGACGGCCTGGTTGGCACCGGGAATATTTGAAGCGTTTGCTGCATGGTATGTGCCAAGCAGGCTTGCCATCAACCGAATGCTTGCAAAATATCACTCAAAGTACCAGAAGGGAGTCAGCGTTCCCGGTTTAATTGAACGCTGGAGCAAACCGTCTTCACAACAAATTTAAACGTTCTATTTGCTCCGGATATCAGGTAACAAGGTAACAAAGGTAACAGGTAAAAAAATGGCGCGGATTCCGAAGAACCCGCGCCGAACCAACTGCTTACGCAGCTAACAAATCTTCACCCTCATCATTTGCCGGCAAAAGGTCTGCCGGCACATCAAAAACCGTTACTTTCGCGGCGCCAAAACCTGCGCCTATTCGTTGGGTGCTTTCCTCACCACCAGGCAGACGTCGCAAAACGACTGCCCATCCTCCAGTAGACCATTTGGTTCCACTGAAAAGCCGACGAAGTTCTTGGTGCTCTGGGCTATTGGCGATAATGAAACGCCATTTGCCGTTTTGCTGCACCACACGCATGCCTAGTTGCGACAGTCGTGATGTGATTTCAAGATTACCCGTCGGGTCCTCACACACTTTTTCAATTGCTTGAGCAATCGACATTGGGCGTGTAACCAGATACTGCCCCTCTATCATTTTGAAGGGCATAACCTTGGACATCAACGAATCCAGGCATCGTTTTTCATCAGTCTCCGAATGGAGCTCAATGCGTGCTTTGATATTGAGCATTTCAACGAGCACATTTGCATCGTCAGCCGTTGCTGGCCGGTTTGACGCAAATGTCCAGTAAGACGCCAACAACGTGCCAACAGTATCGGCCATGCGACCGTCACCACCAGCAGCCAGGATGCACTCGCGTACAACCTTTTCTGATGCCTGAAACATATTCCAGCGTGAAACAAAAAGACGCGCAAGACGAGGGCCGATTTCTCTAGCCTCGCTTTCGTTCAGTTGTGGAGCATCACCCTTGCGAGACAATGCCTCCAGAACAACCCAGCGGGTGAGGTCCGCGGGTTGCATCTTTCCCGGACTAATGCCTGCCGCCAGAAACGGCGAATAAAATGCATAGCTTTTGGCAGCTCCATTTTGGGTGCCGCGAACAATACCTTCATCGCCTTCCTGCAAGCTATAAGACATCCGGGCAATTTCCAGGGTGTCTTGCGCATGGCGCCTGGACGGGTCTGCTTCAAACTCGTCCAAGATTACTGCACGTGAAGTGCCACCAAGCGCTTGATAAAATGCTGCCATTGTTTGTGGCCCTGTGCATGAAAAAGCCATGGGACCCAGCAGCCATTTCGCCATTTCTAAAACGGTCGATTTTCCGATACCTGCACCGCCCGTTAAGAGCATGTGTGGGCGTCGGCGAAATACAACCGCCATCGTGGCCACCCCAATCCATCCAAGCAATAATTCCGCCCCTAGCTCTTGGCGCCAATTGATACCGCCAAATGCATTGAGCACTTTTTGGACATCGTCATTCGTGGCTTTAGGCGTTGTCATATCAAATCCAACACTTCCGCTAGCCGAATAAATTCGACCATCGTGAATGCCGTGTTCGAGAATGTCGCCTTCGGCAGTCCACAACTGCTTGCTATTAATCAGCAATTTCCCGCTTTTATTGAGCCAAACGCCGGCCTTACGTTCGTAAGTGTGGGAACAACTTGAACCTGCTAACTCGAGATACGTAAAATCAACGAGTTAAGTAGAGTTATCGGTAAAAGAACCAAATTTTGACAACCTTATTTTGCTAACCACACTCACTTAACAAGCTAAATTTGCTAACGTCAAAAGATGGCTAGAGGATTATTGCCGCTTTTCATTGTAAGAACCGTGGTTCATAATACTGTATATATTTACAGTTAAAAATGCTATGGAATCGCGTCCACCTTTACCACTCCCCATTAATTCGGTCACAGTTGCTTTATTCGACTATGCCGTGCAAGCCGGCTTCCCCAGTCCGGCTGCAGACCATGTGCAAAAGCGTATCGATTTAGCTGAATTGCTCATTATTAACCCCGATGCAACTTTTCATTTTCGCGTAGCAGGTGAGTCGATGCGCGGTGCCGGCATTTACGATGGTGATGTGATTCTTGTTGATAAATCCGTCGACCCAGCGCACGGGCTTATCGTCCTTGCTGCATTAGATGGGGAGTTCACGGTGAAGCGGCTTTTTAAGCGTGGGCGGGTCATTAAATTATTATCTGAAAATACTGACTTCCCACCGATTGAAATGCAGGATGGTCAGGAGCTACTTATTTGGGGCGTTGTTACCGCCAGTTTTCGTATTCACTTCAAGCCGTCAAAGAAGCGAAATGCAAAAGCATGAGAACAATATTGCGCTCATTGATGCCAATAATTTCTATTGCCGTTGCGAGCAGATATTCAGGCCCGACCTAGAGCGCGACCGCAAGGTCATTGTCGTGTTGTCAAATAACGATGGCTGCGTTGTGGCGCGCTCAGCGGAAGCAAAAGCGCTTGGCATCAAGATGGGTGTGCCTTGGTTCGAGTTGAAAAAATTAGCAGCAAAGCATGGCATCGTTGCCTTCTCATCAAATTACGCTTTGTACGCGGATATGAGCAACCGGCTCATGAGTATTTTGGGCGGCTATTCACCCATCCAAGAAATCTACTCCATTGATGAATGCTTTTTGGACCTAACAGGGTTTACTGATATCCGAGAACGGGCTTATTCAATGCGAGCCCGAGTCAACAAATGTACTGGTTTGGTCGTCTGTGTAGGCATCGGACCATCCAAGACGTTAGCCAAGCTCGCTAACAATGTCGCAAAGAAGCATCCCAAATCGAAAGGTGTTTTTAATTACAACATCCTTACCGCCGCTCAGCAGGAAAATGTGTTGTCGCATTTAGAGGTAGGTGACGTGTGGGGCATTGGTCGCAAGCTCTCTACAAAGCTACAGAGCATTGGTATTGATACCGTTCTTCAGCTACGCGATGCAGACACCGCATCAATGCGGGCCATGTTTGGTGTGGTGATGGAGAAAACGATTCGGGAATTGCGGGGTGAGCAATGCATAGAAATAGAAGAAGTCGGTAGCGCGAAACAGCAAATCGTCTCCAGCCGTTCTTTTGGACATCCTGTGGTTCTGATAGAAGATTTGGCTGACGCCATTACCCATTTTGTGACAAACGCTACCGGCAAATTGCGTGCGCAGAAGTCTATAGCGGGCCTTCTTCAGGTATTCATCTTGACCGACCGATTCAGAGAAGACCGTCCTCAATACAATCCAACCATCGCCATTCCACTGCCGGTCGCATCTGCAGACTCGATGAAAATCGCTGGGTATGCATCTGAGGGTTTGAAGAGTATTTTTAAAGAAGGCTACGAATACAAAAAAGCCGGCGTCATCTTGGGTGAGATAGGTCCTGACCATATTGTTCAGACCGACCTTTTTGCTTGCCAGGATGAGAGTGGCAATACCGAATTGATGGCGACAATGGATGCTATCAATGCCAAGTATGGTCGTGGCATGCTGAAAATATCAAACGATGGTGCGCGTCGTAGCTGGGGTATGCGAGCAGACAATAAAAGCCCGCATTACACAACGGATTGGAACGAGATTGCTATCTGCAAATAGCGAGCTGTTTAGAATAAGAATCTATCCTCAAACGCCTCTTCTGCATTCTGGACAGGTGTTTTCTTTGCGCGCGCGGCTTTTGGTGCGGCGACTGCGGTCAGTTTTTCAGCGTCGTACTGCTTAAAAAATTCAGGAGCGTTTTCAAGGGGGCTTTGCAGCCATGCATCGACTTCGTCAAAATCGAGCAAGACAATCATGCGCTTTTCATCGCCCGGCTTGTGAAAACGTCGCATAAGAGGGTGGTCATCTGCATTAATGGTTAGCATCGTAAAGCTAATCAGCGGCCTATCGTCGGGTCCTCCGTTAGGTCGCCATTCCCAAAGCCCTGCCACGCACAATGGCTTTCCATCTACATGTTCTATTTGCCAACGAACCGGCTTACCAGACTCGTAGTTTGGTTCAAAAAAATTATCGACAGGTATGGCACAAAATTGTTGTCGTTTCCAAGCCGAGCGGAATGATGGTTTGGTCGCGACCGTTTCTGTCCTAGCATTGTATGTTGAGCGTGCTAGCTTAAGGTCAGCCCATGGCGGAACAACTCCAAACATCCCATAGTCGAGTTGGCGCTCAAATCCTGAATCTTCCGGCAGTCCCTCGGCGTTCCGAATTAACGGTGCTAGATTGCCTGGGTAGCATTCGTACTTGAATGAAAACGGTTCGTTGACCGAAGTCACTAACAAAGCTTCAAGCCGTTCTGCTCTTGTAGGAGTGTAGTTTGCGCACATACTATTTAAGAGTCTTGTAATGTTTAATTGGTTCTTACCTAATGAGATTAATAACCACTATATAAAAAGAGTGACCAACGGGTAGGCAAGTCAAGCTGGTATATGAAGGAGTGCGTAATTCAAACGCGGTGGTTGCCATTGGCGCGCAGTTAGCTTCAATCTTGTCGGGCTATACAGAAAACATGCAACCGGTCCGACGCATGCATGAAGATTTTGCAGATTGCCTTCCAATATTGAATATTCAGGAGCTGAACTAACAGCTTCATCTACAACGCAGAAAAGTCTGCGGGTACTGGTTTAGATTTAAAGTATTAGTTACAAGAACAAACTAAATTAAGGTAATTTTTTACTTTTGTTATTTTTATAATTTAATGTCGAAATTGGGTCAGGTTTGAAACATGAAACTGAACAGAATTAGTCATTCTTGTTCTGTTTCTAGCTCACTGTGGCATTTTTGTTGCAAACTTGTTAAACATGGTTACGTCAGCTGTTCAGACGCTGGCATTACTTGATAGAAGTCATGCTAAGGCTTACGATAAATTGCACTTATTTCAAAAGTTACAGAGATTCAAAGCATTTGCGATAGTTAATCATTCGGAGGACTGAATGGCCCCGGCTTTAATAGACACATCTGAGCCTATAAAAATTATATTTTCAGATATTTATGCCAAGAGAACCTAGACCATAGGTTGGTGCGCGCTGAATCGGATGATTGAATAGGGATGATTCTATGGAAGGCGCAATGGTTGCTTAGGGCGGCGATTTCAATCGGTGAATGCAACACACTAAAGGTTATGCAGATTGGGGACGGGCCATGCGATTCAATGTGGTTTGCACTGACTACTTGCGACGTTGCATTGAAGGATTCCCTCTCCGCTGGTGTCCGGTTCGCATATTAACCCTTGGATTATGGAGTGCCGGCCTGTTTCGACCAGAAAACAATGCGAAACCATACGATAATTTGGGTCAATGACACTTGCCGTTTCATTCACATTTGCAAAACTTATGGAAACTTATGCTGGAAAACATAACTAATATTTTTCGGCATAAGTTAACATAAGTTAATATTAAGACAAGTAAATTCCTTATGTCCGCTTACGGGTGGAGGGCGACGTCTGCTACCGGCCAGAAGCGGACTTTAGTCTGACCAAAAACTTCGAATAAACTTGCAGCTTGGTGCTCATAACATTCAGACAATCCTCGCTAGCGCAGTAACCATAAAGGAGAGGCATGAACCATCAAGAAGCAGTTAATGGACCCGCTTCCTATTTCCCGTCTATCGAAAAGAAATAAGGTAAACCTATCGCACATTGCATGAATATACTGAATGAAGCAGGTCTGCTCAAGCACATGGAGCTTGTCAATTATCTTAAGTCTGAGTGTCAGCTGGGACATGGCCACGCCAATGCAATCGTAGCTTCGTTCATGGCGAGCAAATAATCTAACTTTGTTTGTGGCGGCTAACGCTGCACAAATCGCATGCCTTGGTTCATGTCAACAGGGGTCTTTATCGGCCCAAAGCGGACAATCATTATTCAACTTTGAAATGAAAATTAAAAATAGTATGTTGATAATTTTTTGCGAGACAGGGTATGACAGTATCAGCTAAGAATGAAGTTCCTGTCCGAGAAAGTACATGGGTGATATTTTGGGTATTTTTACGATTGGGATTGACTTCTTTCGGTGGTCCCATCGCACATCTCGGTTACTTCCGTGACGAATTTGTAGTAAGACGAAATTGGCTATCAGAATCTGCATATGCAGACCTTGTCGCGCTTTGTCAGTTTCTGCCGGGGCCAGCCTCTAGCCAAGTCGGATTTGCTTTAGGCGTATTGCGAGGCAATGGCCTATGTGGTGGTTTCGCTGCTTGGCTTGCATTCACTATGCCCTCTGCCTTGATATTGTTTTTTTTTGCTTTTGGCGCGATGTCATTCACTGGGCCAGTTGCGGAAGGTTTTCTTCATGGGCTAAAGTTAGTTGCAGTTGCCGTGGTGGCGCAGGCAATTTGGGGAATGGCACGAACGCTCACACCTGACCGCGAACGTGCTGCTATTGCTCTTGCTGCAATAGCTATCGTTATTCTTTTTGTCGGACCATATGGACAGATTGCTGCTATCTTGCTTGGCGCAGTTTCGGGTCTCTGGTTGTGCAGAGGACAAGCATCTTCTAATTGTAGAGATTTGCATTTCCCCGTTTCAAAACGGGGTGGCGTAGTGGCACTTGTTGTTTTCGTCCTCCTCCTCTTGCTGCTTCCCATTGCTGTCGCTGCTACGCAAAACCAGGGAGTAGCACTTTTCGATGCTTTTTATCGTTCGGGAGCGTTTGTATTTGGAGGTGGGCATGTCGTCTTGCCGCTGTTACAGGCAGAGGTGGTTGCACCAGGTTGGGTAACGAACGAGGCCTTCTTGGCTGGTTACGGTATAGCGCAGGCTGTACCTGGACCTCTATTTACATTTGCTGCCTATCTTGGGGCCCTAGTTGGACCGGCACCGAACGGTTTTGTTGGAGCAATAATTGCCTTAGTCGCATTACTATTGCCGGGAATTTTGTTGGTTTATGGTATGCTCCCATTTTGGAGCACATTGCGTACCCGTGCTATTGCTCGAGCTGCCATGAGCGGAGCGAACGCTGCTGTGGTTGGGATTCTTGCTGCAGCACTTAACAACCCTGTTTGGGTTAATGCTGTTTTATCGCCGCGAGATTTCGCATTGGCGATAGCGGGTTTTTTGTTCTTAACAGTGTGGAAAGTGCCACCATGGATTGTGGTTGGCTTTCTGGCATTAGCAGGCATTCTGAACGTGCTTTATTTCGGTTAAATAATGTCCACTTTTAGTCAAAAACACTTTCTCCTCTAACGGCCAATAGCGGTCCTTATCGAGAAAATATCTGGAATACGTGAGTAACTTGAGCTTCGAGCACAATCCAAGCGCTATCTTCTGTCGAAGTATTGATAGACGGCATTCAGCTTGTCCTGATTTAAATTTGTAAACTCCAAATCACAGGTTCAGATAGGCGTAGCATCATTGAAACATAACTATTACCGGATTAACGTTTTTCTATGCGAAATCGACATCTAGAGTTACACAAATTGGATAGTATTGGCTGGCTACGCGCGGCGGTATTAGGCGCTAATGATGGAATCGTATCAACGTCAAGCCTCGTTCTTGGTGTAGCTGCTGCGCATGCTACTCATCAAGCAATTCTAATTGCAGGTGTTGCAGGCTTGGTCGCTGGTGCGATGTCTATGGCCACGGGTGAATACGTCTCTGTTCAGTCCCAAGCTGACACTGAACAGGCAGCGCTTGAGAAAGAACGTGTCGAACTGCATGAAAATCCTCAAGGTGAGCACAAAGAGCTAACTGATATCTACGTCGCGCGGGGTTTGAACCAATCGCTGGCAAAGCAAGTGGCTGAGGGTCTTATGAGACATGATGCGTTAGCTGCGCACGCAAGAGATGAGCTTGGGCTAACCGATGCTATGAGCGCTAAGCCATTGCAAGCAGCCCTTGCCTCGGCCTTTAGCTTTGCTGTAGGCGCTGCTTTGCCAATGATGGTTGTCTTACTAGCTCCACACGAAAGCCTCATACTTTACACCGTGGTCGGTTCTTTAGTGTTTCTCGCTTTCTTAGGCGGGCTAGCTGCAAAGGTGGGAGGGGCGAGCATCAGGAAGGGCGTCGTGCGAGTCGTATTTTGGAGCGCGCTTTCGATGGCCGCTGCAACCGCAATAGGCTCAATGTTTGGAACGGCTGGATAACAACGTTTCCTGAACAATTTGTCGCATACGAGGTTTGAGTCATTAAGGAATTCAAGATGAGTACATACGGATTTAAATCAGCAACTGCAAGAGGTGAATGGAGATATTCAAAACCAGCCGTGTTATTACATTGGCTAATTGCAATCTTGATTGCAGCTCAGCTCGGTATCGGATGGTACATGATGGCTATCGAAGAACAGCCGGGGAGCATATGGTATTTCGATATCCACAAGTCGTTTGGCCTTGTGGTTCTCGGCCTAGTCGTCTTACGAATTATTTGGCGTGCAACACATAAACCCGCAGCGTTGCCTATGACCGTTCCTGCATGGCAAGTAACTTTGATTCACGTTACCGAATGGGCACTTTACCTCTGCATGCTAGCCATGCCTATCATTGGTTTCGTTGGAGCGTCATATAGTAAAAAAGGCATAACATTTTTTGGGACGCCATTGCCATCTTGGTTTTCGCCTAATCACGATACCGCAGAGACATTTTTCGGCCTACACTCGATAATTGCTTGGGTATTAGTTGCCCTGATTGCGCTGCACGCTCTTGGTGGACTGAAGCATTTTTTTATCGACAAAGACCGTATATTTCAGCGTATGTGGTTTTAACTGAATGTGCTGGATGTAAAAAATTATTCTTCTGAAACTCTAGATAGGAGGCTCTATGAATCGCTCTGAATTATCGATGCGATTTGAGAGCTTTTCAAATCCTACTTCAAGTATTTTTTCCGGAGATTGAGATTTTTTATCGATTGATATTATTGATGACTGTGAGAACGTCTGCACTGGGTTGAAAGCAGGTGGCAGCTATCGGCCAAAAGCGAACATCCCAAGGAGTCGTCATTTCTTCATCAACCTTGCGGGCTCCGCGTCATTTGATGGCAATAGCGCTCCAAGTTTTCTGGTAGGTCACTCGGACAAACACCGCATTTCTGATTGCCTAAGACAGCATAGTCAATGAACTTTGGATATGGCAAATTCAAATTCGCCATAATGTGCTTGAACTCCTCGAGTGTCTTGTCGTCACCCAAGCGCGGATTGCGTGCTTTTTCCTGTGCTATGGATGACACAAAGCGCTGCTTGTAGTCGTGGGCTGGGTATACTAACGTCTCATCCGGCAAGGAAAACAGCTTTTCCTTCACGCTTTTATACAGCGCGTCGGCATCACCATTCTGAAAGTCAGTGCGACCGCAGCCTTCAATCAGCAACGCATCCCCAGTAAAGACTCGGTCGTTAAACAAGTAGGAACAATGCCCCTCGGTATGACCAGGAGTATGGAGTGGATGTAGTGTGATGCCGTCGACCTGAAACGGTTTGCCTTCCTCGATGCCGATGTCCGTGCATGGTAGGTTGTCATGTGCCGGCGTAGCAATCTTGCTGCCAACTGCGCGCTTGAGCTCGAGCGCTCCGGTGATGTGGTCCGCATGAATGTGGGTGTCGACTGTGTATGCGAGTTTCAAGCCGAGGCGACGTACTTCGGCTAAATCGCGCTCCATAGTAGAAATAACAGGGTCGATGAGAATGGCGCGGCCGGTTTGTTCGTCACCGAGCAAGTAGGTATAAGTGCTAGACAGCGGTTCGTAGAGTTGTCTGAAAATCATAGTGGCTCCTGACTAGGTAAAAGAAAAATGGCGGTAGCTTTTTCGAAAACAATATATATTTAAATATATTATGATAGTATATGATTTTAGTGTAAAGCGTTACTTCACCCGATTTCATATGACCAATCCAAATCAAATTGAATTAGTAAAACTCCAGGCAGCTGCTGGACAGGCCTGCGGCTTACTGAAGACTCTTGCCAACCCTGACCGCTTGCTGCTGCTATGCCAGATGACGCAAGGAGAATACTCCGTCGGCGAGCTGGAAACGATGACCGGTATTCTCCAACCGACGCTGTCGCAGCAATTGACCGTGTTGCGGGAAGAGAAGGTGGTTAACACGCGTCGCGAAGGCAAGCAGATTTTCTACAGCATCGCCAGTCTGGAAGCGCTGGCCGTACTGCAAGTGCTGTATCAGTTGTACTGCCCTAAGGAGTAACGAGATGACGATTGACTGGATTCACTTCACGCCATGGACCTCACTTGTTGGCGGCTTGTTGATTGGTGTATCGGCTACGGTGCTCCTATTCTTCAACGGCAAAATCGCTGGTATCAGTGGAATTGTGGGCGGACTGTTCAGACCGTTCAACGGCGGCATCGGATGGCGCCTTGCATTCATCGTCGGCATGGTGTGCGCACCGCTTGTCTATAGCTTAGCAATGCCGCTTCCTGAAGTAAGCGTCGATACCAGCATGCCAGCTCTCATCGTCGCCGGACTGCTGGTGGGCATTGGCACCCGTTATGGTGCGGGTTGTACCAGCGGACATGGCATATGCGGTCTGTCTCGCCGCTCGCCGCGCTCGATGGTGGCGACTCTGGCCTTTATGTTTGCAGGGTTTGTGACTGTCTACCTCGTTCGTCACGCGTTTACTTGAGGAGAATGACATGACATTGCTGATATCGTTATTAGCCGGCTTGGTATTCGGTCTTGGTCTGATTATTTCAGGTATGGCAGACCCATCCAAAGTACTTGGATTTCTAGACCTGACTGGAAACTGGGACCCGTCACTTGCCTTTGTCATGGGGGGCGCACTGCTAGTCGGCTCGCTGGCATTCCCGTTCGCAGCCAAGCGACCGCAATCACTGCTGGGCGAAGCAATGCGTCTGCCGACAGCCACGAAAATTGACCGGCGGCTTGTGCTTGGTAGTTTGACCTTTGGCGTCGGTTGGGGCTTGGCGGGATATTGCCCGGGGCCGGCCCTGGTATCGCTTGCCCAAGGGGGCGCAAAGCCCCTGCTGTTCTTCGTTGCGATGATAGCCGGCATGCTCATATTCGAGCTCCTAGAGCGAGTATCAGCCGGGTCGCACAAGAAAGCCGCATAAATACACCCATGCTATTTAGTCTCGTTTTAGGGGCGACGGTCGGGCTTGTCATGGGCTTGACGGGAGCCGGCGGAGGCATCCTTGAATCTCCCCGACTTTTCTAGACACTTGCGAGCCTCTCGAAGTACTGCTTTTCATAATTGACCGGCGAGAGCCGGTCAGCATGATTATGACGTCGTTTTACGTTGTAAAACATTTCAATGTAATCAAACACATCTGACCGTGCCTCATCTCGTGTTGCATACACACGGCGCTTGATTCTTTCTCGCTTCAACAGTTGGAAGAAACTCTCAGCAACTGCGTCGTCATGGCAGTTCCCACGACGACTCATACTTTGCTGCAAATTGTGCGCCTTGAGAAATCCCTGCCAATCATAGCTACTGAATTGACTCCCTTGGTCTGAATGCACCATCACGGTCTGTTTTGGCTGTCGGCGCCACACTGCCATCAACAATGCATTCAAGGCGAAGTCTCGTCCCATCCGTAGCCCCATCGACCAGCCGATGACTTGACGAGAGAACAGGTCAATTACTGCTGCCAGAAACAACCAGCCTTCATGCGTGCGAATGTAAGTGATGTCAGTCACCCAAACCTGGTTTGGTTCTGCCACATCGAACTGCCGATTTAAATGATTTGGTGCAAAGACAGACGTCATGCCACCACGTGCTTTAGGTCGACGGTGATAGCCCGTTTGTGAACGTAGCTTCTCTTGGCACATCAAGCGGTAGATACGATGCTTGCCACATGTTTCTCCCAATTCACGCAGGTCGTCACACACCTTGCGATAGCCATATACAGACCCGCTTTCCAGCCAGGATTATTTAACGTGGTCTAGCAGCCGTCTGTCTTCAGTCGTACGCGACGTTTCAGGAGAATGCTGCCAAGCATAATACCCACTTGGATGCACGGCCATGACTTTACGGAGACGACGTACCGGATAGCTCGATGCATGTGCTTTGATAAATGCGTACTTCAACCGGACTCCTTGGCAAAGTACGCGGCGGCCTTTTTTAAATGGTCACGCTCCTCGGTGACGCGTTTGGCTCTGCTTTTAACTGCCGAAGTTCGACCTGCTGGTCTTTCATGGCATGGCGTTGCGGAGCTGGCAAGCTATATTGCTTAACCCTCTGATAAAGACTATGGCCGCTAACGCCGAGTCGGGCTGAAACATCGACAACAGCGTGTCTTCGTTCAGTGACCTGTTTGACCGCTTCAATCTTGAATTCTTCTGTATATCGCTTTGCACTCATAACACCTCCATAACCTATAAATTTATAGGCTCAGATGTGTCTAGTAAAGTCGGGGCGATTCAATGACGAATTTCCGACATTACGTAAATTATCG
>NZ_JBHTBU010000001.1:80286-1570192 GCF_042664955.1 Herminiimonas glaciei
ATCGAGAATCGGCTCAAATTATCGAGAATCGGCTCAAATTATCGAGAATCGGCTCAAATTATCGAGAATCGGCTCAAAATATCGAGAATCGGCTCAAAATATCGGGAATCGGCTCAAATTTTTGAGAATGCAGAAGGCTCGAGCAAAGGACTCGTGGCTGCACCCCGGACTGCACTATCCGCTATCGCTTGCAGTTCTGAGTTATTCGGGTAGTGTTTTCTAATGTGTGAGGCGAGGAGACGTGCGGGTTCCGGAACCTCTGAGTTGATGCTGTCTAGTAAATAATCTAACAAATCATTTGCAAGAATAAGAGAGCAGGTGCGTTCGTAAGGTGTGGTCATATCGTTAATCTGAGAAATTTTATCTGTAGATGGCAGAACTATTTGCGTAAATAGTTAATAACTATATTGTTGAACTCAGCAGAGACAGCTCGTTGCTTGTTATCCAAAAATCATTCAGACGATAAGGAGGTCGCCATTCCGCGAAAGGAATAACGGAGTCAAGAAGACGCCCAAACAGATTCGCATATGCTCGTTCGGGATGTGCCTTTGCAAATGCAGTCTCCGAAACTCTGACGGCATCACTGCTTTTCGGCAGGCCGCTTTGTATGCAGGCTGTGCGTATATGGTCGAGTACTTGACCTACATCGTGCATGTCCACGAGATAGTAAGAGTTACGATAGCCACTCACATCATGCAAAATCTTATTTTCTACTAGACGCTCAGTTAAACCAGGCACACCAAAACGTACATCCATCTCATGGAAGGTATAAAACATCGCCAGCCGGCTTTTCGCATCCATGACTTGGTCGGCATCAAAATTATGCTCTGCTTGTGGCAACGTCACATATTTCTTCTTTAATAACCAATCCCATTCATTTTGAGAACACTCTAAAAATGACCGCACCTCTTTAACAGTTGCAAGCTGCGGAGGTCGTAAATCATAAAATTCTGCTGCAGTTTTTCTATTTAGGTTAACGCTGCCACCGCCCAAAACGAGACGTATGTTTAAAGGAAGAAACGCGCTTGCCATTACGAATTTTTTTAGTGGCATCGTTGCAATCTCATAAGGGAGGTAAGGCATACGATGCGCGACGTGTTCTATTAAGTTCTCATGCAATTTTTCTGCATCGATTATGCCGTCATCCATTGAAGCGATGATGCGATTTAAAGCCCGCCTACGAGAGGCAACAGACATAATGGAAAATTGTTTGATTGTCCAATCTTCCCATATGAAGTCAATAACGCTAAACGAACATATTTGGGCAATTCCAAAAAGCGACTCTGCGTTTTCAACACATATATCGTGGTCTGTCCCGGTCTAGGTGGACACTAACTTAAGGTGGATAATGCCCACCCAGGAGTTATGTTTATGACCAAGACCAGACGTACTTATCCCGAATCATTCAAGCGAGATGCTGTTGAGCAGGTGCTTGCCGGCACGCCATTGCGTCATGTTGCGCATGCGCTTGATATCACCGAAGCACTGTTGGGCAAATGGAAACGGCAGTTTCAAGATGTTGGACCCGATGCCTTTCCGGGGCGTGGTAAGCAGAGCGGCGAAGCGGCTCAACTTAAGCGCCTTCGCGATGACCTAGCCCGCGTTACCATGGAGCGCGACATCTTAAAAAAAGCGCTCGCCATCTTCTCGCAACCCACGAAGTGAAGTTTCGGGCCATTGAGGCCCTGACTGAACGTTATCCGGTCGCTCCGATGTGTGTGCTGTTCCGGGTTTCCCGTAGCGGCTATTACGCATGGCTGCGTCGGAAGCCTTCGATGCGAGAGATGGCTAACCGCAAGTTGCTTCGCGAAATACGGCTGGTGCATGCCGAAGTCAATGGGATATACGGACACCGCCGAATCCATGCAGAGTTGATGGCACAAGGCCTGCCATGTGGCCGTCACCGGGTTGCGCGTCTGATGCAACAAGGCGGCATCAGAGTGCGTTCACGCAAGCGTTGGACGCCTGCCACTGGCGGTAAGCATGTTCTGCCAGTGGCCCCCAATCTGCTGGAAAGACAATTCGGTGCGGCATGCATCAACCAACGCTGGGTGTCGGATATGACATATATCCGTACTGGTGAAGGATGGCTTTACTTGGCAGTGGTGCTGGACCTGTACTCACGCTCAGTGGTGGGCTGGGCGATGCATCATCGCATGCAACAGGAACTCGTTCATGCTGCATTGACGATGGCGGTAGCACGACGCAAACCAACGGGTGAAGTTCTATTACATTCTGACCGTGGCAGCCAGTACTGTGCATTTGATTACCAGAACCTACTCAAGCGTCATGGCATCGTCCCCAGTCACTCCAGAGCAGGTAATTGTTGGGACAATGCAGCTATGGAAAGCTTCTTCCGTTCACTCAAGGCAGAGCGGGTGTACTTGACCCGATACGGGAGCTATGACGAAGCGCGTTCAGACGTGTTTGACTACATTCGGTTTTACAATCATCATCGCCGCCATTCGACATTAGGATATTTGACCCCAACGGAATTCGAGCAACGCCAATCAGCACTCAGTGCTTAACCTTGTGTCCATTGCGACCGGGACAGACCATCGTCTGCAATCTTAATTCGGTATGGTGCTAGTGCAGAAAAGTATTCTGAAAGCGTTACTTCTTGGTCGCTCACTTGCTCTGTTGGTATGTACCTTAAGTCTCTTTTGCAATGAGAGCAAAGTGTCATAGGAGTTCGAGCGTGGCTCAATGGCTTTTTACAATCAGGACAAATATCGATTAGAGCAATTTTATGAAGCGCACACACTGTCACACCGGAGAGGTCCCAGGCTTCTCTCAAATATCCATGCTCTTCAAGACATTTTGGGCAAATCTGCGCACGCTCTTCCATTAATGCATCGAGTGGTAGTGATGTACCTTGAACGTTAAAATAACGTCCCGCAGCTGAATTAATAGTTTTCCATTTACTTTGCATTAACTCGCCTTCATCAATGTTTGCGAGTTTCGCGATTGCTGCAACAACT
Source organism: Herminiimonas glaciei (assembly GCF_042664955.1). NCBI lineage: Bacteria > Pseudomonadati > Pseudomonadota > Betaproteobacteria > Burkholderiales > Oxalobacteraceae > Herminiimonas > Herminiimonas glaciei. Next base: position 83,268 of record NZ_JBHTBU010000001.1, read on the forward strand.
TCACTTTTTGACACTATTGAAGGTCGTATGAACAATGGCGTATTCGTATAATCAGAAATAAGTTTTTTAATGATGCGTAGAGAGCTGTATCCATTTAACTCTCCTAAACGTAATAAGTAGCCGAGCACGGATTCGTCTCGATAACGAAGGGCTGATACGACAAGAGCAGAACGGGTTGGAAAGTCGGGTTTCAATTATTCAACCTTTGTGCTGAAGGCGACCTACGATGTCCATCATGGTTTTGTCGTCGGCAGCAAAAACGTCAATTAACCGCGTTCCTTCAACACTTTTTAAGTGTTGAAGGCGTTCTTCCCCTGAGCGAGAAAAATTTTTCCAAGCCATAGAAAAATGTTTCATTTTTAGTTGTGAATCCCCAGCTTGGCGTGCTCTAGACTCTGCCTGCCTAACGATTTGAGAGATAACACCAACGAGACCGTTAGAAGCTGCCAATAGGCGACCGAACCAAACATTTTCAGTGCCCAGAGCAATGGGGTCGACAAATTTGAGCCTGCCCCCTAAGACATTACAAAACGTTCTAAGAATTTCGATGTCAGTCTTGTTTGATGCTCGATAAGGTCCCAAAATTAATTTTCCACGAAATCGACGTGCCAGCTCGTCGCTTTCGGCCACTAAGTCGTCGACGCTTTTAACTCCAGAAAACACTACACAAAGACCGTCATCAATTAAAGACTTTCCGAGTTGAGTAAGTCCTAATCTGGCTCCGTCACTACGGGCTTCCGTAAGATGATGAGGTTCATCAAAAATAAGTAATTTAACCCCAGCCGCCGCAAGTAAATCTCTGGTTCTATATCGCAATTCTTTCTCTGTGCCGATTCGATGAGCGGGGTCACCCAGCGCACGTAGCACACCGATGTACACATCTATTAACTTTGCGCGCTCAACAAGATGGACATATAGAACAGGATGCTGAAAGCCATTAGGCGTGCCGAATTTTGGATAGCGGCGACATAATTCTTTCATGACTGTACTTTTAGCCTCCCAAGATTTCCTGTACGTCGACCTCACTGAAGAGTTGAGCCGGGAGGAATCCGCAATTTGGAAGGACACGATGGGAGAGCTCGATGTACTACAGGCGCCGACCGAGGATGTGCAGTACTTCGGAAGAAAAGGTCACGAGTTTCCAATGCCTTTCAACTTTGGCGGACCGAAATTCTACGAGTACGAGTCTGGCACCGCAATGAACCGAGCCGAGCGACGCAGGATGGCGCGTGAAGCCCGGAAAAAATCCAAGAAGGCAAACAATATCTGACGTTCACGGGGCATAACCTATAAATTTATAGGCTCAGATGTGTCTAGTAAACCCTGGTAACTCCATTTAGAGGATTTTTCAGGAAATGATTGAAAAACTGGATATCGGTAGCCGGTCAGCAAAGCCATCGCTGAAGACGCGTATGCGCTTATTTAAGCGGCGGTAGGCTGATACTGCTGCCAAATCGAATAGTGAAAACGTGCTGGTCGTCTGGAACGATGCCAACTTGTCGGCTTCATTTTTGAAGCACTGGCAGTCAAGATGGAATGAGGGTTCAATATTCGTTTCGAGATACTAAGTTGGAAACTGAATACTTGTGACAGCTTTAAACAGCTGGAGCTTACTTATATTGGCGGTGGGTAACTGAGGTAACAGGGTAACATTTGGCTGAGCATTGATATGCTAAGAACGAATGTTTCGAAAGTAAATTGGTTGTATTAAAACAGGTCTTTTTGTTTTAATTCAAATTGATGCGAAACATCAACTAGATAGAGTAGTGAAGTAGCACAGACACCCGTCGGATACGAGAACGGGAAACTCTGGCAAGCGCCAGAAAGTTGTCGCAAATTTGTCGCAAACGCTAGACCAAAATAAACCACTCCAGACCAAAAGCAAATGAGGGGATAAAATTGCGTTTTATCCTAAGTTAATGATTCCATTAACTATTTCTTGTCTGCGGTGGTCTGCAGTGGTTTCCCGAAAGTTGCTTTCAGAGGTATATTGGTGGAGACGGCGGGAATCGAACCCGCGTCCAGAAGCACTCTACAGACAGTTCTACATACTTAGCGCTGCCATTTGATTTAACCCGGACGACGCGGACGCGCACGCTTCGGACAGGCGAGTCACCTATTATTTAACGTCTTGCCAAGTGACCCGGCACGACGCGATTCCTTGTATATGACTTCACTGCTGTTGCCAGCCCGCCCCAAGGAAGAAACGGTGTGAAGCTAACCGGTTATTAAGCGGCTAGTGCGTACGAGTTATCGTTTGCAGTTATTACTTTTCTGGTTGTATTTACGAGGTGACCAGTCCTCGGTATGCCCTGCGCTGCTTTGCAACCCCTGTCGAAACCAGGTCGCCCCCAAGCATTGCCATTGTATCTCATTAGATGGGGTGATTCACCGCAGATTCAAGTGAGCCTGTATTTACCGATTAATCAACGTAAATAATTGCTCCGGAGATTCTGCCAGGGCATCGGCATTCCAGCTGGCCGGTGCAATATTGCCACAATAGCCCCAGCCGGCAGCGATGGTGGTCATGCCGGCAGCCTGGCCGGCCTGGATGTCACGCAAATCATCGCCGACATACCAGCAGTGCTCAGGATCGATGCCGATGCGCTTGGCAGCTTCGAACAAGGGTGCCGGGTGCGGTTTTGGATGGCTGGCGGTGTCACCGGAGATGACGCAGGCGGCATGATCGAGGCCGATCTGCGGTACCAGGCGATCAGTGAGGTAGCTGACCTTATTGGTAACGATGCCCCAGACGATGCCTTCTGCCTGCAGTTGCGCCAGCAGCTCGGTGACGCCATCGAACAAACGGCTTTCTACCGCAATCGATTGTTCGTAATTCTTCAGGAATGCGTCGCGCAATTCCGGGTACTCCGCATCTTGCGGCGTCAGGCCGAAGGCTGCACCTATCAGGCCGCGTGCACCGGCGGAAGCAGTAGGGCGCAACAGTTCATAGTCGGTCGGTTCCAGGCCGCGGGCGATGCGTAATTGATTGACTGCTCCGGCCAGGTCGGGCGCGGTGTCCGCAAGTGTACCGTCGAGGTCAAACAGGATGGCTTGTGGCGTACGTAGTTTCATGCGGGCTCTGTACAGGTAAGGAAAGTCAGGCCTGCCAAAGTGACAGGCCTGGCGGTAGACCGAAGATCAGGCGGGTTTGGTGCAGGCGACCAGATAGTTGACGCTGGTGTCCTGGTTTAGCGAATAAATCTTGGTCAATGGATTGTAGCCCATGCCTTTGAGTGCATCGATATCGAGGCCAGATTCACGCGCGAAACGTGACAATTCCGCCGGAGTGATGAACTTGGCGTAGTCGTGCGTACCTTTGGGCAGCATGCGCAGCAAGTATTCTGCGCCTATGACTGCATGCAGGTATGCCTTCGGATTGCGGTTGATGGTCGAGAAGAATACCTTGCCACCAGGCTTGGCGAGTTTGGTGCACGCAGCAACGATGGCTGCCGGATCAGGCACATGTTCCAGCATTTCCATGCAGGTCACGACATCAAAGCGACCGGCTTCACGTTCGGCCAGGTCTTCTGCTGCGATCAGTTCATAGCGTACCTGTACGCCGGATTCCAGGCTGTGCAGGTCAGCTACTTTCAGTGCTTTTTCTGACAGGTCGATGCCGGTGACATTGGCACCGCTCTTGGCCATGGATTCGGCCAGGATGCCGCCGCCACACCCGATATCGACGACAGTTTTGCCTGCCAATGGTGCACGACCATTGATCCAGCCGAGTCGCAGCGGATTGATTTCATGCAGTGGACGAAATTCTGATGTTGGATCCCACCATTGATGGGCCAAATCGCTAAATTTTTTCAGTTCTAAAGGATCGGCGTTCATGGGCTAAATGATAACTGGAAAGTGCTGCGAGCGTACTTGTTTGCATAGGCGAAAAAAAACCCCGCCGGAGCGGGGTTTAGATTTCGCAAGAAACGAATTATTTGCGTGTGCCAACAACTTCGATTTCTACGCGACGGTTTTGTGCGCGACCAGCAGCTGTTTTGTTAGTAGCAACTGGTTGTTTTTCGCCTTTGCCTTCGGTGTAAACACGTTTCGCATCAACGCCTTTGCCAACCAGGTAAGCTTTAACAGCTTCTGCGCGGCGAACCGACAGTTTTTGGTTGTATGCATCGGAACCGACCGAGTCAGTGTGACCAACAGCAATGATAACTTCCAGATTCAAGCCGTTGAGCTTGGAGGTCAGGTCGTCCAGTTTAGCTTTGCCTTCTGGTTTCAACACTGCTTTGTCGAAATCAAAGAATGCGTCAGCAGCGAAAGTTACTTTTTCCGAGGTTGGAACTGGAACAACTGCTGGAGCTGGTGTAGCTGGAGCAGGTGCTGCAGCAGCAACCAATGCACCGTCGCAACCAGGAACCGAATCAGCCGGTGTCCAGTAGCCAGTGTGCCAGCACAGACCGGTCGAATTGCGAACGATCGTACCGTTGGTAGCTTGAGCATAAGCGCTGTTAGGTGTGCTTGCTTTGATGTCGGTCTGTGCTTGAGCAGACATTGCGACAATCGCGGACGCAGCGAAGACGAGTTTTGCTAATTTATTCATATTTCTTTCTCCTCTCGAGTGAGATATCCGCAGACTAAACTGCGCAAAATTACGTGAATGACATCGGAAATGGATATTAACACGCGCTTCAACAACCACATGAAACAAATTGTTCGCATGCAATGGTTTAACTTGACTCCATTCTGCCACACCACGCCACTACAACGAACGATTGCTAAATCGACTAATTAACGTTTTTTCCAAAGCGTTGTGTTTAAACAACGCTTGCTAAGAAATATTTCCCCTGGCAAAACATTGACCTTTGGACATCAAAAACGTTCATGTTTTTGAGAAATCTTTAATAAAAAGCACTCTTTTATTTCGGCAAGTTATGCATTTCTATCAAAACGCGCCGATTTGGTGCTAAACATGCAACTAATTTGGTGCGGTTTAATTTTGCGTCACATTCCTTGACTGGCTGGCTGGCACCGACGCCGGCGACCTTCATATTGACCGTCACGCCCTTTTTCTTTAGATAGTCGGCCACTGCGGCGGCACGTTTTTCCGATAAGGCCTGGTTGGCGCGGGCATTGCCCAGCAGATCGGTGTATCCGGTAATGGTCATGCCGCTGGCACCATTGCATGCGGTCAACTTCGGCAAGACATCGTGGTCGATGCGATTTTTGGCCGCTCTATTTAATACTGCCTGGTTCAGCCCGAAAGTCTGGTCGCTTTCCAGTGCAATAGTGAAATCACAAGAATTTGCCGCAATGGCGGCTGGTGCCACCTTGCCGTCCAGATGGCTGGCCACTTCCGGCGCGGTCGGGTTCGGGATCGGGGATGCCAGTGCACCGTCGCAGCCGGCTATTGCATCGCCCGGCGTCCATGCGCCGGAACGCCAGCACAGGCCGAAGGCGCTGCGCGTCACGACGCCGCGGCTATCCTGGGTGTATGCATTGTTTGACGGGACCTGAATATCGGTTTGCGCGGCGACGTAGGACGAGGAGGCGCCAAGCAGCAAGCCAAGGACCACTTTGTTGATCATGTTTTTCTCTTGTTAATTAGATGAGGGCTGAAAAAATAGGCATATTTTTGACAGTCAGCATTTAAACATATTTTCTTCAGGCGACGTGGCTGCAATGGTCACCGAGGCGAAAGCGCGCGGATTGCCGAAAGCGGGGAGGGGAAGCCTCTGCCGTGTTAAAATCTTACGATTTGCCGGATCGCCCGTAACTAAGCTTTACCGCTCAAGCGATTCTTCATTATTAAAACCCCTAGCCAAAGACCAGACGAACCGCCAATGGATCAATTCGCTAAAGAAACAATCCCTATTTCACTCGAAGAAGAGATGCGCAAGAGTTACCTCGATTACGCGATGAGCGTGATCGTAGGCCGCGCCTTGCCCGATGTGCGCGACGGCTTGAAGCCGGTGCATCGCCGGGTCTTGTTTGCCATGCATGAGATGAACAATGTGTGGAACCGTCCGTTCGTAAAATGCGCACGTGTAGTCGGTGAAACCATGGGTAAATACCACCCGCACGGTGACGCGTCGATTTACGACACGCTGGTGCGGATGGCGCAGCCATTTTCCTTGCGTTACATGCTGGTCGACGGCCAGGGTAACTTCGGTTCCATCGACGGCGATAACGCTGCAGCTATGCGTTATACCGAGTGCCGCCTGGACAAGATTGCCGGAGAGTTGCTGGCTGATCTGGACAAGGAAACGGTCGATTTCGTACCGAACTATGACGGCAAGGAAAAAGAGCCATCGGTACTGCCGACGCGCATTCCCAACCTGCTGATCAATGGCTCGTCCGGTATTGCGGTCGGTATGGCGACGAATATCCCGCCACACAATATTACTGAAGTCATCGATGGTGCCTTGCACGTCTTGCGTAATGCGGATGCGACGGTCGATGAATTGATCGAAATCATTCCGGCACCGGATTTCCCGACGGGCGGCATCATTTATGGTGTATCCGGCGTGCGCGATGGTTATCGCACCGGTCGTGGTCGCGTCGTGATGCGCGCGAAGACCCACTTCGAAGAATTCGGCAAGGAAAACCGTGCCGCGATCATCGTCGACGAGTTGCCGTACCAGGTAAACAAAAAATCGCTGCTGGAACGTATCGCGGAATTGGTACGTGACAAGAAGCTCGACGGTATTTCCGACATCCGCGATGAATCCGATAAATCGGGTATGCGCGTCGTGATCGAACTGAAACGCAATGAAGTGCCGGAAGTCGTGCTGAACAATCTGTACAAACAGACCCAGCTGCAAGACACCTTCGGTATGAATATGGTTGCACTGGTTGATGGCCAGCCTAAGTTGCTGAACCTGAAGCAGATGCTGGAATGCTTCCTGTCGCATCGCCGTGAAGTGGTGACGCGCCGGACCATATTTGAATTGCGCAAGGCGCGCGAACGCGGCCATGTACTGGAAGGTTTGGCAGTTGCATTGGCAAACATCGATGATTTCATTGCAATCATCAAAGCCGCACCGACACCGCCAGTCGCAAAAGTTGATTTGATGTCGCGTGCCTGGGATTCGTCCGTGGTGCGTGAAATGCTGGCGCGTACCGGTGAAGAAGGCGTCGGCGGCGTGAATGCCTTCCGTCCGGAAAACCTACCCAAGCACTATGGCATCCAGGCTGACGGCTTGTACAAATTGTCCGATGACCAGGCGCAGGAAATTTTGCAGATGCGTCTGCAACGCCTGACCGGTCTGGAACAAGACAAGATCGTTAATGAATATAAGGAAGTCATGGAGCAGATCGCTGATTTGCTCGACATCCTGGCCAAACCGGAACGTGTCACCGTCATCATTACCGATGAACTGACCGTGGCTAAAAACGAATACGGCATCGGCAATAAAGATGAACGTCGTTCGACCATCGAACTGAACGCTACCGACCTCGGTACCGAAGACCTGATCACACCGCAGGATATGGTCGTGACCCTGTCGCATACCGGTTATATGAAAGCGCAGCCGATTTCCGAATACCGTGCTCAGAAGCGCGGTGGTCGCGGCAAGCAGGCGATGGCGACCAAGGATGACGACTGGATCGACCAACTCTTCATCGCCAATACACATGATTACATCCTGTGCTTCAGCAATCGTGGTCGTCTGTACTGGTTGAAAGTATGGGAAGTGCCGCAGGGTTCGCGTAACTCGCGCGGCAAGCCTATCGTCAATATGTTCCCGCTGCAAGATGGCGAAAAAATCACCGTGATCCTGCCGATCTCCGGCGAGAACCGTACTTTCCCTGAAGACCATTACATCTTCATGGCGACCAGCCTCGGCACCGTGAAGAAAACTTCACTCAGCGATTTCAGCAATCCACGCAAGGCTGGCATTATCGCGGTCGACCTGGATGATGGTGACTTCCTGATCGGTGCTGCGCTGACCGACGGCAAGCATGACGTCATGCTGTTCTCGGATTCCGGCAAGGCAGTGCGCTTTGATGAAAACGATGTGCGTCCTATGGGCCGTACGGCACGTGGCGTGCGCGGTATGAACCTGGAAGAAGGTCAACAGGTTATCGCTTTGCTGGTCGCTGAAAACGAACAGCAGTCGGTTTTGACGGCAACTGAAAATGGCTTCGGCAAACGTACGCCGATCACCGAGTACACCCGTCATGGCCGCGGCACCAAGGGCATGATTGCGATCCAGACCAGTGAACGTAACGGCAAAGTTGTCGCTGCGACCCTGGTTGATGCCAGCGATGAAATCATGTTGATCACCACCGGTGGCGTACTGATACGTACCCGTGTGGCGGAAATTCGCGAGATGGGTCGCGCGACCCAAGGTGTGACCCTGATTGCAGTCGAAGACGGCACCAAGCTGAGCGGGCTGCAACGCATACTTGAATCAGATGTAGAAGTAGATGACGATCAATCCGGTACGGAGGAAGCAGAATAATGAAGCGTGTGTATAACTTTTCGCCGGGTCCGGCTGCATTGCCGCAAGAAGTGATCAAGCAGGCAGCAGAGGAAATGACAAACTGGAGAGGTAGCGGTTTGTCAGTGATGGAGATGAGCCATCGCGGGCGGGAATTTACGGAAATCCTGGCAACAACCAAAGCTGATTTGCGCTCCTTGTTGTCGATTCCTGATAATTACAAAGTGCTGTTGATGCAAGGTGGTGCAATTGCAGAAAACGCGATCGTGCCGATGAACCTGGTTGGCCATAAAGCGCAACCTGCGACTATCGACTTCGTCAACACCGGCCACTGGTCGAGCAAGACGATAGAAGAAGCGCACAAGTACGCGAAGGTGAATGTAGCTGCTTCGTCCGAAGACAAGAACTTCACTTATGTGCCTGCACGCGATACCTGGAAGCTGACACCTGACGCTGCCTACGTACATATCTGCACCAACGAAACTATCGGTGGCGTCGAATTCGACTTCACGCCTGACGTTGGTAACGTACCTTTGGTCGCGGACATGTCGTCGAATATCCTGTCGCGTGAAATCGATATTTCCAAGTACGCGGTGATCTATGCCGGCGCACAAAAGAATATCGGCCCGGCCGGTGTAACGATTGTTATCGTGCGTGATGACATGCTGGGCCATGCATTGCCTATTTGCCCATCCGCGTTCGACTGGAAGCAAGTGGCTGAACATGATTCGATGTTCAATACGCCGCCGACCTATCCTATTTATATTGCCGGCCTGACCTTCCAATGGATGAAACGCCAGGGTGGTGTGGCTGCGATGGAGCAGGTCAATATCGCGAAAGCGAAATTGATGTATGACTACCTGGATTCGACTGGCTTCTACCTGAACAATGTCCCTGCCGCGAATCGCTCGCGCATGAACGTACCGTTCTTCCTGAAGGATGAGTCGCTGAACGGCAAGTTCATTACCGAAGCGGACGCACAAGGGCTGGTACAACTCAAAGGTCATAGCTCGGTCGGCGGCATGCGTGCGTCGATCTATAACGCGATGCCGATTGAAGGTGTGCAGGCTTTGGTCGCATTCATGAAAGACTTCGAGAAAAAGTACGGCTGATTTTTATTCAAATAAAAGATTGTTTGCATAACTATGACGACCGACGACAAGCTCAAACCACTGCGTGAACAGATCGATGCGATCGATGCGCAAATTCTCGATTTACTGAACCGGCGCGCACGCGTCGCTCAGGAAGTCGGCCACGTCAAGGCGGAGACCAATGCACCGGTCTTCCGTCCGGAACGCGAAGCGCAGGTATTGCGCAGCGTGGCAGAACGTAATCCGGGGCCTTTGCTCAACACGGATATCCAGACCGTATTCCGCGAAGTGATGTCGGCTTGCCGCGCGCTGGAAAAACGCGTGACGGTCGCTTACCTGGGACCGGTCGGCACTTTCAGCGAGCAGGCGGTGTATCAGCAATTCGGCCGCGCCGTCGATGCGATGCCATGTGCATCCATCGATGAAGTATTCCGTGCGACCGAAGCCGGTACTGCTGATTTCGGTGTTGTACCGATTGAGAATTCGTCGGAAGGCGTGATCAATCGCACGCTGGATTTGTTGCTGCAAACCACACTGACCATCAGCGGTGAAGTGTCGATCCAGGTGAATCACAGCCTGATGACGCGTACCGGTTCGATGACAGGTGTAAAGACTATCTGTGCGCATTCGCAGGCATTGGCGCAATGCCAGGTCTGGTTGAATCAAAATTACCCGAACATTGAACGCATGGCAGTTGCTTCCAATGGTGAAGCGGCTCGCCTCGCCGGCGAAGATCCGAGCATTGCTGCGATTGCCAGCGAAATCGCCGGGCAAAAATACAATCTGCAAGTCATCAAGGCGCACATCCAGGACGATCCGCATAACCGTACACGCTTTGCTGTCATCGGCCGCTTACAAACTTCGGCCAGTGGCAAGGATCAAACCTCGCTGGTCCTGTCGGTACCGAACAAGGCAGGCGCGGTCTATAACTTGCTGGCGCCTTTGGCCAAGCACGGCGTCTCGATGACACGTTTTGAATCGCGTCCTGCACGCATGGGTACGTGGGAATATTATTTCTACGTTGATGTGGAAGGCCACTTGCAAGACGCCAAGGTGGAAAATGCCTTGAAAGAACTAAAAGACAACGCAGCATTCTTCAAAGTGCTGGGTTCGTATCCATTCAGTTTGTAATCGGTTGTGCCTGGGCGGACGTCCCTGCGATGTCCAGTCCTGTCCCTGACGTGATTTATTTTGGAATCTGCTATGTCAATCAAGTTTGGTCCTGACTACGTTCGTGCGATTGCGCCTTACCAGGGCGGTCGCCCGATTGCTGAAGTCGCGCGTGAATTCGGCCTCGATGAAGCAAAAATCGTCAAACTCGCTTCGAATGAAAATCCGCTCGGCATGCCCGAGTCCGCCAAGCAGGCGATGGCCGCCGCGATTGCAGATGCCGGTCGCTATCCGGATGGCAATGGCTTCGAATTAAAAGCTGCGTTGACTGCCAAGTACGGTGTGCCGGCGGAATGGATTACGCTGGGTAATGGCAGCAACGATATCCTCGAACTGTCGGCGCATGCATTTGTGCAGCCGGGGCAGTCAGTGATTTACGCGCAATACTCATTTGCCGTCTATCCATTGGCGGCGCAAGCTGTCGGTGCTCGTTCGCTGGTAATTGCCGCGAAAGATTTTGGTCACGACCTGGATGCGATGGCGGATGCGATAGAAGCTGATACGCGTTTGATCTTTGTCGCGAATCCAAACAATCCAACAGGTACCTTTATCCCGGGCGACCAGATTGAATCCTTCCTCAAGCGTGTGCCGCCTGAAGTCGTGGTGGTGCTGGATGAAGCCTATACCGAATTCCTTGCGCCGGAACAGCAATACGATTCGATAGCCTGGGTTGCCAAGTATCCGAATCTGCTGGTGTCGCGCTCCATGTCCAAAGTCTACGGCCTGGCAGGCTTGCGTATCGGTTACGGCATCGCGCAAGCGGGCATTACCGATTTGCTCAATCGCATACGCCAGCCTTTCAATGTGAATTCACTGGCGCAAGCCGCTGCGATTGCTGCATTGAATGACCATGCTTTTGTACAAAAAAGTGCGCAATTGAATGCAGCCGGTTACCGTCAGCTGACACAGGCTTTCGATGCGCTGAAGCTGCGCTATTTGCCGTCTTCCGGTAACTTCGTCATGGTCAAAGTCGGTGACGACGATGGCGCCGGTGCGCGCGTCAACCTGGCTTTGCTGAAGCAGGGCGTGATCGTGCGTCCGGTCGGTAACTATGGTTTGCCGCAATGGTTGCGCATTTCCATCGGACTGGAAGAGGAAAATACGATCTTCATCGCCGCGCTGAAAAAAGCCCTGGCCTGATTTTGTACTGAACCGATCAACTTTAATCCCTACGCTCTCGTGCTAAAAAAAATCGTCATCTTTGGAGTGGGTTTGATAGGCGGATCGTTTGCGCGCGCTTTGCGCCAGGCGGGAGCAGTTGAGCAAATCGTTGGCGTAGGACGCACTGCTGCGGTATTGCAGCGCGCCCAAGAGCTGGGCATCATCGATGTCGCCAGCACTTCTGTTGAAGAAGCTTTGCGCGGCGCTGACCTGATATTGCTGGCAGCGCCGGTTGCGCAAACCGAAGTGATCCTGAAATCCATCAAACTTTATTTGCAAGCCGGTACTGTGGTGACCGATGCCGGTAGTATCAAAGGCGAAGTCGTTGCTACTGCGCGTGCGGTCCTGGGCGACAAGATTGCGCAATTTGTACCCGGCCATCCTATCGCCGGCCTGGAAGCTAACGGCCCTGAAGCTGCCATTCCCGATTTGTACGTGGGCAAAAAGGTTGTCTTGACGCCGCTGGCGGAAAATTCCGCCGCCGATGTTGCACTGGTGGCGCAAGCCTGGCAGCAATGCGGTGCGATCATCCATCAGCTAACACCTGAAAATCACGATGCAGTATTTGCAGCTGTCAGCCATTTGCCGCATTTGCTGGCGTTTGCTTTGGTAGACGACATTGCGAGCAAACCGCATGCTGATTTGCTGTTCCAGTATGCCGCCAGCGGCTTCCGCGATTTCACGCGGATCGCCGGCTCTTCACCCGAGATGTGGCGCGATATCAGCCTGTCGAACCAGAGTGCGATCCTGACCGAGCTGGATGCCTATATTGCACAGCTGAACCGCTTCCGCGCGCAATTGGCGGCCGGTGATGGTGAGGCGATGCAGGCGATGTTTGCGAATGCACAGCGCGCGCGCCAGAATTGGCAACGCAGCATAGAAACGGCTGAACCCCAGCACCAACCAGATGGCGATAAATGAAACACTATCCGCATTATCTTGACCTGAAACCGGCGATGCACGCGAAAGGCGTGGTGCGTTTGCCTGGCTCCAAAAGTATTTCCAACCGTACCTTGCTGCTGGCAGCGCTGGCGCAGGGGACGACGCATATCCGTGATTTGCTGGCTTCCGACGATACGCATGTAATGCTGATGGCATTGCAAAAGCTGGGGGTCAAATGGGAGCAGATAGGTGAGTCGCAGGATTACATCGTGCATGGTGTCGATGGCAGCTTCCCGGTGCACCAGGCCGATCTGTTCATGGGCAATGCAGGTACCGCGATACGTCCGTTGACAGCGGCGCTGGCAGTGACCGGTGGCGATTACACCTTGCATGGCGTGTCACGCATGCACGAGCGTCCTATCGGTGACCTTGTCGATGCCTTGAATGCGATCGGTACACGTATTGAGTACACCGGCGAACCCGGTTATCCGCCGCTACATATCCAGCGTGGCCACATCCACGCGCACGAGATGTCGGTGCGCGGCAATGTTTCCAGCCAGTTCCTGACGGCGCTGCTGATGGCTGCGCCTTTGATGGCGCGCGAACAGGATGTGACCATCAATGTGATCGGCGAGTTGATCTCCAAGCCGTATATTGAAATCACGCTGAACCTGATCCAGCGCTTCGGCGTGGCAGTGCAGCGCAATGGCTGGCAATCGTTCACGGTGAAAGCCGGTCAACGCTATGTCAGCCCCGGCAATATCCATGTTGAAGGCGATGCCTCGTCGGCATCCTACTTCCTCGCTGCAGGTGCGATCGCTGGTGGTCCGGTGCGGGTCGAAGGTGTGGGGCAGGACAGCATCCAGGGCGATGTGCGTTTTGTGGAAGCGCTGGAACAAATGGGCGCGACCATACGCATGGGCGATAACTGGATAGAAGCAGAATCGAATGGCGTGTTGCGCGCAATCGATGCCGACTTCAACCATATCCCGGATGCTGCGATGACGATAGCGGTGGTGGCCTTGTATGCCGACGGTCCGAGCATTTTGCGCAATATCGGGAGCTGGCGCGTCAAGGAAACTGATCGCATCAGCGCGATGGCGACTGAATTGCGCAAGCTGGGGGCGATTGTGGAAGAAGGCGACGATTACCTGAAGGTGACGCCGCCGGCTGAAATCCAGTCCGCCGCGATTGATACCTATGACGACCACCGGATGGCGATGTGCTTTTCGCTGGCGACACTGGATGGCGCTGCGCGCCGCGGCAACAAAGTGCGTATCAACGATCCGCAATGCGTAGCCAAGACTTTCCCTGAGTATTTCGAGGCCTTTGCCAAGGTCGCGGAAGACAGCCTGTTTTAATGCGTGGCGGGGTGCATACTCGTTCCGCCATGTATCCCATTCCCCCTTGCGACTCCAGCCTTGGGCTTTAGTTGTATTTTCGACACACTCCTGACATGACTTCCATTCCTTCATCCGCCATTCCGGTCATCACCATCGATGGTCCCACCGCTTCCGGCAAAGGCACGGTGGCCCAACTGGTCGCGACTGAGCTGGGCTTTCATTACCTCGATTCGGGTGCCTTATACCGCCTGACGGCCTTGTCTGCCTTGTATCGCGGCATTGCCATCGATGATGAGCAAGCTGTCGCTAACTCCGTCGAAACCCTCAATTGCGGCTTCAAAGATGGCGATATCTTCCTTGATCGTGAAAATGTCACCATGTCGATCCGGGCTGAGGAAGTTGGTAATACAGCATCAAAAATCGCTGCTTTGCCTGCCGTGCGCAAGGCCCTGGTTGATTTGCAGCTGCGCTTCCGTGAGGCGCCGGGCCTGATTGCCGACGGCCGGGATATGGGAACCGTGATTTTTCCGGATGCCAGACTCAAGGTCTTCCTCACCGCCAGCGCCGAAGCGCGGGCCGAAAGACGGTATAAGCAATTGATTGACAAGGGATTTTCTGCTAATATAGAAGACCTTCTGAAAGATTTGAACGAACGGGATACACGTGATGCAAATCGCGCGATTGCCCCGCTCAAACCTGCTGAAGGTGCATATTTGCTGGATACCTCGAATTTGACCGTGCAGCAGGCGGTGGATCAGGTGCTGGCCTGGTATGCAGCTGTAAAGAATTAAGTTCCATTTGTTCTAGAAGTACCCTGGTGTCTGTCCGGTGCAAAGTCGGGCAGGCGTTGAAAAACCTAACCCATGATTCGTTCCTTTTGCCATTTTTATATACGGCAAATCGAGTAAGCCCGAATTCTGGTCAACTTGTTTAAATCTATGACTACTGTTGTCACCTCTGAAGCAACACCTGTTGGTATGGAAAGTTTTGCCGCTCTTTTTGAAGAATCGTTGTCACGTCAGGACATGCGTTCTGGTGAAGTGATTTCGGCTGAAGTTGTCCGCCTCGACCATAACTTCGTTATCGTCAACGCTGGCTTGAAGTCGGAAGCATTTATTCCAATCGAAGAATTCAAAAACGACAATGGCGAACTCGAAGTCAACGTTGGCGATTTTATTTCCGTCGCTATTGAATCCCTCGAAAACGGTTTTGGCGACACCATCCTGTCGCGCGACAAGGCTAAACGCCTGGCATCGTGGCTCTCGCTTGAAAAAGCGATGGAATCCGGTGAAATCGTTGTCGGTACCGTTAACGGTAAAGTCAAAGGCGGCCTGACCGTTTTGACCAATGGCATCCGCGCATTCTTGCCGGGTTCGCTGGTTGATACCCGTCCTGTTAAAGACACGACTCCATTCGAAGGCAAAACGCTCGAATTCAAAGTTATCAAACTCGATCGCAAACGTAACAACGTTGTGCTGTCGCGTCGCGCTGTCATCGAAGCATCGATGGGCGAAGAACGTCAGAAACTGATGGAAACCCTGAAAGAAGGCACCATCGTTACCGGCGTCGTTAAAAACATCACCGACTACGGCGCGTTCGTGGACCTGGGTGGTATCGATGGTCTGTTGCACATCACCGATCTGGCATGGCGTCGTGTGCGTCACCCATCGGAAGTACTCACCGTCGGCCAGGAAATCACCGCAAAAGTACTCAAGTACGATCAAGAGAAAAACCGTGTATCGCTGGGCGTCAAGCAATTGGGCGACGATCCTTGGACCGGTTTGTCCCGTCGTTACCCACAAGGCACACGCCTGTTCGGTAAAGTCACCAACCTGACCGACTACGGCTCATTCGTTGAAGTTGAGCAAGGTATCGAAGGCCTGGTGCACGTTTCCGAAATGGACTGGACCAACAAAAACGTGGCACCAAACAAAGTCGTTCAATTGGGCGATGAAGTTGAAGTCATGGTTCTGGAAATCGACGAAGAACGTCGTCGTATCAGCCTCGGCATGAAACAATGTAAAGCCAACCCATGGGATGACTTTGCTGTGACCCATAAAAAAGGCGACAAAGTTCGTGGCGCGATCAAATCGATCACCGACTTCGGCGTGTTCATCGGCCTGGCTGGCAACATCGACGGTCTGGTTCACTTGTCCGACCTGTCCTGGACAGAAACCGGCGAAGAAGCTGTTCGTCGCTTCAAGAAAGGTGACGAGCTGGAAGCAATCGTGTTGGCTATCGACGTGGAACGTGAACGCGTATCCCTCGGCGTTAAACAACTCGAAGGCGACCCATTCAACAACTTCGCTGCAATGAACGACAAAGGCGCGTTGGTAACTGGTACCGTTAAATCGGTTGAGCCTAAAGGCGCAGTAATCCAATTGTCCGATGAAGTTGAAGGCTACTTGCGCGCTTCCGAAATCTCCCGCGATCGCGTGGAAGATGCCGGTACGCACCTGAAAGTCGGCGACACAGTTGAAGCCATGGTTATCAACGTTGACCGCAAAGCACGCGGCATCCAGTTGTCGATCAAAGCTAAAGACAATGTTGAAACGCAAGAAGCAATGCAAAAAATGTCGTCGGATTCGAACGCTGCATCCGGTACGACCAGCCTCGGCGCATTGCTCAAAGCTAAGCTCGATAACAAGAACTAAGACCATCGTCAATGACAAAGTCGGAGCTGATTGCTCGCTTGGCTGAGCGTTATCCGCAACTGGTAGCTAAGGATGCGGATTACGCGGTCAAAACCATCCTTGATGCAATGTCCGACGCCCTGGCGACCGGACAGCGCATCGAGATACGTGGTTTTGGCAGCTTTGCACTCAATAGCCGCCCACCGCGTATCGGTCGTAACCCAAAGTCGGGTGACAAGGTGATGGTTCCGGAAAAACGGGTCCCTCACTTCAAGCCAGGCAAGCAGTTGCGTGAGCGTGTGGATGCGATGGTTGGGCAACCAATCATCGAAGACTGAGTTGTTTGTAACGAAATAAGGACGGCATCTTCGGATGCCGTTTTTTTTCACGTACAATTTCGTTAATCTCTGTGCCAAACTGGCATTGTGCGGTAACCCGGATTAGCTTAATAAAGGAATGACGCCATGAAAATCCTGCTCAGAATTATTGCTGTCTTACTTTTCATTGTGTTCTTCGGTTTCGCGATGAAAAATACGCAGGAAGTATCGCTGCAATTTTTCCTCGGCTACGAAATGCGCGGACCTTTGGTATTGCTCCTGCTCGGTTTCTTTGTCGGTGGTGCGGCCCTGGGCGTATTGGCGATGACGCCAACCCTGTTCCGTCACCGTCGTGAACTGGCGAAGCAGAAGAAGACGATTACAACGATACAAAAAGAAGTACAGGAACAGGCTATGGTGAAATCGCAGCCGCCACAGCCGGATGCCGTGATTCATCTGTGAAATGCAGGAATCGCGCGCTCTTTGATTATTTGATCACTCTCTACAACACAACATTGCATGGAATTTGAAACTTGGTGGTTGCTTGCCGTTCCAGCCTTTTTTACTTTGGGCTGGATTGCTGCGCGCGTAGATATCAAACAATTGGTTTCGGAATCGCGCAGCCTGCCGCGCGGCTACTTCAAGGGTTTGAATTTCCTGCTGAACGAACAACCGGACAAGGCAATTGACGCCTTCATCGAAATCGTCAAGCTGGATCCGGAAACGGCCGAACTGCATTTCGCGCTGGGTAATCTGTTCCGCCGCCGTGGCGAGACTGAACGTGCGATACGGGTGCACCAAAACCTATTGGCGCGTCCTGATTTGCCGCTGGAGCATAAAGTCCACGCGCAGTATGAGCTTGGCCAGGATTACCTGAACGCCGGTTTGCTGGACCGGGCGGAAGAAACCTTCAACCAGTTGGTCGACACCCAGTACGGTGCACAGGCCCGACGCGCATTGCTGGAAATTTACCAGCGTGAAAAAGAATGGGAACGTGCGATTCAGGCGGCGCATGCACTGCAGGAGTCGGGTGCCGGCGGCCGGCAAAAGGAAATCGCGCAATTCTATTGCGAACTGGCACAAGATGAATTGGTGCATACGCATCCTGAAACCGCGATTACCTTGCTGGAAAAAGCATTGGCAGCGGATCGCAAGAGTGTACGTGCGACCATCCTGCTGGGCGATGCGCAACTGGCACAGGGCGATATCGAATCGGCGTTGCTGACCTGGCGTCGTGTCGAGCATCAGAGTGTGCCGCACGTGGCGCTGGTGGCGCAGCGCCTGATGGATGGCTATCGTGCTGTCGGGCGGGCGCAAGAAGGCGTGAACCTGTTGAAATTCTATCTGGCCGAAGCGTCATCCATCGATTTGCTGGAAGTCGTGTTCAAGGCGGTGCTGGAGCTGGAAGGTGTCGATGCCGCCAATCAAATGGTCAGCGATGAATTGCGTCGTACCCCGACCCTGCTGGGACTGGACAAGCTGCTGGAGGCGCGCCTGATGGAAGCGCCACCGGAAATGCGCTCCGAGCTGTCGCTGGTCAAGAACCTGGTGCATGGCTATACGCAAAAACTCGCGCGTTACCAGTGCAGCCATTGTGGTTTCAAGGCGCGCCAGTATTACTGGCAATGTCCTGGTTGCAGTAAATGGGAAAGCTACCCGCCACGTCGTACTGAAGAACTGAATGTCATGAATTAAATGTTTCGTCTTACCCCGACTAAGCTGCTTTAAAACACCAACAGCTTAGTCGGCACTCACTTGCAATTGCTCTCCCTCCTATGCATTTCCTTTCGGAAATGTCCGATTCAAATCCCGCCTTGTTTTCCCTACATTTGACTCTGGTTTAGCGATAAATATGGCTGTTTGTCGTCGTTATTCCTGTGCATTTTTACAAACTGATTAGGGAGATCTATATGTTGAAAAATGTGTTGCTGGCATTCGCAGCTATGTTTTTATCTATGAACCTGGCCTGGGCCGAGGTCGACGTCAATAAGGCCGATCAGGCTGCGCTGGATGGTATCAAGGGGGTTGGTCCCGCCATGTCCAGGGCGATCCTGGATGAGCGCAAGAAGGGTGGTAACTTCAAGGATTGGGATGACTTGCAGAAGCGCGTCAAAGGTATAGGAGAAAAGAGTTCCGAAAAGCTCTCGCAAGCCGGACTTACCGTGAATGGCCTTACCCGGGCAGGTGTGGCTAAACCTGCTGCAAAGAAGGGAGCTGCCAAAACGGTTGCAAAAGGCACGACTGCAAAGGGAAAAGCCGATAAGTAGCGATCGAATGCCGTGCTATCCCGCGAGCCCTGCCGAAATCAATCGGCGGGGCTTTTTGCTATTGCGCGGGTTTTTATCGAGTTCGTACGCGCAATAGCATCTGCGATTAAAATGGCGTTTTACCAGAGACACCATCCAAGTACTCACTATGCAATATTTGACCATCGAAGACACCATCGGCAATACCCCACTGGTACAACTCAAACGGCTGGGCGGTGAAGATGCTGCGCGCCGCAATAACGTTATCCTCGGCAAGCTGGAAGGCAATAACCCGGCCGGTTCGGTAAAAGACAGGCCGGCGCTGTCGATGATCCTGCATGCGGAAGAGCGCGGTGTGATCAAACCGGGCGATACGCTGATTGAAGCGACCAGCGGGAATACCGGGATTGCACTGGCCATGGTGGCAGCGATGCGTGGTTACAAGATGGTTCTGTTAATGCCGGAAAACCTGAGCGAAGAACGACGCCAGGCGATGGCTGCGTATGGTGCGAAGATCGTATTGACGCCTAAGACCGGCGGTATGGAATATGCCCGTGACCTGGCCGAACAAATGCAAAAGAATGGCGAGGGCTTGATCCTCGACCAGTTTGCCAATCCGGATAACCCGCGTGCGCACTATGAAACCACCGGCCCGGAGATCTGGCGTGACACCGGCGGTCAGATTACCCACTTTGTCAGTGCAATGGGAACCACAGGCACCATCATCGGTGTATCGGAATACCTGAAAGAAAAGAACCCAGATATCAAGATCATCGGCGTACAGCCGGATGAAGGCTCGCAAATTCCAGGCATACGGAAGTGGCCGGAAGCATACCTGCCAAAAATTTATGATGCGAGCAAAGTAGATCAGCTCGAATATGTGAGCCAGGCAGTGGCCGAGCAAATGGCTCGCCGTCTGGCGATAGAAGAGGGAATTTTCTGTGGGATTTCAGCTGCTGGCGCGTGTGAGGTTGCGCTCAGGATTTCTCAGACAGTAGAGAATGCGACGGTGGTCTTCATCGTCTGCGATAGAGGGGATCGTTACCTGTCGACAGGAGTATTCCCGGCTTAAGCCGAGAATACTCTGCAGGTAACAGACATTACTCTTGCGGCTCGGTTGCGACGCCGCCTTCTTTTGGCTTGAATTGCTTGTCGCTGATACGGAATTTATCGCGACGGTCACCCATCAGGATACGCAGGTCACGAATGCTCAAATCGCTGACTTCGTGCATGCGGATCAGCAGGGATGCGCCTACCGGCAAACGGCGATGGCGGATCTTGCTGATGACTGGTGGGGCGACTTCGAGTGCGCGCGACAGGGCCGCATCATTTTTCAGATGCAGTCTTTCAATCAACGAGTCCAAGAGATGGTTGGGGTCGTAAGCAACTTGATCTGCAAGTCGGTTACTTGTCATTTGGCTATCTTGAGTAGTCATAGTATCTTCGATTTCAAAGTGTCAAACGAGGGATCGGGGAAATGCAAGGCACCTTGCAATTTCGACGGCTACTGATATTGGAGTCTTGTCATATTAGTAAAGTTGCAAACGGTGATGATTTTTTCGGGGCTACATATGAAAAAATTAACTATATGCAATCAATATAGCAAGGAATTTCAAAAAAGCAATTACAACTCAGTGTTCTTTTGGCCTCACAATTGACCAAGAGTTCCTTCAAACAATCTTTTCTTTTTGAGAAAAGTAGCGTTATTGAAATTTTATTCTTTTCTGCGGTTTTTCACAAAAAAACCTTAAAAATCAATGCTTGGTGTTGTTTTAAGGAATGATTCTAACAGGCAATTCTTACGCTTAAATAACACTTGTATGTCATTATTTGCGCTTTTGCCCTGGCGTTGACAATTGTAAATTCGTCCATCCTTCCAGGCCCAACTTACGTAACGTTTCCATATTCTTTTCATAGATTTCCTCGGCTTCGGGAAAAGCCTCGACTGCGCGTTCTATGCTGGCCTCGCGCAAAAGATGCAAGATCGGATACGGTGAACGATTCGTGTAGTTTTCTATATCGTCCACTTTGCTGTCTGCAAATTGATAGTCAGGATGGAAACTGGCAATCTGGATTTCACCATCCAGCTCCAGATCTTCAATTGCTTCATCGGCAATATCGAGGAAGTCGTTGTAGTCCAGGAAGTCGGCCAGCAGCTCCGGCAGGATTAACAAGGTGGTATCGATTTCAGCCGGATCGCTCTGATGCAAATGCTGTAACTCTGCACTGAGTTCTTCATATAAGGCATCGGTATTACGCGCAGTGCTGACGACATAGCGGATTTGCTGTTTGACGTAGACCGCTTTGGCGAAGGGGCAGAGATTCAGGCCGATCACGGCTTTCTCCAACCAGGCTTGGGTAAGGGCGATGACTTCATCGTGTGCTACCGGGGGAGTAGGTGTGTGCATGCAAGCCATCCTGTTGATCGATCGCTATTTTAAACGTTTGCTGCAATCGGTTCCGGCCGGTATCGAAACCCGGGGGTGCGTGTAGCTTATATAAATTGATCGCAGAGTGGGGCCGGATCGGCTATTCTTGCCACCGTTCCGTTGTGCGCATACGCGCGACATATTCATCAAAGTAGAATTTCATGGCTCTTAAATCCACCATTTTCAAAGCTGACCTGCAAATCGCCGATATGGACCGGCAGTATTACGACGGGCATGCGCTGACGATAGCGCGTCATCCGTCCGAGACGGATGAACGCATGATGGTCAGGATACTGGCCTTTGTGTTGCATGCGCATGAGGCGCTGTCCTTTGGCAAGGGTTTGAGTGCTGATGACGAACCTGATTTGTGGCAAAAGGATTTAACCGGCGCGATCGAACTCTGGATAGAGGTCGGCCAGCCGGATGAGAAGCGCATCATGAAAGCATGTGGCCGTTCGAATCAGGTGATCATTTACAGTTACAGCAGCATGAGCAATATCTGGTGGAACCAGATTGCCGGCAAGGTCGACCGGGCGAAGAACCTCAGTGTCTACAATCTGCCGGCTGCTACCAGCCAGGCACTGGCCAAACTCGCGCAACGCAATATGCAATTGCAATGCACAATCCAGGACGGCCAGGTATGGATTAACGGCGAAGGCGAATCTATCCAGATCGACCTCGCCCAATTGAAAGCGCCTGCGAACGCAGTACGCTGAACACGACTACTCAATGAGTAGTCGTCAGTCCTTAAAAATTGCGCGCAGCGCGTACCGCACGGCTCAGGTCTATCACCGACATCGCATAGAAAAAGCTGCGATTGTATTGTGTGATGGCAAAGAAGTTATCCGCGCCCAACCAATACTCGCTGGCATCCGCACCATTCTGTAAATCGACCAGGCCGAACAACATATCGGCCGGTGGTTCCACCAAAGGTGTTACACCGGCTTCCTTCATTTCCTTCAGTGTGAACTTGGCGCTCAATCCCTGATTGATAAAGCGCTGCCAGTTTTCCGTCATGTCTACCTTGGCCGGGAATACGGTAGGTTCGCCGCTGCGCCAGCCATGCTGTACCAGGAAGTTGGCCACGCTGCCGATGGCATCGACCGGTGAATTACGCAGGTCGATATGGCCGTTGCCATCAAAGTCGACCGCGAACTTACGAATACTGCCCGGCATGAATTGCGGCCAGCCGATCGCACCGGCATAGGAGCCGAGCAGCGAGAACGGATCTATCTGTTCGTCACGTGCAAACAGCAGTGTGTTTTCCAGCTCAACTCTGAAGTAATTCATGCGCGCGGTGCGGTTCGGTGTATCCGGGTATGCGAAGGCTAACGTCGTGATGGCATCCATTACGCGGAAATTACCGGTATTACGACCATAGACGGTCTCTACACCGATAATCGCGACGATGATTTCTGCCGGTACGCCGTACTTGGCTTCGGCGCGTGCGAGTGCATCAGCGTACTGGTTCCAGAAGGCGACACCGCCATTGATGCGCACCGGTTCAACAAAGCGCGCGCGGTAGGCCGCCCAGTTCTTTGGTTTGCCGGGCGGTGCCGGCTTCATCAGCTGGATCGCGCTATCGACGTAATGGGTCTGGTTCAGCGTGCTTTGCAATTGCTGTTTATTGAAGCCATTCTTTTCCACCATCTGGTCGATGAAGCTGGAGACATCGCTCCATTGCGAGAAGTTGGCGAACTCATCACCCTGTACCGGCTTCACGACCTTTTTGGTTTTGGCGCTTGTCTTGCTTGCAGCGGCCTGCTTTTTACCGGTTTCACCGGCGGATGCACAACCGCTCAGTGCGAGGATGGAAGAAAGGGCAAGTAAGGGGAGGGCTTGTCTGGAGAGCAGGGGAAATGTCATCGAATTTGAGTCAAAAGTGATTTGAGTGTGGAAAGCACGTCCGATGGCGACCATTGTTCAGCGCGACCGTAACGAACTTTTTCGTAAAGAGCCATAAATTTCCCGGCAGCATGTTTGTGCTTTTCGCTCAGGGTGGAATCTGCTTCCTGCAAGCGTAGCGCATAGCTGCGCGGTCCTTCATAAATGAGTCGCGCATAACCATGGCGCGCCATCAGTTTGCAAAACTGCGCATAAGTGGTTTCCAGCGGGTCACGCTTGCGGCGCGTGCCTAGCAGCAGGATGGCAAGCAAGGCCATCACCGTAGCACCTGCAGCCAACAGCAGCAATACCAGCGTTTGCCAGTTGATGTTACCGAAGCCCAGTGAACGTAGCAAATTCTTTTGCTCGTCCGGTGTGTAATTCAGCACCCATTGATTCCAGCCGTTGTTGATGGCTTCCCACTGGAAGCGCAGGCTGCGCAGCCATGACGCCGGTCCACTGTCGGCATTCACCAGGCCACCCAATACCGTCTCAGTGGCAGCCGCAGTTGCCGTATTGCGTTCTATGCGCTCCGGCGCGATCACCGCGGTCGGATCGACCCGTACCCAACCGCGCTGCTCCAGCCAGACTTCGGCCCATGCATGCGCATCCGATTGCCGGACGATCATATAGCCGTCAACCGGATTGATCTGTCCGCCCTGATAGCCGGTCACCACGCGTGCCGGGATACCCATCGCACGCATCAATACGACAAAGGCGCTCGCATAATGTTCACAAAAACCTGCACGCGTGGAAAATAAAAAATCATCGACGCTGTTTGCACCCAGCAGCGGTGGCTCCAATGTGTAGCGAAACGGTTCGTTGCGGAAGCTTTGCAATACCTTATCGATGGCAGCCTGGTCGTTTGCTGATGTGCTCCTGATTTGCGCCGCCAGTGCCAGCGTGCGCGGATTAAATTGTGCAGGCAAAGCCAGCCACTGCTTGAGTGAGGCAGGATCCGCTTGCTGCAGGAAATCAAATGCCAGGTTCGATGCGACGTCATAACGAATCCGTTCCGTGATCGGGCGTGCTGCGCGCAATTCATAGGCCGGCGTTTTGCCGACGAACTTGCCTGCCAGTTGCGGTACTGCATTTGGTAATTCCAGCGCAAACAGCCACGGTTCCGAACTGGCTTCCTGTGTCACTTGATAACGTACAGGTTCACCGCGCGTTTGTGGCGCAGGCAAGGCAATCTTGCGCGTGGTCGCCGCTTTGCTCCAGGTACGTCCATCATATTGGTCGAGCACGATGCCGCGCCAGTACAACTGATTATTTTGCGGAACGGCATCAATGAATTTGACCCGAAAGGCGACTTCGGTAGAAAGCGCGAGCTTGGCGATATTGCCCGGGCTCATGCTGCTGGAGAGGCCGCTACGGGCGGTTTTGGTATCGTTCGGCATGCCCCACAAAGGTCCCTGGATACGCGGGAATAACAGGAACAGTACTATCGTCAGTGGCATTGCCAGCAACAGGATCTTGCCGGCGAGTTGCAGCCGCTTGCGCAAGGAAGGGATGGCATCGGTATATTGAAATGATAGTTGCGCGGCCAGCATGGCGATGACACTGATGATGCTCAGAAAAGCAATCGGCAGGGATTGCGAATTGAAAAAATTGGTCAACAATAAAAAGAAGCTCAGGAATACGACTGCGAACAGATCGCGGCTTGCATGCATTTCCAGCAGCTTGAAAGTCAGTAGCAAGGTCAGCACAGCGACGCCTGCTTCGCTGCCGACAAAGGTTTTGAATGTCAGGTAGACACCACCCATCGCCAGTAATGCAAGGGGCAGCAATAGCCAGCGCGACGGCATGCGATTGCCACGGAAGGTAATCCAGCCGCGCCACAACAGCATTACGCACACGACAGCGACGATCCACGGCGGCAGGTTCGATACATTGGGTGCCAGCACCAACGCACATGCCAGCAGCAGGAGCAGGGTATTGGCTTTGTCACGCGACATCGGGCGCATGATGCTTTGCAGTTGCTTCATGTGGCACGCTCGTGCAAGGCCAGCGCTTGCAGGCAGGCGGCTTGATGTGCAGGACCGATCGCGGGTGGCAGGTAGAACTGGCCGAGGCGGAATGCATAAGGCAGGCCGCACGCTTCAGCCATCAGTACCCAGTTCGTCAGGCGCGCCAGTCTGTGTTCGACACCCAAGGCCGCCGGCAGCTGGCCGTAGTCCAGCGCAAGTTCGCTTACCGCACCACCTTCAAACTGTTTGGTCACCAATGCACCGTCATTACTGCGCGCAATCTGGCGCCAAGCCATATGACGGATGGAGTCGCCCGCCTGGTAGGAACGGATCCCGGCAAAATCGTCGTGGCCGGCGCTGCCGCGACCATCCGACTGTTCGCCTGTCGTCAGTGGCAATGGCGGGCCATCTTCTTCCGGACGTGGATAGACCAGCACACGCATCGCCGGCTGCCAGTAAGCCCATGCCTGCAGCAAACCAAGTGGGAAGCTTGTTTGCAGTCGTATACGCGGCGCTATCAGCCAGCCGCGCTCCAGTGCCGCGGTACTGAGTGTCACAGCGCTGATCGTATTGGCAGGGATATCGGTAAAGTGCGGCACACCGGCCACACCATCAGTAATGAACGTCAATCGAATCGCGTAGCGTTCATATGGTCGGCGATTGTCCAGGTGCAGGCTGAATTGTGCCGCTTCACCCACGAATACCGCTGCCGTGCGACCCGGTGACAGATGTAAGTATGCGAGGTTGCGGAAAGTCAGGTGCATGCCAACGATGGCGCAACTGGCCAGCAAGAAAGTCAGTGCGAAACCCAGGCTCAGGTTGTAATTGATAGAGCACAGAAACAGCACCAGCAGCATGATGCCGAATGTCAGGCCGGCGCGGGTTGGCACTATAAAGATACGGCGTTGCGGCAGGAATACTTCGCCTGCTTCGGCGGCACGGTGCCGGAACAGGTGCTTGCCTGCCCAGAGGCTGATGCCGGTTTGCAGGCGACTAGGGAAGAGACGCACGATTAGTGGCTCCGCTTCAGACGCTGACGGACCTCATTAATTGCAGGACCAGATCGCGACTGCCGAGAGCGCTCGCGCTACCGGCTTTGACTGAGCGCAGGCGATGTGCGGTCACAGGCACCAGCACCGCTTGCACGTCTTCCGGGATGACATGGTTGCGTCCTTCGAGTGCAGCCCAGGCACGCGCCGCTTGCAGCAACGCAATCGTGGCGCGCGGACTCAGTCCCTCGACAAACATGCCGTTCTGGCGCGATGCTGCAGCAAGGGCCTGGATGTAATCGATCAGTGCTGACGAGACATGGATATTTTTCAGTTCCGCCTGGGCCGCCGTCAAATCAGTGGCCTGCATCGCCATCGGCAATGCTTTCAACAGCGTGCGCCTGTCCTCTCCCATCAGCAAGGCGCGTTCGGAAGCGGCATCCGGATAACCGAGCGACAAACACATCAGGAAACGATCCAGTTGCGATTCAGGCAGCGGGAAGGTGCCGAGCTGATGCGTCGGATTTTGCGTGGCGATGACAAAGAAGGGTTCGGGCAAGGGGCGGGTGACGCCATCGGATGTGACTTGCCGTTCTTCCATTGCTTCGAGCAGGGCCGATTGTGCTTTCGGTGTAGCGCGATTGATTTCATCGGCCAGCAATACCTGCGTGAAGATAGGGCCGGGATGAAATACAAAGCCGTTTTTTTCGCGGTCGAAGATAGAAATGCCGACCACATCTGCCGGCAGCAGGTCACTGGTAAATTGTTGACGGTTGAATTGCAAGCCGAGTGAGATCGCCAACGCATGTGCCAGGGTCGTCTTGCCGACACCGGGCACGTCTTCGATCAAGAGGTGGCCACCGGCCAGCAGGCAGACCAGCGCCTGACGAATCTGTACATCTTTGCCAACTACGATTTCGCCCACTTGCCTGGCGACTGCATGCACTTTTGCGAACATTCGATATTCCGTCGTTGATGGGCGCCATAGTGACGCATGAAGGGCGAGCCTCAGATTCTATGCGAAATCACTTGCTTTGACGCAAGCCAGGGATGGGGTTTGTTACAGGGTGGGAAATTGAACGAATGTTCGTTTGCAAATGAATATGACGTCTGTTAATCCTGCTTTTGCTTGCGGATGACAAACCAGCCGGCGACAACGGTGAAGGTGGCGACGATGCCGGCCACGATCCAGAAGCCGTAAGCATGCTCGGCGAGCGGTACGCCGCCGACGTTCATGCCAAGCAAACCGGCAATGATATTGATCGGCAGCGCGAGTACCGTGACGATGGTCAGCACATACAGGCTGCGGCTGTTTTCTTCATTGACCTGCGCTGCGATTTCTTCCTGTAGCAATTTGATACGCTCTTGCAGCGAACTCATATCGCTCAGGACCACCGAGAATTCCTCGGTCGACTGGCGCAATTCCTGGCTATCCAGTTCGACCACCCAGGCCGGAGGTTTTTGCAACAGGCGGAACAGGGCTGCAGGTTCCGGTGCCAGCAGGCGTTGCAGGCGCACCAGGATACGGCGCAAGGCACCGAGATCGGTACGTTGCTTGTTCAGGCGCCCGGCCAGCAGGCTGTCTTCCACCCGGTCGACCCGGGCGACGGCATCGCGCACGATTTTGACCAGCACATCCGCCTGGTCGCGCAGCAGGTGCACCAGCAGCTCGACTGATGACCGTATCGTATCGCCATGCTCGACTGCCTGGCGCAAGCGCTCGATAGATTTCAGCGGCGTGCGGCGCGCGCTGATGACGACATCTTGCGTCACGCTCAGCCACAAGGTGGCGATATCGGCCGATTCAAAGGAAAAGCTGTGCAACACATCGTTGACAACCGCAATCAGCGTGTTGTCGGCCAGCTCGATACGGGTTGAGCGCGAGCCATCATGCAGTGCTTCATTGAACTCGTCGGCGACACCGGCATGTTCGCTCATCCATTTTTCGCTGGCGGTATTGCTGAGGTTGAAGTGCAGCCAGATAAACTCACCGGCGCGTTGTGCCGGTGCCAGCTGTAGCCAGGCCAGTGCTTCACTGGAATGGATCAGACTCGCCGGCTGTTCCGGTTTGAACAGGAAGCCCCAGATCAGGCCGGATGGGTCCGAGCCGTAGTTCAAGCCGCTGGTGCTGATCATCGTTTATCGAGTGGGGTGGGAGTGAAGCGATACCGTGCGGTGACGGCGGGCGTCATGCGACAGCGCAGCAAAAGGACGAGAGAAGTGCACGATAGATGCGTTTCTTGCAATGTCCGGCAGGGCCTGCAACACCGCAAAGGAATTGGTCGGGGCCTTTATTGCGCCGGTCCCCGTTGGCGCTGCGGACATGAGTGTGCATGCCGGATATGACGCGCGTATGACAATTTTTGCTGATTTCGGGATACTTAATGCGTGGAATCTGCCGAAACCGGGGTCGGCTTGTCCTCGAAGGGGGCTGCGAGCGAGTAAAATAGCGGCTTGCTTCCCTCAGATAAAGTCACGCATGTCCATACAATGGTACCCAGGTCACATGAACGCCGCCCGCAAGAAGGCGGCGGAAGCCATGGAAAAGACCGACATGATCATCGAGGTGCTGGACGCGCGCGTACCGCAGGCCAGCCGTAATCCGATGATCGAAGAGCTGCGCACCTTTCGCCAGCGCCCCTGTTTAAAAATCCTCAACAAGAGTGACCTGGCCGACCCGGTCGCGACGCAAAAATGGCTGGATTTATACAATAGCCAAAAGGGCGTGCATGCGGTCGCGCTCAGCTGCAAAAAACCATCCGATGTCGCCAAGGTTCCGGGTTTGTGCCTGAAGATTGCACCGCATCGCGGGACCGCACTCAAACCTTTGCGCATCATGATCATGGGCATTCCCAACGTCGGCAAGTCGACGCTGATGAATGCCTTGCTGAAAAAGCGTGTCGCCAAAGTGGGTGACGAGCCTGCCGTGACCAAGATGCAGCAGCGTCTCTACCTCGGCAACAATATGGTGCTGACCGATACACCGGGCATGATGTGGCCGAAGATCGAACATCCAAGCGATGGTTTGATGCTGGCGGCCAGCCATGCGATCGGCAGCAATGCCTTGATTGAAGAAGAAGTTGCGACCTTCCTGGCCGACATCGTCCTCATGCATTACCCGCATTTGCTGACGGCGCGTTACGGTTTTCCTACCGAAGGCATAGACGGTGTCAGTGTGATTGAAGGTGTGGCTTTGCGGCGCGGTTTCCGCATCAAGGGTGGTGAACTCGACCTGGAAAAAGCTGCACACACTTTCTTGCAGGATTACCGGGTTGGTGCGCTGGGTCGGGTCAGCCTGGAAACACCGGAAAGTCGTATCGCTTTGCTGGCCAGCTTCCAGCCGCCGCCATCGCTGAGTGACGTGGCAAATGACGATGATGAAGAAACGGAAGACGGACACGATGATAAGGCATCACGTCGTCGCTAGATAAATTCGGAAGTTTCAAGTCATAAAACAAAAAGCCCGCAAGGCATAAACCTTGCGGGCTTTTTTTGATGTGCAGGAAAAGCGCATCGGGCTGCGGTACCGTGCAATACGGTACCGCAAGCGGAATGACAATTACATCATGCCGCCCATACCACCCATGCCGCCCATACCGCCCATATCACCCATGCCGCCTGCTGGTTTGTCTTCAGTAACTTCAGCAACCATGCAATCGGTGGTCAACAACAGGGCAGCGATCGATGCAGCATTTTGCAATGCCGAACGGGTCACTTTAGCTGGATCCAGCACGCCCATTTCAACCATATCGCCGTAGGTACCGTTGGCAGCGTTGTAACCGAAGTTACCTTTGCCTTCCAATACTTTAGCCACAACAACCGAAGCCTCTTCGCCGGCGTTTTGTACGATCATGCGCAATGGTTCTTCCATTGCACGCAGAACGATACGGATACCAGCGTCTTGATCAGGGTTGTCGCCTTTGATCTTGATCGCAGCACGTGCGCGCAACAGGGCAACGCCGCCGCCAGGAACAATACCTTCTTCAACTGCAGCGCGGGTTGCGTGCAGGGCATCTTCAACGCGTGCTTTTTTCTCTTTCATTTCAACTTCGGTAGCTGCACCGACTTTGATCACTGCAACGCCGCCTGCCAGTTTGGCAACGCGTTCTTGCAGTTTTTCACGGTCGTAGTCCGAAGTGGCTTCTTCGATTTGGGCACGGATTTGTTTAACGCGTGCTTCGATCGTGACAGCCTGGCCGTTACCGTCGATCAGCGTGGTGTTTTCCTTGCCGATTTCGATACGTTTAGCCTGGCCCAATTCTTCCAGCGTGATTTTTTCCAAAGTCAGGCCGACTTCTTCAGCCACAACCTGGCCACCGGACAGGATAGCGATGTCTTCCAACATTGCTTTACGACGGTCGCCGAAGCCTGGAGCTTTCACTGCGCAGGTTTTCAGGATGCCGCGGATGTTGTTCACAACCAGGGTTGCCAGTGCTTCGCCTTCGATGTCTTCTGCGATGATCAGCAGTGGACGGCCGGCTTTGGCAACTTGTTCCAATACCGGGAGCAGGTCACGGATGTTGGAGATTTTCTTGTCGCACAACAGGATGAACGGGTTTTCCAGGATAGCGGTTTGCTTTTCCGGATTGTTGATGAAGTATGGCGACAGGTAGCCGCGGTCAAACTGCATACCTTCAACGATGTCGAGTTCGTCGTTCAGGGATTTGCCGTCTTCAACAGTGATGACGCCTTCCTTGCCGACTTTTTCCATCGCTTCAGCGATGCGCTCGCCGATCGATGCATCGCTGTTAGCGGAGATCGAACCAACTTGAGCGATTTCTTTGGTGGTGGTGCATGGCTTTGCAATGGCAGCCAGTTGTTCGACAGTTGCTGCAACAGCTTTGTCGATACCGCGCTTCAGGTCCATTGGGTTCATGCCGGCTGCAACGTATTTCATGCCTTCGCGAACGATCGCTTGTGCCAGTACGGTTGCAGTGGTGGTGCCGTCGCCTGCGTTGTCGCTGGTGCGGGAAGCCACTTCTTTCACGAGCTGTGCGCCCATGTTTTGCAATTTGTCTTTGAGTTCGATTTCTTTAGCGACCGAAACACCATCCTTGGTGACGGTTGGTGCGCCGAACGAGCGTTCCAGAACCACGTTACGGCCTTTAGGGCCCAGGGTTACTTTAACTGCATTCGCCAGAACGTTGACGCCTTCAACCATCTTGGCGCGCGCTGCGTCGCCGAAAATTACTTCTTTAGCTGCCATGTTGATTGCTCCTGATTATTCGTTGAGTGACTGAATCACTGAATCCCGACTAGGGATGACACCATTTCGAGCGCTGCGGCATGGCCGTTGCGTCCGAAAAACGGCATCACTTTTGTACGATTGCCATGATGTCTTCTTCGCGCATCACGAGAACTTCGTTGCCATCAACTTTGACGGTTTGGCCGGCGTATTTGCCGAACAGAACGCGATCGCCGACTTTAACGTCGAGTGGGCGTACTTTGCCGTCTTCGAGGATCTTGCCGTTGCCGATTGCCAGAATTTCACCTTGATCAGGCTTTTCAGCAGCTGCTTCAGGAATGATGAGGCCGGACGCAGTTTTTGTTTCCTGGTCGAGGCGCTTGACGATGACGCGATCGTGCAAAGGACGAAGGTTCATACAAACTCCTTAGTTTTCAATAGGTTATGGTGATTTGCGGCAGTGGGCTGCAAAGCGTGCTTTACAGTGCATACATGCCGCACTAGAAAGTTGGTCGTCCGGGGCTAGTTGTTAGCACTCTCTCCCGACGAGTGCTAAGTATAGGGACGCTTGTTGGATAATTCAAGTCGGCTGGGCTGTTCAAAATGAAATAATAAAAATTCGGAAACAGATCCTGGACTTTTATTGTTTTTTTGGAAAGCAGTTGAGGGGTGGGATAGGTTTAATTGTCCGGGCGGGAAAGCTGCAGCTATATATAGTGGCGTCCGGCGTTGGGCGCTTGACGGTACCCAGTTACAGGTTGCACAAGGATAGGTTCAATTCACCGGCAAGTGTTCACGGCCGGATTTCCGCCGCCGCAAAGAAACTGTAGCCGGCGTTGCGCGCCGTATTGACGGGTAATTCCATATCCAGTGTCTCTTCCGCCTTGCGGCGCAAGCGTCGCATTTGCGTATCCAGCCGACGCTGGTCGTAATGCAGGAAATCTTCCCCCAGTGCTTGTACGATGGTTAATCGGCTGACGATTTCACCTTGCGCGGCCATTAGCGTGCGCAACACGGTTACGTCCTGTTGTGAGAGGGAGATGGCAGATTGGCCGGGTGGTAACAGGCGGCGTCGACCGACTTCGAGGACCCAGCAATTACTCGCTTCCGGTTGCGCCAGGCGGCGTTTGAGGGCGGCGAGGGTGGCGGCCAGCTCATCCAGATCGGCGGTTTTGGCCAGATAATAATCAGCCCCTTCACCCAAGCCGGCAATTTTGTCGGGCATCCCGCCACGTGCGGTCAGTACGACGATGCCGATCCGATGCCCCTGTCCGCGCAACTGTCGTATCAATGCCATGCCATCACCATCAGGTAGGGTAAGGTCCAGCACCGCCATATGATGGCTGGCGACAGAATACATGTCGTGGAACTCGGCGAGGGTGGACGCGGCATCGACGGCATAGCCGAGGTCCGTCAGGAATTCGGCCAATTCCTGGCGCAATACGTTTTCGTCTTCGAGCAGAATAAGCTTGTACATCGTATAAGGATAGCCGATTCCCCGCGTTTTATACCTGAGTGTTTCTGAGCGTTGACACAGGTACAGAATCAACTGCGCACATGTTATTCTCGCCGCCGATGAAACGCATATTTTCCATCCTTTTTCTATTTTCCATCCTGCTGCCCTTGTCGGGCCTGGCTCAATCTGCGCTCGACTTGCAAGCCGGTACACGGAAAGTAAGCGGCAGTGGCCATTTGTCCATGTTGCGTGATCCGGGGGCGCAATTGACGCCGGACGACGCTTTGGCATCGGATCACTGGCAAGCAATACCTGCAGCCCTGAGTGCCGGCTATACGAAAGATGCGATCTGGCTGCGTTTGGTTGTGGAGCGGCAGGCAGATGCCCCGCAAGAATGGTTCCTGCGCTTTACGAATGCCTTGCTCGATGATGTGCGCTTGTATCGGCCCAATGGTGCCCATGCGTGGAGTGAACAGCTTGCCGGCGAAGATGTGGGTCGTGCGGCGTGGCCGCTGGATACCCGCAATGTGGTGTTGCCAATACGGATGGCGGCTGCCGGGCGCGAAATATGGCTGATTCGCCTGCAGAGCAAGAATGCGATGTCGACCAATGTGGAAGTCTGGTCGCGCCTGGCCTTCGGCGACTCTTCGCGCCGTGAGTATCTTTTTTATGGTTTGTACTTTGGCTGCTTTGCCTTGCTGATCGTGTTGCATGTGTTTTTTTGGCGCATGACAAGGGAAAAGCAGAGTGGGCTGTATTTGCTGTATGTATCGATGAATATCCTGACCGAGTTGATGACGGTCGCAATCCCACAGCAATTGTTCGATATTCCCGTCGCGTTTTCTGATCCTTTGCTTGGCTTGTCCATGTGCGCCAGTCTCGCCGTAGGCGTGCACTTTTCCTTGCAGCAGCTGGAATTACGTCCGGTGTGGCCGCGCTTCAGTCGTTTTGTCTTGTATGGCGCGCGCACGGTGGCTTTGCTTAGTGCTGTACTGATACTGAGCGGGCGCTTCTCCATGGGCGTTATCCTGATGCAGCAGGTGGCGATGGCGCTGATAGCGGTGTTTATCAGTATCGCGTTGTGGCTGGTACTGCACGGCCACAAGCCGGCGCGCTTTTTCCTGTTGGTATTCGGGATTTTCTACGCTGGTGCGGTGATCAGCTATTTGCGCAATATGGCAGTGGTACCGACGAATTTCGGGACAGATCATGCAATCGCGATAGGCGCTCTCCTGCATACGGTATTGATGAGCTTGCGCTTGAACTTCCGCTACGACGGCTTGCGCCGTGATAAGGAAATGGCGCAGGCGGAAACTGTTCGCGTAGTGCGTCAATTGAATGAAAGTCTTGAACACCAGGTTGCCAAGCGTACCGAAGCCTTGCAACAGGAAATCGCGCAGCGGATGCAACTTGAACAAGAGTTGCGACAGGCGCTGGATGTGGAACGGAAAATCAAGGAAGAACAGCAGGATTTCGTGGCCATGGTGTCCCATGAATTCCGTACCCCCTTGGCGATCATCAACACGACCGCACAGCAAATTGCGAAGAACCTCGATGCAGCGCGTGAGAGAACCTTGGTGCGATGTCAGAACCTGCGTGATGCCGCACGTCGCATGGCCGCATTGGTGGATGAATACCTGACCGCCGATCGGATGGAGGCGAGCGCGACGGCTTACCGGCCTGCGGTGTGTGACACACAGCAGGTGCTGCAAGCAACGCTGGCAGAGTGGCCGACGGAACGCATCACCTTGTCCGCGCAAAGCTTGCCGGCTTCTTTCTTTTGTGACCGGGGTTTACTGCAGGTGGCATTGCGTAACTTGTTGGCGAATGCCGATCGGCATTCCATTACAGACCGGACCATCCATGTCAACGCGACAGCAGCGGAGGGCGGTGATTTGCATATTGCAGTCAGCAACCATGGTGAGCCCATACCCGAAGACGAGGTGCCGCGCCTGTTCCAGAAATACTTTCGCGGACATGCAGCACAACATCAGCCGGGCGCCGGTTTGGGTTTGTATCTGGTTAAGCGTATCGCCGAAATGCACGGTGGCAGTGTGCATCTGGAAAACAATATCGCCGCGAAGATGGTCACATTTTCCTTGCGCTTGCCGAATACCGGGGCTGTTTGAACGAGTGAGGGCGGCAGGGGAATCCGACTGTTCTGGTCGGGTACTGCTCAGGTTTGCTCGATTCCATACGGCAATTTTTCGATAACTTCCTAGCTTGGTTTTTTACAAGATAAAGCGCGCGTCAGTCGCGTCAACAGGAAGGAAGCTATCGTGAACAAGGCATATCGCATCGTCTGGAGCAAAGCGCGCTCGGCATTTATCGTCACCCATGAAAAATCATCAAGCCGGGGCCGGGCAGCCACGACTTGTGCGGCCACTTTAATCGGCGCTGCCGCACTTCTGTTGAGCGCGGGCCAGGTGTCTGCGGCTGGTTTATGTGCGAGCGGTCCCACGGTGATCAATAGTGCGACGTCCGGTGACAACTGTGTACTTGGTAGTGGTGCCAGCGTAGAAGTTGGTGCGAGCGGTTCTATTCTCAGCACTGGTGTATCGGCCATTTACACGAGCAGCGCCATTAATAGCATTACAAATCACGGCAGTATAAGTTCAGATACCAATATCGGTATCTCTATCGATTACGGCAGCGTCGCCGGCGATATCCGCAATACCGGTATATTGGCTTCCGTCGCCAATGGATCCAACTACTCAAACGGTGCGCTATATGCGAATGGCGCGACCATCAGTGGTTCCCTCATCAATGATGGCGGCCTGATTGCCAATACACTGACTCTGCGTGCCTCCAGCGTGGATAGCATCAAGAATATCAACGGTGGATCTATCGAGGTCTTCGGTCAGCAAATCGCTGGTATCAACCTCGATCGTACGACTGTAGCCAACGGCATATTGAATGATGTCGGCAGTACTATCAGCACCTCCGGCTATACGGGGATAAATATATATGGCGGCAGCATTCAGGCCGGAGGCATCGTTAACAACGGCGATATTTTTCAGGGTGGGATCACGCTCTATAGTAATGCTACGGTTGCTGGTGGTATCAGCAATACGGGGCGGATCGAAGACATCGCGACGGTTGCCATAGGCGTGTCGGATGGCTCAGTCCTGAGTGGTGGCATCCACAATACGGGCAGCATCCTGAGCCTGGGTATCGGTGTATTAATAGACTACCAGGGAGAGGTTAGGGGAGGGCTCAACAATGAAACTACGCTCAGCGCAAGGGACAGGGGGATTTTCCTCGATCAGGGCGGCATCTTGGGTGGCGGGGTGGACAATAGGGGCACCATTACAGGGACTAATTCGTACGGTATTCAGCTTGCTGCAGGCAGCACGATCGCCGACGGTATACGCAATAGCGGCACGATCGAAGGCCAACGCGCGGGGGTGCTACTCGAGAGCACTTCTACGCTGACTGCGGACGAGGATGGCGTGGCGCTCCAAAACAGCGGCACCATCCGTGCGAATGCCAGATATACATCGGAAAACAGCGGCCTCCATCTGCGCACTGGTGCAAGTATCACCGGCGATATCGTCAACACGGCGAGTGGCACTATCGATGGTAACTACGGTATCAACGTAACAGGTGCCAGCCAGATAGACGGCAAGATCGTCAATAGCGGCACTATCAGCGGCAACGCGTACTCCGTGTACGTCAGTGACAATTCCACCCTGAATGGTTTGAGTGTGCATGGCGCGGCGGGGCGTTATGTGGGTGACATTTATGCGAAGAATACCGACTTCACGGTCGCTGCTGGCGCTACTTTTACCAATGAAAGTGCAATAGACGTGCAGGGCTTCAAGGTGGAGTCTGGCGCTGTATTGCATCTGGAACACGGATACTCCTCTGCCGGCATGCCTATGTACGGCATCGCAGTTGGCAGCAATGGCTTCGTCAATGCAGGTACGGTATTGGTGGATGACGGGGTAGATGCGACTATCCAGGGCACATACACGCAAGCCGCAACTGGCGTACTGGATGTGGGTAACTACGCGTGGCTATCTTTGGATGGCAATGCCAGCAATAGCGGCA
Source organism: Herminiimonas glaciei (assembly GCF_042664955.1). Lineage (NCBI taxonomy): Bacteria > Pseudomonadati > Pseudomonadota > Betaproteobacteria > Burkholderiales > Oxalobacteraceae > Herminiimonas > Herminiimonas glaciei. The sequence goes on from NZ_JBHTBU010000001.1 coordinate 120,473, forward strand.
CCATTAATTTAAGAGCGGATACCCGTCTGCTTGCCACCAGCCTCAGCAATAACAGCGGTGGCACGATCTATATGGAAAACCAGGCCGAGATCGTGACGACCAACGGTTTCAATAACAGTGGCGTGCTGAGTCTGGGTAGCGGTGTCAATGGCGTGGTGCGCGGTGACTACACGCAAAGCAATACCGGCGTATTGCGCCTGGGTGTAAGTGACAATACGACTTATGCCAAGCTCGATGTGCAGGGTACGGTTAACCTGGGTCATAACGCGAAAATTGAGGTCGACGTCAGCCCACGTGATTACAGATTCAGCGTCGATCGCCTGCAAAACATCCTGACTGCGACGACCTTGAATAGCGATGGCACGTTTGCGGTCACGGATAATTCGACCCTGTTTGATTTTGGTGCCATCAAGGATGGCAATGCCGTGCACCTGACGCTGACTAAATCGGGGAGTACCACGGTGCTGGCCAGTGTCAGGGATGCGAACAATACGCCGGCACTGGGTGCCGCCAGCGTACTGGATCAGGTCATTGCGGCGAATCCCGGCGGGGCGATCGGTAGTCATTTCGTTGGCCTGACCAGCAAGCAGGCGGTATCGGATGCGGTGTCGCAAACACTGCCATTGCTCAACGGCGGTTCGATGGCCGCCGCTACCGGTTCTATCAGCAGCATCAATCGTGTCGTACAGGCGCGCATCGAGAGCAATCGCGGCTTGTCCTCCGGTGACGAGATGTTGGGAGATAAATACGTTTGGTTTAAACCCTTCGGTTCCTGGGCGCGGCAGGATGACCATGATGGCCAGTCCGGCTTCAAGGCCAACAGCACCGGTTTTGTCGCAGGTGCAGATATGGCCGCCAATGAGCGCAGCCGTCTCGGTGTGGGTTTTGCCTATGCAAAAGCGAAAGTCGATGGCAACTCCGTAATAGCGCCACAGCACATGGATGTCGATGTATTCCAGTTGCTTGGATACGGTAGCTACACACTCGATGAAAATACCGAAATCAACTTCCAGGCTGATGTCGGCCAAAACAGCAATAAAGGTAGCCGCCGCATCGCCTTCACCGGTAGCACTGCCAACGCTGACTATAAAAGCCTGACGGCACACGCGGGTGTTGGTATCGGTCGCATCTTGCCCTTGAATGCAAATACCAGCTTTACACCATCGGTGCGTGCGGACTATACGTGGATTAAGGATCAGTCTTATCAGGAAAGCGGGGCCGGTGCATTGAACCTCAATGTAAATGGACGCAGTGCAAATGAATTGCTGCTTGCTGTCGACGGCAAGCTGACGCACAAGCTGAATGAGAAAACGACTTTCGTTGCCAATCTCGGTGCCGCATATACCGCGGTGAAAGGCAATACTTCCATCATTGCAGCCTTCGCCGGCGCGCCGCAAGCAGCATTTGCTACCTACGGTATGGAACAACGGCCGTGGACAGTGCGTGGTGGTTTCGGGCTGGTACGCAAAACGGCGAGTGGTACGGAGATCGCACTGCGCTACGACGCCGAAGCGCGCAATGATTTTGTGAACCAGACTGCTTCCGTCAAGGCGCGTTGGGCGTTCTAATTTTTAAAATCAAAGATGCAGATCCAATTCTCCGACAAGGTATTTTCCTGTCGGAGAATTTTTTGTTCCGAATCCGGAAATCGTTGTTTCCCTGCTTCATTCGAAATTAATTGATCCAGAAGAGACCTTAGTCACCAAGCAGAAGCGGTGTGTAAACGGTCGTCAATATAAGTTATGTTTTTGTTCTTTTTTATTTAAAAAAATAGCCTGATCCCGATTCGTAATATGTGCGGAAACCCTCATAAACACTCGATTTATCAATCTTTAACATTCTTTCCGGGTCATTTGTATTTTTCATGTCAATTGTTAGCATTTGTTGACATTGTGTTTTTTTACGCTCTGCTACAGTCCGCTCTACTTTCCAATATTCGCTTCGCGCGATCGCACCATTCAAGCGTTTATACCTGGATGTTGATTCAGAAAATTCTTGGCGTTCGGGAATTTTCCAGCATGAGAAAATCCGCATCCGTTTTGCACGAGTAGGAACTCTATGTATTTGTACGCATCTATTTGAATGGATGCCACTGTTTAAAGATGGCGGGCGCAACTGATCGGCGATTCGCTCTTAACGATGTGTCTTTATTTTCATCCATAAATTCACATTCATTTTGTTTAGCGAGCTCATGAGAAATAAGCGCAATCGTTTACAAGCAGCAGTTTCGGGAATCACATTTTGTTTTTTGGGTTTAGGCGTAACAGGTTTTACACAAGCGGCTATCCCATCAACTGAATATGATGCCGTGATCCATGCCGCGCGTGACGGTCAGACCACGCCAGCGATTGAAAAACTGCAGGCATGGCATCGCGCATATCCGGAGAATCAAAAGGTACTGTATGACCTCGTCGTCGTCCTTGCCTGGGCAGGTGACTTTAATAGCGCGCTTGCTTATGCCGATGCGCTGACCGTGGCCGGTACGCCTGCTTATGTATTGAAATCACTCGGGCAGTCGGCTCGTTCCGTCGAGCGCTGGTCGCTCGCGGAAAAAATCTACCGCCACGCCTTACGTACCGATCCAAATGATATGGAGTTGCGTACCGGCCTGGTTCATGCGTTGATCGGGCAGAAGCAATTCGATGCGGCTTTGCAGTATGTACAAAACTTCCTGCCGACCTTCAGTTCCGCATACAAGCGCAGTGATGCGCCTATGGTCACTTTATTGGGCTTTGTTTACAGCCGTCGCGAAGAAGCCTTGTATGCGGCCAATGCTTATCAGGACGCACTACGGCTTGACCCACAATCGCGCGAAGCGTTTCGCGGCTATGTATTTTCACTGAATGGTGCGGGCATGCCTTATCTGGCGGCGCGTAACGCGGATAAACATCTTGACTGGTTTAGCAGGGAAGAGCAGTTGCAGCTGGCACATTCAGTTGCCGGCCACACCGTCAATTTTGGTGAAACACAATTGACGGTCGATGAAAAGAAGCCACGTTTCCAGACGACCGATACGGCTCTGGCCGAAACGGCGGGTGTTCTGGATCGCTTTGGGCCGCAAGCAGCAACCCGGTTTGATCGCATGGTTGCCTTGCGTGATCGCCAGATGATGAAAGAGGTAGTGCAGCTGTATCAGGAATTGTCAGCCGCCGGTATTGCCATGCCTTCGTACGCGAAAGCAGCTGCGGCCGATGCCTATCTCTATCTGGAGCAACCGGAACAGGCGCGTGACTTGTATATAGCAGCGATCAATGATGCCGGACGCGGTGATGTCGCGAATGTCGATACCTGGCGTAATGGCCTGGCATATGCGTATAGCGAAGCCGAGCAACATGATGAGGCACAAGCACTGGCCGATGGTGTCATGCAGGTAACGCCGACACTGGCCAACCGTGGCATTCCATCGGTAGAAGCACCAAACGGCGACTATCCGACCGCAACGGTGACACCGGCCTTGATACGCATGTATGCGGATCGTTTGAAAGAAGCTGAGAAGCATCTGGCGGAGCTGCGTGCAATTGCACCATTCAATGGACAGACCCGGCTGGCCTGGGCCAGCCTGCAAAGTTCGCGTGAACATCCGCGGGCGGCACTGGATGAATTCACGCTGATGCAGCTCGATGACCATAAATCATTGGGCGCGCAAGTTGGCCGTGGTGAGAGTTTGTTGGCATTGAATGAATTTTCCCAGGCAAAGATTATCTTGCCACCATTACTGGATGACTATCCGGAAGACAAGGGTGTACAAAATCTCGCGCGCAAGCTGGATATCCATGATCGACCGTTTTTACGTATCAGCACGACTATAGGTAAGGGCGGGCAGTTGGCCGGAGCCGAGTCGATTTTCGATGCGCAGCTTTACTCCGAGCCATTGACGAATTCCCTGGGCGAGCCGTTCCGCGTATTTACCCATCTGTCGCGTTCGACCGGTAGCGTGGATCGTCAATTGCCGACTGAAACGAGCGTGCCACGAACCCGTATCGGTGTTGGCCTGGATTACCGGGTGCGCGATTTTGAAATAGAAGGCGAAGTTAACCAGGCTACGCAAAACGCGGACAAAAGCGGTATTGCCTTGCAGTTCGTGAAGTATTTCTCGGATCACTGGCGCATGCGTCTGGCCGCTGACAGCAATGTGAATGACCTGTCAGCCGCCGCATACAACGCGAACGTGACCGGTCGTCGAGTACTGGCCAGCATGACCTGGCAGCAAAACGAATCACGCAGCATCGATGCGGAAGTGTCTGCGACCAAGTTCAGCGATGGCAATCAACGCGATGTGTTCGGTATCGCATGGACCGAGCGCTGGATTAGTGGTCCGATCTTCAAACTGGACTCGATGATTTCATTGGCGACATCGCGTAACAGTGCGCGTGATGTGGTGTATTTCAATCCGATCCGCGATCGCGAAGCCACTGTTGCCCTGCTCGGCGAGTGGCGCACATGGCGACGCTATCGCCGGTCTATGGTGCAGCAAGTGCAGGTCTATACCGGGCGCTACTGGCAGGAGGCTTTTAACACCGGTTCTACCTCCGGCTTGCAGTACGGGCACCTCTGGTCATTTGATGATGAGTTCAGTATCGGCTACGGCCTCGGTGTCAGCATGCACCCGTATGACGGTGTGCGTGAAAAACGTCATTACGGGTATTTGAATTTGAATTGGGCAATCAAGTGAAGAATATGTTGACGATAGCGCTCAGCAGTCTGCGCAAAACTGAAAACATGATCCGGCTGTGCGTGCTGTTTAGCGCATTGTTGCCGGCCTTCGCATCGGCGCAGCAAGCAGCCGGTGTTGAAGTACCGCGCTTGCAAATAGCGGCACAACGCATAGATTCGCCGCAGTCTTATCGCGTGCTGTGTTATCACGATGTGCGTGACAACGTGCGTGAAACCTTCAAGGTCTGGCCGGAAGCGACCGCGGTGGATACGCGTGACTTGGCGGCGCAGCTGAGCTGGCTGGACCAGAACGGTTATCACCCGGTCAGCCTGCAGCAAATCATTGATGCGCGTGCGGGCAAGAAGCCATTGCCGGAGAAGGCCATTCTGTTGACCTTCGATGACGGCTTTGAAAGCATGTACACCAAGGTCTTCCCTTTGCTTAAGCAATTCGGTTTTCCGGCCCTGATTGCAATCGTCGGCGACTGGATCCAGACACCGCAAGACCAGTCGGTACAGTTCGGCGATATCAAGGCACCGCGCAAGGCATTTGTGAATTGGGATCAGGTGCGTGAGATGCAGGCATCCGGCCTGATTGAAGTTGCTTCGCATTCGCACAGCCTGCACAAGGGCATCATTGGTAATCCCCAGGGCAATATGATGCCGGCGGCCATTACGCGTTTTTATTGGCCACAGAATAAGCAATACGAAAGTGATGAGGCCTATACCAAGCGCATACGTGCCGACCTGGAGCGTAGCGCCAGCCTGATCGAAAAGGAAATCGGCAAGCGTCCACGTGCGATGGTGTGGCCATATGGTGCCAACAGCCAGATCGCCAACAAGATCGCAGCGGAGGTCGGGATGCCGATTTCGCTGAATTTGGAACCGGGTCCGAATACGCCCAACGATGATCCGAATTACATCCGCCGTACCCTGGTGGTATTCGATACCGAACTCAACGGCCTGGCTGAAATATTGCGGCAACCTGCGACTTACGATGGCGTCGAACGACCGATGGAACGCGTGATCCATGTCGATCTCGATTATGTCTATGATCCTGATCCGGAAGTACAGGAAGCGAACTTGTCGAAACTGCTGGATCGCATGGTGCGCCTGCGCCCGACTACCGTTTACCTGCAAGCCTATGCCGATCCGGATGGCGACGGTGTAGCCGATGCATTGTATTTCCCGAATCGGCATATGCCGATGCGCAGCGATCTGTTTACACGTGTCTCATGGCAGTTGCGTACACGTGCCGGGGTGCGGGTGTTTGCCTGGATGCCGGTGATGGCTTTCAAACTGCCTGACTCCAATCCGGCCGCTACGCATCTGGTGCAGACCATGCCGGGTGCACCTGCATCCGCGTCGCAGAACCGCTATTTGCGCCTGTCACCGTTCGACCCGCTGGCGCGGCAAACCATTACCGAGATATACGAAGACCTGGGCAAACATTCAGCGTTCTACGGCGTGTTATTCCACGACGACGCGACCTTGTCGGATTATGAAGATGCAAGCCCGGCCGCGCTCGCTGTGTATCGCGACCAATGGCATTTGTCCGGTGCTATGGAAGAAATGCGTAACGATCCGCAAGTGCGTCGACTGTGGGCGCAGAAGAAAACTGCTTACCTGAATGATTTCACCTTGCACCTGGCTGCTACCTTGCGCAAATACCAGCCTGCATTGATGACGGCGCGCAATATCTACGCTGAGCCGATTTTGAATCCGGATTCGGAAGACTGGTTTGCACAGACTTACCCCAGCTTCCTCGCGACCTACGATTACACCGCGATCATGGCGATGCCGTATATGGAGGGTGCGAAGGACGCCAGCGCCTGGCTTGCACGGCTGATGGATACCGTGAAACAAACGCCGGGTGCGTTGCGCACGACAGTCTTTGAATTGCAAAGCAAGGATTGGCGCAATAACACGCCGATCCCGTCGGCCACGCTGGCGGCACAGATACGCCAGTTGCGCCTGGCCGGCGCGCGTGGCGTTGGCTACTATCCGGACGACTTCCATGCGAACCAGCCGGAAGAAGACATCATCAAGCCTGAAATCTCCGTCGAAACGCACCCGGCGCGGAGATAGCCATGACTTTTGAAAACGTCCTCTTTGGTTTTACTTTTTACTACCCATTGTTCATGGCTTATGTCTGGATCATCGGTGGTATTACGTATTACCTGCGTTATGAGAGGACCAGCCTGCATGATCAGAATCCACTGACGGAATTGAAATCAACGCCACCGGTTTCGGTGATCGTGCCCTGCTTCAATGAAGGTGACAATATCCGCAGCGTGGTAGACGCCTTGTCGCGCCTGAACTATCCGGATTACGAAATCATTTGCGTCAACGATGGCAGCAAGGACAACACCGGCGCCATCCTCGATGAATTGATTGCAACGCATCCGAAGCTGCGCGTCGTACATCAGGCGCGTAACCAGGGCAAGGCCGTGGCCTTGAATACCGCTGCGCTGATTGCCAAGAGTGAATTCCTGATGTGTATCGACGGCGATGCGATCCTCGATCCGGATTCGATTCCGTGGCTGCTCAAGCATTTTGAAACCGGCCCGCGCCTGGGTGCAGTGACCGGTAATCCGCGTATCCGGACCCGTTCCACTTTGCTCGGGCGTTTGCAGGTAGGCGAGTTCTCTTCCATCGTGGGCCTCATCAAACGTACGCAACGTATTTACGGTCGTTTGTTCACGGTATCCGGTGTGGTGGTGATGTTCCGTCGGCGCGCTTTGCTCGATGTGGGCTTCTGGAGCCCGGAGATGTTGACTGAAGATATCGATATCAGCTGGAAGCTGCAGGCGAACCACTGGGATGTGCGCTTTGAGCCGCGCGCACTGTGCTGGATCCTGATGCCGGAAACCGTCAAGGGCTTGTGGAAGCAACGCCTGCGCTGGGCGATGGGCGGGGTGCAGGCGATTTTCAAATACGCATATATTTTCCGGCACTGGCACCTGCGCCGATTGTGGCTGGTCTATATCGAATACAACCTGTCAGTCTTGTGGGCCTACACCATGCTCGCAGTACTGGTGCTGTACATCCTCAGCCTGTTTATTTATATCCCGCCATTGTGGCGTGTAGAGATTTTCCCGAGCTGGCACGGCGTGCTGATCGGTACGACCTGTCTGTTGCAAGTGATGGTCGGCATGATCCTTGATCGCCATTACGACAAAAAGGTGTATCGCCATTACTTCTGGATGATTTGGTATCCGGTCTTTTACTGGATGCTGAATATGTGCACCACTGTTTGGTCGGTGCCCAAGGTCCTGTTCCGCAAGAGCGGACGTCGTGCTGTATGGGTCAGCCCGGATCGCGGCGTCGGCTCGGCAGATGGCGTGCACGTGAAAGCACTGCCACCGACCAATACACAAGCGGCAGTGCAGCCGCATCGAGGCAATCATGACTAGCGACCTGCAAGAACAAACCAATCCGCTCATCCTGAATAAACCGCACCTGGTGGCGCCACTGACAAAATTCGTGAGCGCGCTGGTTACTATCGTGTTCTGGGGTTTCTTCGTTTACCTGTGGTGGCCTTTGCTGACCTTGATCGCCGGCATGCTGGGCTATCACTCGATCAATGAGCTGACCTATGCCGCCGATATGCTTACTGTCCGGCATTTGACAGTGTCCTATGCCCTGATCGTGATCGCGCTGTCCGGTTCGCTATTGCTATGGGCGGCGATCGAGTACTTTCGCTTTCGCAACCTGAATCGTCGCCGTTGGCCATTCTCGGTGGCGGTGGCTGACCTGGCTTCCTATGCCCGGCTGCCGGAACCTGAGCTGGCACAATTACAAACCGAACGCCGGCTGGTCGCACATCATGATGATCATGGGGGTGTGATGCAGTTTGATAGTGCCCGCGGTAATGGGAATGCCGCCGTAGGCGGTAAAACACCCGCACCGAAATTGCCGCCATCATTGCTGACAGCGTAGTCCGGCTGAGCTGACCCGGGAAGGACCTGCCCGGACGTGGTTTTTAAGTCACGCCGGCGCAGCTATCTTCCGGCGCGCGGTGCGCCGGCGGTGAATGCGATTGGCCCTGTGAGCAGGGCTCATACCGAGCTGCTTTAAACCCCGATTTCCTCTATCAAGAGAGCGGTTCCCGCGATCTTTTATTTCCTTCATTGCAAGTCTTTGAGTCAGCCAATTCCTTGATCTTTAAAGGAAAATCCTATTGTCACCCCCATCTCGATTATTACAAGTAAATGCAAATATCAGTGTTAATGAGAATCATTATCTATTAAAATAAGCGCATTCTTATAAAAACCGCATCAGCCAGCTTTTCGTCAGCCAGTGCAAGTTCCGAAGGGGAAGTACTGTGCTGTATCGAAAAACCATTGCGCTTGCCATTGGTATGGCTTGGGCTGTACCGTTTTCTGTTGCGCATGCGCAGCAGGGAAATACTGCAAACAACGATAGTGTATCCAATGCGTCTACTACAACTTTGCCGGCAGTTCATGTCACTGCAGTATCGGATGGCAGTAGCGAACATACCGGTTCGTATGCGGCGCAGGCCGTCACTATCGGATCCAAGATCCCGCAAACCGTGAGAGAGACACCTTTCTCCATCAGCGTGGTGACACGCCAACGTCTGGATGATCAGAACATCACGAAGATTGAAGATGTACTGAAGCAGACGACAGGTATGACCGTGACGCGCTTTGATGGCGGTGGCAATGCAAACAATATTATGGCGCGTGGTTTCGCCATCGGATCGATTCAACTTGATGGACTGCCGATCAGTCAGGCGACCAATTACACGACGGCATTGGATACATCACTGTATGACCGCATCGAGGTATTGCGTGGACCGGCTGGTTTGTTGCAAGGTGCAGGCGAGCCGGGTGGCACTATCAATCTGGTGCGCAAACGTGCGCGTGCTGATTTCGCGGGCAATGCCGCAGTCATGCTGGGCTCCTGGGATGCGCGGCGCGGCGAATTTGACGTCACCAGCAAGCTCGTCGAATCGGGCGCGATACGTGCACGGGTCGTCGGTATAGTCGATAACCGTGACTCTTATGTTGATCTCGTCAAGAACGATAAGACCGTAGCCTACGGCACGATCGAAATGGATTTGAGCCCACAGACCACATTGTCTTTGGGCGCATCCCAGCAAAAACTGGATACGGTGCGTGACCTGGGTTTGCCGACCTATGCAAACGGCACTTTGATAGATCTGCCGCGTTCGACCTTTGCCGGCAGAAGCGGCAACACGCAAAAGCAGGAAACGAGTGAAATGTTTGCCGAGCTGGAGCACAGGCTCAGCGGTGGGGGATTGATGAAACTCTCGGCGCGCGAAGTCGATCGTTATACCTATGATTATGGTGTGCGTGGTAATAGCGCCCCCAATCCGCTTACCGGATTGATGAACCTGCAAGGTGCCGCTTCGGAACGTACGACGACCAACCGCAATCTCGATGCGTATATCACCACACCGTTTGAATTGGGTGGACGCACGCATCGTGCATTGGTCGGTGTGAGCTACAGCACAGAGGATGACAAGACTGCATCGACCACAACCGGCGCGGCGGGTGGCGGTACTTTGAATATATTCCAGCCGAATTACAACGTGGCATTGCCAGTCATGAATATCGGACCTTACACCGCAGGAGTGAATCAAACTCAAGCCGGTTTATATGGGCAGGTACAACTCAAACCATGGGACAGATGGACGTTCTTGCTGGGTGGACGTGTCAGTCGATGGGAAACGGAATCCCGTAACCTGATTACCGGTGTAAGTGCGCCTGTACAAAAGCCAAAACCACAATTCACTCCGCTCACTGCGGCGATATTTGAGCTGAATGACCATTCATCCCTATATGGCAGTTACGCGGAAACGTTTGTGGCGCAGACTGCAATCGACGTTAATAAGAACCTCTTGCCTGCACGCACCGGCTCGCAAATCGAATTCGGTATCAAGAGCGAGTTTTTTAACAAGCGCCTGAATACTCATTTGGCGGTTTTCCGTATTCTTGATAATGATCGTGCTATTGCGGATCCGAACGTGCCAACCGCATCCATTGCCGGTGGTGAGGTAAGAAGCCAGGGCCTTGAGGCTGAAATCAGTGGACAGATTCGACCGGGTTGGGAATTGACCGCCGGCTATGCGTACACCGATACCAAAATCCTAAAAGCCGCGGTGAGCGATATAGGGCAGATTTTTAGCCCGGGTACGCCTAAGCATAATGTCAATTTGTGGACCAAACACACATGGCGTGATGGCGCATTCAAACGCTGGAGCGTGGCAGGCGGTTTGCGTGCGGTCAGCGATACCTATGCGCTCAGCGGTAGCGGTAACAACATCATACGTATCAACGCGCCGGCTTATACCGTGGTCAATGCACAAGTCGGTTACCAGATCAGTCCGACGACCAGCCTGAGCCTGACGGTGAATAATTTGTTCGATAAAACCTATTACGAAAAAGTAAGCCTGCCTAGTCGTCAAAATTTTTATGGTGAGCCACGTGCGGTCATGCTGGCTTTGAGAACTGCCTGGTAAAGGCCAATAAACAAATCGTTGCTTATCAATTCTAATTATTCAAATGGAGCCCTTGTCATGAAAAGAAATTTCGTACTTCTGTCCTTACTCTCGACACTGATGTTTTCAGGTGCGGCACACGCACATCAGATTTGGCTGGAGCAAACAAGCAAGGCCGCCAGTTTGTACTTCGGCGAATTCGACCGGAATCTGCGCGAAACTTCCCCGGGCCTGCTGGATAAAATTACGCAAAAAAGTGCGACCCTGGCCGACGAGAAAGGGGAGAAAATCCTGAACTTCACCCGCAAGGAGAATGCACTTGTACTGCCGGCACGTGCAGCGAAAAACCAGAGTATTTATACCGAAGACGTGGATTTCCCTGTTTCCGAATATAAAAATGGCGATCTTACCGTGCGTTCTGCCAGAATATTGGGCGCGCGCCTGGTGACGTCGACGGCGGCGCTGGCCCCGAAACTTACCCTGGACCTGATTCCAAACGGCAAGCAAGGCGAATTCAAGGTTTTTTATAAAGGCCAGCCACAAGCCAAAACGAAAGTCGGTTTGATTGCACAATCCGGCTGGACCAGGGAAGCGACAACGAATGAACAAGGTGTAGTGAAGTTTGATTTGCCGTGGCAGGGTACATATGTGCTGGAAGTGCGTTATGTAGATAAAACGCCGGGAGAGCGTGCCGGCAAGCCTTACGATTTTACGAACTTCATGACGACTTTGTCTTTGACTCAAACAAGCGGTATCAAGGGCTTGCCGACTACGCCGGCAGAGGCTCCCAATAAATAAGCAGCAGAAATGAAACTGAACGAAGAATTGCAATACCGTCTGGGCGTTGCCTCACGTGCCGTAGCCGCCATCCTTGGTGGTTACGCAGTGACGGCGCTGGCGACTGCTTTGCTGGCGGTCATCCTCCCTATGGTGCGGATCGATGCCGTGCTGACGGCGACTTTATTATCTTTTACCGTCTATACCTGCGCCGTGTTGTGGGTGTTCGCGGCGCGTAGTGCATTCCGCGCCTGGATTGGTATCGTATTGCCTGCTGCCATCCTCGGATTGGGTTTGCTGGTGCATCGGAGTTTCGTATGAAAGAAGGATTCCGCCAGTCGATGGCATGGTTGCACACCTGGTCAGGTTTGCTGGTGTGCTGGGTCTTGTTCCTGGTTTTTACGGCGGGAACCGCTTCGTATTTCCGTGACGAGATTACGCTGTGGATGAAGCCGGAATTGCATGCGGCGGCAGCGACGCCGGTGCCGGCGGCGCAGGCGATAGACCACGCAGTGCGCATGCTGGAAAAAGAAGCGGCCGGTGCATCGCGCTGGTTTATTACCTTGCCGGACGAGCGTAACCAGGCTTTGAACGTGACCTGGATCGGACAGCCTGAACCGGGTAAAAAAGGCCGGGGCAAGCTCGAACGCGCGCAGTTGAATCCAGCTACCGGTGAACGCCTGGCCGAGGTACGCGAAACGCGCGGTGGTGAATTCATCTATCGCCTGCATTACGATTTGCATTACATGCCGGCGATATGGGCGCGCTGGATCATCGGTTTCTGTGCGATGTTTATGCTGGTGGCTATCGTCAGCGGCGTGATTACACACAAACGGATTTTCAAGGATTTCTTTACCTTCCGTCCGAAGAAGGGCCAGCGTTCATGGCTGGATGCACATAACGCGGTAGCGGTACTGGCCCTGCCGTATCACCTGATGATTACCTATACCGGGCTGGTAACGCTGATGTTTTTGTATATGCCGTTCGGCGTGCAATCGGCGTACAAGGGCGATGAAAAAGCCTTTACCGCAGAAGCCTTCCGCCAGGCGGAAAATAAAAAGCCGGCCCACAAGGCGGCGCCACTGGCACCGATCGGACCGATGCTGGTACAGGCTGAAAAACACTGGAATGGCGGACAGGTCAGTCGCGTGACAATCAACAATCCGGGCGATGCGAATGCCACCATTCAAGTCACGCGGGAACCGGAAACCAAGTTGTCGAATACACGCCAGTCTATGCAGTTTGACGGTGTAAGCGGTGCTTTCATTTCTTCTATAGGTGATGAGACGAGTACTGCGGTCGAAGCACGCGGTGTGCTCTATGGTTTACATGTGGCCGACTTCGCCAATCCCTTGTTGCGGACTTTGTTTTTCCTGTGCGGGCTGGCAGGCTGCGCGATGGTGGCGACCGGTGCCTTGCTGTGGGCGGTCAAGAAGCGACAGAGCTACGCGAAGGTACTGGCTAAAGGCGGGCGTGTCGGCTTTGGCTTGCGCCTGGTCGACGGTTTGAATATTGGCGCGATTGCCGGACTGCCGATTGCGTTGGCCGCTTATTTTTGGGCGAATCGCTTGTTGGCGGTCGGCATCGAAAAACGTATTGAAACCGAAATCAGCTGGTTCTTTATTGCCTGGGGCGCGGCGGCAGTGCTCGCGCATATCCGTCCGAATCGTCGCATGTGGCAGTGGCAATTAACCGCCGGCGGCTTGCTGTTTGCGCTGATACCGGTGTTGAATGTATTTACCACCAACTCACATCTGGGCGTGACCCTGTTGCAGGGCAAAGGCCCATGGGCGGTGGCAGGCTTTGATTTATTTGCGCTCGGCTTTGGCTTGTCCCTGATTTATGCGGCGAAACGACTGGCGCAGAAGAAACCGCTAGCCAAGGCAAAAGCAGTAGAAAAAGCGCGCGAAAGGGGCGATAGCGATCGCCCTATGCAGGAGGCGGTATGAGCATGTTTGGATTCATCGCAGCGCTGGCACTGTCTTATGGTGGCTGGACTGCGCTCAGCCTGGGCATGGATCGGCATTACGCCGATATACATGGTCGCGGCAAGGAGCCGCAGCAGCGCGAACGCAATTTGTACCGGATGCTGGGAACGCTGGCTTTGCTGGCTACTTATGCGATCAGCATCCAGTTGCAGGGATGGACCGTCGGCTCGGTGTTATGCCTGGGCACCATGACGGCAGGTGCCTTGCTGCTGGTCCTGTTGCTGACTTATGCACCACAACGGACAGTCCAGATGGGCAAGGTCGCCACCGGCCTGGCGCTCTTGCTGGGGGCGGTATGGTTGCTCGGCTAGCAGGACAGGCTTAGCGCTCTCTTTTCTTAACAACGGCCGCATTTGCGGCCGTTGACTTTTGGGCCTTAACCGGCTGGTCATATTGGATGGGCATACTCTTTGCCTGTTCTTGGGCGCTAGTGTTGATTGAATTAATTTCTGAATAATCGATCTTATTGATCGTAGATGCCCTATTTATTCAGGGCAGGCTAGTCCAGGTTCGGCCGCTGCAAATTTCAAAACCCTTACAAGAGGTAATAAAAATGGCAAATGCTCAAACGGATACGCTTGATTCACCCACTGCTACTTTGGACTCCGACCAGGTCAAGGGCTACAAGAATCGCTGGATGCAACTGGTCATCGGGATTTTGTGTATGGGGCTGGTCGCCAACCTGCAGTACGGCTGGACGCTCTTTGTGGAACCCATGGAGAGCAAGCATCATTGGGGTACTGCTTCCATCCAGCTCGCATTTTCCATTTTCATTGTGATTGAAACCTGGCTGGTGCCGATTGAAGGCTGGCTCGGCGATAAATTTGGTCCGCGCCCGGTTGTGGCCGGTGGAGCCATCTTTGCCGGCCTCGGCTGGATCATGAATAGCTATGCCGATTCCCTCACCATGCTGTATGCAGCGGCGGTAGTCTCGGGTATCGGTGCCGGCTGCGTCTACGGTACTTGCGTCGGCAACGCGCTGAAGTGGTTTCCGGACCGACGCGGCCTGGCCGCCGGCCTCACGGCAGCGGGGTTTGGCGCAGGTGCCGCGGTGACCGTGATTCCTATCGCGAACATGATAGGTAGCGCCGGTTACGAAAAGACCTTCCTGACTTTCGGCATCATTCAGGGCGTGGCGATCTTCATTCTGGCGCTGTTGCTGGTGCGGCCTGTGGCTCCCAAACACGCGCAAAGTAAAGTAGCCAACGTATCGAAGGTTGATTACACCACACGCCAAATGCTGACCAAGCCGGTGTTTTGGTTAATTTATGTGATCTATGTGCTGGTCGCAGCGGGCGGTGTGATGGCGACTGCGCAATTGGGGCCGATAGCACATGACTTCGGTATCAGTTCCACACCGATGACGATGTTTGGCGTGACCCTGCCTTTGCTCACGCTGGCGCTCTCCATTGATAATGTGGCGAATGGTTTGACGCGTCCTTTGTGTGGTTTCATTTCGGACAAAATCGGTCGTGAAAACACCATGTTCATTGTGTTCATAGGCGAGGGCCTGGCCTTGCTGGGCTTGATGCAGTATGGCCACAATCCATATCTGTTCATTCTCTTTGCTGCTTTGATTTTCATGTTCTGGGGTGAGATTTTTTCGATTTTCCCTGCGATTTGCGGTGATACCTTCGGTAGCAAATATGCGACCGCGAATGCCGGTACTTTATATACCGCGAAAGGTGTGGCGGCGCTGATGGTGCCGTTGGCATCGGTGCTGGCTGCGGGTGGCAACTGGAACCGTGTGTTCATACTTGCGGCGGTGGTGACGATAGGGGCTGGTATTGCAGCCAAGTTTGTATTGCTGCCTATGCGGAAGCGCTTTATCAGTGCTGGTGACGATACGAAAAACTGAGGATGTAAGGATAAGAATGCCCTCCGGTTTTTGACCGGAGGACATTTTTTGTTCGTGTTTCGGTTTGTTGTTAGTAATGCTGCTCTTTCTCCGAAGAGACTTGGTATGCCGGGGGTGGCCCGGCGGCCACTCACTTTCTTTGCTTCGCCAAAGAAAGTAAGCAAAGAAAGGCGACCGCGAAGCCGCAGCCCCTTCGGGGTCCCCGTTTGTGCAAGACAAAAAATGGGAAGCGGACGAAACTCGCTTCGCTCAGACAACGTCCACTTCTTTTTCCATTTTCTGCCTCGCACAAACGGCAGCGTCAAAGCGGGAAACAGCAACAGCCTTTTTGATTTAAGCGTTATTCACTACATCCATACCAAGCAAAACAACAAACTAATAAAAAAGGGCAGACATAAACAAATGTCCGCCCTTTTTTATTTGTCGGCACTTTCGTGCCTTAGCTAAATACTAGTTCCTGATTTCCAGTGCCCGGTTCAGGCTCAAGGCCGCCAGCGAGCCGACCGCGCCGGAGAGCAGGTAGAGGCTGACATAACCGAGGCCGAAGTGTGCCGACAGTCCGAGTGCGACCAGTGGTGCGAAGGCAGCACCTACCAGCCATGCCAGATCGGAGGTGAGGGCAGCGCCGGTGTAGCGATATTTCGCATGGAAGTTGGCCGAAACCGCACCAGCGGCCTGGCCATATGACAAACCGAGCAGCGCGAAGCCGATCAGGATGAACAGGTCTTCACCACGGGTACCGCCGTTGAGCAACATCGGCACGAAACCGCTGAAGATCGCGATCAGGCAAGCCAGCGTACCGAGCGTGGTGCGACGGCCGAAACGATCGGCAATCAGGCCGGAGATGACGACGCCAACGGCCGCCAGTGCCGCGCCCATCATTTGTACATGCAGGAAGGCACTGATGGAACGGTCAGAATAGAGGCTAATCCAGGACAGCGGGAATACCGTGACCAGATGGAACAGCGCATAGCTGGCTAATGCTGCCAAGGCGCCGATGATCAGGTTGCGGCCTTGTTTTTGCACGATTTCAGTAGCACTGACCGGTTCCAGCTCTTGTTCATCCAGCAGGCGTGAGTACTCCGGCGTGGAAACCAGACGCAGACGGGCGAACAGCGCAACTACGTTAATCGCGAAGGCGACATAGAAAGGATAGCGCCAGCCCCAGTCGAGGAAGTCGGCACGCGACAGTTCGGACAACAGGAAAGAGAACAGTCCGGCCGCGATCAGGAAACCGACCGGAGCACCCAGTTGTCCCAGCATCGCATACCAGCCACGACGGTTTTGCGGTGCATTCAGTGCCAACAGTGATGGCAGGCCATCCCATGAGCCGCCGAGTGCGATACCTTGACCGATACGCAACAAAGACAAGAAAAGGATGGCGCTCATGC
Source organism: Herminiimonas glaciei (assembly GCF_042664955.1). Classification (NCBI taxonomy): domain Bacteria; kingdom Pseudomonadati; phylum Pseudomonadota; class Betaproteobacteria; order Burkholderiales; family Oxalobacteraceae; genus Herminiimonas; species Herminiimonas glaciei. The sequence continues at coordinate 137,627 of NZ_JBHTBU010000001.1, forward strand.
CCAATTGCGCATAACTTGGCAGGAAAGCGATACCGGCAGTAGAGAAGCCGAGCAGGAACAGCGCCAGCGTCAGCTTGGCTTCCCGGCTAAACCTGCGTTGAATTGCCATAAATGCAACAGTCCCCAGCGGTCGCGCCAGGAAGGCAAAGGCGAACACGGTGAATGAGTACAGCGTGCCTTCGAGGGGTTGTGCAAATGGAAAGAATACGGATGGGAATACCAGCACAGAGGCGATGGCATAGACAAAGAAGTCGAAATACTCTGATGCGCGACCAATCACTACACCAATGGCAATTTCCCCGGGGGCGATATGTCCGCCGCGAGTGTTGATCAGCCTGGGGCCATTACCTGGTGAGGCAAGTTTGGAGTCATCTGGAAGTCCGGTGTCATACGTGGTGGCCATAATTTGTCTCCAATCATGTTGATCAACGCGCTGACGCTGCCCCACACCACAAGTCCCTTACCCGTAGGGTGGGACAAAACGTCCAATCGGCAACGCGCGCTGTTTGTATTACATTAGCACGATCTCCCAACCTCCGTAATGCATTGAATGACTTCTTTGATAACTCGTCGCGGATTAATGCTATTACCACTCACATTGCTGGCCGGATGTGACTGGGTAGTATTGAATCCATCAGGTGACATTGCCGCCCAGCAGGGACAACTGATCGTTGTTTCCACGCTACTTATGTTGTTGATTATTGTTCCTGTCATCGCCCTGACGATCTTGTTCGCCTGGCGCTATCGCAAGGGCAACACCGAAGCCAAATACGACCCGGACTGGGATCACTCGACCCAACTCGAACTGGTGATCTGGGGCGCTCCGCTGCTCATCATTATCGCATTGGGCCTGATTACCTGGATCAGCACCCATAAGCTGGACCCATACCGTCCGCTCGACCGCCTGGATGCGAATCGTCCGATTTCGGCCGCTGCCGAGCCGTTGACGATTGAAGTTGTGGCGCTGGACTGGAAGTGGTTGTTCATCTATCCGGAACAAGGTATTGCGACTATCAATGAATTGGCGACACCTGTTGACGTGCCTATCCGCTTCAAGATCACGGCATCGACAGTCATGAACTCCTTCTACATCCCTGCACTGGCTGGCCAGATCTATGCAATGCCGGGTATGGAAACCCAGCTCAATGCAGTTATCAATGAGCCGGGCACTTTCGACGGTTTCTCCGCGAACTTCAGTGGTGCAGGCTTCTCGCACATGCGCTTCAAGTATCACGGCATGGATGTGGCTGACTTTGACCAATGGGTCAAGGATGCGAAGAAAAACGGCTCGACCCTGGACCGTGCGGTATATACCCAGCTGGAACAGCCTAGCGAACGTGAGCCGGTACGTCACTTCGGCAAAGTAGCGCCGGATCTGTATCACGCCGTGTTGAATCGCTGCGTGGCCGAAGGCACCGTCTGCATGAACAAAATCATGCACGAAGATGCGAATCGCATGAAGGTTCAGGCTGCAGCCCGGAATTTCCTCAGAGACGAAAAGACAGTACTGGCTGAAATCGATGCAGCGGTATGCACTCCGTCCACCAATTTATTGAAGAGTAACTAATGCAAGACCATACTGATCTGACGAAGCTTATCTTCGGCCGTCTGAGCTGGGACGCGATTCCATTCCATGAGCCTATCCTGCTGGTAACCTTTGCAATGGTTATCCTCGGTGGCATCGCTGTTCTCGGTGGCATCACTTACTTCCGCCTGTGGGGCACTTTGTGGCGTGACTGGATCACCAGCATTGACCACAAGAAAATCGGCATCATGTACATGATCCTCGGTTTGATCATGCTGATGCGCGGCTTTGCCGATGCATTGATGATGCGTGCCCAGCAAGCGATTGCTTTTGGCGACAATCCGGGCTTCCTGCCACCCCATCACTACGACCAGATTTTCACCGCGCACGGCGTGATCATGATTTTCTTCGTGGCGATGCCGCTGGTGACCGGTTTGATGAACTACGTAGTGCCACTGCAAATCGGTGCGCGTGACGTGGCTTTCCCATTCCTGAATAACTTCAGCTTCTGGATGACCACCTTCGGTGCCGTCCTGGTGATGGCTTCGCTGTTCGTTGGTGAATTCGCGAAAACCGGCTGGCTGGCATATCCGCCGCTGTCGGGTATTTTGGCGAGTCCGGATGTCGGGGTTGATTACTACATCTGGTCATTACAGATTGCCGGGGTCGGGACGCTGCTGTCGGGCGTCAACCTGATCGTCACCATCGTCAAGATGCGTGCGCCTGGCATGGACATGATGAAGATGCCGGTGTTCACCTGGACTGCCCTGTGCACCAACGTTTTGATCGTTGCAGCTTTCCCTGTGCTGACCGCAGTACTCGGTATGCTGACACTGGATCGCGTGCTCGACACCAACTTCTTCACGAACGATCTGGGCGGCAACGCGATGATGTATGTCAACCTGATCTGGATCTGGGGACATCCTGAAGTTTACATTCTGATCCTGCCATTGTTCGGCGTGTTCTCGGAAGTGGTATCGACCTTCTCGGCCAAGCGTCTGTTCGGTTACACCTCGATGGTGTACGCGACCGTGGTTATTACCATCCTGTCTTACCTGGTGTGGCTGCATCACTTCTTCACCATGGGTTCAGGGGCCAGCGTCAACTCCTTCTTCGGTATCACCACGATGATTATCTCGATCCCTACCGGCGCGAAGATTTTCAACTGGTTGTTCACGATGTATCGTGGCCGTATCCGTTTCGAACTGCCTATGATGTGGACCATCGGCTTCATGATCACCTTCGTGATCGGCGGTATGACCGGCGTCTTGCTGGCAGTACCACCAGCTGACTTTGTATTGCATAATAGCCTGTTCCTGATCGCCCACTTCCATAACGTGATTATCGGTGGTGTGTTGTTCGGCCTGTTTGCAGGTATCAACTACTGGTTCCCGAAAGCATTCGGCTACAAGCTCGACGTGTTCTGGGGTAAGTGCTCGTTCTGGTTCTGGATCGTCGGTTTCTGGATGGCCTTCATGCCGCTGTACATTTTGGGCCTGATGGGTGTCACCCGTCGTATGAGCCAATTCCAGGATCCATCGCTGCAAATCTGGTTCCAGGTTGCCGCGTTCGGTGCAGTCCTGATTGCACTGGGTATCGCTTCGATGCTGATCCAGTTCTACGTCAGCTTCCGCCGTCGTCATGAATTGCGCGATGTGACTGGTGATCCATGGGATGGACGTACGCTGGAATGGTCGACTTCGTCGCCACCACCAGACTACAACTTCGCGTTCACACCTAAGGTTCACGATAACGATACCTGGGCTGACATGAAGAAGAATGGTTACAAGCGTCCGCTGGAAGGCTTCACAGCGATCCATATGCCGAAGAACACCGGCGCAGGCTTCATCATTTCGGCGATCAGCGCAGCGATTGGTTTCTGCCTGATCTGGCAAATGTGGCTGTTGGCTGGCGTGACCTTTGTTGTCTTGCTGGCAGCGATCATCATCCATACCTTTAATTACAAACGCGATTATTACATCCCGGCGGAAGAAGTAGCCCGTACCGAAAATCTTCGCACTCGCTTGTTGGAAAGCCATGTCTGAAATTACCGCAAATTCGAGCGCTCTGAGCGCTGACCCGAGCGCGCGTTATTACGTGCAAGAGCATCATCCGGAAAACGGCACTTTGCTGGGTTTCTGGCTCTACCTGATGAGCGACTGCCTGATTTTCGCGTGTCTGTTCGCAACCTATGCAGTATTGGGTCGCAACTACGCAGGCGGTCCTACCGGTGCTGAACTGTTTGACTTGCCACTAGTCGCGGCGAATACAGCATTCCTGCTGTTGTCGTCGATCACCTACGGCTTCGCAATGCTGGAAGCACAACGCAAACGCCTGAAGGCCACCATGATCTGGCTGGCTGTCACCGGTTTGCTGGGCGCAGCCTTTCTGGCGCTGGAACTGTATGAATTCAGCCACCTGATCCATGAAGGTGCAGGCCCGCAACGCAGCGCGTTCCTGACTTCCTTCTTTGCGCTGGTTGCTACCCACGGTTTGCACGTGACCTTCGGTATCGTCTGGCTGATCACCCTGATGTTCCAGTTGAAACGCCACGGTTTGATTCCTGAAAACGGTCGTCGCCTGATGTGCCTGTCGATGTTCTGGCACTTCCTGGATGTGATCTGGATCGGTGTATTTACCTTTGTTTATCTGATGGGAGTGTTGCCATGAGCGATCATCACGCACACGGCGCACATGGCGCCGACCACGGCCATGGTCATGGCCACGACGACGGTCATGCCCACGGCAGCCTGAAAAGCTACACCATCGGTTTCATCCTGTCGGTCATTTTGACGGCGATTCCGTTCTGGCTGGTCATGGGCAAGGTATTTGACAGCTCCAGCACGACTGCATTCGTCATCCTCGGTTTTGCCGCAGTTCAGATCGTTGTGCACATGGTTTACTTCCTGCACATGAACACCAAGTCGGAAGGTGGCTGGTCGATGTTGGGCCTGATCTTCACGATCATGGTTGTCGTGATCATGCTGGCTGGTTCGATCTGGGTCATGTACCACATGAACCACAACATGATGCCGCACCTGAGCGATCCTACACATGAGTTGCACACCTCATCGACCACGATGCCGGAAGCAACCCATCAGATGAATCATCGGTAATGACTGATAAGTCTGTACAGACAAGCGGCTCGGTTTCGAAGGAAGCCGGGCCGCTTTTTCGTTCACGTACCTTCCTGGCAGTGCTGGCCGTGATCGCGCTCGTCCTGTTCACCGGGCTGGTCGCGTTGGGAACCTGGCAGGTGTATCGCCTGCAATGGAAGCTGGCGCTGATCGAGCGTGTCGAACAGCGGGTGCATGCTGCGGCCACACCGGCACCGGGACCTGAACAATGGCCGCAAATCAGTGCGGCCAATGATGAGTACCGGCATGTCAGCGTCAGTGGCAACTATCTGTATGAGCAGTCGGTCAAGGTGCAGGCCGTCACTGAATTGGGTGCCGGTTTTTGGGTGTTAACACCCTTGCGTACGAGCGATGGCAATATCGTCCTGATCAACCGCGGTTATATCCCCGAACGCGCTACGCCATCAGTCGGCACACCGGATGAGGTGCAGACGGTAAATGGCTTGTTGCGGATCAGCGAACCGGGTGGTGGCTTCCTGCGGCATAACGACCCAGCGGCCAATCGCTGGTATTCGCGTGACGTGCAAGCCATCGCAACGCAGCTCAAGCTGGCACCGGTCGCGCCGTATTTCATTGATGCGGAAGCGAGCAAGGCAGTTGTTGCCAAGCCTGCCACAGACCCGGCGCTAGCAGAGCCGGTTGGTGGTTTAACGGTCATCTCATTTCACAATAACCATCTCGTCTATGCACTTACTTGGTATGCTCTTGCCTTGATGGTGGCAGGCGCGGCTTTTTGGCTCCGGCGTGAAGAGCGCAAAGTGCGCGCCACCAGTGCCGACCGTATAGACCGAGAAACTGAAGATGTTGGGAAAAACCGAAGCTCCAGCGAGTAAAGATGCGTTAAAAGAACGCTGGGCGACCACGGATGGCGAAAACTCCGTCGGTCACAAGAATATGCAGCAGTTGATACAACTGCGCTGGATCGCCGTCGTCGGACAAATTACAACGATAGCGGTGGTCACCCTGGGCTTCGGCATCGAGTTGCCGGTACGGCATATGCTGGAAGTGCTGGTGTGCCTGGTGGCCTTCAATATTGCCAGCCACCTGCGCTGGCATGAGCGTCCCAGTGTTTCCAACAGTGAATTATTCCTCGCCTTGCTGGTTGACGTCGCCATCCTCACGGCTCAGCTTTACCTGAGCGGCGGTACTACCAATCCTTTCATCTTCCTGTACCTGTTGCAGGTCATCCTCAGCGCGGTGCTGCTGGAAGCATGGTCAACCTGGATCATCGTCGCGATTACCAGTGCCTGCCTGGTTGCATTGTCCATCCTGTCCAGTCCGTTGACACTGCCTTACGATCACGAATACCGTTTCTTCAGCATGTATGTGCAAGGCATGCTGATTTGCTTTGCGTTGAATGCGATCCTGCTGGCCTTCTTCATCACGCGGATCAACCGCAATCTGCGCGCCGGCGATGCGCAACTGGCGGACTTGCGCAAGCGTGCGGCGGAAGAGGAAAACATCGTCCGCATGGGTTTGCTGGCTTCCGGTGCTGCCCATGAACTGGGGACGCCGCTGGCGACCTTGTCGGTGATTCTCGGTGACTGGCGTCGCATGCCGGAGTTCAGTAATAATCCCGAATTACAGGATGAAATCATCGAGATGGAAACACAGCTGCAACGCTGCAAGGCCATCGTCAGCAGCATCCTGTTATCAGCTGGTGAAGCGCGTGGCGAGTCGTCGGTAAAAACCACGCTCAGCACCTTCCTCAATGATTTGGCCGAAGAGTGGCGCAGTAGTCGTGCGATTGCCAGCTTTGAATACAAGAACCGGATAGAGCAGGATATTCCGGTGGTGTTTGATTCCGTCCTCAAGCAAATGATTTGCAATGTATTGGATAATGCGGTCGAGGCATCGCCGCACTGGTTGAGCCTCGAGGTATCGCGCAAGGAGGATTTGCTGACCTTGCTGATTACGGATGCCGGCCCCGGCTTCGCGCCTGGCATGTTGTCGCAGATAGGCAAGCCTTATCAATCGACCAAGGGACGGCCCGGCAGCGGCCTCGGTTTATTCCTGGTCGTGAATGTCGCACGCAAATTGGGCGGCACCGTTGCCGCCCGTAACCGAGCAGAGGGCGGGGCGGTAGTAGAGCTGACCTTGCCACTCTCTGCTATCAGTCTCGACGAGGATGATGAAGATGTCGGCTGATAACCGTTTACTACTGATCATTGAAGATGACGCGGCTTTCGCCCGCACGCTGGGCCGTTCCTTTGAGCGGCGCGGCTATACCGTGCTGTTGGCCGCCAACCTGGAGGCCGCCAGCGCATTGCTGCGTGAGCATAATCCCGGTTATGCAGTGGTCGATCTCAAGCTGGAAGGTAATACCTCCGGCCTGGCTTGTGTACAGATGTTGCACAAGCATGATCCGGCGATGCTGATCGTGGTGCTGACCGGTTTTGCCAGCCTCAACACGGCGGTAGAAGCGATCAAACTGGGTGCTTGCCAGTACCTTGCCAAGCCTTCAAATACGGATGATATTGAAGCGGCGTTCGGTCACGTGGCAGGCGTCGTCGAGATTGAAGTAAGCAATCGTTCGACCTCAATTAAGACGCTGGAATGGGAACGCATACACGAAGTATTGGTTGAAACCGACTTCAATATTTCAGAAGCGGCACGGCGCCTCGGCATGCATAGACGGACGCTGGCGCGCAAGCTGGAAAAGCAGCGTATCAAATAGCATCCAGGCTATTGGGCGAATAACCTAGACCGTTGAGGTCGTACTCGCACGCAGATTGATCTCAGCTTGCAATCCAGTTATCTCGATTTTTTCAGATCTACATCATTAATTGCTTCTAATCCCCAGAATATGGGATATGGATAGGCTGGCGGGATGGTTAGAATGCGCGCTGAAGTAAAATTCTTACAAAAGAAGCCAGAAAAATAAAAAGACTACGCGTAGTCAGGGAACGTATTCGACAAGCGGCATAAGCAAGTTACATCATCTGTATTTGTAATAGGAGAGCACCACATGCATCACTCATTGACAGGCGCAGCCATGCTGCGCCTGCTTGCACTCGTCCTGTTCACAGGAAATGCCTTTGCCCAAACGGGGATGACGACCCTAGGTCAATTCAGCGTCAATGAGAGCGGTGCCGCGACCTACACCATCCCTATTACTATTCCGCCCGGTATTGGCGGTATCGAACCCAAATTAGCTTTGAGCTACAACAGCCAGGCAGGCAATGGCTTGCTGGGTGTGGGCTGGAGCTTGTCCGGCTTATCGGCGATAGGCCGTTGTCCACAAACGATGGCGCAGGACGGCAAGCGAGGTGGAGTCAAACTCGACAATGACGATCGTTACTGCCTGGATGCTCAAAGGCTGAGGGCATCACCACGGACCGTGGTTACACCAATCATGAGCATCTGGATGAGTTGGGCTTAATCCACATGAATGGTCGTATCTATTCCGGCGATCGGCCGCTTCATGAGTGCGGACCCGTACATCCGGGCACCGGACAATCTGCAGAGCTACAACCGCTATAGCTATGTGCTCAACAATCCGCTGATGTTCACGGATCCTAGTGGATATTTCAGCTTGAAGAAGTTGATTAGGGGAGTTGTGGCAATTGCGGTTGCTGTATATGCGCCTTAGATTAGTGCTTATCTTGGATGGACCGGGCCTGTTACTGCGGGTGGTCTTGCGGGAGCAGCTCAAGGTTCTTTGGCACATGGGATTACAAGTGGCTCTGTAGCGAGCGGCATGCTCGGTGGCGCTTTAGCCGGTGGCATTATGGGCGGAAGTTTCAAAAGTATGTTGGTCGGCGGCTTAACCGGTGCGATGTTCGGCGCGGTCGGTGATGCTTGGGGTGCAGGTACTTTTGGGAATATTGCTGGGCATGCTGCAGTTGGATGTGCATCTTCCTCATTGTCAGGCGGCGATTGTGGCAGTGGAGCATTGGCTGCTGGTGTTGCTGCATATGGATCTGCCAATATGCCTTCAGCATTAAAGGGAAATCTTGCATATGAAATTGCTTTTGCCTCTGCTTTTGGAGGAATTGCCTCTGTCGCTGGCGGTGGAAATTTTGCAAATGGTACTGTGACAGCAGCATTTGGGTATCTCTTTAATGAACTCCAACACCAAAATCCGGCCAAAGCCGCTGCGCAAAAAAGCTTTAGGCGACGGACGTTTGACGCTTTTCGAAGCTAATGAAATCTGGCCGGCCAACAATGATCCCAACTTCGAGTTGACGATTGATGCGAGCCAGTTAACGGCCAAGCAAACCGGGAAATTCGGAAAAAACGGAACAGCGTTAGGAGTAGTGCAAGGTAGTGATTGGCTTGCTCATGGTTCGGTTACTTTGGAACGGGCAAATGGAGTAATTTTTATCCGGCCCGGTCGGTACGACTTTGAACAACATGGTTCGTTTCTGGATCATCCGGTTCGAAATTTTGAGACTTATGGGGGGTTCTATGTCGGATCGCGTGCGGGGACATCAGTTGGAACCGATTATTTAATTCGATATTCAGGGCAACCCAATGTGGCCAAGTAAAGTTGTAAAATCCGTTTTTGTAGGCGTTGCATTGTTTGCGGCACTGTATTTTGTGGCCATGCAGTTTCTTGGCCCAGGTATTCGTGATTTCTCAAATCCAATCATTAACGGGTATGAATACAGCGACGCGGGTGGGTACGAAAAAACGATTATTTATACCGGGAATGAACGACCGCGACAAATCATCATCGATTCGAGAGTAGATGAGTATCGGGTGGATGGCAACAGGCTGCTGGTGGCGCGTAGGCCTGTCGAAAGTCATCTTGCGAAAGACAACGCCTTGAGTAGTCGACTACTGCCGCTCTGCGAATATTGGCTGATTAATGTCAAGACTCATCAGGTGCAAAGGACAGCTGATTCTGGTGGTTTGCGCTGCAATTAACTTATGCGCGCCACCGTTTATATGTTTAACCAGATGGCGCATGAGTCACGAGATCGACGCATTTATGCTGCTGAGGATGGATTGCTTCACCAGAGGTTTGAGAATGATGGTTTCATAGACGTCACCAGTCATTTTGGCTATGGCTTGAATACTGTTAAACATGTGCATCGAGGCTTATGAATATTCAAAATAAATATAAAAAATGGATATTGCTGGAGGCGATACTTTGTACATTGATACCGGTGGCTTTGCTTGTTTCTGCACTACCTTTTTTCGTTCTAACCTCCGTTCAAATATTTAATCCCCTAGATAGCCGTACCTTGTTGGAACGCATTTTATTGTTTCTTGGCTCCTGGGCCGGGATAGTTGGCCTGTTGGCTATCTGGTATTGCGTAATTAAATTATTACGCAGTGAGAGGTTTTCTGTTGCTTATCTTATAGTCGGAGCAATTGGCGGGGCGTGGGCGTCTTGGGATATAACTGTGTCAACCAATCCCTTGTCGTCTTTAATCATATGTTTACCTGTGTGGATACTGGTCCTACATGTTGTTTACATGCGATTAGGCTCTAAAAGAAAATTTGAAGATGGTGCTGTGATTTGGCCATCTGGTAGAGAGTGCATGAGTTACCTAAAACCGTCAGGCGATAGGATAGGTTTCACTATCTTTAGGACTAAAGAAGGGGGAAGAATGCAGAACATCCTGGTGACATCTTCGATCCAATATGTTGACGGAACACCGGTTTCCGGGGATTTAAAACGCGAAATCATCGCTAGGTGTAAGATCTACTTTGAAGAAGAAGACGAGGACGTTTACACCGAGTAATGTCGCGTCTCTAAGGTCATGACATCTCAAAATCCCCCTCCTATCAGAGAAGTAGCAGTTTCTGCACCCAAATATTTAAACACTTCGGCCTTGCTCCTGATGGCATTGGCTTCCGGCCTGTGCGCGGGTGGCAACTACTTCAATCAACCGCTATTGCATTCGATTGCACTCAGCCTTGATGTCAGTGAAACCACTGCAGCGCTGACCGTAACCATGGCGCAGGTTTCGTATGCGTTGGGACTGGTCCTGCTGGTTCCCCTCGGTGACAAGCTGGAGCGACGTGGCCTGGCGGTCACGCTGATGTTGCTGGCGGCGGCGGGTCAATTCATTAGCGGTTTTTCTTTTAATGTCACGATGCTGTCCACCGGCATCATCATGGCCGGCTTGTTCTCGGTGGCGGCGCAAATCATGGTGCCGATGGCGGCGACCTTGTCCGATCCGGCGCGTAGTGGTCGTGCGGTTGGCCTGGTGATGAGCGGTTTGCTGATTGGTATCCTGACTGCCCGCAGCGTAGCTGGATTATTGTCGGAACTCGGTGGTTGGACGACGGTGTATCGGGTGGCGGGTGTCGTCATGCTGCTGGTGGCGTTGGCGCTGTGGCATCTGTTACCGCCATCGCGCAATCCGGCGCAGGTCAGCTATCTGCAAGTCTTGCGTTCGATGACGGCATTGATAGGGTGTTACCCGCGCTTGCGCAGCCGTTCGCTGATGGGTGCTTTGACTTTCGCATCCGTGAGTGTGTTGTTTTCAACGATGGCTTTATTGCTATCCGGTCCGAATCACGGTTTGAGCGATGCCAGTATCGGCCTCGTTGGTTTGGTCGGGATTGCCGGTGCGTTGATGGCGAGTGTGGCCGGACGCCTGGCGGATAAAGGTTGGGGGCAAGTGACGAGTATCGCCTGCCTGTTCCTGTTATTGGTGGCGTGGGCTTGTTTCTGGTTTGGCAGCACCAGCCTGATGTGGTTCCTGGCCGGTATGCTGGTGATTGATCTTGCGTTGCAGGGATTGCACATCACGAATCAAAGCGTGGTCTTGCAACTGGAGCCGCAAGCGCGTTCACGACTGAATGCCGTGTATATGACGAGTTACTTTATCGGTGCTGCATCAGGTTCGGCGCTGGGTTCCCTGGCCTGGCGTTTGGGTGGCTGGCATGCGATTTGTATCGTCGGTGTGTTATTGACTTTATTGGCAGCGATGGTGTTCCTGTACGACAGGAAGCTGGCGCGCGCAAATCTGGCATGAACAAAAATATTTCAAAAGTTGATAGCAGCGAGTTCGTACTGCTGACCGAGATCTGGGAGCAGTCGGTACGAGCAACGCATGACTTCCTGGCTGAAGCAGATATCCAGGACCTCAAGCCCAAGGTGTTGAACGACTATTTACCCTTGATGGCCTTGCGCGCCTACCGTGATGAGCGCGGTACGATACTCGGATTCATAGGTGCATTAAACGGCAAGATTGAAATGCTGTTCATCGCACCCGACAGTCGGGGCAAGGGCGCAGGCAAGGCACTCATCAAGTATGCGGTCGATATCATGGCCGCGCATGAACTGGATGTGAATGAGCAAAACCCACAAGCGCTCGGTTTTTATCAACACATGGGATTCCAGGTCACAGGCCGTTCTGCCGTCGACGGGCAGGGCAATCCGTTTCCTTTGCTACATATGAAATTTGCCGGCACCGCCACTTAATGTTGTTGCCATGTCGTTGACTTGTGCAAACACTATATTTCAATTATCATTGAAATATGGAAAATAAAGACGTCGTTCTCGCTCTCGCCGCCCTGGCGCAAGAAACCAGGCTCGCCATATTTCGCGCTTTGGTGCAGGCCGGTCCTGCGGGTATGTCGGCAGGTGACATTGCAAAGCACCTGGATGTCGCGCCCTCATTACTCACTTTCCACCTCAAGGAATTGATCCATGCCCGCCTCATCAGGCAAGAGCGTTCGGGGCGTTCGCTTATCTCCTCCGCCAATTTTGACGTCATGAACGGTGTGCTTGCCTACCTGACAGAAAACTGTTGTGGCGGCAATCCTTGCACACCCGTTGGCAAATCCGTCTGCACCGAGCAAGGCAACTGTTAACTGTTTTTATTGAAAGGCTGGAGAGAGTTCCATGCTTGCGGCCGTACTGATTTTCCTCATCACGTTGACACTTGTTATATGGCAGCCGCGCGGGCTGGGTATAGGCTGGAGCGCGATGGGTGGCGCATTGGCAGCGCTATTGCTGGGCGTGATCCATCCCTCGGATATCCCGCTGGTATGGCATATCGTCTGGAACGCCAGTGCCACCTTCATCGCCGTCATCATCATTAGCCTGTTGCTCGACAAGGCAGGATTCTTTGCGTGGGCGGCACTACACGTTGCGCGTTGGGGCGGGGGTAGTGGTCGCAAGTTATTCATATTGCTGATCTTGCTCGGTGCAGTAGTCGCGGCCCTGTTTGCCAATGATGGCGCGGCATTGATACTGACGCCTATCGTGATCGCGATGCTGCTGGCATTGAAGTTTCCAGCCCGCGCCACACTGGCATTTGTGATGGCGGCAGGCTTTATTGCAGATACCGCCAGCCTGCCTTTGGTCGTTTCCAACCTGGTCAATATTGTTTCGGCCGATTATTTCAAACTCGGCTTTGCAGGGTATGCCGCCGTCATGTTGCCGGTGAACCTTGTGTCTGTCGGCATGAGTTTGCTGGTCTTGCTGTACTACTTCAAACGCGATATCCCGGCCAGCTATGCGCTGGATGATGTAGCTGAACCGCGCAGTGCCATTCACGATGCTGCGATCTTCACCGCAGGCTGGTGGGTCTTGGCTTTGTTGCTGGTCGGCTTCTTCTGGCTGGAGGGCAAGGGCGTGCCGATTAGTGTGGTGGCCGCGGCAGGTGCATTGATACTGCTGGTGGTGGCGGGCAGGGGGCATCTCATTTCGACGCGAGCAGTGGTCCGCGATGCACCATGGCAGATTGTCTTCTTTTCCCTGGGCATGTATCTGCTCGTCTACGGTTTGCGCAATGCCGGACTGACAGATTATCTGGTTGACGTACTCAATGTATTTGCGCGCTATGGCGTATGGGGTGCGGCCCTGGGTACCGGCTTCCTGAGTGCACTGCTTTCCTCGGTCATGAACAATATGCCGACGGTGCTGGTCGCAGCACTCTCCATCGATGCCAGCAATGCCGACGGCCTGGTGCGGGAAGCCATGATTTATGCCAACGTGATCGGCAGTGACCTCGGCCCCAAGTTCACGCCTATCGGTAGCCTCGCAACGCTGCTGTGGTTGCATGTGCTGGCCAGCAAGGATATCAAAATCAGCTGGGGCTATTACTTCCGTATCGGCGCAATCCTGACCTTGCCGGTATTGCTGGTAACACTGTGTGCCTTGGCTTTGCGACTGGGCATGTGATGAAGCTTGCAAAGCACGCCTACCCCTTACTTTCCCGACAGAGATATGAATATGCACGTCAAAATCTTTCATAACCCGGACTGCGGTACCTCACGCAACACACTCGCACTGATCAGACATCTTGATATTGAGCCGGAAATTGTCGAATACCTGCGCACACCGCTTGCGCGCGACGAGTTAAGCCGGATGATTAAAAGCGCCGGACTTACGGTGCGGGATGCGCTGCGCAAAAAAGGCACTCCATACGCGGAGCTCGGACTTGATGATCCGACACTGGATGACGATGCACTGCTGGATGCGATGATCGCGCATCCGATTTTGATAAACCGGCCATTCGTCATTACACCGGTAGGTACGCGCCTGTGCCGTCCTTCCGAACTGGTATTGGACCTGTTGCCACCGTCTCCAGCCAAAGCCTTTATCAAGGAAGACGGAGGGCTCGTGATTGATGAATACGGACAACGTGCTTCTTATCTGGCCGATGGCCTGCCTGGTATTGTCGAGGAATTGTTTCACCAGCCAAGCGCTGCCGACTTCGCAGTAGCAAGTCGTTTGCAACATCGCCCGCGCTTTTTGCTCTTGTATGGTTCGGTTCGTGAACGCTCGTATAGTCGCCTGGTGACGCTGGAAGCAGCACGCCTGCTCGAAACAATGGGCGGCGAGGTCAAGGTTTTTGATCCGCGTGGTTTGCCATTGCCGGACGGTGCTGACGAGTCGCATCCCAAGGTACGGGAGTTGCGCGAGCTGGCGCAATGGGCGGAAGGCATGGCCTGGTGTTCGCCTGAACGGCATGGTGCAATGTCCGCCATCCTCAAGGCGCAAATAGACTGGATCCCGCTCGCGATAGGTGCCGTCAGGCCGACGCAGGGCAAGACACTCGCAGTCATGCAAGTGTCCGGCGGATCGCAGTCCTTCAATGCGGTCAACCAGATGCGTATCCTGGGACGCTGGATGCGCATGATCACGATCCCCAATCAATCGTCGGTGGCCAAGGCCTTCCTGGAGTTTGATGATGCGGGCCGGATGAAGCCCTCGGCTTACTACGATCGCATCGTGGACGTGATGGAAGAGCTATTTAAATTCACTTTGATGACGCGTGATGTCGCCGGCTATCTGGTCGACCGTTACAGTGAACGTAAGGAAAGCGCGCAGGACTTAAGCAAGCGTGTTAATCAAAAGTCGATCTAGTCGCTCAAAAGCTTTGGCTCATCAATGTGCCTCTGCCCAGACACCGGTGCGCTCGGTGGTCGGGGCCATCTCGCGCAAGGTCCAGCGTAGCGGGATCGCATTGCTTTTGTACCAGCCATTTTCAATGTGAAAGCGCCATAGGCGTTCCGCGCCAGTCAATGCCATCGCTTCCCTTGATTGCCACAGGATTTCAGTGCGCCCTTGCAGGTGCAGCAGGTCGCCGCTGGCAAAGTCAATGAACAACAATGCTGCACGCGGTTCCTGCACCATATTGCCGAGGGTATTGAAATAGCGATTGCCATTGAAATCCGGAATCGTCAGCGTGTTGCCATCGATACGAACAAAACCCGGCATGCCGCCCCGGTGCGAAATATCCGGCCCGCCCCTGTCGCCTTCCTGCGCACCCGAAGTGGTCGCGACGAAGAGCGTATCTGCCCGTTTGATCAGGTCGCGCGCTGCAGCGTCCAGTGCCGTGAACTTGCGTGGGGCGGATAGTGCCGGGCTGTTGTCCACTTCATGCACATCACGCAGCTGTATATACCTCGGACAATTGCCGAACGACTGCGTCACACTGATGCGCAAACCTGCATCATCGATAGCCTGCACCACACCGTTGACCCGATTGCGGCGGCGGGTGCTGAAGTCTATGCCCAGCATGCCTATTTTTTTGCCGGGAATAAATTGCTGGCGGCCTTCGTTTTGCCAATAAGCGTCGGGCGCGAACTGCAAGTGTTCCGCATCCGGTGTGGAGAGAAAGCCGCGCGCTCCTGTCACGATCGTGGCGATCGGCCAGCCCTGCTCATCCGTGCTGGCCAGCAGCATATACGGCAATAGCGCAAAGAATTGCCGGTGCTGGTCCGGCATGAAGTTGCGTATCGCAGCAGCCGGCGTACCGGTGCCGGCCAGCGCATGCGCTTGCAACTCGCCTGCATGGAAGAGTTCGGGCTGGATGTTCATGCTGCTTCCGGTATCGCTGAGCGTGGCATCGCAACAAAGCCAGGCAATTGTTCTATCCGCGCCAACCATGCACGCACGGCTGGATATGCATCAAGCGAGATGCCGCCTTCCGGTGCATGTGCGACATACGAGTGACAAGCCAGGTCGGCAATAGTCGGATATGCGCTTGCGAGGTAATCATGGCTTGCCAGGTGCTGGTTCATGAAGCCCAGCAAATCACGCCCGATTTCGGCCGCACGGACCGGATCATCCTTGCCCATTTTCCATAAAGCATGGATGCGCGCATTGGCCGGACCGAAACGCAATTCTCCTGCAGCGATCGAGAGCCAGCGCTGGACCTGGGCGGCACCCACGGCGTCTTGTGGCAGCCATTTGCTGTCGGCGGCATAACGTTTGGCCAGGTAAACCAGGATTGCATTGCTGTCGGATAGCACCACATCGCCGTCGACCAGTACCGGGATTTGTCCGAGCGGATTGAGCTTGCGGAAATCGGCAGTGGCGCGGACGTCAGCACCGGCTTCAATTTGCTCGTACTGAATGTCGAGCAAGTGCAGGAAAAGTTTGACGCGATGGCAGTGACCGGAGAGGGCAACGCCATACAGTTTGATTTGCGGCTGGTTCATACGATGTTCCTTAGTCAGGGTAGAGACTAGATGGTATGTATTCCTTAAATTGATGTAAATTATGTGAAATTGAAATTTACTATTTCAAAATAAGGAATAATAAAAATGGACCGCCTGGATGAACTGGAAATTTTCATCGCGATACTCGACAGTGGCAGCCTGGTTGCCGCCAGCCGCAAACTCAGGCGTTCGCCGCCGGCTATTACGCGGGCTTTGGGGACGCTGGAAGAGCGTATAGGAACGCGCCTGATAGAACGTACTACGCGGCACCTGGTAGCAACCGAGGCGGGTTTGCGCCTGGCGCAGCAGGCGCGGCGTGTCTTGGCTGACTATGAACAGACGGTGCAGGAAGACAGCTCTGCACCGCTACGCGGCACATTGAGGGTGACGGCACCGGTGGTGTTTGGGCGACGCCATGTTGCGCCCATCGTGAATAGTTACCTCGACCAGTATCCGGAAATGCGTGTGGAGCTCTTTACCAATGACCGCAACCTGGATTTGATAGAAGAGGGGATAGATGTCGGGCTGCGCATAGGGACGCTGGCGGATACCAGCATGGTGGCGCGTCGGGTCGGACAGGTGCAAAGCCTGCTGGTAGCGAGTCCCGACTATATAGCGCGTCGCGGCGAGCCGATGTCGATTGCGGATATTGCGCGTCACGATGTGATTTTTACGGCGATCCGCGAGAAAGCACCGGAGTGGCGCTTCCGGCATAACGGCCGTGAACAAATCGTGACTTTGACGCCGCGCCTGATCGTGAATGAAATCGATGCGGTATTGCTGGCGGCCAAAGCCGGACGCGGCCTGGCACGTGTATTGTCTTACCAGGTGGCGGATGAATTAAAGGCCGGTACCTTGCTGCGGGTCTTGCCGAAACTGGATGCGCCTGATCTGCCGGTTCAATTGATTGTGCCGAGTGCACGCCTGATGGCACCGAAATCGCGTGCCTTCCTTGATCTTGCCATTCATAAACTCAGTACGCTGAATGTCTTGCATGCGCGCTGAGCAAAGCCTATTGCGAGAGTAAGTACTCCTGCGCGTGCTTGTTCCTCGTCCGTGCATCCCTCCCGACATGCGTACGGAATGTCTTGAATCCATTTATTTGCTTGCTGCGTATAAATTTTTGTAACGAATACGTTTCGATTTGGTCAACGCTTGTTACAGCGCAGACGTTTCAATAAATGCATTGATAAAGTTGACATATGTAAATTAATTGATATTTAATCTATAACTCATGTTATAAATATTGATATCAGGCCATACGTCTGAAAGTATCGTTTCCGCATGAAAACGGGGAACCGTACTGAGTCTCAAGCGCTGCAAATCTAAGAACCAATCAATAAATTGCTGTTAGCAAATGGCAATTTTTAGAAAGGATAGTTGCGCATGAAAGTACTCTCAATTTTCGGTACCCGCCCCGAAGCCATCAAAATGGCACCGCTGATGCGGGCACTCGAACAAGCCGCCGGTATCGATTCGGTTGTCTGCATTACCGGACAGCACAGGACCATGCTGGAACAGGTAATGAGCCTGTTCGATATCAAGGCTGATCACGACCTTGATGTGATGGTGCCAAACCAATCACTGAATTCATTGTGTTCGCGCATCTTTGCCAAGCTTGATCCCATCCTCGAAAGTGAACAGCCGGATCGTGTGCTGGTGCACGGTGATACGAGCACGGCCATGGTGGCCGCGACGGCTGCATTCCATCGTCGCATCCCGGTCGGGCATGTAGAAGCCGGCTTGCGCACCGGTGATTTGACCCAGCCCTGGCCGGAAGAGATGAACCGGCGTGTGATCGATGTCATGAGTGATTTCCTGTTCGCACCGACCCTCAGTTCCCGTGACAATCTCTTGCGTGAAAATCTGGCTGGTCGCATCGTCGTGACCGGTAACACCGTGATCGATGCCTTGCAGTTGACTGCGCAACGCCTGGAAAAGGACGCGCAGCTGCGTACCAGGCTGGATGCAAAATTCCCCTTCATTTCATCGCAGCGCCGTATCTTGCTGGTCACCGGCCACCGCCGCGAAAATTTCGGCGACGGTTTTGCACATATCTGCGAAGCACTGGCCGAGCTGGCGGAACGCCCTGATATCGACATTGTCTATCCGGTGCATCTCAATCCCAATGTACGCGGTCCGGTATTGCAATTGCTGTCGAACCTGCCGCGCGTACATTTGATTGAACCGCTGGATTACCTGGAGTTTGTGCGCTTGATGCAGTTGTCGCATGTCGTGTTGACGGATTCGGGCGGCGTGCAGGAAGAAGCACCTTCGCTCGGCAAGCCGGTATTGGTCATGCGTGATGTGACCGAGCGTCCGGAAGCGGTTGCAGCCGGTACCGTGCAACTGATAGGGACCAGCAAGAAGCGCATTGTCGATGCAGTCAATCTCTTGTTCGACGATGACAAAAAATACAATCAGTTTTCCAATGTCGTGAATCCTTATGGCGATGGGCATGCGTCCTCACGCATCGTGCGTGCCTTGTTGGGCCAGTCTTTTGAAGAATTTAATGCTGACGGTAATGCATCCCTAAGCGAATTTTTATCCCGAGGAAATTATGCGCGTACCTAATCGCATCTCTAATCAATCAAATATTCGGGCGACATCCATGTTCTTGCCCTTGCTGGCTGTGCTGGCCTTGTCTGCGCTGCCACACAAGGCGTGGTCGGCGGACGGCATAGGACGTTATTTTCAGCAGGCATCGGCCGACCAGTCAGTCACGCGCCATGTGACCCTGAGGGAGTTGGGCATTTCCGCACCGATCATTTTTGATGGCACTGATAGCCGACGCGAGTTATTTTTGCCGGTACCGGCCGGTGTACCGATTACGAATGCTGCCTTGCAATTCGACGGCAGTTATTTGCGCGCGGATGGTGGTCGGACATCGCTGGCTCTGTCGGTCGACGGTTACCCCGTCGTTGCGCGCAGATTAGCGGAAGAGCAAGGGGATGTGAGCCAGGCTATCGCCATTCCCGGTGTGCCGCGCGCTGACGGTTTCGTCCGCTTTGGTGTACGCTGGTCTTCGATTATTTCGGAAACGGTATGTAGCGATCAGCGTGCCCCCGGTAATGCCTTGCGGCTGGAACCCAGTTCGCGTTTCACCTACAGCTATGATCTGGGCGCGATCAAATCAATTTCGACCGCGTGGAGTGCCTTGCCGCCATACCCTGTTGTGCTGATGTCGAGCAAGGCATTGACGCCGGATGCGTACGATACAGCCTGGCGCATGGGCCTGACCCTGAAGCGGGCAGGTAAGCGTCCGCGCTGGCTGACCGTACCTGCCGTAGGTGATACGGTTGATGTGTCTTCCCTCAGTGTGCCACCGGAGTTGCGCGTGATTCCCGCCTTTGCTGCACTGGTGAATGGCGGTGGGCAATTCAAGATCAAGAGTAATGCAGAAGTAGCCGCCTTGTTTGTGCTCGGCGCCGATAGTGCTTTCCGTGCTGACCTGGTGGTAGCCGATCCGGCATTGACTACCGTCCTGCGCAATGCAATGAATGCATTGGGTGCAGAGATCCAGGCGAGTTCTCCCGAATCCGCGGGGATTTATCAGGCCTGGCTCAAGAGTGATATGAGCATACTGGATCAGGCAAATGGCCCGGACCAGGTGCGTCTGGTCACCTTTATGGGTAACCCTGTCATTACGACGCCGGTCGGTGCCGGTGCGGCGTCCAAGACTTCTGCCTTGTTTGATACCTTGTGGCGTCCGATTGCGGCTTCCAAGGAGCTGTCAGTCGAGACGGCCGAAGCCTTGCGCGCCAAAGCGTCTACCGTTTTGCTCAGCCAGTTTGGCAGCATCAATGGCGCGATAGATGTCGCTGATAAAAGCGAACGGGCAGTGACATTTGAAATCGGTGAATTGGTTGGGAGCGGTCGCCTGCCTAGCCAGGTCGTGTTCGATCTTTCGGCAGCACCGGGTACCAATGGTGAAGCACCGGTGGTATCGATTTTCATGAATGATTATTTGCTCGGTGCAAATGTGATGACGGCAGATGGCCAGCCACATCGGATTGCCGTGGATATCCCGTATTACACACTGGCGGCACGCAACACCATACGCATTTCTTTCATACGCCAGTCGTCCAAACTGCAGTGCCATGACGTTGCGCAATCCTTCCCTGTGTCGATTTTCCCCGGCAGTCACTTGAAACTGAAACAAATGGCACCGGGCAATAACTTTGTCGGCATGGCGGCACGCTATGCGAAAGACAGCACCCTGATTGTCAAGGATGCGTGGCTGAAGGATGCCGGTGCCATGCTGCCGATGACGGTACGGATCGCAGATGCCGCCGGTTTGTCGTCGATACATACCAAATTCTCCGTGTTGAAGGAAGGCGAAGTGCTGAAGCCTACCAGTTCCTTCCTCGCGCTGGATGTGCCGATGGAAGGCAAAGCCGGGGTAGAAGCCCGCGACGGCGTGCTGGTGCTGAATGGTGCGGAGAAGACGCCTATCCTGCAATTGAAAGGGCTGGACCGGGTCGGTGTCGCCGAAGTAACTGAAGTCAATGGGCAGACCGGTATACGCTATTACACCGTGGGCAAGAACATGCCCGCACTGACGGGTGCCTTCCGCCTGGCGCATGGCAACCTGGCGGTGATGACAGATGCCGGAACGGTGGTGCAGATCGACAAGAATGACCCGACCGATAGCCGCTTCGCCAAAGAAGACAATCCGCAATCCTTGTGGCAACGTCATATGGAATGGTGGCTGGCGGCGATAGCCGTCATTATCTTTATCCTGATCTCTGCGCGCGTGGCACAAGTTCGTCGCAACAAGCGTAAAGCAATGGAAGCTCAACAGGGTCTGTGATTTGAGTGCTGATTCTTTATTCTGGCCGATTTTCTTTGCGCAGTATTACAGCGCACTGGAGAGTATCGCCGTCGTAGTGGCGATACTCATCATGATCTCCAGCTTCGATGATTTGTTCATTGATAGCTGGTACTGGACCCGCGAGATCATACGCAAGTTCCGTTTCCGCAATAACAGCAGTTATCGTCCGTTGACGCCGGAGCAGATCAAGGAGCGCGAAGAACAACATCTGGCGATCATGGTGCCGGCCTGGCTCGAATACGATGTGATCGCGCAGATGATAGAAAGCATGGTGGCGACGCTCGACTATCGCAACTACACCGTGTTCGTCGGTACCTACGTCAATGACCACCGGACGATAGAAGAAGTGGAACGCATGCGGCGGCGCTACAAGCAATTGCGCCGGGTGGAAGTGCCACACGATGGCCCGACCTGCAAGGCTGATTGCCTGAACTGGGTGATACAGGCGATTTTCCTGCACGAGCAGCAAGCGGGCATCGAGTTCGCCGGTGTCATCCTGCACGATAGTGAAGACGTGTTGCATCCGCTGGAATTGAAATTCTTCAATTATCTGTTACCGCGTAAAGACATGATCCAGTTGCCGGTCGCTTCGCTGGAGCGGGAATGGTATGAGCTGGTGGCAGGTGTATACATGGATGAATTCGCTGAATGGCATGCGAAGGACCTGGTGGTGCGGGAGAGTGTCACCGGTACCGTGCCATCGGCCGGTGTCGGCACCTGCTTTTCGCGTCGTGCCTTGCTGGCACTGGCGGCCACTACCAATAACCAGCCCTTCAATACCGAGAGCCTGACTGAAGATTACGATGTTGGTAATCGCCTGGCGGCGATGGGCATGAAATCCATCTTTGCCGTGTTCCCGGTCGATTTCGTCACACGCGGGCGACGCTGGTTCGGCCTCGGCCCGGACCGGGAACGTATCATCCGCATGCCCTTGTGTGTACGTGAATTTTTCCCGGATACATTCCGCACGTCGTATCGGCAAAAAGCACGCTGGGTGTTGGGCATCAGTATGCAGAACTGGGAACAAATGGGTTGGCGCGGTTCCTTTGCGCATAAATACCTGTTGTTCCGTGACCGTAAAGGCATCGTGACGTCCATCGTCAGCGTGGTTGCTTATGTCTTGTTCTTCCAGTTCATCTTGTTTTACCTCGCGCATCTGGCCGGTATCTGGACGCTGGAATTTCCCAGCCGCTTTGTAGAAGGTAGCTGGTTGCAATGGGTCGCGCAGTTCATCCTGTTTGCGCTCACTTTACGTGTGATCCAGCGCTTCTATTTTGTCGCGCGACTGTACGGCTGGGAACATGGCTTGATGTCCATCCCGCGCATGGTGGTCGGCAACGTCATCAATTTCATGGCCGTGTGTCGTGCGTGGAAATTATTTTCCGGTCATATGCTGATGGGGAAAAAGATGGTGTGGGACAAAACCATGCACGATTTCCCGACGACTTCGCAATTGGTACAGAAGCGTCAATTGCTGGGTGAAGTGTTGACGGCATGGCAGGCGGTCGATGCCGACAAGATGAGCAATGCACTGGAAGAGCGCGCAAAAACGCACAGGCCGCTGGGCCGCATCCTGATTTCAAATGGCTGGCTGGATGAAGAGACGCTGGCCGAAGCGATTGCTTTCCAGTCCGACTTGCCGCGTGCGAATATAGATGCCGAGCTGATAGAGAAATATGCCGGTTATGTGCCGCTGGAACTGTGTGTACGCCTGCGTATGCTGTATATCGGCAATGATATGCACCAGCGTCCGCTGGTGGTGGTGGCGGCACCGCTCACACCGGAGGAAATGCAGGAAGTGTCCATCGTATTTGGCCAGGACCCGGCACAGCGTATCGCACGCGATAGCGAGATCGCCGCCGGCCTGCGTTACTTGCGTGGTGAAACGGATGCCTTCAAGCCCTTGCAGGAAGGCGCTACCGGTGTACCCCTGCTGGGTGATTTGCTGATCGAACATGGACTGGTACAAAAAGATGCATTCGATGCCGCGATGGATGCATACCGGCCGGAAGAACATGGACGCATCGGTGA
Organism: Herminiimonas glaciei; assembly: GCF_042664955.1. Lineage (NCBI taxonomy): Bacteria > Pseudomonadati > Pseudomonadota > Betaproteobacteria > Burkholderiales > Oxalobacteraceae > Herminiimonas > Herminiimonas glaciei. The sequence goes on from NZ_JBHTBU010000001.1 coordinate 161,016, forward strand.
TTATCTGGTCGCCAGCGGTGTGATTGAACGTCATGTCATCGAACAGGTAGTGGAAGAACAACGTCGCCTGCGTGCAGCACAAGAGAGCCAACCATAATGAAAAAAACAAATCTTCTTTTATTGCTGCTGATAAACGCAGGCATGTTGACGCATGTCGCTGCGGAAGAAACCGATTTACCACTGAGCGGGCCTGCTTATGAAATGGCGGATGCTGCTTACAAGTCATATGCAAAGGGCGACTATGTGAAAGCGGCCGAACAGGCGAAGGAAGCCGTGCGCCTGCGTCCGGATGTGGCGCGCCTGAAGCAATTACAGGCGCAGGCGGAAGCAGCGCAAAAGAGCAAGCAACAAGCGGCCGCCGCGGCGCGGGCACCCAAGACAGCAGCACCCGCCAGTAATCCGGCATATGCAGCCGCTGATAAAGCCTATAAAGCGTATGACAAAAAGGATTACGCAACAGCAATCAGTCATGCACAAAATGCAGTGCGACTGGCACCGTCCAATGCTGCGTATTGGACCTTGCTGATTAATTCCCAATTGGCGGCGCAACGATTTAATGATGCAGACACGAGCGTGACGGAAGCCTTGCAACGCTTTGGTGCGAACTCTTCTTTTGCCCGCCAGCGACTAGTGGTGAATCAGAATCTCGCCGGTGAGGCAGGCGCGCAGATTTACCAGGCGCTGGATCAACGGGACTATGCGCAGGCAGTGATTGCAGCACAAGGCGCGGTGAAGTATGCGCCGGAACGGCGCGTCTATCGTTTATTGCTGGTGCAATCGCTATTGGGTGCCGATAGGCTGGATGAAGCATCGCAGGCACTGGAGCCTTTGCTGCAAAAGGGTAACGACCCCGTGGCCCTGGTCTGGCGCGGCTACATCAGGCAACGCCAGGGCCAGCGGCCGTCCGCGATAGCAGATTTTACGCAAGCCTTGTCATTGCGCGGCAATATGACAAGCGAGGATATGGTCAACCTGCGCCTCATCATTGCGGATGCGGGTTTGAGTGCGGGTGATCCGGATGCGACCTTACAGGTACTGGAGTCGCTGGATGGTAATTCAGCCGTTGCCGCCCGCAAACGCAGCGCCGCCGAGTTACGCTTGCGCCAGGCCGGCCGGCAAAATATCGCCAGCACCCAGCCCATGCCGCCACCTGCCTTGCGTTGCCGTGGTGACGCCAATGCCGAAGTGTGCGGCCTGGTACCGGGTAGCGCGCCGCCCGATCCGGCTTACGCCAGTGCTGATGCTGCGTATAAAGCATTGGCCGCCAATGATTATCCGCAAGCGCTGAGCAAGACACGTGAGGCTTTGCAAAAGTCACCGGGCAATCCTGCATATCAATTATTGCTGGTGAATATCCTGACCCGCGACAAGCAACTGGAAGCCGCCGAACGCGAGGCGACGCTGGCGATAGATAGTGGTAATCGTGACCCCGAGATGCTGGCGCAACGCGGTCGTGTGCGTGAAGCCCTGGGTAAAAAGGAACTGGCCGAGCAAGACTATAAGGATGTGCTGCAATTAGGTACTGCATCGGTGCCGCTACAAATCAATATGCTGTCCCGCCTGCATGAGCGCAAGGAAGCAAGTCGTCGCTTCAACGCCGCTGAAGAAGCCGGTGTGTTCGATGGCATGCCTAAGGTCGAACATGCTTATGTCGCGTCGTCAGCCGGTGAGAGTACGCGTGCTTATACCCTGTTTGACCAGGCTTACCAGGAAGGCAGCCTGCCGCCGGCAGCGATACCGGATACTGCTTATACCGCGCTGAATGCGCGCCGAGATCCGGATGCCTCGACTTATTTCAGGCGTACCGTGGATGCAGTGGATAAGGGTGACATCTCGCTGACGCCGCAGCAGTTGTTCGAAACCCGTCGCGCGATTGCCGATATTGAACGTACCTGGGGCGCGACGGTATCGCTGAACTATCGTGGTGCCAGCCTGCAACCCGGTTCCGGGATTGCGCCGAGCGGTACCAATAACAGTGCGCAGATTGGTGGTGAAGTGTATTGGCGTCCATTCGGTTATCGTAGCGGCCGCCCGATAGAGGTGTATGCCAGTGTGTTTGAGACGGTGTACAACAAGGATAATTCGATTACCGGTGCACCGACCGCACAAGGCGGTATCGGTGTGCGCTGGAAGCCGTTCAGCGAAACCAATTTGATTGTGGCCTTGCAACGCCAGATCAAGATCGGCTCGGCCTCGGGCGAGGGTGACTGGCTGGCACGCCTCGCATACTCGAATTCCTTCGGTACCGATTTGCGTGTCGACCAGCCGAGCTGGTGGACCGGGCAGATATTCGGCGAAGTCGGACGCTATATCGATCAACAGCAAACCTATTCAATTTTTGAAGGGCAGCTGGGACGTACTTATCGCCTCGATGACATCAATCCGAAACTGACCATCACACCGCATGTGGTTATTGGTTCGGATTTCAATTCGACCTTGAAGCAACCTGCCGAAAAAACTGCGATCGGCATGGGACCGGGGGTGAATATGCGTTACTGGTTCCGCGAAGACCACTACAAGGCACCGCAATCCTATGTCGATTTTTCCCTGCAGTATCGTTTCAAGCTATCGGGTGACGACAGAGCGGAAGGCGTAGTCTTCCGCACCACTTTCTCTTACTGATATCGCTCATCTATTGCCACGCGGATATGGATGGCGTGCGCATTTCCCCCTGACGCTTAAAGAGTGCACAATGGACTCCTTTATCGTCAGGGATAGCCATGTCGTCGGCAGCTGAATTTCGCTTACGTTTTTACGCGCGTACTTTCCTCGTTCGTGGCCTGCTGGCAGCGCTCTTGGCCGGGGCCGGAGTGGGGACAAGCTTTGCCGCTTCCATCAGTGGTGTCGTATGGCAACCGGAGAACGCCCTCATTGACCCGAAAGGGAAATGGGAAGAAATAGGTGCGCGTCAATTGTTGATCCAGTGGACAGCTGTCGACAATCTGGCATTTGTCAGTGGCGCGGGGATCCCGGAAGCGCCTAAATTGCCGGACTGGAAACGTATCGCCGGCGAACCGTGGGCAAAGGAAGTCATACTCGGCCTGGCCGGCTATTTCGATGAAACCAAGGCACGTACCAATCTGGAAGAGCTGGGTACTGTATCGGCGCGCCTGGCGAAGCTGCCGACTCCCTTGAATGTCGTCGGCTGGTATTTCCCGGTAGAGATAGATCCGACCTGGAATAATGCCGCGCAGCTGATTCCTGTACTGGCGAAGTTACCTAGACCGTTATGGATCAGCGTTTACGATAGCGCGAATGTCGGGCCGGATGACCTGGCGAAATGGCTGGCGTCCTGGTTACCGAAGGATGTCGGCGTGTTCTTCCAGGATGGTGTCGGTGTGCATGCGCGTGAAGCTGCGGTCGCGCAGGAATACCTGATGGCACTGGAAAACCGTTTGGGAAAAAATCGCGTACGCGTCATTGTCGAAGCTTTTCGGCCACAAGTCGGTGGCGGTTTCCGTGCCGCCACTGCGGCCGAGCTAATGCCGCAGCTCAATACCTATGGTACGCGCAAAGCATACTTATTTGATGGTCCGCATTATGTGCCGGACAGCCTGGTGAATGAACTCAAGGCCGGTTTAAGCAAGGATAAACCGCAACCCTGAGTATCAGGTCTTAGAAATTCATGAGTAGATCGATGGTGTTGGTACTTCGCCAGTCAGGACCCACTGACCGACATCCTTGAGTTTGTAGTCCAGCGAATCGTGCAAGGTGTGCACCCGCACGTTGCGCCAAAAGCGATCGAAACCGTATTTGGCCGCTGTCGCACGTGCTCCCATCACTTCAAAAATCTTCGCGGTAATGTCCAGCGCGGCACGTGCCGCGGCAATCTTGGTTTCATAGATTGCTACCGCCAGTTCACCGCGTTCCGCCGCAGTCAAGGCATCGCCACGCGCCCACGCTTGTTGCAATCTGGCGGCAGCATCTTCCGCCAGTGCGATGGCGCCACGCAAAGCAATGCGCAAATCGCCGTAATGTTGTTGCGCGAAAGGATCATCTATCGCGCGCGCTACGCCGGAGGTGAACCAGGGACGGCCTTGCTCATGCGTGTACTTCCAGGCATTCAACAAAGCACCTTGTGCATTGCCGATGTAGATTTCAATCAGGATCAATTGCGATACGAGGGTGCGCAAGGTTGCGCGCGGTGTGCCCGAGGTACCTGGTGGCCCGAGTACTTCATGCGCTTCCACCCGGACTTTGTCAAAAGTGACGGAACCGCTATCGGTCTGGCGCTGGCCGAGGTTATCCCAGTCATCGAGTACCTTGACACCGTTTCTGTCGGTTGGGATAGACAGGAAGACGCGATCAGCCGGATCGGCCGAGCGTGGCGCGGTGATGTTGAGCATATCGGAGCCGGTGGCACCGGAGCAAAACGATTTGATGCCATTCAATTCGTAATGGCCGTCACTACCGTCCTTGCCATCGCGCCAGACCAGGGTGGCGCGTGTATCGAGGCCATTGGTGGCATTGCCCCAAAACCAGTTTTCACTGACGGTCTTGCCGAGGTAGAAGGCCTTTTGCTCAGGATTAGCAAAGAGGGTAACGCTGGCAACCTGCAAATGCTGGAAGCCGAACAGATGCGCGAGCGAGCTGTCGACTTCGGCAAAGCGCCGGATGATTTTGTAAATAAGCGGCCATGGGGTTTCCGGTCCGCCAAAGGCGGCCGGCACTGCCAGCTTCAGCAAGCCGCTGTCGCGCAAGACCTGGCGCTCGGTCCAGGCGGTGCCGCCACTGCGATCACGTTCGGTCGCAGTGAGCGCCAAAGCCGCCGCAGTTTGTTCTACTGCTTCGGTCAACGCGCCAAAGTCACGTGCGACCAGGTGCTCCGGTGTATAGCTTGCTGCGGCTTGCTCATCGAGCTTCAGTAATTGACCCATGGTTTGTTATTCCAATACGTGTAATGCGTGGATGTAAATTAGAAGACCGGTACGGCGGTGGCATTGACCTTTTTCGGCAACAAGCCTTCGGCCAGGAATGCATCAGCGATCTTTTGCTGTTCGCCCAGGCGTTCCGGCAATACCGCACGGACTTCGTAGCTGCGGCGTGCATTTGCCTGTTCTACCGTAGGGACGTCCAGGCCCCATACCGGTGCCAGCAAGGTGGCTGCATCTTTTGGTGATTGCTTGACCCATTTACCGGTTTCCTGCAGCGCTTCAACGATCACTTTCACGACATCGGGACGTGCTTTGGCGAACGGGGTCGAAGACAGGTAGTAGCGCTGGTAGTCAGCCAGGCCGCGACCATCGGTCAGCACGCGTACTTGCGACTGGCGTTGTACGGCAGCGAGGAAGGGATCCCAGATGACCCATGCATCAATCGCTTCACGCTCGAAAGCGGCACGGCCATCGGCCGGTGCCAGGTAGGCGAGCTGGATATCCTTGAGTGAGAGGCCGGCTTTTTCCAGTGCTGCAATCAGCAGGTAGTGGGCGCCGGCAGCCTTGGCGAAACCGACGCGTTTGCCACGCAGGTCAGCCAGGGTTTTGATATTGGAATCCGCCTTGACCACGATTGCTTGTGCACTAGGTGATGGTGATTCCTGTGCGATGTAAGTCAGTTGCGCGCCGGCGGCCTGGGCAAACACCGGGACCGTATCGGCGACATCGGCGGAGACATCGATCGCGCCGACATTCAATGCTTCCAGCAAAGGCAGGCCGCTGGCAAATTCGTGCCATGTAACTTTTACGCCCAATGCACCGAGGCGCTGTTCCAGCGTACCGCGGGTTTTCAGTACCGTGATCAGTGTGGATGATTTTTGATAACCGATGCGTACCGTATCGCCGGCTTTTTGTGCGTGTGCCGGCAGTGCAAACAAAGGCGTGAATGCGAGCAGTGTCAGCAGCTTGCGGCGCAGGTTGGAATTGTTTTTCATTATTTACTCCCGATGTTGAATAGTGGTGCCGTTTAAATGGCGTGGATTTCTTCCAAAACTTTGAGGATGTCGTCGCGTGCAGTAGCCAGGTCCAACGAATGCCGGTTGCGCGGGCGCGGCAATTTGACTGTGGTGTCTTCGATGATGTCGCCTTGCCCCATCGTCAGTACGCGGTCGCTGAGGTAGGCCGCTTCATCAATATCGTGGGTTACCAGCAATACGGAAAAACCGTGCTCCGCCGCCAGTGCCAGTAACAGATCTTGCAGGCGCATGCGGGTGAATGCATCGACTGCAGAGAAAGGTTCATCCAGCAGCAAGAGGCGCGGCTGGTTGAACAAGCCGCGTGCAATCGCAGCGCGTTGCGCCATGCCACCGGATAATTGCTTGGGCAGATAATCGATGGCATCGCTCAGGCCGACTTCATGCAGCAAGGCTTGTACCTGTGGATTGGCATTGGCGCGCGATCGGTCTTGATCGGGCCGATTAAAACCAACGTTTTCCGCCACGCTGAGCCAGGGCAAGAGGCGTGGTTCCTGGAAGATCAGGCCGATATCCGGCGTCACGCCTTTGAGCTTGATGCCATCGAGGAAGATATCTCCGTTGTAGTGCTTGTCGAGACCGGCAATCAGGCGCAGCAGCGTACTTTTACCGCAGCCTGATTTGCCGACCAGGCTGACGATTTCACCTGCGGCCAGGGTCAGCGATACATTCTGCAAGACCTTGCGGTCGCCGAAATTCTTTTCGCGCACATCCAGCCTGAGTAAAGTGCTCATTAGTCCAACCTCAGGCCGTGCGGGTCGCGAGTGAGTCGGACCATGCGAGCTGGCGTGTTTCCAGCCATTTCAACAAACCATCAGTCAGCTTGCCGAGTATGGCCAGCAGGAAGATCGCGGCCAGTACGACATCCGGGCGACTGGTTTCACGACCGTCCGTCAGCAGATAACCTATGCCCTTGGTAGCGGCAATCAATTCGGCTGCAACCAGGAACATCCATGCCAGCGACAAGCCGTTACGCAAGCCGGTGAAGAGGCTGGGCAGGGCGGCCGGCAGCACGATGCGACGCGCCAGCGCCGGTGCCGACAAGCCATAAATTTCGCCGAGTTCGATCAGCTTGCGATCCACATTGCGGATGCCGGAGACCAGGCCGAGATAGATAGGGAAGAAAGCGCCGATGGCGATCAGCGTGATCTTCGGGGTTTCATCGATGCCGAACCAGAGCAGGAGCAGCGGCACCCAGGCCAGGCTGGGGATGGCGCGCAAGGCCTGGAAAGTCGGTTCGAAAAAGGCTTCCGCATGTTTGCTGAGGCCGACGAACAAACCAAACAGGACTGCCAGTGCCGCGCCTATCGCATAACCGGAAAAGACACGCGCGACGCTGGCGCTGATATGCACCAGCAAACCTTGCTCCAGCAATGCCGACAGGGTTTGTACGATTTCGGACGGCGGCGGCAGCAGGCGTGCCTGTATCCAGCCCAGCTGCGCCGCTACTTCGACAAAGCCGAGTACCGCCAGCGGCAAGATCCAGCCGAGCCAGCCCAGCTTGCGTGCTGCCGTCGCATCCTTGACGGCGGCTTGCTTGTTCACGGTCGCATGCGATGATCGTATGGGACTGGTGTTGACAGGTATAAAGCTGGCGCTGCGGCTGTTATCCATGATGCTTGCTTTCCCTTATGCGATCAGGCCACAGGTTTCTTCGGTGCCAGCGATTGCACGAAACTCGGGTCGATCAGGTCGTTGATGACTTTGTTCAGGTCTGTGCCTTTCTTGACCAGGTCTTCCTGCAGCAAGATAGGTGCGGCGGCCTGCAAGGCTTCACGATGTTCGCGGCCGATATAAGGATTGGAGAAGTCAGTACGGTTCAACTGCACCTTCGCCACCGCCAGCGAAATCTTCGCTTCGTCTGCCTGGATTTGTGATGCTTCACGCGGATTCGCAAGGATCCACAAACGTGCGCGTTCGTATGCTTGCAGCACTTGCTTGACTTGCTCCGGGTACTTCTTCGCAAAATCTTCCGTCACGTTCAGGAAACCGTAGGTATTGAATGCGACATTGCGATACAGCAGGCGCGAACCTGCCTGCAGTTCGCTGGAAGCCATATGCGGATCGAGGCCGGCCCATGCATCAATGCGACCGCTCTCGAGTGCGGCACGGCCATCGGCATGTTGCAAGTGGACGATTTCGACATCCGATTTTTTCAGGCCATTCGCTTTCAGGGTGCGCAACAGGAAGAGGTAAGGATCGGTGCCTTTGGTGGCGGCGATCTTTTTGCCTTTCAGGTCGGCCACGGTTTTGATAGGAGAATCTTTCGGTACCAACAAGGCGGTCCATTCCGGACGCGAGTAAACATAGACGCTCTTGATCGGGTTGCCATTGGCGCGCGACAGTACTGCGGCGAGGCCGGCGGTGCTGCCGAAGTCGATGCTGTTGGCACTCAGGTATTCGAGTGCACGGTTGCTGCCTTGCGATAAGGTCCATTTGACTTTGATGCCACTGGATTTGACTTGTTCTTCGAGCCAGCCAAAGTGCTTCAGTACCAGGCTGGTGGGCGAGTAGTAGGCATAGTCGAGGCGGATTTCTTCAGGTACTGCGGCGGCGTGTGCGGAGAGCGAAACACCCGTGCTCAGGCCGGCCAGGGTCAGTAATGCGGTATTTTTAATAAAAAATCTGCGATCCATGTTCTACCTTGAATAGTGAAGCAGGCACTTGATTGATGCCCGGTTTATCGAGTCGTATCGGATGTGAGATTGCCGGAAGGCTGCTGGATTGGGTGACTGCGTTTGTGCCGCAATCGGATTGCCAAATCAGTGTTCACTCAATCGTTATCGTTGTCAGGAATAAGATTAACGACAGCTGTAAATTAACGGAACGAATCTCTTCGTTGATGCATCATCGGTTTTCGCATAAGCCGTTTTTGGCATAAGGACATGCAAAAAATGCGCGGGATATTGATGCTGTTTTTGCCGGATTCGACAGGGCGATCAGTACTTAGGCGACCAGTACCGTGCTGCTTTCATTCAGCAAGAGCGTTTCAATCTGGTCTGACGGCAAGGGCTTGCAAAAGTAATAGCCTTGCATTTCATCGCAGCCCTGTGCGCGCAGGAGATCCATCTGGCTTGCAGTCTCTACGCCTTCGGCAATCACGTTCAGCTTCAGGTTATGCGCGAGCGAGATAATGGAGGAAACGATGGAAGCATCATCCTGGTTGATGGCGATATCGCGCACGAAGGAGCGATCTATCTTCAGGGTATCGATGGGGAAGCGTTTCAGATAGGCGAGGCTGGAGTGACCTGTGCCGAAATCATCCACCGACAATTGCACACCCAGCGACTTCAGGTCGCGCAAGGTCAGGATGTTGCGTTCTATATCGGCCATGACCGAGCTTTCGGTCAATTCGATTTCCAGGAAACGTGCTTCGAGCCCGGTTTCCTGCAAGGTATCTTTAATGGACTCGAGCAGGCTCGCTTGCGTGAATTGGCGCGCTGACAGATTGACCGCGATGCGCAACTGGGTAAAGCCCATCTCTTGCCAGGCCTTGGCCTGGCGGCAAGCGGTTTGCAAGACCCAGGCACCGATAGGAATGATGAGGCCGGTTTCTTCAGCCAGGCTGATGAAGCTGCCCGGTTGCACCATGCCGAGTATCGGGTGGTTCCAGCGTACCAGTGCTTCCAGTCCGACGATGGCACCGGTATGCAAGTCTACTTGCGGTTGATAGTGCAGTACCAGTTCATTGAGCTCGACCGCATGGCGCAGTTCGCCTTCTATGCGCAGGCGTTCCAGCGCCTGGTCGTTCATGGCCGGCGTGTAGAACTGGAAGTTATTGCGCCCCAGTTCTTTCGAGCGGTACATCGCGACGTCGGCATGTGCCAACAGCGTGGTCGGGTCTGCGCCGTCATTTGGATACACCGCGATACCCATGCTGCAACTGAGGAAGAATTCGCTGCCTTGTATGTTCAATGGCTTGACCACTGCTTCCATGATGCGCTGGATTACATCGGATGAGTAACCGGACGGACCATCGCCGCATTCCGGCAGGACCAATACGAATTCATCACCACCGAGGCGTGCCACGGTATCGGATTCACGTACCGACGCCTGTAAACGGTCCGAGATGATTTTCAGCAAGACGTCGCCGGCCTGGTGCCCCATCGTATCGTTGACGAACTTGAAGCGGTCGAGGTCGACCAGCACCACCCATACTGCATGACCGTTGCGCGCCGAATAGGCGATGGCGTTTTCCAGCCTGTCCTGCAGAAGTGCTCGATTCGGCAAGCCGGTCAGTACATCGTGGCTGGCCAGTCGGTGCAAGGTGGTTTCATATTGCTTCATCGGCGTGATATCACTCATCGCCGCGACGAAATGCGTGGTCTTGCCTTCGTCATCCTTGACCGGTGCGATGTAAAGGTCGTTCCAGAACAAGGAACCATTTTTGCGATAGTTGCGCAGCACCGCCTTGCCTTCACGTTTTTCTGTCAATGCGGCGCGTATTTCATACAGGCCGACTTGCTCATGGTCATTGCGCAGCAGGAAGCTGCTGCTGCGACCGACGGCTTCGGCGGCGGTATAGCCGGTGATGCGTTCAAATGCCGGATTCACATATTCGATGGCGAACTCCGGAGCTTTTGCACTGGAGATGATGACGGCATTGGCGCTGCATTCAATCGCACGCTCGCGCAAGCGCAGGGCTGCTTCCGCCGCTTGCCGGCCGTTGCGGTCGCGATGCGCGCGTATCTCTACCGTGACCCTTTGCGCCAGGCTGACCAGCAGCGCGACTTCCTGCGCATCGAAGGCGTCCGGCTCGGAAGCGTAGACGTTGAAAACGCCGATGACCGCTTTATCATCACCCATAGGCAGCACCAGCTTGGAATAAAAGCCGCGCCGCATTGCTTCTTCCCGCCATGGCGTGGGACTCACATCATTGGCGAAGTAATTCGCGACTGCCGGTCGCCGTGTTTGCAGCGCGGTATTGATCGCACGGGTGCCGACGCCGCCGGCCTGCAGCGGGACTTTCAGCGCGTCGAGGTAACCCTGGTGCTCCTGGGTCAGGCCGACCGGGATAATCGCACCATCTGTAGCCAGGATGCCGGCCCATGCCATGCGGTAACCGGTGGCGGTAACGACATCGCAGATACCTTGCAGCAGCGCGTTTTCATCTGCGGCTTCCGATATGATGTCTTCGCAATCATGGATCGCGCGCAAGGCACGATTGCTGCGCGCCAGTGCAATTTCCAGATGGTGGCGGGTCGTGATATCCGTGCCTATCAGTTTGATATGGCCGCTGCGACCATCGGTATCCGGAATAAAGCGGGCATGGTATTCAATCCAGCGCGGGCTGCCGTCGCTGCGATTGATGCGCAAGCGCAGGGTTTGTTCCGGTTCGTGCAGGATGCTGGTCAGGATGGTCCGCGCGGCTTCCCTGTCCGCCGGTGCAATGTTTTCCAGCCATAGTCGGGAGTTGGCATAGAAGCGCTCGGGCGAACTGCCGTACAGCGCTTCCACCGTTTTGCTGGCGTAGATCACTTGACCATCCGGTATGCGCAAGACCCACACTATTTTATCCGCCGCCAACAGGCTTTCCGTCGCCGGATCGGCCAAGTATCCATCCTGCCTGCGTATGGTATAGCGACGCCAGCCGTTCAGCAAAGGCGAGGCGAGCGCATGGATGCCGGCTTGCAGCAGGTTCAGGTTGGCGCCATGGGCTTTGCGGATAATACGTTCCATACTCAAGTCGTTTCGATCTATGCCGGAGGCGGGCAGGATGTGTTGCGTGTGTTTGCGGGACAGGTGGAAAGTTGATTTCCTGCAACACGATTCTAAGATAAGTAAAAATGAATTCAGTCTAATTTTTCTGAATATCAATATACGTTTGCTGACGTCTGCTATGGTATTGACTGGCTGGCAGAAGAGGTCTGTCCACAAGCATTTTCAAGAGGGGAATATGGGTTTTATCGATACTGACGTCATCGCCTTATGCGGCAGCGGAGTGCTATTGCTGGCTTACTATCTGTACCTTGCGCTGCGGGTCAGGCGCGATCCTGACTTCACCGTACATTCGGTCAATCATCGCGCGCGTGCGCTGTGGGTGAAAGATGTGATGGCCGCGCAGGGCAAGAAAGATGTGATGGCGGTACAGACCTTGCGCAACTTCGGCATGACCGCGACCTTCAAGGCTTCGTCATCGATCTTGCTGATCCTCGGCACGCTGACTTTATCGGGACAAGCCGAGAGCCTGGCGCGTACCTGGCATGTACTGGACTTCGCCGGCGGTTCGCGGGCGGCCGAGTGGTGGGTGATCAAAATCATTTGCCTGCTGACGGTATTGCTGGTGGCCTTCTTTGCCTTTGCGATGGCCTTGCGCCTGCTGAACCATGTGGTGTTTATGGTGAACCTGTCGCAAACCGATGCACAAGGTTCACTGTCGCCGGAACGAGTCGGGCAGCGCCTGAATAGTGCCGGTGTCTTTTACACGCTGGGTATGCGTGCCTTCTTTGTCGCGGTGCCGTTGACCTTTTGGTTGTTCGGTCCGCTCTTCCTGTTTTTGTCGACGGCGGGTTTGATCGTCGCCTTATATCATTTGGATCGCAGTCCCTTGGCAGAGAACTCCTAGCAGGCGGCCGCTGCAAGCGCATGCACTTTGCAGTAGTCTTTAGTTCTTTCCAGTTAAATCAGGATCAGCCCATGACGACACGTATAGAACGCGATACCTTCGGCCCGATAGAGGTGGATAGCCAACGCTTGTGGGGCGCGCAAACGCAGCGCTCGCTCGAGCATTTCAAGATATCCACTGAAAAGATGCCACAGGAATTGATCATTGCCCTGGCCGAGGTCAAACGTGCGGCGGCGATTGTGAACCTGGATTTGGGCAAGCTGGCCAAGGATAAGGCGCAGGCGATTGCGCAGGCGGCGGAAGAAGTCATCGATGGGCGTCATCCGCATGAATTCCCGCTGGCGGTATGGCAAACCGGCTCCGGTACGCAGAGCAATATGAATATGAATGAGGTACTGGCTAATCGCGCGTCTGAATTACTCGGTGGTGAACGCGGTGAGAAGCGCCTGGTGCATCCGAATGACGATGTGAACCTTGGCCAGTCTTCCAACGATATCTTTCCGACCGCGATGTATGTCGCAGCCGGCGTGGCGGTCGGAAAAACCTTATTGCCGGCAGTTGCAGCCTTGCAGGCTACTTTGCATGGCAAGGCGGAAGAATTCGCCGATATTGTCAAAATAGGGCGTACCCATTTGCAGGATGCGACGCCGCTGACGCTGGGGCAGGAGTTCTCCGGCTATGTCGCGCAACTCGCGCAGTCTGCCGCCACGATCGATGCCTTGCTGCCACCGCTGCAGGATTTGGCAGTCGGCGGTACCGCGGTCGGCACCGGCCTGAATACCCACCCGGAGTTTGGTGTGCGCGTAGCAGCTGAATTGACGCGACGTACCGGTGTGACTTTTAAAAGCGCGCCAAACAAATTCGCGGCATTGGCCGCGCATGATGCGATGGTCAGTGTGCATGGCGGCCTCAAGACGCTGGCGGCCAGCATGATGAAGATCGCCAACGATGTGCGCTGGCTGGCCTCCGGTCCGCGTTCCGGCCTCGGTGAAATCAGCATCCCGGAAAACGAGCCGGGCAGTTCCATCATGCCGGGCAAGGTTAATCCGACGCAGAGCGAAGCGGTGACCATGCTGTGTTGCCAGGTCTTTGGCAATGATGTGGCGCTCAATTTCGGTGGCGCATCAGGCAATTTCGAATTGAATGTATTCAAGCCGCTGATGGCGCATAACTTCCTACAGAGCGTACGCCTGCTGGCGGATGGTATCCATAGCTTTGATGAGCATTGTGCACATGGCATCGTCGCCAATCGTGAGCGTATCGCCGACCTGATGGAGCGTTCACTGATGCTGGTGACGGCATTGGCGCCGCATATCGGTTACGACAAGGCCGCCAAGATTGCGAAGCAGGCGCATCAGCAAGGAACAAATCTGAAGGAAACTGCGCTGGCGCTGGGCTATGTGACGAATGAAGAATTCGATTTGTGGGTCCAGCCGCAGGACATGATACGGCCGGGCTGAACACGCGCAGATGGCAGGAATATAAAAACGGCCCCGGTAGCAATACCGGGGCCGTTGTCTTGGCAGTGGTCGACAAGGCTATGCAGCCTTATCTGCCATCAGCGCTTATTTGCCAGCGTTGGCAGCAGCGATACAACGTGATTTTTCGTCACCAGCCAATGCATCACATTTCTCTTTTTTCACTGCAATGTTGGCGTCGGCTTTTTCGTCACGTGCATCTTTACGTGCATCTGTCACTTCTTTCGATGCCTTGGCATCGGCAATTGCCGAAGTGTGAACAGCTTTCGCTTCTTTTACGCAGACATCTTTTTTGTTGCCGCTAAAGTCATCGCATTTTTCTTTCGCGACTTTGTAGTTGGCATCAGCGATGTCGGTGCGTGCTTTCTTGTGGGCTGCAGGTGTGCCTTTATAGGCTGCTTCAGCTTCGGCTTTGGCTTTTACTTCACCAGCCTTGGCTTCTTCCTGGCAGACGTCTTTGGCATTGCCTTTCAGGTTGTCGCAACCTGCGCGTGCGACTTTGTAATCGGCTTCTGCGCGCGTTTTTGCCGCATCGTAGTTAGCCTTGGCTTCGTTTGGTGCTGCATGGGAAGCGCTCATGAATCCGAAGCTGGCTGCAGCCATGACTATCATAGAGAGGGATTTTTTCATTTTGTATCCTTATGTTTTATTTAGAAGGTCTTGCTGCTGGCGAGCTCTAAGCCCGCACTGCTCAGAAAGCGTTTACAGATAACGCTTGTCGTTGCGGTTGCGGTCTTCGAAAGCCTTGATCTGTTTCTCGGCTTCATCTTTATTGACGCCGTAGGCTTCCTGAATTTTGCCTGCCAGCTGGTCGCGCTTGCCGGCGATGGTATCGAGATGATCGTCGGTGAGCTTGCCCCATTGCTCTTTGATATTGCCTTTGAGTTGTTTCCAGTTACCTTCAATAACGTCCCAATTCATAGCATTCTCCTTTTACAAATTGCTTGCGAATAATTCGCTGAAAGGCAAAAGTGCCTGCCTTACATAACGCAAGTCGCAGGCCAGCTCGCAGGCCTATATGAATCAAGGACTTATGTTTATTTTTTGATATTTTTGTAAATCTTCCCGGGTAACTTGAAAACACTACATGTGGGAAAAGCGGAGTTTATTTTCCGTGTGGAAAGCCGGATGGCGATGATATGTTCCTTATAATTTGTTGGCTTTTTGGAACTATTTTCTTTGGGCAGTATCTGAACAGGCGATTTGCCGCCATGCACAAAATAAAGAACATGTTTTCAGATGTTTGCAGTGTCCGTGCTTGCTGCTATCCTGATTTGCATCACACATATACTCATGCAGGAACATTGATTGTTACTGTGGATATAGCTTCCAGCGACGGTGTCGCTGCGATCAGGGCAGGCTGGAACATCGGCCGCAAGCATTGCAAGCAGTTCTATTTATTCACACAGGAAACCTTATGCTGACCAGCCCGCGCGCTCGTACTATCTACACGCCCCTGTGGGCACCACTATTGGCAGCGTTGCTAATGGCAGGGGTAGGTACGCTTGCGATGGTCAATGTGCGGCAGGACCTGTGGGTATTGAATTACCGCCTGTTCGATCTGGTCCCTATCCTGGCGAATACCGCCATGGCTTTCGTCCTGGCCGGACTGGCACTGGCTTTGCGCTCCATCAAGGTATCAACACCGCGGGCGCAGACCGTATTTGCAGTACTGGCGGTGATTGTTTCGCTGTGCGTCGCCTTGCTCGGATTATCGACCTTGCTGCAGTTCATGTTCGGCGTCAATGTTGGTATAGAGCGTGTCATCCCCGCCCTTGCGACCAATGAGTACAAGGCGTACTTCGAGCGTATGGCACCCTTGCCGGCGCTGGGCTTCACCCTGGCCGGCCTGAGCCTGCTGTTGCTCGATTACCGTACTGCACGCGATCACTATCCATCCGAGTACGGCGCCTTTGTGCTGGCCGGCGTGATGGGTATCCCCTTGATTGGCCATCTGTATAACGTGATGTCGGTCGATGAATTGAATGCGGCGCATACCGTTACGCCGTTTATTTCCATCATCTTCTTTATCCTGGCGCTCGGCATACTCTCGGCACGTCCGGAACATCGCCTGATGAGCCTGTGGAACAGTACTTCGCCTGGCGGTCCTTTGCTGCGACGCCTGTTGCCGAATAGTTTGATCCTGCTGGTGATCCTTGATTTCGCGATTAAGTGGGGCGTGCAAAATCGCTTCTATGATGCCGACAAGGCTTCCCCTTTACTGATCCTGCTGAGTAGTTCGCTGCTCTTCATTATGTTTTGTCGTACCGCTGCCTTGCTCAACCGCGAGTACGAGGGGCGGCAACAGGGTGAAGCGGCACTGGCGGAAAGTAATGCATTGTTGCGTGCTGTGAGTGATAACACACCGGATGCTATTTTCGTCAAGGACACCACCGGTCGCATGGTGTTTGCGAACCCGGCCAAGTTGCGTTTGTTGGGCAAGCAAAGGGAAGAGGTAATCGGTTTCCGCAGCATCGATCTCTATCCGCTCAGGGAAGATGCAGAAAAGGTCAAGCTGGAAGACCAGAGTGTGCTCGATGGCGGTGTGCCGAAAGTGTTTGAAACGACGATACGTTTTGCCAGCGGCGTGCATACGATGCACTCGACCAAGGCGCCATGGCTGAATGCGCAAGGCCAGACCATGGGACTGGTTGGTATCAGTACCGATATTACCGAGCGCAAGCGGATGGAAGATTCGCTGAAGGCACATGAAACGCAATTGGAAGCATTGGTGGCAGCACGTACCTTCGAAGTCAGCGAATTGATCGGCCATCTGGAAACCACGCGTGAAGAAGAGAAGCGTTCAATCGCGCGGGAGTTGCACGATGACCTTGGCTCGGCGCTGACGGCATTGAATATGCATTTATCGCTGTTGTTCCAGCAAATGCCGCCGGAACCGAAATTTACTGAACGTTCGTTAAAGATCAAAGCCTTGCTGAGTTCGATTACCGATGCCACCAGGCGTATCCAGAACGGCTTGCGGCCCGACAAACTGGATGTCTTCGGTATCAAGATTGCGATTGCCGAGACGGCTGCCGAATTTGAAAAATACACTGGCGTAACTTGTAACGCAAACCTGCCGGACGACAGGTTGATTTACGCGCCGCGCGTGGATATCGCCTTGTTCCGCATGGTGCAGGAATCATTGAATAATATTGCCAAACATGCGCAGGCTACACATGTGGATGTGGTACTGGACGATACCGATGATGAAATCTTGCTGACCATACGTGATAACGGTGTCGGCATGCCGACTACCCAGTCTGGTGTAGTGACACATGGCTTGCGCGGCATGCGTGAAAGGGCCGGTTACCTCGGTGGATCGGTGCAGGTTAATAGCGTGGTAGGGCGGGGGACGACTATCGCTATTTCCATTCCTAAAACAGCGGTGAATATGCAGATTGAAGTCGACGAAGACAGCGAAGAAAATACCGTAGAAAATAACGAGACCGAGAAGTCGCGCTAGTGCCAGTCAGTGCGGTAAAGGAGCTGGCAGGGGTTTAGCCGGGGCCGTTGCATTCCAGCCTGGCGCAGCTCAGGTTTTTCACCAATTCAAACAATTGGGGAAATTCAGAAGTCTTGTCAAAGAAGTGGTTGACGCCGTATTGGCGACCAACGCGACGGAACACTTCAGTCGCGTTATTGCTGCAAATGATTTTCAGCGTATTCGATATTTTCGTTTTTTCGGAAATCTGGCGCAGCAAGTTGATGCCATTTCCTTTTTTGAGCTGTATATCAACGATCAGCACATCGCAGGGCGAGGCGTTCAATTGATTCAGTGCATCCCCTTCCGATTCCGACACGCCGGTCACGACGACGCCCGGGATCATCGCCAGGTTTTCTATCATCAGCTCACGTACATCCAGGGAATCTTCGACCAGGAAGATACGTAAAGGATGACCCACTGAGTTTTCAAAAGTCGTTGCTTGGCTCATATTTCAACCACGGTTAAGGATTACTGACTGCTGTATCGGGCACATCTTTACATTCTTTTTCACTATCCCGTTCGGCTCTTCAGTCGATCAGGTTTTGCTTGATTGCGTAGTAAATAATGCCGGCGTTATTTTCCATATTCATTTTTTGCAGGACACGGGCGCGGTAAGTGCTGACGGTTTTCACACTCAGGCAAAGTTCGTCAGCAATTTTCGTGACGCCATGGCCCTGGCACAGCTTGTAGAAAATCTCATACTCGCGTTTCGACAAGGTTTCATGCAAAGGCTTTTCGGTACTTGTATCGAGTTCTGTTGTCAGTAATTCCGCGACTGTATGGCTAATGTATTTGTGGCCGCGCAGGATGGTCTGGATCGCATTCACCAGTTCTTCTGCCAATGCTTCTTTTTGCACGTATCCACTGGCGCCACTACGCAGGATTTGCACTGCATAACGGCTCTCCGGATGCATGCTCAAAATCAGTACTGGCAGTTCAGGCTTTTCGCGTTTAATTTGTTTTAATACTTCGACGCCGCTTTTGTCCGGCATATTAATGTCGAGCAAAACGATGTCCCAATCCTGGGCGCGAACCAGACGGATGGCTTCTTGCGCAGTAGCGGCTTCGCCTTCAATTTTCATGTCCGGCACTTGTGCGATGAAATACTGCACACCGGCCCTGACTACTGCATGATCATCGACTACCAGAATTTTTATCATTATAAGTATGTGCGTTTAACTGATATCCAGCCGATTACTGATTCCTGCTTTGCGTACCATATGGCCGCGCATGCGGAATAACATCACCCAGGAACAACTTGGCCTGGTATTCATTCAGTCGATTGTAAAGCGTTTTCAGGCTCACACCTAACACCTCGGCGGTCAGAGTCTTATTGCCGCCACAGTGGCCTAGGGTGGCATAAATCAGGCGTTGTTCGGCATCGGCCAGCTTGCTGCCCAGCTGCACGGTGACGCAATCACCGATTTGCTCGCTGACCATGGATCGGTTCGGGTTCACTGCCGGCAACAGATCCAGCTCATGGTCGGCCATGATATAGGCGCGGTGCACGACGTTTTTCAGCTCACGCACGTTGCCGGGCCAATTGTATTCATTCAACAGGCGCCACGAAGCCTTCGAAAAGACCCGGTTGCGGCCATCTTCTTCATTTAACTGGTCGAGGAAGAGGCCGGCCAGCAGGCGTATATCTTCGCCGCGCTCGCGCAGCGGTGGCAAATCGAGTGGGAAAACCGAGAGGCGATAAAACAGGTCGCTACGCAGGATGCCGCTTTTCATCGCTTCCACCGGGTCGCGATTGGTGGCCGCGATGACGCGTACTTTGACTTCGGTTTCTTCTTCGGCACCGATACGGCAGAAGCGGCTGGTTTCGAGGACACGCAAGAGCTTGACTTGCATATCCAGCGACATTTCGGTTACTTCGTCGAGGAACAGGGTGCCGCCGTCGGCTCGTTCAAAACAGCCTTTTTGCATACGCACTGCACCGGTAAAGCTACCGCGTTCATGGCCGAACAATTCGGCTTCGATCAGTTGTGGTGATACGGCGCTGCAGTTGAGCGCGACGAAGGGTTGTTCCTGCTCGCGACTCAATTGATGGATGGCTTGTGCCACCAATTCCTTACCCGTGCCGCTTTCGCCGGCGATCAGGACGTTGGCGCTGGTAGGCGCTACCTTTCCTATCATTTGGAATAACTGCTGCATGGGTGCCGAAGCACCATACAAATCGCCGCAACGCGCAAGTTTATTGAGCGAAATAGTGTGGGAGCTATCCTGAGCTTGCAATACGGCCATGTGATGGGTATTTGAAATCGGCAAATCGACGACTTCACCACAACCATTCAATCCGTTCGACATTCACTTCTCCTCTGTTAG
Organism: Herminiimonas glaciei; assembly: GCF_042664955.1. Classification (NCBI taxonomy): domain Bacteria; kingdom Pseudomonadati; phylum Pseudomonadota; class Betaproteobacteria; order Burkholderiales; family Oxalobacteraceae; genus Herminiimonas; species Herminiimonas glaciei. Next base: position 180,782 of record NZ_JBHTBU010000001.1, read on the forward strand.
ACGGCTACGACTTTTACAGGGTAGATTGTGAGGTAGTTGATAACATCGCAGAATCGGTGGTTTTCCGATTCTGTTGTGGGAAAGCGCTTACAAAACTGTGCAATGCAGCAGGGAGCTGCCGGCTTAGCGCGCCATCCAGACTGCACTTTGTTGACGTACGACATCACTCAGCGAGCCGGATTTTTCGTAGCTGGCACGTAACCAGTCAGCATCGGATTGCCCGGCCTGTATGCGCTGGCGCAATAACTCTATCGCTTCCGTGGTGCCGAGTTCCTGCGCAATATCCGCCAGCATGTCGAAGGTTTGCAGGATGTCTTCCTTGATCGAAGTCTGGGTGCCGTTGATCGGATTGATCAGTGCGCCATTGAGGCCGAAGCGACAAGCCTGGAAACGGTTATAGGAATAGGTCAGGTAAGTATCCTGCGCCGGTTTCAATTCTTGTTGTGCGAAGAAGAATTTGCTCAGGGTTTGCGCATAGCCGGCCAGTGCTACCGCGACTTCAATCGATAGTGGTGTGTCGCAGACGCGGATCTCGACCGTGCCGTATTCCGGTTTAGGGCGGATATCCCAATAAAAATCCTTCATGCTGGCGACAATGCCGAGGCTGGACATCTTGTCGAAGTAAGCGTTGAAGGAATCCCAGTCAGTAACGAAAGGCATATAGCCGCTCAAAGGGAATGCATTGATGCTGGTCAGGCGCGACGACTGGAAGGTGGTATCCACACCCTGGTAAAACGGCGACGAAGCCGACATCGTGATGAAGTGTGGAATGTAGCGCGCCAGCATGTGTGCGAGACGTATCGCTTCATCACCGGTGGCACAACCGATATGGATATGCTGGCCATACACGGTGAATTGCTTGGCCAGGTAACCGTACAGTTCGGAGACCAGGCGATAGCGATCGGTCGGGTAGATGCGCTGGTCTTCCCAGTGCTGGAAGGGATGCGCACCGCCGCCGGCCAGGCCGAGGTTGAGTTTGTCCGCAGCGCTGATGAGGAGGGTGCGCATGGCCGTCAGTTCGGCCAGCATTTCCTTGTGATCGGTATGTACCGAGGTCGCAATCTCGATCATGCTTTCGGTGATTTCCGGCTTGATATCGTAGCCGTGCTCGGTCTTGTCTATCACTACCAGCAAATCACTGGAACCGCGTGTGAGGTTGTAATCGCGTCGATTGACGATCTGCAGTTCCAGTTCCACGCCCATCGTCAGCGGGGTTGAATTATTGAATTCCAGCATAGGGTTTCCTTGTTCGCTTATTGCTTGGCTTCACCGGATGCCACGAGTGCATAACGGGTGCAGACCGGGCCTATGATTTCCAGGATGACGAGTATAGATACCACCAGTGCCGCGAGTTGTGAGCCAAACTGCGGGTAGTAGCCGACCGCATGCTGCACCATGATGATGTTGAAGCCGGATAAAGGCATCAGGCCGATCCCGAGCAAAGCGCCTTTGCGCAAGGTAACACCGTTGATGCGCGCCATCGCAGTGGTGGTGGTCATCGCGATGGCGAGGCGCAATGCAATGAAAGCCAATACTGCCGGCCATAATGTCAACAGGTGTGACAACTCCAGTTTGGCGCCGGCAAAGACAAACAATGCGACATAGAACAAACCGCTGAACTGGCTCAGGTCCGGTTCTACAATCGCGTGCCTTGCATCGTAGCTACGACTGGCAATACCAAACACCAGCAAGGCGATCAATGCTGAAAGATTGAACATGACGGAGATGCCGACGGTCGCGGCAATCAGTGCCAGCACCAGTATCAGCTGTGCCTGGCTATCGCGTCCCAGCCACTGGCCTATCCATACCAGCAGGCGGCTGATGATCCAGCCGAGTGCGGCCGAACCCAGCAACAGGTAGAGCGGGTGCAGGATATAGCTTTCCCAGCCGGCCGAGTATTCGACATGGACTGCTGCCAGTCCCATGGAAAAAATAATGAAGGCCAGCGCATTACCGATGACGACGATGTTGAGCATGCGCTCGGTTAGTTGCCCTTCCGCCTTGACTTCACGCACCACGTTCAGGATGACAGCAGGTGAAGTTGCCATGCCGAGCGCCGCCACCATGCTGGCGACCAGTTTGCTGACACCGAATTGCGTCAACAGCAGGAAGAGTGCGAAGAAGGTGACCAGGCTCAACAGGATACCGGTGATCAACAAGCCCCGTTCGCGCAGCAGCCATTTGTAATCGACGCGCCGGCCAAGCTCAAACAACACCAGGCCCAGCGCGAGGTCTACCATGATGCTGATTTCTTCAAGCATAGCCGCATCGATCAGGTTCAATACCGAAGGGCCGATCAGCAAGCCGGTCAGCACGTAACAGGTGATGGCCGGGATTTGCGGGAAAAAGCGGCGCAGGAAATGCGCGCCCAGTACACCGGCGATCAGGATCAGGCCGGTTGCAGTCAGCACATTTAAAGCGTGCGGCATGGTCGGAAAAAAACTATGTGATGTCATGTTGTTCCCGGCAATTTAAAGTAAGTGTTCCATGCAAAATGAAACTACTTGTGTAGCAGGACGCCTTGTCTATTCCGCAGACAGTACAGCGGCGACCATGTGTTTAGGTCGAGCAACTTTACTCACAGATTGTTTTCGGATGCTACTGCCTGCACTCATTGCAGGTGTCACCCGGTTTGTTGTGTCGTGATACTAACGACACATAAGCGAATAAGACTGTTAGGTTCTTAACGGAGATACCGTTTTATTAATTTGACTGCCGAAAGTGTAGCAGCAGTTTTAGCAAAAAGTCGTATACATTTTTTTGCGGGGCATATTACGAAAAATGCGCCGCATGCCTGATACACAGGCAGCGGCGCATTATAGAGCAATTTTTTTTACCCTACATCCATGCGAGTTTAAGATGTGTTTAGTGCAATTTTACGCGTGGTGATGTTTTGCGTCGCAACCAGTGGGCCACAGTATCGGCGCAAGTACGTATCACCCCGTGCAATGCGACCAGATGCATGCGATACAAAGAGATATAAAGCAGGCGTGCCAGCACACCTTCAATGAACATCGCACGACCGAGCAAAGGTCCCATCAGGTTACCCACCGCATCAAAACGGCCGAGTGATACCAATGAACCAAGATCACGATACTGGAACAGTGGCAGTTCCTGATTGCCCAGACGTTTCTTGATGGCATTGAACAGGAAGCTGGCTTGCTGATGTGCCGCTTGTGCCCGTGGCGGCACCGTACTGTTTTTCTCCGGCCATGGACAGGCAGCACAATCACCGAAGGCAAAAATATTCGGATCGATTTCAGTTTGCAGGCTTTGCGTCACCACCACCTGCCCGAGGCGATTGACCGGCAAGCCGAGTTCGCCGAGGATTTGCGGCGCGCGTATGCCTGCCGCCCATACCGTCAGATCGGCCGGCACACTGTCGCCGTTGGCAAGCAAGACCGCATGTTCCTGTACTTCGGAAACCTTGGCATTGATCAGCACATCGATTTCCATGTGATTGAGCAGTTCCGTCGTCTTACTCGACACACGTTCCGGCAACGCCGACAGGATGCGCGGTGCCGCTTCAATCACGCTGATGCGGATATCGCGGTGCGGATCAAGGTGATGCAAGCCATAGGCGCCCAGTATCTCTGCCGTATTGCGTAACTCGGCCGATAACTCGACGCCGGTTGCGCCACCACCGATGATTGCAATATTCAGTTTGCTTTGGGCCTGGTCGGCACGCACGCACAGTCCTATCATGCGACGCCGGAAGTGCTCTGCCTGGTGCATGGTGTCGATCGAGATCGCATTCTTTTCCGCACCCGGCACATTAAAGAAATTGGTCACGCTGCCTATCGACAAGACCAGGGTGTCGTAAGGAATGTCGCGACGTGGCAATAACTCGACGCCGTCATCGTCGTTCACGCTACCTATCGTAATGGTCCTGCGTGCACGATCCAGCCCTTGCAGTTCGCCCGGTTGATAGACGAAGCGGTGCCAGCGTGCTTGTGCCGCGTATTCGAGCTGGTGTGAATTTGCATCCATGCTGCCGGCTGCAACTTCATGCAGCAAGGGCTTCCAGATGTGGGTAGACGAGCGGTCGACCAGTACCACACTGATGCGTCCGCTCTTGACGAGCTTGTCACCGAGCGCGGTGGCCAATTCAAGGCCACCGGCACCGCCACCGACGATGACGATGCGGTGTACTGCCGCAGCGTTGTCGGTTAAGGTTTGTATTTCAGTGTTGGTCTGGCTACTCTGGTTTACTTCCCCATCAAGGTTGTTAGACATACCTACTCTCCAATTGTTGAAAATCGTGAGCGGCGGGACCATCAGCCCCGCGATGCATGCCTTTCCTGGAAACGGCGGGTATTCAGCACGGTTTCAACAAGAAAACATGCGCAATAGTGTTGTTATATCAGGTTCGGGCGGCTTATGCATAGTCAGTCGAACGCAAAGTTGTAGAACACAGATAACGCACTGCTGGTACCGGCTTCACCTTCCAGCGTGATACGTGGTGTCAGCGTGTAGCGCAGCAGCAGGACGCTGCCGACTGTATCCAGGCTTTGTTTGAAGCTGAGGTAGAGGCGCGATGAGATGCGTTTACCCAGCGTGATAATGCGATCCTGCAAATCAGTGCCGCCTTTGCCTATGCTGACGTCGTCAAAGCCGAAGGCACTGGCGATTTGCGACTGCAAACCTGCGCCCGCGGCACCGGACAGCAGTGACGTGGCGGCACTTTGCAGTGCATCGCGGTCGGCGTCACCGGTGCCGGACAGGCCGCGCCCCAGGACCAGCCACGATAGTTTTTCCGCATCGCTGACGGTCGGTTCCGACACCAGCGTGATGCGTGGTGCAAGGGCGGTGCCGCGTATCGAGACACCGGCTTCCACTTCCTGCCCGCGTCGCATCGCGCGGATATCCAGTGCCGGATTGTTGAGCGGACCGCTGAACAGGACCGAGCCTTGTTCGATTTTCAATTCACGTTGATAAGCCTTGAAGGTACCGGATGAAACGCGCAGTGTCCCTTGCGCGCGCAAGGTATCGCCGGCATTTGCTTGCAGCCGCACCTGGCCGACCAGCGTTGCATCCAGGCCGCGGCCTTGCAGTTTGATGCCGTCGCCGAGGCTGATGCTGACATCAAGTGCGATCGCTGTTTTCTTGCCGGTGTCTTCACCCTGGCCGACGATGATGACGTCATCCGATAGTTCCGGCGTGCCGGAGACGCCGATATCGACCAGGCCGGAGTTGACTTCGAATTGTCCATTCGCCTTGGCTACACCTGCTTGCCAACCGACCACGGCATCGCCGCTGATGACCAGTTTGCGGTCGCTGCGATCTATTAATTTATAACGCGTTACTTTGACTTTCAGTTCCAGTGCCAATTGTTCACGCAGCAAGCTGATCGGGCCGGAGATCAGCAGGTCACCATCGTTTTTGAAACTGAGCTGGGTAATCATCAGTTGGTCGGTCTGGAAGCTGCTGCGCAATACACCTTGCCTGAGGTCTATGCCGGTATCGGTAAACAACAGGCGTAAACCATCCGCATTGACCGGGCCCTGCAGGCGCGGTTTGGCGAAGCTGCCATCAAGTACCACATCGGCCTGCACATTGCCTTCCATTACCAGTGATGGCGAAATCAGGGGACCCAGCCAGGCGAGGGTGGGCGTATTCATCTTGAGGTTGCCCGACAGTGGCGCATTCGGTGCGATCGAGAAGCGTCCATTGCCGCCTATGGTGGTGGCCAGCCTGCCTTCGATGCGGCCGGTACGTTTGCCGTCAGCCAGCAGTTGCGCGGTGAGCTGGCCTTTATTGGCGGTCGCGTTCACTTCGAATGTGTTCAGGCCCAGTGCAGTGGAGGCGCTGCCGTGTATCGCGATATCGCCGCTTTCACGCCGTATGCTGAGATTGCCATCGAGTTTGTCCGCCATTACCAGGTTCCATTCACCGCCCAGTGTCAGATCACCGGTGGCGATAGGTGCCTGGTTAAGTGCATGCAAAATCTCGCCCGGCCGCACGCGTTTGAAATTACCGCGCGTGCTGATGCTGCGTTCGGTACGCAGGAATTGTTCGATCTGGATGCTGGCATTGTTGGCGCTTATTTTGAACTGATCCAATTGCACCTGCTTTTGCGAAATCAGCAAAGGTGCGGGTGCTTCCAGTTTGGCGTTGAAGCGACCGGTGGTGTCCAGGGCGTTGATGCTGCCTTCCCAGCGTGCGGCGCGTGCCAGGTTTTTCAATCCGCCTGTCGCGCTCAATTTCCATTTTTGTTCGCGTTCGTTGAGACTGCCGGTCAAGGTGTGTTGTCCTGTGCTGCCACTGACCTTGAGGTCGAAGGTGTCCGCACGCAGTTGTCCGCTCAGGTTTTCTGCATGCACGAGGATGGCGAGGGGCGCATTGTCCTGCGCGGCAAACTGCGCCTGCGCATCCAGTTTGGCGAATTGCTGGCCGCTGGACTGTACTGCCGTGGCATTGGTGTTCAGTGTGACATTGCTGAGCAGGAAAGCGTTGTCATTCAGGTTCAGGCTCAGGTCGGCTTTGCCCGTTACAGTGCCGATCCGGGTCTGGCCGGGTACACGTACCTGATTGCCTTTCCAGTCAGCGATGATGCGGGGTTGCTGCAACTTGCCGCGTACTTCACCGTTGACTTGCAGTTCACCTGCGAACTCGGATCCCAATTGCGCCAATGCTGGTGCCTGTACATCGAAACTCAGGCGCGAGTTGTTTTCATCCAGCCTGCCGTTGGCTGTCAGGCGGTTTTTACCCGCGATCAGCAGCAGTTTGGGAATGTCCAGTGTTTGCGCACGTAAATGCACTTCACCTTCGCCACTTAATGGATTGCCTGCGAGCTGGCTGTCATGGATGCGGAAGCTGAGATCACTTTCCAGGCGCGGTTGCCGCGCACCGCTGACGGAAAAATTACCGTTCAGATTCAGCGTTGGCAATTGCGCGAAGTCACCGAGTACGCGTGGATTGAATTGACGGATCACGCCTTTCGCGCTGAAGGCCTGTTTGCCACTGAAAGCGATATGTGCGCTGGCATCAATCGCACTGGCATCGGCACGCAGTTCCAGCTTGTCTACGGTCAGTGCTTCATCCGCAACGACGCCACGTGCGTTCAGGCTGAGCTTGGATTTCTTTAATGCTTCAGTGGCGGCCAGCGTGATGACTTGCTTGCCTTCGCTGTGTGCGACGTCCAGCTTGATCGCCAGTTTGGTGGCACGCATGCGCTGGTCCAGCTTCTTTAGGTCCAGCGCATCGGTCTTCAGTGTGATGTTCAATGCGCCATCGGCATATTTTCCCGTACCGCTGATGCTGCCGGCAGGACGCTGTGCGCTGCCGAGCTTGATGAGCAGCGGGTTCAGCAGGAAAGCTTCATCTTTTTGCGTAAAGCTGAGTGACAGGTCGGTCAACGGAATCCGGCCTGCATCATAGGTGCCGGCGGCAGCGTTGTTGACGTTCAGTGTGCCGGCACCGTTTTCAGTGGCATGTAGTTGCAGGTTGATATTGGTCTGCGGTAAATCCTTGCCCAGTTCACTCAGGTTGAGTGCGGTCGCAGACAGATCGGCCGCACCGAGCATGCTGTCGGAAAATGGTTTGACGACAACCTTGCCTTTGATGATGGCTTTGTTCACTTGTGCATCGATGGAACTCACGATTTCTGCCAGTGAACCATCCAGGTCTATGCGTGCGTTGGCACCCAGGTGTTGTTCGTCGAGCATGGCTTCGGTACTGCTGACCAGGCTCGCCTGCAGGGGGTAGGGCTTGGTGGTGGATAGCGAAGCATGGCCATTGATCTTGCCGCTGTAGCTATTGTTGCCGGATGACGAGCGTGCGGCCAGCTGATCGAGATCGAGCAGGTAGCGCTTGCCATCGAAATCCAGCTTGACGGCGAATGCACCCAGCGTCACGACATCAAGCGGGCCCCAGGCGACACTGCCACCATTGACTTGTAGCTGGTCTACCTTCAGTTTGACGGGCAAGCCTATGCTGTCCGGCAGTTTGGACGGTTCCTTGCTCTGGTCGATTTTGCTGATGATGCCCAGCTTGCCTACCTGCAGCAGCGGGATGTGCACTTGCCCGGCCAGCAAGGCTGAGAGCCGGGTTTCGATCAGTACATCATCCAGTGTGATGGTTTGATTTTCCAGCTTGATATTGAGTTGCCTGATTTGCAGGGGGCCACTCAGTCGTCCGCTGACTTCACGACTTTGCACCACGCCACCACTCAGCTTGTCGACCAGGCCGAGGGCAAACTGCGCACCGCTTTCGCTTTTCAGCAGCCAGCCACCAGCTACGAGTACGGCAGCGACGAGCGCAAGCAGGCAGAACAGCCAGATGCGCAATCTGTGCTTGCGTGGTGGAGCGGAAGTTTTTTGATCGTCAGAAGCCATAACCGATAGAGAAGTGTAGACGCAGGTCTTTCGTGTCGTGACCGTAAGCGAGATCGAGGTTGACCGGGCCGATAGGACTGCGCCAGCGTGCACCTACGCCACTACCTTGCGCGAGGCGGAAACCTTTCCATGAGTCGGCGGCGTTACCGGCATCGGTAAATACGGCGGCGCCCCATTCCGGAGTAACGCTGTAAATGACTTCTGCACTCACGACTGCCGTGACAGTGCCACCGACGATCGCGCCATCTTGCGCCACACCCAGCGTGTTGTAGCCATAGCCGCGTACCGTCTGGTCACCACCGGTGCGGAACAGCAAGTCACTAGGCACGGTGTCGGAATTGGCACCGAACACCTGGCCGACCTGGCCGCGCAGTACCGCCTGGAAGCGACCATAGCTGGGTGAGAGCCAGGTGGCACGGCCGACGGTACGCACCAGTCCTTTTTTGTTGACCACTCCGCCCGGACCCACGCCCAGCTCGAGCGAAGCGTAGTAACCACGCGTCGGTGAAATCAGATTGTTCACGCGGCGCATGGTGTAGGTGTACGAAGCAATCAGTGCTTCACGATTGTTGCTGTAGACATCGCCGATGCGCTGGCGATCAGTGAGGAAGGCGACACCGACTATGCTTTCATTGCGTTTGTCCGGACTGATCAGGCGCGCACCGGTACGGAATTTATCGTTCGCTTCGCCCGAGCTATTGGTGTATTCGTAGTTGGCACCGACGCTGGGACGCCAGTCATTTTCCAGTGTCGGCAGGTATACATCGCCACCCAGCAGGCGGTTGTCACGATCTGCACGCAGTTGTGATTCGAGACGCCAGTCCTTGCCAAGGAAGTGGCGATCGGTCCATTTCATTTGCGCACGTGCACCGTTGTCGGTGGAGAAGCCCAAGCCCAGTGACAGGCGGCGGCGTTCATTCTCGGTCAGGTCGAGTTTGATGGGGACGTTATGTGGATGTTCGGGATTGACTTCGATGGTGGCAAAGGCCGAGCGGAAATAGCCGGTGTCTTGTACGCGCGCCTGCAACTCGTTGAGTTTTTCCTGTGAGTAGCGCTCACCCGGCTTGATCGGATTGAGTTTCTCCACCATGGTGCGCGAGTAACGATTCAGGCCGACGATCTCAAGCTCACCGAAGGTAAAGGCCGGGCCGGAGTTGACTTGCACTACCAGCGCCGCGGTGTTGGTGGCCGGGTCTATGCGCGCTTCGCTGTGGGCCACGGTGGCGGCCGGGTAGTCGCGATTGAGCATAGCTTTGAGCAAATCGCCCTTGGCGCTGTCCCATGCACTTTGACGAAAGGTGGCGCCATTTTTCAGGCTCCAGTTTTCGCGCAACTGTTCGATGCGGCGCGGGTTTTTCTGCTCGATGTCACCGCTGAAGCTAATGTCGACCGACTCGATTTTGATGGGTGCGCCCAGTTCTATATTGAGGCGTGCTGTCCACGGTGTGCTTTGCTGGTCCAGCGTGGCATTCACGACAGGGGAGAAATAACCTTCGGTAGCCAGCAAGGAGCGCACCTGGGTCGGGGCGACGGCAACCAGCCTTTGCACTTCTTCTTCGCTGATGTCTTCGGACTTGCTGCGTTTGGCAAGGTCCAGGTGTTCATTAAGCAGTGAGGTGTAACTATCCGCACCGCTGATGGAGACAGTGTAGGAAGGGGCGGCTTCGCTAGTGAAAGGCAGGTACAGCGCAATCAGTAAGGAGCAAAGCAGGAAGCGCCACGCTGAATGTTTGTAAATGGTAACTCTTGGCACGTTGTTGGTAATGAAGGGTAATTGGAAAAGCGGCATGACAAGACAAGCATGTCGATTTTGCAAATTCGCTGACAGCCACGAGTTGACCAATCTTATCAGTATTATCAGTATTTGCTTGGTGTATGGTCGTTTTGACAGCGGAAAAGACATGGATCACCTGCATGTAGCCGGTCTGTGCTTGCCGCACAGGAGCAAAATCCCTATAGTGGGCGCACCCCAAGATCACGGAAATCCGCCAGATGAGCAACACGCATGAAATACGTCCCGGCCAGTCGATAGAGCTGCTCAAAGAGCTGCACATCCTGACACGTGACGGCAAGCTGAACCAGGATAGCCGTCGCAAGCTCAAGCAGGTCTATCACTTATATCAGTTTATCGAGCCATTGCTGCAGGAAATCCAGAATGAGCATCCTGATATTACGCTGGCCGACCATGGTGCCGGTAAATCCTATCTGGGCTTTATCCTCTACGATTTATTCTTCAAGGAGCGCAAGGATAATTCGCGCATCTACGGCATAGAAACACGTGACGAGCTGGTGCAAAAGTCCGAGGCACTGGCGCAGAAGCTGGGCTTCCCGGGCATGTCTTTCCTTAACCTGTCAGTCGCGGAATCGATTACTTCGGATTTGTTGCCGGAAAAAATTGATGTTGTCACCGCTCTGCATGCCTGCAATACGGCTACCGACGATGCGATACATTTTGCCTTGAAGAAGCAGGCGAAGTTCATCGTACTGGTACCGTGCTGCCAGGCGGAAGTCGCCTCGGTACTGAAGAAGAACAAGGGCAAGACGCTGGCGAAAAGCGCATTGACCGAGATCTGGCGCCATCCTTTGCATACGCGCGAATTCGGTAGCCAGGTGACGAATGTGCTGCGCTGTTTGCAGCTGGAAGCACACGGCTACCAGGTCAATGTGACGGAACTGGTGGGCTGGGAGCATTCAATGAAGAATGAATTGATCATCGCCAGCTACAAGGATTTGCCACGCCGCCGTCCGACCGAGCGTTTGCAGGAAGTCTTGCAGACCCTGGGACTGGAAGAAATGCAGCCGCGTTTCTTTACAGACGAGACGCCTGTCAATTAATCATTTCACTTCTGCAGTGCCATCTGGCGCAGGTAGGCCAGCAAATCATCCATCTGTGCTTCACTCATGACGCCGTCGGCAAAGCCCGGCATCGTCATGCCGGGCCAGCTGCGTACCGCTGCCGGATCGCGCAGGTATTTCCTTAAATATGTATCGTGAAAATACTCAGTCGGGTTGGCCGGACGATTCAGGTCAGGGCCGACCGCTGCATCACCACCGCCATTGATCCGATGGCAGCTCGCGCATTGCGTCGCATAGACTTGCATGCCGCGCCACGCAGCACTGTCGACAGCGGCATTCGGCTTGATTTGCGGATAACGGCTGTGCAATGGTGTGACATCGCTGATGACGGCGATTTGATATGGCCATTGCTCTTGCGTGATATGACTTTTTTCCGGCGCCAGCCACACCAGGTAAAACGGACCGGCACTGGGGCCGCCTTCTTTTAATGCCGGCCACGGTGTTTGCGGTACTTCGATTGCCAGCCATGCTTCTGCACCGCCACGGAAGGATAGTGCCGGGATGTTCGCCACGAAACCATCCGCCGCCTTGAATTGCAGGGTATCGACCTGGCTGATATCGCGCAGTATCGACAGTAAAGGCAGCGCGCGATATTGCATCGGCTTTTTGTAGCTGACGTCAGCCGGGATGGAAATGGTGCGCAGCGCCGGATGTTTCAGCAAATCGGTCAGGGCCAGGGTTTGCTGCTGTTTACCGACGCGTACTTCCAGTACTGCATCTGCCGCCTGTGCCAGATGCAGCTGCGTGCATAGCAGGACGACGACCAGGGTCATGAAGCGAGAGATGGAAATGGCTGGCATAGGGGTGTCAGATGCAGTGTCGGGTTTGTGTCAGTATAACCAGGCTGTGTCGCGCCGCCGCGCGGTGGGCATAAAAGCTCTCTATACTATCGCCCATGACTTGGTTTCTATATCTCCTCGAATGCAGGAACGGCAGTATCTATACCGGTATTGCGGTTGATGTGCAGGCGCGTTACAACGCACATGTGACAGGCAAGGGCGCGCGTTATACACGCTCGAATCCACCGCGGCGCTTGCTGGCGGTGCTGGAATATCCGGACCGTTCCAGTGCCTCGAAGGCAGAGTATGCAATGAAGCGTCTGAGTGCCGCCGAGAAGCGTGGATTCTGCCTGCAGCGTGACGCGCTGTGGAGTATCACGGTAGCAGGCCATGTATCACAGCTGGCTAATCCCTTTTCAGATTGAGATATGAGCAAACAATTTTCCAGTGCCAGTGAACGCAATCGTGAGCCTATCCTTGCGGTACTGCGGGAAGAACTGGTCAACAGCCGCACAGTGCTTGAGGTCGGTAGTGGTAGCGGCCAGCATGCGGTGTACTTTGCCGCACACATGCCGCATTTGATCTGGCAATGCAGCGACTTGCAAATGAACCATGCCAGCATTAATGCGTGGATGCAGGAAGCGGCTTTGCCGAATGTATTGCCACCGCTGGTGCTGGATATGGAGCAGCCGCACTGGCCGACGCAGACTTACGATGCTGTGTTTACGGCCAACACCTGTCACATCATGGCCTGGCACCAGGTACAGAATATGTTTTCCGGTGCGGCGCAACGCTTGAATGCGGGCGGCAAGCTGTGTGTCTATGGACCGTTCAATTACGACGGGAAATTTACCAGTGACGGCAATTTTCAGTTTGATGCCGCGTTGCGTGAAAAAGCAGCGCATATGGGTATACGCGATAGCGAGGCGGTAGATGCGCTGGCACAAGCGCAGGGTTTGCACTTGTTGGCGGATCACGCGATGCCGGCCAATAACCGGCTATTGGTCTGGCAACGCGTGTAAGGGCAGGGTTTATTTGCCTTTGGCTTGCGGCGAAGGTGCCGGAGCGGCTGGCGGTGCAGGTAGCGGATCTGTTTTGCAACCCTTGTAGCTGACGCCATTCATTTCGAACAGTGCTTCATTGCCTTTGTTCCAGAAGGTGGTGGAGCCGTCGGAATAGCGTGCGCCGGAACCGGAAATGACGTGCGGCAGGATGACAGTGCGTCCGGCCAGCATGATCTCTACCTTGTCATTGTTTGGAAACTTGGCGATGAATTCGATCTCGTCGCACTTGAAGGCGGCGATATTGCTTTTCGGCGCTTCGGCCGCGACCGGATTGGCGACACGTTGCAACATGATGTTGAACGGCTTGTCGGGCTCACTGAAATTGACCGGGTAGGATTCCGTCGACGTCCACATCAGCTCATCCCGATTGTCGAGGATTACCGCGCGCAAGCTGTAGCGATGGCGCAAGTCGATGGCGGACGGGATGTAACGCAAGTCAAACGGTATGGGGACCTGGCCGCTCGGGCGCAGTGTTTGTTGCGCGATGAAGATACTGCTGGCGTCGGCGCGGCTGACGTCTTCCAGGCTGACTATGATTTTGGCATCCGGCGGCAGTGCGATGCGTTCGCGATAGACGACTGTGCCGCTGACGCGTCCGGACAAGCTTGGTTTGCTTTCTGATTTGAACCATTTGGCACAGCCGCTGGCTGCCACCGTGAGGGCCAGCAGGGCGAGGATGGTGCGCAGGGTATGTAACTTTTTCATTTTGTCTATCCTGAAAATGACATGCGATGAAGCAGTGTAGCGTTTGCCATCGTAAAGTCCAGTGTTGCTGTTTGGCTTGCCTGTGGAGCGCCACAGCTTGACGCATGCAAGGGTGGCAAGTAGTCTTTGCTTTCCTGCCAGGCAGGTGGTGATGGACAGCATTATCCGATCTGCGTTCCCGCCGGCACGCGTTAAACATTTCTTTAACCTTTAATTTAATGCATATAGACCGTCACTCCCGTCCGCTTTGTTCCCGTATCGTTGTCGCCGCATTATTCGCTTTTTCTTCCGGTGCGGTATGGGCTGATGATGCCTTGGCCGACAATGAAGTGTGTACTTCCAAGCCCGGCGTCCGGGCTCTCAAAAATTATCCGGATGTGTACAACTTCTACTATGAAAACGATCTGTTCGCGGGGACGGATAATAATTACACCAGCGGTGCAAAGTTTTCATGGATCTCGGCCAACCTGGAAGATTACATCCACGATCCCTGCCTGCCTAAATGGGTGCGGCAGCTAAACCGGATTTCAGAAATGGTGCAGCCGGGTGTATTCGACTCACGCAATATGGTGGTCAGCATCGGACAGGAAATGTACACGCCCACCGATAAGACGCGCCGCGACTTGATCACCAATGACCGGCCGTATGCCGGCTGGCTCTATCTTGGCCTGGCCTACAACGCGCGTAACGATACCGATATGGAAGTGACCGAAATCGATATCGGTATGGTGGGGCCGGCCTCACTGGCGCGCCAGTCGCAAAACTTTATCCATCGCATACGCGGCATAGACCGTTTCCAGGGCTGGGACAATCAACTCAATAATGAGTTGGGCATCCAGTTCGTCAAGGAAAGAAAAACCAAAATTTTTAACTGGGCGAGTTCAGGTTGGCCGAAAGTGGATGCGATCAGCCATTACGGTTTTGCCCTCGGTAATGTGAATACGTATTTGAATGGTGGACTGGAAGTTCGCTTCGGCAGCTTCCTGCCCAACGATTTTGGTACCGCGCCTATCCGCCCGGCCAGTGACAGCAATGCCCCATTACCGGCGAATGCATCGCGTCGCATGGGCGATGGCGGCGTACATTTCTTCGCGTCGGTGGATGGCCGTGCGGTCGCACGCAATATCTTCCTCGATGGGAATACTTTCTCGGACAGCCATAGTGTATCCAAGCGTTACTTCGTTGGCGCGGTCGCAGCGGGTGTGGCCTGGCAATGGGTAGGTGGCAAGATCACGTATGCGCAATACCTGCGCAGCAAGGAATTCCGTGAGCAGGACAAGGCACAAAGCTATGGCTCGATTACGCTCAGCCTCGAATACTGACAGATGGTGTTGGAATCATGCGCAGGCCGGGATGACTATCCTGCACATGACTTGTCGCGACATTAGTCCTGGAAGTCAGGCGGGAGTCCGTCAAAGAATTCCACTTCGCCGGTTTCCAGCGAGTACTCGGCACCGACTACCAGCAAACCTTCATTTTGAATCAGGGTTTCCAATATTTCCGAACCGTGGCGCAAGTGGTTGACGGAGGCGCGGATGTTGGCGCGTACCGATTGGTGTACCAGCGCATCATGATCGTGCTTCAATTCGGTTTCCATCAGGGTTTCAATGGAAGGGCGAATGCGATCGACGATGGATTTCAGGTTGCGTGACTGGTTTTCGCTAGGACGCTTGAGCTCGTCCAGCGTCGCCAGGATGGCGCCGCATTGCGAGTGGCCGAGCACTACCACCAGCTTGGTGCGATAGCGATCAGCGGCGAATTCCACGCTGCCTACCTGTGATGGCGCCACGATATTGCCGGCGACGCGGATCACGAATAAATCACCCAGGCCCTGATCGAATACCAGTTCGGCCGGTACGCGCGAATCGGAGCAGCCAAGGATGATGGCGAACGGTTCCTGGCCGGCGGCGATTTCGCTGCGGCGGGCGTGGGAGGATGCATTGTCGGGGTTACGGACATCTGCGACGAAGCGGCGGTTACCGTCGCGCAGACGCTTTAGTGCGGCTTTTGCTGTATCCATAAATTCTTTCTTTCGATTGCTGTTCTGTCGCCTGCGTGAGGGATGCATTTGCTTGGGGAGGCACGCAGGCGCGCAGTGGCGCTGGCGTGTGCAAAGGCAGGCGTCCGCTACTTTAAAGCATTCTTAATCGGCTTGCTTAGCAAATTTTCCGAGCCGGGAGTCGGCGTAGTGGTCACTCTGCGCAGGTGTTGCCTATGCAAGATAAGCGCTTTTGGCAGTACTTGAAGGGAGAAGTGCGGGGAAGTGCGGCGGATGTCGCGAAGATAATACAAAATCGATGGCAGCTTTGCCATCGATCCATACAGATTATTCAAAAATCGAATAATTCGCCGATCAAGTCTTTTTTGCGTTTTTGTCCGTAACCTTCCTTGTTATAACCGTGCTGGACGGTACGCACAGGGCTGCTGCGTTCACCGCGATAGCGCGGCAGCGGTGGCGCTTCCGGCGGCAGCGCATTGGCGGAACGATCGATCAGTTTGTCGAGCTCGCCCCGATCCAGCCACACGCCGCGGCAGTTTGGGCAGTAATCAATTTCAATTCCGTGGCGATCTGATGTGATCAAATGCATTTCATTGCAGGCCGGACATTTCATCTTGATATCCTCGTCGTTAAGTCGTGCTGTACTTAGTCGCATTGCTAGCGATGAATTGCACTCTAGGCCGTCTTTAACCATTTGAAAATTCGAATATAATCAACTTTTCGTTCGAAAAAACAGAAGAGAGATCTTGCATGAGTGGAATAAATTACAAGCATTTGCACTATTTCTGGGTGGTCGCCAAGTCTGGCGGCATCGGACGCGCCAGTGAGCGCCTGCATTTGACGCCGCAAACCATCAGCGGCCAGATCAGCCAGTTTGAGGATGTACTTGGTTATAAATTATTCAACAGGGTCGGGCGTCGGCTGGAATTGAACGATGCCGGTCGCGTGGTGCTCGGCTACGCGGATGAGATTTTCACGCTGGGCGAAGAATTGCAGGAAGTGCTGCGTTTCCGCCCGGGTGGCTGGCCCTTGCAGTTCCGCGTCGGCGTGGCCGATGCGGTGCCGAAGGCAATTGCCTACCTGCTGCTGGAACCGGCGATGGAATTGCCGGAATCGCTACGTATCGTATGCCGCGAAGGCAAGCTGACGAATCTGCTGGCAGACCTGGCGGTACACCGGCTGGATATCGTGATTGCCGATAGCCCGATGCCGGCGAATATCGACGTGCGCGGCTATAACCATTTACTTGGTGAATGCGGGATGACTTTCTTTGCCACCGACGCGCTGGCGAAAACATATCAAAAGGATTTCCCGAAGAGCCTGGATGCAGCACCTTTCCTGATGCCGGGTGAAGATGCGGCGGTGCGTCCGCGCCTGATCCGCTGGTTCGAAAAAGAAAAAGTCCGGCCGCGCATCGTCGGCGAGTTTGACGATGGCGCATTGCTGCAAGCGTTTGGTGAGGCGGGTAAAGGTATTTTCGCCGCGCCGTCGGCGGTGGCAGAACAAATCAAAAAGCAATATGGCGTGACCGAGATCGGTCGTACCAATGCTGTGTCCGAACAGTTTTATGCGATTTCAGTAGAACGACAATTGTCGCACCCGGCAGTGGTCGCCATCAGTTCGGCGGCCCGTGAAAGCCTGATCCGCTAATCGACGGCAGTGCGGTCGGCTTGTCTGGCGGTGGCAGGGGAGTAGACATGTTCCGGTCGCACGCCGACGCCGACTGCATACGCGGGTATCCCGCGTAATAGCGGTATCAGGTTCAGCAGGCGTAAAGGCCAGGGCACGGACAGCGGCTTGTCTTGCGTGCGATTGACGACCGGTACCAGGATGCGATCCTGGATCGTGACCTGTGCTGCTTGCGTCACGCGGGTGGGGAACAGGCGGCGGGTTTGTACCTTGGCCAGGAAGGGCGTCAACGCGAGCGGATCTATCGCCGGATTGGCCAGTGACAGCGCGAGAATGTTGGCGGTTGCCACCGCATCCTGTATCGCCAGGTTGATGCCGATACCGCCGACCGGTGACATCGCATGTGCGGCATCACCTATGCAGAGCAAGCCCGGCTTCCACCACTGTTCGAGTCGGTCAACTGACACACTCAGCAATTTAATATCGTCCCAGCTTTGCAGGCTGCTGACGCGATCCGCAAACATCGGCGCAATCCTGCTTAATTCGGCGTGGAAGGCAGGCAAGCCGGCCGCATGGATTTTTTCTATCCCGCCTTTTGCAATCACATACGCGCATTGCCAGTACGTGCCCCTGTGCAGCATGACGAAGAATTGTCCGGCATCGAGACGCGCACCGGTACTGCTCGGATCACCCGCCGCAGTTGGCAGGCGTAACCACAGGACATCAATAGGCGCACCGAGATTATGTACCTGCAGTCCGGCTGCTTCACGCACGGTGGAGTGGCGGCCATCGGCACCTATCACCAGGTCGGCATGCACCAGCAATGTTCCGTCAGGCGTCGTCACATGGACGCCGGTGACGCGTTCGCTGTCTTCCAGCAGGGCATCCACTTTGGCATTCTGGATCAGGCGGAAATTCGGATACAGCACCGCTTCATCGCGCAGGAAATCGAGGAAGTCCCATTGCGGCATCATTGCGATGAATTTGCATTGCGTTTTCAGGCGGGAAAAGTTGGCCACCTTGACCACCCGATCTGAAATATTCACGCTCAGTTCACGCACTTCATCATGTGGTCTTTGCAGGAAGGATTCCAGCAAGCCGAGTTCATGCATGATTTCAAGTGTTGACGGATGGACGGTATCGCCGCGGAAGTCACGCAGGAAATCGCCATGCTTTTCCAGCACGATGACATTGACACCGGCACGGGCCAGCAGCAGTCCCAGCATCATGCCGGCCGGACCGCCACCGGCTATGCAACAGCGTGTATGGATTGCTTCCGGCATGGAAATACTCCTCGCTAGCGGCACATTGCAAATGCAGCGGCCTGAAATGATTATGGCGATTGTTATGCTAGCAGGCAAAGGGATTTACGATTGCCGCCATATACAAGCAGCGCACATGGCTACGCGCCTGCCGACAAATGTATCGTGGGCAAGGCGGGTAGCTTTAATCGGAGAAGTGTTGCTGGGCGATCAGCCGCGCGCAGCGCGAATCTGATCGAACGAGGAGGTCTTACTGGAACGAACCGGTTTGAGTCGTGTTGAACGGCACGACGATGGTCGTAGAGTTTTCCGACTTGTCTTGCAAGTCCGCCGATTGCTCATCAGCCTGATCCTGCTCTTTACCGACATGGCTATGATCCTTGTCGGAGATATGCTTGCCAGCGTGGATAGATTTAGCCGAATGGTTGGCGTTGTCGTAGTTTTTGTACATGGTCGATATCCTTATTGATCACAGCGATCAAATTTCGAAAGCTGCTGATTGTTGTGATGGCATGTCGCACTGCCCGCGCCGCTGTGTTGCCTCTGGCGCGACCTGAGTTGCGAGAATAAAGGAGCCGTCCGTAGATGGCGATCAGAGATCATCCTAAAGTTTTGTAGGAAGACGCTGACTTGATTGTGCAAATGGCATGCTTGCTTGCCATGTTGCCGACTATGGGTGGAAACAAGAGGCACAAAAAAATTTGTGCCGGCGAACGATACTGGATTGGATGCCTCCGCAAAACGAGGACGATTGCTGCGGGCAGATGAGCCGCAGCGACGTAATGATAGTTGATTTTGCCGCGGGATGGGAAATGATGCGGAGTGTTGCCTTGTTGCCTAGTTTTCCTGTCCCGCTGCTAAATGCTGCTTGCTGAAGGTGTGTGCGGGAATTAACCCATATGCACTTCTTCAGGTTCCGCTTCGCGTCTTTCCTGGCGCCACTCCATCAGGGTCTTCAAGACCAGCGTCAGCAATGCCATACACGCCAGCAATGCGGCTGCGGTGAAGGCGGCTGCAGTTTTGTAATCGTTATTCAATTGCTCAACGAGTAAAGGCAGCGTCAGGGTTTGATTCATGATGGTGCCGGATACGACGGCTACTGCACCGAACTCACCGACTGCGCGTGCATTGGTAATGACGGCACCGTAGAGCAGCGCCCATTTGATATTCGGCAGTGTCACGCGCCAGAAAATCTGCCAGCCGCTGGCACCCAGTGAGAGCGCGGCGATTTCTTCTTCGGTGCCTTGTTTTTGCATCAATGGCATCAGGATGCGTGCGATGTAAGGTGCAGTGACGAAGACCGTGACCATGATGATGCCGGGCCACGCGAACATCAATTGCACATCGTTGGCATACAACCATTTACCGATCGTGCCTTCGAGACCATACACCACCAGATAGCAGAAGCCGGCGACCACAGGCGAAGTCGCATAGGGGATCTCGACCAACGTCACCAGCAGGCGGCGGCCAAAGAAGTCGTAATGCGTGACGCACCATGCGAGCAGGATGCCGAACACCAGGTTGATCGGTACCGTCAACACGGCGGCCGTCAAGGTCAGGCCGAGCGCGTGTTTCATGAAATCTTCATTCAGGTTGGCCCACAGGAGTTCGAGGCCACCACTGAAGGCTTGCGTGAAAATCAGGACCAGTGGCAGGACCAGCAACAGTATCGTCATGATGATACCGAGGCCGATCAAAATCCATTGATGGGTTTCGTTGGGATGCTTGATTGCTTTTGCCATGTCGGTCCCCTTATGCTTTCTTGAAGAATCGTCCCTGCACAACCTGCAGCAGGAACAAGAGGATGAGCGAGGCCAGCAGCACGACCGACGCGATGGCGGCAGCGGCAGGGTAGTTGTACTCCTGCAGGCGCACGAACAGCATCAGCGAAGTCACTTCGGTTTCGAACGGGATATTGCCGGCGATCATAATGACCGCACCAAATTCACCGAGGCTGCGGATGAAAGCTTGTGAGGAACCGGTGATCAGTGCCGGGATCAGTGTCGGTAAAATCACGCGCCAGAAAATTTGCCACTTATTGGCACCCAGCATCAGTGCGGCTTCTTCCAGTTCCTTTTCCATATCTTCCAGTACTGGTTGTACCGAGCGTACGATGAAAGGCAGGCTGGTGAAGGTCATCGCGACGACGATGCCGGGGAAGGCATAGGAAATCTTGATGCCGAAAATTTCAAACCATTGCCCGAGCCAGCCGGTCGGGATGAACAATGCGGACAGGGTAATGCCTGCGACCGAGGTCGGCAGTGCAAACGGCAGGTCGACCAGTGAATCGATCAGGCGACGGCCGGGAAAATCGTAACGGGTAATGATCCACGCCAGCAGGAAACCGATGAAGGTCACGATGATGGTGGAGTAAAACGCGCCCTGTATCGTGATCTTGTAACTTTGCAGCACGCGCGCATCGGTGATCGCAAACCAGTATTGGTCCCAGCTCATGCCGCTGACGTACAGCAACAGCGCCGAAATCGGCAACAGGATCACCAGGCTGATATACAGCGTCGAAAAGCCAAAGCTCATCGAAAAGCCCGGCAGGATAGGCGTACTACGGAAAAAGCGAAGAGACAGGTTCACGGTATGTGCGGGTCAGGGCAGTGCGGCGTCACTGCAAAACGGTATCTGTAAAAACAAACGACCATCCAGTAACGGATGGTCGTGTGGATGGCGGCATTGTAAACCACCATCATCCTGTATGACAAAGGTGCTGCCGGCGTAGTGTCAAATTCACGTCGCCGGCCCTCTATCAACGACGTTGCGACAGCAACTGGTCGAGTACGGCACCACCGGCAAAATGCTTGGCCTGGATATCATCCCACGAACCGAGTACTTTGGTCGGATCGATCAGGCGGACTTTTGCGTAACGGTCAGCCACCACTTTGGCGACGTCCGGGTGATGGACGCGGTAGTTGAAGGTGGTCAGCAAGAGCTGGATTTCACGCGAGTATTCATAGTTCAGGTAAGCCGTTGCGACTTTACGAGTGCCTTTTTCATCGACAACTTTGTCAACGACAGCAACCGGGAACTCAGCCAGTACCGAGACTGGTGGTACGACGATTTCATATGCGCCGGACTTGAATTCATCACTCTTCGCGATGTTGATCACTTCCGATTCAAAGGTCAGCAATGCATCGCCCTGGTTATTCTGTGCGAACGCTACGGTTGCGCCACGGCCACCGGTAGGGAAGTTCACAACGTTGTGCAGCAGTTTGCCGACGAATTGCTTGGTTTGTGCTTCGTCACCCTTGAACTTCTCGTTCGCGTACAGCCATGCGCCGAGGTAGGTGTAGCGTGCGTTACCGGAAGTTTTCGGGTTAGGGAAAACGACTTTTACGTCATCACGTACCAGGTCATCCCAGGTTTTGATATTTTTCGGATTGCCTTTGCGCACCAGGAAAGCGATGGTGCTGTAGTAAGGCGAGCTATTGTTAGGGAAGGCTTTTTGCCAGTCCTTACGCACCAGGCCGCGTTGCGCCAGGATGTCGATGTCGGTGACCTGGTTGAAAGTAACGGTATCTACCTTTTTACCCTGGATGATGTCTTGTGCCTGACGTGAGGTACCGGCAAACGATTGATCGATCTTCAGGTCCTGGCCGGTTTCGGCTTTCCATTTAGCCTGGAATTTAGGATTGATCGCAGCGAACACTTCGCGAGCCACGTCATATGACGCGTTGAGCAAAGGTTTTTCCTGCGCCTGGGCGGCGCCGGACAGCAAAGTGGCGGTTGCCGCTGTCAGTAAAACAACTTTCTTAAACATGAACATTCTCCATATTTTGGTAAAAAGGGGTGGTAAGGGGATTGCCGACGATACGGTTTCCGCGGCGAAAACCGCCTGATCCCATCGATGCAATCGGGTAACTTACCGAATGGAAATGAATATAACAAATTTGCTTATTCGTTCAAACTATAGTTTTTGCATGTCTTCATGCTAAAAACGCATAAGGGAGCGGTTTTGTTATTTATTTAGGGTGGGATGCTGTTTTTTCTCCACGAAGAGGGAACAGCATCGTCTACACGCAAACTAAACAAACAATAAAAAACGCCCCGATTTCTCGAGGCGTTTTCTGCAATCCGGTTTAATGCATCGGCTAGCCAATGCATTTAAACATAATTAAGCCAGGTTCTTCGCAACGAAGTCCCAGTTAACCAATGCCCAGAACGATTCAACGTACTTAGGACGCGCATTGCGGTAGTCGATGTAGTAAGCGTGTTCCCAAACGTCGCAGGTCAGCAATGGTTTGTCAGCGCCTGTCAATGGGCAGCCGGCGTTCGAGGTGTTAGCCAGGTCGAGCGAGCCGTCAGCTTTTTTCACCAACCATGTCCAGCCGGAGCCGAAGTTGGTTACGCAAGACTTGGTGAACTCTTCCTTGAACTTGTCGAAGGAACCCCATTTTGCATTGATCGCATCAGCAACTGCACCAGTTGGAGCGCCGCCGCCGTTTGGCTTCAGGCCGTTCCAGTAGAAGGTGTGGTTCCATACTTGGGCTGCATTGTTGAAAACACCGCCGGAGGATTTCTTGATGATTTCTTCGAGCGATGCGTTTTCGAATTCGGTACCTTTGATCAGGTTATTCAAATTCGTTACGTATGTCTGGTGATGTTTACCGTAATGGAATTCGAGCGTCTCTTTCGAGATGTGTGGAGCAAGTGCATCCAACGCATAGGGCAGTGCCGGCAGGGTATGTTCCATGGTCGTCCTTCTATATGGGGTTGAAAATGAAGATGTTCTTTTTGAAAGGCGTTCATTGTAAAGCGGTTACGCCTTGCTTGCACACGACGCAGATCAATTTCCGGCAAGGTGAAAAATCACGCATGGAAAATGATAAAAAATTCAGTCGGAAAATTTTCTGTGATGCTGTGCAAAGCCAATAAACATAAGGCTTTGTACGATTTACAGTGCGTTAGTTTTCACTCATTAATTGAGAATAATTCTCGTTATTATTTGAGTTGAATTGGCTGTGATTTTTGTGTTTTGCGCTCGATTGCGATACTTGCGACGGGAATCATCATGCCTGGATTTTTTGTTTTAAGGTGTTCGCGCGTGCAAGCAGACAGGTTTTATTCCAAGGTTTCCTGCACGCTGGCGATACCCACCTGCGCCGTGCCATCGGCCAGTCGCACGGTCACATTTTGGCGCGCTTGCAGTTCTTTCGGAGCGCGTACTATCTTGCCTTTTTCATCGGTGATCATTGCGTAACCACGCTCCAGTGTGCGTTGCGGGTTCAGCATCTCCAGTTGCGCGGAAAGGGCGGCCAGGCTTTGTTTTTGGCTGGCGATATTGTTGCTGATCTGATTGCTCATGCGACGCGCGTGATTGATCACATGTAAACGTTGCGCTTGCGTATCCGGTAATTGCGAGAGCCAGCGATTGCGTAATTGCGCCAGCGCGAACTGCGCCTTGCTGAGCGGGATGCGGGTTGCATGGCCGAGGCGTGCCTGCAGGTTTTGCAGCTTCATTCTTTCATGCGCAATATACGCGGCCGGGCTGATCAGGCGGCGTGACAGCCAGTCCAGTGTTTGTGCGGTATCGGATAACTGTCTCTTCAACACGTAACGCATGTCATCAGCTTGTGCTTCCAGCCGGGCTAACCAGTCGGCGCGCGGAGTCGCTGCGAGTTCGGCCGCGGCGGTCGGGGTCGGTGCGCGCAAGTCGGCAGCAAAGTCGGCGATGGTGAAATCGGTTTCATGGCCGACGCCAACGATGACCGGGATGTCGCAACCGACGATGGTGCGTGCCACCAGTTCATGGTTGAACGACCACAGATCTTCAATACTGCCGCCACCACGACACACCAGCAGCACATCGCATTCGGCCCGGGCGGAAGCGGTCGCTATCGCTTGTGCGATCTTGTTGGCCGAGCCTTCGCCTTGTACCGGCGTCGGATACAGGATCACGCGTACATGCGGTGCGCGGCGTTGCAGTGTCGTCAGGATGTCGCGCAAGGCGGCAGCCTGGGGGCTGGTGACTATGCCTATGGTGCGGGCAAAGCTTGGGATAGCACGCTTGCGCGCCGGATCGAACAAGCCTTCGGCATTCAGCTTTTCCTTCAATTGCAGAAATGCTTCATACAAATTGCCGACTCCGGCACGTCGTATCGCTTCCACGCTCAATTGGTAATCGCCGCGCGGCGCATACAGGGTGACCAGTGCGCGCACTTCCACTTTGTCACCTTCGCGTGGCATGAAATCTGCATATTGAGCTCGACCACGGAACATCACGGCACGCACCTGGGCAGCACTGTCCTTGAGCGTGAAGTACCAGTGTCCGGAGGCGGCACAAGTGAAATTGGAAATCTCACCGGAAACCCAGGACAGCGGGAAATTACGCTCCAGCATGCGCGAGACGGCCTGGTTCAGCGCGGACACGCTGAGTACGGCCGGAGCGGAAGATGGCGGAGACGGGGAGCGGTCAGAAATCATAAATGTTCGTGCTTGGGGCAATTCGCGGACGCAATGCGCTGCTTCACGCACGAAATTAGTGCAATAGGGCAACTTTTGCGGGTGGCGATGCTGACAATAAAAACAGATGGTAATGGAATTTGATCCATGAAATGAGTTCTAGTACAGGGAAAATAAAAATGAATATCTTGAATGTAAGGATAGGCGCCCGGCTAGCCATGGGCTTCGGGGCGATATTCATCCTGATGGCGACGCTGATTGTATTGGCCTTGCTCCGTTTTAACAGCATAGGAGAGATCAACCATCAACTGGTCGACAGTGACTGGATCAAGGCCGAGGCGGCGGCAACCATAGACGTGACCACGCGTGCCAATGCCCGTCGCAATATGGAACTATTGATGGAAACCGAGCCGACCAGGGTCGCTGCGCTGTTTGCCGATATTGCGAAAAACAAAAAGACGATAGATGAAGCGGTCGTCGTGCTGGACAAGCTGATTTACACCGACAAGGGCAAGGCCTTGATGCAGGAATTCAAGGAAGCGCGTGGCAAGTATGTGGCTTCGTTTGGCAAGGTCGGCAAACTGGTGGCCGACAATCACAGGGATGAAGCCAGGCACTTGCTCCTGTCTGAAACCCTGCCTGCGCTGGACGTTGTGCAAGGCATCGTCGCGCAATTGGCCGCCATGCAAAAGATGATGGTAGAAGAACGCGGTGCAACTGCCGCCGGCCATATCGATGCAGCGATCCAGATGATGATGGTGCTGGGCGCGCTGGCAGCTGTTGGTGGTATTGCGCTGGCTTACTGGATCACGCATTCGATTACCAAGCCGCTGCATGAGGCGGTGAAGATTGCGCAAACCGTCGCGGCAGGTGACCTGACCAGCGTGATCGAAGCCAAGTACAAGGATGAAACCGGCCAGTTACTGCGGGCGCTGAAGGATATGAACACCAGCCTGATACGCATCGTCGGCGAAGTGCGTCACAGCACCGAAGCGATTGCAATTGCCTCGACCCAGATCGCCAGTGGCAATATGGATTTATCGTCGCGTACCGAAGAACAGGCGAGTTCACTGGAAGAAACCGCCTCGTCGATGGAAGAGCTGACCGGTACCGTGCGGCAAAATGCAGACAATGCGCGCCAGGCGAATCAACTGGCCTTGACTGCTTCGTCGGTGGCGAGCAAGGGTGGCGACGTGGTGTCGCAGGTGGTCGATACGATGGGTTCCATCAATGATTCGGCAAAAAAAATCGCCGACATCATAGGTGTTATCGACGGTATCGCTTTCCAGACCAATATCCTCGCCCTGAATGCTGCGGTGGAAGCGGCGCGAGCAGGTGAGCAAGGCCGCGGCTTTGCCGTGGTGGCGGGCGAGGTACGCAGCCTGGCGCAGCGTTCTGCAGCGGCGGCAAAGGAAATCAAAACCTTGATCGGTGACTCGGTACAGAAGGTAAATGCCGGTTCGCGCCTGGTCGACGATGCCGGCAGCACGATGCAGGAAGTGGTGGCCAGTGTGCGTCGTGTCACCGATATCATGGGTGAAATCACCGCTGCCAGCCAGGAACAAACCACGGGGATAGAACAGATCAACCAGGCCGTGATCCAGATGGATAGCGTGACCCAGCAAAATGCCGCGCTGGTTGAGCAGGCTGCCGCTGCAGCTGCATCACTGCAGCATCAAGCCGGTAGCCTGGCGCAGGTGGTGGGAGTCTTTAAACTGCATCACAGCGAAGCGCTGCATGTGTTGCCGGCAACGCCGAAAGCAACGGTATCGGTATTGCCGCAAAAGGCTGCTGCGGTGCAGATAGCGAACAAGGCTGCGCCGCCGCCAAAGGAAGACAAGCGTTCCGAACTGGCCGTGGTCGGTGATGAATGGGAGCAGTTTTAAGGGAGGAGGAAGGCCGGGAAGTCTCCGGCCTTTTTTAAATCTTCAGGTTGTGACGCGTGTAAACGTTCTTCACACCTTCGACAATCAGCAGCAGGACGGCAATCCAGATCGGGATATAAGTCAGCCATTCCGCACCATCTATGGTTTCACCCAGCAGCAGGGCGACTACCACCAACAAGACCGGTTCCACATAACCGAGCAAACCGAACAGGCTGAGGCTGAGGGTTTGGCTGGCGATCATGTAAAACAGCAGCGCAAACGCGCTGAGGACGCCGAGCACGGGGATCAGTACATACAGTCGCGGGAAATCACTCAGTGACGCTATGCCGACATCTCCGGTGTAGACAAACCACACACCAGCCGGGATCAGGAACACCATGTCAAACCACAGTCCGCCAATATTGTTTGAACCGAGGCGACGACGCAGCACGAAGTAAACCGGATAGCCGAGCGCGACCAGCATGGTTTCCCATGACAGACTGCCGATTTGCAGCAGCTCATTCGCAACGCCGACGGCGGCACACATGGCAGCCAGGTTTTGCAGGCGCGACAAGCGTTCCTTGTAAATAATGCGACCGGTCATCAGCATCGTCAGCGGCAGCAGGAAGTAACCGAGCGACACATTCAGCGCGCGGCCATGCAGAGGTGCCCACATGAAGAGCCACAGCTGCACACCGAGGAAGGCGGAAGTGGCCAGTGCGCCCAGGATAAGCGCCGGGTTTTGTCGCATCCGGTGCAGCAGGTTCAGGATCAGGCCTTGTTGCCGCCGCGACCAGATGAACAAGGTAAGGAAAGGGAAGGTCAGCAGCGTGCGCCAGCCAAAAATTTCCTCGCCATTCAACGGTGCCAGCAGGGTGGAGTAATAATAAAGGACCGCAAACAGGACGGAGCTGGTGACGGAAAACGTAATACCTTTGGACACTGAGACTCCGCGATGAATTGATACAATTTTGTGCGCTAGTATATGGTTTTTTTGTCTATTCAGCGTTGTCGTGTGTCCAAAATTAGAACGCTGGTTCGAATACCCCGGATCACTTTGATCCTTAAAATTTAACTTCTGTCAGGAATCATGAAAAAGCTACTTATCTGTTTGATAGCGATATTTGTCTCGGGCTGTGCGGCTAAAAAATTGAGTGAAACTGATGAACAAAGGATCAGGAACGTTGGAGTTGTATCCATCATTCCAGAAGATGCTACTTTCCAGAAAATCGGACTTACGGTGTTCAACAACGAGAAAACCGTTATCGACATGAATGGACAACTGACTGCAACGATTACTTCAACAGTCAATTCAAGGTTGGCGCAGTCACGACCACAATGGAAGGTGAAAGATATCGGCTTTGAGCAGAGCGCTCTATTGGAAAAATACAAGACCTCCGACGGGAAAATCCCGTCTGATCCGGGGAAAATCAAAAAAGATTTGGCCCAACTGGCAAAAAATAATGGTCTTGATGCAATCATCGTTTTTTTCCCTATGAGCTATGAGCACGCCATACCTGGAAAAGGTGTGGGCGTAATATTACGGACCATGAGTCTGTCATCGATAGGGAGAGGGTATGCGCATGCGGCTATTGGCATGACTTTCGTTGACCAGCAAGGTGAGACCATGGTGTATGAGCATATCGGTGCCGAAAAGTTTTCCAAGGCAATCGATGTCGATGGATACGGGATGAAGTACTCCCTGGAAGCCAATATGACACCTGAGATGACGGATAGGCTAAAGGCGGATATGAAGAACTTATTACAGCAAAACATTACCACTACCCTGATTTCAATTGGTATGTGAGGATGTGGTGTCGGCTACCTATGAATCGGAAAGCAGGACATCCCGTTTGCTGCGGATTACATAGGTGCCGATGGCTAATGGCCGGATATGCACGCTGTTTGGCTCGATATCGTCTATGCCCCGTCCGTTACCGGCCAGCCCCCGGCTTCACATGCCCAACTTAATGCTTTATGATGAGCGAGGCAATGCGGGAAGGATATGTTCCCAGAGACATACAGTAGCGCACTGAAGACGGGAAGACATGACAGAGGTGGGCTGCTGAATATCGTTTCCGGCAACCGGCATCACACATACAGAAGGCTTCCAGATATGGAAGCCGTTTTATTTTGTAATGTTGCATTGCACACTGAATATCTGTTTTCCAGGTTTCTGCCTTGATCACGCCCGAAGTTTTGGGCATTTACCTGTGCCGAGCACGAAATTAGCAGGGAGTTGTGATGGATTTTGAAATACCGGAATCGATGGTGAGTGTACTGTTGGAGATGATTGAGTCCGAATCTCCACTGGCCAAGCGTCTTTCCGAACATGGCGTCTGCCATGGCCGCATGATAGTCAATAGCAAGCTGTTCGACGCGAAAGCGATGAACACGCTATACAGCCTGTGCAAGGCACAGGATGACCGTGCGTTGATGTTCCAGATGCTGGCTCTGGATAACATCCTGGGCGCGCCACAGGCACGCAAGATTCCCGACCTCGACAAGCTGGTCCCCGGCCTCGCCGCGTATTTCTCCCGCGATGTGATCGACGGCTGGCTGTACAAACGCAATAAGGATGGCGTCCTCTTGCCATGGCTGATCCATCGCCTGCGCCATGTGGTGCCGGACCAGGGCGCGCCTTACGTCGTGATCGACCTGATCGCCAATACCATGCAGGCTGCCGGTCGCGAAGAGTCGTCCGACTTGCGCATGCGCCGCGCCGGCATGACGAATGCGATCGTCATCAATTCACACGACATCGCCAACCGCACGATTCCGGAATTGCTGACCGAGCTCGGCTATTTCAAGGAATGCCCGGAATTCAAGCAAGAGTACGAAGTACAGGCGAAACGCTTCCTCAAATACCAGCGCCAGTTCGGCAAGCAATTCATCGCGCGCAATGCCGCGTTCACGATGGATGAAAAATTCCGCATCGGCATGCTGCCTTTCAAGGCGGGCACGACGGCGAAATGCGTGAACGATGAAGAAATCCTGGATCGTCGCTTCGAAATGATGACGGACGCAGAATTCTGGCGCCAGAACGGTTTCGAGCAGGGCTTTGAAAAGATACCGCTGCATTGCTATGTACATTTGTTCCATCTGGAACTGCACCAGAATATCTGGGTACACGTACAGAATCTGACTTCCTACGAATACAAGCCGGAGTTGCGCGAAAAGCTGATCCTGCCAGTGCAGCACCGCGAGCTGATCGATATCCTGACTGCCGATATGAATGTCTTGATGGAAGATATCGTTGAAGGCAAATCGGGTGGTACGACTATCCTGTGTAAAGGTGCGCCTGGTCTCGGTAAAACCCTGACCGCCGAAGTGTATTCGGAAGTGGTTGGCAAGCCGCTGTACCGGGTGCACTCGGGCCAGTTGGGTATTACCGCCGCTTCGGTGGAGCAAAACCTGTCCGAGATCCTGCGTCGCGCCGCCCGTTGGGATGCGATCCTCTTGCTGGATGAAGCCGACGTTTACATCCGTTGCCGCGACAATGATTTGCAGCACAATGCCATCGTTGCCGAATTCCTGCGTACGCTGGAATACTTCAAGGGTTTGTTGTTCATGACCACCAACCGTGTTGGTGACGTTGATGATGCAATCCTGTCGCGCTGTATTGCAACGATCAAGTATGAAGTGCCGCCGAAGGAAGATGCGATGCGTTTGTGGAAATCGCTGGCGACACAATTCCATGCGGATCTGTCGGATGAGTTGATCGACTCGCTGAGCAATATTTACGCGAAGTGCAGCGGCCGTGATATCAAGGAATTGCTGAAACTGACTTCCAAGTATTGCAAGAGCAAGCAGATACCATACTCTGAAGACGCTTTCAGACAATGTGCGGTGTTCCGCGGTATTCAATAAATTACACGCTTTAAATAAAAAACGCCCGGCATCCATAACAGGTGCCGGGCGTTTTTATTTGTGCCTTGTTTCCATGCGCCGGTCCCGGTACGGAAACCCGGTGTCAGACACACAAGTCGCCGGATATGCACCGCCTCATTTCTATGCAGCAGAAATTTTTTCTTTTAAATCAAGGGCTTCGGCCGCTCGTGTACAGTTACACACAATGTTATCCACAGAAAATGTGCACAAGCTGAATAAGTGGTTCAATGCCTGATAAAAGAATTTCCTGTAGCGTCACGGATGCCGGTTAACATGGCGGTATCGGTCCTTATGCAATGTGGGCAAGCCCTTGCGGGAAACTTGCTCTCCCGGCGTCAAACCGTTACATTCTCCATCCATATTTAACAAATCCCACAAAAGGAGCTTATTTTGCTCGCCATTATTCATGCAGCAGGCTGGCCGATCTGGCTGTTGCTGATCGCTTCCGTTATTGCATTGACCCTGATTATCGAACGCAGCATGTATTTGCGCCGCCGCCGGATTTTGCCGCCGAGCTTGCTGGAAGAAGTGGTACGGGTTTATCGCAGCGGCCGGATTGATGACAATGTGGTCAATACGCTGGAACAGAATTCACCTTTGGGTCGTGTACTCGCCGCCGGCCTGCGCAACGTCGATGCGCCGCGCGACGTCATGAAGGAGTCGATTGAAGAAGCAGGGCGCGGCACCGCACATACGCTGGAACGTTTCCTCACGACCTTGGGTACGATTGCGACGCTGGCACCTTTGATGGGTTTGTTCGGGACCGTGGTCGGCATGATTGAAATCTTCGGTTCGCAAAATGCGACCGGCACCGGCGCCAATCCGGCGCAACTTGCACATGGTATTTCGATTGCCTTGTACAACACCGGTTTCGGCCTCGCGATTGCGATGCCTTCGCTGGTGTTCTACCGCCACTTCCGTGCGCTGGTCGATAGCTTCATCATCGATATGGAGCAGCAGGCGGTGAAGTTTGTCGACATCGTGCACGGCGCACGCAAGTAAGAGCCTGGAAAGAGACGCCTGATGAATTTCCGCAAAGGACAAGGCCGCGAAGATCCGGAAATCAATTTGATCGCCTTCATAGACGTATTGCTGGTGATATTGATTTTCCTGATGGTTTCGACCAGCTACAGTAAATTTACCGCCTTGCAGATTACACTGCCGACGGCCGATGCCGAGAAGGCGATGGACCGGCCGTTTGAAATCAATGTCGGCGTGGATACGCAAGGTCGCTATTCGATCAATAACACGCGCATCGCCGTGCAAAATCCGGAAGCGCTGGCGGCGGAACTGACTGCAGCGGTTGCCGCATCCGGCAAGACCAACACCGATCCTGTCATCATCATTGCAGCCGATGCGACCGCGACGCACCAGACCGTGATCAATGTACTGGAAGCCGCACGCATTGCCGGCTATCCTAAAGTCACGTTTGCCGCACAAACCAGCGGCAAGAAATAAGTTAGCTCACGCACTGGTGCCGACTGTGTCGGCACCAGTGCCTTCATATGGAATCCATCCTTGGCTCTTCAGCGCTCCAACCTTGAAGAATTCCTGACGCAGACCTGGTCCCAGCGTGGGCTGGCGGCCTGCATGCTGTTGCCGGTATCGGCCGTGTTCGGCGGGTTGTCGGCCTTGCGCCGCGCGGCGTATCGCCTTGGTTTGTCAAAAAGCGAACGCCTGCCGGTGCCGGTCGTAGTGGTCGGCAATATCTTTGTCGGTGGTACCGGCAAGACGCCACTGACGATCTGGCTGGTGCATGCCTTGCGCGCTGCCGGTTATACGCCTGCTGTGATTTCCCGTGGTTATGGTGTGCATAACGATGTGCCGCAGGCGGTAACGTCGCAATCGCTGGCGCAGGAAGTTGGCGATGAACCTTTATTGATTGCCTACCGTGCCGAGTGTCCGGTGATGGTCGGGCGTGACCGGGTGGCAGTGGCGACTGCCTTGCTCGCCGTGCATCCGGAAGTCGATGTGTTGATATCGGATGACGGCTTGCAGCATTACCGGATGGCACGCGATGTGGAAATCGTCCTGTTCGACGGGCGCGGTGCGGGGAATGGCTGGCTCTTGCCGGCCGGCCCTTTGCGGGAACCGGTTTCGCGTCGCCGCGATTTCACCGTGCTGAACGGGGCCGCAAATGCACCCGGGTTACCGCCTGATGCAATCCGTATGCAACTGGTCGGCATGACTGCGGAAAAACTGAATGATCGTTCTCAAATCAGTGCGCTGAGCTCCTTTGCCGCGAGCGGCGACAAGCATGCGCCGACTATCCTGGCGGCCGCCGGGATCGGCAATCCGGGACGTTTTTTCGGTTTGCTGCGTAGTGCCGGTTTGCAATTTGAAGAAATGGCTTTGCCCGACCATTACGATTTTGCCGACAATCCCTTTGTCCATGTCAAAGCGGATGTGATCCTGATTACCGAGAAGGATGCAGTAAAATGTCGGCAAAACGAAGGTTTGAGAAACGACACCCGTTTGTGGGTCGTGCCTGTAACAGCGCAGCTTGACGGCGCGCTTGCTGAAAAAATTGTGGAGAAACTCCGTGGACGCTCGATTGCTTGATATTTTGGTTTGCCCGATCTGCAAAGGTCCGCTTGAGCATGACAAAAAAGCGCAAGAACTGATTTGCAAGGCGGATAAGCTCGCCTACCCGATACGCGACGGTATTCCTATCATGTGGGCCGACCAGGCGCGCGACCTGCAAGTCGCACCTGGTACAAACTGAGCCGGCGCTTGCGTCGTCCTACCGGAAACCGCTGATGTCCTTTACCGTCATTATTCCTGCCCGCCTGGCTTCCACCCGCTTGCCGAACAAGCCGCTGGCTGATCTCGGCGGCAAGCCGATGATCGTCCGTGTCGCCGAACGTGCGATGCAATCCGGTGCGGCGCAAGTCATCGTCGCGACCGACCATGCCGATATCTTTGCCGCTTGCGCACAGCACAAGGTGGCAGTGCAAATGACGCGTGCCGATCATCCGTCAGGTACCGATCGGATTGCCGAAGTAGCGGCACTGATAGGTTTGCCGGATGATGCGGTGGTGGTGAACGTGCAGGGTGATGAACCCTTGATCGATCCTTCCTTGATTGCCGCGACCGCGACATTGATTTCGCGTGACGTGCCAATGGCGACTGCTGCGCATGCGATCAGCGAAATCGACGAAGTATTCAATCCGAATGTAGTGAAAGTGGTGCTGGATAAGTCCGGACGTGCACTGTACTTCTCGCGTGCGACCATACCCTGGCATCGCGACGGCTTTGCCATGAGCAAGGATGTGCTCCCGGCCGGCTATGCGCCTTTGCGCCATATCGGCCTGTACGCCTACCGCAATGCTTTTTTGCAGGAATACCCACAGCTCAGCGTTTCGCCGCTGGAGCAACTGGAAGCGCTGGAACAATTACGGGTGTTATGGCACGGTGTGCCGATCGCCGTGCACGTGACGCCACATGCTCCAGTGACAGGCGTGGACACGCCGGAAGACCTGGCACGCGTAAGGCAATTTTTCGCTCAATGATGCGCTGCAGCACGAGCAAAACTGCGCCAAAACAGCGGTTTGATATAATTTTGTGGTAAGTTTCGTGCAAAGTTCATAGGTCAAATCTATAAATCACGACTATCCTCCGGTGCCGCATTAGCGCCCTTCGGTAATAGAATTCAAAAACTCGTTTTAGGGAAATTTCATGCGCCTCATCCTTTTAGGAGCGCCTGGTGCCGGTAAGGGCACGCAAGCTGGTTTCATCAAAGATAAATTCAATATCCCGCAAATTTCGACCGGCGACATGTTGCGCGCTGCGGTCAAGGCCGGCACGCCGCTCGGTATCGCTGCGAAAAAAATCATGGACGAAGGCGGCCTGGTGTCGGATGACATCATCATCGGCCTGGTCAAGGATAGGCTGAAAGAAGCGGATTGCGCGAAAGGTTATTTGTTTGACGGTTTCCCACGCACCATCCCGCAAGCGGATGCAATGAAGGAAGCCGGCGTGGCCATCGATTACGTCTTGGAAATCGACGTCCCTGACGAAGCCATCGTCGAGCGCATGAGCGGTCGTCGTGTGCATCCGGCATCGGGTCGTACATACCACGTGAAATTCAATCCACCGAAAGTGCCAGGCAAGGATGACCTGACCGGTGAAGAATTGATCCAACGCGATGACGACAAGGAAGAAACGGTCAAAAAGCGTTTGTCCGTGTACCACGAGCAGACCGAAGTGTTGGTTGGTTACTACAACCAATGGGCAGCTTCCGGTCAGCCGGGCGCGCCGAAGTATCGCAAGATCGCCGGCGTCGGCCCGGTCGATCAAATACGTGACAGCGCGTTTGCAGCGTT
Source organism: Herminiimonas glaciei (assembly GCF_042664955.1). Taxonomy (NCBI): domain Bacteria; kingdom Pseudomonadati; phylum Pseudomonadota; class Betaproteobacteria; order Burkholderiales; family Oxalobacteraceae; genus Herminiimonas; species Herminiimonas glaciei. The sequence goes on from NZ_JBHTBU010000001.1 coordinate 215,904, forward strand.
GGCAGGTTAAACAAGGAAAGCGGACACTATGTCCGCTTTTTTCTTATTTGCTCAAATTGCCTTATCGCTATAGCATCGGTATTGTATTGATGCAGTACTAACAGAATCAGGGAAGCAATCCCGCAACAGACTCAGGTAACAAATTCAGCCAGCCCTGGCAGACCCTACCCAATAATAAAAAGGGCGACAGAAAGTTTTGCAGTACGCAGTTAGCACGGAACATCTTTATGTCTGTTGCATTGTCGTAGTGGTCAACTTAGTCGTGAAAAAACAGGAGGAGTCGATATGGCATTAAGTCTATGGTTCGCCATTGCGTGCGGCATTATTGCCGTCGTCTATGGCCTGATCTCACGTAGCTGGATCCTCAAGCAAGACGCCGGCAATGAACGCATGCAGGAAATTGCCGCCGCCATACAACAGGGTGCTGCCGCCTATCTGGCGCGCCAGTACCGCACGATTGCCATCGTCGGCGTCGTCTTGTTCATCATCATTGCATTGGTGCCGGGCCTCGGCCTGATAACCGCGATAGGCTTCCTGACCGGCGCGGTATTGTCCGGTGCCTGCGGTTTCATCGGCATGAATGTCTCGGTACGGGCCAATGTGCGTACCGCACAGGCGGCAACCAAGGGTATGAACGAAGCACTCGACGTAGCGTTCAAGGGTGGTGCGATTACCGGCATGCTGGTGGTCGGCCTGGGTTTGCTCGGCGTCGCGATTTTCTTCCTGATCCTGACCGCAATTGCGAGCGGCGCCGGGGCGTATCACCTGACCTTGCATGATGTGATTACACCGTTGATCGGCCTCGCGTTCGGCGCTTCGCTGATTTCGATTTTTGCCCGGCTCGGTGGCGGTATTTTCACCAAGGGTGCAGACGTCGGTGCCGATTTGGTCGGCAAGGTGGAAGCGGGCATTCCTGAAGACGATCCGCGTAATCCTGCGGTGATTGCAGATAATGTCGGCGACAACGTCGGTGATTGCGCCGGGATGGCCGCCGATCTGTTTGAAACGTATGTGGTGACGCTGATCGCAACCATGTTGCTGGGTACGCTGGTGATGCAGGGCATGGAATTACAGGCGGCGATTTATCCGCTCTTGCTAGGTGGTGTGTCCATCCTGGCTTCCATCGTCGGCTGTGCTATGGTCAAGGCCAAGCCGGGCAAGAAAATCATGTCGGCGCTGTACACCGGTTTATGGTGGGCCGCCGGTTTGTCGCTGATCGGTTTCGCTGTCGTGACCTGGCTGGTGATCCCGCCGGAATTCCAGCTTGCGATGATGGGTTCGGCAGTCGTTGGTATCGTCCTGACCGGTTTGATGGTCTACATCACCGAGTACTACACCGGCACCGATTTCAAGCCGGTACAACATGTGGCGCAAGCCTCGACCACCGGTCATGGTACTAACATCATCGCCGGTCTCGGTGTTTCGATGCGTTCCACCGCATGGCCGGTAGTATCGGTCTGCGCCGCCATCCTGGCTTCCTACTGGCTCGGTGGTTTGTACGGGATCGCGATTGCTGCGACCGCAATGCTGTCGATGGCAGGCATCATCGTGGCGCTCGATGCATATGGTCCGATTACCGATAACGCCGGCGGTATCGCCGAAATGTCCGGCATGCCGGAATCAGTGCGTGCGATTACCGATCCGCTGGATGCAGTCGGCAATACCACCAAGGCCGTGACCAAGGGTTACGCGATTGGCTCTGCCGGCCTGGCCGCATTGGTGCTGTTTGCCGACTACACGCATGCACTGGATTCGGTTGGCAAGAGTACTTCCTTTGATCTCTCCAATCCGATGGTGATTGTCGGCCTCTTCATCGGCGGCCTGATTCCTTATCTGTTTGGTGCGATGGCGATGGAAGCGGTGGGGCGCGCCGCCGGTGCGGTGGTGGTGGAAGTGCGACGCCAGTTCCGCGACATCAAGGGCATCATGGATGGCAGCGGCAAACCGGAATATGACAAGGCGGTCGATATGCTGACCACCGCCGCCATCAAGGAAATGATCATTCCATCGTTGCTGCCGGTGGTGGTGCCTATCCTGGTTGGCCTGATCCTCGGACCGGCCGCGCTTGGCGGTTTGCTGATGGGTGCGATCGTCACCGGTATCTTCGTTGCGATTTCGATGACCACCGGCGGTGGTGCATGGGATAACGCGAAGAAGTACATTGAAGACGGCAATCACGGCGGCAAAGGTTCGGAAGCGCACAAGGCTGCGGTGACCGGTGATACGGTTGGTGATCCCTACAAGGATACCGCCGGTCCTGCCGTCAATCCGCTGATCAAGATCATCAATATCGTCGCCTTGCTGATCGTGCCTTTGTTGCCTGCCACCGGTTTGCAAGTGGTCGACAGTGTGACGAATGTCACTATCGTGACGCCGGCTGCAACCATCGTGGTACCGGTTGATTCGGCACCGGTGACACCGACCCGGCCTTAAACGACTGGCGATATGTGTTGAGGAAAAGCAGCCCCGGCTGCTTTTTCTTTATCCATATGCATATATACATGCCTTATATTTTTGATCGGAAGTGCAAAACGCCTGTTTAACAAACTGACAGTCAGGCGCAAGCGGTTTACACTGGGAGCGCAGCTTTCGCCTTCCTCTTTGCTTCTCCGGGATTTTGCATGATTAAAACGACCGTTCTTGCCGCCGTATTGTCTGCCTTGCTTGCCGGGTGCGGCAGCGCCCCTGTAGTCAAGCCTTACATCCCGATTGAACCGGAAGGCAGCAGCGGTTACACCGAAAAGAGCGGTTGGGTTGCGAAGAAGTATATGGTGGCGGCTGCCAACCCATTGGCGGTGGATGCCGGCTACCAAATGTTGAAGGCGGGTGGTTCCGCAGTCGATGCCGCGATCGCCACACAAATGGTGCTGGGCCTGGTCGAGCCGCAATCATCGGGCTTGGGTGGTGGTGCTTTCATGTTGCATTTTGATGGCGCGCGCGTACTGGCTTTTGACGGTAGGGAAACTGCTCCGAAGAATGTGACCGGTAAATTATTCCAGGCCGCTGATGGCAAGGCCATGCCTTTCCATGAAGCGGTGGTAGGCGGGCGTGCGGTTGGTGTACCCGGCGTGTTACGCATGCTGGAAATGGCGCACAAGCAGTACGGCAAATTGCCATGGGCGACTTTATTCAATCCCGCGATCAAGCTGGCGACCGATGGCTTCGCCGTCAGTCCGCGCCTGGCCATCTTGCTGCAATCAGAAACCTATCTGAAACAAGATCCGGTAGCTGCCGCTTACTTTTACGACGCGCAGGGCAAGCCGCGGCCGGTCGGTTATTTGCTGAAGAATCCGGCACTGGCCGCCACTTTGAAAACAATTGCGCGCGACGGTGCCGATGCTTTTTACAAAGGTGAGATTGCGCGCGATATCGCAAGCAAGGTAGCGCTGCATCCGACTAATCCGGGTGACATGAGCCTGCACGATATTGCCCACTACAAAGCCAGGGTGCGCGAACCTATTTGCAGCGATTACAAAGCCTGGACGGTGTGTGGCATGCCGCCACCTTCTTCGGGTGGGATAGCGATTGCGCAAATACTCGGCATCCTGGAAAAGAAAAACATCGGAGCTTTCCCGCCGGTCAATGGCGAATGGAATGCGAATGCGGTGCATCTGTTTTCGGAAGCGGGACGCCTCGCTTATGCGGACCGGGATCGCTATATTGCCGACCCCGACTTCATCCCATTGCCCGGCGGTAGCGCCTTGCCCATGCTGGATAAAAAATACCTGGCGCGCCGCGCCGCCCTGATCAGCGATACTTCGATGGGCAAGGCGCAGCCGGGTGATCCTTTCAATACCCGCCTGGCCTGGGGTACGACCACTTCACCGGAACTGCCATCGACTTCGCATATCTCGGTAGTCGATGGCCAAGGCAATGCGGTATCGATGACCACTACGATAGAAAACGGTTTTGGTTCGCGCCAGATGGTCGACGGTTTCCTGTTGAATAATGAATTGACGGATTTTTCCTTTGACCCCAGCGATGCGAATGGTTTGATTGCGAACCGCGTGCAGCCGGGCAAGCGGCCACGCAGCTCGATGGCGCCGACCTTCGTGTTTGAAAAGGGCACGAAGAAACTGGTACTGGCCGTTGGTTCGCCGGGTGGTGCTTACATCATTAACTATGTCGGAAAAGTGTTGGTTGGCATGATGGATTGGGGCCTCACGGTGCAGCAGGCGATCGATTTGCCGAACGTCGGCAGTCGCAACGGTCCGACCGAACTGGAACGCGGTCGCGTGCCGCGGTCACTGTTCAATGCCCTGATCGAGAAAAAACATGAAATACAAGTGGTCGAGCAAACTTCCGGCTTGCAAGGCATTATGCGTTTGAATGTGCACGGTGAAGAAGTCTGGTTTGGCGGCGCAGATCCGCGTCGCGAAGGAATTGCAAAGGGAGACTGATGCTAAGTATCGCGCCTGCTTGTCCGACATCCGAAAGGCCTGAATAATTGGTGGCTATGCGAGATCAAAAGAAAATTGGCCTGGTATTGACCGGAGGCGGTGCGCGCGCGGCTTATCAGGTTGGCGTGCTGGAAGCGGTATCGACCATCTTGTGCGAAGCCGGTTGGGCACCGGAGAAAAATCCTTACGACATTATTTGCGGCACTTCTGCCGGTGCCATCAATGCGACCGCGCTGGCCTGCCATGCCGATGATTTTTTCCCCGGCCTGAAACGGGTCGTGCATGTGTGGGAAAACTTTACTGCGGAACAGGTCTATCGCGCTGACTCGCTGGGCGTCCTGCGTTCCGGCGCGAAGTGGTTGTCGCTGCTGTCCTTTGGCTGGTTGTTGCGCACCTGGAAAGCCAACCCGCCGAATTCCCTGCTCGACAATACCCCATTGGTCAGCCTGCTGAACCGCATGCTGAACCTGCCGCGCCTGGATGCGGCGCTGGCGGATGGAAAACTGCATGCACTGGCGGTGACAGCCTCTTCATATACCGCCGGCAAGCATATGACCTTTTATCAGAGTGAAGTCGATATTGAACCCTGGGTGCGAACGCAGCGCGTGGCGATACGCAGCCAGATCGGGGTCGAGCATTTGCTGGCTTCGTCAGCGATTCCATTGATCTTCCCGGCCACGCCGATTTTTTGTGAAGGGCGACGCGAGTATTTTGGCGATGGTTCGATGCGCCAACTGGCACCGATTTCACCGGCTATCCATCTGGGGGCCGACAAGGTACTGGTGATCGGAGCCGGACGTTTGATGGAGCCGGCGCTGGACCAGTCGCTGAATGCGCAATACCCGAGCCTGGCGCAAATTGCCGGTCATGCACTATCCAGCATTTTTCTCGATAGTATCGCCGGCGATATTGAGCGCATGAATCGCATCAATCAAACCTTGTCGGTATTGACCGATGAGCAAAGAAGCAAGACGCCCTTGCGGCCGATAGAGATGCTAACCATTGCCCCATCGGAAAGACTTGACACAATTGCAAGTCGTCACATCAGCAGCCTGCCACGTCCGGTGCGCATGCTCTTATCCGGTATAGGTGGTGCCGAAGTGCGCGGTGCGGCATTGGCTTCCTACCTGTTGTTTGAAAAAAGCTACACCTGCGAGCTGATCAATCTCGGGCGCAAGGATGCGCTCGCGCACAAGACCGAAATCCTGTCATTTTTCTCTACCCAGGACACTGGCCAGGCCGAAAACGCTGTCGTCTAGACTCTTGGGAATTCCCGGCTTGTCAAGCAATTACGTGTTGATTCGGACAACACAACACGTTACTCTCGGGTATTGGACGCCTCAATTTGATAGAGTGCGTCAATAGGATGCGTCAATTATTAAGTGAAGGAATTTCGGTGAAAGTTAAATTCATCACACGTTTTTTCCTGTTTTTCGCTACATTCTTACTTTCTTACAACGCTTTTGCTTTCGATTCCGGTGCGCTGGGTGTTGTTTCAGTTAATGATTTGCCGCGGGAAGCGCAGCAAACCATCGCCATGATTCGCCAGGGCGGGCCTTTCCCTTACGACAAGGATGGTTCGGTATTTGGCAATTATGAAAAGGTTTTGCCGCAGCAAAAGCGTGGTTATTACCGTGAATACACTGTAAAAACGCCGCGCGCCCGCAATCGCGGTGCGAGACGCATCATTACCGGGGGCGAGAAGAGCAAGCCGCGCGAATATTATTACACCGCCGATCACTATAGAAGCTTCAAAAGAGTCATAGAGTGAGCGGGGTGTGTTCTGTTAATAATAAATTGCTGGAGATGAGGGATAAATGAGTTTGTTTAAAACCGTGCCGCTCAATGTAGTGCAGTCGATCCGAGCGTTCCGTGTCGCCGATTTGCAGGCTGAAGCTGCGCATCTTGGACAGCACTTCCTGTATGCACATTGTGCGCATGCGACTACCAAGCAGCAGGTATTGGCCGCGATAGCGGAGGCATTCCAGTTTCCCAAGCATTTTGGCAAGAATTTCGATGCCTTGTCCGACTGCCTGACCAGCCTGGCGCATAAAGCCGGACCGCAGCCGGGTTTCCTGGTGGTGCTGGAACAATTGCCAAATACACCAAAGTTCGACAAGGAAGCACGCGAAACCCTGCTTGACGTGTTCCGCGATGCAGCCGATTTCTGGGCTGACAAAAAAATCGCCTTCCGCGTGTTTTATTCCTTCCAGTAAGCAAAATCTACGCAGCCGCTGGTGCCTGGCGGCTCGCTACTTCGCCTGAATTCAGGGCAAATTCGCTCCTTTTTCCCTAGTCGCAAGCGTTGTTTGGCCAGCAAATCCGGCATGTATAGTTGCGCACGCTGCTTTCCGGCTTCGGTCCGATAGGCCCGCGGTACGGTACAATGCGCGCCATGAGAAGAATCGTCATTTTGATTTCGGGGCGCGGCAGTAATATGCGGGCCATCATCCGCGCTGCGCAAAATGAAGAATGGCCGGCACGGATTGCGGCCGTCATCAGCAATAAGGCGGATGCATCGGGTTTGGCCTACGCCGCCGAACACGGGATTCCTACCCTGGTAGTCGCCAATAAAGACTATCCGAGCCGAGAGGCCTTTGATGCGGCCTTGCAAAGCAAGATCGACTCTTTTGCGCCGGATTTGGTGGTTTTGGCTGGCTTTATGCGGGTGTTGACGACACCTTTCGTCGCGCATTATGCCGATCGCATGCTGAATATCCACCCGTCGCTGTTACCAAGTTTTGTTGGTTTGGCAACGCACAGACAGGCGCTGGCGGCCGGGGTCAAATTGCATGGCGCGACCGTGCATTTTGTAACTGCAGAGCTGGACCATGGTCCTATCGTGGCGCAGGCGGCGGTGCCGGTGCTGGCCGACGATACCGAAGAAAGCCTGGCCGCACGTGTGCTGGAACAGGAACACATTATTTATCCCCGCGCGATACGCTGCTTCCTGGATGGACGTTTGTCCGTGCATGACGGTGTAGTGCGTATTGGTCCGGACGCAAGCGAAGCGCAAGCTGGCTAATCAATAGCTTGCCTGGTCGGCGTTTGCTGAATGTCCTGACAGACAAAATATTTTATGAAGGAAAGTGCATGAGATTGCCTCCCGCGATCATTAATAACACCGAAGAAGTATTACGCGAGATCCTGCGTTTTACCGGCCCGGCTGACGGTACCTTATCGCGTTATTTCCGCGACCATCCAAAACTGGGTTCACGCGAACGCGGCGTGGTGGCCGAAGCGGTTTACGGTTTGTTGCGTAATAAAGCTGTGTACACCAGCTTTGCCGAATCCGGAAACGGTCCGACCATGCGTCGAATGACCTTGCTCGGCCTGGCCGATGCAGTCGGCGTTGAAGCATTGGGTGGGCTGACCGAAGAAGAAACCGAATGGCTGAACCATGTGATGCAAATCGATCGCACCTTGTTGCCATCGCTCCTGCGTTCGAATATGCCGGAATGGCTGTTTGAAAAACTGGTTGCACGTGACGGTGAAGCCACTGCGCTTGAACTGGCGCATGCAGTGAACCAGCCGGCACCACTGGATTTGCGTGTGAATGCAATCAAGGCGACACGTGAAGACGTGATCACGGCTTTGGCTGAAGCGCCTATCCTGTGTGAGCCTACGCCATATGCTCCTTTGGGCATCCGCATTATCAAGAAACCGGCTTTGCAAAACCTGCCGCTGTTCAAGAACGGTTCCATTGAAGTGCAGGACGAAGGCAGCCAGTTGCTGTCGCAAATCGTCGGTGCGAAACGCGGTGAAATGGTGGTCGATTTCTGCGCCGGTGCCGGTGGCAAGACTTTGTCGCTGGGTGCGGCAATGCGCAATACCGGTCGCCTGTACGCTTTTGATATCTCGGAAAAACGCCTGGCCAAGCTGAAGCCGCGCCTGGCACGCAGTGGCCTGTCGAACGTACATCCGGTGCAAATCGCGCATGAAAACGATGCCAAGGTGAAACGCCTGGCCGGCAAAATTGATCGCGTACTGGTCGATGCGCCATGTAGCGGCCTCGGTACCTTGCGTCGTAATCCGGATGTGAAATGGCGTCAGACCCCGCAATCGCTGGTAGAGTTAAATGAAAAGCAGGCTTCCATCCTCGCCGGTGCGGCACGTCTGGTCAAAGCCGGTGGTCGCCTGGTGTATGCAACCTGCAGTATTCTGGATGAAGAAAACGAAGCGATCGTCGCCGGCTTCCTCGCATCACGCGACGATTTCGTTTTGATTCCTATGAGTGAAGTGCTGGCCGAGCAAAAGATAGATTTGAAGATGGATGATTATCTGAAGCTGTCGCCGGCCTTGCATCACACCGATGGTTTTTTTGCGGCGGTACTCGAACGTAAAAAATAAATGAAACAAAACCTGCTCTCTACGCTCTGGACTGATTTGTGGACCGACCTGGGTATCCCGGGTTTGCGCTGGCAACTGATTGCCATGGTGTTGTGTTTTGCACTGGCTTGGGGGATCGCCCGCATCGTACGTAATTTGCTGGCGACCAAGGAGCCGCAACAGAATGCACTGCGGCGTCTCGGAGTAGAAAGTTTTACGCGGGTTTTGTGGCCTTTGCTGACCTGGTTATTGCTGGCGATTGCGAAAGCCATCCTCGAACGCCTGGATGGTGTCGACGGGGTCGATGTCCTGCGCGTGGTGATGCCGCTGGTCGCCTCGTTTGCGCTGATACGGCTGGCTTTCTATGTCATGCGGCGCGTGTTTGCGCGTGGCGGCAAGACCAGTGCCTTCGTCCTGCTATTCGAAAGAAGCTTCGCGACACTGGTCTGGATCGTGGTGGCCTTGCACATCACCGGTGTGCTGCCGGACATCGTCGAATTCCTCGACGACACCTTTGTCCCGCTCGGTAAACATAAAGTCTCGATGATGACGATGCTGCAGGCCGTCGTCTCGGTCGGCGTGACGCTGATCATCGCCTTGTGGGCTTCCGCCATGATCGAAGAGCGCCTGATGCGCCTCGACGGCATGCATTCGTCGATGCGTGCTGTGCTGTCGCGCATGAGCCGTGCGGTACTGATCCTGATTGCCTTGCTGGTCAGCCTGTCGATGGTGGGTATCGACCTGACCGTGCTGTCGGTATTCGGCGGTGCGCTGGGCGTCGGTCTTGGTCTCGGCTTGCAAAAGATCGCCAGCAGCTATGTCTCCGGCTTCATCATCCTGCTCGAGCGCAGCATGACCATAGGCGATACCGTCACGATGGATAAATTCACCGGCCGTGTGGCCCAGATCAATACCCGCTATACCGTGCTGCGCGGCGGCGATGGCAGCGACACCATTTTGCCGAATGACTTGTTTGTCTCAAATGCGGTACAGAATCTGTCGCTGAGCGACACTGTGGTGCAATTGACAACCCGCATTTCAGTGGATTATCGGACTGATATCGATTTGGCATTGCGTTTGCTGGAAGAGGCCGCACTTGGCGTAGAGAAAGTGCGCAAGGGGCCGGACCGCGTACCGGGAGCCACCATGGTGGCCTTTGGTGCCGACGGGATCGACTTGCAACTGGGCTTTTGGGTAAATGAGCTGGACGGGCGAGGCACTGTCTTGTCTGATGTCAATCGTGCAATCTGGCGATCATTTCAGGCAAACGAGATCAATGTTCCGTTCCCGCAACGTGAAATAAGGTTGATTGACGAGCAATACGGACCGATAAAAGAACGTTTAAATACTGCGAAAAACCCCGCAAAATCGGATATAGGCTCTTAAAAAGGCTATAATTCGTCTCGAAAATTTGCCAGATAGCCCTAGCTTTTCCATAAAGCGCTACCATCTAGGGGAGACCATATATCTATGGCATTCATATTGGAGCCACAATGATTGACGCAGTACTCGATTTTTTAGCTAACGGCCTGACCCGCGCCAGCGGTTGGGAAGTGTTTTTCTACGCGCTTGCCGTGACTCACATCACGATTGCAGCCGTCACGATCTATTTGCATCGCAGCGCCACGCACCGTGGACTGGACTTGCATCCGATCCCTAGTCATTTCTTCCGTTTCTGGTTGTGGCTGACCACCGGTATGGTTACCAAAGAGTGGGTTGCGATCCATCGCAAGCACCACGCCAAATGCGAAACCGAAGAAGATCCGCACAGCCCGGTCACCCGCGGTATCAAGAAAGTATTTTTCGAAGGCGCCGAGTTGTACCGCGCCGAGTCGAAAAATATGGAAACCATGGAAAAGTATGGTTACGGTACGCCTGACGACTGGGTCGAACGTCATATTTACACTGGCCGCAGCGCGACCGGTATCGTGCTGATGTTGTTCATCAACGTCGCATTGTTTGGTGTGATCGGTGTGTCGGTATGGGCCTTGCAGATGGCATGGATTCCTATCACCGCAGCCGGCATCATCAACGGTATTGGCCACTACTGGGGTTACCGCAACTACGAATGCAATGATGCGGCAACCAACATCTTCCCGATCGGTATCCTGATCGGTGGTGAAGAGCTGCACAATAACCATCATACCTTTGGTACCTCGGCCAAGCTGTCGGCCAAATGGTATGAGTTCGATATCGGCTGGATGTATATCCGCATGCTGGAAACAGTCGGCCTGGCCAAGGTCAAGAAAGTTGCACCGCAACCGAAGTTCGATCCGGCCAAATTGCATCTGGATTTCGACACCCTGCAATCCGTCATCGCGAATCGTTATGATGTGACTGCAAAATATGCGAAATCGCTGAAGCAGACCTGGCACGATGAAGTCGAACACCTGAAAGAAAAAGCACAGCTGGAATCAGGTTTCCTGCGTTCGACGAAGAAGCTCTTGCATCGCGAACCAAATAAACTGGAAGCGCCGCATAAAGAACAATTGACGACATTGTTCGCACACAGCAAGCCACTCAAAACGATGCATGAAATGCGTGTTGAGTTGGGTGCGATCTGGGAGCGTTCACACGCCAGCCGTGATCAGTTGCTGCATCAGTTGCAAGACTGGTGTGCACGCGCTGAAGCGTCGGGCATTACTGCTTTGCGTGATTTCTCCTTGCGCCTGCGCAGCTACGCTTAAGTAAGTTGATGTATTGAATAAAAAAGCCCGCTTATGCGGGCTTTTTTATTGTCTGTTTTATTTAGTGATTTGTTGTTGATGTTGTTCTTTCTCCGTGGAGAGTTGGTATGCCGGGGGTAGCCCGGCGGCTACTCACTTTCTTTGCTTCGCCAAAGAAAGTAAGCAAAGAAAGGCGACCGCAGGAGTCGTTGCCCGCTGCGCGGGTCCCCAAGGCAAGCGATTGCCAGCCGGCGTCGCAAACCAACTCGCTACGCTAAAGCTTCGCTCAGACATGTTTGCGCCGTTGGACCCGTCTGACAACCGCTTGCCTTGGCAACGCCAGATGCGGGAACGTCAAAAGCAGCAGCCTTGTTGAAGGAAAGTATGTGCGTTGCTAGTAAAGAGGCTGTGGTTGTTAGTCCACTGTGACGATGCCGTTTGTGCGGGGCAGAAAATGGAAAAAGAAGTGGACGTTGTCTGAGCGCAGCGAGTTTCGTCCGCTTCCCATTTTTTGTCTTGCACAAACGGGGCCCCCGTAGGGGCAGCGGCGCCGTGGTCGCTTTCTTTTGCTTACTTTTCTTGGCGAGACAAGAAAAGTGAGTGGCCGCCGGGCCACCCCCGGCAACGCACTTCTCCACGGAGAGTGAACAGCATCAGCAGAACAAAAGTTACCAGCACGCTGTAATGTGCATAACTAATAAAGTTATCCCCGTTTTGTGTGCACATGCTTGTGGATAACCCCAGGGCAAGTGACCTATGTTATTGATAGGTAAGGAATTTCATTTCATGCTCAAATGTGGGCATGCACTGCTTTGAGCGGTGGTTTTATTTGTTGCCGGCTTGCGGCTTGACCCATTCAATGAGCCAGCCGCTGGGCGCGACCCAGTCCGGCAGGCGCGCATCCTTGCTGGCGATCATGCTGGCGCGCAGGACGATCTTCAGCGTGTACATATCGATGATCTCGCCTATTGCCGGATTGCTGAGCGAGGTCACGAAGGTTTGGAAAGTCTTTTGGCATTCATCGACAGAGCCCATCGTCAGCAGGTCACCTATGCCGCCTTTTTGTTGTCCTGTTTCCCATGCGAATAATGCGTACATAGTGTGCTTTCTGTTTTAGCGCTCTTCACCAAATTGCGTTTGCATGATGATGGCGTCCGCATCATGCGTTGCAATCGATGCGAAGAAATCCTTCAGGCGCGCGATTTCGGTGTAACCGCTGTCCTGGTAAATCTTGTGTGCGCCTGTCCATTCGGCACTGAGCAAGAGGATGGAACCGCGTACATGCGTCAATTGTGTGCGTAGCATATGCACCGATTGCTGGAAGAATTTCTTGCCCAGTCCGCTGCCACGATATTCGCGGGCGACAGTCATGGATGAAATGTAGAGCTGGCTGCCATCTGCCCTATGGGTGTCCTTGATGTCGTGGCCCAGTGCAAATGCTGCTTCATGCAAAGTACCATCGTTGTCCCAGAGTTCCGAACACAGATAGCCAGTAGCCATATCGCTGTCATTCGCCAATACAAGGAAGCCTGCAGGAAAATGGTACATGCGTTCCAGCATCACGCTTTTATCTTCCTGGATGCGCTGGTGGAAGCCGCCGTCTTCCAGGTCCATGATGCGCTCTATATCGTCAGCCCGGGCGCAGCGTATATTCAAGTTATGCATTGGTCGTTGCGTTGGCTTGCAGCATGGCGATCAGGTTTTCCGGCCATACCTGTTCGGTGGTTTGTTCCAGCTCGGCTTGTGACCACCAGTGATGCGCTGTCATGCATTCAACTTCTGCCGCAGTCCAGCCGCTACGCGATAACTGCGTGTCGCTGACGCGAATGCGGAAGTAACGTTCGTCTTCATTGACGTATTCGCCATTTGGTAATTGCAGTATCAACTGGCGCTGCGCAATCTCGGGACCGACTTCGGTGACCTGTATTCCTGTCTCTTCCCACAACTCGCGGATGGCCGCCTCTTCAAAGCTTTCATCACCTTCGACGCCACCACCGGGTGTGGCCCAGTAGCTTTGTCCGGCCAAAGCACCATTGCGATGTTCGAAATAAAACAGCAGGACCCGGTCTGCAGGGTCGGTAATCAGCAAGCGAGAGGCGGGGCGTAGGCGCACGGTTTCCCTGGTCCTTGAAATTTTGAAAGTGGAGATGCAGCAGGCAGCGTGTTGAACACTGATCCGGACGCATATTGTATATGCGCCCGGCGTAACGGGTATCAGGCTTCGCTGGCCAGCGCGGAGAGTGATGCAACCAGATCGCTGAAACGCTGGCCCTGGATCATGATGTGCTGGCGTAACAGTTCGGCTGCAAGATCGCCTTTGCCTTCAATGATGGCATCGACCACGGCACCATGTTCTTCAAACGATGCCGTGACGCGATTGCGTACCCGCAGTTGCAGGCGGCGGTAAGGACGCAGGCGGCGCTGCAGCGCACGTGCCTGTTCTTCGAGAAAGGTGTTTTTGCTACCAATATAGATTTGCTGGTGGAATTCTTCGTTCTTGTAAAAGTAGGCGTCTGAGTCAGCGTCATCACGTGCCTGTTTGCAAGCCAGGTGGGTCGCCATCAATACCGCGTGTTCCACCGGACTCATGCGGCGCGCCGCCAGTCGGGCGCACATGGCTTCCAGTTCCGCCATCACTTCAAACATTTCTATCAATTGCTGCGGACCAATCTCGGCCACGATGGCACCACGGCGCGGACGTATCACCACGATGCCCATCGACGCCAGCTGGATCAGCGCTTCCCGGATCGGTGTGCGCGAGACGCCGAAGCGTTCGGCCAATACCGTTTCATCGAGATGCTGCCCGGGTTTGAGTGTCCCAACGGCAATCATTTCTTCGATTTGCTCACGCAAGGTTTCTGATCGCGTTTGAGTGTTGTCCGTCATGTTTTCTGTGTATCTCACAATCTAATCTTGTGGTTTTGATTACGATTTTATGCTTGACAATGTATGCATATAATAAGATCTTGTATACAAGGATAAACCATAAAAACATTTAGTTGAAAAATATATCCATTGTAACTACGGGAAAGGCATGACATCACATCACAGACACGTAGAACTATTTTGAGTGCATTTGCTGGTACACCGTTGTTGGGCGTGACTCCGTCTTAATGGGCGCAAAAAGTAGAAATGGCTGCTGCTGCGATGATCCTGCTATGCCTGTTCCCTGAAGTAGCAACAGCGTTGCCTGATATGTTAATGGGAGAAAAGTAAATGCAAGGTAGTAAGCGCGAGTGGGATCATCGCCAGAAGAACCGCGATGCGCGACTGGTGCGGGCGGCTGGCAAACTGGGAGCCGCGCTCAGCGGCAAGCTGGTGCAGGCCGAACGTATGGTCGAGTTGTTGCATAGCGTGATCGAATCAGGTGACCGCGTCTGCCTCGAAGGCAATAACCAGAAGCAGGCCGATTTCCTTGCTGCCGCCTTGTGCCAGCTGGATCCGGCGCAGGTGCATGATCTGCACATGCTGCAGTCGGTGCTGGCTTTACCCGAACATCTGGACTTGTTCGAGAAGGGCATCGCCTCCAGGCTGGATTTTTCTTTTTCCGGTCCGCAAGGCGCGCAGCTCGCGCGCCTGGTGGCCGCCGGGAAAATCAATATAGGCGCGATCCATACTTATCTTGAATTATTCGGCCGTTATTTCATCGACCTGACACCACGCGTCGCCTTGATTGCAGCGCAGGCGGCAGACCGGCACGGCAATTTATACACCGGTCCGAATACCGAAGACACACCGGCCATTGTGGAAGCGACCGCCTTCAAGAACGGCATCGTGATTGCGCAAGTCAATGAAATCGTCGATGTGTTGCCACGTGTTGACGTACCTGCAGACTGGGTTGATTTCGTGGTGCAGGCACCGACCCCGCATTACATCGAACCTTTATTTACACGCGATCCTGCATTGATTTCCGAAGTACAGGTCTTGATGGCGATGATGGCGATCAAGGGCATCTATGCCGAGTACGGTGTGGAGCGTATCAATCACGGCATTGGTTTTGATACTGCGGCAATTGAATTGATCCTGCCGACCTATGCCGAGTCGCTGGGATTGCGCGGAAAGATAGGGCGGCACTGGGCGTTGAATCCGCATCCGGCGCTGATCCCTGCGATTGAAGCCGGCTTCGTTGAATCCGTGCATTCCTTTGGTTCCGAATTGGGCATGGAGCGCTACATCGAGTCACGCCCGGATGTATTTTTTGTCGGGCGTGATGGCTCTATGCGCAGCAACCGCGCGATGTGCCAGGTCGCCGGGCACTACGCTTGCGATATGTTTATCGGCTCGACCTTGCAAATCGATTTGCAGGGGAATTCTTCTACGGCGACCCTTGGACGCATTGCCGGTTTTGGTGGTGCGCCCAACATGGGTTCGGATGCGCGTGGCCGACGACACTCGAGCCCGGCTTGGCTCAAGGCCGGCCAGCAGGCGCAGCAAGGCAAGAAAAAAATTCCGCGCGGCCAGAAGCTGGTGGTGCAGATGGTCGAAACCTTCCGCGAGCATATGCAGCCGGCCTTCGTTGAAGAACTCGATGCATGGCAGTTGGCGGAGCAGGCCAAGCTGGATATCCCGCCGGTCATGATTTATGGCGACGACGTTACACATATCCTGACTGAAGAAGGGATTGCCAATCTGTTGCTGTGCCGTACCGAAGAAGAACGCGAGCAGGCGATACGCGGTGTCGCCGGTTATACCGCGGTCGGCATGGCGCGCGACCGCAAGATGGTGGAAAACCTGCGCGACCGCGGCATCATCCTGCGCGCCGAAGATATGGGCATAGACAAGCGCATGGCAACCCGCGATTTGCTGGCGGCCAAGAATATGAAGGACCTGGTACGTGCTTCCGGCGGTTTATATGCACCACCTAAACGTTTCAGGAATTGGTAGGACTGGATATGGAAACTTTGAATTTTCGTTTTGAAAAAGGCGACAGGCGCCTGGCCTCGCAAGCCAATATGGTCGGCGTAGTCAGTTCCGGCAACCTGGAAGTCTTGATCGAATCGATCGACCTGAACGGTGGCTGTGAAGTTGAAATCAAAACTGCAGCAGTCGGTTTCGGTGCGATCTGGCAAGCGGTGGTCGCGGACTTCCATGCGCGCTGGTCCTTGCAGGATGTACGCATCCTGATCAACGACGCAGGCGCAACGCCGGCGGTAGTCAGCCTGCGCCTGGATCAGGCGGTGGAATCAGTGATGGGAGCGACAGCATGATCAGCTATCTGGAAGCGAATGCACGCCAGCGCATCCATGCCTTGCTGGATGCCGGCTCGTTTGAAGAATTCCTGCCGCCCAGCCTGCAAATTGTCAGTCCGCACCTGGCGCAACTGGATACGCCGGCTTCATTTGATGATGGCATCGTGATCGGACGCGGCACCCTGCAAGGACGCACGGTGCTGGCAGCCGCGCAGGAAGGTGGCTTTATGGGCGGTGCGGTTGGCGAGGTGCATGGCGCGAAGCTGGTCGGCCTCTTGAAGCGCGCGGTCAGCGAGGGTGTGGATGGTGTGATCCTGCTGTTGGAAACCGGTGGCGTGCGTTTGCATGAAGCCAATGCCGGTTTGATCGCGGTGTCGGAAGTCATGCGCGCGGTACTCGATACACGTGCTGCAAACATTCCTGTGATCGTACTGGTCGGTGGTGCCAACGGTTGTTTCGGCGGCATGGGCATAGTCGCCTGCTGTGCGAACGACATCCTGATGTCGGAAGAGGGCAGGCTGGCGATGTCGGGACCGGAAGTAATCGAAACCACGCATGGCGTGGAAGAATTCGATTCGCGTGATCGTGCACTGGTATGGCGGACCACCGGTGGCAAACACCGTTATCTGCTGGGTGATTGCAGTGCGGTGTTGCCGGATGATATTGCCGCTTTCCGCCAGGCTGCATTCGATACGCTGATGCGCTATCAACAAAATTCGGCACAACTGACGCTGGAAGACTTGGAGTCAGAACACGCACTATTGAACCGACGCCTGCAGGATTTCGGCAATTACTCTGAACCGATGGATATCTGGTCGCGCCTGGGAGTGGCGAATCCTGAAATCCTGCCTATGCTGGAAGCAGAGGCTTTCATGCAAAAGGTTGCCGGCAAGCGGGCGGGAGAACAGCGATGAAATGGCAAACCCTTGCTACACAGTTATTTCCACAAGGACATGACATTGTGGAGCATGACTACTTCTTGCGTGGCAGCGCCAAGGTCGACCAGCAAACGGTGGCGGTTATCGGTACCACCGGCCACACGCCGATAGGCGTGGAAATCGCGCTGGCACAGGCGAATGCGATCATCGATACGATGCACAATTTCCCCGGCCGCCCATTGGTGATCCTGGTGGATACGCAAGGCCAGCGTTTGCGTTATCGCGACGAGATGCTCGGCATCAATCGCTATATGGCGCACCTCGGCAAGTGCATCGACGTCGCACGGCGTCGCGGCCACAAAGTGATAGGGCTGGTATATGACCAGGCCTTGTCCGGTGGCTTCATCACCAGCGGTTTGATGGCGGATGCCTGCTATGCATTACCGGAAGCGGAAATCCGCGTGATGGGCCTGGCCGCGATGGCACGTATTACCAAGGTGCCGCTGGAGCGACTGACCGAGTTGGCGCAGGCCAATCCGGTATTTGCGCCCGGTGCGGAAAATTACCTGAACATGGGCGGTGTCGAAGCAATCTGGCAGGGTGACCTGGAATCCTGCCTGGCGCGCGCCTTGCAGCAGGCAGACAGTATTGACCACCGTAGTGCGCGCGGCTTGGAACGGGGCGGGCGCAAGATGTCATTGCCGGTGACGCAGCTCGTACTGGGAACGCGTGATGTTGTACCGACATAACCGGATCTGGCTGAGCAAACGGGGCTGGCAGCGTGCATGTGCGTCGGCCGATAAAGCGCAGCTGCCGGAGATTGAACGCTGGGCGGCGCATGACTGGCCGCTGGTGGTACGTCGTAGTGATGTAGGTTTTGAGGTGGCAACTGTGGCTGTCGGCCTGGCGCTGCCGCCGGATGCGGATAGTGGTAGGAAGGTCAGGATTCCGCTCTCCGTGCATCCGGACGATATTGCCCGGCATGAGGCACCGCTGGCATGCGCGCACGCCGCAAGTGCATTGCCGCTCGCGTGGCAGCCGGCGTTTGCCGATTTGTTGCATGAACTGACTGCAGCGCAACTGGAGTGTCGTGTGTATGGCTCCGTTGCTTTACAGGCGATAACAGGTTTGCCTTATGTGAAGGCAACTTCCGATATTGATGTTTTGTTCTATCCGTCTACGCATGCACAACTGCAGCAAGGCCTGCATCTGCTGCAGCAATATGTGCAAAGTTTGCCGCTGGATGGAGAAATAGTTTTCCCCTCCGGGCATGCAGTGGCCTGGAAAGAGTGGGCGGAAGCCGTTAAAAGTCCGGACAAGGTAAAGGTCTTGGTGAAAAGCATGCGCACCGTGAACCTGATGGATGTCACTGATTTATTGTCTGAACTGGAAGAGCTATCGTGAAACGAGCAGACAGGGTGTTGAAAGCATCGTCCGGCGTTGTAAGGGAAACTGAGCCTGCCAGTTCATCCCTGCGCAGCGCCTGCCTGCATACCGCGGTATGCGCCATTCGCAGCTTGCATGCGGAACTGATGCTGTATCCGAAACCGGGTCTGGTTTCACCTGTCGACAATGGCAGTCATAGCGATATGGATGCGGACTTGTTCATGCGTAGCCTGTTCGCCTTGCGCCACTACTTTAAGCATATGGCGCAGGCCGGTACGCAAGCGCTGCCCTTTGATGTCCTGAAAGAGCTGGGGCTGCAGGCCGAGCGCCGCATGTTGGCAGCTACCGGCGGCATCAATACGCATCGCGGCGCTATCTTTTCGCTGGGTATATTGTGTGCGGCAGCCGGTTATTGCCATGCGCAGTCTTTACCCCTCACTCCGGATAATTTGCGTACAGTGATTCGCCGCCAGTGGGGAACGGCCTTAACTGATCATGCGCGTCCTTCCGTTGCCAAATTGTCGAATGGTATCCGTGTCTCCCACCTGTATGCAGTCCATGGTGCGCGGGCGGAAGGTGCACAGGCGTTTCCGGCCGTGTTCGAGATTGGTTTGCCGCGATTACTGCAATCGTTTGCTGCGGGCCGCGATACCAGTAGTGCGCAGATCGATACCTTATTCAGCCTGATGGCACAGATGAGTGATACGAATATTTATCATCGGGGTGGGGCGGATGGTGCAGCGCTGGTCAGGCTGGCCGCACAAGACTTCATGCAGATGGGCGGCAGTGCGTATCCAGACTGGCGTGCGACAGCGCTGGCTTGCCATCACTTATTTGTCAGCCGGGATTTGTCACCGGGCGGTGCAGCGGATATGCTGTCTGCCAGTTGGCTGGTGTATCAACTCGCACCCGCCATTGCATAAACCGTCCCGGCTTGCAGGTTGAATTTTGATGATGAATCGCGTTGCTATTTTGTGTTCCGGCCAGGCCGACCAGCATGCCGGCATGTTTGACCTGGCGCGCGAAGATGCGCGTGCTGCCCAGTTGTTGCAAGCGTGGCCGCTGGAAGAATTATGCGGTCACCCGCTGCAGGATATCCTGAGCGATGACAAACTCCTGTTTGCCAATCCGATTGCACAACCGCTGGTGGTCGCCTCCATCCTTGCTACCTGGGAAGCAGTCAAAACTATTATTCCCAAGCCTGTCGTCGTGGCCGGTTACAGCATAGGCGAATTGGCATCATGGGCGGTCGCGGGTGCCTTGACGGCGGAAGAGGCGATCAGGCTCGCAGCTTTGCGGGCCAGATTGCTGCAAGCATGTATCGCTGACGGTCAGCCGCAAGTGATGCTGGCCATTTCACTCTCACAATCCCTGGTCCGGATGTCAGAGATCCAGCCTTTGTTGCAGGCACATGGTTTTTACATGGCAATTGAAGTCGATGAAGACTCCATCATCGCCGGTGGTTTGCTGCAACAAGCTGACGCACTGGAGACAGCGATTGCGCATGCCGGCGGCAAGGTCACGCGCCTGCCGATAGAGATTGCTTCGCATACGCCATGGATGCAGGCAGCGGTCGTACCATTCGCAGAAGCACTGACATCCAGCGCGATCAAAGCGCCGGCCTTCCCGGTACTGGCAGGAATATCCGGTGCGCGTTTGCTGGACAAAGATGCAGCGGCAGGCCATCTGTCGCGCCAGTTGGCCGAGCCGATACGCTGGCAGGCAGTAATGGACAGCCTGGATGAAGCGGGCGTGACCATGGCGCTGGAGCTTGGGCCGGGTGCAGCCCTGGCGCGCATGCTCAAGACACGTCATCCACATATCCAGTGCCGTTCCATCGCAGAATTCCGCTCGTTGGCAGGGATAAGGAAATGGATAGCGCAGTATGTGGATGTGTGAAAAAGTGATGTGATTGCGCTGCGGCTTGATCAGTCAGTGCGAGGTGATGGCGTGTTCCAGGAATTCTCGTAAACGATTTCATCGAGCGCCTTACGCTTATCCCAGGCTTCCATTTCCAGCATCGGTGCCGGATAAAATTCCTGCACATGACCCAGGCATAGAATCGCAACCGGCCGGCTACCCTCGGGCATGCAGCACAGCTTGCGCAAGCTTTCGGGATCGAATAGGGAGACCCAGCCGAGACCGATGCCTTCGGCGCGCGCCGCCAGCCACATGTTCTGGATCGCACAGCTCACCGATGCGAGATCCATTTCCGGCATCGTGCGGCGACCAAAGATGTATTTTTCGCGCTGATTCGTTAAGCCGACCACCAGTACTTCGGCGCAAGAGAGTATGCCTTCCACTTTCAGGCGCATGAATTCATCCGAACGTTGTGCCAGTGCGTCGGCGGTGGCGATGCGCTCTTCTTCCACATGTTGCCGTATGGTCTTGCGCAGGCCGGTATCGGTGATGCGTATGAAACGCCACGGTTGCATCAGGCCGACGCTGGGTGCCATGTGTGCGGCACGGATGAAGCGCTCCAGCTGGCCGTCTGCCAACGGGGTGGGCAGGAAGTGACGCATATCGCGGCGCTCGCCGATGGTCTTGTAGACGGCGGCGATTTCTTCATCGGAGAATTTGTTTGGATTCATATTTCCTGCGGATGCCCGGTTTTTTGCTAGTGCCTAGTTTACAGGTTGGCGTGGCCAGGGCGCTTAAACATCAGGAATAAAAAAAGCCGCTTCAAGGAAGCGGCTTCTCTGCGAAACAAAAGATCGATTACTTGATCTTGGTTTCTTTGTATTCAACATGCTTACGGACTTTAGGATCGAATTTCATGATCGCCATTTTTTCCGGAGTCGTACGCTTGTTTTTAGTCGTGGTGTAGAAGTGACCCGTGCCTGCGGTCGATTCCAGCTTGATTTTGTCGCGGCCTGATTTCGCCATGATTATTCCTTTATTCTGCTAGTTAGACTTTTTCGCCACGAGCGCGCATATCAGCCAAAACAGCATCAATGCCGATTTTGTCGATTACACGCAAACCGGCGTTGGACAGACGCAGGGAAACCCAGCGATTCTCGGACTCAACGAAAATGCGGCGATTTTGCAAGTTAGGCAAAAAACGACGTTTCGTTTTGTTGTTTGCATGGGAAACATTGTTGCCGACCATCGGCCCCTTCCCAGTGACTTGGCAGACACGTGCCATATTTGTGCTCCTAAAGATTTCCGGAATTGGAAAAAAAGTGAGTATAGCCAAAAATTCGAGTTTATTCAATGACTTGCGTGAAATAATTGTGTCTTTGTGCGTTATCAATATTTAACAATTTGAGAGGCACTGTGTAACAAGTGAGCGATACCCCGGTAAGGGCGGTTTACAGAGCGGGCGCCAGGCCCGGCGCTGCTGCTGGCTCATCGGACCGGCAGGAATTCATAAATGTCCGTGTTCGGCAAAAGAATAGACATTTTTACCACCAACCACGAAATGATCGAGCACCCGCACATCAATCAGTGCCAGCGCCTGCTTCAGGGCTTGCGTCAGGCTGTGGTCGGCGGCGCTGGGCTCGGATGAGCCGGACGGGTGGTTGTGTGCGAGGATGACGCTGGCCGCATTGTGTGTCAGTGCTTCCTTGACGATTTCGCGCGGATAGACGCTGGTATGGGTGAGGGTGCTGCGGAATAATTCTTCGCAGGCGATCAGGCGATTCTTGACGTCCAGGAAGAGTACGGCAAAAGCTTCGTACTGCTTGCCGCCTAATAGTAATTGCAGGTACTTTTTTACCGCCTGTGGTGAATTCAGCGAAATGCCGATTTGCAATTCCTCGCCCAGGGAGCGTCGCGTCAACTCCAGTACCGCCTGCAATTGCGCGTATTTGGCCGGGCCAAGGCCATTCAGTTGGGAAAAGTCATCAAGGCTGGCGGAAAACAAGGCATGCAGTGAGCCAAAGTGATTCAGCATGTCGCGCGCCAGGTCGACCGCACTTTTACCCGCAACACCCAGTCGCAGGAATATCGCCAAGAGTTCTGCATCGGTCAAAACGGCCGGGCCATACTTGATTAGGCGTTCGCGCGGGCGGTCTTGCTCCGGCCAGTCTGTGATTGCCAAGATTACCTCCTGCCAGCAAAGAATTATCGGTTTGTTATGTCCTTTCAATTATGGGAGGGCTGGAATGCGCAAGGTGGCTTAAAATAGCGCTAGTCGTGCAACTCGGAATTTTCCCATGTCAAATGAACTACAGCCCGTCGTTACGGAAACCGCTTACCTGACGCTGCATTACCGCCTCGCATCCAGCGCAGGGGAAGATATCGTCAGCACCTTTGCGGAAAATCCGGCCACTTTACAATTGGGACAGGGGCAGTTGGCACCATTCCTTGAGGCTTGCCTGCTGGGTTTGCCGGAAGGGACACACCAGACATTTGATTTGCCGCCGGAACGGGCTTTCGGTCCGCGTAATCCGGAATTGTTGCAGCGCCTGTCGCGCAATGTGCTGGATAAGAATTCGGTGCCGGGCGACGATTATGTGATCGGCGACCTGGTTGAGTTTGCCGCGCCCAGCGGTGGCAAGTTTGCCGGCGTGCTGCGCGAGATCGATGAAGAAACCGCCTTGTTCGATTTCAATCATCCGCTGGCCGGTCAGTCGCTGCAGTTTGAAGTGAAGATCATTGGTATTTTGTAAGCAGTGCTGGTTTGCTTGCAGGTGTTTGCAACACAATATTTAGCCGGCCCTGGCGTCGCGAGGGCCGGGGCATCAAAGGATAAAGATGGACACTGAAATTTTACTGGCCCAGCCGCGTGGTTTTTGCGCCGGTGTGGATCGTGCGATTGAAATCGTGGAACGTGCACTGACCGAGTTCGGTGCGCCGATTTACGTTCGTCACGAGATCGTGCATAACGCCTATGTGGTGACCGATTTGCGCAACAAGGGCGCGATCTTTATTGAAGAGCTGGATGATGTGCCGGCCGGCAATACGGTCGTGTTTTCCGCGCATGGCGTGTCCAAGGCGGTGCAGGCCGAAGCCGAGAAGCGTGGCTTGCGTGTCTTCGACGCGACATGCCCGCTGGTTACCAAGGTCCATATCGAAGTGGAAAAAATGCGCCGCGACGGTCGCGAGATCATCATGATTGGTCACGATGGCCATCCTGAAGTCGAAGGCACGATGGGCCAGATTGAAGACGGCATGCATTTGGTCGAAACGGTCGACGATGTGGAAAAATTGCAGGTACGCAATCCGGACATGATTTCCTATGTCACGCAAACCACCTTGTCGATAGATGACACCGCGGACGTGATCGCCGCATTGAAGAGCCGCTTCCCGAATATCTCCGAGCCGAAAAAAGCCGACATTTGCTACGCCACCACCAATCGCCAGGAAGCCGTTAAATTCATGGCGCCGCAGGTGGACCTGGTGATCGTGGTCGGCAGCCCGAACAGCTCCAATTCCAACCGTTTGCGTGAAGTCGCCGAGAAGCGCGGCGTACCGGCCTATATGGTCGACAATGCATCGCAAATCAATCCTGACTGGTTGCGCGGCAAGCGTCGTATCGGCCTCACCGCCGGTGCTTCCGCCCCAGAGGTTTTGGTGCAGGCTGTGATTGACCGCCTGAAAGAGTGCGGCGCGCAAAGCGTGCGTACACTGGAAGGCGTGGAAGAAAACGTTATCTTCCCGTTGCCCAAGGGCCTGAAGCGTTAATTACTGCGGCGCTAATTACCGATTTGTCTTTAGCATCTACGGATAAATTGAATGGCGGCGGCGGTGCATTCGGTATAATCGCCGCCAGCTTCCAAGCTTATCTAGAGACGAACTGGAGACAATAATATGATGATTCCTTCCCGAATTTCCCCGATTCAGGCGACCGTTATTCGTCCTTCCGCCTGCGCACTCCCGACTGCAGATGTATATCGTGCGGCACCTTTGAATTGATCAGGGTGCCGTTTTTGTTTTATCTGGAATGATTTTTGCGACGTATTTGCATCAATCGGTCGGCTGCACTCGCGCCCTGCGACCAGGCACGACCGGATAGCATTCTTTAAGAGAGTAGCCAAAACATGGATATATTCATCCAGCAAATCATTAATGGCCTGGTGCTGGGCAGCATGTACGCACTGGTCGCACTCGGCTATACCATGGTGTACGGCGTGCTCAACCTGATTAATTTTGCGCATGGCGATGTGCTGATGATAGGTGCGATGGCCGGCCTCACCATCCTCAAAATGCTCAATACGGTGGCCCCCGATTTGCCCGGCATCGTGAAACTCATCATTGCCATCCTTGGTGCGATCCCGGTATGCGTTGCGGTGAACGTGCTGATCGAACGGGTTGCTTACAGGCGTCTGCGTAATGCGCCGCGCCTCGCACCCCTGATTACCGCCATCGGCGTTTCCATCCTGTTGCAGACTTTGGCGATGATGATCTGGGGTCGCAGCCCGATTCCATTCCCGCAAGAAATGCCGACCGAGCCTTTGCACATCATGGGCGCCTTGATTTCTCCGACGCAGGTGATGTTGCTGATCCTGGCTGCGGTAGCGATGGGCTTGCTGGTCTTGCTGATTGAAAAAACCAGGATGGGTCGTGCGATGCGCGCCACTTCCGAAAATCCGCGTGTCGCCGGTTTGATGGGAGTCGATTCGAATCGCGTGATTGTCATGACCTTTGCCATTGGTGCGATATTGGCGGCGATTGCCGGCGTGATGTGGGCAGCCAATTATTCATCGGCACAATTTGCGATGGGCTTTGTGCCCGGCCTGAAAGCTTTCTCCGCTGCCGTGCTGGGTGGTATCGGCAATATCTATGGTGCGATGCTGGGCGGTATTTTGCTCGGCCTGATCGAAAGCCTGGGGGCCGGTTATATCGGTGACCTGACCGGCGGTTTCCTCGGCAGCCACTATCAGGATATCTTTGCCTTCGTGGTCCTGATCATCGTGTTGACGCTGCGACCGTCCGGCATCATGGGCGAACGTGTGCCTGACCGCGCGTAAGGAGGACATATGGCAAATTATTTCGATACCAAAAATAATCCGCGCAAAGCCTATACCGGTTTGCTGGTGATATTGGCGATTGCGCTGGTCTTCCCCTTCATAGCGCAAAACTTTGGTAACTCATGGGTGCGCATCATGGACTTTGCGCTGCTCTACATCATGCTGGCGCTGGGTTTGAATGTGGTGGTCGGTTTTGCCGGTTTGCTTGATCTCGGTTACATCGCCTTTTACGCGATCGGTGCCTACCTGACGGCTTTGCTGGCGTCGCCGCAGTTCGCGGTGGTGCTGGAATCCTTCGTCAATCAATATCCGCCTATAGGTGAGGCCTTGCTGTGGGTGTTCGGGCCCGAGATCGCGCAGAACGGTATCCATCTGTCCTTGTGGGCCATCGTGCCGCTGGCCGCGCTGGTCGCCGGTTTCTTCGGTGCCTTGCTGGGTGCGCCTACGCTCAAGCTGCGTGGTGATTACCTGGCGATCGTAACGCTGGGCTTTGGTGAAATCATCCGTATCTTCATGAACAACCTGAACGGTCCGGTCAATATCACCAACGGGCCGCAAGGCATCAATATGATCGACCCGATCCGCATCTTCGGTGTTTCGCTCAACGGTGAAGCCGGTTCGCGCGCGACGGTGATGATAGGTGACTACGCGATGCCGTCGGTGAACGCCTATTATTTCCTGTTCCTGTTTTTGTGTATCGCGATTATCTTCATCTCGGTGCGTTTGCAGAATTCACGTCTCGGTCGTGCCTTTGTGGCGATCCGTGAAGATGAAATTGCCGCGAAGGCGATGGGCATCAACACGCGTAATGTCAAATTGCTGGCTTTCGCGATGGGTGCTTCCTTCGGTGGCATCGCCGGGGCGATGTTCGCTTCCTTCCAGGGTTTTGTTTCGCCTGAATCCTTCTCGTTGACGGAATCGATAGCGGTACTGGCGATGGTCGTGCTCGGTGGCATGGGGCATATTCCGGGCGTGGTGTTGGGCGGCATTATTCTCGCCGCCTTGCCGGAAGTGTTGCGGCATGTGGTGGAACCCTTGCAGCAGAGCCTGTTCGGCGAAGTGCTGATCGATGCCGAAGTCTTGCGTCAGTTGCTGTACGGGCTGGCGATGGTATTGATCATGTTGTACCGCCCGGCCGGTTTGTGGCCGTCGCCGAAGAGCGAAGACCGGCCGACCGCGGATAACGATACCGCGAAAAAATCCACTGATGTCGTGGCGGTGTAAGAGGATCCCATGAGCGAGCAAATCATTCTCAATATCGCGGGTGTCAGCAAGCGCTTCGGCGGCTTGCAGGCTTTGTCGGATGTCAACATCAAGATCATGCAAGGCCAGATCTATGGCCTGATCGGTCCCAACGGCGCCGGCAAAACCACTTTCTTCAATGTGATCACCGGCTTGTACCAGGCCGATACCGGTAGTTTCGAACTGGCCGGCAAACCTTATTCACCGTCGGCACCGCACAAGGTGGCGAAGGCCGGTATCGCACGGACATTCCAAAACATTCGTTTGTTCGGCGAAATGACGGCGCTGGAGAACGTCATGATAGGACGCCATGTGCGCACCCATCAGGGCTTGTTCGGCGCAGTATTCCATCACAAGGCGGCACGGCGTGAAGAAGCGGAAATCCGCCAGCGTGCGATGGAGTTGCTGGAGTTTGTCGGCATTGCGAAATTCGCCGAGCGCACCGCGCGCCATTTGTCATATGGCGACCAGCGTCGCCTCGAAATCGCACGCGCACTGGCTACTGATCCGCAATTGCTGGCGCTGGATGAACCGGCGGCCGGCATGAACGCAACGGAGAAGCTGGGTCTGCGCGAATTGCTGGTCAAGATCAAGGCGGAAGGTAAAACCATTTTGTTGATTGAACATGACGTCAAACTGATGATGGGTCTGTGCGACCGCATCACCGTGCTCGATTACGGCAAGCCGATTGCGGAAGGTGTGCCGGCCGATGTGCAAAAGGATCCGGCCGTGATTGAAGCCTATCTCGGAGGTTCGCACTGATGGCTGATACCGTGCTGAAAATTTCCGGACTGAAGGTCGCTTACGGCGGCATTGAAGCAGTCAAAGGGGTGGACCTGGAAGTCCATAAGGGTGAACTGATTACGCTGATCGGTGCGAATGGTGCAGGCAAGACCACGACCCTCAAGGCGATTACCGGCACCTTGCCGAATTGCCGGGTGGAAGGGCATATCGAATATGCGGGTCAGCCGATCAAGGGTTTGCATTCCTTTGAACTGGTGCGCAGGAAGCTGGCGATGGTACCGGAAGGGCGTGGCGTATTCACCCGCATGTCGATCCAGGAAAACCTGCTCATGGGTGCGTTCACACGTGACGACAAGGATGGGATCGCGGCTGATATCGATAAGTGGTTCGGCGTCTTCCCGCGCCTGAAAGAACGCGCGGCGCAGATGGCCGGCACCCTGTCCGGCGGCGAACAGCAAATGCTGGCGATGGCGCGGGCACTGATGAGTCATCCTGAGTTGCTATTGCTGGATGAACCTTCGATGGGTTTGTCACCGATCATGGTGGAGAAAATCTTTGAGGTGATACGCACCGTATCGGCACAGGGCATCACCATCCTGCTGGTCGAGCAAAACGCCAAACTGGCCTTGCAGGCCGCCAATCGTGCTTACGTGATGGAATCCGGCCTGGTAACCATGCACGGCGATGCACAGCAAATGTTGAGCGATCCCAAGGTCAGGGAAGCCTATCTCGGTGAAGGTTGATTCAGGCCTTTCGCTTTCCGTTTTTTCTCCGTAGTATTAGGCGCAGTCGGTTCGTGTTAACACGTGCCGACTGTGTTTGCGCAGTGGCTGTCCGGCTACAAAAATCACAATTGCTTAGAAATCGAAAATCATAAACATGTTTAAATTTCCTGCTGAGAAATCAATGATTTGATCAGGCGGAACAAGGCCGCACTGGTCTCATCGATCCCTTTACCAAGGAGTTGTCATGAAACAATACGGTGCGGAGTTCTTCGGAACCTTTTGGCTGGTGCTGGGCGGCTGTGGCAGTGCGGTACTGGCTGCTGCCTTTCCTCATGTTGGTATCGGTTTGCTGGGCGTGGCTGCCGCGTTTGGCCTGACGGTATTGACGATGGCATTTGCGATCGGGCACATTTCCGGTTGCCATCTTAATCCGGCAGTTTCAATCGGACTCTGGGCCGGCGGACGCTTCCCGGCAAAGCAATTACTTCCCTATATCGTGGCGCAAGTACTCGGCGGTATCGTCGCCGGTGGCGTGCTGTACGTCATTGCCAGCGGTGCGGCCGGCTTTGACGTGGCGCAGGGCTTTGCATCGAATGGTTACGGCGAGCATTCACCGGGCGGCTATTCCCTGCTGGCGGCGCTGGTCTGTGAAGTGGTGATGACCATGTTCTTCCTGCTGGTGATCCTCGGCGCAACCGACAAGCGCGCACCGGCCGGCTTTGCTCCTATTCCTATCGGCCTGGCGCTGACGCTGATTCACCTGATCTCGATCCCGGTTACCAATACATCCGTCAATCCGGCGCGCAGCACCGGCGTCGCGGTCTATGTTGGTGACTGGGCGATAGGCCAACTCTGGCTGTTCTGGCTGGCACCTATCGTCGGCGCTTTATTGGGAGCTGTGATTTATCGCTGGATAGGCGGACAGCAGGAAGCCTGAAGATTACCCGGCCGCCTGCGGCCTGAATTGAAGCCCCGCTTAAGGCCGGGCGGTACAGATTGCCATTTCGGAGCGCTTTGTCTAAGAGCGCTCTTTTTTTGTGCGTTCTACTGCCGCGCTGAATATTGCACGCACGGAAAAGATGCATATCGTGCCTGGTGCGATGGCCTGCTGCAAACGACGGCTTTTTGCCTGTTGCTCAATAAGTGACATGGCACTAATCGCTTACTGCTTCTTTTTCGATATTTTCCCGAACTGGCACCAAGATTGCTTAAAGAGGGTAGATCAGTATTTTATGCAGGTTTCAGCCGAAGCCGTTTGATCGCAATTTTTCAACCCTTGACAAATGTTTTTATGGGGCTTACCTTACGCCTGAATCTGACATGTCAGTGATAGACATGCATATTTGAAGGACAAGAAGTTCTATAACTACATCGGAGATATTTATGAATCGCATCAGCACAACCAGCTCGCGTTTGTCGAGCAGCACCAGGTGGTGGCAGCTTTGCTTTGGCGTGGTCGCCATGATGGCCATTTCGAGTCCGCAATATGTATGGGCTTTGTTTACGACTGAATTGACGACTTTGCTCAATGCGTCGCTGACTGAAGTGCAGGTCACTTTCGCGATCCTGATCGTGGCGCAGACATTCCTGTCGCCATTCCAGGGTTTTCTGATCGACAAGTTCGGTCCGCGCATGTTGCTGTCGGCTGGCGCGATTTTGACGGCTTTGAGTTGGGTGCTGGCTGCTTCGGCCACCAGCGTCTGGGGTTTGTACTTTAGTTATGGCCTGTTGGGCGGCGTCGGTACCGGCATTATTTATGTCGGCGTCATCGGCCTGATGGTGCAGTGGTTCCCTGAGAAACGGGGGTTTGCGGTTGGTATGGTGGCAGCGGGTTATGGCTTTGGCGCGATCATGACGACCTTTGCGATTTCCAGCAGCATCAAGAGTGCCGGTGTGTCCAGCACCCTGATGACCTTTGGCTTGATCATCGGTGTAGTGGGCTTCCTCGCAGCGCAAGGCATGCGTCGTCCGAAAGCGGATGAAGTTGTCGAGCTGGCTGTACGCCACAAGGCGAGCGATGCGAACAAGGAGTCGAAGTACAGCTATAAATCGAGCGAGATGCTGAAGAAGCCGGTGTTCTGGCTGATGTTCATCATGATGACCATGATGTCGACTTCGGGCCTGATGGTGATCTCGCAAATGGGTGCGTTTGCCAAAGACTTCGGCGTGCACGATGCGATGGTATTTGGCATGGCGGCCTTGCCGCTGGCATTGACGATCGACCGCTTTGCGAATGGTTTGACCCGTCCGTTTTTCGGTTGGGTATCGGATCGCATCGGTCGTGAAAATACCATGTTCATCGCCTTCGGTATGGAAGGTGTGGCGATGACCTTGTGGTTGATGACAACGGATAACCCGGTGTTGTTTGTCTTGCTGTCGGGTGTTGTATTTTTTGGCTGGGGTGAAATTTTCTCGCTCTTCCCATCTATCCTGACGGACACATTTGGTACCAAACATGCGACCACCAACTATGGTTTCCTGTACATGGCACAAGGCGTGGGTTCGGTGCTCGGTGGTCCGCTGGCTGCGATGATGCATGAAGCAACCGGTTCGTGGACACCTGTGTTCATGACGGTGATAGGTATGGATTTCATGACTGCGTTCCTGGCCTTGATTATCCTCAAGCCTATGCGTCGCAAATTCCTGGCGAATACGCCGCAGGAAATGGAAATGAAAATGAATAGCGCAGTTGCTCCTGCGGCCGCGCTTAAGTAATACCGTTGTTCCGGAACCGGTGCGGTATCGGTTCCGGAAAAGCGTTTAGGGATTGCCCGGAGTTCGCCGGGCAATGCTGTTTTTATTTATCGATCCAAAAGGTTTTTATGCTGAATACTACCAACGCAACACGTGGCATGGCAGTTGCGCCGCACTCACTGGCTGCACAGGCGGCTTTGTCGGTTCTGCAGGATGGCGGCAACGCCATTGAGGCGATGGTCGCCGCTGCATCGACAATTGCAGTTGTCTACCCCCATATGAACGGCATTGGTGGTGACGGTTTCTGGGTGGTGTCGGAACCGGGCAAGCCGGTAGTCGCGATTGAAGCCTGCGGCGTGGTTGGCGCCGGCGTCTCGCTTGATTACTATAAAGAACGCAAGCTGGACACGATTCCGATGCGTGGTCCGGTGGCCGCCAACACGATGGCAGGTACCGTCGGTGGCTGGCAGGAAGCATTGAACATCAGCGCCGGCTGGGGCGGACAATTGGCATTGAACCGTTTGCTGGGCGATGCGATTCATTATGCGGAACAAGGTATACCGGTAACGCCATCGCAGTATGCGAGCACATCCGCCAAGCTCGCCGAGCTGGTGAATCAGCCAGGCTTTGCCGATACCTTCCTGGTCGATGGCAAGGCACCTGCAGCAGGTAGCCGTTTCGTGCAAAAACGCATGGGCAAGACCTTGCGCACCCTGGCTGAACAAGGCCTGGATAGTTTCTATCGTGGTGATCTGGCGAAAGAAATCGCCGCAGACCTGGCTGAAGTCGGTTGCCCGATCACCTTGCAGGATTTGAATGATTACCACGCACGTACCGGCGTGCCTATGCACCTGAAGCACAGCCTGGGTGATGTGTACAACACGGCACCACCGACGCAAGGTGTGATTTCGCTGGCCATCATCGGCATCCTGGATCGCCTGAATATCGGCCAGTACAAGGAAGACAGCCTGGAATACATCCACCTGGTAGTGGAAGCGACCAAGCAGGCTTTCGCGATCCGCGATCGTTATGTGATCGATCCGGCGTATATGTCGATTGATCCGCAAAGCATCCTGACCGATGAATTCCTCGCACCTTACGTCGCCAAGATCCGTGTCGACAAGGCTTTGCCTTGGGGCCAGGGCAAAGGACCTGGCGACACCATCTGGATGGGCGTGATCGACGGCGAAGGACGTGCGGTTTCCTTCATCCAAAGTATTTATCACGAGTTCGGCAGCGGCGTGGTCTTGCCCCGCACGGGCATCAACTGGCAAAACCGTGGTTGCTCCTTCTCGCTGGATCCGCAGCACCTGAACGTGCTGGTGCCGGGCAAGAAGCCTTTCCATACGCTCAATCCTGCACTCGCACGTTTCAAGGATGGCCGCACCATGGTGTACGGCACCATGGGTGGCGACGGCCAGCCGCAAACGCAGGCGGCGGTGTTCACACGCTATGCGGTATTCGGGCAGCAAGTGCAGCAGGCGATTACCGCGCCGCGCTGGTTGCTGGGCCGCACCTGGGGCCAGAGTTCCGATTCACTCAAACTGGAAAGCCGCTTCGCACCGGAAATCATCGATGGCTTGCGCAAGCTCGGTCATGAAGTGGATGTGATCGGCGAGTTCGATGAAATGGTGGGTCATGCCGCTGCCATCGTGCGCGATGCGGATGGCATCTTCGCCGGTGGTTTCGATCCGCGTAGTAACGGTATCGCTGCCGGTTTCTAAGCCAGGCTGCAAATGTAAAAAAAGCGCAGGCTGATTGCTCAGCCTGCGCTTTTTTCATGTGTGCTGCCCTTACAGGCCGCCCATGAATTGCAGGGTTTTACGCGTGTACTCTTCCACGTAATCGATCAGCTTGTCCGATGCATCACGGGCGCCGGCTTCATCGTTGGCGGCAATCGCACGGGCGATACCGGCGTGCAGTTGCGATACGCGTTGCAAGTCGCCGAAGCGTTTGAAATGCAAATACCAGAAGCGGCGCGTCTGTGCTTCTATCGGTCCTATCGCATAGGACACGTATTTGTTTTGCGCAGTCTCTATGCACAGCGAGTTAAATTCCCGGTCTGTTTCGATAAAAATATTGCCATCGTTTTGCAACGCGGCCCTATCGAATTCGCTTGCCAGTTTCAGGAAGATCTCGCGCTGGTCTTCCATCGCCAGGCGTGCGGCACGACCCGCAATGATTTTTTCCAGTTCGCGACGGACTTCTATCATGTTCAACTGATCGGCCAGGTCGATATCGGAAACGATCACGCCGGAGCGCGGCAGGATCTTGACGTTGCCTTCGATCGCCAGCCGTTGCAAAGCTTCACGCAAAGGAGTGCGACCGAAACCGAGTGAGCGGTTCAGGGCTTTTTCGGAAATCTTGCTACCGGGTGGCAGCTTCAATGTAACGATCATTTCTTCCAGGATACGATAAGCCATCTGCGCCTGGTTTTCCCCGTTCCCCTCCATCTCGGACTGTAAGGCTTTTACTTGTTCTTCCGTGATCATTGCTCTACCTTTGAAATAGCGAATATTCGAAATCAGTCAGTATTCTAAAGCGCGCCGCAAAGGCTTATTCCATGCCGCTCGAACGGGGCAAAGGAAGCATTTTGCATGCCGGGTTGCGCAAATTATACGATTCGGCCTGCCTTGTCATCCAATTATCTTTATACCAGGCACCATCGACGAAGCAAAAATGCCACGTCCATGCAAAAAGCCCGCTTCATTTACATGAAACGGGCTTGGCGATGAGAAGAGGACTGCTTAGTAGCGATAAATCTGGTTGTTTTCGACACGGACACGTTCGCCGACTTGCAGGCCGTTCGGATTTTGCAGATTGAAGGATTGGAAACCGCCGTTATTGAGGCGGACATTCACCTGAAAGTACTGTTGCCCCGGCGAGGCGTTTCTTTCGATCTGGTTACCGAGCAGTGCGCCGCCGATCAAGCCGGCTGCGGTAGCGACTGCACGGCCGCCACCTTTACCGACCTGGTTGCCCAATACGCCGCCGACCACACCACCGGCCAATGCACCACCACCGCTGCCTTCGTTACGTATTTGCATAGGCTGGATCGAATCGACGATACCGTCGCCAGCGTAGTTGCCCTGGTTATAGCCCTGGTTATGTGTTGGGTATTGCTGTTGCGGGTAGCTGGCAGCCGGGTAACCCTGCGCCGGATAGGTTGCTTGCGGATAAGCGGGATATTGGCGCACGTTGTCGTTCGGGTAGTAGGTCGTACAGCCGCCCAATACGGCAGCGGCGAGAAGAACGACGACGATGGCTGTTTTATTTGTTTTCATGATGACTCCGAAGGTAATCCTGTACTAAAGGACAATATTAGTCGGTAATTTGATGTTGCGCTGATCCGGCGTGAGCGGTGCGACCGACTGGCAAATCCCGATTGCTTCAGTAGACATCATTACAGGGTGAAAGTGCTACTGAAACTGTGTAAATGGATACGCTCATTTGTAACAAATGATGAATATCTGCTGCCTGTAGACAGTTGTCATCCTTTTTCTTCAGCGCTGGATCCAGTCAAATCACTCCAGCGAAATTCTCATAATCAAGCGCGTTTTTATTCGTTTGTCGCGTATTTGCTTTCTTATATTCTGATTGCACGAATTCAGGCGCGGTCATCAATGATGGCTGTGAGCAGTCAAGCAAAGGAAAGCGAAATGAGTGCATCACTTCAGGCTGCAGTGGCAGCCGACACCTACGAAGCAGCGGCGGTATCTGTATCAGATTCCGGGCTGTTGCCTAAAGACGGCGTCACGCCGCAACTGGCATGGCAGCTTTTTTCCAGCGGCACGGCCGTGCTGGTGGATGTGCGTACGGCGGAAGAGCGTGCCTTTGTCGGTTACGTGCCGGACAGCATCCATGTGGCCTGGGCTACCGGTACCAGCCTGACACGCAATCCACGTTTTGTGCGCGAACTGGAAGCCAAGACCGGCAAGGATAAAACCATACTGCTCTTGTGCCGCAGCGGCAAGCGCTCGGCGCTGGCAGCAGAGGCTGCACTGAAAGCCGGCTTCACCCAGGTCTTCAATGTACTCGAAGGTTTTGAAGGTGAGCTGGATGAGCAGCAGCATCGTGGTGGCAGTGATGGCTGGCGCTATCACCAGCTGCCCTGGGTGCAAGCCTGAGCGCCTGATCGGATACGCGATGAGCAAGCTATGTGTTTCTTTGGGTTTGGCGGTGCGGCAATTGCGTGAAGCGCAGGGCTGGTCGCAGGAAGCCCTGGCGGAAAAGGCGCAATTGAATCGCTCCTATGTCGGCGAAGTCGAGCGCGGCAAGACGATCCCGTCGCTGATCACTTTGGACAAACTGGCCAGTGCCCTCGGCTTGAAAATCTCGGACTTGTTACTGCATTGCGAGCGGATCAGCGGCTTGCAGGCTGTCTACAAACTCAACTTGGCGGCTATAGCATGTTGAGGCCTGGACCGATCCCGCTGACACTCAGCTCCTGAAATATGCATTTGTTATCACCCGCTTTGTTCACTCACTAACACCCTCTCATTTACGGAAATTTTCATGGCAGATACTTCTTCATCGCAAGTGGCCTTGGGCGACAACGCAGCACGCCAGTTAGCCAATGCAACCAAAACCGTTCCACAGTTATCGATTATTTCGCCGCGCTGGCTGACGCATCTCTTGCAATGGGTGCCGGTTGAAGCAGGTATCTACCGTGTGAACCAGGTTAAAAATCCTGAATCCATCAAAGTTACATGCACATCGCGTGAAGAAGAAAACCAATTGCCGCGTACCTTCGTCGATTACGAAGAAAACCCGCGTGAACATTACCTGAATGCCGTCAGCACCATCCTCGACGTGCACACCCGTGTTTCCGATCTGTACAGCAGCCCGCATGACCAGATCAAGGAACAACTGCGCCTGACGATAGAAACCATCAAGGAAAACCAGGAAAGCGAACTCATCAACAATCCGGACTACGGCCTGCTGGCGCAAGTCACGGATGAGCAGCGCATTTTCCCGTTGACCGGTGCACCGACACCGGACGACCTCGATGAATTGCTGACCAAAGTCTGGAAAGAACCTGCCTTCTTCCTCGCGCACCCATTGACGATCGCCGCCTTCGGCCGGGAAGCGACACGTCGTGGTACACCGCCACCGACTGTCAGCCTGTTCGGTTCACAGTTCATCACATGGCGCGGCGTGCCATTGATCCCGTCGGATAAAGTGCCGGTCGCGGATGGCAAGAGCAAGATCATCCTGCTGCGCGTAGGCGATAAACGTCAGGGTGTGGTCGGTTTGTTCCAGCCTGGTTTGCCGGGGGAACAAAGTCCGGGCTTGTCGGTACGCTTCATGGGCATCAACGGCCAGGCCATCGCTTCTTATTTGATCTCGCTGTATTGCTCGCTGGCGGTGTTGACACCTGATGCACTGGCTGTACTGGACGATGTGGAAATTAATAAATACCACGACTATCCGGACACCTACCGCTAAGTCGCAACTATGAGTAACACATCCTATCCTGTGCAAGTTCCGCCGAGCGGCGAAGCGCCTATCGATCCGGCCGTGCTGGCACGCATGGCCAGTGCCTTTTTTTCGGCATTGCCGAATCAGGGCGCGCCGTCCTTACCCGGCATACAGGCGCCGGTCAATCTGGCGCCGCCGGGTTCGCCGCTGGCCAGTCCGGCCGGCTTCGGGCCATCAGTACCGGGTACACCTATCCCGCAAGGGCAAATCCCCGGTAGTAATTTATTGCCGGCTTCGCCTGCGCAATTGCCATCACTGGCAAATCGTGCACCTGCCCTGTTACCGCATGCGAGCGCACCCAACGGCGTGCCGGATACAGTGATCAGTACCTTGCCGGCATACGAGCCGCGTCTTGGTGGCACGGTACTCGGTGTGCCGCAAGCGACAGCTCCGTCACCTCAGCTTGCAAGTGAAAGCACTTCGCCTTATTACTTCCTTCAGCAAGGGCCAGCTTCGGCAACCGGGCGCGATACTGGTCCGGTGACGGCGAATATCCTGGATCAGCTGGCGCATCAACCATTTGCGCCTCAGGCAGACATACAGAAGCCACAAGCACCTGCGGCTGCACCGCAGCCATCGACGGAGCCGAAGTATTACTTCGTCGATTCAGTTGTATTGCCTAACGGTTATGTAACACCGGCCAAAGCGCATCCGCACGGCGATGCGCAAACCACTGATATCCCGCAAGCGGATCAAAGCCGTCATCCGGCCTTTGATGTGCATGCGGTGCGGCGTGACTTTCCTATCCTGCAGGAGCGGGTCAACGGCCGGCAACTGGTCTGGTTTGATAATGCGGCGACGACACACAAGCCGCAATCTGTCATAGACCGCATTGCTTACTTTTACGAACACGAAAATTCAAACATCCATCGCGCCGCGCATGAACTGGCGGCACGCGCAACCGATGCATATGAAGGTGCACGACAACGGGTAAAAAACTTCATCAATGCACCGGATGTGAATGAAGTCATTTTCGTGCGCGGAACGACGGAAGCGATCAACCTGGTGGCAAAGAGCTGGGGCGGCCAACACGTAGGCGAGGGCGATGAGATCATCGTCAGCAATCTCGAAC
This sequence comes from Herminiimonas glaciei, assembly GCF_042664955.1. Lineage (NCBI taxonomy): Bacteria > Pseudomonadati > Pseudomonadota > Betaproteobacteria > Burkholderiales > Oxalobacteraceae > Herminiimonas > Herminiimonas glaciei. Next base: position 253,624 of record NZ_JBHTBU010000001.1, read on the forward strand.
ACCACGCCAACATCGTGCCGTGGCAACAACTGGCAGCAGCCAAAGGTGCGAAGCTGCGCGTGATCCCGGTCGATGACAGCGGGCAGGTCATCCTGTCTGAATACCAGAAACTGCTGAATGACAAGACCAAGATAGTCGCCGTCACACAAGTCTCGAACGCATTGGGCACGGTAGTACCGGTCAAGGAAATTGTCGCGTTGGCACACCGGGCGGGAGCCAAGGCCCTGGTCGACGGTGCGCAATCGATCTCGCATATGCGGGTTGATGTGCAGGATATAGGCGCAGACTTTTTCGTCTTTTCCGGCCACAAGGTATTCGGTCCGACCGGTATCGGCGTGGTCTGGGGCAAGCGTGAAATCCTGGAAGACATGCCGCCATGGCAGGGCGGCGGCAATATGATTGCCGACGTGACGTTTGAAAAAACGGTATTCCAGCCTATCCCTAACAAGTTTGAAGCCGGTACCGGCAACATTGCGGATGCAGTTGGCCTGGGCGCGGCGATCGATTACGTCAACAAGATAGGCATAGAAAACATAGCGCGCTACGAACACGAGTTGCTGGTCTATGGCATGCAAAAACTGGGAGCGATTCCAGGTGTGCGCCTGATAGGTACGGCGGCAGATAAAGCCAGCGTCATGTCATTTGTGCTGCAAGGCTATACGACGGAAGAAGTCGGTCATGCACTTAACGATGAAGGCATCGCAGTACGCACCGGCCATCATTGTGCACAGCCTATCTTGCGTCGCTTCGGTGTGGAAACGACAGTGCGGCCGTCACTGGCTTTCTACAATACCTTCGACGAAATTGATCGTTTGGTCGCAGTAGTCACGCGACTGGCATCGCAGCGCAAATTGACATCCGGCTGAGTATTCCCTCCGGGTGGTAAATGGCAGGAAAGCGGCCGGCCGATAGATGCTTATCTCGCCGGTGCTTTACCTGCCATTTTTTATGCGTGCCTGCTTTACCGGCCCGGCATCACTATGTTTGCAGATTTTCGCTATCATTTGTCCATGGCTCGCGTCCCAAAGCGACGCAGCTTCAAGCCATTCTTCCTACTACAGCGAACTCTTCAGGAGCCTATCCTTGGACGGACTAAGCAAGCCTTATCAAATCTCCGACATCGAGGCGCTGGAGCGCATCTACGGCAAGCCCATGGCCGCTTCGATACGCAAGGAGATCAACTACATCCATCCGCACTACCGGGCCTTCATCGAAGCTGCGCCGTTTGCCGTGCTGGCGACCAGCGGACCGGATGGCCTGGATGCATCGCCTCGGGGTGATCCGGCCGGTTTCGTGCAGGTACAGGATGAGAAGACTTTATTGCTACCGGACCGCCGCGGCAACAATCGCATAGACAGCTTGCGCAACATCATCAGCGATCCACGTGTCGCACTGATCTTCCTGATTCCCGGCATAGGTGAAACGGTAAGGGTCAACGGCCGCGCCAGCATCCACAACGATCCTGCATTACTTGAACGCTTTGCGATAGATGGCAAATTGCCGCACACGGTATTGCAGATAGATGTGGAAGCAGTCTTTTTCCAATGCTCGCGCGCGATCCTGCGTTCGGGTTTGTGGCAGGCGGATCAACAGTTAGAGCGCAGTGCTTTGCCTAGTCTTGGAGCTATCTTGCAGGATTTGAGCGAGTCCGAGATTGATGGGGCCAAGTACGATGCAGACTTGCCGCAGCGCTTGAAGACATCTATCTATTAATTGTTAATGCGACTACAGAAAGCTTGGTCCGAGTATTTAGGTACTGGATCAGGGGAGGGTTATGGTCCCGCCGACAGGAATCGAACCTGTATCTAGCGCTTAGGAGGCACTCGTTCTATCCATTGAACTACGGCGAGACGCTTGAAAGCGGGCAACACTTTGCCACTTCCGACCGCGATTATAGCTGACGATATGGCAAAGAATAGCGGGAAAGCTGCCGCTATCGGTACAATGCGGTCTTCATTCTTTTAATTGGTCGTCCGCAATCGCGCACGAACCCTACACCTTCAGGCATTTATGGCAGTCATTTCCCTCTCGAACGCGCAGCTCGCGTTCGGTCACGTCCCTTTGCTCGATCACGCGGAATTCTCCCTGGAAACCACGGAGCGCGTAGGTTTAATCGGTCGCAACGGTACCGGCAAGTCCTCGCTGCTGAAAATCATCGCCGGGCGTTCCAAGCTGGATGATGGCTTGTTTGTCATGCAACAAGGCATCAAGATCGCCTACGTCGAGCAGGAGCCGCACTTTTCGCCCGAGATGTCGGTGTTCGATGCGGTGGCGTCCGGTATGGGCGATATGCAGGCTTTGCTGGCTGAATACGATGCCCTGACCGGCCAGTTCGGTGGCGACAATGACGATGCGCTGATGGAACGCATGCATGAGATCCAGCTGAAGCTGGATGCGGCGGATGCGTGGAACCTGACGAATAAGGTCGAAGCCACGCTGGATCGCCTGAATCTGGTGAAAGATGCCCTGATGGGCACGCTGTCCGGCGGTATGCAAAAGCGCGTGGCCCTGGCCTGTGCGCTGGTGAGTGCGCCTGATGTGCTGCTGCTGGATGAGCCGACCAACCATCTGGATTTCACTTCCATCCTGTGGCTCGAAGGTTTGTTGCGCGACTACAAGGGCAGTGTGCTCTTCATTACCCATGATCGTAGTTTCCTGGATAACGTTGCGACCCGCATCATTGAACTGGATCGCGGCCGCTTGCTGTCCTTCCCGGGCAACTTCAGCGCCTACCAGGTACGCAAGGCGGAGCAACTGGAAATTGAAGAAGTCGAGAATGCCAAATTCGATAAATTCCTGGCGCAGGAAGAAGTCTGGATCCGCAAGGGCGTGCAAGCCCGTCGTACCCGTGACGAAGGCCGTGTACGTCGCCTGGAAGCTTTGCGCCTGACGCGCAGCGCACGGCGCGAACAACAAGGCCAGGTCAAGCTGGACGTCTCCTCCGGTGACCGTTCGGGCAAGATTGTCGCCGAGCTGGAAAACATCAACAAGACATATGGGGACAAAGTCATCGTGCGCGATTTCAGCGCGACCCTGCTGCGCGGCGACAAGATTGGTTTGATCGGTTTGAACGGTGCCGGCAAGACCACCTTGCTGAAAATGATACTGGGCGAGGAAGAACCGGATTCGGGTACCGTCAAGCAAGGTACAAAATTGCAGATTGCATACTTCGACCAGATGCGTGCGCAGCTGAATGAAGAAGCCAGCCTGGCCGATACGATTGCACCGGGTAGCGATTGGGTTGAGATCAATGGTCAGCGTAAACATGTGATGACTTACCTGAACGACTTCCTGTTTGCACCGGAACGCGCGCGTTCGCCGGTCAAGTCTTTGTCCGGTGGTGAGCGTAACCGCTTGCTGCTGGCGCGTTTGTTCGCGAAACCGGCCAATGTGTTGGTGCTGGATGAACCGACCAACGATCTGGACATCGATACGCTGGAATTACTGGAGGAATTACTGGAAGACTACAAGGGCACCGTGTTCCTGGTCAGCCATGACCGGACCTTCCTCGATAATGTGGTGACGCAAGTCATCGTTGCCGAAGGCAATGGTCTGTGGCGTGAATATATCGGTGGTTACAGCGATTGGGAACGTGTGCGTCCGGCAGCGATTCCGGCCGGTTCACCGAAACCGGCAGCCAAGGCTGAAGTGAAAACGGAAGTTGCCACCGAAGCTGCAGCGCCTGTCGCCAAGCAAAAGAAGCTCAGCTACAAGGAACAGCGCGAGATGGATGCCTTGCCGGCTTTGATCGCGCAACTGGAAGATGAGCAAAAGGCGATCACCGAGAAATTGGCCGATGCCAGCCTGTACACCAAGCAACCGGATGAAGTGAAACGCCTGAACCAGCGCTTTACCGAAATCGATGGTTTATTGCTGGAAGCGCTGGAGAAGTGGGAAGAGATAGAAGCGCGCAAGGTTTAAGCGAGCTTGTCCGTCGTCCTCGTTGATGGGGACGACGGTTTGTTTAGTTCAGGCGACTGATGTCGTCACGCAGTTTCGGGAAATGCGCTCGCAGTTCTGCCGTATCCATCGCATAGGGCCTATACTTGACATAGGCTTCCAGGTCCAGCAACGCAGCTTGCGGACATTCCAGGTTCATATACGCAATGCCGCGATCACGTCGCTCGGCAATTTCATGCGGCAATAAAATCAATAGTCTTTCCTGCACTTCCAGCAAACGCTGCCAGCGTTCCTGTTGCATGAAGAGTGTCTTCAGGTTGCGCAGCATGCGTACCAGGATATCGCGCGGGCTGGCGGCGTCGAGGTAGGCGGTCAGCTGGAAGTCGTCCGGAAAATCCTGTTCCATGATGTAAGGCTCGACCCGTTCTTCGAGTTCTTCGCGGGACAGGCTGGCACCGTTGAATGGATCCAGTACCACCTGGCCGGATTGTACGGAGAGCTTCATCAGGAAATGGCCGGGGAAGGAAATACCCTGCACATCAAGATCAATCTGTTGCGCCAGCTCCATATACAGCACCGCGAGTGAAATCGGGATGCCGCGCCGCGTATCAATGACGCGGTGCAGGTAACTGTTTTCAGGGTTGTAGTAATCGTTGACGTTACCGCTGAAGCCCAGCTCATTATAAAAATAATGATTCAGCATCCGCAGTTTTTGCAGCGTGGACGCGTCGTCCGGCAAGCGTTGTTTGAGTTTGACAGCAAGCGTATCGACTTCCGCCTGCGATGCGGCCAAATCAAGATTCGGCTCGGCATCCTGTGCAATGGCAAGTGCGGCTTCGAACAATGGAATGCTGTCGTCCTGCTGCACCAGCGTGGAGAAATACTCTAGAGATTGGATCGTCATATGCCTCCATCATAGCGATGATGCCGTGATTTTGCAGACCTTCGTTCCGACTCTGGCGATGAGCTTGGATCAGCGCGCAATGCGTTTGAAATCCCGAAAGCGAAATCCCATGGCTAATAATGCGCCGAAATAACTGATTCCGCACGCCGCCATGACAATTAATAGTGCAATTACCCGCATAAATGGTGTTGCACGCAACGCCACCCAGTCGAATTGCCCGGCAGTCCACAATGCAACTGCCGCCATCAGGAAGAGTGCCCCGGCAAGGCGGATAAAGAAGGTGCGCCAACCCGGCAGTGCAGTATAGATACCGCGACGCTTCAGGCCCCAGTACAGGAAACCTGCATTCAGGCAGGCGCCGAGTCCGATCGATAGTGCCAGGCCGGCATGCGCGATCCAAGGCACGAAGACCAGGTTCATCAATTGCGTTGCGATCAGGACGCCGATGGCGATCTTGACCGGGGTCTTGATGTTTTGTTGTGCGTAAAAGCCGGGGGCCAGGATTTTTACCAGGATCAGGCCGATCAGGCCGACGCCGTAGGCGACCAGCGCGCGCGAAGTCATTTCCACTGACAGCTCATTGAATTTGCCGTAATGGAAGAGCGTCGCCGTCAGTGGTTCAGAGATGGTGGCGAGGCCGACTGCACAAGGCAGCGCCAGCAGGAAGGTCAGGCGCAAGCCCCAGTCCAGCAGCGATGAATATTCTTCGGTATTGCCTTCGAAATTGGCCTTCGACAGGCTGGGCAACAGGATGGTGCCGAGGGCGACGCCGAGCAGGGCAGTCGGGAATTCCATCAGGCGATCCGCATACGAGAGCCAGGACACGCTGCCGCTTTCGAGGCGGGATGCGATATTCGTATTGATCATCAGGCTGATTTGCGCCGCAGAAACGGCGAAGACCGCCGGTCCCATTTTACTCAGGACCTTGCGTACACCGGCGTCGCCGAGGCTGGCAAAAGGATTGCGCGAAACGCGCGGCAGCATGCCTATCTTCAGCAGGGCCGGTATCTGGATCGCCATTTGCAGTACGCCGCCGACTACGACTGCAATCGCCATCGCATAAATCGGCTGGTCCAGATAAGGCGCGAGGAAGAGCGTGGCGACGATGAAGGACAGGTTCAGTAAAACAGGTGTAAACGCCGGTATCTTGAATTCGCGCCAGGTATTCAGGATGCCGCCGCTGAGCGCGACGAAAGCCATGAAACCGATATAAGGGAACATGACCCGGGTCATCCAGACCGAAGCGTCGAATGCCTCGGACTTGGTTTTGAGGCCGGTCGCGATCAGGTAAACAATGAAGGGTGACCCGATTACCCCGAGCACGCAGGTCAGCAACATGGTCCACATCAATACTGTTGCTACATGGTCAACCAGGTTTTTGGTGGCTTCTTCGCCTTTTTGGCTTTTGTATTCGGCCAGGATAGGGACGAAAGCCTGCGAAAACGCCCCCTCGGCGAAGAGGCGGCGCAGCAGGTTGGGGATGCGGAATGCGATATTGAACGCATCGGTATAGGCGGATGCGCCAAATGCACGGGCAAACAGGATCTCGCGGATCAGTCCTGTCACACGAGAAACCATCGTCATGCCGGAGACCGCCGCAAGCGTTTTGTGCAAGTTCATGGAGCTGAATTATATCTGTTCAGGGTGAAACGATGGGTGCATAAGGGGCCTGCAAACGAGAGATAGCGCTTAGTACCCGCCGACATGAGATAATTCCGTCCGCGGTGATATTTATTCGCGTGGCGATGTGTGTTTCCTCCCTGTCCGGCCAGATCGTGATTCGCCGGGATTGATTGTCAAAAAGATATGCTTTTGCGATTGCGGACCGATTGCAACAATCTTGCACGAGAGTCAGCATCTATTTGCCTGATTGTGAAAATACGGCTATAATCTGCAGCTTCACAGAATTCTGTCTCACTAACATGCGTGTTTGCGAATGCGCGTAGACCTGTTTTTAGGAAATAATATTCATGGCAAATACCGCACAAGCACGCAAACGCGCTCGTCAAGCAGTTAAGCAAAACGCTCACAATTCCAGCCAGCGTTCCACGCTGCGTACAGCTGTTAAAGCTGTTCGTAAGGCAATTGAAGCGGGCGACAAAGCTGCTGCAGCGCAAGTTTTCCTGGCTTCCGTGTCGACGATCGATCGTATCGCTGACAAGAAAATCATCCACAAAAACAAAGCAGCACGTCATAAAAGCCGCCTCGCAGCTGCTTTGAAAGCGCTGGCTTAATAGTTTTTGTTGCTGCGCTACCGGCGCTGCACTGAGCAAGACATTAAAACCCCGCACGATTTTGGTCGTGCGGGGTTTTTGTTTGCCTGTACCTGATCAGTTCAGCTTGGGCAGGCCTTCGATGACACTGCCCGGTTTCAGGTTCTTGTGCTTGAACCAGCCTTCATTCATTTCCAGCGCATACGGTACCGGCCGCTTCGAGCAGTGCGAATCCAGGCTTTGCGGCTTCATGTCTTCGATATTCACGATCTTGCCATCGGCATCAATAAAAGCGACCGACAGCGGGATCAGGGTATTTTTCATCCACATGCAGACACCCGCCGGTGCGCCGAACAGGAACACCATGCCTTCGTTTGGTCCCATGCTGGGACGGAACATCAAGCCTTGCTGGCGCTCGGCTTCATTCGCCACCACTTCCGCCTTGATGATATTCATCCCGGCCGTCAATGAAATGACCGGGAATTTTTTGTCTTGCTGCGCATGGCTGGTGCCGGCGCTCAGGGTGCTTGCGAGCGCAATGGCTACCACGCAAGTGCTAAGGAATTTGTTCATGGAATGATATCGGTGAGGTAAGTATCAAGTGTGGTGGGCTGCAATAAGCGAAATCGGCGGAATGAGTGTAAATGAAAAGAATGAAATGCGCGTGAGCTCTTTGTGAAGCGAGCGCCGGTTGGATCGTTTAGCCCAAGCCCAGTTCCGCAACTGAAATTTCACGCCATTCCCCTGGCCACAAAGGGTGGCTTTGCAGTGATACCGGTCCGATCGCAATCCGTACCAGGCGCAGGGTCGGGTAACCTACCGCGCCGGTCATGCGTCGCACTTGCCGGTTCTTTCCTTCGGATAAGGTAATTGCGAGCCAACTGGTGGGGGCGTTGGCGCGTTCGCGTATCGGTGGATTGCGCGGCCATAACCAGTCGGGCTCAGCCACGCGTTTGACTTCGCATTCCTGAGTGACGAAATCGCCGAGGTCGAGCGGCGCGCGCAGGCGGGCCAGTGCCTCAGCATCCGGCACACCTTCGACTTGTACCAGATAAGTTTTCGTGTGTTTACGATCTGGATGGCTGATTGCGTGCTGCAGCTTGCCGTCGTCAGTGAGCAGTAACAAACCTTCGCTATCGGCATCCAGTCGCCCGGCCGGATAAATATTGGGTATATCGATATGGTCGGCCAGTGATTTGCGCGTCGGATGCGGCGAAAACTGGCACATGGTCTGGAAAGGCTTGTTGAACAGAATCAGGGGCATGTTGAAATTGCGTGGATGCGAGTTACGACCGACTTGTGATGGTAAAGAGATTTTGCCGGATGCGATATCAAAAGTAATTCAAAAAGTAATTTGTAAAAATAAATCGCAAAAATAAATAGCAAAAATAATTTTGGCGAGTGATGTTGGCACGCGACACTCGTGCTTTAAGCGATTCCCATAAATATGGGAGTTGCCAAGAAGCAGTGGTATTTTTTGCAGCAATAAAAAAACCCCGCCGAAGCGGGGTTTTTCGCAAGTCCTTAAAAATTAAGGAGCTTGAATGTTGGAAGCTTGCTTGCCTTTAGGGCCTTGCGTGACTTCGAACTGTACTTTCTGACCTTCTTTGAGGGTCTTGAAGCCGTTCATTTGGATTGCGGAAAAGTGTGCAAACAAATCCTCACCGCCGTCATCCGGGGTGATAAAGCCGAAGCCTTTGGAGTCGTTGAACCACTTGACGGTACCTGTTGCCATAAAAAGCGTCTTTCTAATATAGACTTAATCACACGAGCCGCAAAAGAAAGAAGCCTCGTTTACGTTGCCCCTCCTAAAACCTGCTCACTTCGTATTGACAAGCCATTGTTGTCAAGCATGTCAATAAGATTCATTCTTTACGCAAAAAATACAAAAGTCAAGACCTTTTCGTAGGGCGTCTAAAAGTTTATTTTCAGGGGGAAAAGAGGACGACTCTTGATTTTTTGCATTTGATCGTCATCTGCGTACTCAGAAGAAAACGCGTAATATTAAATTAATTTGTTTCTCTGTTCTTCTGGGCATTGTGCACACGGTCGAACGTATTAGAATAGACCTATGGCAATTAAGCATGACGATGGTACGGTCCTTATGCGGCAAGAGCAAAAACTCAAGCCGCCGTCTATGTATCAGGTGTTATTGCTGAATGATGATTACACGCCGATGGAATTCGTCGTCATGATTCTTCAGGAATACTTTAGTAAAGATCGTGAGACAGCAACGCAAATCATGCTCATGGTTCACCGCGACGGAAAAGGTATTTGTGGCGTTTATCCGAAGGATATTGCGTCTACGAAAGTTGAGCTGGTTTTGAACCACGCCCGGAAAGCGGGACATCCCCTGCAGTGCGTGATGGAGGAAGTATGATTGCGCAGGAATTAGAAGTCAGTTTGCATATGGCGTTTGTCGAAGCAAGACAGGCGCGCCATGAGTTCATCACCGTCGAGCACCTGCTCCTGGCGCTGCTGGATAACCCTTCAGCGGCCGAGGTTCTGCGTGCTTGCGCGGTCAATATCGAAGACCTGCGAAAAACACTGACGAATTTTATTGGTGACAATACGCCTACGGTGCCTGGCGCCGCAGAAGTCGATACCCAACCTACACTTGGTTTTCAACGTGTGATCCAGCGCGCGATCATGCATGTCCAGTCTGCTTCCAACGGCAAGAAGGAAGTTACAGGCGCAAACGTGCTGGTTGCAATCTTTGGTGAAAAAGATTCACACGCTGTTTACTACCTGCACCAACAAGGCGTGACCCGTCTTGATGTGGTGAACTTCATTTCGCACGGCGTGCGCAAAGACCAACAGAGCGATGCGCAAAAAGCGCCGGAAGGTGCCGAAGATGCGCCTTCAGCCGAAGGCCAGCAAAAAGAAAGCGCTCTCGATCAGTTCACACAAAACCTGAACAAGATGGCCAGCGAAGGCAAGATCGATCCATTGATCGGCCGCGAAGGCGAAGTCGAGCGCGTGATCCAGACCCTGTGCCGTCGCCGCAAAAACAATCCTTTGCTGGTGGGTGAAGCCGGTGTCGGTAAAACCGCAATCGCGGAAGGCCTGGCATGGCGCATTACGCAAGGCGATGTGCCTGAAGTCTTGCAAAACGCAGTGGTCTATTCGCTGGATATGGGCGCTTTGCTGGCCGGTACCAAATATCGCGGTGACTTTGAGCAACGCCTGAAAGCGGTACTCAAACAACTGAAAGATAATCCGAACGGCATCCTGTTCATCGATGAAATCCACACCATCATCGGTGCGGGTTCGGCTTCGGGCGGCACCTTGGATGCGTCCAACCTGCTGAAACCGGCATTGTCGAATGGCCAGTTGAAATGTATCGGTGCGACCACCTTTACCGAATTCCGCGGCGTCTTTGAAAAAGACCATGCGCTGTCACGTCGCTTCCAAAAGATTGATGTGAACGAGCCTACCGTTGAACAAACCATACAGATCCTGCGTGGCTTGAAATCGCGCTTTGAAGAACATCATGGCGTGAAGTATTCGGCATCGGCCCTGACGTCGGCAGCCGAGCTGGCGGCACGCTTTATTAATGACCGTCACTTGCCTGACAAGGCGATTGATGTGATCGATGAAGCGGGCGCGGCACAACGCATCCTGCCGAAATCGAAGCAAAAGAAAACCATCGGCAAATCCGAGATCGAGGACATCATTTCCAAGATCGCGCGTATTCCTGCGCAAACGGTCAATCAGGATGATCGATCGAAACTGCAGACTATCGACCGCGATCTGAAGAATGTCGTGTTCGGCCAGGATCCTGCGCTGGAAGCGCTTGGTTCGGCGATCAAGGTCGCACGTGCCGGCCTCGGTAAAACCGACAAACCTATCGGCTCCTTCCTGTTCTCCGGTCCTACTGGTGTCGGTAAAACCGAAGCGGCGAAGCAACTGGCCTTCATCATGGGCATAGACCTGATCCGCTTCGATATGTCCGAGTACATGGAACGTCATGCGGTCAGCCGCCTGATTGGCGCGCCGCCGGGTTATGTCGGTTTCGACCAGGGTGGTTTGCTGACTGAAGCGATTACCAAGAAGCCGCATGCTGTCTTGCTGCTGGATGAAATCGAAAAAGCGCATCCGGATATTTTCAATATCCTGTTGCAGGTGATGGATCACGGTACGCTGACTGATAACAATGGTCGCAAAGCGGATTTCCGCAATGTGATCATCATTATGACGACGAATGCCGGTGCGGAAAGCCTGCAGAAACGTACCATCGGTTTCACCGAGAAGAAAGAAACCGGCGACGAGATGGCAGACATCAAGCGTATGTTTACGCCTGAATTCCGCAATCGCCTGGATGCCATCATCAGCTTCCGTGCACTGGATGAAGAAATCATCCTGCGTGTGGTCGACAAGTTCCTGATGCAGTTGGAAGAACAACTGCACGAGAAGAAAGTAGAAGCCATCTTCACCGAGAAGCTGCGTACTTTCCTCGCGAAGAAAGGATTTGATCCGCTGATGGGTGCACGTCCGATGTCACGTCTGATCCAGGACATGATACGCAAGGCGCTGGCTGATGAATTGCTGTTCGGTCGTCTGGTCAGTGGTGGCAAAGTCACTGTGGACCTGGATGATAAAGACCAGATCAAGCTGGACTTCAGTGAAGGCGATACGGCTCCTCCAGCGGCAACGCCGGAGACAGTCGAAGTCGAATAAATACAGTCTGCACGCATTAAAAAAGCCCGGACCATGAAAGTGGCCCGGGCTTTTTATTTTGTGTGATTCGTTTTACTGCGAATGCAAGGCTCAGGCGTGCAGCGCTGCTGCGCATTCCTTTACCAAGGCCGGACCGCGATAAATCAGGCCGGTATAGAGTTGCACCAGCGATGCACCGGCAGCGATTTTCGCTTGCGCATCGGTGCCCGACAGGATGCCGCCTACGCCGATGATAGGCAGTGCATCACCCAACTCGCTCTTGAGCGCGCGGATCACGGTGTTCGATGCTTCAAATACTGGTGCACCTGACAAGCCACCGGTTTCTTCTGCGTACTTCAAACCTTTGACAGCCTCACGGCTGACGGTTGTGTTGGTTGCGATGACACCATCCATCTTGTGGCGCAACAGTGCTTGCGCGATGGTCTGGATTTGATCCAGCTCCATATCCGGTGCAATTTTCAATGCAATCGGTACATAGCGTTTGTGCTGGTCGGATAAACGTTGTTGTGCATCCTTGAGTTGCGACAACAGGGCATCCAGTTCGGAGGCACCTTGCAACTGGCGCAGGTTCTTGGTGTTGGGCGATGAAATGTTGACGGTCACATAGCTTGCGTATGGGTAAACTTTTTCCAGGCAGATCAGGTAGTCATCGACTGCGCGCTCTATCGGCGTATCGGCGTTTTTGCCGATATTCAGGCCGAGTATGCCTTCCTTGTTTTGATAAAACTTTGATGAGCGCACATTTGAAACAAAGGCATCGGCACCGCCGTTGTTGAAGCCCATGCGATTGATGATGGCGTTCGCCTTCGGCAGGCGGAACATGCGCGGCATGGCATTGCCCGGTTGTGCCCGTGGCGTGACGGTGCCGACTTCGATCGAGCCGAAGCCCAATGTCGCGAGTCCGTCGATATAAGCCCCATCCTTGTCCAGGCCGGCGGCGAGACCCACCGGATTCGGGAAGGTGAGGCCCATTACAGTGCGTGGATCATCGGCAGGTTTGACGATAGACGAGGTCAGGCCCAATGCCGCGGCACGGCGCAACGCAGGCAAAGTCAGGTTATGTGCGGCTTCCGGGTCGATCGCGAACAGGAACGGGCGGGCAAGGGAGTAGAGGAGTTTGTCGGACACGGTATGGAGTCAGGTTGGCGGATCAAAGGCGGCCCAGCCGGGAAACTGAATCCGGCCGGTTTTCAAGTCCGCTATTGTCCACTATTTTAAGGCTTGGAAGCCGGATCGGCGGCAGGAAGCGGTGTCCATTCACCTTGTTGCAAGGCTTCCAGTGGCTGGAAATTAGTTTTGTACGACATTTTCGGGCTTTCCTTGATCCAGTAGCCCAGATAGATATACGGCATTTGCAATGCCTTCGCCTGCTCAATTTGCCACAGGATATTGTAGGTGCCGTAAGAAGCGTTTTGTGGTTCGGGATCGTAGAAGGTGTAGACCGATGACAGGCCGTCGTCCAGCACGTCGATAATGCTGACCATACGCAAGGTACCGTCATCTTCGCGGAATTCCACCAGCCGTGTATTCACTTTGCTTTGCAGCAGGAATTGCGCGTACTGTTCGCGGCTATCCTGGTCCATGCCACCACCAGCATGGCGTGCAGTCTGGTAGCGCAAATACAGGTCGTAATGTTCTGCCAGGTAGGTCAGTTTGGTGACAGATGTTTGTAAATCACTGTGTTTGGTCAGCGCCCGGCGCTGACTGCGATTTGGTACGAATTCAGCTGTTTTGATGCGGACCGGGGTGCACGCCTGACAACCATCGCAATAGGGGCGATAGGTAAAGATACCGCTGCGACGGAAGCCGCTTTTGACCAGTTCCGAATAGACGTCCGCGTTGATCAGGTGCGATGGGGTGGCGACTTGCGAGCGCGCCTGCCGCCCATCCAGATAGCTGCACGGGTAGGGTGCAGTTGCGTAGAACTGGAGCGTGGAGAACGGTAGTTCCTTAGGGTGCGTCATGATTGCGTGCTTAACTGAGTGAATTCCGAGTCCGTGAATTCGGTGTTTAAATCATTATCAGGCAGCTGGTGTAACGATAATGCATTTCAGTCATGTGGAAACAATGCAATTGGCCGCCAGTCCTTGATTTGCGGGCCGCTGACCGCCTGGCGCAGGCGGGAAATAAATTCCGTGCGTGCAATCGGTGCTGCGCCCAATGAGGCCAAATGCGTAGTCTCTTGCTGGCAGTCTATCATCGAAACACCATGATTTCGCAAGAAGTGTACGAGGTAAGCCAGTGCAATTTTGGAAGCATCCGGTACCCGCGCGAACATCGATTCACCGTAAAACATCTGCCCTATGCTGACGCCGTAAGCACCACCCACCAGTTTTCCGTCCAGCCATAACTCGGATGAGTGGGCATAGCCGAGCTGGTGCAAGCCCGTATAGCCGGCAATGATCTCGTCGGAAATCCAGGTGCCGCCTTCGCCATTGCGAGGGGCGGCACAGGCGCGCATCACTTCTTCAAACGCATGGTCGAAACGGATTTCCCATTGCCCTTCCTGGCTGCTGATGCTGCGCTGGATTTTCTTGAGTTTCTTTTTCAGGCTGGCGGAAATCCGAAAATTCTCGATGAACAAAACCATGCGCGGGTCGGTACTCCACCACAGGATAGGCTGGCCCTCCGAAAACCACGGAAAAATTCCATTTTTATAAGCTTGCAGCAAACGCCCGGTTGACAGGTCGGCACCTGCCGCCAACAGGCCGGCCGCGCCGTCTGCTTCGGTGAGGGCGCTGGAAACATGCGGGAAAGGATCATCAGCTTCCAACCACGGGATCATGCGGCTTCCCTGTTTTGGCTCGTTGTTTCGTTCATTTTTGGTGCGTTATCCGGGCTTTTATCGGGTAGTGAAAATATATCTTTAAAAATCAGTAACTTACAAATATCACCAAAATGGAACGATTTTTGCTTTTCTGGTGCATACATTTTTCAGTCTTGCACACATATTGGGAGATTTTGCATGGATGCACTTAAACACGGCACAGACGCATTGTTCATTATGCTCGGTGCTGTCATGGTCTTGGCAATGCACGCCGGCTTTGCTTTTCTTGAGCTGGGTACGGTACGCAAGAAAAACCAAGTCAACGCCCTGGTCAAAATATTAGTCGATTTTGCGGTTTCGACAATTGCCTATTTTTTCGTCGGCTACAGCATCGCTTATGGCACGAGTTTTTTCAGTAGTGCAGAAGTGCTGACCCAACGTAATGGTTATGAGCTGGTTAAATTCTTTTTCCTGCTGACTTTTGCTGCCGCGATCCCGGCGATTATTTCGGGCGGGATTGCCGAGCGCGCACGCTTTCATCCGCAATTGCTGGCTACCGCCTTGATCGTCGGTGTGGTGTATCCCTTGTTTGAAGGCATTGCATGGAACCAGCACTTTGGTATTCAGGCATGGCTGAAAGAAAGTTTCGGTGCAAATTTCCATGACTTCGCCGGTTCCATTGTCGTGCATGCGGTAGGTGGCTGGATCGCCTTGCCGGCAGTTTTGTTGCTGGGTGCGCGACGCGGACGCTATACCAAGGAAGGCACGATCGCGGCGCATCCGCCTTCGAGCATTCCTTTCCTCGCACTGGGTGCGTGGATACTGACCGTAGGCTGGTTCGGTTTCAATGTGATGAGCGCACAAACCATGGAACAAATGAATGGCCTGGTTGCAGTGAATTCATTGATGGCGATGGTGGGCGGTACATTGGCAGCCTTCCTGGCAGGCAAGAACGATCCGGGCTATGTGCATAACGGACCATTGGCGGGCCTGGTGGCCGTGTGTGCCGGCTCGAATGTAATGCATCCATTAGGCGCCCTGATTACAGGCGCAATCGCCGGTTTCATTTTTGTCTGGGCCTTTGCGCTGACACAAAACAAATGGAAGATCGATGACGTGCTGGGTGTCTGGCCTTTGCATGGTTTGTGCGGCGCATGGGGGGGCTTGGCGGCCGGTATCTTCGGCTTGCAGGCATTCGGCGGTATGGGAGGTGTTTCCTTCATGTCGCAATTGATAGGAACCGGCCTGGGTATTTCGATTGCACTGGCGGGCGGCTTCCTGATTTATGGCGCATTGAAAGTGACAGTAGGCATACGCCTGGATCCCGAACAGGAATTCAATGGCGCTGATTTGTCTATCCATAATGTCAGTGCGACACCGGAGCGTGAGACTTACTGGTGACATTTGGCAGTACATAAAAAAATGGCGACCGCTGGGTCGCCATTTTTATTTGCATCAATGGAAACGGACGCTTTGTTATGGCAATGCCGTCAATTTTGATCGATGCCGCACGACATATTCCAGCAGTTCGGTGTGGAATAGTTCGGCGGCCGGTGAGAGCGAACGATTGCGTAGCTGGAAGGTGCATACGGTACGAATGAAATTGGACTTGCCAAAGTTACGCACGACGATGCCTTGCGTGCTGGTCAATTGATGCGCATTTGCTGGCAGGATAGTGATTCCCATGCCGTTGCGCACCATGGCAATGATGGTGCTTGGAAAGGATGCCTCATACGCGATGTTCAGCGTGATATCGAGTTTTTTCAGGTGTGCTTCCAGCACGGCGCGTATCGAACTGGACGGTGCCATTGCAATGACCGGATATTGCGAAATCGCTTGTAGCGGGATACGCGTCTGCTTGGTGAGCGGATGTCCTTTGGGCATGAGTAAAACAAAGTGGTCAGAGAATATGGGCAACTCACTGATCTCGGATTCGGGATTGAGCTGGGTGCCGACGCTGAAGTCGACGTCGCCGTTGAGCAAACGTTTCTTTATGCTTTCTTCGGCTACATCACGCAGTATCAATTTTATGCCGGGATGGCGTTGTGCGAACTCGCGCATAAATGGCGTCAGTAGTGTTACCGCCAATACGGTAGAACAGGCAACGGCGACACGCCCGCGCTTATAGTTGACCGATTCACGCGATTGCATCACTGCCACTTCCAGCTCGTTCAATACACGACGCGCAGTCAACAAAAACTCTTCACCATGTTCGGTCAAACGCACCATGCGGGTGTGTCGATCGAACAGTTTTAACTCCAACTCTTTTTCCAGTTCGCGTATCAGCATCGACAAAGCCGATTGCGTGATGTGCAGGCGTTCCGCTGCCAGCGTGAACTGCGATAACTCGGCTACCGCAACGAAGGCGCGCAACTGTCGCAAGGTGAGATTCATCTGATTGGCCTTTTATAAATTGGCGGGCACTTAACTAAGCAAATTAACTAATGAATTAATCAAATTAAGTTGATTGTATTGTAAAAGAATTGCGCCTTTAATGCGCACATATTGAAAGTAATCAGAAGTGCTGTTCAGACACTTCAATCGCACCAACTGATTGCGCTCAATAGACGACGTCATATTGCAATTTTGCAATAAAAGGAGTGGCGTCGATGCGGACGTAAATACAAGACGGCTTATGCAGGTGGGCACAGCATCAAAACTGGACTTTGACCGTTACCGGAGTCCGGCACTATCCCACGCCATCGCATACGGCCCTCATATCTCTTGAAGACATCCGCTGTTTGCGAAGTGCCAATTGGCCGCCGCTTATTCCGGCGCTCAAGGAAGGCAATATAAAAATGGAGATGTAAATGAACGATTATGCAAAGCCAGCCGCTAGCCTGCCATGCATTCCGGATGCAGATTTGTCAGCGCAAGCAGTACATCCGGTCAACGAACGCCTGCCTACCAGCAAACTTGCGGTCCTGGGTTTGCAACACGTACTGGTCATGTATGTGGGTGCAGTGGCGATCCCGCTGATTGTCGGACGGGCACTCAAACTCAGTCCGGAACAGGTGGTGTTGCTGATCTCGGCCGACCTGTTTTGTTGTGGTGTCGTCAGCATCATTCAATCTTTTGGCATGACACAGTGGTTTGGTTTGCGCTTGCCGACCATGATGGGTGTCAGCTTTGTTTCGGTGGGGCCGATGGTGGCCATTGCCAATTCCAATCCCGGGGAAACCGGCGCGCAACTGCTGTTTGGTTCCATTATTGCAGCCGGTTTGATAGGAATGCTGATTGCACCCTTGATCAGTCGCTTGCTGCGTTACTTCCCGCCGGTGGTGACCGGCACCATCATCCTGGTGGTGGGCATCACCCTGATGCGGGTCGGCATCAACTGGATTTTCGGTAATCCTTTTGGTCCGACCGCACCCAGCATCGTCAATCCTGAGCATGCGCAGTGGCTGGCCGAAGCCAGCGCGGTGCAAGGCGTGCCGGCCGTGCCCAAAGGCCTGGCGCTGGCACCCAGTGTGCCAAATCCCAATTACGCTGTGCTGAGTGGCATCGGGATCTCTGCGCTGGTGATGGTATCCATTTTGTTCATCGCCCGTTATGCCAAGGGTTTTCTCGGCAATATCGCGGTGCTGTTGGGCATCGTGGTTGGGGGCGTGGTTGCGACTGCCCTGGGCATGATGAATTTCGACAAGGTAGCCAAGGCACCGATGTTTGAACTGATTCAGCCTTTTGCCTTCGGCATGCCTATCTTTGATCCGATCCTGATTGTGACCTTCACGCTGGTGATGATCGTGATCATGGTCGAATCGGTCGGTATGTTCTTTGCGCTGGGTGAGATTTGCGGGGTCAAGCTGGAGCGCAAGGTGATGTCGGCCGGCTTGCGCACCGATGGCCTGGGTACTGTCATCGGCGGCATCTTCAATACCTTTCCCTATACCAGCTTCAGCCAGAACATCGGCCTGATCGGTGTCACCGGTGTGCGTAGCCGCTTTGTGTGCGTGGCAGGCGGTGTAATCCTGATCATCCTTGGTTTCCTGCCCAAGATTGCCGCACTGGTGGAATCGGTACCGACTTTCGTGCTTGGTGGTGCCGGCCTCGTCATGTTCGGCATGGTGATCGCAACCGGGATACGGATGCTGAGCGGCGTGGATTTCAAAACCAATCGCAACAATCTATTCGTCGTCGCAATCTCGGTGGGCATGGGGATGATTCCCTTGATGGCACCCAACTTCAAACAATGGATACCGCACAGCTTACATCTGCTGATCGAATCGGGCATCTTGCTGGCGGCAGTCAGTGCGTTGTTACTCAATATGTATTTCAACGGTAGCAAAGAGGATCTTGCAGCTTCGATCAATGCGGCCAAGCAGGCCGACACACATTAAAAAAACCTATAACGGTAGGGGAGAGATGATATGAAATATTTTCCAATAAAGGGCCTGGCGCTTGTCGCCATGCTGGCTTGGGGAACGGCAAGTCAGGCGCAGTCGAGTGTCCAGGTTTATGGCTTGATAGACGTGGCGCTGGCTTATGACAAGCAGCCGGGGAAGTCTGCGGTTACCGGCGTGGAAAACGGCAAGATGACGACCAGCTATTTTGGTTTGAAGGGAAGTGAGGATTTGGGCGGCGGGCTGGCTACCGTCTTTGCGCTTGAATCCTACTTCCGGGCCGACACCGGCAGTAACGGGCGTTTTGACGGCGACGGCTTTTGGACACGCAGTTCCTATGTCGGTTTGCAAGGTCGTTTCGGTAGCGTGAGGCTGGGGCGCAATTCCGTGCCTTTGTTTACTTCTACCTTGCTGTTCAATCCTTTTGGTGATTCTTTTGGATACTCGCCCAGCATACGTCACTACTTTGCTTCCGGCACCGTCACGGGGGATAGCGGCTGGAGTGATTCGATCGCCTATATCTCGCCGAATTTCAGTGGCTTGACGGTCAACCTGATTGCAGCTGCGGGTGAGGGTAATGGCGGCCCTAACGTTGGTGGCAGCCTGTTGTATGCGAAAGGCCCTTTGGGCTTGACTGCGGTTTACCAGCGCGTACGCAAAGGGGCGGCAATTGCGGACACGACGACATGGCAGTTGGGATCTTCTTATGATTTCGATGTCGTCAAGGTGTTTGCCCAGTACGGACAGGTAAAAAATGTCAGTGCCCAACCTGACATCGAGTACAAGCTGACCGATTTGGGCGTCGCTGTTCCCTTAGGCGGGGGCAAGGTGCTTGCAGCCTACGGCCTGCTTGATCCGGTGCTTGGTGCGAAGCGCGAAACTTTAAGCCTGGGCTACGATTACAACCTGTCCAAGCGTACCGATGTTTACCTGGTTTTGATGCGTGACGAACTTGATGCGCTATCGGCTGGTAAAAGTCTTGCTGTCGGTATACGCCATCGCTTCTAAAACGATTGCTTCCTTAAAGAGTAAGTCCTGCTTTTGCAGCACATCCACGGTCAGTGGTGTGCTGCTTTTTTTTGTAATTTTGGGTGTCATTAATTAATAAATATATCTAATCAATAAATAAAATTAAGTTGATTGTGTTGTTAAACATGACAAGGTTTAATGCTCGCATATCGTGTGACTCAAGAAATGACATGCAAGCATTTTTGAATATTGATCAAGTGGTGACACCATTTTTTCTGACGTCATGTCGTCGGATGCTAACAAGCAGAGGTGTTTATGAATGAGCAGGAGACAAGACAGGTTTGGGTGCGTGGAATACGCATAGAGGCTGAGCAGATACGTTCATTTGAATTGTGTCCATTGGCCGGTGAACAATTGCCGGCAGCTACCGCCGGTGCCCATATCGATGTGCATTTGCCTAATGGCCTGGTACGCCAGTATTCCTTGCTGCACCCGGGGGAGTCGAAGGCATACATGATCGGCGTCAATCGCGATACCGCGAGCAGGGGCGGTTCCAGCTATCTGCATGAAGCGGCGAAGCCTGGCGATGTGCTGACGATCAGTTTGCCGCGGAATAATTTTCCCTTGAATGAAGAGGCGGCGCATTCGGTGCTGATCGCTGGTGGTATCGGTATCACACCCATCTTCAGCATGGTGCAGCGCCTGAACCAACTCGGGCGTGCCTGGACCTTGTACTACTGCACGCGGACCGAAGAGCGGGCCGCTTTCCTGGATGCGTTGAAGGCACTGGCGGCGACTACGCAAACCGCACATCTGCATACGGTTTTTGATCAGGTTCCGGGTAATCAGATGCTCAACCTGGCTGAACTCGTACAAGGCAGTGAAGCAGAACATGCCGGCGCCGCGCATTTTTACTGCTGTGGTCCGGGGATGTTATTGCAGGGCTTCGAGCAAGCAACCGCAGCCATACCTGCGGAACGGGTGCATGTTGAATACTTCAGTGCACCGGCCATCGCATCGGATGCTGCGACGGAAACCTTCAGCGTCACGCTGGCACGATCCGGGCGGACCTTTCAGATACCAGCCGAGCTATCGATCCTCGAGGTCTTGCTCAGCAATGGCGTGAGCGTATTGAGTTCGTGCCGAGAAGGGGTATGTGGTTCATGCGAGACGGCAGTGCTGGCGGGCGAACCTGAGCACAGGGATGCGGTGTTGAGTGCCGCAGAGCGTGCCGGCAATCGAACCATGATGCTGTGTGTATCGCGTTGCAAAGGAACATCACTGACGCTGGATTTATAAAACCCATTTCTCACATTTACCAAAACATAAAAGGAGACAAGATGACGTATTCATTGAGAAATAAAACCATCATCATTACCGGTGCCGGCGGCAATATCGGACATGCCTATTGCGACGGCCTGGTGGCCGCCGGTGCCAATATCGTGATGGCGGACCTGCAGGATTTATCGACGCAGGCACAGGCTTATGGCAAGCAGGCGATCGCGATGAAGATAGACGTCAGCGATCCCGCCTCTATCGAGGCGATGGCAAAGCAGACGCATGCGCATTTCGGTCGCATCGACGGCATTATCAACAATGCCGGATTTTTCAAGGGCTGCAGCTTCGGTTCCTTCATGGATATTCCCATCGCTGAATGGGATCGCTGCTATGAAATCAATGTACGTGGTGTGTGGCTTTGCTGCCGCGCGGTATTCCCATATATGCGCCAGCAGGGCAGCGGCAAGATCATCAACGTCTCATCGAATACCCCATACAAGGGGGTGCCGAATTTCCTGCATTACGTTTCTTCCAAAGCGGCGATCATCGGTTTAACGCGCTCGCTGGCGCGTGAGGTCGGCGCACACAATATCCAGGCAAATACGCTCTGTCCGGACTTGATTCCTGATGCAGACATACTCGCCAAACAAGGTTCGGTTGCGGACGAACGCACGATCGCGGGTCGTTGCCTGCAACGTTCACAGACACCGCACGACATGGTGGGAGCGGCCTTGTTCCTGCTGAGTGACGGTTCCGATTTCATCACAGGGCAAAGCCTGCTGGTTAACGGCGGTGCTTATTTTAATTAAGTGGAGACATCAACATGACTGAATTATCGAATATCGGCGTCACCATGACAGGGCCGCACGACCCTGCAAATCATCCGCTGTATCGGGCATTGCGCCGTTTCTGGCATCCGGTGGCTTACGCTTCCGAGCTGGGCGATACCCCGCTGGCGGTGACCCTATTGGATCAAAACCTGGTGCTAGCCCGTTTGAATGGCGTCGTCACTGCATTGGATAGTCGTTGCCCGCATAAAGGAACATCGCTGGCGCTCGGGCAGATAGTCGACGGCACGATTGAGTGCCCTTACCACGGCTGGCGTTATGACGATGGCGGTAAATGTGTACGGGTGCCGGCACGGGAGGAATTGTGCGATGTATTGAAGGCATCGGTCGCGAAGTATCACGCCGCTGAACACGTCGGCATTATCTGGGTGGCGCTGGAAGAGCCCTTATATGCATTTCCCGAATTTCCGGAATTTGATGATTCTGAATACAACGTCCTGCAAGGTACCAGCTATGACTGGGCAACCAGTTCACCACGCCGACTGGAAAACTTTGTCGACTTCGCGCATTTCTCTTTTGTGCACGACGGCACCATAGGCAGTCGTTCCAATCCGCGGGTAGAGCCTGTTGATGTCTGGCGCGAAGGACCGGTATTGCGCTTCAATCGTAGCGGCGTCAAAGAACCGGGCGTGGGATTGAAGAAGGAATTGCTGGGAATTACAGATGCATTGATAGAACCGGTCAATGAGTACCACGTGACGATGCCGCATACGGTGCACCTGAAGCGCATCTTCCCGAATGGCAAACGCTACGTCTTGTTCATGTCGGCCAGTCCCGTTACTGCGACCCAGACACGCAGCTTTTGGTGGATCGCGCGGGATTTCGGTACCGATAGCAAACACGATGCCTTCTTCCGGGATTTCGAAGATGAAGTATTGGGACAGGACCAGCCGATTATCGAATCACAGCGACCGCTCTGGTTCAATCTTGCCGGTGGCGATCCGGCGCAAAGGGAAACGCCTATGCGTGGCGCCGACGTCGTGACGATAGAGTATCGACGTTGGCTCTTTGAATTGATGAATGCCAAACCGAAGGGCTGAAGATGGTATCGACTACCGTTGTTCGCCATCACTATTTGCCGTCGCGCTCCGGTTTACGCCTGCATGTGCTTGAATTTGTCGGCAAGGATGGCGCGAACAGGAGCGCGCCACCTTTATTGCTCTTGCACGGCGTGACCGGGCATGCCTGGCTATGGCATGACGTGGCCGATATGTTGTCTGGCGGGCGCGCTGTCTATGCCCTGGATATGCGTGGTCATGGGGATAGCCAGTGGTCTGCCAACGGTGCGTATAAAACCGCGCAACATGTTGAAGACCTGGAAGATGTCATCGCAGGCTTGGGCTTGCCGTCGCGGATTGATATCGCGGCCTTGTCCTGGGGCGCACTGGTGGCGATGGAGTATGCGGGACGGCATGCCGGGATGATACGTCGCCTTGCCGTGGTCGATGTCGAACCCAATTTTGCGCAAGGTGAAACTGAACTGTTCCCACGTCCAGACTGGTTTTCCTGTAGCACGGAGGTGCTGGAGTGGGAACGCAAGGCGAATGCCTACGCACCGCAGGCCTTGCTTGCATTGCACGCGGAGGCATCTGTCATGCCGGGGCGACACGGCGGCTTTGTGCGCAAGCATGATCCTTACTTCTTTACACGCTGGCCGTTTCGTTCTGATGACCTGTGGCCTTTATTGGCGACCCTGACCATGCCTATGCTCTTGCTGCATGGCGAGCACAGCTTTGTGCGGCAGGAAGTGATGAAGCTGATGGCGGCTCTCGCGCCGCAGGCCAGTTACGCGGAAATCGCGGATAGCGGCCATCTGGTGCCGCTAGACGCACCGCAGGCATCGGCGGCTCGTTTGCAGCACTTTTTGCATGAATGATTGTTGTATCAAATCGAGGCAAAGGAAGTAGGGCATCGCTGGATAAGAAATAAAAGAATTGCGAAATGTCCGCAGAGGCATGGCGCAAACAAGTTCCAATCAAAGGAGAAGACAATGGATGCAAGATCAGGCATGGACGAAATCAACGTGTGCCCACCCCTCGGTCGTACCGCCGCCCTGGGCCTTCAGCATTTACTTGTGATGTACGCAGGGGCGGTAACTGTGCCGCTGATAGTCGGCGGCGCGCTCAAATTGCCCGCTGAACAAATCGCAATGTTGATCAATGCTGATTTGCTGTGTTGCGGCCTCATTTCAATATTGCAGTCACTGGGCATAGGGAAATGGATAGGGATTAGATTGCCGGTGATGATGGGTGTGTCCTACGCCGGGATCGCGCCCATGATCGCGATTGCATACAGCCCGGGCTTGGGTTTGCCCGGACTATATGGCGCCATCATTGGAGCCGGCTTGTTGTGCCTGCTACTGGTGCCACTGATCATTCGCGCCTTGCCCTTGTTCCCACCTTTGGTGACCGGCTCAACCCTGCTGGCCCTGGGTACCAGCCTGCTCGGGGTGGCGATTACCTGGGCTGGCGGTGGTTACGGTGCGGCTGACTTTGGCCATCCGTTCTATATTAGTGTCGCGGCATTGGTGTTGGTCGTAACCTTGCTGGTTGCGCGATTTGGCCGTGGCTTCCTGGCGAATATTGCGATATTGATAGGGATAGCTGCCGGTACTTTGGTTGCCGTCCTGTTTGGCGACGTTCATTTTTCCGGTGTTGAAGCCACGCCCTGGGTGGCGATGGTGCGCCCCTTCCAGTTCGGCATGCCGACCTTCGATCCGGTCGCCATTATCACCATGGCATTGGTGGTGGTGATCACCATGGTTGAGTCCATTGGGCTGTTCTTTTCTCTTGGCGAAATACTGGGGCGCAAAATCAGCCGTGATGAATTCACACGTGGTTTGCGTGCCGATGCATTAGGTGCAACGATCGGCGGCGTTTTCAATACCTTTCCTTACACCTCCTACGCGCAAAATATCGGCTTGGTCGGCATTACCGGTGTCCGTAGTCGCTATGTGTGCGTTGCCGCCGGGATTTTCCTGATCATGTTGGGCTTGTTGCCCAAGCTGGCGCACCTGGTCGCGTCGATTCCGCATTACGTACTGGGTGGTGCGGCGATTGCAATGTTTGGCATGGTGGCCGGTTCAGGAGTACGCATCCTGCAGAGTGTTGATTTCCGACATAACCGGCATAACACGCTGATACTTGCGATTAGCCTGGGCGTCGGTATGATCCCTACGATGTCGCCCAAATTTTTCTCGGCCTTTCCGGATTTCATGACGCCGCTCTTGCATAGCGGTGTACTGCTGACAGTCATCACCGCGATGCTGCTGAATGTCCTGTTTAACGGAGCACGGCAGTTGCAGCAGGAAGACAGCGCGACGCCTTCAGCAAGGGGAGATGCACCGGCGGCACCGCTTGCGCCGCAGAGCCATCAATCTCATTAAGCACATTCCGCAGGAGAAATAGATTGAACAGCTGTGACGTTTTATTTGTACATGGGATCGTGGTCACCATGGATGACGGGCGCCGTATCCTTGAGGATGGTGCGGTGGCAGTCAGCGGCAACCGTATTGTGGCAGTTGACGAGACTGCGAAGCTTGAGCACTGGCAGGCAGCGCGGCGTGTTGACTGCCGCGGTCAGGCGATTATCCCGGGTCTGATCGACTGCCATAACCATTTGTTCCAGGCGGCGGGGCGGGGCCTGGGTGATGGTATGGCCTTGTGGCAATGGCTGGGTGAATTCATGCTGCCGCTGGCAGCGAATATTTCACCGCATGAAGCATTGACGGCAGTTCGCCTGGGTGCGCTGGAAGCCTTGTCCTGCGGTACTACTACGATCATCGACAATCACTATGCACCGGCTGATGTGGATACCACGCTGGCGGTGGCCGCGGCGTTGCGGGATATCGGCTTGCGTGGGGTAGTCGCACGTGGCATGTTCGGTCCCTTTACAGATGTCGCCAGGGATAACGGCCTTAGTCCGGCTTTGTTTCAGCACAGTACCGTCGATGAGATTGCAGCCATGCGTGCTTGCATGGAGCAATGGCAGGATGAACGCATCAGCATTTGGCCGGCGCCTATCAATGTGATTTACAACGACCAGGAACTGGTGCGGCAGTCCGTTGCGCTGGCCGGCGAGTATGGCGTCAAATGGCATACACATTGTTCCGAAGCAGCGATTGATCCGACCATCTACCAACAAGCTTATGGCTTGCGTCCTTTCACCTGGATGGAGCGCAACGGCTTGCTGGATCAGCATGCCACCTTTGCCCATGCGATCTGGCTGGATGATGAAGAAGTTGAAATCGTGGCACGTCGGCGTTGCGGCATTGCGCATAACCCGATGTCGAATGAATACCTGGCTTCCGGTGCCATGCGCCTCGGTCTCTTGAACGAGGCTGGCGCCAGCATAGGTATAGGGGCTGATGGCGCGGCCGGGCATTCCTTCGATATGTTTCAAATCATGAAGCAAGTGATTTATGTGCAACGCCTTGCCACCCTCGATCCGGTTGCCACGAATGCCTGGGATGCATTTGCCTTGGCTACGCGTGGCGGCGCGCAGATTGCGGGTGTTGACGCAGGTCAATTGGCAGTCGGCAAGCTGGCTGACGTGGTTGTGGTATCCCTGGCGCGTCCTGCACTGGCACCTTGTTTTGACATCATTGCCAGCCTGGTCTATGCCGGTTCCGGCCGTGATGTGAGCCTGACCATGGTGGATGGCAAGATTGTTTATGAAAACGGCCAATTGGCGACTGCGGATGGTGAAGAAATTATGGCGGAAGCCAGGACAGCTTGCCGGCAACTGGTCACGCGCCTGCAAATTCCTGTGCGTGGTAGCGGTGGTGCAAGTTATCCTCTGCCTGAAAACGGCGTCAATCCTTAGTCTCGTCGGGATGACGGAGGCCACCTTTTAAATGGCAACGCGTGGTATTAATAAAGGCTTATTCCCTTGCAATGGGAATAAGCCTTTTATATTAGAGCCATCAGTAACAGCAATTAACTGTTGGTAAATGATTCCGGGCTGAGCATCGGTTTGAGTATGTCCAGCGTATGGAAGCCATAGGAGCCGCCGTTTTTTACCTTCGCATGGTCTGCCAGGAAAAACTTCAGCGTGTGGTGGACCGTCGGAAAGGCGATGTCTTCCCATGGAATGTCTTCAGGTGCGAACAGTTTGACTTCCAGGCTTTCAACGCCTGCCGCATAGTTCAAGTCGAGCAGGGTGGCGCGGTAAAACATATGCACCTGGTGCACATGCGGCACATTCAATAAAGAAAACAATTCATGCAGGCGGATATTGGCGCCGGCTTCTTCGACGGTTTCGCGGATAGCTGCATTGCTGGTGGTTTCATTGTTTTCCATGAAGCCGGCCGGCAGCGTCCAGTAACCGAGGCGCGGTTCGATTGCGCGTTTGCACAGCAGGATGCGCATGTCGCCATCTTCATCCCAGACCGGGATGGAGCCTAATACCATCTTTGGATTCTGGTAATGAATCGCGCCGCAATTGCTGCACACATAACGCGGGCGGTTGTCGCCTTCAGGAATCGACAGCGAGACAGGGTGTGCGCACTCGGAACAAAATTTCATAAAAATGACAAATCGTTGAAAAGCCTGGTTATCCGGATCATTACCGACATGATTGCAAGTGCAGAAGTGTATCACCGCATAAAGAAGCTGCAATTAAGATTGCTTTGCGTAGCGATACCATATATACTTCATATCTTCAGACGCGGGGTGGAGCAGTCTGGCAGCTCGTCGGGCTCATAACCCGAAGGTCGTAGGTTCAAATCCTGCCCCCGCAACCAAAGTCTTACAAGTCTTATATAAATCCCGCCCACATTACATCTCCTCTAAACGGGCGTCGGATTGCAGTATCAACTGGTTCTCTAACCGGACAATCGATTCCAAAGATGGTTGTCGTTGAATATAATTTCTGCACATTGCAACTAAACAGTCGTAAATATCGTAAATGAATATTGCTGAGGCGAAGAAGGTCCTCGAAACAGCGCTACTTTGCGCTCACGAGCCCCTGTCCATAAACGACATGAAGAAGCTTTTTGTCGAAACGGGCGAGACTGACGGACAGATTGGTACTGACGAAATCAAGCAAATGCTTGAAGAGTTGCGTGACGACTGGATAGATAAAGGTATCGAGGTGGTCAGCCTGTCGACCGGCTGGCGTTTCCAGAGCCGTCCGGAGATGAAGATCTACCTGGAGCGCCTGAATCCGGAAAAGCCACCGAAATATTCGCGTGCGACACTAGAGACGCTTGCCATCATTACCTATCGCCAGCCGGTTACGCGCGGCGATATCGAAGAAATCCGTGGTGTCACGGTCAATTCGCAAACCATCAAGATGCTGGAAGATCGCGGCTGGATCGAATCCATCGGGCATCGTGATGTCCCTGGTCGACCAGCGTTATTCGCGACGACCAAGCATTTCCTCGACGATCTCGGCCTGACTTCGCTGGATCAATTGCCGCCTCTGCAGCAAGTAGAGAAGGGCGACATGCAGGGCAGTGCCTTGCTGGAGATGCAGGGCCTGGAAGCAGAATTGCAAGAACATCTGGATCAGACGGCGATTGATTTCGCCGGTACTGAAACCGCCGCCGAAGGCCCTGCAGAAGATGGGCAGGCTGACGCCACTCCTACCGAAGCTGTCGCGGAAACAATTGAGATTGAATCAGTTGACGCCGGGATAGTCGAAGCCGACGTAACTGTTGCTGAAGCAACTGATATTGAAGTGGTCGAAACCACCGTCGTTGCTGAAGAAGCCGAAGGCGTTGAGGATGCGGCAATACAAACAACTGAATTGAGTACTTCGGAATCCGAAGCGGCCATTCCTACCGACGCAGCAGCGCCTGACTTGACGGTTGTTGACGTCCCAAGTGAGCACAACCAAGAATTGAATAATGAATCGCCCAACGAAAAATAATACTTCCGATGCGCCAGGCAATGACGCATCCCCATCCGAGCATTCCGGCGAGCAGGCTCCTGCCGCGGCGCAAGAAGGTGCTGCTGCCAAGCCGGCCAAGCGCGGTTTGCGCGGTCCACGCACTTTGCGCCGTGCCCGTAATACGCCACGTGAGGCAACAGAGTCTGCTGTAGTGAAGGCTGATGGTGCCGAAGGCGCACAAGATCTCCCACAAGGTGAGGTACGCAGCGCCGCTGTTGATGGTGAAGTGCGCAAGGAACGTACTAATAATAATCGCCGCGGTGAACGTCAGCCGGGTGCGAAGGGCGCCAAGGGCGCGCCACGGCCGCAAGGTCGCGGCAAGCCAAATGGTGCCGGTACGCAGCGCGGCGGCAAACCACATGGCAAGGCAGACAATGCCGATGATGTGTTTTCCTTTGTTACTTCCGATGACTTTGACTCGCTGGCGGTAGAAGACAGCGCCGGTGGTAAACGTCGCCATGAACAAAAAACCGTACGCCGCGATTTGACGGCGGACGACGATGCGCCGAAATTGCATAAAGTACTGGCTGAAGCCGGTCTCGGTTCGCGTCGCGATATGGAAGAATTGATTATTGCCGGCCGCGTATCGGTCAACGGCGAGCCTGCCCATATCGGCCAGCGCATCTTGCCGACCGACCAGGTGCGTATCAACGGCAAGCTGATCCAACGCAAAGTAAGCAAGAAGCCGCCACGCGTGCTGGTGTATCACAAGCCGGCCGGTGAAATTGTCAGCACCAACGATCCGGAAGGCCGTCCATCGGTATTCGATCGTTTGCCGACGATGAAGGCTGCCAAGTGGCTGGCCGTCGGTCGCCTCGATTTCAATACTGAAGGTTTGTTGCTGTTTACCACTTCCGGTGATCTGGCCAACCGCCTGATGCACCCGCGCTACGGTATCGACCGCGAATACGCGGTGCGTACCCTGGGTGAGCTGGAAGAGGGCATGCGTCAGAAATTGCTGGCCGGTGTCGAACTGGAAGACGGTTTGGCGCAATTCTCCAAAATCGCCGATGGTGGTGGTGAAGGCGTCAACAAATGGTATCGCGTGACCATCGGCGAAGGCCGTAACCGCGAAGTGCGCCGTATGTTTGAAGCGATCGGCCTGACCGTATCGCGCCTGATCCGTACCCGTTACGGTTTGCTGACCCTGCCTAAAAACCTTAAGCGCGGTCGCTGGGAAGAAATGGAAGAGCACGCAGTGCGCGACTTACTGGCACTGAGTGGTCTGGACAAGAATACAGGTGAAGCCGGTCCTGCCAATAAAGGCCGTGCTGCAGGTGGTGATCGTGTTAACGGCAATCGCGCGCCGCGTGTCGATAATGGCCTCGGCCAGCCACGCAGCCCTAGCCAGTGGCAAAACACCGGTGCTGGCCAGGGACGTTCGCAAGGACAAAATCCGGGTAAGCCGAATCGCCAGGGGCAACAACGTAGCCGCCAACCGGATCCGCTGCAGACTTCGCTGGGTTTCCCGGGTATGGGCCAACCGCGTCGCAGCAACGGACCGAATCGTGGTCCCGGCGGTGGTAACGGTCCGCATCGTGGACCTGGTGGCGGAAATGGCCCGCAAGGCGGCCCGCGCCGTCGCTCCAAAGTTTAAAGCTTAATTTGTCTGTTCCATGGCACGTCGTTTGACGCGCCGGATTTGAAAAAGACGGATTTGTCAGCTGTCCGAATGGGTGCTGCAGGGATTCCAACATTGCGGTTGACCTGTTAATCAACTATAATTCGGCAGTTAACGAAGGTCGCCAGCCCAAAAATTATGTTTTTGGCATTGAATTCGGTGGTCAGAATGATAAAAAAGATGGGCAGATGCCCATTTTTTTTTTGTTAAACAGTTTGCATTGTTGTATTCAATTTCGACTTGGTCGTGATTGACGTTATTCGGAGAATTCTTTTGCAGTTGTCGGCGCTAATTGAAAAAACCGTGGTTGGCATGGGCTATGAACTGGTCAATTTTGAACAGGCAGCCCGCGGTCTGGTGCGCGTGTTTATCGACTTTACTCCGGAAGATGCGGATAAAGGTGCGATCACGGTAGAGGACTGCGAAAAGGTAACGCACCAGTTGTTGCATGTATTGACGGTTGAAAACGCCAATTACGAACGACTGGAAGTGTCGTCACCCGGTCTCGACAGGCCGCTGAAGAAGTTGTCGGATTATGTGCGTTTTGCCGGTGCCGAGGCACTGGTTAAATTGCGTATGCCGATGCCGAATGCGGCGAATCGCAAATCGTTCCAGGGCATTTTGCAGGAACCGGTAGGCGAGACACTCGCGTTGGAATTTGAAGGAAACGATGGGCCGGCGAAGCTCGAATTTACGCTCGCTGATGTAGACAAGGCACATTTAGTGCCACAAGTGAATTTTAGGAGTCGCAAAGCATGAGTCGCGAAATTTTATTGTTGGTTGATGCGCTAGCGCGCGAAAAAAACGTCGATAAGGATATCGTTTTCGGAGCCTTGGAACACGCGCTCGCGCAAGCGACCAAAAAGCGCTACGAAGGCGATGTCGACATCCGTGTATCCATCGATCGCGAAACTGGCGAATTTGAATCCTTCCGTCGCTGGCACGTAGTGCCTGACGAAGCGGGTCTGCAATTGCCGGATCAGGAAATCCTGCATTTCGAAGCCAAGGAACAAATCGGCGATATCGAAGTGGATGACTATATTGAAGAGCCGATTGAATCGGTTGAATTCGGTCGTCGCTTTGCGCAAGACACCAAACAGGTTGTACTGCAACGCATCCGTGATGCCGAGCGCGAACAAATTCTGGCTGACTTCCTGGAACGTGGCGATTCGCTGGTTACCGGCACCATCAAGCGTATGGAACGCGGCGATGCGATTGTCGAATCCGGCCGTATCGAAGCACGCTTGCCGCGCGACCAAACAATTCCTAAAGAGAACCTGCGTATCGGTGATCGCGTTCGTGCCTATATCCTGCGTATCGACCGCAATGCACGCGGCCCGCAAGTGATCCTGTCGCGTACCGCGCCGGAATTCATCATGAAATTGTTCGAGCTGGAAGTTCCGGAAATCGAACAAGGCTTGCTGGAAATTAAATCGGCTGCACGTGACGCCGGCGTCCGCGCCAAGATCGCTGTGTTTACCAGCGACAAGCGTATCGATCCTATCGGCACCTGCGTTGGTATGCGCGGTTCCCGTGTTCAGGCTGTTACCGGTGAACTCGGCGGCGAACGTGTAGATATCGTGTTGTGGTCGGAAGACCCGGCGCAGTTCGTGATTGGTGCTTTGGCTCCGGCCAACGTTTCTTCGATCGTGGTTGATGAAGAAAAGCATGCAATGGACGTTGTGGTCGACGAAGAAAACCTGGCGATCGCAATCGGTCGCGGCGGTCAAAACGTACGCCTGGCTTCGGAACTGACCGGCTGGCAAATCAACATCATGACGGCGGAAGAGTCTGCCGATAAATCGCAACTGGAAACAGCCGCGATTCGCACCCTGTTCATGGAAAAACTGGATGTCGACCAGGAAGTTGCCGACATTCTGGTGGATGAAGGGTTTGCGAGCCTGGAAGAGATTGCTTATGTGCCTATCAGCGAAATGCTGGACATCGAATCGTTTGACGAAGACACCGTCAACGAATTGCGCAACCGCGCACGCGATGCACTGGTAACAGAAGCGATTGCTTCCGAAGAAGGTCTGGAAGGCATGGAAGACGCGCTGGCGAATCTGGAAGGTATGGATCGTGTGATGGCAGGCAAACTTGGTTTGGCTGGTATCAAAACGCTGGCAGCATTCTCGGCCCTGGCCTATGACGAGTTTGGCGCGATTCTGGCATTGCCTGCAGACCGTGCGCGTCAACTGATTGAAGATGAATTTAAAGATGTGACAGACGAAGAGATGAAACTCATCGATGCTAAATACGATGACCACGCCAAGGCCTTGCAAGCCAAGGTATGGAGCCTCGCGGAAGCGAAGTAATTCCCGAAGCTTGTTTTTCATCTAACGCGTTACATAGAAAAGAGGACTGAATGGCGAGTAACAATGTAGCCCAATTTGCCACCGAGCTGAAGATGCCAGCAGACGTATTGCTCACGCAACTGCGGGATGCTGGCGTCGAAAAAAGCTCAACGTCCGACGAATTATCCAAGGCCGACAAGGACAAGCTCCTTGACCACCTGCGCCGTGCGCATGGTGTTGCACCAGACGGTGAAAAGAAAAAGATCACATTGACCCGTAAAGAAACGACTGAAATCAAGCAAGCGGATGCTACCGGCAAATCGCGCACGATCCAGGTCGAAGTGCGTAAAAAACGGACTTTCGTAAAACGCGACGAATCCACGCCTGAAGAAGCACCAGTCAAAGCCGCAGCACCTGTTATTGATGAAGCGGAGATCGAGCGTCGTGCGGAAGAAGCGCGTCGTCAGGCTGAGCTGATTGCACGTCAGGAAGCTGACCTGCGCGAAAAACAAGAACGCCTGGCCAAGCTGGAAGCGGAAAAAGAAGCACAAGCACAAGCATTGAAACAAGCAGAACAAGCTGAAGCAGAAGCACAAAAAGCGGATGCGGCAAAACCGGTAGAAGCGAAAGCAGACGAATCGGCGCAGGAAGAGAAAAAACGCGTAGCCGCAGAAGAAAGCAAAAAGAAAGCAGCGCAACTGGCTAAGGATGCCGCGAAGGAAGCGAGCGAAAAAGCGGTCGCGACTGAAGCCGCACGTAAAGCGGTAGCCGATGAAGTGGCGCAGATCAAAGCCATGATGAATGCGCCACGTCGCGCCATCAAGGCTCCTGAGCCTGTAGCACCGGTCGCAGCCAAACCTGCCGAAGGTACTTTGCACAAACCTGCTGATAAAAAGGCCGGCGAGAAAAAAGACGAGAAAAAACCAGTAGTAGCGGCAGACAAGAAGTCGATCAAATCGGCGAATGTCTCGTCCACCTGGCAAGACGACGCGAAAAAACGCGGTGCCGGCATCAAGACCCGCGGCAACACCGGCGGTGGTCGTGATGGCTGGCGCGCAGGTCCGAAGGGCCGTCGTCCATCGCACCATGATGATCGCGAAAGCAACTTCCAGGCACCAACCGAAGCTGTCGTAAAAGACGTGCACGTACCGGAAACGATTACCGTTGCCGAACTCGCGCACAAAATGTCGGTCAAGGCATCCGAAGTCATCAAGCATTTGATGAAACTGGGCCAGATGTGCACGATCAACCAGGTACTCGATCAAGAAACAGCAATGATTCTGGTCGAAGAAATGGGCCATACCGCACACGCGGCGAAACTGGACGATCCGGAAGCATTGCTGGAGCTGGGCGAAGAACACGCAGATATCGAAGCCTTGCCGCGCGCACCGGTTGTGACCGTCATGGGTCACGTCGATCACGGTAAAACTTCGTTGCTGGATTACATCCGTCGCGCCAAGGTTGCATCCGGCGAAGCAGGCGGTATTACACAGCATATCGGCGCATACCACGTGGAAACACCACGCGGCATGATCACCTTCCTCGATACACCGGGCCATGAAGCATTTACGGCCATGCGTGCACGCGGTGCGAAAGCAACCGATATCGTGATTCTGGTGGTGGCAGCTGACGACGGCGTGATGCCGCAAACAAAAGAAGCGATCGCGCATGCGAAAGCTGCGGGCGTACCTCTGGTGGTGGCGATCAACAAGATCGACAAACCGGGTGCCAATATGGATCGCGTCAAGCAGGAATTGATTGCGGAACAAGTCGTGCCGGAAGAATACGGTGGCGATTCGCCATTCGTGCCAGTGTCGGCTAAAACCGGTGAAGGCATTGATGCCTTGCTCGAACAAGTATTGCTGCAAGCCGAAGTGCTGGAATTGAAAGCACCGGTCGATGCACCTGCACGTGGTTTGGTGGTTGAAGCCAAGCTCGATAAAGGTCGCGGTCCGGTCGCTACGATCCTGGTGCAATCCGGTACCCTCAAGCGTGGCGATGTCGTGCTGGCGGGTTCGGCTTACGGTCGTGTCCGTGCGATGCTGGACGAAAACGGCAAGAGCATTACTGAAGCCGGTCCTTCGATTCCGGTAGAGATCCAGGGCCTGACCGAAGTACCGAATGCCGGTGAAGAAGTCATGGTCATGGCGGATGAACGCAAAGCGCGTGAAATCGGCCTGTTCCGTCAAGGTAAGTTCCGCGACGTGAAACTGGCGAAACAGCAGGCGGCGAAACTGGAAAACATGTTCGAGAACATGGGCGAAGGCGAAGTCAAAAACCTGCCTATGATCATCAAGACCGACGTGCAAGGTTCGCAAGAAGCGCTGGTTGGCTCCTTGCAGAAACTGTCGACCAGCGAAGTGCGTGTGCAGGTTGTGCATGCAGCGGTGGGTGGCATTTCCGAATCCGACGTCAACCTGGCAGTCGCATCGAAAGCGGTCATCATCGGCTTTAACACCCGTGCTGATGCTTCGGCCCGTAAATTGGCGGAAGCCAATGGCGTTGACATCCGTTACTACAACATCATTTACGATGCGGTAGACGAGATCAAGGCGGCGATGTCCGGCATGTTGGCTCCAGAGAAACGCGAACAGGCACTGGGCCTGGTCGAGATTCGCCAGGTTATCCTGGTCAGCAAAGTCGGCGCGATTGCCGGTTGCTACGTACTCGAAGGCGTTGCAAAACGCGGTTCTTCGGTACGCTTGCTGCGCGACAACGTGGTGGTCTGGACTGGCGAGCTGGATTCGCTGAAACGCTTCAAGGACGACGTGAAGGAAGTCAAAGCCGGCTTCGAATGCGGTCTGACCCTGAAAAACTTCAACGACATCAAAGAAGGCGATCAACTCGAAGTCTTCGAAGTGCAGGAAATCGCGCGTACACTGTAAGGTACCTGCCGGGAAGGGATGTTTCCCTTCCACGTATCACTTGATCGCATCGGCCGGCTTCGCTGCTAGCCGATGCGAAATTATTTTTGCTTCACCGTTTTATCGATAAAATAGTTTATGGCCAAACACAGTAAATCCATCCCCGGACGCGGCTTGCGCGTCGCAGACCAGATCCAGCGCGATCTGTCTGAAATCATCGCGTTCGAGTTGAAAGACCCGCGCGTAGGGATGATCACGATTACCGAAGTTCAGGTCACGCCGGATTACGCGCATGCGAAGGTGTTCTTCACCATGCTGAGCGACAAGAAGGATGACATCAAGAACACGGTATCGGGTTTGACTGCGGCTTCCGGTTATATCCGCGGCCAGCTTGGTCGTCGCCTGACCATCCATACTTTGCCGGAACTGCATTTCGTGCATGACACCTCGACCGCACGCGGGATAGAAATGTCCAAGCTGATCGACGAAGCCAATGCCAGCCGTGCCAAGGATGCGGAAGACTGATCTTCCGGTCCTGTCTGCCCGTGCGCATGCATAGGGCAGTACCTCTTTTCACTTTCTTTCGTCCGCTCCGGCATTGCGCCTGACCGACCCATAATGCGTACCTGCTGATCCATCATGGCGACAAATTACATCAAGAAAAAGCGTGTGCCCGTCCACGGCGTGCTGCTGCTCGATAAACAAGTTGGTGTCTCCAGCAATGATGCATTGATCAAGGCGAAGTGGCTGTTGAGCGCACTGAAAGCAGGGCATACCGGCACGCTGGATCCGTTTGCAACCGGTTTGCTGCCACTGTGTTTTGGCGAAGCCACCAAGTTCGCACAAGACTTGCTGGATGCCGACAAAACCTATGAAACCGTGGTCCATCTCGGCATCACCACCAACACCGGCGATACCGAAGGTGAGACCCTGGCCACCGCCGCGGTCGATGTCACACGTGAGCAAATCGACGCTGTACTGGCGCAATTCCGTGGCGACATCATGCAAGTGCCGCCTATGTATTCGGCGCTCAAGCGCGACGGCAAACCTTTGTACGAGTATGCGCGCGAAGGTATCACGCTGGAACGTGAAGCGCGTCCGGTCACTATCCATTTGCTGGAATTCGTTGATTACCAGGCGCCTTTCCTTACCTTGCGTGTTAGTTGCAGCAAGGGCACATATATTCGCGTACTGGGTGAAGACATCGGCGCGGCGCTGGGTTGTGGCGCACATCTGAATGCCTTGCGCCGGATCCAGGTTGGCGATTTGTTCATCGATAGCGCAATAACAATCGAACAATTGGCCGCAACGGAAGAGGCTGCGCGTGCTGCATTGTTAGCACCCGTCGATGCCTTGTTGACATCTTTTCCGGCCTTGTACCTGTCGGAAGAACTGGCCCGCCGCTTCCTGCACGGGCAACGCCTGGCGCTTGGCAAGGAAGACATTGTTGTACCTGCGGAACAAGGACGGGTACGCGTTTATCGCGATGTTGATAAAGCCTTGCTCGGCACCGGCCTGCTGCAGGAATTCTCTATCCTGGCACCTGAAAGATTGATCTCCACCAATCAAAACATGCCGTCCTGACGCGGATTTCCGGCTGCGTTTGAACTATCTGTTTCTATTTTCTTAACGTAACAGCGTCACCAATCTGTCACAAAAAACGCAGCAAGCCATTGAAATATCAAGGGTTTCCCGAAGGCGAAGGGGCTTGCTGTGCTATAATATGCGGCTTTCTAAATTCAGCACCACCCAACCGTAAAAAACGACTATGTCAAACTCAAAACGCGCTATTCGTAACATTGCCATCATCGCCCACGTTGATCACGGCAAAACCACGCTTGTTGACCAATTATTGCGTCAGTCAGGTACTTTCCGTGACAACCAGCAGGTTGATGCACGCGTGATGGACTCGAACGATATCGAAAAGGAACGTGGTATCACGATTCTGTCGAAGAACTGCGCGGTTGAGTACAAAGGCACCCACATCAACATCGTTGACACCCCAGGCCACGCTGACTTCGGTGGTGAAGTGGAACGTGTACTGTCGATGGTTGACAGCGTGTTGTTGCTGGTGGATGCACAAGAAGGCCCGATGCCACAAACGCGTTTCGTTACGCGCAAGGCACTGGCACTCGGCCTGAAACCTATCGTTGTCCTGAATAAAATTGATCGTCCGGGCGCACGCGCCGAATGGGCCATCAACGCAACGTTTGAATTGTTCGACAAGCTGGGCGCAACCGAAGAGCAACTCGATTTCCCTATCGTTTATGCATCCGGCCTGAACGGCTATGCCGGCCTGACCCCGGACGTTCGTGGCGGCAACATGGAACCATTGTTCGACGCGATCCTGGAACACGTTCCTGCGCGTGAAGATGATCCTGATGCACCGTTGCAATTGCAAATTACATCGCTGGAATACTCGTCCTACGTCGGTAAAATCGGCGTTGGCCGTATCCTGGCAGGTCGCATCAAAGGCGGTCAAGACGTCGTCTGGATGAATGGTCCGGAAGACAAGCCAACCAAGGCACGTATCAACCAGGTCCTGACCTTCAAAGGCCTGGATCGCGTACTGGTTGATGAAGCATTGGCCGGCGACATCGTCCTGATCAACGGTATCGAAGAAATCGGCATCGGCTCCACCATCTGTGCAGTGGATGCACCGAATGGCCTGCCTATGTTGAAAGTCGATGAGCCAACCCTGACCATGAACTTCATGGTTAACAGCTCGCCACTCGCAGGTCGCGAAGGCAAGTTCGTTACCACACGCCAGATCCGTGATCGCCTGGAAAAAGAATTGAAAGCCAACATGGCGCTGCGCGTCGTGCAATCGGAAAACGATGATTCTACCTACGAAGTATCGGGTCGTGGTGAGTTGCATCTGACCATCCTGATCGAAAACATGCGTCGCGAAGGTTTTGAGCTGGCCGTGTCGCGTCCACGCGTCGTGTTCAAAATGGTGGATGGCGTACGCCACGAGCCGTTTGAAAACCTGACCGTTGACGTGGAAGAAGTCAATCAGGGCGGCGTGATGGAAGAACTCGGTCGTCGTCGTGGTGACCTGCAAAACATGGAACCGGACGGCAAAGGTCGTGTGCGTCTGGAATACCATATTCCTGCACGTGGCCTGATCGGCTTCCAGGGCGAATTCATGACATTGACACGCGGTACCGGCTTGATGAGCCACGTGTTTGATGACTACGCACCGGTTGACGCTTCCAAAGGTGATTTGGGTGGCCGTCGCAACGGTGTACTGATCTCGCAGGATGATGGCGCAGCAGTAGCGTACGCAATCTGGAAACTGCAGGATCGCGGCCGTATGTTCGTCAGCCACAATGATCCAGTGTACGAAGGCATGATCATCGGTATCCACTCGCGTGATAACGACCTGGTCGTCAACCCGATCAAAGGTAAACAATTGACCAACGTTCGTTCGTCCGGTACGGATGAAGCGGTACGTTTGGTACCACCAATCGAAATGTCGCTCGAATATGCAGTTGAATTCATTGACGACGACGAATTGGTTGAAGTTACACCTAAGAGCATCCGTCTGCGCAAACGCTTCCTGAAGGAACATGAGCGTAAAAAAGCAGGCCGTGACGCTGCGTAATAACTGAGTACGCGTTTCTTAATTGAAGCGCTGCCTTAAAAAGCCCGTTGATTCCATGAATCAGCGGGCTTTTTCTTTATGGCTTGCCAGCTGGGGGAGGGCTGCTTGTTGTATGGAATCCATAAATTCGGAGGATTTTTGCAACTATCCTGATCGATCAAATATAATTGAGAATAATTCCCATTTATATTTGAGGTGCTGCACGGCAGCCCGTCCCTCATGCCAACAGCCGATAACCCAGTGCCGACGATTGAAATCCTCTACAACGATCATCACGGATGGTTGCAGGGTTGGCTGCGGCGCAAGCTGGGTGATTCCTTTGTCGCCGCCGACCTGGCGCAAGATACCTTTGTTAGCGTCATCACGGCAGGCACGGCGGCTGACATCCGTGAACCACGTCCTTTCCTGACTACCATCGCTCGACGCCTGATGGCACATCGTCATCGACGCCAATTGCTGGAAGAAAGTTATCTGCAGGCGCTGGCTGCAATGCCGGAAGAATTGTTGCCATCACCGGAAACGCAATTGCTGGCGCTGGAGGCGGTACAGCAGATCGACGATGCCCTTGAGGGTTTGGCGCCCCAGGTCAAGGAAGCTTTCCTGCTGGCGCATCTGGAAGAGCTGACTTATGCGCAGATCGCCGAGCGCCTGAAGGTGTCGGCCAGTTCCGTTAAGCAGTACCTGTCGCTGGCAAACCGACAATGCCTGTTTGCTTTGGCGGCCTGACGCGATGACAGCGATCAACGTTACAGCCAATCCGAAGAAGGCCGCGCCATTGGCCAGTGGGCGCGTGATCAGTGATGACACGGCGAATGTGGCTGCCGATTGGCTGACCTTGCTGATGTCCGGCGATGCGACTGATGCTGATCGCGAACGCTGGCAACAATGGCGCAAGGCGCAACCGGATAATGAATTGGCCTGGCAACATATAGAAGCAGTGACCGGGCGCTTCAGGTCTTTGCCGGCACAAGCTGCTTACCAGAGCCTGTCGCCGCTTGCGAATCCTGCGCTGGCAGCGCCGCAACGACGCAAGGCGATCCGGACCCTGTTGTGGTTCGGTGCTGTCGGTGTGGCAGGGACACTCGCTACCCGTACCCAAACCTGGCAGCAAACGGTGGCCGATTATCGTACCGCCACTGGTGAACAGCGCAGCCTGACCCTGGATGACGGCACGCGCATCACACTCAATACGGCTAGTGCGATTAACGTGCGCTTCGATCAGCAACGCCGCCTCGTGCGCCTGGTTGCCGGTGAGATGATGATAGTCACCGGTCATTCCGCCGCAGAGGAGCGACCATTCATTATTGAAACTGCGGAGGGTGCAGTACGCGCACTGGGTACTGAATTTACCGTACGCCAGCGCCAAGGCAGCACGACAGCCACCGTACTCGAAAGCAAGGTTGAAATTACACCTGCGCATGCAAGCAGCTATTTGCTGAACGCCGGTGAGGGCATCACTTTTACCCGTGACGGATTGGGCGAGCTTGTCAGCGTAGACCGGCAGTCGACGGCGTGGACCCGCCAGCAAATCATTGCCGATAATGTGCGGCTGGCCGACTTCGTGAGCGAGCTCAGCCGCTATCGCGTGGGTGTGATGCTCTGCGATCCGGCAGTGGCCGAGCTGCGTTTCTCCGGCGTGTTCCCCTTGGGCGATACCGACCGCATCCTTGCAATGTTGCCGAATACCTTGCCGATCCAGGTGCGTTTGCGCACGCGGTATTGGGTGACGCTGGAAGCGGCAACGTAGTTTTCAGCTGGAAGCAGCCTGGCGCAAGTGTCCTGCAAATATTTTTAATTATTTTCATCTTTGTTCTGCCCGATTTTGATTTTCAAGGCACCTACAAGTAAGGGCTACATTTTTAGCAAACCAACTTGAAGGAAAACGGCATGCCTGCCTATGGAAATCAAAACGGACACGTTCACATCGTGCCGCTCAAACGCACGACCACTCCAGTGCATCAGATATTTATATTGCGACCTTTGACGCGTGCCGTCGCGCTGGCCTTGTGCAGTTTCACCCTGTGCGCGGTTTTGCCGCAGCAGGTGATGGCGCAGGCAAGCGGGACGCAGGCTGCGAATGAACGCCAGGCCTACAATATTCCCGCCGGCCCGTTGGCGGCAGCATTGCGTAGTCTTGCCAGTACCGCCAATGTAGCGCTGACATTTACTGCGGAGCAGACGAACGGCAAGAGCGGCAATGCGGTGCGCGGACAATTCACGCCGCAAGGAGCATTTACTGTATTGCTGGCCAATAGCGGCTTGCAGGCAGTGCAATTGGATAATGGTGGGTATGTGTTGCGGACGGCGTCTGTCACAGGCTCTGATGCCGTCTTGCCGGCGGTAACTGTGCGCGATAACGCAGCGGCGGAGACCGCTACCGGTGAGGTGCATGGTTATCTTGCCAAGCGTGCTGCTACCGCTACCAAGACGGATACTCCACTGATCGAAACACCGCAATCCATTTCAGTGGTGACTGCAGATTTCATTGAAGCGAGCGGGGCGGTCCGTCTCCGGGATGCGCTGGCATATACACCCGGCATCAATGTTTCGCCATGGGGTTCCGATTCACGTTTTGACTGGACAATTATTCGCGGTTTCGATGCGCAGACACCGGGTTATTACCTGGATGGTTTGCAACTGCGGAATAACAATGGCTGGGCGATCTGGCAAACTGAAAATTACGCTACCGAGCGGGTTGAGGTTTTGCGCGGACCGACATCGGTGCTGTATGGGCAAACCGGTCCGGGTGGCATGATCAATGTAGTCAGCAAGCGTCCTACTGAAGAGCCCGTGCGTGAATTACAAGTCCAGCTTGGCGATAATTCACGGCGCCAGGTGGCAGGTGATTTTTCGGGGGCGCTGGATGAGCAGGGCAAGGTTTTGTATCGCATCACCGGCCTGGTACGGGATGCCAAACTGGAAGCCAGCGGTTTGCCAAATGACCGGGTTTTCATTGCGCCGTCTCTGACCTGGCGTCCGACCAGTGATACCTCACTGACGGTGATGGCGCATTATTTGCGCATTCGGGACGGTAGTTCTTACGGTAGCTTCCCTGAAGTCGGTACATTGCTGCCGAATCCAAATGGCCAATTTTCTCCCAAGACATATGTAGGTGAACCAGGCTTTGACCATTTCAACCATGATCAATGGATGCTGGGTTACATGCTTGAACACAAGCTCAACGATACCTGGACGGTGCGCCAAAATGCACGCTACGGCGTGATTGATCTTGATTACCGACAGGTATATAACAAGGCTGATTTTGAGGTCGTTAATCCAGCGGTGCCGAGCGATCCCGCCAATTTCCGCATGTTGCAAAGATTCCCTTTCGGCAGCAAGGAAAATGTCCGCTTGTTTACCATCGACAACCAGGTGCAAGCCAAGCTCAGGCTGGGTGACTGGCAACACACTTTCCTGTTCGGTGTGGATTACCAGAATTCACGCAATTATCAGCGTACCTATAATGACGGTAGCGTTTCGCCGATAGATGGTTACGCGCCGGTCTATACCAACGATGTCGTGCCTTACGCTCCATGGATGGATGCAAGGACCGATTTGAAACAAACCGGCTTGTACATGCAGGATCAAATCAAATGGGGTAATTGGGCGGCCACCCTGGGTGGGCGATATGACACCGCTACTGCTGCAGTGTATAGCCTGAGTGATGGCTCCAGCACGTCTATTTCAGAGCATAAGTTCACCAGCCGGGCCGGGCTGGTTTATCTCCATCCAAGCGGCGTCGCACCTTATTTCAGTTATTCCGAATCATTCAATCCGACAGCAACGATAGATCCGGTAACCAATACTCCGCTGAAACCCGAAACCGGACAGCAGTA
The DNA here is from genome assembly GCF_042664955.1 of Herminiimonas glaciei. Lineage (NCBI taxonomy): Bacteria > Pseudomonadati > Pseudomonadota > Betaproteobacteria > Burkholderiales > Oxalobacteraceae > Herminiimonas > Herminiimonas glaciei. Next base: position 296,642 of record NZ_JBHTBU010000001.1, read on the forward strand.
TGAAGTTGGTGTCCGCTATCAACCGCCTGGCAGCAAGAGCAGGTATAGCGCAGCGATCTTTGATTTACGTCGTCAAAACTACATTACCTATACGGCAGATTTTTCGCCCAAGCAGACCGGCGAAATCCTGGTGCGCGGCCTCGAGCTGGAAGCAACGTTCCAGCCGATTCCGCATATGAACATCGTGGCGGCTTATACCTACACACCGAAAGCGGATGTAACGGCGAGCTCTACACCTAGCGAAATCGGGAAGCAGATGCAGGCTGTATCAAGGGACCAGGTATCCGTGTGGTCGGACTACCGCTTTACTTCGGGCATCAAAGTGGGATTAGGCGCGCGCTTTACCGGTTCAAATTACGGCTATCAGGAATCCGCTGCTGCCAAGTTACCGTCATACACCATCCTTGATGGCTTGCTTGCCTATGATTTCCAGCGTTGGAGCCTTGCTCTCAATATGCGTAACCTGACCAACAAGACCTTCATCAGCAATTGCAGCTCCGGTAGTTGCCGCTATGGTGATATGCGCAAGGTAATTGCTACGGCTACTTACCGCTGGTAAGTGAGACACCCTGCCTATTCGTACGCGAGTACGGCAGGGTGCTTACTTCATGCCCTTCAGGATGTCGGCAATGCTGCCGAACATTTCATCAACCTGAGCCTTGTTGATGATCAGTGGTGGTGATAGTGCAAGGATGTCGGCGGTGACGCGTGTCAGCAAACCTTTTTCCCAGAAGGCCTTGGTGAATAATTCATAGGCACGGGCGCCGGGTTTGCCGGCTATGCCTTCGAGTTCCACTCCGGCCACCAGGCCGAGGTTGCGTACATCCTTGACGAAGGGCAGGCCCTTCAGGCTGTGCGCGGCATCTTCAAAATACGGTGCCATCCCTGCAGCACGCTGGAATAGCTGCTCTTCACGATAAACGTCCAGCGTAGCAATGGCTGCTGCTGCGGCCAGCGGATGGCCGGAGTAGGTGTAGCCGTGGAACAGTTCTATGCTGTCGGCGGGTGCCATTTGCATGAAAGTCTCATGGATTTTTTCGTGCACGATGACTGCACCCATCGGCACAGCGGCATTCGTCAATGCTTTGGCGCAGACGATCATATCCGGTTGGACACCAAAGAAATCAGCGCCGAAGGCAGTCCCCAAGCGGCCAAAGCCGGTGATGACTTCATCAAAAATCAGCAAGATGCCATGCTTGTCGCAGATCGCCCGGAGTTTTTCCAGATAACCCTGGGGTGGCAAGATGACGCCGGTTGAGCCTTGCAAGGGTTCGACGATGACGGCGGCGACAGTCGATGGATCGTGCAAGGCCAGCAGCCGTTGTTCGAGTTCATCAGCCATCTCCGCGCCGTGCAGCGGCAGGCCACGTGAGTAAGCGTTCTTCGCAATGTCCAGCGGATGACGCAAATGGTCGGCCGCCAGGCCGGGGCCGAATTGCTTGCGATTGCCGGCGATACCACCGACTGCGATGCCACCGAAGCCGACGCCGTGGTAAGCACGTTCGCGGCCTATCAGGCGGGTGCGGCCGGCGTCACCGCGTATGCGATGGTAGGCAAGGGCGATTTTCAGTGCGGTATCCACACCTTCCGAACCATCGTTGCAAAAGAAGACGCGGTTCAGTCCCGTCGGTGCGATGCCTGCCAGCGCGGTGGCGGCTTCAAATGCCAGCGGATGGCCGATCTGGAAGAGCGGTGCGTAGTCCATTGCCGCCGCCTGCTTCTGTATTGCTTCCGTAATCTTTGGGTGGCCATGCCCGGCATTGACGCACCACAAACCTGCTGTGCCATCTAGGATTTGCCGGCCGTCATCGCTGGTGTAATACATGCCGGAAGCGGCAACCAGCATGCGTGGCCTGGCCTTGAACTGGCGATTGGCGGTGAAAGGCATCCACAGATGGGAGGTATCCAGCGGCTGGCTCATATGCCGTGCTTTCGAAAAAGAGTTACAGCAATATTAGTACGTTTGCTGCGAGCACGGAAGATAGTGAAGCCTGGAACGGGATTTACTTGCGGGCGATACGTTTGAGCATGCGCATCAAGCTGCTGACGAACGGGATTTTTTCATACAGCTCTTCCGCTGCATCCCAGTAATCGCGGTGGAAATTGACGCGGCCATCCGGTGCGAAACGGAAGTGGGTGGCACCGCGTATGCATTGTTCGTCGCGCGCGTAGCGTCGCATGTGGAACAGGAATTCCCACGTCATGAAAGCGCTATCGCCCTGCAAGACAGTCGACGTCACGACAAAGCGCGGATTTTCGACTTGCGTAAACATATGGACGAAGAGTGGTTTGATATTTGCCAGGCCGCGTACTTCATTGAATGGATCCTTGAAGTAAGCATCAGGTGCATAGACGTGCTCGAGTTGTTCTTGCGCCGACTTGACTGTCAGCGTTTCGAAAAAATGCACGACCCGCTGCATATCGGCGGCATAACTCAATTCAGTTTTTATGCCATCGTTCATAGTCCGGTTCCTTTGTGGATGATCCAGAAGTACAGGCGGTAGGGCAGCAGGCGCAATACGCGCAGCACATTGCTCAGGCGTCGCGGGAAGTGTATATGAAACTCGCCGCGCTCCAGGCCATGCACGATTTCCTTCGCGGCATCAGGCGCTTGCATCAAGGCCGGCATCGGAAAATCGTTGCCGGCTGTTAGCGCGGTATCCACGAAGCCGGGATTGATCATATAAACGCCTATGCCACGCGGATGCAAATCGAGGTAGAGCGATTCGCACAGATTAATCAACGCTGCCTTGCTGGGGCCGTAGATCAATGCTTTTGGCAGGCCGCTGTAACCGGCAACAGAGGAAACGATGCCTATGCTGCCATGACCTTGTGCCAGCAATCCGGGTAGTACGACGTCCAGGCAGTTCAGCGGGCCATACAAGTTGAGGTCCAGCATGTGTCGGGCGACGCCTAGGTCAAAGTTATCGGCCCGCATTTCATTGTAGGCACCGGCGACGATCAGCACCATGTCCAGGCCTTGCCACTCTTCCATGATTTTCGCGTGGGCTGCTTTTACGCTGGCGGGATCGACTATATCCAGGCCTGCCACCAATGTCCGCGGATGGAAATTGGCAACGGTGTGCAGCAGTTCGACGCGACGTGCCGAGAGCGCAACGCGTGCACCTTTTTCCAATAGCAGCTTGGCGGTTTCGGCACCTATTCCGGTCGAGGCCCCTACGACCCAGACCCGTAAATTGGCCCAATTTTTAATGACGGGATTCATAGTCAGTCTCCGTAAATGCCTGTCTTTACCGTCTTAAGGGCGTTTGGTAAACGAAAGGGTAACCTGCCCCAGCGCGAAACCAAACTTGCTCATTGCAGCCCGGTTCAACATGACACGATCATCCATCTGGTACATCCAGTCGTCAAAATTGACTTCATATACTTTGCCATCTACCGGTAATGACAACACATAATTCCAGTGCAGGGTATTGCCGGCGGTGATGCCGATTGCCTCACCGACTACATCCGGCGCGGTGCCTATATAGCGGTTCGCTGCCACTTTGCGCAGGGTCCAGATACGTTTTTGTTTGCTGCCGTCCGAGTAAGTGAAATCTTCATCCAGCGTGCCGACATCACCTTCCCATTTGCAACGCATGACGACGGTAAAGCGTTTGACGACCTTGCCTGACCTGTCCTGGAACATACCCCATGCATCCAGTGTCCCGTTAAAGTAATGTTGCAGGTCCAGCGTTGGTTTTTCGTTCGCATAGTCGGTGATATTGCTATGGCTGGCACAGGCTGACAGCAGCATGAGGGCGAGCGTAGCGCAGAGTTTTTTCCAGCGTTTCATATCAGTATCCTTTAGCTATCCGCTTTCAAATGCCACGCAAAGGTGCGCGCCACAGGATGGCGGCCGCGGTGAGTTTCAGCAGGCAAGGCAGCAATGCATAGCCAACGGCCAGCGCATGTGCGCCATTGCTATTGATGACACCCGGCACATAGCCGAGTTGCTGCAATAAGGGCAGCGAGATGCCCGCCGCCAGAGCCAGGTTCATCTTGGTGGCCCAGCTCCAGGCGCCGAAGTAGGAGCCTTCGCGCTGGCCGCTATGTCCGGCCTGATTGATAACGGCTGCCAACAGCGCCGGTGGTAGTGCCAGGTCGGCACCCAGCGTCAGGCCGGACAGGACACAAATCAGGCCGAATGGCAGGGCGGCACCGGCTGGCAAACCATAGGCCCAGACAAATATTGCTGCCGACAGGAGCATGGCCAGCAACCATATCCTTGCTTCGCCATGGCGTTTGGCCAGAGCTACCCACGCTGGCATCGAGCAGGCTGCCGCCGCGAAGTAAAGCATCAGGAATATGCCCGCGTACTGCGGCAGTTGTAAGCGGTCTTTGGCGAAGAAGAGGAATAGCGTGGCAGGGATGGAAGCAGCAATGCCATTCACGAGCAGCACGGCAAACAACCAACGAAAACGTAGTGTATGGAAAGGCGTCAGCATCATCGCCCAATTGTGATTGAGCGACGGCAAGTGCACAGGCTCAGGAGCCAGCTTCAGCAAGACGATGCTGGATACCAACAGGCTGGCTATGAAAATAAAACTGAGCCAGCTTAGTCCGAGCCAGGCGGTGAGTGATGCCGCCAGTATGACACCAACCAGTCCACATGCTTCGCGGCTGGCAGTTAAGGATGAACGTTCATTCAATTTTTGTGTGAGGGCTGCGCCCCAGCTTTGATGCGCAATGCTGGCCAGGCTGAAGCCGATATACACCAGCAGCAAGCTCGCCATGAACCATATCAGTGCCGAGCCTTGGGTGAATTGCGGCGGATGGAACAGCGCCAGGAAGCCGCCGGCCAATAAGGGCAGCGCCAGCAATATGAAACGGCCATAGCCGTGGCTACTTTTACTGTGGTCTATCCACATGCCCAGCAGTGGATCGATGAAGGCATCAAAGACGCGTGCAATCAGCAAGGTCGCGCCGATCAGGCTTAATGACAGGCCGAAACGTTCTGCATAAAACTGCGGCACATAAACATAAATTGGCAAGGCGACCAGGGCCAGCGGCAAGCCGAACAAGCCGTAGGCAAGATAAGCATGGGCGGATAGCCTGTTCATTCGCGTGGCGCTGCGCCGGCCAGCAGTGCAGTCCGTAATTGTGGTGCGCTGGTCCTGGGATCCAGCCAGATGGCAAAGAAGGCCAGGGCGAACGCAGGATCCGCGATTTCACCTATGGCTTTACCATCCAGATAAAAGCGTGCACCGGCATGCGGCAGGTAAATCCCGGTCAGGTGGGTGCCGTCATGGACATCGGGGAAGATTTGCTCCATCTTGCTTTGCCATTCCGCACCTTGCTGTGTGGTGGCTATGCCCAGCTTTTGCATTTCATCACGACTGGCTTCGGCAATTTTGCGTCCTTGCAAGTTGCGCGCATAGCGCAGGTCCAGTGCAAACTTGTTGGCACCAGGCGCATCGCCGTTATAGCCCTTGTCACCTATCCAGAGTTGCGCATCGTAGATCTTCAAGCTTAACCAGCGAAAGCTGCCGCTACCCGCCGGATAGGCGGGCGACAATTCCTTTTGTATATGGACGGGTGCGGCAGGATCTGCCGCGTAGGCCGATACCAGCACGCAGGTCGCCAGCAGGCCTGCATAGGCATATCGGCGGAACTGCATGCTTGGCAGGTTCATGGTTTTTCCAGTGTGAACTGGGCCACGTCTATGCTCCCGGCCAGGAATCCGGCTTCGCAATACGCCAGGTAAAATTCCCAGGTACGCATAAAGCCTTCGTCGAAGCCAAGCGTACGTACCTGCTGCGCCTGTTGTTTGAAGGCGATACGCCATGCTTGCAGCGTGCGTGCATAGTCGAGCCCGAATTTGAATTCATTGACGACGCGCAGGCCATATTTTTCTGCCTGCTGGCGGAACACTGTCGGCGATGGCAGCATGCCGCCGGGGAAGATGTATTGCTGGATGAAATCCGTGCCTTTGCGATACCTTGCAAACAAGGCGTCATCGATGACGATGCTTTGTATGCAGGCGCGGCCACCGCTTTTCAAATTGCGTTTGATGCATTCAAAATAGCTGGGCCAGTATGCTTCGCCGACTGCTTCAAACATTTCTATCGAAGCAATCGCATCAAACTGGCCATCTGCATCACGATAATCCTGCAAGCGCAACTCGGCCCGATCCTGCAATTCTGCATCGCGCATGCGTTGTTGCGCATAGGCGAGTTGTTCGGTGGAGAGCGTGAGGCCGGTTACGTGCGCGGCTTTCTCGCGTGCCGCCAGTTCGGCAAAGCCACCCCAGCCGCAACCTATTTCCAATACTTTTTCCTGTGGCATCAATCGTAGCTCGTCGAGGATGCGGCGGTATTTGGCGTTTTGCGCATTGATCAGGCTATCCGCGTCAGTGCTTGCCTGATTCGCATACAAGGCGCTGGAATAAGTCATGGATGGGTCCAGCCACAAAGTGTAGAAGTCGTTGCCGATGTCGTAGTGCGCATGGATATTCTTGCGGCTGCCGGCACGCGAGTTGCGATTGAAAATATGTTTGAGGCGATAGAACAGATTGCCCAGCCAGCTGCCGTAGATGACGGATTCCACTGCGGCGCGATTGCGTACGAACAATTCGATCAGGCCGGGCAGGTTATCGCTCGTCCAGTCGCCATTGATGAAGGTTTCGGCGAACCCAATATCACCGGACTTCAAGGCCGCGCTGAACAGCTTGTAGTTCTTTAAAGTCAGGGTCACCGGATGCGTATGATCACCAAAATGCATGCACACGCCATTCGGGAATTCCATCCGCAATGCGCCATATTCAAGCTTGTGCAATAGCTGCAGGATGAATCTGACTTGCGAAGGAAGGCCATCGGTAGCACCGGCCTGGGCTTCGAACCGGAGCGATTCCGGATTGATTGATTTGCTGGTCATCTGCTCAACTCGCTGGAAGGTGGGGTGGGCTTGCTGAAAAACGGCGTGTGCTTGCGCCAGAGCTTGAGCGCTTGCCAATGGATCCTGACGATCACGCCCAGGGTCATGAACGGATACAGGAAGAAGGCGCGGGCGACGACGGCATTCGATAAGGAATGCGCAGCACCGGAAATGCTGGTCAGTAACAGGGGACCGTCGGCATCATCGTGGTCTATGCATGCAACATGGCGTTCGATAGGTGCACCATCTTCCTGCCGCGTGCTGCGCATGAAGTGGAAGCGATAGACGCCTTCGACGGCACAGAACGGCGAGACATGGAAGATTTTGCGCGCGCTCAGTTCGACGCCATAAGGCATCGCCGTGCCGGTATCCAGCAAATAACAATGTTTTTCGCCGAAGGTATTGCGTACCTCGGCCAGCACCGCACGCAGGCTTCCATCCTGCCGGTGGCAAAACCAGAATGAAACCGGATTGAATACATAGCCCAATACGCGCGGGAAGGCTTGCAACCATATTTCACCATCCGCATCCGTAATGCCTTCACGCCTGAGTAGTGACTCTATCCATGGCAGCAGTGCTTGCTGCCCATCGCCGTGGTCCTGGGCGTGGAAGGACAATAAATTGAAACGTCCGATAGAGAAGAAGCGCGGTGTTGTGTATGTTTGCTGCGCCATTTGCCGCAAGGGCAGGCGTATGAAATAGACGTCGTAGCCAAATGCATGCTGGCTGGGACGCAAACGCGTGTGCAGCACTTTGCCGAAGCAGAGTTGAGCGGGGAGTGTACGGGTATCCATGATGTGCTTATGCCACGCGGGAATTTGGTGTGGCCATGGCGCTGGCGCGCATGATGCCGTCAGCTACCGCGAGGCCGGATTTCAAACCGTCTTCATGGAAGCCATAGCCGGTCCAGGCACCGGCGAACCAGGTATTTTGCCGGCCCTGGATGTGGGGCAGCTGCTGTTGGGCCGCGATCGCGGCGGCGTCGAATACCGGATGCGCATAGTCGAAGCTGCCGAGTACGCTATCGGCACGTGGTTCATCGATGGGGTTGAGCGACACCAGTACCGATTGCCTGAAAGGTAAGGGCTGCAATTGATTGAGCAGGTAGTGCACGCAAACGCGTGTTTCATCGCCGGTGGCGCTTTGATAATTCCAGGCCGACCAGGTTTTACGGGTTTGCGGCAGGCAGCTGGTATCGAGGTGCAATACGGCACGATTGGCCTGGTAGCGCACGGCGGAAAGGATATCCCGCTCAGTGCCACGCGCATCTTGCAGCAGGCGCAACGATTGGTCGCTATGTCCGGCCAGCACCACGTGGTCAAACATATGGATGCCATTCCGCGCTTCAAGCCGGATCATGCCGTCCTTGCCCTGTGTATTACGCCGCACCGAAAACACCGGTGTGTGCAAATGCTTGTGCGGGATGTCGGCCAGCATCTTTTCCACGTAGTGACGTGCGCCGCCGACCACGGTATGCCACTGCGGCCGGTCATTGACTTGCAGCAAGCCATGGTTGTGGCAAAAACGTATGAAGGAGGCGACGGGGAAATCCAGCATTTGTCCGGTCGGGCACGACCAGATGCAACCGGCCATGGGCAAGAGGTACCAGTCGCGGAATTCCCGGCTGTAATGATGGCGGGCGAGATAGCTGCCGAGTGAGTCCGGGCTGTCCGTGCCGCCGGGGTTCAGTGCCAGTGTCGTAGCCTGTTGGTTGAAGCGCAGGATATCGCGCAGCATGTGCAGGAAGCGTGGGCTCAGCAGATTGCGCCTTTGCGCAAACACTGCATTGAGGTTGCCGCCGGCCCATTCCAGCGTGCGACCGGGCAGTGGCAATTTGACCGAAAACGACATGTCGGTTGCCGCCGTAGCCACATCCAGTTCGGCGAAGAGCTTGACCAGTTGCGGATAGGTTTTGTGGTTAAACACCAGGAAACCGGTATCCACGCCATGGGTGATGCCATCCAGCGTCACATCGACCGTATGCGTATGGCCGCCGAAATAGTCGTTGGCTTCGAAGAGCGTTACATCGTAGCCGCAGCGCGCAAGGCGCCAGGCACAAGACAGGCCGGCGATCCCTGATCCTATGATGGCGATTTTCATGTGAGCTCCTGTGCGCTGGGTGTTGGTATATGCCGTGTGCCTGGGGCAACCGGCTTGCACTTTTATGTGCCTTATCACTGATACGCAGGGCGCTGCGGAATGGATTCAGCTTGCTTGCTGTTTTTCAACTTTGCAGGTGCTAACAGCGGGCGGGATCAGCCAAGCCTGTGTCAGGGCTTCGCGGGACGAGGTTAGGCGGGCTCGATAGGGGCGCAACGTGTAAAATTGCGGCTACGCATGAGGGTAAGCATTAAAAATGAATTTCAATAAAGACAACACGGTAAACGGCAAGTACCAGGGGCGGCGTCTCAGCGTGGCCCCGATGATGGACTGGACCGACCGGCATTGCCGCATGTTCCACCGCCAGATCACGCGCCATACCTGGCTGTATACCGAAATGGTGACGACCGGTGCCTTGCTGCACGGTGACGTGCCGCGTCATCTGGACTTCAATGAAGAAGAACATCCGGTGGCCTTGCAGCTGGGCGGCAGCGAACCGGCCGACCTGGCCAAGAGCGCGAAGCTGGGCGAGCAATGGGGTTATGACGAGGTCAACCTGAATTGCGGTTGTCCTTCCGAGCGCGTGCAAAAGGGTGCGTTCGGTGCCTGCCTGATGAATGAGACATCATTGGTTGCCGATTGCGTCAAGGCGATGCGCGATGCGGTGTCCATCGATGTGACGGTAAAGCATCGCATCGGCATTGATGACATTACGTCTTATGATTTCGTGCGTGACTTTGTCGGCACGATTGCGGATGCCGGTTGCAATACCTTTATCGTGCATGCGCGGAATGCGATCCTGAAAGGCCTGAGCCCGAAAGAGAATCGTGAAATCCCGCCCCTGCGTTATGAGTTCGCTTATCAACTCAAGAAGGATTTCCCTGCGCTGGAAATCATCATTAATGGTGGTACCAAGACCCTGGCTGAAATTGACACCCATCTGCAACATGTCGATGGTGTGATGCTGGGACGCGAGGCCTATCACAATCCGTTTTTGATGAGCACCTTCGATGCGCGTTACTACGGTGATGACGCGACGGCCAAGACCCGCGCTGAAGTCGTGCAAGCGATGATCCCTTACATCCATGCACAATTGCAGTTACATGGCAAAAGTGAAAAGGGCGGCGGCCTGAAAGTGAATAGCATCACGCGTCACATGCTGGGCTTGATGGCTGGTTTGCCGAATGCACGTGCGTTCCGCCAGACTTTGTCGGACTCGAAGAAGCTGGCGCTGGGCGATCCTGATTTGCTGCTGCAGGCACTGGCGCGCATGCAACCGATGGCGGCATAAATCCTCCATTTCATCTGTGGCTAGAAGTAATCAAGAAGGGCTGTCGCATTTCCATGTGGCAGCCTTTTTGCATATTCCGGCGTGTAATTTTTTCAAAGCCGTGTAAATGTTGCCGATGTTTCGCACGAACTGCACATCATTTGGATTCTGCCGAACCTTCTCAATAAAGCATGGTCAAGAAGATAACTGGTTTGTTTTGGGCATATTGCATTGAAACAAGTCGGGGCTTCAATCCACGAGAATTCTTTGCTTCCGATTACACGATAGAAGTATTTGAATACTTATTCCATGAAAGGGAAAAATGATGAAGACACTGTCAAATAATTCTAAGGTAGCGATCGCAGCCTCGTTAATGGCCGTACTGTTTGCTGCCGGTTGTGAACGTCGTACACCGCCGGAAGGAAGTGCCGGATCGACGCCGACCCCGACGGCACCGAGTGAGTCGCCGGCCGCTGCCGGTGTGACTCCGCCAACCCCGGTTCCGGAAACCGCACCTGCAGCGCCGAGCGCACCTGCTGATGCGACCGCTGGCAAGAGTGCAGGACAGATAGTGGATGACACCGTGATTACCACCAAAGTGAAATCAGCCTTGCTGGCCGACTCTGACGTCAAAGGCCTGGACGTCGTGGTGGAAACCTCGAAAGGTGTCGTCAGCCTGAGCGGTGCCGTGAATAACCAGACCCAGATCGACCGCGCGGCAAAAATTGCCGGTGAGGTGGAAGGTGTGAATTCCGTATTGAATAATCTGACGATTAAAAAGCAATAAGGAAGACTGAAGGCGATTGAACAGGCGGGGCCTGTTCAATCGCCGGATAAGACTGACATAAAAAAAGAGCGTGAAGCAATTCACGCTCTTTTTGCATACAGCTGCTGTCAGGCGATTTATTTCCCTGTTGCTGCATCCTGAATTTTTTCACCACCGCGTTGTACATCCTGTCCTACGCCTTTGAATGTGTTGCAGGCGCTCAGGCCTATGCTCATCGCGAGAACACATACAATGGAAATAATTTTTTTCATGATGATCTTCCTTTCAGGTTGAACAGATATGCGTAGGAACGGCTCCTCGACTTCCCGGTAATGCAAGCTTGGGAACGTTCTGGCAGCTTCGCTATATTCGGCGACGCGGCTTACTTATTGGACACTAAATTGCTATAAAGTTCACTAAATAAATGCTGTGTAGTAATGAAACAACGCCTGTTAAATGCTGCAGACGAGGCGCATTTTTTAAGTTATGAAAAGCCGTCCGGGCCGGTTCAGGGCCAGGGCGCCGGCTTGCTATTGACATACTGCGGCCCGTTTTCTGACGGTTCAGGCACGGCGGCATTGCGTTTGCCGATATCCACACCTTCCCGCGCCAGGCGCGAAATTTGTTTCCAGATGTCATCAAAATCAGTCGGCTTCAGGCTGGCCCCGTTATAAGGCCGGTTTTTCACCGTCCACAGGATCAAGTCGTCAAAGCGTTGCTTTAACTCATTTTCGAAATGTGTCGTTTCATCCTGGTCGCTCATGGTTCGCTCCTCCTGGTCTGGTTCTGGTCAGACTGCGACAAGCACAAATGATTCGTGGGCCGGCAATAACAATTTTCGATTTTGTATATGCAGTTTTATTCGTGTTCAAGGGCGGGACGCGACTTCTATAATCAAAATCACCTTTCAGACTGCCTGCCATGTCCAAATTACGCCCTTCATTAGAACTCGTCGTTCCCGTTCCCGTCGGTACCTGGGGGCTGGATAGTGTCGTCAAGTCATTGCGCCAGTCGCGCGAAGAAACCCACAATATCCGTTACCGCGGCCAGATCCGTGAATTGCCGTCGCGCGAGGCTTTGCAAAAAATCCTCGATGGCTTGTCTGCAGCCTTATTCCCTACCCATTACGGCCAGCCGGTATTGACGGATGAAAGCATCGATTATTTTGTCGGTGACAAGCTCAATATTGCGCTGAATGATCTGGCGGAGCAGGTGCGGCGCGGTTTGCTCTTCGTATCCCGCCAGGGTGATGAAGACGATGCGCAGCCGGTGCTTAAAACCGGCAACGACGCCGCTGACCTGGATCGCGAAGCGATAGAGATAACCCGTAATTTTGCCAGTCAGCTGCGGCATATTCGTGACGTACTGGTGACTGACTTGCAGGCCGCGTATCACGGGGACCCGGCCGCCCACAGCGTGTCCGAGATCCTGGTTTGCTATCCCGGCATGACGGCTATTATTTATCATCGCTTTGCACATGCGCTGCATAACCTCGGTGCGCCTTTCCTGGCACGCCTGATCTCGCGTATTGCTCATTCCGGTACCGGCATCGACATCCATCCGGGTGCTGAAATCGGCCATAGCTTCTTTATCGATCATGGCACCGGTGTCGTGATCGGCGAGACTGCCGTGATCGGCAATCGTGTGCGGCTCTACCAGGCTGTGACACTTGGCGCCAAACGTTTCCCGGCCGATGAAAGTGGTTCGCTGATCAAAGGCAATCCGCGTCATCCTATCGTCGAAGACGACGTTGTGATCTATGCCGGTGCCACCGTGCTGGGTCGCATCACGATAGGCAAGGGCACCACCATAGGCGGTGGCGTCTGGCTCACACACAGCGTGGCGGCCGATAGCAATATCACCCAGGCGCAGAGCCGGAATATCTAGCGGTGCCGGCATGAGCATAGCGACTGATCAACTGGTGCACTGGTTGCTGGGCAGCCTGGAACTCGAAACCACGGTGTTCCATGTCGGTCAGTATTGTGGTCGCTGGCATGCGTCGACAGCGGGACGTGCGCTGGGTAGTTTCCATCTGGTGTTGCATGGCGATTGCTTCCTGCATGTAGAAGGCCAGCCGCCTATCGCTTTGCATCCGCGCGACGGCGTATTCCTGTTGCGCGATATTCCGCATTTCCTGAGTTCCGAGCCGAATCCGGCCAGCTTGCCGCCACGGGTCGCGATGCAGGCACTGAGCGCAGCACAGGTTGGCAGCACCGGTCTGGCCTGCGGCTTCTTCCATTTCCGCGATGCCTTGAGCGAGTTGATCGTTTCTTCATTCCCCGATTACCTGATCATACGAGCGGAAGACGCATCCTTGCGCGCCGCCAGTACCTTGTTTGATTTGATCCTGGCGGAGGCGGGCGGTGATCCGGATCATGCGTCACCGTTGATCGCACGCCTGACCGAAGTGCTGTTTTTCTATGTGATACGGCATGTGGCACAACAGGATGAAATTGCCAGCGGCCTGTTATCCATCGCACGCCGTGCCGAATTCGCGCCACTACTCGACAGCATGATGCGTGAGCCGGGGCAGGACTGGTCGACTGACAATATGGCGCGCCTGGCGCATATGTCGCGTGCCAGTTTCTATAAGCATTTCATCGATGCCAGCGGCCAGCCACCGGCACAATTCCTCTTGCAGTTACGGATGAAAATCGCCGCCCAGCGCCTGCATGCGGGTGATTCGGTAGAACGCACGGCCGAACATGTCGGTTACCGCTCGCATGCGGCCTTTTCGCGTGCCTTCAAGAAGATCATAGGTGAACAACCAGGAGCCTTTCGCCGCGCCAGTCGCCAGCGGGCAGCCACCCAGCGCCTGAATTAAGACGATTGAACATAAAACAGCGACGCCTGTAGTTGTTTGCAATTGAAATCAAATGTAATAATGGGTCATCAACATTGATGAAGGAAGATCATGGCCCGTCTCACTTTGCATACGCTGGACACAGCACCCGCCGATAGCCGCCCGTTTGTAGAGCGTGCGATTGCCAACAATGGCTTCCTACCTAACCTGATCGGTGTGCTGGCGAATGCGCCGGTGGCACTGGAGACTTACCTCACCGTATCCGGCATCAATGCGCGCAGCAGCCTGACCCTGGCTGAACGTGAAGTCGTACAAATTACCGCAGCGCGTATCCATCATTGCGATTTCTGTGTGGCCGGCCATACCGCCGTTGCGCTGAAGAAGGCGCAGTTGCCGGTGGAAACGGTACGTGCGCTGCAGCAGGGGGGCAAGACCGGTGATAGCAGGCTGGATGCCGTCGAAGCTTTTGCGGAAGCCGTCATTGCGACACGCGGTGCGGTGCAAGACGCTGATTACCAGGCCTTCCTGCAAGCCGGCTTCAATGAAGCGCAGGCGATCGAAGTCATACTTGGCATTAGCCTTGCCACTCTCTGCAATTTCACCAATAGCCTGGCCGGAACCTCGATTAACAAGGAATTGCAACCATACGCCAGCGGAGCCATCTGATGAGCGGCAATTTGCAGGAATGGTTGCGTGCGCATGCGGATGAGCTGGATCAGACCCAGGGTCTCGCGGCAGGAGTGATACCACGCCTTGCCGCGGACGGTTTGTTTGGTATCGGTGTGCCGCAGGAACTGGGTGGCAGCGGCGGTGATATCCGTGATGCAATCAAAGCCGTGGCCGGGATTGCCGAGTACTCATTGACCGCCGCCTTCGTCTTTTGGGGCCAGCGCACTTTTATCGAATACCTGCTGCATAGCCCCAACCATGGTTTGGCAGAACGCCTGACCGCAGCCTTGGTGCGTGGCGAGCGTGCCGGTGCGACCGGTTTGTCGAATGCGATGAAATTCCTGTCCGGGCTCGAGTCGTTGCAGATTATTGCGACGCCAAACGAAAAGGGTTGGCAGCTCGACGGTTCGCTGGCCTGGGTGACCAATTTGCGCAAGGAAGGCTTCATTGCCGCTGCTGCGGTTGCATCATCGGCCGATGCACCACCGGCCATTATTTCATTTGACAGCGCCTACAGCGGTGTACAACGTAGCGATGACCTCGACCTGATGGCTCTGCGCAGCAGTAATACCGCGGCAGTACGCTTGCAGAATGTAGGCATCAGTGAAGCCGATGTAATCCATGCCGATGCGAGACAGTACCTGCCGGCAGTGCGTCCTTGCTTCCTGGGTTTGCAGTGCGGGATGTCGATCGGCCTGGCACGTGCCAGCCTGCAGGCCGCACTGACCCTGTCGGCCGCGACACGCAATCAGTTGACGACGCGCATCGAAGAATTGCAGAGGCTGCTGGAAGAGACTGCCGCGCAATTGCTGGAAGGTGTGCATGACGGTCGCTTCAAGGCCAAGGCTGCGCCCTTGTTCCGTATCCGCATCCAATTGGCGGAGATCGTGCAGCAAGCGGTATTCCTTGAATTACAGGCCAGCGGTGGCCGTGCCTACCTGCAGGACGGCGACAAGAGTTTTGCGCGGCGCTGGCGCGAAGCCGCCTTCGTCCCTATCGTTACGCCTAGCCTGACGCAGTTGCAGATAGAGTTGCAAAAGCAGGCTGCAGCACAGGTCGCATGACGATGACGGTAACGGACGTGAAGGCCGCCACGCAAGACGATATTGCGCTGGAAGGAAGGAAGCTGCGCTTTGGCTATTCCGATAGCAAGGCGGTATTCGATGATGTATCGCTCACCGTCAACAAGCGTGAAATCGTTTGCCTGCTTGGTGGCAGCGGTTGTGGCAAGTCGACCTTGTTACGCGTATTGGCGGGTTTGGCGCAAGCCAATAGCGGCAGTGTGTCTTTCCTCGGCAAGCCGGTGCTGGAACCGCATCCACGTACTGCACTGATTTTCCAGCAGGCCAGTCTCTTGCCGTGGCTGGATGTGGTCGGCAACGCCGGTTTCGGCCTCGACTTCGCACGCCAGCCGGAGATAGACAAGACAACGCGCAAGCAGCGTATCGCACAAGCGGTGGATGCGGTCGGCCTGCGCGGCCATGAACATGTATTCCCGGCCCAGCTGTCGGGTGGCATGGCGCAGCGTGTCGCACTGGCACGAGCCCTGGCGCGTGAGCCGGAATTATTGTTTGCCGATGAGCCATTCTCTGCACTGGATGCAATCACGCGTTCAGAAATGCAAGCCTTGCTGGTAGACCTGGTGCATCGCTGGCATACCGCGGTTTTACTGGTCACGCATGATATCGATGAAGCGATCCTGGTCGCGGATCGTATTTTGTTGATGGGCGGCCAGCCGGGCCATATCGTGCATGAATGGCAGATGAACATTCCGCGTCCGCGCGAAGATTACGGCAACGATGTAAGCCAGCTGCGGCTGGAGATCCTTGCTGCGCTGAGAGATTTACGTGTTATTTCCGATTGATAGACCTTAAAGAGACCATCATGGAATTCAAGAAAACAGAACAAAAAATACATATTTGCGCTTCTTCCGATTGCGATTGCGGGATGACACGTCGCGACTTCCTGCGCATGTCGGCATTGGCCAGTGCCAGCGTCGCCGCGCCATTGTTATTCGCCGGTGATGCACAGGCACAAAACTTCAAGGGCGATGACCAGCCGGTGAAGATCGGTTATTTGCCGATTACCGATGCCACGCCCTTGCTGGTAGCACATGGCCGCAAGTTGTTTGAAGAGCAGGGCTTGCGCACCGAAGCGCCGCGCCTGTTCCGCAGCTGGGCACAAATCATCGAAGCGTTTGTTTCCGGCCAGGTGAATGTGATTCACTTACTTTCACCGGCCACGCTGTGGGTACGTTACGGTTCCAAGTTCCCGGCCAAGGTGGTCGCATGGAACCATACCAATGGTTCCGCGCTGACGGTGGCGAATGAAATCAATTCGATAGGCGACTTGGGCGGCAAGACATTTGCGATCCCATTCTGGTATTCGATCCACAACATCCTGCTGCAAAAAATCCTGCAAGCCAATAAATTGACGCCTGTCACGCGTGCACGGGGCGAAGCGATCAAGTCGAATGAAGTCAACCTGATCGTGCTGGCACCGTCGGAAATGGTGTCTGCACTGGCGACCAAATCGATAGCCGGTTATATCGTCGCCGAGCCATTCAATGCGAATGCGGAAATCAATGGCATCGGCAAGATCCTGCGTTTCTCCGGCGACGTCTGGAAAAACCACGCCTGCTGTGTGACCTTCCTCGCCGAACGCGACCTGGTCGAGCGTCCCGAGTGGTCGCAACGGGTGACGAATGCCATCGTCAATGCGCAATTGTGGAGCCGCTCCAACCAGGCCGAGACCGCCAAGCTGATGGCCTCGACCGGACCGAATCGCTATACCCCGCATTCCTTGCAGGCACTGACCAAGGTCTTGGTGGCGACCGATTACTCGAGCTACGAAAAGAACGGCATCATCGTGCACAAGGATTGGAACCAGCGCCGTATCGACTTCCAGCCCTTCCCGTTTGCTTCCTACACCGAAGAGCTGGTACGTGCGATCACGACGACCAAGGTCGAAGGCGACAGCAAATTCCTGGCGACGCTGGATCCGAAGTTTGCCGCCAAGGACCTGGTTGACGACCGTTTCGTGCGCAAGGCAATTACTGCTGCGGGCGGACCCGCGGCCTTCGGTTTGCCGGCCAACCTCTTGCGTACTGAAACGGTGGCCGTATAAACATGCTGATGCGCATATTCCTGCCACTGGCAGGGCTGGTCATTGCCATCTTTTTATGGGGACTGGGTGTGTCTGCGCTGGATGCGAAGACGCCGATTGCCGCGGCGTTTTCGCCCTTGAATACTGCTGTTGCATTCAGGGAGATGATAGTCGGGCCGGATATCTGGCTGCATGTCTTCCTGAGCCTGAAGCGGGTCGCGGTGGGTTTAATCATCGCCATCGCAGTCGGGGTGCCGCTGGGTATCCTGGTGGCGACGTCCCGCATATTTTCGCAAAGTACCTCACCGTTGTTCCAGTTGTTGCGCATGGTATCGCCGCTGTCGTGGATGCCGCTGGCGGTGATGGTATTGGGGGTAGGTGATGCACCGGTTTATTTCCTGCTGGCTTTCGCGGCGGTGTGGCCGGTCTTGCTCAATACCGTGGCTGGTGTGAAACAGCTGGATCCGAACTGGTTGTTGCTGGCACGCAGCTTGTCGGCGACGCGACGCGAGACCGTATGGCGCGTGATCCTGCCGGGTATTACCGCACACATCCTGACCGGTGTACGGCTGGCGATAGGGATCATCTGGATCGTATTGGTACCGGCCGAAATGCTGGGTGTATCGGCAGGCCTGGGTTACTTCATCCTCGACACGCGTGACCGCCTGGCTTATTCGGAATTAATGGCGGCGATCATCCTGATCGGCATACTGGGCTACTTACTGGACTACGCAGCGCGTACTGCGCATGCAAGATGGTTGCATGTAAAGAAGTCTGAACACATTAGTTAACACTTGTTTCACAGATATCAGCAGCGACAGGACGTGCATTAAAAACCGCATATAGTTAAGCGGAATGATTCGTTTGCGATGGCAGACCCGGCAGATAAACTTATTTCATTATCTGCTAAGTACATGGTTTTTAATTATGTCTGCCCTTCCTGTCTCTGCTGCAAGGTCGTCTTCCGCCACTTCCTTCAAGATCCAGTTATTTGATGCACCGCTGGGTGCCGAGTTAATCGGCCTGGATCTTACACGTCCGCTGGCTGATGCTGATTTTTCCCGTGTGCATCAGGCACATCTGGATCATCACTTGCTGGTGTTTCGCGATCAGCAAATCACACCCGCACAGCAAATTGATTTCAGTCGTCGCTTCGGTGCGTTGCAGATCCATGTGCTGCATCAATTCCAGTTGCCTGGTCATCCGGAAATCCTGATCATCTCGAATATCAAGGAAAACGGCCAGCCTATAGGCCTCGGCGATGCCGGTCATTTCTGGCATTCCGATTTGTCCTATGTGGAAGTGCCGAGCCTGGGTTCCATGCTGCATGCGCAGGAATTGCCGGCTGAAGGTGGCGATACGCTGTTTGCCAATATGCACCTGGCCTGGGATACGCTGGATGCGCATCTGCGCAACAAGGTCGCGAACCTGAAAGCAGAGCACAGTTACCTGGCGCAATACGCAGAACTGCAACGTCGCAATCCGTGGCGTCCGAATCTAACCGCAGAACAAATCGCCAAGGTCAAACCGGTCTTGCAACCAGTCGTGCGCACACATCCGGAAACCGGCCGTAAAGCCCTGTTCGTCAGTGAACATTTCACGACGCGCATAGATGGCTTGCCGGAAGATGAAAGTCGCGACCTGCTCAATCAATTATTTGAACACAGCGTCAAACCGGAACACGTCTATCGCCATCGCTGGCAAGCGCAGGACCTGATTTTTTGGGACAACCGCTCGCTGATGCACCTGGCAGCCGGCTGTCCGGAAGACCAGCGGCGCAAGTTGTACCGCACCACGATAGAAGGCGATGCGCCGTTCTAAACCGCATTTCATTATTTCCATTATTTTTTTCGGAGTTTCCATGCCTCATTTGAATCGCACTTATCCTGCTTCGCGCCGTCGCTGGTTGGGCGCCACTTTCAGCGTTATCGCCGTCGCCACGGCTTTGTTGTCGGCCTCGCCGGCACGCGCCGAAGGAAAAATCAGCATCGCCCAGCAATTCGGTATCGGTTACCTGATCCTCGACGTAGTGCGTGATCGTCAACTGATTGAGAAATACGGCAAACAACAAGGCATAGACATCCAGGTGGATTGGGCCAGCATTTCCGGCGCGACTGCGATGAACGAAGCCTTGCTGGCCGGTGCACTGGATGTGGTGTCGGCCGGCGTCCCGCCTATGCTGACGATGTGGGATCGTACACGCGGCAAGCAAAACGTGAAGGCAGTGGCCGCGCTGGGTTCCCTGCCCAACTATCTGTTGTCGAACAATCCGGCGGTGAAAACCTTGAAAGACTTGAGCGATAAAGATCGCATCGCAGTACCTGCCGCCGGTGTCGGCTTCCAGTCGCGTACCTTGCAGATAGAAACCGCGCGTCAGTTCGGTAAGGATAACTTCAAGAAGTTTGACAATATCTCGGTCAGCCTGCCACACCCGGATGCGACTGCAGCCCTGATTGCAGGCGGCTCGGAAATTAATACGCATTTCTCCAGCGCACCGTTCTATTACCAGGCGCTGGCAGCAAACAGCAATGTGCATAAAGTGATCAGCTCTTATGACATCCTCGGTGGCCCTGCGACTTTCAATGTGCTTTACACGACGCAGAAATTCCACGATGAAAATCCCAAGACTTACAAAGCCTTCTATGCCGCATTGGTCGAAGCTGCACAGTTGATCAAGGCCGACAAGGCGAAAGCGGCGGATACCTTTATCCGTATCCAAAAGTCGAAGTTGTCACCTGAGCTGGTGCGCAAGATCGTTGAAGACCCGGAAAACGATTTCACCGTTTCGCCACACCGTACTTTCGTCTACGCCGATGAATTGCAAAAACTGGGCGTGATCAAAAACAAGGCTGCATCATGGAAGGATTACTTCTTCGAAGAAGCCTACGCACAACCGGGTAGCTGATTATCATGATTTCACGTTTTTTGTTTCGTATCGTTGATGGATCGGTGGAGGTGGCGCTATGAATAACACGGCTATCCTGCGTGGCACTTCGGGCTTCATTCCTGTCGCACCCGCTGCACGCGATATCGGGAACGGAAAGCGTGACGTGGAAGTCTTGCCTGCTTTCGCCCCCTTGCTGCAGGTGGATGACGTCAGCCTTGAATACCGTACGCGCGAGCGTGTGGTGCGTGCCACGCACCGTGTAAGCTTCGATGTCCATCAGGCGGATAGGTTCGTCTTGCTGGGACCATCCGGTTGTGGCAAGTCGACGCTCTTGAAAGCCGTCGCCGGTTTCATTCCACCGGTCGAGGGTGAAATCCGCCTGGATGGCAAAGCCGTCACTGCGCCGGGGCCGGATCGCATCGTGGTATTCCAGGAATTCGATCAATTGTCGCCGTGGAAGACGGTCAAACAAAACGTCGTCTTCCCCTTGCTGGCGTCACGGACCCTGGGGCGCAAGGAAGCGGAAGAGCGTGCCTTGCACTATCTGGCTAAAGTCGGCCTGAGCAAATTCTCCGATGTACATCCGCATCAATTATCTGGCGGCATGAAGCAACGGGTGGCGATTGCCCGTGCACTGGCGATGCAGCCGCGCGTACTGTTGATGGATGAGCCGTTCGCGGCACTGGATGCACTCACGCGCCGCAAGATGCAGGAAGAATTGCTGCAACTGTGGGATGAAGTGCGTTTCACCTTGTTGTTCGTGACGCACTCGATCGAAGAAGCGCTGGTGGTCGGCAATCGCATCGCCTTGCTGTCACCGCATCCGGGGCGCATGCGGGCGGAAATCAATAGCCACGATTTTTCGCTGGCCAGCCTGGGCAGCACCGAATTCCAGAATACGGCACAACGCATCCATCACATGTTGTTTGAAGAAGAGCAGGAAGCGAGCGTGCAAGTATGAGTGCGAACATTACCGGCAGCCTGAATCCACCGGTCCGTCCGGAATATGAGCTTAAGCTGAAACCGTTTACCGAATTGCCGGTAGAGCGTGAATTACCGCTGGGCTCACGCTTGTGGGCGCAAGGCTGGTTGCGCAAGAGCGTGATCCTGGTGGTGCTGGCCATCATCTGGGAAGTGGTGGCGCGCTGGCAAAATAATGAATTGCTATTGCCTACCTTTAGTGCCACTGCACAAGCGCTGGTCGAAGGTATCAGCAGCGGCGAATTGTTAGCCAAGGTCGCGATTTCCTTGTCGGTATTGCTGCAAGGTTATGCAATAGGTGTGCTGGCCGCTTTCATCCTGACCACGCTGGCCGTCTCGACCCAACTCGGCCGTGATTTGCTGGATACGCTGACTTCCATGCTCAATCCATTACCGGCGATTGCCTTGTTACCGTTGGCTTTACTCTGGTTTGGCATAGGACGTGGCAGCCTGGTGTTTGTCTTGGTACATTCGGTGTTGTGGCCGATGGCTTTGAATACCTATGCCGGTTTCCAGGGTGTGCCGGATACCTTGCGCATGGCCGGACGTAATTATGGCTTGCGCGGTATTCCTTATGTCCTGCAGATATTAGTGCCGGCCGCCTTGCCTGCCATCCTGTCCGGTTTGAAGATAGGATGGGCTTTCGCCTGGCGTACTTTGATTGCCGCCGAGCTGGTATTCGGTGCCTCGTCGGGCAAGGGCGGCCTCGGTTGGTATATCTTCCAGAACCGCAACGAGCTGTATACGGACAAGGTATTTGCCGGGCTGGTAACCGTGATCCTGATTGGCCTGCTGGTAGAGAATATCGTGTTCCGCACTTTGGAAAAAGCGACGGTGCAGCGCTGGGGTATGCAGCGTTAGGAATTCAAATCATTGAAAATAAAAAAACCGCCTTTCGGCGGTTTTTTTATTTACCGGCGACTTCCTTGCCAAAGCCGGCATCCTGAGATATCTGCAAGGCGCGCGCCTTGAGTGTCTTGGCGGTGACACCCTGCAAATCATCATCGAGCACGCCCATGGGTCCCATCAGGGTAATGGCGGCGATCATTTCGCCAAGATGGTCGAAGACAGGGGCCGACAGCGAAGTGAAGTGCGGCAGCAAGGCGTCGCGGCAACGGCTCAAGCCATTTTCCTTGACGCTGGCCAGCATCTTTTCGATATCCGCTGCCGATTGCGGCAAATCGGAATGGCTGGGCGCATGCTTGTCGTCGAGTTTGATTTTCAATTCCTGCTTCAGCAATTCACCGGTAATCGTGCGCGGCAAATGGGAAAGGAAGTTGCGGCCCAAAGCCGAATTCAACAAAGGCAGGACGCTGCCGACGCGTAATTCGAGGATAGGGCGGCTGGCACCGCCTTCGATGCGGTAGACAATGGTCGGGCCGCGATTGCCCCAGACGCCGAGGAATACCGTATGGCCGACCGTCGCCGCCAGTTCGGCCATCACCGGACGTGCGGCGGTAAATACGTCGAACTGCTCCAGCGCCGCCATCCCCAACTTCAACGCATAGGGACCGAGGCCGTAATGGCCGCTGTCGGCTTCCTGCCGGATCACGCCCACTGCCTGGAAGCTGACCAGGTAGTAATGCACATTCGCCACCGCCATGCCGGCACTCTCGGCAATCTGGCGCAAAGGCAGCGGACGCCCTGCGGTACGCAGTACATCCAGGATGCGGAAACCTATTTCTATTGATTGAATGCCACGTCGCCTGGATTGCTCCGGTGCGTCTTTGTGGGGCGTACCGGCGCGCGCTTTTGGTGCTTTTGTCGCGACAGCTTTCTTGGCCGGTTTGGCGGCGGGCAGGGCTGTGGCGGGTTTTATTTTTGGCATTTTTCCAACATAAAAATGAAATATGGGCTCACGCAAGCATAGCAAATTAACGGCTCTTCCCTCTGGAGAAATAGCGCTGCAGGCGGGAATTAATGCTGGTTCACGGGACAGAAAATAAATTTGCACTTTTATTTGATAATGCTATATTCATTAAACAATATCAAATATGGCATGCATCTTGCTGAATTCCCAAGCCAAAATTTAACCCGGAGGAATCATGACTGCAGCATCTATAACCAGTACCGAGGCAGACGTATTTACTGCCAAGGAAGAGCGTCAGGTCGTACTCGCTTCAACCTTGGGCACCATCTTTGAGTGGTATGACTTTTTCATTTATGGCTCGCTCGCGATCTTCATGAGCTCGGTCTTGTTCCCGCCGGATAATCCGACCGCTGCCTTGCTGGCATCGCTGGGTGCACTGGCGGCGGGTTTCGTGATCCGGCCTATCGGTGCGGTGCTGTTCGGTTACCTGGGCGATCGCCTCGGCCGCAAACACACCTTCCTGCTGACCATCATCATGATGGGCGGCAGTACCGCCCTGATCGGTTTCCTGCCCAGCTATGCATCGGTCGGACATGCCGCGTGGATTTCGCTGGTGGTGCTGCGCCTGATCCAGGGCCTGGCAGTTGGTGGTGAATATGGTGGTGCGGTGATTTACGTGGCCGAACACTCGCGTCCGTCACGTCGTGGGTTGCTGACCGGCTGGATCCAGATTACTTCATCGATGGGTTTGATCCTCTCCATTGCCGTGATCCTCGGTACCCAGGCCACGATGGATATGGCTTCCTTCAAGGAATGGGGCTGGCGCGTTCCTTTCATCATCTCGATTGCGATGCTGATTTTCTCGGTCTATGTCCGTGCCAAACTGCATGAATCGCCGGTATTCACGCGCCTCAAAGCGCAAGGACGACTGTCGAAGAATCCGGTGCGCGATACCTTCTTCAAATGGCCCAGCCTGAAAATGATTTTGCTGGCTTTGTTTGGTGTGACTGCAGGCCAGGGCGCGACTTACTTTACCGGCCAGTTCTACGTCATGATCTTCCTGCAGCAAGCGGTGATGCTGGACCAGCGTACCGTGTACACGCTGATTTGCATCGGCTTCCTGATAGGTGCGCCGGCCTTTGTATTTTTCGGCTGGTTGTCCGATCGCCTCGGACGCAAGTGGATCATGATGGCGGGTTTGTTCATTGCGGCACTTTGCTATCGCCCGATGTTTGCTTCCTTGCTGGAAGCCGGTAATCCGGCTTTGGCTGCAGCAACCTTGTCGACGCCTGTTACGGTACATGCAAACGCCAAGGATGGCGCATGTAGTTTCAGCATAGGTGCATCCTTTGTCAGTGCACATCCTGACCATGCCAAGCCATGCGTACAGGCGAAGAAAATGCTGGTCGGTAACGGCATCAACTTTGAATATGCGGAACCGATAGCCGGACAAGCGGTGGCGATGACAGTCAAGGGACAAACCATCAATGGCTTCGATGCCAAAGCTTATCGCGCAGCACTGACCGAAGCAGGCTATCCGGCCAAGGCCGATCCCGAACAAGTCAATAAAGGCCGCATCCTGTTGCTGTTGGTCTTGATGACGGTGGTAGTGGCGATGGTGTACGGTCCGGTGGCTGCCTACCTGGTGGAATTGTTCCCGCCGAATATCCGCTACACCGCCTTGTCCTTCCCGTATCACATTGGTGCCGGTATCTTCGGCGGCTTCCTGCCATTCTGTGCAACTTATCTGGCACTGGCCGGTGGCAATATCTTTGCCGGACTCTGGTATCCGGTCGTGATTACGGCAGTGACCGGCGTGATTGGCAGCCTCTTGCTGCCAAATACAAAAACGGCAGTCAAAGACATTTAATCGAACAGGATTTGATATGACGATCTTCAAGGTAGCGGTGGCACAAGCCGCATCCCATCCTGATGATGCACAGGCATCCGCGGCGAAAGCCGTGGACCTGATCGGGCAGGCACAGCGGGCCGGTGCCGGCTTGCTGGTTTTTCCAGAAGCCTTCCTCGGTGGCTATCCGAAAGGCGCGTCTTTCGGTGCGCCGGTCGGCATGCGCAAACCGGAAGGGCGGCAGGCGTATCTGGATTACTTCAATCATGCGATAGACCTGCATGGCCCGGAAGTCGAAGCGATAGCCGAAGCGACGCGCAATACCGGCATGTTTGCGGTGATCGGTTGCATAGAACGGGAACTGGGTACTTTGTATTGCACGGTCTTGTTCTTCAACGGTGCACAGGGCCTGGTCGGCAAGCATCGCAAGTTGATGCCGACCGCCGGGGAACGTTTGATCTGGGGCTTCGGTGACGGTTCGACGATGCCGGTATTTGATACGCCGCTGGGAAAAATCGGTGCCGTCATTTGCTGGGAAAACTATATGCCCATGCTGCGCATGTATATGTACAGCCAGGGCATAGGTATCTACTGCGCACCAACAGCCGATGACCGGGATACCTGGGTGCCGAGCATGCAGCACATCGCTTTGGAAGGACGCTGCTTTGTGTTGACCGCGTGCCAGTACATCAAGCGTTCCGCTTATCCGGCGACACATGAATGTGCATTGGGTGATGATCCGGAGACCGTACTGATGCGTGGCGGCAGTGCAATTATCGATCCGCTGGGCAAGGTCCTGGCGGGGCCGAATTTCGAAGGTGAGGCCTTGCTTTACGCCGAGATAGATACTGAGCAGATAGTGCGTGGGAAATTTGATTTTGATGTGGCCGGACACTATGCACGTCCCGATGTGTTCCAGCTGGCGGTCGACACCCGCGCCAAATCTGCGGTCATCATTCAGCAAGACAATATGGAGCAGGGTAAATAATGCAATTCGATATGGAGCAATTGTCTGCTGATAAGCGCTACAAATTGCTGACGGCGACGGTCACGCCACGCCCGATTGCCTGGGTCACCAGCCAGTCGGCTGATGGCGTGGTGAACGCAGCACCGTTTAGTTTTTTTAACGTGATGGGACATGAACCGCCTACCGTGACGCTGGGTTTGTTGCGCAAGGCGGATGGCGGTTATAAGGATACGGCCGCAAACATCATGGCTACCGGCGAATTCGTGATCAACCTGGTATCGGAAGCGATGGCCGAGAGCATGAATGAAACCTGCACCAATGCGCCGCCCGAAGTCGACGAGCTGCAATTGGCGGGTTTAAGTGCAGTGCCATCACTGGCAGTGGCACCGCCGAGGATTGCCGGTTGTCCTGTGTCATTTGAATGCCGCAGCCTGTCATCCATCGTGACCGGCCCGTGCCAGGTGATAGTGGTGGCAACCGTATTACAGGCACATATCGAAGATGAGTTCTTGCTGGATACCGAACGTTGCCATGTCGACACGCCGGCATTGAAGCTGGTCAGTCGCATGCACGGCAGCGGCTGGTATGCCCGTTCGACTGATTTGTTCCAGCTTACGCGACCCAGTTACAAAGCCGGCTAAATAAAGCAATCCTAAGACGGTTCGCGAAATAGCCACGGTAGAGAAATCT
Source organism: Herminiimonas glaciei (assembly GCF_042664955.1). Taxonomy (NCBI): domain Bacteria; kingdom Pseudomonadati; phylum Pseudomonadota; class Betaproteobacteria; order Burkholderiales; family Oxalobacteraceae; genus Herminiimonas; species Herminiimonas glaciei. The sequence goes on from NZ_JBHTBU010000001.1 coordinate 323,415, forward strand.
ATACGTGGCTTTTTTTTAAGTAATAGTCCGTGCTTCGACAAGCAACCAGTCGCGGAAGGCAGCCAGTCTTGGCAAGCTCGCACGCTCGGCACGGTAGACGATAAAGTAGGCGAGCGGTGACGTAAATTTGATATCAGGGAAGAGTCTCACCAACCGACCCGCCGCCACATCATCTCGTGCCATGACGCTGCGTGCCAATGCGATGCCTTGGCCGTCGATCGCCGCCTGCAATACCGCCGCTGAGTTATTGATGCGCATGCCGCGCATCGTCTCCGTATGATCCACGCCGGCGACTTTGAGCCACTGCTTCCACGATGGAAAATCCTTGTGGCTCTCTATCGACAAATCATGGATCAGGGTTTCTTTACCAAGGTCTGCAGGTTTGCGCAGGCGCTGCTTCTGGTGCAACAGTAGCGGCGAACAAACCGGATAAATTTCTTCATCCAGCAGTTTCTCCGCTATCAGTCCCGCCCAGTCTCCGTTGCCATAACGCACGCCTATATCTATACCGAGCGCGACAAAATCCACCGGTTTAAGGCTGGTGTCCAAGCGCACATCCGTGTCCGGCCATGCCGCCTGGAATGTATCGATACGGGGTAGTAACCATTTTGCGGCGAAGGCGGGGCTGACCGTTACCGTGAGTACGCCATTGATTGCCCCTTCTTTAAGTCGTTCCAGACCCAGGCTTAGTTTATCCAGGCCTGCGCGTATCTCGGGCAGGGCGCGCTGCGCGGCTTCCGTTGCGACGAGCCGGGCACGACCACTCGCGCTGCGATTAAACAGAGGAGTTCCCAGCCAATCTTCGAGGCTGCGCACGAGCTGGCCAACCGCTGCAGGTGTCACATTGAGTTCCGCTGCTGCCGCGGAAAAGCTGTGGTGCCGGGCGCTGGCTTCGAATGCGCGCAATGCATTCAGGTAGATAGGAGATTTCATGACGATAAAGATTTTCTTTTAATAAGAAACACTTTATCTCATTTGTGGCATTTGCGGCATGAGAGAAGAATAAGCGACTACAGGATAAGGAATTTATCCTTAAATCAAGATTAATTAACTTCTACAAAGAGGCATGATGATGAATAGTTTTTCTTCCAAAGTGGCAATAGTCACCGGCGGTGGTTCCGGTATAGGTAAAGAAGTCGCAGCTCGTCTGGTAAAAGCTGGCGCGAACGTGGTGATTGGCGGCCGGGATGCAGCCAAGCTGCAGCGCGTCGCTACGGAAATTGATCCAAGTGGTGACCATGTCCGCTTCCATGCGGGCGATATCGCACAGCCGGCCACTGCGGCAGCTTTGGTCGATTTGGCGAAACAGGCTTTTGGTGGGGTGGATATCCTGATAAACAACGCAGGCGTGTTCCGGCCGAAAGCTTTCCTCGACGTAGAGGAGGCAGAATACGACTGGTTCCTCGATACCATCCTCAAGGGGAAATTCTTTATGGCACAAGCTGCGGCCAAAGCAATGCAATTGCGCGGTGGTGGTGCGATTGTGCAAACCGGTTCCTTGTGGGCCTTGCAGGCAATCGGGGCGACGCCGTCGGCGGCTTATTCGGCTGCGAATGCAGGTGTGCATGCACTCACACGTAACCTGGCGATCGAACTGGCCGCTTCAAATATCCGTATTAATACTGTTGCGCCCGGTGTGGTGGAAACACCTGTCTACAATACCTTCATGAGTGAAGATCAGGTAAAGGCAACCCTACCAGCATTCAATGCATTTCATCCTTTGGGGCGGAATGGCCAACCGGCAGATGTGGCTGAAGCGATCCTGTTCCTGGCATCGACGAATGCTTCATGGATTACCGGCACGGTGTTGTCGGTAGATGGTGGTGTGATGGCCGGCCGTCAAGCATAGAGTCACAGGCAATAAGTCCGTAAAAAAGGCGAACAGTAGTTCGCCTTTTTGTTGTGTAAATGAATTGATCAGAACATCCACTTCGCCCGCACTGAAGCAGACTGGTTCAGATAATCGCTGCGGCTTTCCGCGTCGTAGCGCACGCTGACTTCGGTGCCATTAGCTGTAGTGTGGGTGTAGCCGATACCGCCACGTACCAGCCACGGCGATAGCTCTATGCCGCTGGTGACAAATGATAATCCTGCTGCACCCGCATAAGCTGCCACGATCGCACCGGGTTTATTGATGGTGTCGTAGCCTACGCCCAAATACGCATCCAGGCGCGAGGTGGGTGAGAATCGATGTTGTAGGTATGTATCCGCACCCAGCACTAAGGCATCAGTCTTTTGCGATGCGACATTCAGGTTCAAGGCATCGGCACCGGTTTCTTGGTAGCTTTGTGACTTGAGCCAGGTATAGTCGGCGCGCAGCGCGGGTGTCAGGCTCGTTGTGTCGCTCAAGGCAAACTGTTGCCTGAGGGCTGCACCGACATGCGCACTGTAAGTACGGTAGTCGGCACGGGCGCTACGGTTCAAGCCGCCGAAGTTGAGCTGGCGCTTGCTGTCGTTATCACTCACACCAAGGTCGGCCTGCCAGGAAAGACTACGTTCTTGCCCCAATTCCTTGCTGCCATATGCAGAGAACAAGTGGGAAGAAATATTGGAATCTTGTGCGGTGCCCGCCAGATCGGTATTGCCGTTGACGGATGTCTTTGCGTAACCATAGGCCAGGCCAACACGGGTTCCTGCTGCCACTTCCGCATCCGCACCGAAGCCCAATCCCCAGCTATCTGCACTGAAACCGGACGCTCCCTTGCGGTCATCCTGGTCGGCGCGTGAACCAAACACGCGGCCCCAGATTTGTTTGTCCTTCAGCGCATCACCGGAAGATAACCCCGTGTTGCCACCGATACGATTCTGGATCACATTCTGGAACGTACCCAGAGTTCCTAGTATGGCTTGATGACCGGACGCCAACGGCAAGGTTTGTGTCGCTGCGCGTGCCACTGCGCGATTGTCTGGTAGTTGACCGAAGGCATTGATGACATTGCCCATATCGCCTGTCACACCATTATTCAATTGGGTATCGAGCACGCCTGCGGCGTCCAGGGCTGACCATATACGCTGTTCGATGACGGTATCGCGTATACCGGTTCCCAAGCTGCTATTGGCGACGACGCGTAAATCAATATCGTTGCCATTGCGGACTTGCCGGAAGTTGAAGAGGGCGGAGTTGTCTCTGATATTAAAGGTCGAAGCATTCAACGTCCCGGCGCTGATCACACGGGCCAGTACCTGGTTGATGCCTAGTGTATTGACAGTGGCGACATCGACATTGATGCGGGCACCGGGCGCGAAGTTGGCTGTGCCTGTGACGAGCAGTTTGCCGTAGTTGCTATCGCTGCTCGCACCGATTTGCAACAAGCCGGTAGCGCTTTGCGTATAGTTGGCAGTCGTTAATGTCACGCCGGGTGTTGCCGCTGTGCCGATTACTACGCTGCCATTATTGCTAAAGGTATTGCTGCCACTCCAGTTTTGGTTGCTTACAAAATTGAGCGTAGCAGCATTGTTGACGGTGATGGTGCCGACATGGGCAGCGGCTTCGGCTGTAAAGTTGCCGTCTATCGTGATGGAAGAGGTGCCACCGCCGCTAATGTCGCCGCTAACGCGCGCCGTCGTACCGGTGATGCGCAAGCTGGCGGTATCGAGTGCGACTTTGCCATCCAGTATGCCGTTATTACTGATGCCACCAGTGATGGTGCCGCCGCGGTTGTCGATAGCATAGTCATCGGTGTTGCTGGATATCGTTCCACTGTTGAGTATGCCGGCCAGGTTACCGCTGATGGTACCGCTATTGACGATGCCCTGACTGATCAAGCCATTGTTTGTAATGCCGGCACCATTCGCATCGATAGCTTCTATCACGCCACCACTGGTATTGCGGATCCCACCGATGGAGTTTGTCGGGCGGCCATTTGTAATCCCTGAAGTTTTGCCACGGATGGTGCCGCTGTTGTCTATGCCGTTTGTAATCTGAAAAAAATTCAAAATTGCATGTGATGTATCGCCACTGACCGATTCGATTAAACCGGTGTTGGTGATCCGGTTGAGTACACCGATACCAAAGAGGGTGCCGATTGCCGCATTATTTTGTGTCGTCGCGTCGTTACGGATTGTTCCATGATTGATGATGTCTGCCGTGGTCGCACCTCCAATATACACGCTAACGGAATTGGGGAAGACGCCGGAAATAATTCCTTCATTCGTCACATTTCCTGCACCTGCATTCATATTAAGGGCATAGCTGGAAGAGAATGTGAGCGAGCCGATCGATGTAATGTTGACGCTTTCTCCTGAGTCCAGTGTGCATCTATCATTTATTGCTGAGTTGATAGTGGTGGCGGGCGAGGTACAACTATCCGCCCAGCTGCTGGCAGGTATGCCGGCCAGTGCCAGTGCACACGCGGAGGCAAATAGGCGGTAGTCGACATGACGTTTGCCAGCGACTGCTTCCGGTCGCAATGGATGGGAACCGAGGTTAAGGTAGGAGAGGCGATAATCAGTGCTCATGGCGGTGGTCCCGGAACGTATCGAAGGTGGCGTGATGTGTCGAGCATAGATAAATACGCATAGGGAAATCTTGTACGATGGTCTCAGTTTTGGATCATCGTTCTACTTGTTCCAGCCATCAAAAAGCCCACTTCGCTCGCACAGAAGCAGACTGGTGCAGATAATCGCTGCGGCTTTCCACGTCATAGCGCAAGCTGACTTCGGTGTCATTGTCTGTGCGATGGGTATAGTCGATACCGCCACGCAGCAGCCACGGGGTATGATCTATTCCATTGCTCACAAACGACAAGCCGGGCGCGCCGGCATAGGCCGCAACGATATTGCCGCTTTTGTTGATCGTGTCATATCCGACACCAAAATTGGCTTCGAAGCGGGAAGCGGGCGATAGGCTATGTAGCAAGTGCAGGTCTGCACCCAATACCAAGGCATCAGTCTTTTGCGATGCGACATTCAGGTTCAAGGCGTCGGCACCGGTTTCCTTATAGCTTTGTGACTTGAGCCAGGTATAGTCGGCACGCAGTGCTGGCGTCAGGGTCGTTGTTTCGCTCAAGGCAAACTGTTGCCTGAGGGCGGCACCGACATGGGCGCTGTAAGTACGGTAATCGGCACGGGCAGTGCGGTTCAAGCCGCCGAAGCTGAGCTGGCGTGTGCTGTCGTTATCACTCACACCAAGGTCGGCCTGCCAGGAAACACTACGCTCTTGGCCCAATTCCTTGCTGCCATACGCAGAGAACAGGTGGGAAGAAATATTGGAATCTTGTGCGGTGCCCGCCAGATCAGTATTGCCGTTGACGGATGTCTTTGCGTAACCATAGGCCAGGCCAACACGATTACCAGCTGCTACTTCCGCATCAACACCGAAGCCCAATCCCCAGCTATCTGCACTGAAACCGGCTGATCCTTTGCGGTCATCCTGGTCGGCGCGTGAACCAAAGATGCGGCCCCAGATTTGTTTGTCCTTCAAGTTATCACCGGAGGATAGTCCCGTATTGCCGCCGATACGATTCTGGATCACATTCTGGAAAGTACTCAAAGTCCCTTGTATGGCTTGATGACCGGAGGTCAGTGGCAGCGTTTGTGTGGCCGCACGCGCTACAGCGCGATTGTCCGGCAGTTGACCGAAGGCATTGATGACATTGCCCATATCGCCTGTGACACCATTGTTCAATTGGGTATCGAGTACACGTGCGGCATCCAACGCAGACCATGTACGCTGCTCGATGACGGCATCGCGTATGCCGGTCCCCTGGTTGCTATTGCCGACGATGCGCAAGTCGACATCGTTGCCATTCCGGATTGCCTGGAAGTTGAAGAGGGCGGAGTTGTCGCTGACGTTGAAGGTGGAAGCGTTCAATGTGCCGGCCGAAATAACGGCGTTGAGTGTTTGATTGACTGCGAGCGTGTTGACACTTGCCACATCGACGGCGATCCGTGCTCCGGCGGCAAAGGTCGCCGTGTTGTTGACGGCCAGCCGGCCGTAATTGCTTGTACTGGATGCGCCTATGCCGAGTATCTGGCCGACAGCCTGCGTATAGCTGTCGAAACGCAAGGTACCGGCAGCGACGGTGGTGTTGCCGCCATAGCTGTTATTGCCTGCAACGCTTAAGATTCCCGCACCGAGTTTGGTCAGGCCGCCGACGCCTTGCAGTAGCGAAGGTGTTGCGATGGCAATGTTGAAACCATTGCTGTCGATATAAGCGCCGCCGCCGAGCAAATTGATGCCGGCAGGGTTGAAATTGCGGAGGAAGTTTAGTTCGCTAGCACTGGCGCGCAGGATGCCGCCATCGAAGTTGATGACGCCTGCACCTCCCGCACCTACTTCGACATAGCTGGTTTCCAGTATCCCGCGTGCGACATTGTTGCCGTATAAATTGAGGGTGCCTGTGCCGGGTGTGGCTGCCGGGCTCCATCCCAAGGTCACCGACGGTGTAGTCACTTTGCCGCCGTCTTCAATACGTACCTCGCCGACATCCCCGTTGGAGCCTATGTACAGGGCTCCAGTCATGTTCCAGTGCGAGCCGGTTCCGCTCACGATGGCCGATAGATAGTCGCCGCCGTTACAGGGGTTAACAACGGCAGACGGACTATTGACAGTCACACCATTCCGGACCTCGAGATCATTGCCCCAACCCTGGCATGCCAGTGCGTACGGCGCGGCCAGGAATAAGAGCGCACCGGTGGCGGTGCGGATGCCGTGGATGACGGTAGTCCGGGCTGGGCGTTGCATGATGAATTCCCTGAATGAATTGGAAGGGGCGAACCGCGTTGCAGGCGTGGAGTTTTATTTTCTTTACCATTTTCCCCGATGGCAGAAATGTTAAAAATAGCGAGAGGAAAAGTAAATACTGCAAATGCAGTAGACCGGATGCAGGTTTGCCGGTGTTTTTATGCATCGGATTGTGTCTTTGTCGCTGTGGGCTGGTTAAATCGCGCATGTAGTTTGAATACAGGCATGCAAGCATGCGCGTGATTCCGTAAAATGCTTTAACTCAGCTATGTGCGACGCCGGCTACGAATAGTGACGGATAGTTTTTACAAGCTGATCGAGTGGCCCGTCACTTGCTTATGTTTAGCCAACTACAGTTTCAAATTGATTACCTGATATGACGACCGACGCCGGGCAGAACTTGTTGAATGAGCATGAGATGCAAATGGAAGTAACAAGCAGTCCTCCGAAAAGCGATTACGGCGATTTGATGCTGGATGCGATTTGTGCGGTAGGTGCAGACAGCAAATGCCTGTCGGTGAAAGGTGCATGCGAGCGTATCTTTGGCTATACGCCGGAAGAGATGGTAGGCAAGTACATGCTGGACCTGGTGCATCCCGATGACAGGGATAGAACCGAGCAATCGATAGATCGTGTCATGGGCGGATACCTGCAGCGCTATTTTGAGAACCGCTATATCCGCAAGGATGGCAGCGTGGTCTACATCAGCTGGTCCGCTTCCTGGTCCGAAGAACATCAGGTCAGGATAGGTGTGGCACGGGATATCACCGACCGCAAGTTCGACCACGGCGAAGTGGTCGCACCGCAACTCATACCCGAATACACAAAATACTGGCAATTGTCTGCATCACCACGTCGCCTGATTTCACCGAACGGCGTCAGTATTGCGCTCTCCGAACAGGATCACATCGTATTGCTGGCGCTGATGAGCGGCGGCGAATGTGTGACGCGCAGAAGCATAGTCGATGCACTGGGTGAGGATTACATCGAGTATGACCAGCGTCGCCTGGATACCCAGATGAATCGCCTGCGCCGCAAAGTCGAAGAGGCATCCGGTCAATCCCTGCCGGTCAGTACCTTGCGTGCCATCGGTTATCGCTTCCACGAGCAAAGCAAAATCTGCGCTTGAGTTGTACCCTGCAGCCGTCCGGCACGGCTCGCTCCCGTCATCTTCCCGTCATAAAACCACATCTGCCATCGGGTCTGCGCGACCCGGTATGGTGCAGTTCGCGCTCGTTTGTGTGCAACGCGAGAAGTCGCCGCATTTTGCTCAGGATTGCTTAGAGTTGCTCATGAAGTTTCTACCTGGAAATGTCTACACTCTTGCCATTCTTGGTGAACAGGGTAGTAAACATGGACTCTTCCGCAACTGCAGCGCGCTTTTCGGTTTCTCGCATCCTCAAAAAAACGTTCACTCTTGCCGGTTTCTTCCTGGTAGCCAGCCTGGCTGTCCAGCAATCTGCACACGCCAGTGATGCACCTAATATCAAACCAGCACTGAAAAAAATGCTGGGCGGCCTGGCGCTGGACGTCAAGGATGACTTGCAGAAAATGGTCAGTGACCTGAAGAAGACCAGCTGTGGTGGCGGCCTGAGTGGTTGCTACTCCACCAGCAAGGGTAAGGTCCAGCTGTATTTCTTCACCAGCAATAGTGCACAACAAACCTTCATCATCGTAGTCGACAAACAGATAGCGATGCCTAAGCTGTTTGGCAACAAGGTGCAGAATGTGATGGGGCAAACCTCGTTGCGCTCGCTGATGATTTCGATTTCTACTGCTGAATTCGACCTGACCACGGCACGCATGCCGGCCGATCTGAAGAAGGTCGTCGACGAAAGCTATTTTGGTGTGAGTTCGCTGAATTTCGCAGCTGGTGCACAGATGGCAGCGCGTGCGAACCTGGGTGGACCGATCAAACTGACGATGGAATCGCTGGGCGTACGCGCTGATCAGCTGACCATGCGTGCGGCGATCGTGATGCCTATCCCTATGGATATTTCCAGCGGCGCAGGTACCGGTATTGACGTCGCCAGCGAGATGGCGGATGGCGCAACCATGAAGCAAGCCGGTGCCAAGGCAGCCATGCCGGAAGCCTTCGTCGAGTTCCAGTTCGCCCCTGGCTCCAGGCTGCCTATGATGCTGCCGCCGGTCACGTTGACGGATGCAACCTTCTTCATCAATAACAGCCTGACTTTCGGTTACAAGGGTAATGCCCAGTTCCAGGGTGTAGGCGACAAGAAGATCCTGCTGCAATTCCAGACGCCGTTGACACCTGAAGGCGCGATGGACTTCCTGGACTTCAATTTCCGCATGGCGACCCCGGCTTCGTTCACGATGGAAGATGCGGCACGTGTCATCGTTGCGATGGCATCGCCTGATCCGCGCCTGGCCAAATATGGTGGTGGTTTCATCCGTGGTGTTGGTTCGTTCAAGGAGCCATTGCTGGCGATGGCCAAGCCTCTGGCCATGTTCAAGATGAAGAATCCGAACCCACCGCCTGAATACAAATTCGGCGATGCGACCAAACCATGGCCGGAGAATGACAAGTACTTCAATATCATCGTACTGGGTCCATTGGCAGACGGCGGGCCGTATTACGCCTCGGGTGGTCAGGTTGCGGCCTTTGGTCAGACCCTGGGCTGGACCGATGTGTCGGCAGGTGTTAATGGCTATTACAACGGTGCAGGTGCAGATGTATCGCTGCGACTGGGACCATTGGGCAAGGTGCCGTTCCGCCTGTCGCAGGAAACCCGCATCGACATGAAACACCAGGACATGGCTTTCAAAGGCAATCTGGCCGGACAAAAAATCGCGATTGTGATGGGTCCGACCAAGATGAGCATAGAAGTCAATGCCAGCTGTATCAATCCGTTTGAAATCAAAACATCACTTGAGATCAAACCGACTACCGATCTGGCGCAGATTTTTGATGCCGAAGGCGGCGTCAACGTCGATCCGTCGAAGATCACCGGTTGTATCGGCAAGGAACTGGAAGCCGCTTATCGCAAGATCGCCGGCGAGTACAAAAACCTGAGTGGTTACACGGCTGATATGGCCAATGCGGAATTGAAGAAAATTTCCGATGCAGCGCTGATGGTGACCAAAGCCGCCGAAGATGCAGCGAAGAAGGCCGCAGCAGAATCGCAGAAAGCAGCAGAAGACGCAGCCAGGGCATCGCAAAAGGCAGCTGAAGATGCCGCCAAGGCCGCACAGAAGGCAGCCGATGACGCTCGTAAGCAGTATGAAAAAACCAAGGACGCGGCACGCGACGTTGCCAATAAGACCGCAAATGCTGCGAGCAATGCGTTCAGGGATGCGGGTAATGCATTCAAGCGCATAGGCAAGAAAAAGAAACACAAGAAAGGCCCGGATCCTAAGTTTGCAGGTTCGGTATTCGATTGGGACTACTACTACGACAATAATCCCGATTTGCGTGGTGGCGATTTGCAATCACACTGGAAAGACTTTGGCTTCAAGGAAGGTCGTCGCGGCAGCCTGGAGTTCGATGCAAATTACTACTACGCACGCTATGCGGACGTAAGACAGAAGTGTCCGGGCAACCTGCAATGTGCATTGCAACACTGGCTGGACTACGGCATCGAGATGGGGCGCCAGGGTAGCCCCGACTTCAGCGTTGTCGATTACATGAACCGTTATGGCGATGTACCACGTACGCTGGCACCGGAGGATGATCCTGATGCGCTCGAGCATTGGCTGACGGTAGGTTCCGATGCGGGCCGTGACGGCAGGCCGGCTTCCAAGGCAACGGGCGCATTTTCACCTCCGACGCGTTTCGGTGGTGGCGGTGGCTCACCGTGGAATGACGCCGCGCAATGCCAGAACACGCATGTCAGGGGTTTCCGCCTGAGTGTAGGCAAGCGTGTGGATGGTATCCAGTTCCTTTACGCCACTGGGCAATGGGGCGCACCGCACGGAAAAATGAAGAGTAAGTCGGCTGATGTGGTGTTTGCACCTGACGAATACATAGTGCGTGTCGACGTACGTAACGGCGAAAGTATGGACGCAGTAGGATTTATCACCAACAAGCGCAGTTACGGTATGTATGGCGGTGGTGGTGGCACCTTCGGTTCGTACTCGGTGACGGCGGGTGAAAAACTGGCTTGCGTCACCGGGCGATCCGGTGGCGAGGTAGACCAGCTCATCTTCTCTTCGACTGGGCAGCGCTAAGACCTGATAGGAATGGCCTCGGAACTCCGGGGCCATTCGTCGTTTACAGCAGGCAAAAATATCGCCAGGTCGCATGCCTGATTTCAATTTTCAGCCGCTTACCAAAAACATGTTTATAACCACGGAGTCTCTCTTGATGATCGTTAGAAAATGCCTGTTCAAGGCCTGCTGTATGTTGCTGCTCGCGTTGGCGGTACAGGCCCCGGTGCACGCGAACGGCGTACCCGACATCAAGCCTGCGCTGAAAAAGATGCTCGGCAGCCTGGCGACGGAGACCAAGCAAGACTTGCAAAAACTGGTCGGTGCCTTGCGTGAGACGCAATGCGGTGGCGGCCTGAAAGGCTGCTATGCGGCCAAACTGGATGCGGTTCAGTTGTACTTCTATACCAGTAACAACTTGCAGCAAACCTTCATCGTCGTGATCGATAAAGATATCCCGATGCCGAAGCTGTTTAGCTCAAAGATACAGTCTGTGCTGGGGCAGAGCCGTTTGCGCTCGCCGATGATTTCTATCTCTACTTCTGACTTTGACCTGACGGCAGACAGAATGCCGAATGACCTGAAGAAGATCGTCAACGACAGCTACTTCGGTGTCACCTCGATCCCATTCTCGGTCGGTGTGCAGATGGCGGCACGCATCAATATCGGTGGTGAGTTCAAAAACACGATGGAGAGTTTTGGCATCAAGGCTGATCAAATGACCATGCGTTCTGCGGTCGTGCTGCCGATTCCGTCGGATATCACGGGTGGTGCAGGTGCCGCGGCTGGTATTGCCAGTGATATTGCAGACGGCGCGACCATGACCAAAGCGGGCGTCGATGCGATGAAGCTGGAAGCCTTTGTTGAATTCCAGTTTGCGCCGGGCTCCCGCATTCCTTTGTTGCTGCCGCCGGTGACGCTGACCGATGCGACTTTTTTTATTAACAACAATCTGACCATAGGCTACAAAGGTAATGCCTCGTTCCAGGGTTTGAATGACAAAAAGTTTTTGATTCAATTCCAGACCCCGGTGCAACCGACCGGCGCAATGGATTTGGCGGACTTTGGATACCGCATCGCGACCCCGGCACGCTTTACGATGGAAGATGCGGCCAAAATCATGATTGCGATGGCCACCACTGATCGTCGACTGACCAAATACGGTGGTGGTTTCATCGGCGGTATCGATAAATACAAAGCAGACTTGCTGGCGGCGGCTAAACCCTTGTCTATGTTCCAGCTGGATAACCCGCGCCCGGCACCGGAATATCGCTTCGGTGATAAGACCAAACCTTGGCCTGACGATAACAAGTACTACAACATCGTTTCGTATGGGCCACTGGCTACTGGCGGGCCATATATGTCGCAAGGCAGTGCGGTCGGCTTCCTCGGTCAAAAGATTTCATGGATGGACTATACCGCTGGTTACAACGGCCTGTCGGGTAGCACAGGCAATAACATCACGCTCAAGCTGGGGCCACTCGGCAAGGTCACCTTCCGTATGGAGACCTTTGCGAAGGTAAATCAAGGCACGCAAGAGATAGGCATGTCGGGCAATTTTGCCGGCCAAAAAGTAGAAGTCATGCTGGGTACCAGCAAAATGACGATCTCGGTCAATGCCAGCTGCGTGAATCCGTTTGAGATCAAGGCGTCGGCTGACATCACGCCTACCCTCAATATCGCGGATGTGTTTGAAGGCCACGGTGGCGTCAACGTCGACCCGGCCAGCATCACAGGTTGTGTCGGCAAGGAGCTGGAGGCGGCATATCGCAAGGTGGCGGGGGAATTCCAAAATCTCGGCGGCTACTCGGCTGCGATGGCAAATGCAGAATTGAAAAAGATCGATGATGCGGCGAATTTAGTCAAGAAACAGGCGGAAGAAGCCGCGAATAAAGTCGCTGCAGAAAGCAAAAAAGCAGCGGAAGACGCGGCCAGGGCGGCAGAAAAAGCAGCAGAGGATGCACGCAGACAATACGAGAATACCAAAAATGCTGCACGTGACGTCGCCAACAAATCGGTGAGCGCGGCCACCAATGCATTCAAGGATGCCGGCAACGCCTTCAAGCGCATCGGCAAGAAAAAGAAACACAAGAAAGGTCCCGATCCCAAGTTTGCCGGCTCGGTCTTCGATTGGGACTACTACTACGACCACTATCCCGAGTTCCGTGGGCAGGATCTGGCTGCGCACTGGAGGGATAAGGGCTTTTATGAAAATCGCCAGGGTAGCCTGGAATTCAACCCTATCTACTATTACCACCGTTATGCGGACGTGAGCGCACAGTGCCCGGGAAGTTTGCTATGCGCCACGCAACACTGGCTTGATTACGGTATCGAGATGGGACGCCAGGGTAGTGCGGACTTTAACGTGGTTGACTACATGAACCGCTATGCCGACGTGCCACGCACGCTGGCACCGGAAGATGATCCTGACGCGCTTGAGCATTGGCTGACTTTTGGTGCCGACAATGGCCGTGATGGTAGCCCTAATTCGAAAGCAAGCACACCGTTCTCGCCGCCTATGCGTTTTGGTGGCCGCGGTGGCTCACCGTGGAACGATGCCGCGCAATGCCAGAGTTCGTATGTGGTTGGCTTCCGCATACGCGCCAACGGTCGCGTGGATGGCATACAGTTCTTGTACGCCAGCGGGCAGTGGGGTGCTCCGCATGGCAATCTGGGCAATCCACCTTACACCTATGAAATTGTGTTGCCGGCGGGGCAATACTTTACGGTCGCGCATATTCGCAGTGGTGACTCGGTAGATGCACTTGGCCTGATCAGCAACACAGGCGTAGGTTATGGCATGTTTGGTGGCAATGGCGGCACTTTCGCCGTGTATGGCGTCACCGCCGGTGAAAAACTGGCCTGCGTCACAGGGCGGTCCGCGCGGAACCTTGATCAGTTCATCTTCTCATCGACCGGACAACGTTAAGACCTGACTTTGATGGCCTCGGAACTTCGAAGCCATTCGTTGTTTACAACACATTCATTATTTTGTTTTTCCAGACTGTTTGATTGCATATGAAAAAAATCCATCATAAATCAGGCTTGCGCAAAATCTGTGCAGCCGTGGCTCTCGCACTTTCGGTAATGCCGGCCGTTGCCGCTACCGCACCGGCAAAATCTTTCGTGGATATGGTGCGCGAATTACCATTGGTTCCGGCAGGTATGCAGGACACTGAAGTATTGGCCAAGGTCACTGCCACCGTTGATGCGATCAAGCAACTGGAACTCGGCAAGGCCAATCAAATCATCAATGAAGCCTTGCAACTGGACCCGCGCAATTCCTATCTGCACTTCCTGAATGGTTTTGTGTATCACTTGCAGGCAAGGCAGGGCGATACGCAAAAGGGCGAGATGGCACTGGAAGGCTACCAGCAAGCGTTGCGCATAGACCCTAGCAACTGGATCGCGCAGGAATTCCTCGGGCTTGCTTACATGGACCTCAAACAATTTGACCGGGCCAAGCTGGCGTTCTCGGATGTCTTGCTGATGACGCCTGAGAGCTCGGTGTCTATCTACGGTTTGATGGTGGCGTCTTACCTGACTGGCGATGCGAAGACGGCTTGTGCGATGGCTGACCAGTTCCAGAAAACATCGACGGAAAGTAATCGCCTGTTCGTGCGTTCCAGCATTTCGGTCTATGCATCATGCGGCAACTTTGCCCAGGCGGAGCAGATGCGCGATGCCTTGAGCAAGATAGACGGCGGTAGCCTGGAAGCGGAGCGCGCGGACAGACGTTTATCGCAATGGAAAGCCTTTTACCTCAAGCAGGAACAAACCGCTACGGCTGCCAAGGGTCAAGCCGCCGAAGGCATGATCAAAGCGGGTTGGACGCAAAGCGCAGCAGGCGAACGTCCGCAACAATTGGCACAAGCGTTCAACATACCGTCGCGACCTGCGCCGCGTCCGCCCAGTGACAATCCGACCGATGCGAATCCGGCAGGACCTGCAACACCGGGTGCGACACCTGTCGGCGACGGCACCCCGGCTGACGTCCCTGCAAATGCTGCCGCTGTGAGTGGTGGCAGCGGAGCCAGTGGTGGCCCGCGCATGTTGTTGATCGACGTAGTGCTCCTGTCCACGCAAGAGCTGATCACGACATCGAAGGGTGTCAACCTGCTGAGTGCATTGACCTTGCAACTGGGTTCTGCGACCAACAATGCGCCGGCGTATTCACGTGTTATCACTTCGAGTAGCACGAGCGGTGGTGCCTCAACAGTCATTACTCCCCCAACAGTCAGCACCGCCATCACGCGTGCGATCAGCATACCTGCATTGACTTATTCGTTGAATATCGCCAATGCAAACAGCTCGGTCAACGAAGTGCTGGCACGTCCTACTTTGGCTGCAATCGAAGGCTTGCCATCGGAATTCTTTTCCGGCACCAACCTGAGTGCGGGTGTGGTCTCGACCAGCTTCAATGGCGGCACCACCATCGTGCCCCTGGATAAGCGTTTTGGCATCAAGCTGGCGATTACACCGGTGTTCCTGCAACAGGGGCGGGTACAGATGAAGGTCGAGGCGCAACGCACCGCGCTGAATGCAAGCTCGGATAATCCGCGTGTGGCTTATCAAATCGAAATTGGCGAGATTACCGCCAATGCCAATGTCGTCATGAATATGGGCGATACCCTGATCTTGAGCGGCTTGAGTGAAAAATCCAGTTCCAATACACGCGATGGTGTGCCGGGATTGCAAGATATACCCGGTGTGCAGTATTTGTTTTCCAACAAGAAGACCAATGATTTAATGCGTTCGGCTCTCATCCTGGTTACACCAAGATCACCGGTGCAAGTCTCGGAATCGCCACAAGAGGCGGGTGATTCGATGGCCAGCCGCATGAAGGCATTACGTGACAGGTTTGGTTTCGCCAACAGCACGTCGACCAATGTCGATGCTGTGATGAATCAATTGCAAACGAATGATTACTTCCGCGAATTCAGGCAGGGGGATGTATCGATAGAGCGCTGGGATCGCATGCGTAGCACTGGCGACCGTTTGCGTGAAGCTTTGGGCTTTCTCTACTATTGATGTCGGGTGTGGCGGGTATTAACTAGTGCTGGATCCATGTAAGGCACCGCGGTGCCTTACATATGATCAGTGCTGGTGTTACGGGTTCACGTACAAGGAAATCGCCGTTACGCCGATGACGAATATCGTCACTATGATTCTCCACTTGGTATTCATACATTCTCCATAGGCATCCTGGCGTGCCTCTTCGCCTTCGATAATTGAGGCGCCAGTATACATGAGGGATGTATACAACTGCATTTGTCGCTATGCATCTGGTTTAAAGCAGCTGGCGATCATTGGTCGCCAGGTAGTAAGCCGTCATTCCTATCGCTTAATTTTGTCATATGGATATCGTAAAACATTCGTTGGTTTTTCCTCCGCAATTCGTAAGATGAGACATCCGGCGCAATGTATGAACCTGCCGCCGCACTTGTCCACGAAAGGAAAAATATGGCGACGCATGACCTGGCTCTTCTTCCCCGCATCGCACCTTCCGCAGAACGCAAGATATTCCGTCGCCGCGCCATCCTCAATCTCGGCCAGGATCACTACTCGCATGCACGGACGATCGACATTTCGCCACATGACTTGAGCATTATGGTGGAGTCGCCGCTTTCGATAGGTCATAGCGCCAGCCTGGCGTTCAATATCACGGTCGATCAGAGGACCATGCCGCTGGAGTTCAAGGGTAAGGTGAGTTATTGCGTGTTGGTCGGCAGGGAGGGATTCAGGGTGGGGTTTGAGTTGGCATCACGCGATGATGTATCGCACAAGCAGCGTATTGCGCAAATCATGCAGACATTGCCTTGTTAGGTAGGACGGTCTGCCAGGTAGTTTGATGGGTGCCTAGCAGTTATACTTAGTCGTCTCCTTGAGAAGCAGGCTATTTATAAATGCACAGAGCAGCATTGCTGCTGTCACCCACATTGCAATGGAGCAGGTATGAAAGTAACAGAAACGAAATCACCATCACATTACGAAACGTATAAAGGCTGGAGTGTTGCGGTGCAGGTTTCCGCACATATGTCGCGTATCGATACCGAACGCAAAGAGGGCGCTTACATTCCACGCATCATCGTGACCGAGCATATCGGTACTGACTTCAAGGACAAGGAAGTCCCGGATGGCCATTCCTACCCAACGCCGGAAGAGTGCATCGCGCAAGGCATCCTGACTGCGCGTGAGTATATAGATCGTAAAACAGAGAAGGTCGCAGCCTGATATCTATTGATATCGGCTTGATATAAAAATCGCAAATAGTCAGTTGCTGTAGAAATTGGCTAAATGATTATTTGCGAAGCAGATCGACAGCTGTAAAGCTGTCGTGAAGAATATGGAGATGTTTTCAGATTCCAGAAACACGAAAGGGTCTAGATTTTCATCTAGACCCTTGTGAATTCGTGGTAGGCCGTGCGGGATTCGAACCTGCGACCAACGGATTAAAAGTCCGCTGCTCTACCAGCTGAGCTAACGACCCGAAAGACAGCTATTATAGGAACGTTTATGACCCCTGTCAATCACATCTCTGCTTTTTATCTAAGGTTTTTTCCATCCCCTGATTTGGCCCCGGTATAGCCTGCACTTTCCCTCTGCATTCCCGCTGTCTGTAGCTACGCGTTACTGGTCTTGTACTAGTGGCAAAGGACTTATCGCGGGCAAAAAAATCGCCCGACTGGCGGGCGAGGGGACAAGCGTTGCAACATATTTACGGGCGACCATAAGATGACCAGCCGCTGTATGTATGTGCGTTGATTATTTGAAATTCACCAAACGCTCTTTTGCTATTTGGGCAGCCGGGCTATTCGGATATTTTGCGATCAGGGACTCCAATGTTTTCTTGGTGCCCGGACGGTCCTTCAATTCCAATTGCGAACTGGCGATATTTAATAAGGCATCAGCTGCTTTTGGACTATCCGGATATTTTTTCAACAGCGTTTGCTGTGCTGTGATTGCATTCTTATAGTCGCGTTGTGCGTAGTAGCCATTGCCTATCCAATATTGTGCGGACGGTGCGTAAGCGGAATCAGGATAGCGTTGGACGAAGTCGCTGAATGCAGCACCGGCTTTTTTGTAATCGCCAGCCTTGAAGGCAGCATAGGCAGCATCGTAAGCACTTTGCTCAGATTGCCCAACCATCGCATCCTTGCCGTCCACTGCCACGACTTGCGGTTCCAGTTTGCGCAGGCGGTTATCGAGATCGACGTAAAAATCCTTTTGCCTCTGCTGCAGGTTGGAAACTTCATTCGACAGCACTTCGATCTGGCCATTGAGGCGGGAGATTTCCTGCTTCAATGCTTCGTTCTGATTGGAGAGCGAAAGGACTGCGGATGTTTCCGCCTTGCTTTGCTGGATGCCGTCGACTTTGCCACGCAATTCGATGATCGCCTTGCGCGCCTCATCGTCGCCGAACAGCGCGGCATGCGCTGACAGCGACGCACAAGAAAATGCGGCCATCAAGGCCGCAATAAGGGTTTTTTTAATCATTGGCTAGCAGATTAATAAACGATGTCGGCACGGCGGTTTTCTGCCCATGCTGCTTCGTCGCTACCCAGTGCTTTTGGTTTTTCCTTGCCCAGGGAGACGGCTTCCATTTGCGACTCAGGTACGCCTAACAGGGACAGCGATTTACGCACTGCTTCTGCACGTTTTTGACCGAGTGCCAGGTTGTATTCTGCGCCGCCGCGATCATCGGTATTACCTTGGATGATGATTTTGCGACCCTGGTTGCTCTTCAGGTATTTGGCGTGGTTTTCAACGACTTGCTGGAATTCCGGTTTGACGATGTAGCTGTCGAAGTCGAAGTAGATGCTGCGTTTAGCCAGCACGCCTTGTGGATCGTTCAATGGATCGCTGGATGCATTGACGGTGCCAACCGAGCGTGGATCAGCTGCTGCGCTTGAGCCGGTACGGTCTTCAACCGGTGCTTTGTCGTCCAGTTTGGTCGACGAGCAGGCTGCCATCAGCAAAGCACTGGATAAGATAAAAACGGATGTTAAGGCGCGCATGTTATTCCCCTGTTTGTGTAAGTAAAGCGTTCAGTGTTAAAAATAAATATGGAGTGCATTATTTCATAAACGGACCCCATGTGGGCTCACGTATATCGCCTGCCTGCGTTGTCAGGCGCTGTTTTACCTGACCATCAACCGAAACCACTGCCAGGGTGCCGCGGCGGCCGGATTCGGTGGCGTACATCAAATATTTGCCATTCGGCGAAAAACTCGGTGATTCGTCTTTGACGGTATCGGAGAGACGTTGTTCCTGACCATTGCTTAAATCCAGCAGAAATAGCTGAAATTTCCCTTCGCGGCGCGAAATATAGGCCAAATACTTACCATCCGGCGAAATCCGCGGGCTGATGTTGTAGCTGCCGGAGAAGGTGACGCGGCGCGCATCGCCGCCATTTGCGCCCATTTTGTAGATTTGCGGGCCGCCGCTGCGGTCGCTGGTGAAGAAGATACTCTGGCCGTCAGCCGAGAATTGCGGTTCGGTATCGATGCCGTTGGAGTTGCTCAGGCGACGCAGGCCGGTACCGTCGGCATTGACAACATAGACCTGGGTCAGGCCGTCACGCGACAGTGCCACTGCCAGGCGGTTGCCGTCCGGGGCCCATGATGGTGCAGAGTTGCTGCCCTTGAAGTTGGCGGCGACGGTGCGCTTGCGGCTTACCAGGTCCTGGATATAGACGACAGGTTTTTTGTTTTCAAATGAAACATAGGCGACTTTGGTGCCATCCGGCGACCATGAAGGCGAGATGATAGGTTCGTTCGAGCGCAGTGCTACCTGGGTGCCTTCACCGTCGGAATCGGCGATTTCGAGGCGGAATTCCTTGGGCGATTTGGTGACGTAGGCGATGCGGGTGGCAAAAGCTCCCTTGATGCCGGTCAGCTTTTCATAGACATCGTCCGCCACCTTGTGCGCCGAGACGCGCAGAAACTGTGCTTGCGAAGCCAGTGCGAGTGAGGACAACTGGGTGCCCTTGACGGTATCAAACAGGCGATAACGCACTTCATAACGGCCATCTGCCAGTTTCAACACACTGCCGACCACGATGGCATCAGCGCCGCGTGATTTCCAGTCAGCAAGGTTGAGCGGCGAATTTTCGGTCAGGACGCCACCGGTATCGATGATTTTGAAGAAGCCGCTGCGTAGCAGGTCGGCCTTGATGATGGCACTGACTTGCTGCGGGGCAAGCGTTTCATCGCCGAAGGCGGCAATCGCGACCGGGATCTGGTTGGCACCAACACCGGCGATTTCAACCCGCAGTTGCGCGTGGGCGAGGGTGGTAATGAAGAGTGCCATTACCGCGAATGAGCGTAAGAAAGTAGTCTTTATCATGGCTTACTGATCTTTCGGTTTGTGAACGACGATAAAGCGGCTTGGTACCGTACCGGATTTATCGGGTGGAAAGGGTTGCGAACGTTCGATCGCGCGTTTGACGGCTTCATCGAAGCCAGGCACGCCGGAAGGCTTACGCAGGCGGGGTTCGCCACGCAGCGAACCGTCGGGCAGCAGTTCGACATCAAATTCGGCTGCAGGATTCCCGCTTAAGTTGTCAGGTACGATAAATGTCGTGTTTTGGCGGATTTTGGCGCGGATTTTATCTGCATAGCCACTGTCAGCACGGCCGCTGCCTTGTGATTTGGCTGCTTCGCCAGTACCGCCGCTACCCACTGCACCGGTCAGGCGACGCATTTCTTCAGCACGTATCTTGTCGCGCACGGCGGCATCGGCTGCTTCCTGCTTGCGCTTTTTCTCGAGCTCGGCTTTTTGCTGTTGTTCAGCGGCCTTCTTGTCGGCCGCCTGCTTATCCAGCTTTTGCTGTTTGTCCTGTTCCGCCTGCTGCTTCAGTTTCTTCTCTTTTTCTTCTTCAGCCAGCTTGTCCTTGCGTTCCTGCTCTTTGCGTTTCTTTTCGCGTTCGAGTGCGATATCGACTTTAGGCGCAGGCGGCTCTATCGGCTCCGCTTTCGGCGTTTCCTTGACGATAGGTTTGGGTTCGGGCTTCGGCTGCGGCGTTGGTTCCGGTTCCGGCGGCAGTGGCGCGGCTTCCTTCGCCTGCATATCCCAGATTTCGGCTTGTACCGCGACCGGGGTTTCGCTTTGCCAGTCGATACCGATCCAGAAAAATACCAGCAGCGCGGCATGCACCGCTGCTGCCAGCGTGATGGCGCGCCAGCGACCTGGTTCCTTCGGTACGGTGTACGGGGTGGTGTCTGTCATAAAACTGCGGTCATAAAACTGGCATCACTTGGTTGCCAGCCCAACTCGCTCTATCCCAAGTTTTTTGGCTTCCGAGATGGCTTGTATCACCTCGTCGTATTTGATGTTTTTGTCGGCTGAAATCATGACCGGCAATTCCGGACGATCAGCGTGTATGGCCTGCAGCTTTTGCGCCAGTGCCGCACGGTTGGCTGCGGTCTCGGTCGGCGCTTTGCCGCCTTTGCTGCCGGCGATAGTCAGCGTTGCTGACGTATCCGGACGCAAATCTATGCGTATGTATTCAGTCGGCGGCAGCGTCGATTTGGCGGCGTTCGGCAAATTGATGACGCCGGGATTGGTCAGCGGCGCGGCCACCATGAAGATCACCAGCAGTACCAGCATGACGTCGATATACGGTACGACGTTGATTTCAGACTTGAACTTGCGGGTACGACCGCCGCGCATGCTACCGGATGAGAATGACATTGCTGGCGCCCTTATCGAATCTGGCGTTGCAGGATATTCGAGAACTCTTCGACGAAGCTCTCGAAACGAATCGCGAGGCGATCGATATCGTGCGAGTAACGGTTGTAGGCAACCACGGCAGGAATCGCGGCAAACAGGCCGATTGCAGTCGCGATCAGCGCTTCGGCAATACCCGGCGCGACGGCGGCCAGCGTTGCTTGCTGTACGTTGGCCAGGCCACGGAAGGCGTTCATGATGCCCCATACGGTACCGAACAAACCGACATACGGTGATACCGATCCGACCGACGCGAGGAAGGCAAGGTGGGATTCCAGCGCATCCATTTCACGCTGGTAGGCGGCGCGCATCGCACGGCGTGCACCGTCGAGGCGGGCATTGACATGGAATGCGTCGTTGGAACCCTTGGCTTTATTGAATTCACTCATGCCGGCTTCGAAGATGCGTTCCAGCGCACCGGTCGAACCATTGTTCTTGCGACGGTTGGAGCTGGCTTCGAGGTAGAGGGTGTTGAGGTCGCCACCGGACCAGAAGGCGCGTTCGAATTCCTCGGTTTGTGCGCGGGCATTCTTGATCGCGAACATCTTGCGGAAGATGTAAGTCCAGCTCATGACGGACACGGCCAGCAAAAGCGCCATGACGAGCTGTACAAGAACCGAAGCGTTGGTGATGAGGTGGACGAAGGAAAGGTCTTGGGTGACGGTCATGGAAGTGTGATTTAGTCGAATTTGGTCAATTGTATGCGTAACTTGCTTGAGACGGTGCGATTTAGCCCTGCATATGCCTTATTCGGCCGGGCGTACTTCCAGGGTTTTGATGCAATCCAATACCTGGCTGGGAATCTGGCTGGGTTTGAAGCGCTGCGTATCGACGCAGCCGACCTTGATACGTCCGGTGGCCAGCAATTCCTTGTGCTCGCCATCAGCGTCAACAGTCACGCGCCATGCTTCCTGTATGAACTGCACCGAAGCGCGGCCCATCCTTTCGACTACGACTGTCAATTTCAGTTCATTATCGAGTTTGGCCGGGGCGTGATAATCGACGGCGGTGCTTTTGACGACGAACATGACGCCGTGCGTTTCGGTCATCAATTGCTGGTTGATGCCGGCGCTGCGCAGCCACTCGGTGCGGGCGCGCTCAAAGAATTTCAGGTAGTTGGCATAGAAGACGACGCCACCGGCATCGGTATCTTCATAGTAGACGCGAACGGTCCACGTAAAATTTGACAGCATCTCGGATCTTTACCTTGGAGTGGCAGCGCTGTGGCATTGCCCTGAAGTGTGCTGATGGTTGTTACGAACGAATACAGCGTATGGCTGAATTATCAATGATATTGATTCAGTGTGACAAGTTTGTTGCCGGTATTTACAGTTTTGGCCGCCAGCAGCAAGGCTTTGCGGCCAAAACCGGTGTTTCGGCTCAGGTATTGCGTTTGATGAATAGCGGTCCGAAGCCCTGGCAGGTTGGCATCAATTCAATGTGGTTGATATTGACGTGGGCCGGCAGGGTGGCGATCCAGTAAGCGGTTTCGGCAATATCCGCCGGACTCAGCGGGATCGTGCCTTCGTAGACTTTGGCCGCCGCTGCATCATCCTTCAGGCGTACATTCGAGAATTCGGTGCCGCCAGCCAGGCCGGGAGCGATATTCGATGCACGCACGCCGGTGCCGACCAGGTCGGCGCGCAAATTACGCGTGAATTGATCGACAAAGGCCTTGGTCGCGCCGTACACGTTGGCACCCGGATAGGCATAGGCACCGGCACTGGAGCTGATGTTGATAATTGTGCCGCGATTGCGCTTGAGCATTTCCGGCAGCAGCAGGCGGGTGACGGTGACCAAGCCTTTGCAGTTGGTCTCTATCATGGTTTCCCACTGCTCGAGCGATGCGGATTGGGCCGGAGCCACGCCGAGCGCGAGGCCGGCGTTATTGATCAGCACGTCGATTTCCTGCCATTCCGGCGGCAGGCTTGCCAGTGCCGCAGCAATCGATTCCTTGTCGGTGACATCCATCGCGACCGTCAGTACGGATGGTCCGATTTCGGCGGCAAGCGCATCCAGCCTGTCCTGGCGGCGACCGGTAGCGATCACTTTATGGCCATGTTGCGCGAATTTTCGTGCCATTTCAGCGCCGAAGCCTGAAGTTGCACCTGTGATCAAGACGATCATAGGGTTTCCTTTATGGAAAGAGTGGGTGCGTAAGTAAGCGGTATTCTGGGAGTTGCCGGAGTGAAGGCGCACATCCGGTTCAGTCACCGGATGCGCGTGTCTCCACGGTCTTACTTGCCTGCAGCTTGTGCGCGTGCGATCAGGAAGGTGGTCAGCAAAGGCACCGGACGTCCGGTTGAACCCTTGGCTGCGCCGCTTTTCCATGCGGTACCGGCGATATCCAGATGCGCCCACGTGTATTTCTTCGTATAGCGTTCGAGGAAGCAGGCGGCGGTTACTGCACCACCGGCCGGGCCACCGATATTTGCCATATCGGCAAAATTCGATTTCAGCTGTTCCTGGTAGCTGTCTTCGATAGGCATGCGCCATGCAGTGTCGCCTGCCGCCTTGCCGGCGCTGAGCAATTCATTTGCCAATGCGTCATGCGCATCGTCGCTACGGGTAAACAGACCCGAATTGTGATGGCCGAGCGCGGTAATGCAGGCACCGGTCAGGGTCGCGACGTCGACCACGGCAGCCGGTTTGAAGCGTTCGACGTACGTCAGCGCATCGCACAGTACCAGGCGGCCTTCGGCATCCGTATTCAGGATTTCGATGGTCTGGCCCGACATCGAGGTGACGATATCACCCGGCTTGGTAGCGCTGCCGGATGGCATGTTTTCACAGGTCGGGATGACGACGATGACATTGAGCTTGAGCTTGAGTTCGGCAATCGCACGCATGGTGCCGAGTACCGAAGCCGCACCGCCCATGTCGTACTTCATTTCATCCATCGCCGCGCCCGGTTTCAGCGAGATCCCGCCGGAATCGAAGGTGATGCCTTTGCCGACCAGTACCGTCGGCGCATCCTTGGCTTTGCCGCCGTTGTGCTTGAGGACGATGAATTTAGGTGGTTCGACGCTGCCGTTGGTCACGGACAGGAAGCTGCCCATTTTCAAGGCCTGCAATTGCTTGCGGTCGAGTACTTCGACTTCCAGTTTGAATTCTTTCGCCATTTTCTTGGCGGTATTGGCCAGATAGGTCGGCGTGCAGACGTTGGCCGGGAAGTTGCCGAGGTCCTTGGTCAGGTCGATGCCATTGGCGACCGCGACCGCCTGGGTGACGGCTTCCCTGGCGCTGTTGACAGCTGCTGCAGGTACCGCAAAGGCGATTTTCTTGACGCCGCTGGCGGCCGGCTCTTTTTTGCTTTTCAGGCTGTCGAAGCGGTAAGCGGCTTCGCGTGCATTCTGGATGGTGCAACGGATGGCCCAGGCGCTGTCGCGACTGGCGACGGCGTCAAATGGCAGCGCGATCACGGCTTCGCCGCTGCCGAGGGTGGCAAACGCACGGACGACGGCCTGGGCCGCCGCGTTGAAATCTTTTTCTGTCACCGCATCCTGCTTGCCGAGGCCGACCAGCAATACGCGCTCGGCGGTGCCGCCATTGACACTACGCAAGAGCAGGGTGGAACCGGCTTTGCCGCTGATGTCGCCGGACTTCAGGGCCGCACTGATTTCACCCTTGCGATCCAGCGCCTGTGCGCCTGAGGACAGTTTCTTGTCTTCAAATACGGCAACTGCGATACAGCCCGTCTTGATACTGCCGATAGTGCTTTTTGCGTCCAATGGTTTTATGCTAAAGTCCATGCGTTACTCTCCTTGTCGATTCACGATTATAGCCTCCCAATGATTTTTCAGCGCGCGCTCCGACGCGATTTGCTTAGTACCGCTGGCGCCGTCTTCACTACCCTGTTTACTATTACGATCACGGTGACCTTGATTCGTATCCTGGGGCAGGCTGCGGGAGGCAAGATCGCGTCTGCGGATGTCGTTGCGTTGCTTGGTTTCTCCGCCCTCAATTACCTGCCTATCCTGTTGAACCTGACCGGCTTCGTCGCCGTTCTGCTGGTGGTGACGCGCAGCTACCAGGATTCCGAAATGGTGGTGTGGTTTGCTTCCGGCCTGAGTTTGTCCAAGTGGATCCGGCCGGTCCTGATGTTCGGCCTGCCTATCGTGACCCTGACGGCGGTACTCAGCCTGTTCCTGACGCCATGGTCGAACGAACAAAGTGCCGTCTATAAAGAACGTTATGCGAACCGCGAAGATATTGCGCGCGTATCGCCGGGTAAATTCCAGGAATCTTCATCGTCAGATCGCGTCTTTTTTGTCGAAGGCGTGTCCGGTGACTCAACCAAGGTCAAGAATATTTTCGTCAGCAGCGTACTGAATGGCAAGACCAGTGTCGTCGTTGCGAAAGAGGGCACGGTTGAGATTGATCCTGAGGGGGATAAATTTCTTGTCTTGCATCAGGGGCGTCGCTATGACGGTGTACCGACGCAATCGGATTTTGAATTAATGGAATTTGACCGTTACGGTGTGTTGGTCGGTAGTCAATCCAAGGCACTGGTTGGCGATACTTCGGCGCGTGCGACTTCGACCAAGGAGCTGCTGAGCAATCGGAATAATTTTAACGACGGCGAAATACTGTGGCGTGTTTCGTTGCCGCTGATGGGCATCTTGCTGATGTTATTGGCGATCCCCTTGGGCTTTGTGAATCCGCGCGGCGGGCGCTCGGCCAATCTGTTGATCGCACTGTTCCTGTTTGTCTTCTATAGCAATATGCTGAGTTTCGCGCAGGCGACCGTGGTGCAGAACCGTTCCACGCTGATGCTGGCCTGGTGGCCGGTACATCTGGTCGCCCTGATCGTGGTCGTCGTGTTCTTTGCCTGGCGCCTGAAAGTGAACAGCCGTTATCACCCATTGGTTGCATGGTCGCTGCTCAAGCGCACCTGCCTGGGACGAAAGGCGGCGGCATGAAGATCCTGCAAAAATACTTTTCGCTGGAAATCGGCCGTTCAGTCCTGTTCGTACTGATTGCCTTCCTTGCCCTGTTTGCCTTCTTCGATTTGGTCGGCGAACTGAAATCGGTCGGGCATGGCGGTTACAAGATCCAGCATGCCTTCCTATACGTGCTGCTGGAAATGCCGGGTTATGTGTATGAGTTGATGCCGATCGCCGCTTTGATTGGTACGATCTGGGCGCTGTCGCAATTCGCCGCGCGTTCGGAATTCACCATCATGCGTGCCTCCAGCATGTCGACCGCGATGGTTGGCGGGATGTTGCTCAAGATTGGCGTGGTGTTCGCCCTGATTACCTTTGTATTCGGTGAGTTTGTGGTGCCGATGACATCGAATATGGCGGAAAGAATCCGCGTCAACAGCCAGGGTGGCGCATTGTCGCAGGAGTTCCGTTCCGGATTGTGGACCAAGGATGTAATCCGTTCGAATGGGCAAGAGGGTGAGGTACTTGGCTCGCGTTTCGTCAACGTGCGTGAACTGAAACCGGATGGCAAGTTATTGAATCTCCGTATCTATGAATTCAATCGCAACTTCCACCTGACCACACTGATTACTGCATCCTCGGCCGATTATGCGGGCGCGAATACCTGGACGCTGAATGACGGCACGGTAGCCAATTTCGGTGAAAGCAAATTGCAGGGAGCCATTACTGCAACGGATATCACGACGGCGATTTCGACCAGCAAGTTCAAGACCCAATCACTGATATCGGAAATGACACCGGAAATCCTGTCGGTAGGTTTCACCGACCCGGCCACCATGTCCGCGATCGCGCTGGTAAATTACACGCAATACCTGTCGGAAAACAATCGCGATACGGTGCGTTATGAAATCGCCCTGTGGAAAAAAGTGGTTTATCCATTTGCGGTATTTGTCATGATGGCGCTGGCTTTGCCATTTGCTTACCTGCATTTCCGTTCCGGCGGCGTCAGCCTGAAAATCTTTACCGGCATCATGATAGGCGTCAGCTTCCAGCTGATTAACAGCCTGTTCTCGCACCTTGGCTTACTCAATACCTGGCCACCGTTTGCGACGGCTATCCTGCCTAGTCTCTTGTTCCTGACAGTGGCGGTCGGTGCCTTGATGTGGGTCGAGCGGCACTAATGAAGAAGCGTGCGCTAGTCCTGTTTGCGCACGGCGCCCGCGATCCACGCTGGGCCGAGCCGTTCCAGCGCCTGCAGGCGCTGGTCAAAGCGCAATCGCCCGAGCTGCTGGTGGAACTGGCTTTCCTCGAATTGATGACGCCGCGTTTGCCGGAACTAACGGCGGAACTGGCACAGGCCGGCGTGACCGAGGTCACGGTGGTGCCGGTCTTCCTCGGGCAGGGCGGCCATGTACGGGCGGATTTGCCACGCATTGTTGATGAACTGAAGCTGCAGTATCCTGCAATCAGTTTCAATATTGTTGAAGCGGTCGGGGAAAATGAACAGGTACTTCAGGCAATGGCGAGTTATTGCCTGGGCACGCTGAACTGAAGTCAGTTATTACCGCGTGCGGCGAGCGCCTCACCTATCATCACCAGTACCGGTCCCTGCGTATCCTGCAAACCGCGTTCCAATTCGCGCAAATTCATGCGCACTATCTTTTGATTTTGCAGGCTGCAGTTTTCCACGATGACGACCGGCAAGTCCGGCGAGCGGCCCTGTTCCAGTAGCTTTTGCGCGGTGACCATGGCTTCGCGGCCCCCCATGTATTGGATCAGGGTGTCGCAATCCGGCAGCGTGAGCTGGTCGGGCTGGTTCGGTGCGGTAGCGGAAGTAAAGAAGGCGATGCTGCGTGCGATGCCGCGCTTGGTCAGTGGCAGTTGCGCCGCCGCCGCCGCGGCAAAGGCGGTGGTGATGCCGGGCACGATTTCGATTTCTATGCCGTGTGCTTCCAGCGCATGCAGTTCTTCATCGGCGCGACCGAACAACATCGGATCGCCGCCTTTCAGGCGTACTACCAATTTGTATTTAGCGGCGCAATCGATCAGTAGCTGGTTGATGGCCAGTTGTGCAGTGGAACGCTGGCCGCTGCGCTTGCCGACAGAAATTTTCTCTGCCTGCGGGCACAGCTCCAGCATTTCAGGTGTCACCAGCGCGTCGTGCAGCACGACATCGGCTTGTGCCAGGATGCGCGCACCGCGTACGGTAATCAGGTCGACGGCACCGGGCCCGGCACCGATCAGATACACCTTGCCGTACGCTTTTTTTTCTTCTGTCATGCTGCTATGGCTGATGCCTCTTAGTCGAGGCGGATCATGCCGGCGGCCACGGTTTGATGCGTGACTTCATCGATCAGGATGAAGGAGCCGGTGGAACGGATTTCATCGTAGGCATCTGCCGCCAATGGTTGCGCAACATTCAGTGTGACGCGTGCGATACCGTTGAGTTTGACTTCATCGGCAGGACGTTTTTCCTGCGTGTTGATGTCGAGCAGGGTATCGATTTTGGTCACGCGTGCAGCGACCTGACGGGTGGTGTGCTTGAGCCAGTATTTGCGACGGGTATCCAGCGGTTCTTCCGACAGCCAGCACAAGTCTGCATTCACGGTCTTGAGCAATTCAGCCGGACGGTTTGCAGCCGACAACATATCGCCACGCGAAATGTCGACGTATTCTTCCAGCAGCAGGGTAATCGATTGACCGACCACTGCTTGTTCCAGTGAGCCATCCAGGGTCTGGATATCCTTGACGGTGGCAGTCTGGCCGCTCGGCTGGATCACCAGCTTGTCGCCCTTGCTGACTTTACCGGCTTCGATACGACCCATGTAACCGCGGAAGTCATCGGCTTCATGGCCGTTGTGACGCGCAACCAGTTGTACCGGGAAGCGGAACGGCTCATCGTGCGATTCATCATAGACGCTCAGCGATTCCAGCAATTCGATCAGGGTCGGGCCTTTGTACCAGGGCATATTGCCGCCACTCGCAACCACGTTGTCGCCGGTGAGGGCGGACAATGGGATAGGACGGATGTCTTTCAAGCCCAGGGTTTTTGCAAACTCTGCGTAAGCAGCCACGATGCGGTCGTAGACGGTCTGGTCGTAATTCACCAGATCCATTTTGTTGACAGCCACGATCACGTGTTCGATTTGCAGCAGGTGGGCAATGGTCGAGTGACGTTTGGTCTGGATCAGCAATTCCACGCTGCCGTCGTCGCCCAGTTTTACCTTGGACACGTCGATCAGGATGATGACGGCGTCTGCAGTCGACGCACCGGTCACCATGTTGCGGGTGTATTGCTCGTGGCCCGGGGTATCGGCGATGATGAATTTGCGTTTAGGTGTAGCGAAGTAGCGATATGCCACGTCGATGGTGATGCCTTGTTCGCGTTCTGCTTCCAGGCCATCGGTCAGCAGGGACAAGTCGATGGTGTCGCCGACGGTGCGTTTGTGCTTGGCACGCGACATCGCATCCAGCTGATCAGCGAAGATGCCTTTGCTGTCGAACAGCAGGCGACCGATCAGTGTGCTTTTGCCGTCATCGACGGAACCAGCGGTAATGAAGCGCAGCAGGCCGCGTTCAGCCGATGGGGTAGCGGCATTCTTGCCCGACAATTGATCTGCAACTACAGCGTTCATTAGAAATATCCTTCTTTTTTACGTTTTTCCATCGATGCTTCGGACGTCTGGTCGTCCATGCGGGTCGCGCCGCGCTCGGTGATCTGGGTGACGGCTGTTTCCGCGATGATGGCTTCAACGCTGTCCGCATCCGACGAGACCGGGCAGGTGCAGGAAATATCGCCGACGGTACGGAAGCGTACGGTCTGGGTTTCGACGGTTTCGCCTTCCTTGGCCGGGGTCAATGGTGTCAGCGGTACCAGCAAGCCGTTGCGCGGGATGACTTCGCGCTGGTGTGCAAAGTAAATCGATGGCAGTTCCAGTTTTTCGCGGGCGATGTATTGCCAGACGTCGAGTTCGGTCCAGTTCGAGATCGGGAACACGCGCATGTTTTCGCCCGGATGGACGCGGGTGTTGTACAGGTCCCAGAGTTCAGGGCGCTGTGCTTTTGGATTCCATTGGCCGAATTCATCACGGAAGGAAAAGATGCGTTCCTTGGCGCGGGCTTTTTCTTCATCGCGACGGGCGCCGCCGATGCAGGCGTCGAATTTGTGTTCAGCGATGGTTTCCAGCAAGGTCACCGCTTGCGCCGCATTGCGCGAATCGGTCAGGGGATTGCGCAGGCGCACGGTGCCGCGCTTGATCGAATCTTCCACCGAGCCGACGATCAGGCGTTCGCCGAGTTCGGCGGCGCGCTTATCGCGGAAGGTGATGACTTCATCAAAGTTGTGGCCGGTATCGATGTGTACCAGCGGGAATGGGAATTTGCCGGGACGGAAGGCTTTTTCCGCCAGGCGCAACATCACGACCGAGTCCTTGCCGCCGGAAAACAGCAGTGCCGGGTTGGCGCATTCAGCCGCCACTTCACGCATGATGTGGATGGCTTCCGATTCCAGCCAATCGAGGTGCTTGTTGCTGGCGCTATCGAGAAATAATTTATCAACTACTGTGTTCATAGGATCTCAGGCGTTAGTTGCTACGGGTTTGATTCTGATCAGCTTGCCGTCGACGACGTGCAAGCCGCATTCCTTGGATTCCGGGTTTTCCCACCACCAGCGTCCGGCGCGTACATCTTCGCCCGGCTGGATCGCGCGGGTGCAGGGTTCGCAACCAATCGACGGATAACCTTTATCGTGCAGCGGGTTGTACGGCACATTGTTGCTCCGGATGTAGTGCCAGACATCTTCTTCCGACCAGTCCGCGAGCGGATTGAACTTGATCATGTCGTGCGCTTCGTCCTGCTCCTGTACATCGAGCGCGGCGCGGGTGGTCGATTGCGCCCGGCGCTGGCCGGTGACCCAGGCATGCTTGCCTGCCAGTGCGCGGTTCAGCGGCTCAACCTTGCGGATGCGGCAGCATTCCTTGCGCATGTCGACGCTTTCATAGAAAGCGTTCAAGCCGTTTTGCTTGACGTAAGCGTCTACCGCTTCCGGCTGTGGACGATACAGTTCAACCTCGTAGCCGTAAGTTTCCTTGATGCGGTCGAGCACGCTCAGCGTTTCTGCATGCAGGCGGCCGGTTTCCAGCGTAAAGATACCGATGGACAGTTTGTCGCGCAGGATCATGTCGGTCAGCACCATATCTTCCGCCGCCAGGCTGGAAGCGAACACTGCAGGTGCGAACTGATCCGCTACGCGCTGCAGTGTTTCCCTGGTGGCCGCTACCAGCGCGGCAAAGTCTGCATCATTCATTTTGGTGCAACTGCCTGACGGTCTACACGACGGAACAATGGCGTCTTTTTGTCCCACGATTGCTGATAGCTTTCGGAGAAATCACTCAAGCCTTTCAGTGCATCGTTGACGTCGCGATCAGCACGTACGGCAAACGAATTGAAGCCGACACGCTGCATATAGAACAACTGGTCACGCAAGACATCGCCGACCGCGCGCAATTCACCTGTGTAGTCGAAACGCATGCGCAGGTTGTAAGCGATCGAGTAACCACGACCGTCACCAAATTTAGGGAAGTCGACCGCGATCATTTGCAGCGTGGCGGTATCGTCTTTCAATGCTTCCGGACGTTCGTCGCTGGCGAGCCAGACGCCGACATCGCCGCGTGCTTTCAAGCTGGCAGCTTGCGCCTGCCATACGGTCAGCGGCACGATGACTTTGCCGGCCGGGACTGCAACGGCTTCAGCGCTTTCACCTTCTGCCAGGCGCAGCAGGTTCCAGTCGTCGGTGCCGACTACGGCTTTATCTTTGATGATGTTAAGCATATGCATCTTCTCCTGCGGCGTGCGCAGCCTTGATAGGCGTTGCGTACACATGTTCCTTGAATGGCGTAACGCCAATACGACGGGTGGTATCGATGAAGCGTTCATCTTCGATACGGTCGCGTACATACACTTCGAGCAAGCGTTCGATTACGATCGGCATCTGGTGCGCCGAGAACGATGGGCCGATGATTTTGCCGATCGAGCTGGTATTGCCTTGGGCACCGCCGATAGACACCTGATACCACTCGGCACCGTCTTTATCGACACCGAGGATGCCGATGTTGCCGACGTGATGGTGGCCGCAGGCATTGATACAGCCGGAGATATTCAGTTCGATGTCACCGATGTCGTGCTGGAAGTCGAGGTTGTCGAAACGCTCGGCAATCGCTTCCGCGATAGGGATCGATTTGGCATTCGCCAGCGAGCAAAAGTCACCACCAGGGCAGCAGATGATGTCGGTCAGCAAGCCGATATTCGGTGTTGCCAGGCCTTGCGATTTGGCGGCTTCCCACACTGCATACAGGTCGGCAATCCTGACGTCCGACAGCACTACGTTTTGTTCATGCGTGACGCGCAATTCGCCAAAGCTGTAGCGGTCCGCCAGTTCAGCCATGAAGTCCAGCTGTTCTGCGGTTGCATCGCCCGGTGGCACGCCGGTTTTTTTCATCGACAGGACGACAGCAGCGTAGCCGCTTACCTTGTGCGGCTTGACGTTGCGGCTCAGCCAGCTGTTGAAGGCCTTGTTTTCTGCCTTGTGCTGTTCAAACGCTGCATCCGTTGCAGGCAAGGTGTCGTAGGCAGGCATGGTGAAGAATGCGGCAACGCGCTGCAGCTCTTCGTCGGTCAGGGTACCCGGACCGTCCTTGATGTCTTGCCATTCCGCTTCAACCTGGCGACGGTATTCATCGATGCCGATTGCTTTGACCAGGATCTTGATACGCGCTTTGTAAATATTGTCGCGACGACCGTATTGGTTGTAGACGCGCAGGATCGCTTCCAGGTAGGTCATGACGTGACGCCATGGCAGGAATTCGCAAATCACGCTGCCAAGGATAGGGGTACGGCCCATGCCGCCACCGACCAGTACGCGGAAGCCGACTTCGCCTTCTTCATTCTTGATGACGTGCAAACCGATGTCATGCACGGCAGTCGCCGCACGGTCTTCGACCGCGCCGTTGATTGCGATCTTGAATTTGCGCGGCAGGTAAGCGAATTCCGGATGGAAGGTGCTCCACTCGCGGATGATTTCTGCGTATGGACGCGGATCGACGATTTCGTCCGCTGCCACGCCGGCCAGTTCGTCCGAAGTAGTGTTGCGGATGCAGTTGCCGGAAGTCTGGATCGCGTGCATTTCGACCGAAGCCAGTTCGGTCAGGATGTCCGGTGTTTCTTCCAGCTTGATCCAGTTGAACTGGATGTTCTGGCGCGTCGTGAAGTGGCCATAGCCGCGGTCATACTTGCGGGCGATATGGCCGAACATGCGCATCTGTGCCGACGACAGCAGGCCGTAAGGGACGGCGATACGCAGCATGTAGGCATGGCGCTGCATATACAGGCCGTTTTGCAGGCGCAGGATACGGAATTCGTCCTCTGCCAATTCGTCGGACAGGCGACGACGGACCTGATCGCGGTATTGCGCGATGCGTTCTTTGACGATTTGATGGTCGTATTGATCGTAGCGATACATCTCAATTCCTTAATAAACTAACTTGAAGGCAACGGTTGTCAGCGTGGTGGCCAACAGAACGCGCAATACTTTTTCCGGTATGGCTCGTGACGCCAGCGATCCCAGGGTGATGCCCGGCACGGAGCCCAGCAACAGCATGGCCAGTAATTCCCAATGGATCGATCCGAGCCACCAGTGGCCGAGGGCCGCAATCGCGGTCAAAGGCACTGCATAGGCAATGTCGGTACCGGCAATTTCAGCCGGTGTCAGGCGTGGATAAAGCAGAACCAGTATGGTGGCGCCGATTGCTCCGGCGCCAATAGACGAGATTGTAACCAATGTACCGAGAATTGCACCCGAAACTATGGTCGCTGTGACCAGTTTTTTGCCATGGAACTGACGGTTCGGATGGGCGCTCATCCAGTTTTGCAGGCGGGTACGGAAAATCAGTGCGATCACGGTCAGCATGACGGAACCGGCGATCGAATAACGGATGACCTGGCCGATTTCCTTGTCGAGGCCGCCCAGGTACTTCAAGACGAGTGTGGTCAGCACGGCAGCCGGCAAGGCGCCTATGCACAGTTGTTTGACGATATTCCAGTGCACATTGCCCTTGTAACGATGGGCAAAGGTACCGGCGATTTTGGTGGTGGAGGCGAAGGCGAGGTCGGTCCCGACCGCTACCGTCGGCGAGACGCCAAACAGCAGGGTCAGCAGCGGTGTCATCAGGGAGCCGCCGCCGACACCGGTCAAACCGACCAGTAAACCGACAGCAAAACCTGAAACAATATAAGTAACCGACATAAGACCTCGCGCAAAGTAGGGCGAATAGTAATAAACTTGAGCCTTATTCCAAACTACTTACTAATTATTTGCTTATATGCTTTTTTGGTATAAGCAATAATGAAAAATGACGGGGACGCGCAAATGCGTGTTTTCAGTCGAAAACATGAGGGGAAGACATGAATCTTCATCAACTTCGCTTCGTTCGGGAAGCAGTGCGGCAGAACTTTAATTTGACCGAAGCTGCCAAGGCACTGTTTACCTCTCAACCGGGTGTCTCCAAAGCAATTATTGAGTTGGAAGAAGAGCTGGGCGTGGATATTTTTTCCCGTCACGGCAAGCGGATCCGCGGCCTGACCGAGCCGGGACGGGCGGTTTTGAAGTCGGTTGAGCTGATCATGCAGGAAATTGACGGCCTCAAACGCATAGGCAATGAATTTGCCGCACACGACAGCGGCAGCTTTACGATAGCGACCACCCACACGCAGGCGCGTTATTCGCTGCCGAAGGTGGTGCAGGCGTTTACGCAGAAATTCCCGAAGGTAAGATTGTCTTTATTGCAAGGCAATCCGAAGCAGGTCGCCGATATGGTGCTGATGGACCAGGCCGACCTGGCGATTGCGACGGAATCGATCGCCAGCATCGACGGCCTGATTTCCTTGCCCTGTTACCAGTGGGAGCATCAGGTGGTGGTGCCGGTCGACCATCCCTTGCTCAAATCGAAGTCGATTACGCTGGAAGAGTTGACCGCCTACCCGCTGATTACCTATGACAGCGCGTTTGCCGGTCGCAACAAGATAGACCATGCCTTTGCGCTACGTAACCTGAAGCCGGATATCCTGCTGGAAGCGATTGATGCCGATGTGATCAAAACTTATGTCGAACTCGGCATGGGCATAGGTATCATCGCCGGCATGGCCTTTGATGCGGAGCGCGACAAGAACCTGCGCGCGATTCCGGCCGGACACTTGTTCGGTACCAATGTGTCACGCGTGGCGCTGAAGCAGGGCGCATACTTGCGTAGCTATGTATTTACATTTATCGAATTGCTGACGCCTACCCTCAACCGCAAACTGGTCGAGCAGGTATTGAACGGCGAAAAAGATATGTATGAACTTTGAATGAGTATTCACTATTTTGAACTGGAAGCAGAAGCAGCATGATTAAACCGGTAAACACCGATATGGCCGAGTACTACGCGGTCCGCAATAACTTCGATGAAGAAGATATTGAAAACCCGGATGGCGCTGATGCGCTGGACGACATCATGGACAATTTGCGTACCCTGATGACAGACCAGCACGTGCTGGAACTCGCTTGTGGCGATGGTTACTGGACCGATGAGCTGGCCGAATACGCGGCTTCGGTACTGGCGACCGACATCAACCCGAGTTTGCTGGAACAGGCTAAAACCCGCGAGTTGCCGGAAGATGTCGTGCAGTTTGCAGTTGCTGACGCGATGGATCCCAAGGTCGAAGGCGAGTTCACAGCCTGCTTCGCCGGTTTTTGGTGGTCGCACGTACGACGCCAGGACCAGGCCGAAGTCATAGCGCGTATCCGCAAGATCATAGGCGAGAACGGTTTGCTGGTATTGGTCGACAATGCACAAGTCGATACCGAAAAAACCGTGATTGCGCGTACCGACCTGGAAGGCAATACCTACCAGATCCATGCTGCACCGAATGGTGAGCGTTACGAAATCCTGAAGAATTACTATACCAACAGCACCTTGCGCAAACGTCTGGGCCCCTTGTTGAAAGATATGCGGGTTCACCATTCTGAACATTACTGGATGCTGACCGCGCGCCTGCGCTAAGTCGTCCGTTGTCATTGCCGAGGAGTGTATGAGATCAACCAGAGCCACTGCCGCAGTTGAACGACTGAAAGAACGGAGCGGAAATGAGCACTATGCGATGGTGCGTACTTCCGAAGAATTGTTTTACCTGGTCGATAACGCCGGCGATAAACCGGTGACCGTCAGCGAACGCTTACCGCTCGATGAATTTGTTACCTTCGTCAAGGCCTACGGCCCGCAAAAACCGCGGCGCCAGACCAAATCCGATATCGCGTTTGAAAAGCAATTGGTCAAACGCTGAGGCTTTAACGCGCGATGACGGTAGAGCAAAGCGAACTGATAGATACGGTCAGCCTGGATCTGGCGACCGCTACCTGCACCCTTGGCATCCTTGACGACCTGGTGTGGGACGATGCGCATTTGCAGCTGTTACAAGCCAAGCTGAACAGCTATTTACGCTTTATTGAAAGCGGCGAAATCTACGTGCAATATCCGGCGGCGCAAGGGCTGGATTTTGCAATTGAGATACTCTGCATCTATGCACCCGGCATCACAGCGAATTTGTTTCTCGCGAGGGCAGAGAATATCGTCAATGAAGCGGGTTACCTGTTGCGCGTGGGGCCGCTGGGTTCCGACTATGCGGATGATGCCGTTTCAAATTCACTGTAAGTTTCGGGTAAGTATTTTCAGCGATAAAGAGCGGGATATTAGTCGCATATACACTGCGTAAAAATCGTTATGAGGATTCCGAATGAGGTATCCTTCCTTCCCTGGGCGCAATATCCGTCGCCTTTGCCCTTAGCGATTCCGGTTCTGTGTGCTTGTCGGTGTTTCGGCAAGATCGCAATCCCTGAAGCGTGATTTACTTTTCTATAAGGATTGAATGATGAGACAACTATCCCGCGGCAGCAAAATACTCCTGTGCGCATTTGCCGCAGCAGCGAGTTTTTCTGTTAACGCCCTGGCCCAAAGCTGGCCAAACTCGACGGTAACGGTCGTGGTGCCTTGGCCACCAGGCGGTCCATCTGACATCGCTGCACGTCCTGTTGCGAAACGCCTGACCGAAGACCTCGGCCATCCGTTCGTGATCGACAACCGTGGCGGTGGCGGCGGCAACATCGGTAGTGCAGCGGTGGCACGTGCGCCGGCAGACGGCAACACACTGTTGATTACCTCCAGCGCTCCGATTGTTATCAATCCTAGCCTGTACAAAAAAATGACCTTCGATCCGAGCAAGGATCTGGTGCCTATCACCAACCTGCTGCGCGTACCGCTGGTGCTGGTGGCTAACCCATCCGTACCTGCCAACAATTTGAAAGAATTGATGGCTTACATCAAGGCGCAAAAAGGCCAGTTCTCCTACGCTTCGGCTGGTTCGGGCACACCACAGCACATGACCGGTGAATTGTTCAAGAGCGTCACCAAGCTGGAAATGACGCACGTTCCTTACAAAGGTTCGGCTCCTGCCATTTCCGATTTGCTCGGTGGCCACGTTCCTGTGATGTTCGACAGCATGATCGCGATCATGCCGCACATTAAGAGCGGTAAGGTAAAAGCGATTGCAGTTTCCGGCGCACAACGTTCGCCGCAATTGCCTGACGTGCCAACCTTCGCTGAAGCAGGTTTGCCTGCTGTGGTTTCCTACGCATGGTACGGTTTCTTCGCACCAGCCGGCACACCAAAAGCAATCGTCAACAAGATCAATGCTGAAACCCAGAAGATCATGAAAGAGCCAGCATTCCAAAAAATCCTGGCAGATACCGGCTCTGATTACGTTGGCGACAGCCCTGAAAACTTCGCTGCCTTCGTAAAAGAAGAATCGGTTAAATGGGCGAAAGTCGTGAAAGAAAGCGGCGCAACCGTAGACTGATGATGGTCTGCAATCCGGCCTGAGCCGGATTGCATGACTGCCTTGCCGCCCTGTGATGGACGGCAAAAAATAAAAAGCCTCGTCCGATGACGGGGCTTTTTTTATGGACTCTGCCTGCGTGCATTGAAGCTTGTTGCCGCTACTTTGGTTACACTACAAATATCTTATTTTCCGAAGCCCACCATGCCTGAAGCCATACGCCTGGCGACCGTCAACGATGCCGCAGCCATCTGTCATATCTATAACCATTACGTGCTTAATACCGTCATCAGTTTTGAGATGGAAGCGGTCAGTGCGGATGAAATGGCCTTGCGTATAGAAGAAACGCTGCAGCAATTTCCTTGGCTGGTATATGAAGAGGATGGACGTATCCTCGGTTATGCCTACGCCAGCAAATGGAAGGTGAGGAAGGCCTATCAACACTCGGTCGAAGGTTCGGTCTACCTGGGACAGGATAGCGGCGGCAAAGGCCTGGGCACGCTCTTATACAAAGCACTGATTGCCGAACTGGCCAAGCAGTCGGTGCATGCGGTATTGGGTGGCATTGTCTTGCCCAATCCGGGTAGCGTGGCGCTGCATGAAAAACTGGGCTTTGTAAAAGTGGCGCACTTGCCGCAGATAGGCAAAAAGTTTGATCAGTGGCTGGATGTCGGTTACTGGCAACTCATACTCCAGGCAGACGAGACTTTAACTCCATCTGCCTGAAGCGGTAGTGATCCTTAGTCCAGCGTTGCAATCACCGGGGTGTGGTCGGATGGTTGTTCCCATTTGCGCGGTACCTTGTCGATCACGCAGGCGGTGCAGCGTTTGGCCAGGGACGGCGACAACAGGATGTGATCAATGCGCAAGCCGCGATTGAGGCGGAAGCCCATCTGGCGGTAATCCCACCAGCTATAAAGTTTTTCCGGTTGCTCGAACATGCGGAAAGCATCGGTGAAGCCCATTTCCTGCATGCGCACGAAAGCGGCACGCTCCGGTTCCGATACCAGCACCTGGCCTTGCCATGCGACCGGATCATGCACATCGCGGTCTTCCGGGGCGATGTTGTAGTCGCCGAGCAGCGCGACGTTTTCATGCTGCTTCAATTCATGCGCGAGCAATTCATGCAAGCCTGCCAGCCAACGCAATTTGTATTGGTATTTATCCGATTCCAATGACTGCCCATTCGGGATATAAGCGCAGATGATGCGCACGCCCTGGATCGTGCCGATGATGATGCGTTGATGTTCATCGTCAAACAGTGGATTGTTTTTCACCACATCATCAATCGGGTGGCGCGACAGGATGGCGACGCCGTTATAGGTTTTTTGCCCGGTGTACACGACGTGGTAACCGGCGGCTTCAATTTCCGCCAGTGGGAATTTTTCATCGACGGTTTTGGTTTCCTGCAGGCACAGCACATCGACCGGATTGTCTGTCAGCCATTGCAAGACTTGCGGCAGGCGGACTTTGAGTGAGTTGACGTTCCAGGTGGCGATTTTCATATTGTGCGGCAATCCATTCGTGATGCGGGTGGGTGGCATGGCTGGGGAAGAGGGACATTCCTTCCTGCCAGACTTTGCGGATGCAGAATTGTATCAGTGCCGTCATGGGTGGCGGGGAGGGCCTGGATATTGTCATTTGTTTATCGTCTGTGAACAAGTGTGCTGCTTGCCGAAAACAGGCGCTTGTCGTAGAATCCTTGCACCATTTCGTCTCACGTGACTGGCGAATCCGACTGGTTTTCCTGCTGTTTATAGGTAAATTACGTCGTAAGGTGGGCTTACCCACCGTGAAGCGTGAGATTTCATTGCCGTGCGCCTGGGTAGCCCGAATGGAGAGTACGACTGAGGCTGCCTGTCAATTCCGTTTCCGGCCTCCTCATTCGATCCCAGGTAGTGTTGTATTGGCAAGTCGTGACTTTGTCGCGGTTTGTGTTCGATATTAGCTTCCTGCCCATTTTTTTGAACGATTGGAGTGATTCATGTTTTCAAAAGACCAGACCCTCGCAAAAACAGACGCAGAACTGTGGTCGGCCATCCAGAAGGAAAATACCCGTCAGCAAGAGCACATCGAGCTGATCGCATCCGAGAACTACACGTCGCCGGCGGTAATGGAAGCGCAAGGCACGCAACTGACCAATAAATACGCCGAAGGTTATCCGGGCAAGCGTTACTACGGTGGTTGCGAATATGTAGATATCGTCGAGCAACTGGCGATCGACCGCCTCAAGCAGCTGTACGGCGCCGATGCGGCCAACGTACAACCTAACTCCGGTTCGCAAGCCAACCAGGGCGTGTTTCTGGCAGTCCTGAAACCAGGCGACACTATCATGGGTATGTCGCTGGCCGAAGGCGGTCACCTGACGCACGGCATGGCATTGAATATGTCGGGCAAATGGTTCAACGTTGTTTCCTACGGCCTGAACGACAAGGAAGAAATCGATTACGACGCGATGGAACGCCTGGCACGTGAACACAAGCCGAAGCTGATCATCGCCGGTGCATCCGCTTACGCATTGCGCATCGACTTCGAACGCTTCGCCAAAATCGCCAAGGAAATCGGCGCTTACTTCATGGTCGACATGGCGCACTACGCCGGTTTGATCGCAGCAGGCGAATACCCGAATCCGGTGCCATTCGCAGACTTCGTTACTTCGACTACGCATAAATCGTTGCGCGGTCCACGTGGCGGCTTCATCCTGATGAAAGCCGAACACGAAAAAATCATCAACTCGGCGATCTTCCCGGGCTTGCAAGGCGGTCCTTTGATGCACGTGATTGCCGGTAAAGCGGTGGCGTTCAAGGAAGCACTGGCACCTGAGTTCAAAACCTACCAGCAACAAGTCGTGAAAAACGCCGACGCATTGGCGAAGGCATTGATCGCACGTGGTTTGCGTATCGTTTCCAACCGTACCGAATCGCATGTGATGCTGGTTGATTTGCGCGCGAAGAAGATTACCGGTAAAGACGCAGAAAACCTGCTCGGTTCCGCGCACATTACCTGCAACAAGAATGCGATCCCTAACGATCCGGAAAAACCATTCGTCACCTCGGGCATCCGTCTCGGCAGCCCGGCCATGACGACCCGTGGTTTCAAGGAAGCGGAAGCGACCAAAGTCGGTAACCTGATCGCCGATGTATTGGAAAATCCTAACGATGCCGCGACCATCGAACGCGTCAAGGCTGAAGTGAAAAAGCTGACGGATGCATTCCCGGTCTACGGTTGAGTATTTTGATTTAAAGTTTGTGTAGTGGTACAGCGCCCTTCGGCAGCATGAAGGGCGCTACAAAATGGCCTTGTCGGGATAATTGTTCCGGACAAGGCCATTTTGGGATGTTGGCTTAAGTAGTATAGCTATTTGTCCGGCATAATTTGCCGACGAACAATTTTTGCTGACGTAATGACCTTGAAGGCCAGGCACCGCGATGAAATGTCCTTTTTGCCAGCACGACGATACCCAGGTCCTCGACACACGTGTCTCCGAGGAAGGCGATAGCATTCGCCGGCGCCGCCGTTGCACCAGCTGCGACAAGCGCTTCACGACCTACGAACGCATCGAAC
Source organism: Herminiimonas glaciei (assembly GCF_042664955.1). Classification (NCBI taxonomy): domain Bacteria; kingdom Pseudomonadati; phylum Pseudomonadota; class Betaproteobacteria; order Burkholderiales; family Oxalobacteraceae; genus Herminiimonas; species Herminiimonas glaciei. The sequence goes on from NZ_JBHTBU010000001.1 coordinate 365,370, forward strand.
TGACGATGCCGGTGGTGGTAAAGAAGAATGGCAGCCGTACCGATTTTGATCCAAAGAAATTGCAGGGCAGCTTGCAACTGGCCTTGCGCAAGCGTCCGGTTTCCGCAGAAGCGGTCGATGCCGCCATCCATCGTATAGAACAAAAGCTGCTGTCCAGCGGCGAGCGCGAAGTCATCTCCGGCCAGATCGGTGAACTGGTCATGCGTGAATTGCAGCGCCTCGACAAGATTGCCTATATCCGCTTCGCTTCGGTTTACAAGAGCTTTGAAGACGTCGCCGAATTCCAGGATGCAATTGCCGAAGTAGGGCGCGAGCGCAAACCGGCGAAATGACGGACGCAAGGGTCGAACAGCTGCTCAATGATATTCGCCTGGTTAATCCCGAGCGTCATGAACTGGTAGCGGCAGCACGGCGCGTCATCTATACAGAAGTGAAACAGGCTTCCGAACGTGTGATGTACGGCGGCTTCATGTTTGCCGCGCCGAAAGACTTTTGCGGCGTATTTGCCTACGCCGAACACATCTCAATTGAATTCGGCCGCGGTTGTGATTTGCATGATGAGTGGCAGGTCCTTGAAGGCAAGGGCAAGCTGCGCCGTCATATCAAGATACACAGCCTGGCTGAGATCAAGAGCAAACATCTCGCGGCTTACATCAAACAGGCTTTTGAAAATGTGAATGCCTGATCGCCAGGCTTAGTCATTGCAGCAAATTTCCCATGTCTTTTTCCGCCCTCGCTCTACTCATCACTGCCGGTTTTATCCATGCCGGCTGGAATATTGTCGCCAAGCGTGCCGGTGGTGATGCGCGCTTTGCCTTATTCACCAGTCTCTTCCTTGCCCTGGTCTGGACCCCGCTTGGCGTAAGCCTGGCATGGAATGTAGTGCCGGGTTGGGGCTGGGACGAATGGATAGTGATCCTTGTCAGCGGTATCCTGCATGTCATTTATTACGTGGTGTTGCTACGCGGGTATCGCAAGGCAGACTTGACGGTTGTTTACCCACTGGCACGCGGTTCAGGTCCTTTGCTGTCATCGATGGCGGCACTGATGTTGCTGGGGGAGCATATATCGACACTCGGCATCGCGGGTATAGCTGGGGTTGTGCTGGGGGTATTCCTGATTGCCGGTGGTCCCAAACTTTTCCTTGCGGCCAGGGATCCGGTACAACGTAAACGGGTGCATGTCGGCATCTTCTACGGCTTGCTGACGGGGGCCTTCATTGCCAGTTATACCGTGGTGGATGGCTATGCGGTCAAGTTCATGCTGATGTCGCCGATCCTGATCGATTACATGGGGAATTTTATTCGTATCGTCATACTGGCTCCGACTTATTTTCAGGATCGCGCGACGGCAGCCAGCTTGTGGAAGAAGCAGTGGAAGTATGCATTGATCGTCGGTGCCATCAGTCCCGTATCCTATGTACTCGTGCTGTACGCGGTGAAGCTGGCTCCCTTGTCGCATGTGGCGCCAGCGCGTGAAGTATCCATGCTCTTTGCTGCCATTATCGGCGGTCACCTGTTGAAAGAAGGTGATCGCATTCAAAGGCTGATAGGCGCCATCTTTATTGCAGTCGGCGTGATCGCGCTGGCGATAGGCTGATTCCTTTTAAAACATTCCAGATTAAAAACGATTCCCCTGCTTTCGGGATGAATCCGGCCGCCTGAACGCTGTAATTCCCATATTGATGGGATACGAAGAAACCCATCGCCTTCACAGAATATCCGCTCGCATTCGAACGTTTCGACGGAGGGAAGGCATGACGACTTCTGCAGAAAACGGATTTTCATTGATGGAAGTCCTGGTTTCCATATTCGTACTGGCAGTTGGCGTAGTCGGTGCCGTCGGTATGCAATTGACTGCATTGCGCACGTCACAGCACTCCGCTTTGCAGACCAAGGCTTTGCACCTGGCTGTTGAAATGGCCGATGCGATGTCGGCGCATAGCGCAGCGACGCAAAGCAATCCTTACCTTGGCATTGATTATCCAGCGTCTGTTACCCATGTCGGTGAACCGGCCGGTTTCGACATCCAGTATTTTCTGCACCGCGTCGCGCAGGATTTTCCTGATGCGCGTCTTCGCATTTGCCGGGATGCACAGCCATGGGATAGCGCGCGGCGGCAGTACCGCTGGGATTGCATGCATGCTCCGAATGCCGCCATCGCAATCAAGATAGCGTGGGCGGGGAAAGAAGCAGATGCCGTGGCCCCTGCTCCTGTAGTCGTGCTGATGCTGGCATTGGGATCGACATGAAATCCGCCACCTGCCGGGAATACGAAACAGGTTTGACGATGATTGAACTCATGATCGCGCTGAGCCTGGGTTTGTTTGTCATCCTGAGTGCTACCGGTTTGCTCTTATCTGGGAAAGCCGCTTATCTGGCGCAGGATCAAAACGCACAGGTGCAGGAGACCGGGCCTTATGCGATTGAAATGTTGTCGCGCTCCATTCGCCAGGCCGGCTATGAAAACCGGGATGGCGACGGTACTCCGATCCGTCGCACGGCGGACTTCAGCCCCGACATCATGGGCATGGATGCGCGCAGCCTGAAACGGACTGGTCCGGCATTGGCGGAGGCGGCATCTTCGGCTACCGTGCATGGCAGCGATGTGTTGGCCCTGCGTTTCTTTGGTGATGGTGAAGTGATCGTCAATTGTGCCGGCTTGATTGTGCCTGCGCCCGCTTCGCAGCAACATGCGGATGAAGCACGCGGCTGGAGTATTTTCTATGTGGCGCGGGACAGTGGCGGTGAACCCGAATTGCGCTGCAAATATCGCTCGCAGAAGGGATGGAGCGCTGATGCGATTGCCCGTGGTGTTGAATCGTTCCAGGTTTTGTATGGTGTAGATGTTGATGGCGACGGGCTCGCAGATCGCTTTATCAATGCCAATGATCTCGATGCCCTCGATGATGCCATGCCGCTGACAGGTGAAAATGCGCTAGCCCGTGCAGCCGATAAAAATCGCAGGACATATTGGAAAAGGATACGTTCCATCAGGGTATCGCTGTTGATACGCAGCGAACAGACAGCCCGGACAGATGTGCCACGCGAGGTCCATTATTTATTCGGCAGGGCCTATGGGCGCTCCGATGATAAAGGTACGCGCATCGACGAGAAAAACCTGCCGCCTGCCGTGCAAAAGCGCATCAGGAAAGTGTTTACGCAAACCATATTGCTGCGTAACGATATTGGCGGCTCGGCACCATGAAGACATATCCACACCGATGCAGCAGGCTGCAAGTCGGCGCGACCTTGTTCACTACGCTCATCATGTTGCTACTGGTACTGTTGTTGGGAGTTGCCACGGCACAGATTGCGCTGCAGGGAGAAAAGACGGCGCGCAATGACAGGGACAGACTGATCGCTTTCCAGGCGGCGGAAGCAGCATTGCTTGATGCTGAACTGGATATCCGGCATTCACCTGATATCAGTGAATCGCGCAGCTATATTTTCTCTGCCGAGAGTAGTCCGGGCTTTCCCGAGACTGGTGATAGTTCCTGCGGCAGCGGCATACAGAACGTCTATCTGGGTTTGTGTCGCGCCATTGCAGATGGCAGGACACCGACCTGGAAGACTCTCGATTTTACCGATGATGCGCCGCTTACCGTGCATACCGTGGCTTATGGTCGTTTTACCGGGAATGCCTTTCCTTTTGGTGCGGGCTCTTTGCCAGCCAGGGCTCCACGCTATGCAATCGAATTACTGGACGATAAAAGTATTAGCCAATTCAGCGGCAAGCCGGCGTATTTCTATCGGGTGACGGCAATCGGCTTCGGCGCACGCGAGACTACCCAGGTAGTGCTGCAAACTGTTTATCGTAAATCACTACCTGCAGGTGCGTCCGTTATCCAGGCACCGCTGCGGGCTGGGCGGCTGAGCTGGCGCGAAATGATCAATTGGCCGGAATTGTCGCTTGTTGACAGAAAATGCCAGGGGCGGCGATGCGAGTGAACAGCGGTTTTACACTGATAGAAATAGTGGTAGCGCTGCTTATCGTTGCCTTGTTGGCGACCCTGGCGATTCCTTCGTATCAGAATGCAGTCATCAAGAGTAAGCGGGCGGAAGGGCGTGCCGCTTTGATGCGGTTGATGCAGCAGCAGGAACGTTATTATTCGGTACATACGACTTACTTGCCTTTCTCTGCGACTTCTGGCGATGAACATGAGCGGCAATTCAGTTGGTACTCCGGTACCAGTGAACAGAGCAGCTCCTATGAAATTAGTGCTGAAGCTTGTGACAGTAGCGGAATCCGTCATTGCATACGCCTGATGGCCCGACCCGGTACTGACAGGGTAGATGCGTCCTACCGCGATTTCGTGTGCGGCACCCTGACCCTCGATAGCCGTGGTGACAAATCCGCGGCTGCGAATGATTGCTGGTAAGGCGATGCAGCGTCATCCAGTGTCAGATGGACTCACGCTGATCGAGCTGCTGGTCATCCTGTCGATAAGCGCGGCGCTGCTGGCAGTCGCCATTCCCGGTTTTTCCAGCCTGATCCAAAGCCAGCGCCTGACGACGAGTAGCAATGCCTTGTTTATGGCGGTCAACATGGCGCGCTCTGAGGCGATCCATCGTGGGCGGCGGGTCGACTTGGTGCCGCTGGATGGGCGGCAATGGAGTAATGGCTGGCTGGTTTTTGTCGATGAAAACAATAACCAGCGGCCGGACCAGGACGAGCTGATCATCCATTCCTACCGTGCCAATATCCGGGATCTGCGTATCACGCCTCGCTTTAGCGATTCGAAAGTACAATATATCGCATTCAACGGTAGCGGCCGTAGCCGTAGCAATGCGGGTAAGCAGATCGCACAGTCCGGACATTGGTTGTTGGAACTGGGGCCACATTCGCGCAAGCTCGTCATCAACTTCCTGGGTCGGCCACGCGTTTGCAATCCGCGCAAGGCAGGCTGCTGAAGGCAAGCGGGCCGCTATCGATTAACGACTTCATCATTGGTAAAGACTCTCGTGGAAATTCATAGCGACGTACAGGGCATACGACTGGCATTGGAATTGGCTGCCAAGGGCATGTTCACGACCACACCCAATCCGCGCGTCGGTTGCGTCATCGTCAAGGAAAACAAAGTCATCGGTAGCGGTTATACGCAACCGGTCGGCCATGCGCATGCCGAAGTGCAGGCGCTCAATGATGCCGCAGATCGCGGCTTCGACGTCAGCGGCTCGACTGTCTATGTCACCCTGGAACCATGTAGCCATCACGGCCGTACACCGCCGTGTGCCGACGCCTTGATAAAAGCACGGGTGGCACGCGTGGTGGCGGCGATCGCCGATCCGAATCCGCTGGTTGCAGGGCAGGGCCTGGCACGGCTGGAAGCGGCTGGCATACAGGTCAGTTGCGGTGTACTGGAAGCGGAAGCACGGGAAATGAATATCGGCTTCCTGTCGCGCATGCAGCATGGCAAGCCGTGGGTGCGCATGAAGAGTGCGGCCAGCCTGGATGGCATGACCGCGCTGCATAATGGCATCAGCCAATGGATTACCGGTGACGAAGCGCGTGCGGATGGCCATTACTGGCGCGCCCGTGCCTGTGCGATCCTGACCGGTATCGGTACCATAATGGAAGATGATCCGCAATTGACGGTACGTGCCATCGATACACCGCGCCAGCCGCAACGCATCGTGATTGACAGCCATTTGCAGATTAGCCCGCATGCGCGTGTGCTGAGCGGTGGCGGTACGCTGATCGTGGCGGCGCAAGCCAATCCGGAAAAAGAAAAGCCACTGCGCGACCTGGGTCATGAAATCATTGTGTTGCCGAATCCCAGCGGCAAGGTTGACCTGGCGGCGTTGATGCAGGAACTGGGACGACGCCAGATCAATGAATTGCATGTAGAAGCAGGCTTTAAACTGAACGGCTCCTTGATACGCGAAGGCTGCGTCGATGAGTTGCTGGTGTATCTGGCGCCGACTTTATTGGGCGATGCGCAGCGCATGTTCAACCTGCCGCCGCTGGAGTCGCTGGAACATAAGAAAAACTTAACTTTCCATGAGGTCAAGCAGATCGGCGCCGATTTGCGTATCCTTGCTCGTTTCATCTAACTAATTTTCACGCAATCATGTTTACTGGAATCGTCGCTGCCATAGGCAAAATTACCCACATTACCCCGCTCGGCGATGCTGAAGCCGGACACCGCCTGACAGTCGATGCCGGTGGCTTGCCGCTGGCCGATGTTGCGCTCGGCGATTCGATCACGCTCAATGGTGCCTGCATGACGGTAGTCGCGAAGACGGACCAGCAGTTTGATGTCGATGTCTCGCGTGAAAGCCTGAATTGCACAGCCGGACTCGATGCCCTCGGTGAAGTGAACCTGGAAAAAGCCGTAACCCTGTCGGAACGCCTCGGCGGCCACCTGGTGTCCGGCCACGTCGACGGACTCGGTGTGGTCAGCAAGTTTGAACCGGTAGGTGAATCATGGCTGCTGGCAGTGACGGCACCAAAAGAGTTGGGCAAGTTTATCGCGGTCAAGGGATCTATCGTTATCAATGGCGTATCACTGACGGTGAATACCGTGGCCGATAGTACGGATGGCTGCACCTTCTCGGTCAACCTGATTCCGCATACGGTACAGGTCACGACGCTCAAGCATCTCAAGGTTGGCAGCAAGGTCAACCTCGAGATAGATTTGATTGCGCGTTATGTTGAGCGCATGTTGTCACAATCCAGATAAATCACTGCGTAAATTGAATCCATCAGGCCATGCTATTTCCAGTGTCGCTGGAATAGCAGGCTTGCCGGCAAAAATCATTTACTACGCTTTACCACCTTCCATCCTGCTAAATGCACCTTAGGGCATTTAGTCGCACCCTAAAGTACGATTGTCTCCCTTCCGTGCCTAGCAGAGCATGTATGTCCGTGCCTGGTCGTTTCATGCGCCAGCTTGATGTCATGTATTGCAGAAAAATATCGGAAGGTAGATCGCATGCAAGCTCACTTCGCTTTGCCATTCCGTACAAATGATAGCCAAGCCATGGGACGTGGCGTGCTGACAGCCATTGTTGTCGGCCTGCTTCTCGCTTTTGCGGCCGTACCGGAAGCACATGCCGATGACAAGCCCATCCAGTTTTTTGATCCGGGAGATGGCAAGCTGGACTTGAGTGACTTCCTGCTCAATCACAAGGGTGCGCTGGTCGTGCCGACCATCATTACAGAACCGGCGATAGGATATGGCCTGGGCATAGGCCTGGCATTTTTTTCACAATCAATTTCCGAAGCTGCGGCTGATGCCAAGAAAAGCGGTAAAGGCATGGCACCGCCGAATATGACGGTGCTGGGCGGCGCAAAAACAGAAAACGGCACCTGGGGTGCCGGCCTCGCGCACTTCCACACATGGGATGGGGATCGCTATCGCTACCTGGGTGCGATCGCCAAGATGGATGCGCAACTTGATTACTACGGCCAGTCCAATCGGCCACGTGGCTATGAACTTGACGGTGTGTTCTTCATGCAGCAATTGCTGGCACGGGTAGGTGATACGCCTTGGTATGTCGGTCCGCGCTATGTCTACTTCGATTCCAATACGCGCTTTACCGGTGAAGTCGCCAATGAACTCAATCTCCAGGGCAAGGACCTGAAGATAGGCAAGATGGGGCTGGTGGTCGATTACGATACCCGCGATAACATCTTCTATCCGAGTAGCGGTACTTACGCCGAGTTCGAGGCGCAATTCGCCCGCGGTGCGTTCGGCGGCAAGCAGGATTTCAATCAATATAATGCGCGTGGTTTTACCTGGCTGCCGATCTCCAAGAAATGGATACTCGGGCTGCGCGCTGACGGTCGTTTTTCCAGTGGCGATATTCCGTTTTACGCACAACCTTATGTCGATCTGCGCGGTGTCTCCAAAGGCCGTTACCAGGATCAGAATGCCGTCGTCACTGAAGTGGAATTGCGCTGGGACGTCACGCCGCGCTGGTCGGTGCTGGGCTTCACAGGCGTTGGCAAAGCGTATGGCAAGTGGAATGACTTTTCGAACGCATCGACCGCCGCCAGCGTGGGTGCGGGTTTCCGCTATCTGATCGCGCGCAAGCTGGGGCTTTCACTGGGTATCGATGTGGCGCGCAGCAGGACTGACAGCGCGTTTTATATCCAGGTCGGCAGTGCCTGGCACTGAACAGGAGCCAGCTGAGCAATCCGCCCGCATACTTTGGCCGGTGGGCTTATCCCGATGCGGCCTGTCAATACGCATAATTTCATCGACTGTACTTCGAAACAATTTGTACCCCCTTGTAACGTAACGGCGGAACATCATTGTCCTTATCAAAGTCCCAGGAAGGCAGGGTATCAGCAGGGTGATTATCCTAAGCTATTGTTTTTAAATAGTATTTCATCCATTCCCCTAGTAGGCCAAACCGCTCGCGCAATGAATTTGTAGCTGGCATGCAATGTGCAATCCTTCAATTGCACGCTGCTTTTGTCTGATACGCCAACTCATTTCAGCCAGCAGCCGCGTGTTGAATAAGTACAGCAGATTCAGACGGTTAAACATTTGACCGGGTGAAGCAGAACTGTTCAATGAGGGGGAAAGATGGGATTGATTTCCAAATTGCGTGCTGCCTTGGGCGGCGGCAAGTTTGCGGGTGAAAAAAATCGCAATGCCGTCCTGCAGGATCGCTGGCTGCAACTCACACATCCCTTGTTTGCCGGGCGGGCTTACTGTTCCCCGGATCAGCGTTGGGTCATGGGCTGCAAAGTCTTTGACAATGACAGCGGGAATGGCAGGCTGATCCTGGTTAATTATGAGTCGGATACAGTTGCGCACGAGCTGAACTCCTTCGCCCATCCGATGGGTGCGGCAGTTTCCAATACCGGGACTTATATCCTGGTCGATGCCGGATGCGGTTCAGAGCTGGAAGGTGCGCTGGTCGCAATTGATAGCCAGGGCAATGAACTCTATCGCAAGTGCTATCACGCCAATATTTTCAACATTGGTATTTCGGACTGCGGAAGATATGCAGCGGTACAAACAGCCAATGCCTTGAACGCCGATGCCGACCTGTTTGAGATCCTGGATATTAAACTGGGCCGGCTGGTATTTTCACGGTTGCCGGCAACCGGCTGGCCTGATCAATACACTTTTGATGTGGATGCCGCAGGTGAACTTGAAGCCGTCGGCGTAGTGCACAAATCCCTCGGACAATTTTTTTATTCAAGCCAGGGTGAATTCAGGGATCAGCAGTTATTTCAGGATGCGAGGCTGGGGATCGGACATTATGTGGCGAAGATATCCGCGGCGCGCGAATTGCTGCAGACCACCCCCACGGCGGATAACGCGATCATCGCCTTGTTCGCTGCCGATGAAGCGTTGCAGGAGGGCGCCGAAGACCGGGCCGACTGGGGTGCATTGGCGCATCGCATACGCGGCGAATCATATGAATTGCTCGGACAATTACCGGAAGCCATGGCCGCGTTCGAGCAAGCCCTGCGCCTGAATCCCAAAGTGGATACGCAAAACAGTGTGAGCTCTTTGCGCAAGAAGCTGGATACCAACAAGCTGGCTTAAGCTGGTCTTGCCATATGAAACGCGGACTTGCGCACGTTTACCCGCGTGCATGGGCCAGCTGGAATCCGGTCAGGTCCTTGATCTCTTCCAGTTTTTGCGTCAGGTGGGTAATTGCTTCGCCATGGCTGCGATCAATATCGATCGCAATAAAGCGCCATTCAATTTTTTGTTCCCGGCGACTGACAGAGAGCGAACGTTGTGCAATCTGGTAGCCGTTTTCTTGCGCGAACTGATACAGCATCGTGGTGGCGGGCGCGTGTTCGTGACTAAATTCCATCACCACCGCAATGCCTTCCTGTGCCGGCAGGGCGTTCTCCAGTTTGCCGCCGAAAGCCATGCAAATACTGGATAGCAGGGACAGGCCGACCGCCACCGGATACAGTTCAAGCCCTACCAGGATACCAATCGCCGATGAAGCCCAGATCGATGCCGCCGTTGTCAGGCCATGCGTTGAATATTGTTCATGTACGATCACACCGGCACCGAGGAAGCCGATGCCGGTGACGATCCCCTGTATCACCCGCGTGGGATCGGGGCCGACCACAGGAACAAACTGCGCACCGAACCAGACTTCCTGATGGCCAAGGATCGCAATCAAAGCGGCCGACGCCATGCACACTACGCCGTAGGTACGCATCCCCGCCGCATGGCCGTGATAAAAGCGCTCATAGCCAACGAGCGCGCCGAGCGCCAGGGCGACCAATAAAGTGACGACAAGGTGGAGGCTGGCGTCCAGGTGGGGACCTGACCAGTAAACCGAGAGGATTTGATCGAAGGAAGGCATAAGGTGGTCGGATAGGTCTATCGTTTAAAAGTCAAGCAAGGGTGAATATTCCATCATCATATGCTGTGCAATAGCTGCGCCAGTCTTCTTTTACCCGGGCCGCGAGTTCATGACATACCGGCAGCAGATTGGCCTGCCATTTCTTGCGTGCGGAAAAATCGATGAGTGCATCGGCAATTGCAGATCCTTGACGCCCCGCGCTGCGTAGCTGTGCCCACGCCAGGCACTGGCCCATAACCCGGACCACACCAAGTAAATGATCGAGGTGATGCTGCTGGCCTGTCAGTGGTACCCGGTCTTCGGTGGGCTGCAAGGCACGCAACACATAAGACTGACCCTGGATTTCAACCGCATGCAGGAAGGCGATGGAAACCGCCTGCATCCTTCTTTGCAAGCTGACGACGCGCTCCGCATGATTATTCCATTCAGGCTGCAGTTTTGGTAAATGTCTGGCGATGGACGAGGGCAGAGCCTGTTTTAGATCGAGTAAATAATTTTGCTCGGGTGAGCCTTTGCCTTCGACCAGGATGGCATAACGTGCCACACCCAGGCTGCCGGTACCGGCGACGCGACGGGCGATATCGATCGTCTTGTAAAAGCCGGGCTGGTCTTGCGCCTGCGCGAAGTCGTACATGAAACGATGGATCTGCTTGCGCTCCAGTTCGGAAATGGGTAGCAACTTCTTGCCATCGATACGGAAGCGCCGTTGTCCCTTGCTTTTCAGGGTTCTTTTGTTAAGGAAGTCGACACGCGAGCGCAGGCGTACCTGATCCAGTAACTGGCCGACCAGGCCGGATGCGGTTTCCCTTTCCACCCATCGACTTTTGCCGAGTCCCAGCGCATGGCTATAAGCATGCATGCATTCCTGGGCCAGCGTATGCGCATCCATGTTGGACAGGCCCAGCGATGGGACCCCGACCAGGATGCTGACCAGCAATCGGGATAGTTCCCACGGGACAGGAGCGAGCGCGGCTTCATCGAAATCATTGATATCGAAGTAGGCGAGTCGGTTGTCACCCTTATAGCTGCCAAAATTTTCGATATGCAAGTCGCCGCAAGACCATACCAATGGTGATGATTTGAACATCCCATCCTTCGGCAAGCGGTCATAGAACAGGTGGCAAGTCGCGCGTAAAAAGACAAATGGATCGGTGCGCATGGCAGCGTACTTCATCGCCAGTCGTTGCGGATCGCGTCCTTCATTGGCCTTGAGTATGCGGTTGATGACTTTCATGCGTCTGTCCTGACCCGATGGAAAAACAAGAAGTAAATGAAACGCTCAAATCAAAATATAGCGCTTAGTCAGCACTTGCGCTTGGGTCAGTGGATTTTCAGGTTTAAAGAAGATATCAGTCTGACGCGGGAAGGATAAATGCGCCCGGTGGAGGCCCCGGATCTACTTAAAGTGCTTTGCCACCGGAAAGGTAATGACAAAAGTCGTACCGCCGCCGGGATTATTGAAGACGTCGATGCGTCCGCTATGGGCATCGACGATGGTTTGCACAATCGCGAGCCCCATGCCCATGCCTTCCGGTTTGGTTGTGTAGAACGACTCGAAGATATTCGGCAGGATATTGGTCGGGATACCGGGACCATTGTCGGCGACGATCAGCTGGATATGGGAAGGATTGTTATGTTTGGTCCTTATCGAGAGTGTTCTTTGTGCGGGCGGAACTGCTTCCATAGCTTCCATCGCATTGGAGGCGAGATTGATCAGGACTTGCTGCAAATGAGTGCTGTCACCCATGATCAGCGGCAAATCTTCCGCCAGCTCGGTTGCAATCGTGACGTGATGCTTGATGGCGAGATTGCCGAGCAGGCTGCGCGAGGTATTGATTACCTCGTTCAATGAAACCGGTTTGGATTCCAGCGAACGCTTGCTCAGTAGTACGCGTAGTTTTTGAATAATCAGGCTGGCGCGCAAATTATCATCGCGTATATCCGCCAGGATAGCCCTGAGTTCCTGATCCGGATGTGATTGCTGGTTCAGCATCATGGTCGCTGCATCCGCATTCGCGAGGATCGCTCCCAGTGGCTGGTTTATTTCGTGGACGATGGAAGCAGTGAGTTCGCCGACACTGCCCAGGCGTGCCACATGGGCCAGGGCGGTACGTTGACGGTTCGCTTCTTCATCCGCGCGCAGTCTCTTCTTGCGCTGCCATTGCAGGCCGAAGATCAAGAGCATGATGACAGCTGTCATCAGTGCGAAGGCGATGATTTGCATCGCATTGCGTTCCAGCAGGGTGGGGGTATTAAAAGGGCGTTCGCAGTCTTCAGGGATAATGTTTAAATCAAATCCCCAACGCCGGATTTGGCGATCATCCAGTACGCAACGGGTTTTCTGGCTAATTTGTGTATACGGACCGCCGTTCGGGTTTTTCAGCAGTTGCAGTGCCAGCTGTCCGGCTTCACGGCCATGTTCGCTCAGGTTGATGACCTGGCCACCGACTACGCCGTTACCCATATAGCTGCTGCGCATACCGTATAGCGGCACACTGGATTTCTCCGAAATTGCCCGTACCACTTCATCGGTCGCATAGCGTACGCCGTCGCGATCATCATCTATGGTCATGGCCAGCAGTGCAGTATCGGGCGGGAGTGCCGCGACAAAGCTCAGCAAATCGGCCAGGGGTCTTTCGCCTATGGTATCTACATGCAAGTCTGCCTGTTTGGCTTTGGCGAGGGCGGCCAGTTTGGTATGCAGTTGCTGGATTTCTTCCGGATGGGGCGATTCCACTATCTGGATGATATGCCTGACGGTGGGCTGCAGCTGCATGATGAGCGCCAGGTTCGCCGCATAGTCGTAGTCAATAAAGACGCCGCTGATATGTTGTGGGCGCTGGCGCCAGTAAATGTCGGGACTGGACAAGGAGTAATACATTGCCGGCGTGTCAGGCCAGATCGTTTGTCCGTTGCGTTCGATAAAATCCAGTGCACGTTCGCCCCGGCCTATGATCAGGTCTATATGACGATCACTGTATTTCCTGGCAATCAGGTCGATTGCATCTTGTTCAAGTTTGCCGGGTGGTTCACTGTGCCTGATCAGGTGCTCGGAAAGAATTTCTACTTTTTGCGACGATTTGGAAAATACCTCGTACATCGCGTGATCGATCATTTGCGCATTGGGGGACAAGACCTCTGCGGGATTGATCACCAGTATTCTTTTGACGTGGTCTGCCGTCGCAGGCCAAGCACATACCTGCATTGCGATGAACACAATGCAGGTGCGCAAGCCCTTGCTTGAACTTAGGCGACTCCATTGGAAGAGCGTTTGCAGAATAGGGAGAGTCTGCTTGCCCGTCACGAAAACCGCGCTGAATTAAACGAAGTCTCGTATACCGAATCGGATTCGATGTGGAGTTTTTCAACGACATGCACCAGTTCGGCCAGCGTTTTGACTTCCATTTTTTCCATTACCCTGGCACGGTGTGCTTTTACCGTACGTTCGGCGACGCTAAGCTTGGCACTGATCTGTTTATTCAGTGCGCCCCGCGTCACCATCGCCAGCACTTCTTTTTCGCGCGAGGTCAGGCTTGCGTAGCGTGCTTCCAGGTCGGACAGGTCCTTGCTTTTCTGTCGCTTGCAGGCGGCGTCCCTGAGGGTCTTGTCCAGTGTGCTGAGCAGGGCCTGGCTATCTAGTGGTTTGCAGAAAAAATCAGCCGCTCCCGCTTTCATCGCACGTATCGAATCACTCACCGTGGCTTCGCCGGTGATGAAAATGATAGGTAGCGGATGTGCATCGGCGACCAGCATTTCCTGCAGATCAAGGCCGCTGGGGCCGGGCATATTAATGTCGAGGATGATGCAGCCGGATTCATTGCCGATGCCCGACAGGAGCATGTCACCGACCGAGCTATAGTCGAGTACACGGTAACCGGTAGTCTGGAGCAAGCGCTGCAGCGCGCGCCTGAAAGAGGGATCGTCGTCAACGATTCTGATGACGGCTGGTTCAGCCTTGTCCTGTAGTTCTATTACGTTCATGCGACATCTCCAAAAAGTCGACGCGACAAAATACGTGGAACAAAAAGGCTATTGATTTAACAAATACGACTGTATTCCTTAATTTTCCTTGCGGCAACTTTTCCTTGCTTTCGTTTTTTTATCGAAAGTCTAGGTGGGGGAATGCATCATGCGCCTGATAACAGGGGCAGGAATATTGGCCTAAAGGGCAGAGCATCCTGCACCAAAGGGCAAAGTGTTTTTGCTTTTTCTTGAAGGAATGTTAAATGCGAAGTGCTCACTCCGCAAGCAAAATCGTTATCAATTGTTAACAATTTTCCGGTTGTATTTGCAAGCGGGTGAGCAGTACTGCTTTACTTGGCCTTGACGACGCTGCCGGGCGGGAAGCCGGCAAACATTTTGTCGAGTGAGGCATCCAGCAGGGAAGTGGTTTGTTCAGGTTTGTCCGGGATATCCGCTTCGGCGGTACCGCGCCAGATTGCTTTTTTATTTGCGGTATCAAACAGGTCTACCACCAGCGTGCCGGTTTGATAAGTATCGACGACCGTGGTGGCGCTGCCCATGCCGGGTGCCGGCATTGCGCGCCAGCCCCAGCCTGCGTAAGGGCCGGAATCATAGAAGGTACTGATGGATTGCTTTTGCGCGGTGGCGACGTGGGCGACGACGGTGACGTCACCGGCATTGCTGGGACGCCAGCCTGCTGCCTGCAAACGGGCGTCGACACCGCTCATGATGCGTTGCTGGAATAAGGGATTGCTGACCTGCGGCCGGGCCAGCCAGGTATAGGTACGGTATTTGGCGAAGTTGACCGCCGGATCGCTGTCAACGGTGACGGTGGGGCTGCTGGCACAGGCTCCCAGAAGTGTCGTCAAGGCCAGCAACATGATGGCGCGCAGTTTCATGTGTTTCTCCTTTTTAAAGTGGACCAGCATGCTTCAGACAATCCCTTACCTTGGAAGCCAGTGACTGCCCGGTAAAAGGTTTGGGTAAATATAGTTTTCCTACGCCCTGGACACGTACCCGTATTTTTTCGTCGTCCTGTGCAGTAATAAAAATGATGGGTATATCTCTCCCCATGGCCTTGATTTGCTCCAGTAACTCGAAGCCCGAGATCCCCGGCAGATAGAGGTCCAGCACCAGGCAATCGACGGAGTCCGCAACTGCGGATTCGAGAAAGCCTTCGGCCGAAGCGAAGCCCACCGGATTCCAGCCGCAGGCATTGAGCATGCGCAGGATGGCGGCGCGCAAGCCATTGTCATCCTCAACTACCGCGATCTTCCACGGCGCATCAGCAGGCCTCATGACTCAGTCTCCAAACGAAGATGCAATCCACACACTGAAACAACTGAGCTGGACCGTACTGCCTGTTGCCATGCGTTTGTATTGATAAAGCCCGGCTTCGGTGCGCTGTTTCTCGTGTGCATCCATGCTGTCTTCCTCCCCGGTCGCCGCCCTGTCAGTCACCTGTGCTTTTTCGTATGTTTTTAGCCTCAGGCGTTTCGTGATGAAAGCGTGAAGCATGCGGGCCGTCTTGAATATTGCCGATTGAGGCAAACGCTTATGCACGTTAGGGCAGATACTGTCCGCGGCCACGTTGGACGACAGACTTGCACCAAGGGGCACTATTCTTATCACCAAGATACAAGTGCAATCGAAACGCCTTTTCTCCATGCTGTGCGCATATCGCTATCCCATGGAGATCAGACATGTTGCGCAAATACCTGACGATTGCCGGTTCCTTGATTTTCATATTGCCGGGTGCGGCACATGCGACAGAAGGTACGATGGGGCGGCCTATCACGGCTCAACAAATATCTTCGAATGCCGGTATCGTGCCGCCGGAACCCGGGTGGGCGGTGTCGGTACAGAGTATTTATTTCGATGGCGATATTGGCGCTTCGCGACAAGTGCCGATTGCAGGTGAGGTGAGTGCCGGTATCAAGGTCAAGGCTTCCTATACGATCGCGAACGTCACGCGCATCTGGGACACCGGCCCGGGTCAGTGGAATTATGCTTCGGCAATCGGCATACCACTGCAATATATAAAGGCCCAGACCTCACTACAGGCTGGATCCCTGGCCAGCGGCAGTTCAGATTCGACGACCGGCATCGCCGATATCCTGGTCACGCCCATCATCGCCGGTTACCACTTTAGTAAAACCGAACACATGTCGCTGTCGCTGCCTATCTATGCACCGAGCGCCAGTTACGACCCGAAGCGGCTTGCGAATGACGGGCAAAACACCTGGACGTTCATGCCGACCATTGCTTACACCAGTTTAAACAAGGACGGTGGCGAATTCACCGCGATGGGTATGCTGCAGTTTTACACCAAGAACAAGGACACCGATTACCGCAATGCCCCTTTGCTGGTCACTGAAGCGCTGTGGACCACACGTGTTGCGAAAGACACCAACCTCGGCGTGGTCGGTGGCGTGATTTATCAACTGGGTGATGACAAGGGCGCACTGGCGGATCGCCTGAATGGCTTTCGCGGCAGCGCAGTAGGGCTGGGGCCTATCATGACCTGGAGTGGAAAAATCGGAAATAATCCGGGTTCGGCGAGTGCACGGGCAGTGTGGGATATCGATACCAAGGACCGCCCCAAGGGTTACTCGATCGGTGTCAGCCTGAGTTTGCTCTTCATGTAATTCCCTTACATGACCATATTGCGGCCGGCGGCCTCGTTTGTCCTGTACCTACTGGTGCTGTCTATCGCCGGTATCGGTATCTGCCATGCGCAATCCGATGCGCTTAGCGCGACGCATGAGATGACGGCCAATGTGAATGACGCCGGGAAATTTTCCGAAGAAGCCGAGAAGAAACCGGTCAAGAAAACCAACTTCGTTGTACTCCCCATTCCGCAATCCAATCCGGCCCTGGGTTCGGGGCTGACCCTGGTTGGGCTTGCCTTGTATAACCCGAACGAAAGTGAGCGCCCGTGGATCAGCGGGGTGGCAGTGATGAAGGCCGGTTCCAGCAGCATGGTGGGCATCGTGCAGCAGGCGACCTTCATGCAAAACCGCTTACGGGTGATCGCCGGTATAGGCCATGCCGATCTGGATTTGAAATTTTACGGTATCGGCACTGCCGCCGGTGATCGTGGCGTATCCATTCCCTTGAACCAGGTCGGTACCGGTGGCATGGTGCAGGCGCTGTACCAGGTCGGTGATCACTGGTTCCTAGGCTTGCGTTACCAGAATACGCATCTGAAAAGTGCGATGGATTTGTCGCAGCTGCCACGTATAGGTGCGGTCATCCCGGAAGCCGACCTCAGGCGGACTACGGCCTCGCTCGGGCCGGCTATCGAATATGACTCGCGCGATGACGGCTTCTATCCGACCACCGGCACTTATGCCAAAGCCAATCTGAATTTCTACACATCCGCTTTTGGCAGCGACGTTAACTTCCGTCAATTCTCTGCGTCATGGAATCGCTACTGGCCGTATAGCGCGGGAGTAGTGGTGGCCGGACGTGTCGCCACCTGTGTGGTGGGCGGCAATGTACCTTTCAGCGATCTCTGTATGTATGGCCGCAACAATGACTTGCGCGGCTACACCACCGGCCAGTACCGCGACAAGGCGATGCTGGCGGCGCAGGCCGAAGTGCGCTGGAGCCTTGCGCATCGCTGGGGCGCGGTGGCCTTTGGCGGTATCGGCAGTATCGGTCCTTCATTCAATGAATTGCTGCAGCAAAAAATGTTGCCGTCGATAGGTGCCGGCCTGCGCTGGCAAGCCAGCAAGGATTACAAGATGAACGTCAGCCTGGATGTCGCCTTTACCAAGGATGACCGCGCCGTTTACTTATATGTAGGTGAAGCATTTTGAATTGTCACGCCATGCATCAAAGGGCATGGCCGGTCGCACCATAGACCAATTTTATTAAGGGCAATGAATATTCATGATCAATGCCTGGCTTCGCGTTCCATTTTTTACCCAGATGCATTCACAACATAGGAGAAACACCATGTATATCCAAGTTACCAGCCTCACATTGCTCGCCCTGGCTTTATCGATTAACCCGGCCTATGCACAGGATGCAAAAGCCCCCACGGCCACACCTGCCGGTGGAGAAGTGCTGGTGGTTGGCCGCGGCAAGGGCGTGGTTGCCGCAGCCGGCAAACGTGTCGTACGCGGCACGATTACCAATGTGAATGCCGAACGTCGCGAATTTACGGTCAAGCGCAGCAGTGGTGAAGAAATCGTGGTGCCGGCCGGACCGGAAGTAAAGAATTTTGCTCAGATCAAGGTTGGAGACCAACTGGTACTGCGCGAAGGTGAATCGGTGGTCTTGAGTTTGCAGAAGTCACAGGCCGGCAAACAGTTGCGCGAACGTTCTGTCGCTGAAACCGCATACGTCGCCAAGGCAGGTGACAAGCCTGGTATTGCCGCCACGCGTGAAACGCATATCGTCGCCGACGTCATTGCCGTGAACAAAAAGGATGGCAGCGTCACGTTGAAGGGTGCCAGCCGGACGCGTGTGTTTTACCTGACTGACCCGACAGCCCTGGCCAATATCAAGAAAGGTGACCAGGTCGAAGCGGTCATAAAAGAAGGGGAATCCCTGTCGATTGAAACACCGCGCTCACCTTAAAGCCGAAACGCAAGCGTCTCCGGCCAGGCAGCTAGCAATGCTGCCTGGCCGGAATGCACTAAAGGGCAATGGCTTTGCTCACTAATGAACGATTTTTTTCTTTTTTGTCCTGGGTAATGATGAGCAGCATGAGAACAGGACGATGGAAGTCGTCTGATCCGCCTGATAAATCGATGAGAGACAGATATGTTGAGCATCAGAGCAGGAGCACCGCAGGGCGAGACTGATCACCGGCCAAGGCCGGCGATGCTGATGGCGCGCGCGGCCATGCATTCTGCCGGACAGGCACTGCAACATTGGATGAAAACATGCATACGCGACGGCATGGCGCAAACCGTTCTGTTATCGACGCGAGCAGATGAAGCTGGCGAGCGGCCACCAGCACCGCCTGCACCGGGTTCCGGCAAGGATGATGGGACTGGAACAGAGGCGAGCGCAGCGCAACCTTTCAGTGGCGGACCCCTATACAAGATCCAGGGCGTGGTTGGCCTGCTGGCCGTGGATAAACCCAATGTATTGCGGCGCGCCTTGTTTGCGATGGCGCTGTGCTGGTTGCCGCTGGCATTTCTAACTGCGCTGCCTGGGCATGACAACAGCAGCTTCTGGCCGGATTTCGGGACCCATGCGCGCTACCTGATAGTGGTGCCGTTACTCATCATCGCCGAAGGTATCTGCATACCGCGCATAGGGGCGCTGGCTTCGCATTTCCTCGAATCTGAAATAGTCGCCGATGCGCAGCGCCAGGCCTTCCTGGACATTATTGCGTCTACCCAGCGCTTGCTGAATATGCTGTGGATAGAGGTAGCGGTCATTGTCCTCGCCTACCTATGCATTGCCGCGATCTACGAGGCTCGGCCCTTCGACGGGGTTCCGGCATGGATTACCGTCAGCACACATGTCGGCAAAGTGCCGTCTCCCGCCGGCTGGTGGGGCTTGCTGGTCAGCCTGCCGGTCATGCTGTGCCTGCTGCTGAGCTGGGTATGGCGGCTCTGCCTGTGGGGGCGTTTCCTGTATCTGGTTTCAAGGCTGGAGTTGCGCCTGATCCCGGTCCATCCGGATGGTGCGGCGGGCCTGGGTTTTGTCGGCTATTCGTCGCAGGCATTTGCCGTCCTGGCGACCGCTCTCGGCGTGCTGGTTGCCGGTGCCATTGCCAACAGTGTATATGCCGGTGCATCGCTGACTTCCTACCATTACCTGGTGCTGTTCTTTGTTGTCGGCGTCGTCCTCTTTTTCAATCTTCCGCTGCTGGTGTTCCTCGATCAAATGTTGCGGGCCTGGCGCCGCGGCACCTTGCAATACGGTGGCCTGGCCGACCGCTTTGGCCTTGAGTTTGAACGCAAGTGGCTGCATGACCCGCAAATCGCGCATGAATCCATGATGGACCGGCCGGATTTTTCATCGGCCACCGATTTGTACCAGGTGGTGGATCGCGTTTATGCAATGTGGCTGGTCCCCATCCATCCAAAGAGTGTGGCCATGCTGGCGGTCGCCGCCTTCGTACCGTTTATCCCGGTCGCGCTGATGGCGCTGCCTTTCGATGACATCGTCGACAAACTGACAGGCTTGTTGTTTTAGCGGGCAATTTTCACAAGTTATACATGAGGCCAGATATGAGCAAGGAAGAAAAACATGGTTGGTTTGCACGTTTGCATGACCGCTTCCTCGGTGCCGAACACGAGCATGGGCGTTTCGAGGTCAGGCCAACCGCAGAGAGTCATTTTTCATGGTTGCGGACCAGGATGAGCCTGGAGCGCACCTTGATGTCATGGGTACGTACCTCAACCGCGCTGATTGGTTTCGGTTTCACTATCGTGCAGTTCTTCCACAGCAATTTGATCGTCGCCAATGCTGTACCGATTCGCCATCCGGAGATGCCGCGCTATATGGGTCTGGCCCTGATCGCCGCCGGTGTGCTCGCATTGCTGGTGGCCTTGTGGCAGTACCGCGCCTTTGCACGCTATTTATGGAACCGCGATTTTGCAGAACTGGCGGGACCGGCCCGGGCGCCGGTCGAGACACCGATCTTTGCGGTCGCAACCTGTCTGTTGCTGATTGGTTGTTATGCATTTTTAGCGGTACTGATACGTGCGATTTGAAGGAGTAGTGGAGAAGAAGTTTGATTTGTTAAGTGAATACCAGGATGGAAAGTTGTGGTTCGGCTTGCTTGCCTAAGGCTGCTGGTCGTTATTGTTAACTATCGTAAAGGAATGGACATGGCAAAGAAGAAACCCAATATCGTCGTTATCTGGGGTGATGACATAGGCATCGCAAACCTGAGCTGCTATACACACGGGCTGATGGGCTACCAGACACCGAATATCGACCGTCTCGCCAAGGAAGGGATGATGTTTACGGACTCCTATTCCGAACAGTCCTGCACCGCCGGGCGTGCATCCTTCATCACCGGGCAAAGCGGCTTCCGCACCGGACTGACCAAGGTCGGTGTGCCAGGCGCGGATGTGGGTTTAAAAAAACAGGATGCGACGATTGCCGACCTGTTACGGCCACTCGGTTACGCGACCGGCCAATTTGGCAAGAACCATCTGGGCGACCGCAATGAATTCCTGCCGACAGTCCATGGCTTCGATGAGTTCTACGGCAATCTCTATCACTTGAATGCGGAGGAAGATCCGGATTACCCTTCGGAAAAAGATTTTCCGGGGTTTAGCAAGGCATTCCGTCCACGCGGACTATTGCATTGCTTTGCGACCGATAAGGATGACACCACCGTAGATCCGCGCTTCGGCAAGGTCGGTAAACAAAAAATTGAAGATACAGGTCCGCTGACACGCCTGCGCATGGAAACCGTCGACGATGAAATCGCCGAAAAAGCCATCGACTTCATCAAACGCAAGAGCTCGGAAGACACGCCATTCTTTGTCTGGGTCAACTTCACCCATATGCATTTGCGCACGCATACCAAGCCTGAAAGCATAGGACAGGCCGGCCGCTGGCAATCGCCTTACCACGACACCATGATCGACCATGACAAAAACGTCGGTTCGGTACTCGATGCATTGGACGAACTCGGCTTGTCCGAAGACACCCTGGTGATTTACTCGACGGATAACGGTCCGCACATGAATAGTTGGCCGGATGGCGGCATGACGCCTTTCCGCAGCGAAAAAAATACCAACTGGGAAGGCGGCTTCCGCGTTCCCGAGCTGGTACGCTGGCCCGGCAAAATCGACGCCGGCGTGATTTCCAACGAGATCATCCATCATCACGACTGGTTGCCTACTTTCCTGGCGCTGGCAGGTGAGCCCGACATCGTCGAAAAATTGAAGAAAGGGCATAAGGTTGGCAGCCAGACCTTCAAGAATCATATCGACGGCTACAACCTGTTGCCTTATCTGACCGGCAAGGAAAAGAAAAGTCCTCGCAAGGGATTTGTCTACTTCAGTGACGATGGCGACGTGGTGGCGGTGCGCTTCGATAACTGGAAGCTCACCTTCATGGAACAGCGCACCGAGGGTACCTTACGCATCTGGATGGATCCCTTCGTCAAGCTGCGTTGCCCCAAAATCTTCAATTTGCGTACCGACCCGTATGAGCGTGCCGACATCACTTCAAACACTTACTACGACTGGTACATGAGCAAGGGCTACATGATATTTGCGGCCCAGGCCATCGTGGGGCGCTTCCTGTCAACCTTCGCGGAATTCCCGCCGGCGCAAAAAGCAGCTGCATTCAATCTCGACGAGGTAATGAGAAAGATGGCAGACGCACCGACCAACGGTTGATCCCGCGGCAAGTGCCGACCGGTGTGGCGATGTCGCACCGGTCACGACGGAAATCCAAGTGGACGTTTATCATCAATTGATTGGGATATTAATGGCTAACTCTTTGCCGGTCGACGAAGCAGCGGAAATTGCGAAGGATGCCTATATCTACGCGTTTGCGATGATGGAAAGCTATAACACCTGGTATTCGCAGGCTGTGGTCAAGGATGCTCCCGGATACGTCGGCGGCTTTAATCGCTTCCGTCATTATGCACAGACGTTTACGCCTGATAACCATGATGTCGTTACGCCAAATAATGACACGCCGTACTCATGGGCCTGGCTGGACTTGCGGGCAGAACCGATGGTGATCAGCGTACCTGAGGTTCCTGCTGATCGTTATTACGTCCTGCAATTCATTGATCTGTTTACATATAACTGCGCTTACATTGGTTCGCGCGCCACCGGTAATGGTGCCGGCGATTACCTGATGGTCGGACCGCAATGGTCGGGCCCCATCCCGGATAACTTCAAAAAAGTCTTTCGCAGCGAAACCGAGATCGTCGGCATCCTCGGGCGCACCCAGCTGAACGGCGTGCAGGATATCGACAATGTCAAGAAAGTACAGGCCGGCATCAAGATTACGCCCTTGAGTGCTTTTCTGAATAAGCCGGCACCACCGCCTGCTGAAGGCCTGACTTTTCCACCGTATAACAAGGCAAAGGCCGCCACGCATGATTTCATCGAATACCTGAATTTCCTGTTGCGCTTCGTGCCGGTGCCGCATACCAGCGAAGTGGCTTTACGCAAGCGTATGGAAAAAATCGGGATTAAACCTGGCGCGCAGTGGGATGCCAGGCACGTCGATCCGGCCATCCTGGCTGCGATTGATAAGGGTGTGGCTGATGCGCAGGCTGCAATCAAAAGCAGGATAAGCGTCACGCATAGCTCGAATGGCATCTTCGGTTCGCGCGCAGCGCTGGGTGAAGATTACCTGACGCGCGATGTTGCCGCCGCGATGGGTTTGTATGGCAATGACCTGGCCGAAGCCTGGTATGGCGGTTTCGTCGGCGATGGCAGCATTAGCCAGGTGCTGCGGTTTCCGCAAGGGCAGTTGCCACCGGCGAAATTTTTTTGGTCGATCACCCTGTACGCCTTGCCGGACCGCTTTCTGTATGCCAACCCACTGAATCGTTACTCGATAGGTGACCGTACGCCGGGTTTGCAGTATGACGCCGATGGCGGTTTGACCCTGTACGTGGGGCATGCGTCACCAGGGAAAGATGTCGAAAGCAACTGGTTGCCCGCACCGCCGGCATCCTACAGCCTGGTCGCACGCATCTATGGCCCGAGCGAAGCAGCGATGAACGGCACATGGAAGTTGCCGTCGCCAACCCCATTGAAATGAAGGAAGCCTCATGTCCAATCCTTTGCACGCTGGCGATCTCCTGGGTACACCGACCTACGCGTCCGATTCGTCGGACCAGCTACTCAGCGGCCAGATCTATACGCCTATCGGCACCATCAATTTAGATAAAGGCTTGCCGGCCGGACCGGTGGATTCGCATGCCTTATACGATGAACTCGATTTCCAGCGTGCCTGCCAGACGTATCTATGGGCTTTGCCTATTGTGTCCTTTGCCGAATGGCAGCACCAGCATGAAAAAGTATTCGGCGCACCGGATGGACAGCTGGTGATTTATGAAAGTTATCAAGACAAGCTCGGCATCCTGACCGCGAACGCAACCACGCCTTACATCATGTCGTTTGCCAATCTGCACCGTACCGGACCTTTGGTGATTGATTTCCCGGCCGGTGCGATGGCTGGCGGCGTTGGCGATTTCTGGCAGCGTAGTGTGACCGATATGGGTGAAACCGGACCGGATCGCGGGCAGGGCGCGAAGTACCTGTTGCTAGGCCAGGGGCAAAGCGTGGCGGACACGACTGGTTATAGCGTGGTGCAAATGCCGATGAATAACATCATGTTCGGCGTGCGCAGCCTGGAAGCTGATCCGCAAAAGTCGAAAGACTTGATTGCCAAGCTGTCGATTTATCCGCTCAGCCAAAAAAACAATCCACCGCCGACCAAGTTGATTTCACCTGCCGGTCGCCGCTGGAACCAGGGCCAGCCGCGTGGCCTGGCTTACTGGAAGCGATTGCACGCGATCCTGCAGGAAGAGCCGGTAGAGCCGCGCGACCGCATGATGATGGCGATGCTGATCCCGCTCGGTATAGAAAAGGATAAGGCCTTCGATCCGGACCAGCGCCAACTCGAAATCCTGCAACAGGGTGCTGATGTCGGCGAGTTGATGGCGATGAACTTCTCATTCAATAAACGCTTCGAAGGCGCGCGCTATCGTGCGGATGCCAGCTGGGTGTATGTGCTGGAGTTGAAGGATCCTGACCAGGAAGACGATTACTACACGCAGCTTGATCAACGCACCGCCTGGTTCTACGAAGCGGTGACCGCCAGCAAGGGCATGATGAGTCGCAGCGCCGGATTGGGCCAGGCTTATCTGGGCAGTTATCACGACAAGGCCGGGCATTGGCTGGATGGCAGCAAGACATACCGATTGCGCGTACCGCCGAATCCGCCGGCCAAACAATTCTGGTCGCTGACCGTGTATGACACACGCACGCGCTGCCTGATCGATAACCCGCAAGGCATAGGCGACAAGTCTTCGCGCATGCCCGAGCTGGTGAAGAATGCAGACGGTTCGGTCGATATCTATATCGGGCCGAAGGCGGTGCCCGGCTTTGAAGCGAACTGGATTCCATCGATACCGCAACGCGCATGGTTTGCCTACTTCCGTCTCTATGGTCCGCTCGAAGCCTATCTGGATGCATCGTGGCCCTTGTCGGATATTGAAATGGTGAAGGAGACATCATGAGCGCCGCGCCGCAAACGAAAGCCGAATCCGGTTCCTGGCTGAAACGTTGTCTGCCGATACTGGACTGGGCGCCGAAGTATCAGAGCAAATGGCTTGGTGCCGACTTGTTGGCAGGTGTGACGGTTGCCGCGTTTTGCATACCGGAGAGCATGGCCTATGCAGGCCTGGCGGGCTTACCGCCGCAAGCGGGTTTGTATGCCAGCCTGCTTGCGGTATTTGCGTATGTTTTGTTTGGTACCTCGAAGCAGGCCGCCATCGGGCCGACCTCGGCGCTGGCGATCCTGGTGGCGACGGGACTGGCCGGCGTGGTCAGCCACGACCCGGCGCGCTACGGGGAGCTGGCTGCGTTGCTGGCGATCCTGGTCGGCCTGATCGCGATCGTGGCGCGTGTGCTGCGGCTGGGTTTCCTGGTGAATTTCATTTCCGAGTCGGTATTGACCGGCTTTTCCGCGGGTGCGGCGATTTATATCGCAACGACGCAATTGGGGAAATTATTTGGTATCGAAGGCGCAACGGGTGAATTTACCGACCGTATCCTTTATATCGGTGCGCATCTGGGTGAGACCAATCTTTACGCGCTCGGCCTCGGTGTATTCGGCATCGTGTTCCTGTTGGTAACCGAGAAGCTGGCACCCAAGGTGCCATGGGCATTGGTGCTGGTAGCGTTATCCATACTGTTGATGATATTCACTGCCTTGAATACGACCGGCATCAAGATCACCGGCCAGATCCCCACCGGCTTGCCACCGATGAAGGTGCCATCTTTCACGATGGCCGACGTGCAAGCCTTGCTGCCGACGGCATTCGCGGTGTTCCTGCTGTCTTATGTAGAGGGCATGGGTGTGGTGCGTACCTTTGCTGCCAAGCATAAGTATCCGGTCGACGCGAACCAGGAATTGCTGGCAGTCGGTGCCGCGAATGTATTGTGCGGTTTGGGTGCGGCGCAACCGGTCGGCTGCAGCATGTCGCGCTCGGCGGTCAACGATGAGGGTGGTGCGAAGACGCCGCTGGCGGGTGCCATTTGCGGCATCTTGCTTGGCATAATCGTATTGTTCTTTACCGGTGTGTTTACCAACTTACCGGAACCGGTGTTGGCAGCGGTAGTGATCATCGCGGTCAAGGGTCTGATCGATATTCCTGCGCTGGTGCGCTTGTACCGGGTCAGCCCGAAGGAATTCTGGATTGCACTGGCTGCGATGCTCGGCGTCCTGGTGTTCGGCATGCTGGAAGGCGTGATGATAGGCACGGTACTGTCATTGCTGATGCTGGTCTGGCGCGCCAGCAATCCCAGCACGGTCTTGCTGGGTCGTATTCCGGGTAGCGAGCTCTACAGCGACCTGGCACGTCATCCGGAAAACGAAACCATACCGGGCATCATGGTGTTCCGTGCCAATGCCGGCCTGTTTTACGCAAACATTGCGAAGATCAAGGACGACTTGCTGGATGCGATTGAGCGACAGCCTGCACCGGTCAAGCTGGTGGTTTTTGATCTGTCGTCTTCGCCTTATTCCGATATTGCGGCTGCCGAGATGCTGCTGGACTTGCAGGCGGAATTGCAGGAACGCGGCATCACGCTGAAGTTATCCAATCTGACCGGCGAGGTGAGGGATTTGTTGAGGCGTGACGGGCTGGACCTGAAATTTGATATCGGACCACGCGCCGGGGTGGAATCCATCGTGCGTGAATGGAGTGCCAATGGCGGCAAGCCGGTCACCGGTCGCCTGAGTAACCTGCCGCAAAGCTGAGACAGCACAGTAGCCCAACCTCTGAGGGGAAAGTGATGACGGAATTCACAGACATACTGACACGCATCTGGCATGACCTGATCTCCAGGCCGAGCGGACCGATGGCGTTCCGCTTCATGTTGCAGCCGACGATGGCGATCATTGCCGCTTTGCTGGACGGCATGAAGGATGCACGCACCGGCCGTTCGCCATACTTCTGGACCCTGGTGCATTCACCTGACGAGCGTTCAGGCCGGCTCAAGGAAGCCTTGAAGGCGACCAGCCGCATCATCGCCTTATCGCTCGGCATGGAAGCGATTTATCAATACAAAGTGCTGCATACCTTTTATATTGGCGAAGCACTGATCATTACCTTCTTCCTCGCAGTGCTGCCGTACATATTGCTGCGCGGGCCGTTTGCACGTATCGCCCGTTACTTCATCGAGAAGAAGAAAGCGAATCAGTGAAAGCCGTTACACACTCTCGTCGATTGCCTTAAGGGGACTCAGTATGCAAGTAGATACACAGCTGCAAACAGCAATGCCACTACAGCCGTCGCTGCAGGCACCGCGCAATATGGTGTGGATACCGGGCGGGAAGTTTTTGATGGGGTCCAACGATCACTATCCGGAAGAGGCGCCGGCGCACAAGGTGGTGGTAGACGCCTTCTGGATGGATAAGTATGCGGTGACCAATAGCGATTTCAAGCAATTCGTCGATGCGACCGGCTATGTGACGATGGTGGAACGCGAGGTCAATCCGGATGACTATCCGGGCGCGCGTCCCGAATTGCTGGTGCCATCGTCGGTGGTATTTCAAAAGACTCCGACCAAGGTCGAGCTGGATGATCCGCATCAATGGTGGCATTACGTGCAGGGCGCTGACTGGAAGCATCCGCGTGGTCCGCAGTCGTCGCTACAGGGCTTGTGGAAACATCCGGTCGTGCATGTCGGGATTGAAGATGCACAGGCGTATGCTGAGTGGGCCGGCAAGTCTTTGCCGACCGAAGCCGAGTGGGAATTCGCGGCGCGTGGCGGACTGGATGGCGCCGAGTATGTCTGGGGCGATGAATTTACGCCGGGCGGACGCTATATGACGAATAACTGGCAGGGCGATTTTCCGCATCAGAATTCGTTGCTGGACCGCTACGAGTGGACTTCGCCGGTCGGGGTGTTCCCGGCCAATGGCTATGGCTTGTACGACATGGCCGGCAATGTCTGGGAGTGGACGGTCGACTGGTATCAGGAACACAGCAAGATCCAGCATGCCTGCTGCACCATTAATAATCCGCGCGGTGGCGAACCGGACGGCAGCTTTGACCAGCGCGTCAAGAATGTGCAAATCCCGCGCAAGGTCATGAAGGGTGGTTCACATCTGTGTGCACCGAATTACTGTCGGCGCTATCGACCTGCCGCCAGGATGGCGCAACCGATAGATACCGCGACCTGCCACCTGGGTTTCCGTTGCATCGTCCGTATCAAGGGTGAACCGGACGTCGCCAGCCAATAGACGAATGATTAGCTGAAATGCCGGGCCTGGATCAAGGCCGCAACTGACAGGAGTCAATATGAAACATTTTTCAGAATTGCGTCGCCAGTTTATCCAGGCTACGGTCGCCGTCTCGCTGCTGTTTGCCTTGCCGGCCTGGGCCGCCGATGCCTTGCCCTCCTGGCGTGACGGTCCGACCAAGCAGGCGATCATCAAATTCGTCATCTCGGTGACCGATACCAATGCCAAGACCTATGTCAAACCGGATGATCGTATCGCCGTGTTTGATAACGACGGCACGCTGTGGAGTGAGCAGCCGTTTTATTTCCAGCTTTATTTCATGGCCGACCAGGTACGCGCCGCTGCGCCCAAGCATCCTGAGTGGCAGGATTTGCCGGAATTCAAGGCGCTGATGGCGCGTGATATACCGGCCCTGATGAAGATAGGTGTCAAGCCGGTACTGGAATTGCTGGCAGTCGCCAATTCCGGCATGACGACCGCGGAATATGACAAGGCGATAGACGACTGGCTATTCTTTTCGCGTCATCCGCGTTTCAACCGTCCTTATACCGACCTGGCTTATCAGCCGATGAAGGAATTGTTGCGCTACCTGGAAATGAATTTCTTCAAGAATTTCATCGTATCCGGTGGCGGGGTGGAGTTTATGCGGGTGTGGAGCCAGAAGGTGTACGACATTCCGCCGGAACGTGTGATCGGCACTGTTGGTGGCGTGAAGTTTGAAGAAAAAGACGGCAAGCCGGTACTGATCAAATTGCCGAAGATGGAATTTCTGGATGATGGTCCCGGCAAGCCGGTCGGCATCTATCGCAGTATCGGGTGCCAGCCTATCTTCGCTTTCGGTAACTCGGATGGTGATTTGCAAATGCTGCAATGGACTGCCGCCGGCAAAGGCCTGCGTTTCATGGGACTGGTGCATCACACCGACGAAAAACGTGAATGGGCATATGACCGGACCTCGCATATCGGCAAGCTGGACAAGGCACTGGATGCAGCATTGGCAAACGGCTGGACCGTGGTCGATATGAAAAAGGATTGGGCCAAAGTCTACGCATTTGATTGAGGTGGTGGCATGGTACTTCGGGGCAGTGCCTGCGTCACCAAGGTTCAATTCCGTCAGCGTCCTCATGCATACACAATGAGTCATCGCTGTCGCCATCGGCTGCGATGACTACATTGTGAGGGGGTGTCATGACTGTATCGGGCTATCGATTTGTCGCTGCGCTATTCATCATTGCATGTTGCCTTATCGTTGATGCACATCGCAGTGCATACGCGGCCGATACCAGGACTGATGCGATCGGCAAGGAATCATCGTGGCCGCTCGCCATCACTTCCGGCAGTACGAAACTGACGGTATTCCAGCCGCAACTGGATAGCTGGGATGGCTTCCACCTGACGGCACGCATGGCGGTGCGGGCGACTACCAATTCCGGCAGCAAGACGCCGAATACGAGCTAAGGCATCATCACCATGCAGGCGAATACGCTGACTGATAAAGGGACACGAGTCGTCACGATCAATCAGGCCAATATCATCAAGAGTGATTTCGGTTCAGCCACAACGGCACAAACGCAGGCGTGGATCAAGGTTATCGAACAGGATTTCGCCGGTAAATCGCACACGATTGCCCTGGACCGCCTGCAACAGCAACTGGCAATTAGCGCGTCGAAAAAAAATGATGCGCGCCTGCCCTTGCGCAACGTGCCGCCGGCTTTCATCTTTTCCAATGTCCCGGCGATATTGATATACGTCGATGGCGCACCGACTTATCGCGCCATGCAGGGCTTGCCATTCCAGCGCGTCATCAATACCCGTGCTTTGCTGTTGCGCGACGGTAGCGGTACTTACTACCTGAAGATATTCGATGGATGGATGACGACGACGGACCTGGCCGCGCCCTGGCGCGTGTTGAACGCGACATCGGCGCATCTGGATGAAGCTTTCAAGCAAACGTCGAATGCGCATTTAATCGATGCATTGAGTGGCCAGCCGGCAGCGGACAAGCCGGGACCGTCCTTGAAAAACATCGTACCGAATGTGTATGTTGCGACCAGGCCGACTGAACTGATTGTGACTGACGGTGCGCCGAAGTACGCCGCAATCACCGGCACCAATCTCTCTTATGTGAGCAATACCACCGGCCACATTCTGCGCCACGCACCGGATAACAGCATGTATGTCCTGGTATCGGGGCGCTGGTTTCGTGCTCCCGGTGAAGCGGGGCCGTGGGAGTTTGTGGCAGCCAATGCCTTGCCGGCGGATTTTGCCCGTATTCCAGATGACAGCCCCGTGGAAAATATCAAGGCTTCGGTCGCCGGCACCGCACAGGCTGCCGATGCTGTAGTGGCGGCAACAGTGCCGCAGACCGCAGCCGTCAACATCGTCGGCACGCGTCTGGCAACGCCGCAGTTTGATGGTGCGCCGGTCTTCAAAACCATAGCCGGGACGACTGTTGAATATGTCGCCAACTCGGCGACGCCAATAGTGCGGGTCGATGGTTCCACCGTTTATGCAGTGCAGGACGGCGTATGGTTTTGGGCTTCGTCGGTCAACGGACCATGGGTGGTCGCGACCATGGTGCCGCTGGCAATCTACAGCATCCCGCCCAGCTCGCCTTTGTATTACCTGACCTACGTCAGGATCTATGCGGTGACGGGTAACACGGTGTATGTCGGCTACACGCCGGGTTATCAGGGGGCATATATCGATCCGGTGACCGGTGTCGTCGTGTATGGCACCGGCTATGTGTATGAGCCGTGGGTCAGCAGCTATTGGTATGGTGATCCGGTGACTTATGGTTATGCCGCTTCGATTGCATATACGCCGTGGACCGGTTGGGCTTATGGCTTTGGCTTCGGCTGGTTCTGGGGCGCCGCGACGGTGGCTTACGGCTGGGGTTGGGGACCGTATCCGTACTGGGGACCATGGGCTTATCCGGCATGGGGGCGGGCCTGGGGCGCGGCCGGTGGTGCAGTCGCATGGGGACCGGGTGGATGGGCCGGGTATAGCGGCAATATTTATCAGCAGTGGGGTAATCGCGCCAGCGTATCGCGCGAGTATGGCGGCTTCGATGCATGGACCGGCAATGAATGGGCCGGCCGCGTAGGTGCTTCCTACAATTCGCGTACCGGTATTGCATCCGCAGGACAGCGCGGCGCGATCGGCAATGTATATAGCGGCAACTACGCCGCCGGTTCACGTGGTGTCGCAACCGGACCGCAAGGCAATGTCGTGGTCGGCGCGCGCGGTGTTGCCGGGAATGCTTATAGCGGCAATGAAGTGCACGGCAATCGTGGTGCTTATTACGACAAGAGCACCGGGCAGTGGACCACCTTCGGTGGCGCGACCGGGCAGGATGGCGGCCATGTCGCACATATAGGCGACGACGTCTACGCCGGCAAGGATGGCAATGTCTATCGCAAAACCGGTGACGGCTGGCAACAGCATACAAGCGGCGGCTGGCAATCGGTACCCGGCAGCAGCCAGGGCCAGGCGACCCGCAGTGCGACTGGCGGCCTGGGCGCATCTCGTGGCAGCCCGCCTGCCACAGAAAATTTCCAGCGCGAGCATGCGGAAGGACTCGAGCGCGAACGGAGTGCGCGCATGGCCGGGGGCCAGCAGGCGTTTCAGTTGCGGCAATCTTCGATGGGCATGCACCGGGGCAGTTTCCGCCGGCGCTAGTGCAGATTCGTTGTGGGTGGCGTGCAGGGAATTGCACCAAAGGGCACGTCGCCTTGCCTGAATGCCCGATATTCTCCGGCAGTATTTTTGGCTAAGGTGAGCAATGCACAAAAATCCTATGGAGATGCGCCACATGCAAACTTTGCTGAAACGAATAGAGGTTTCTTATGCCGGGCGGGCGTGGCTGGTCTTGCTGGTCGCGTTGATCCTGTTGCTGTGCAGCGCCAGCGTGTATGCGCAGCACCCGTCGGCTGAAGAAATGAATGCCGCCAATAATCCCTTGCAGCCGACGCTGGGTGTGAATTTCCAGGACCAGTATGTCGGCCGTTCCTATGGGCTTGGCGACAAGGATAGCAATGCCTTCCTGTTCCGCGGCACGCTACCGCATAAATTATTCAATCAACCGCAAATCCTGCGTGTGACCATGCCGGTGGTGACCACGCCGGATATGGATCCGATTGGCCGCAAGACTGGTGCCGGTGATCTCAATATCTTTGATATTTTCGTATTCAAGCTGGACGGTATGGAAGTGGGCATAGGTCCGCAGTTGACGATACCGACCGCCAGCCGCGATGAAATGGGTACCGGTAAATGGCAGGCGGGTCTGGCCGGGATGGCGATCGCGCCGCAGAAGTGGGGTTTGCTGGGTGCTTTGCTTACCTGGCAGCGCTCCTTCGCCGGTGACAACGATCGTCCGACACAAAACAATTTTTCCGCACAACCCTTCTTTATGTACAACCTGCCGCAGGGTTGGTATGTACGCAGCACCGCGACCTGGAACTATGACATCCAGCGCAGTACCTATTCGATCCCGATCGGACTCGGCGGCGGCAAGGTATGGAAATCCGGCAAGACCACACTCAATCTCTTCGCCGAGCCACAGTGGACGGTGTCGCATCAAGGTGACGGCGTGCCGAAATTCCAGGTTTTCATGGGTTTGAACCTGCAGTTCCCTTTGTAGGCAAAGATTCGACAAGAATTTGACAAGGAGGAGTAATGAGTAAGCTCATACCCGGATTGCTCAGCGCACTGGCGCTGGTCTTGTGTCTGCAGCCTGTCCTGGTGGCCGCGCAAGCTGCGCCACCTCCGCTGACCAAGGAAGAGCTCGATCAACTGGTGGCGCCGGTGGCCTTGTATCCGGACACCTTGTTGTCACAGGTACTGATGGCGGCGACCTATCCCGCCGATGTCGCTGATGCCGCCAAATGGTCTGCTGCCCATGCAAATGTAAAGGGGGATGATGCCGTCAAAGCAGTCGACGCGCAGCAGTGGGATCCCAGCGTCAAGGCATTGGTGGGCTTTCCTCAAGTATTGCAAATGATGGGACAGAAGCCGGACTGGGTCCAAAAACTCGGTGATGCCTTCCTCGCATCATCCAAGGATGTACTCGATTCTGCGCAACGCTTGCGGGCACGCGCGCAAAAGGCCGGCAATTTGAAATCAAATGAACAGCAAAAAGTCGTGGTCGACACTTCGCAGACAACGCAGGTGATCCAGATCCAGCCGGCCAATCCGCAAGTGGTGTATGTACCGGCTTATAACCCGACCGTGGTGTACGGTACCTGGCCATATCCATCGTATCCACCTTATTACATGCCACCGCCACCGGCCTATTATCCGGGCGCGGCACTGGCATCCGGTATTGCCTTCGGCGTAGGTGTCGGTATCACGGCTGCCTTGTGGAGCGATTGCGACTGGCACCATGGTGACGTCAATATCAACGTCAACAAGTACAACAACATCAACGTCAATAACAGGATCAACGCGAACCAGACCACCTTCCAGCACAATGCCGCCAATCGGCGCGGTGTGCCGTATCGTGATCCGGTCAGCCAGCAACGCTATGGCAAGAACATCCCGGGTGCCAGCGGACGACAGGATTTCCGTGGTCACGATCCGGCCCGCGATGCGCAACGCAAACAGGCGCAAGGCACTTTGCAGCAACACGGAATGGATCCCGCCGCCGAACGTAATCGCCTCAATAACGATCCGCAAGCAAAGAGCCGTGCCCAGAATGCCGCACGTGATAACAACCGTAATCAACTTGGCGGTGCAACGCGCAACCAGCCGGCGCGGGGCGGCGGCGATAGTGCTTTGCGCGGGGCGGGTAACGGTCAGCAGGTCAGGCAGCAAGCCGAGCGCGGCAATGCCAGTCGGCAAGCGATGGCCCAGCATCAGAATGTCGCCGCACCCCGTAGCGGTGGCGGTGGGGGCGGGCGCGCTGCAGGTGGCGGCCTTGGACGTCATCACTAGGAGCGGCCGACATGAACAAGACTATGAACCCTTCTTTCTCCGTGCCTGCGGTCAACGGCTGGCGCAATCTGCACACGCTGCTGCTGGCGGCAGCCTTTACGTTTTCATCCACAGCAGCGCTGGCGCAGCAAAGCTACCCGTCCGCTGATGATGCGGCGAACGCATTTGCAGATGCGGTCGCGCGGCCGGATCCGGAGCAACTCAATAAAGTCCTGGGCAAGGACTGGAAGACCTTGATGCCGACGCAAAATATTGCGCAGCAGGATATCGATGACTTCCTGAGCGCCTGGAAGCAGGCACATCGGGTTGTTGCGCAGGGTGCTGACCGGGCTGTGGTGGAAGTCGGTACGCAGGGCTGGACCTTGCCCATGCCGGTGGTCAAACGCGGTAGCGGCTGGCAATTCGATGTGCAGGCCGGTTCCGAAGAAATGCGCACCCGACGTATCGGCCGCAATGAGTTGAACACCATGCAAGCCTTGCTGGCTTACTACGATGCGCAAAAGGAATATGCCAGTGTGGATCGTGGTAGTGACGGTATCCTGCAGTATGCGCAGAAATTCAAAAGCAGCCCGGGCAAACATGACGGCTTGTATTGGGTCGTGGCCGATAAGGAAGCGGAAAGCCCCTTAGGTTCATTGTTTGCCACCCTGAAACCGGGCGAGGGTTACCACGGCTATTACTATCGTATCTTGACCGCGCAGGGTGAAAATGCCAACGGTGGCGCATACAGCTACATCATCAACGGACGCATGGTGAGCGGCTTCGCCTTGCTGGCCTGGCCGATCAATTACGGACAGACCGGCGTCAAAAGCTTCATCATCAGTCACGATGGCAAGGTATATGAAAAAGACTTCGGCCAGAATACACCGGCCCTGGTCAAACGCATCAAGGTTTTTGATCCTGACAAGAGCTGGCAAAAAGTCGCCTTGCCCGAACCGGTTCCCCAGAGTGCCAGCAATGCCAGTGATAAAGCCCGTTGATGCGGACATGACATGCTCCGACCACGAGACTGGATATGTGCTGCCGCGCTGTCGGTTTTGTTGGCCCCCGGCGGCACCTTTGCCAGGGAGCCGCTGGACCGGCCGCGCATAGGATTGGCATTATCCGGCGGCGGTGCCCGTGGCGCAGCACATGTCGGTGTATTGAAAGTATTGGAAGAATTGCGCGTGCCGGTCGATTGCGTGGTCGGCACCAGCATGGGTTCCATCGTCGGCGGTGGCTTTGCGATAGGCATCGCGCCGAGTGAGATGGAGCGCATCATTTCCACTACCAGCTGGAAAGATGTGTTTACCGATCATCCGCCACGCAATGAAATTCCGATGCGGCGCAAGGATGATGATTACAAGAATTTGTTTGCCCCCGAGTTTGGCGTGCGTGGTACGCAAATCCTTGCCCCCAAGGGTGTGATTGCCGGTATTTCCATTGAAAGCTTCCTGCGCGACTTCACTGCCGAAGGTACGCAGAACAGCGATTTCCAAAAACTTCCTATCCCATACCGTGCCGTCGCCGCCGACCTTGAAACCGGCAAGCAGGTGATCCTTGCCAGCGGCAGCTTGCCGGCCGCGATGCGCGCCAGCATGTCCTTGCCGGGTATCGTGCCGCCGGTAGAAACCAATGGACATCTGCTGGTCGATGGCGGTATCGCGAATAACCTGCCGATTGATGTCGCGCGTGAACTGTGCGGCGATATCATCATTGCCGTCAATATCGGTACGCCGCCGCTCAAGCGCAAGGAGATAGGTTCTATCATTTCCGTCGTCGGGCAACTGGTCAATTTGCTGGGAAATGATTCGATAGAGCGCCAGCTGGCGACGCTGGGTGCCAAAGATGTGCTCATCAAACCTGAGCTGGGCGACATTTCGGCCGCCAGCTTTGACCGCGCGAAAGAAGCCATCCAGATCGGCGAACAGGCCGCGCGCGCCATGACCGAATCATTGCAGCGTTACAGCCTGCCGCCGGATGTATATGCACGCTTGCGCAAGACACAGGCGGCGAAGCCGGCCAGCATGCGTGCCATTGATGAAATCCGCTTTGAAGGTTTGCAAAGGACAAATGAAGCTGTCTTGCGCAACCTGGTCAAGACCAAGGCCGGTGAACCCTTGTCGGAACAAAAGATCGGCGAGGACTTGCGTCGCATCTATGGGCGGGGTGACTTTGAAGGGGTGAACTATCACATCAGCGATGACGATGGCCGTCGGGTACTGGTGATAGAAGCGCATGAGAAATCCTGGGGGCCGGATTACCTGCGTTTCGGCGTGTCGCTGCAAACCGATTTCCAGGGCGAGAATGATTTCAATGCCGGTGTCAGTTACAAGCGTACCTGGCTCAGCAACCTCGGTGCGGAATGGACCACCGATGCCCAGGTAGGACGGGATACCTTTATCTCCACCGAGTTTTATCAACCGATCGATGCGGCGGGACGTTTCTTCGTCGCCCCCTACGGCAAGGTCAGCCAAAACACGCGCCCGGTTTATCTGGGCGAGGACCAGGTGGCGCGTTACCTGACACGACAGTTGCGCCTTGGCGTTGATCTCGGGGTATCCATGGGGCCGTGGGGAGATGTACGTGCAGGTCCGGCTTACCGGCGTATCAATGCCGACGTGAATACCGGTTCACCTATCCTGCCTGACTTCAAATCCGATGGCGGCGGTGTACGTGCGCGCTTCTTCCTCGACCAACTGGATCGCGCCTTCCTGCCACGCGAGGGCTATGCCGTCGTCATGACAGCAGAGCGCTGGTTCGATAAGGACGCATACAACAAGCTGGATGGGCGAGCGACCTACGTCAAGAGTTTTGGTGAACATACGATCAGCCTGAATGCATCCGGTGGTTCCAGCGTCGGCACGCAAATACCGTACTTCGACTCCTTCCGCCTGGGCGGTCCGTTCAGGCTCTCGTCATATCGGATAGACCAGTTTTCCGGCAACAATTATGCGATGGCGCGTGCGATGTATTACAAGCGCATCTTCAACCTGCCATCGCCATTGGGTAATGGTGTCTACCTGGGCGGATCACTGGAAGCCGGACGTGTTGCATCCATACTGGACAAGCGCGACGGGCAGGGTACGCTGAAGTCGGCATCGGTATTTTTTGCGGCGGATACCTTCCTTGGACCGGGCTTCCTGGGCTTTGCCGCTGGTGGCGGCGAGACTTCTTTCTATTTGATGTTTGGGGTGCCGTATTGACGGTGATGGGTTTGTATCTTCACTAAGATAAACGGGCTTTCCAAGCGGTACAGAAGTCATTCTGCGATCTCATCATTTCTATCCACTCATCCCGAACGGGAATAGCGGTAATTGCTCCTTCTGTTGATGTATTTTATTGTACAGAGGAAGAACGACGGTTTTATCTGACAAATAGCATTGTCATTCATGCATGTTTTCATGTGATTACAAAAATGCGATATATCAGTTAAAATACAGCGCCCAGAGTTTTACCGTCCCTTCATCTATCCATCAGATTAGTGGCGAGCCTGCCTCCAAATACACTGCGAGGTAAGGATATACGTTATTACCTATAGCGAATATCAGTACGGCGCACGGTATATCTGCGAACAATAATAGAGCATCCTGTTTTGCACGGCTCATTCATTCGCCTATCGTTATATCTGTTCATATATAGCAATAAAAGAGCGAAGCGTGACCGGTAAATTTATTTATACCTAAAAAAAGCATAGAGATTCGCCCGGCTTATGCCACGCGAGGCCTTGCTGAGTCCAATTCTTCGAAGGAATAGACATGCGCGCAGTTTCCAGTTTTTCTCCAAGCCGGCGGGCGGCCTTACAACGCACACAGTTATGCCTGGCGATATCAGCGATGCTGGTACCGGTGTGGTCCTTTGCAGCGCCGGTCGTGGGGCCGAATGGTGGTGTGACCAGTGGTACGGCGACCATCGTGCAGAACGGTGCCGTCACTGACATCAATCAAAGTTCAAACAAGGCGGTCATCAATTGGCAGAGTTTCAGTACTGCGCCGAATGAAACCGTCAATTTCAACCAGCCCAATGCGGCGTCCATCACCCTCAATCGTGTGATCGGGAATGAACAGAGTGTGCTGCAGGGTGCACTCAACGCGACAGGTAAAGTCTTTCTGGTCAATCCGAACGGCGTATTGATTTCGACCGGTGCAACGGTCAATACCGGTGGTTTCCTCGCCAGTACCTTGAATATCACTGATGAAGATTTCAATAAAGGGAACTACACCTTCAAGGGTAATGGTTCGACCGCATCAGTGACTAACCTTGGCACCATCACGGTCACTGATGGCGGTTATGTAGTGCTGATGGGGCATCTGGTGTCGAACCAGGGGGCGATAGTGGCGACCAAAGGCACGGTATCGCTGAATGCTGGTAACAAAGTCACGCTGAACTTCAATGGCAACTCGCTCTTGAGCGTGACGATAGATGAAGGTGCGTTGAATGCTTTGGTAGAGAACAAGCAGGCGATCTATGCGGATGGCGGCCAGGTGATCCTGACGGCGAAAGCTGCGGATGAATTGCTAGGTTCGCAGGTCAACAATACCGGCATCGTGCAGGCACAAACGATAGATGACCTGAAGGGTACGATCGAAATCTACGCACATGGCGGCACGGCGAACATCGCCGGGAAGCTGGACGCATCGGCTCCGACTACGGGTGATGGTGGCTTCATTGAAACCAGTGGTGATAAGGTCAAGATTGCGGATAGTGCAGTCATCACGACGAAATCGGCAACAGGAAAAAGCGGTACCTGGCTGATTGATCCAACTGATTTCACCATTGCAGCGAGTGGTGGCGATATAACGGGTGCTGCGCTGAGTGCGCAGCTTGCCAATAACGCTCTCGTCACTATCGAAGCCGCGACGCTGGGGGCCAATGGTATCAATGGCGATATCTATGTGAACGATGGTGTGAGTTGGTCAACGGACTCTATCCTGAAGTTGGTCGCAGTGCGTGACATCAATATCAATAATGAAATCAAGGCGACCGGAGCCAATGCCGGCCTGGTGATGAATTATGGCCGCGACTACAACATCCGGACCAAGGCCAGCTATAGCGGTTCGACGCGGGATGCAGCTGGGAATCTGGTCGCAAAACAGGATACCAGTGGTGGTGTGTACGGTAGCGTCACTTTAAGTGGTGCCAATGCGAGTCTGAATATCAATGGTGATAATTACACCTTGATTCATGACATGGCTTCGCTCGCAGCTATCAATGGCACGGGTAAATTTGCCTTGGCGCAAAACCTGGATGCCGCCAGCGGGATATACAACGGTGCCGTGATTGCGAGCCTGGACGGAACATTGGCCGGGATGGGACATACCATCAGCAACCTGACTATCAATACACCTAACAACGACTATGTCGGTTTAGTCGGGCAGTCTACGAATACCAGCATCATCCGCGATCTTGGATTAGTGAACATTAATATTGCGGGTAACAGCAATGTTGGTGGTGTAGTCGGATATAGCACAGGTAGTAATGTCCATCATGTGTATGTAAGTGGAACGGTAAAAGGTTTCTCGAACGTGGGTGGGGTGCTTGGTTTCAATAACGGTGGTTCTGTCATCAGTTCGTATTCCACCGCTGATGTTGAGGGTGCCTCAAGCGTTATCGGTGGACTCGTCGGACGAAATTTTGGTGCGATGGCCACCATAGTCGGAAGCCACGTCACCGGCAAGGTAACGGCTTTCAATAACCAGGGGATTAGTCCGGGTAACGTTGGTGGCCTGGCCGGGATGAATGTCAATGCAACCATTGCCGACTCCTACTATGCCGGCGAGAGCGTCACGGTATCCATGGATGCTACTTCTGTTGGTGGTTTGGTTGGTACAAGCGGAGCAGGTGCTGCAGTCATCCGTGACTCATTTGTGGTGACAAACGTTATCGGTGGACTCAACAGTGTCGGCGGATTTGCGGGAAATAACTCGGGCCTTATCAAGAACTCAAGTGCCGTTGTGAGCGTATCGGCAGGACAGCCATTCAATACCCAAAATATTGGTGGATTTGTTGGTTTTAATGGTGCTAGCGGGGTGATCAGTGATTTCTCGGTAAAGGCTACCGTGACCGCCCCGGGCAATATCGCCGGAGGAGTGGCGGGGAATAATGCAGGCAGCATTCTTAATGGCGTCGTTGTTGCCGATGTCACGGTCGGTACTGGTGGATATGCAGGGGGTATAGCAGGCATCAACAATGGCGCGATCTCCGGAATTACGCTGAGCGGTTCGGTATCTGGTGAGATAACTGGTCGAGAAGCTGCATCGAATAATGGCACGATTACAAATATCAGTGCACCGCCACCACCCCCTGATCCAAATACCAACGCAAATTCAAATGCGGCAGCCGTCCAGCAAGCCACTCTGGAAAATGTTGGCCAGCAACTAGGTTCGGCTGCGCAATCAATGCAACGGGATGTTAAGCCAACGCCGCAACAATTCTCCACCGCAGAGAAATATCCTTCAATCGATAAGCAGATCGTCTTCGCCGATACGCAGAATTTCTCTGCCGATGTGAAGAGCATCGTCGTCGACGGTGTGCGCTTCAATCTTGAAGACAGCTCCAACCCTCAAGACAAGGAATCCCGCAAATAAGCGCTGAATACGACGTTGGCGAAGCTGACAGGGAGTGTCTTTTTTCGCTGCCAAGGTGTCCTTTTCCGGGCTATTTCCGATTTTGATTTCAACATTCAAATAAATTATTAAAACCATTATGTTCAACATCTATAAGCAACAAAAAGCATTGCTGTCCATATCGCTGCTTTCCAGCCTGGCCTTGGCGTCACCAGCGGTGCAGGCGCAAGTCCTCAATTACGGTATCGGCGACGCGGTAAGGGATACCAATGTAGCGAAACCTCCTGTCCAGCCAACAGAGCCGCCGGCACCGGTCATCATCCAGGAAGAAGAAACGCCACTGTCCCTGGCAGATGGTGAAAAGATTGCAGTCAGGGATTTTCGTGTGGAAGGTGCTGAATTTCTTGATGAAAACGAAGTGTCGTCCTTGCTGCAGCCATATCGCAACCGTGAACTGAACATCAACGAGATTCGGCAGGCTGCAAACAAAATCACGGTGTATGCGCGGGAACAAGGGTATATGGTCGCGCGCGCTTTTGTACCCAAGCAAAACATCCAGGATGGGGTGTTGCTGATCAAGGTGGTTGCCGGGAAATACGGCAAGTTCCAGATGAAAAATAGCTCGCTGCTGAAGGATGAGCGTTTGCAAGGCATATTTGAGCAGACGAAGAGCAAATCCGGGATAGTGACCAAAGAAGGGCTGGAGCGTTCGATATTACTGGTCAACGACACGCCGGGCGCACGCATGCCGCGCGTCAGCATTTCTGCCGGCGCAGAACCCGGCACCTCCGATTTCCTGGTTGAAACCGAAGCAGCCGATCGTGTGCAAGGCTATGTCATGGCGGATAACTATGGCTCCCGCTTTACAGGTGAAAATCGTGTAACCGGCGAGTTGTATATCAACAGCCCTTTTGGCATAGGCGACCGCATTTCCCTCAAGGGCACGACCACCAAAGCCGCCGGCTTGCAAAATGCGCGTGCCGCTTATGAATTTCCATTGAATAACGATGGCTTGCGCCTGGAAGTAGCCGCCGCGAAAACCACTTACAAGCTAGGCGATGAATACGTTGCGCTGGAAGCCACCGGCGAAGCCGAA
This sequence comes from Herminiimonas glaciei, assembly GCF_042664955.1. Taxonomy (NCBI): domain Bacteria; kingdom Pseudomonadati; phylum Pseudomonadota; class Betaproteobacteria; order Burkholderiales; family Oxalobacteraceae; genus Herminiimonas; species Herminiimonas glaciei. The sequence continues at coordinate 407,642 of NZ_JBHTBU010000001.1, forward strand.
ATGTACAGCGCCAGATTGTCTTATCCCATCAAACGCACGCGCGAAGATAGCATCTACCTGTCATTGGATGTAACGAACAAGCAGCTGAAAGACAGCTATTTCAGCGGAACTTCGACAACTGCCAAACAAGAAAACGTCGCTACATTGAATCTGCAAAGGGAGACCTATGGCAGCCTGTTTGGCCTGTTTGCCTATTCCAATGTGAACGTCGGCGCTGCCTTCGGTCATTTGAATTTTGATGACAAGGCACTGGAAGCGGTATCGGATACGGCCGGCAATTTTTCCAAGCTGAATGTGTCCTTCTTTGGCAATCTGGCCCTGACCGAAAAATGGTCTTTGGAAACGACCGCCCAAGTGCAGGATTCATTGGGCAACCGACTCGACGGGGTTGAGCAATTCAGTGTTTCCGGTCCCAGCGGCATCAAATCCTATCCGGATGGCGTGACCGGGGATAAAGGCTATTTGCTTGGTGCAGAACTGAAATTTGCGCTTAACCCGGGTGCTGACATTAGCCACACCGTTGGGGTATTCGCCAATTACGGCTCGGTCAAACTGGAAGGCAAGCCTTACCTCTACGTATTCAATGGTGCGGTCCAGCGCGCCAACAAATTGAACATCAGTGACATCGGCCTGGCTTACTACCTGAGCAGCAAAAAGTACTTTGGCCGCTTGCAAGTTGCGAAGACCACGGGTAACAGCGATGCAACCAATGTCTACAACGATGACGTGAAGGTCCAGGCAATGCTGGGCTTGCGTTTCTGATGACGCCGGATGTGAACTTTAAGCTCTGAATGAGAAGGGATAAGCAATGAAAATGGAATGGCTCTCCGCCGCTATCGATTACGGCATCATCGGCTTGCTGCTTGTTTTAAGCATAGCGGTGGTCGCCGTTGCACTTGAACGCATGGTTTTTTATCGCAGCATCAAGGTAGAAAACTTTAGCAGTATCAAATCGCTGGAGTTGGTGCTGACGGCAAAACTGGGCTTGATCGGATCGGTCGGCAACAATGCCCCTTACCTGGGATTGCTCGGGACGGTGCTGGGCATCATGCTGACTTTCTACAATATGGGGCTGGATCCGTCCGCCATGGATGCCGGCAAGATCATGACCGGCCTGGCGCTGGCGCTAAAGGCGACGGCAGTCGGCCTGGTGGTCGCCCTGGTGGCGGTTGTGTTTTACAACGCGCTGTTACGCAAGGTAAGGGTGCTCATGCTGCAATGGGAAATTGCCCATGGATGAGAAGCCCTTTGACACTATCAACGTGATTCCCTTCGTGGACATCATGTTGGTATTGCTGACTATCGTGCTGACCACCTCCAGCTTTATCGCCAGTGGCAGGATACCTATCAACCTGCCGCAAGCATCCAAAAGCGCGGATGAAGCGAAGCAGGCCAAGATGATAGAGATCAGCGCAAAAGGCGATATCCATTTCGAAGGCAAGGCGGTGACGCCGGAACTGCTGAAGAAAGAACTGCAGGCATTGCAGAAGGATACATCCTTCGTCATCCGCGCCGACAAGGAGGTCGCGCTGCAGCGTTTTATTGATGTGGCCGATGTACTCAAACAATTGAGTTTTGCCAAAGTTGCGGTGCAAACCGAGAACAGGACATAGAGCGATCATGGTCCGGTCCGGCACACAATTGATTGAGTACAAAGGGAAGCAGACGATGACATATGCCGTCGCTGCCTCCCTGTTCCTGCACGGCGCATTGGTGCTGGTGGCACTACTGCTGTTGACCAAGTCTGTTGAAGAGATAAAGACGGATAAATTATTGCTTGAACTGGTCGGCATGGTTGCAAATCGCCAACGGGAAGAAAGCACACCGTCCTCTGCCGCGTCAACCACGACCCCGGTGCAAAAAACGGTACAAAAGGAAGAGACAAAAAAGACGCCGGTAAAAAAAATCAAGGCGATTAGCGCGGATAGCCCGGTACAGATAGAGCAGCGAGAAGAGCTGGCAACGTCGTCATCCCGGTCTTCGGAAAGCAAGAGAGACAGTGATTTGCAGAAGCAACAGACGCTGAATAATGAACTCGAAGAGCTAAAGAAGTATCAGGTCAAGCTCACAAAAAAAATTAAATCCAATCTTGTGTATCCGTCTGATGCCAGAAGACGAGGTTATGAAGGAGTAACCGCAGTCAGGTTTGTCGTGACCGACAGCGGAATGATCCAGCCAGGCACCTTGATAGTTGCTCGCAGCAGCGGATATCCGATGCTGGATACAAATGCGTTGAAATCGGTGCGCGACAGCGAACCTTTCGATAGGCCGCCACGCACCATGCCGGTTGAAATTGATCTTGGATTTTCCAGCTAATTATTCGCCCAGCCGCAAATGCAGCAATACTTTATTGAAAGAAAACTATTATGCGTCCTGCTTCACACACGGTAAAAAACTCTGCATCCGCCCGTCCGTCTGCTTTTCAGCACACACAGTTATGTTTGGCGATATCAGCGCTGCTGGTACCGGTGTGGTCCTTTGCCGCGCCGGTCGTGGGTCCGAATGGTGGTGTGAGCAGTGGTACGGCGACCATCGTGCAGAACGGTGCCGTCACCGACATCAATCAAAGTTCAAACAAGGCGGTCATCAATTGGCAGAGTTTCAGTACTGCGCCGAATGAAACCGTCAATTTCAACCAGCCCAATGCGGCGTCCATCACCCTCAATCGTGTGATCGGGAATGAACAGAGTGTGCTGCAGGGTGCACTCAACGCGACAGGTAAAGTCTTTTTGGTCAATCCGAATGGCGTATTGATCTCGACCGGCGCAACGGTCAACACCGGTGGTTTCCTCGCCAGTACCTTGAATATCACTGATGATGATTTTAATAAGGGCAACTATACCTTCAAGGGTAATGGCTCGACTACATCCGTGACTAACCTTGGCACCATCACGGTCACTGATGGCGGTTATGTAGTGCTGATGGGGCATCTGGTGTCGAACCAGGGGGCGATAGTGGCGACCAAAGGCACGGTATCGCTGAATGCAGGTAACAAAGTCACACTGAACTTCAATGGCAATTCCTTGCTGAGCGTGACGATAGATGAAGGTGCATTGAACGCACTGGTAGAGAACAAGCAGGCGATCTATGCGGATGGTGGTCAGGTGATCCTGACGGCGAAGGCTGCGGATGAGTTGCTGGGTTCGCAAGTCAACAATACGGGCATCGTTCAAGCGCAAACCATCGATGACTTGAAGGGTACGATAGAAATCTACGCACATGGTGGCACGGCGAACATCGCCGGGAAGCTGGACGCATCGGCTCCGACTACGGGTGATGGTGGCTTCATTGAAACCAGTGGTGATGTCGTCAATATTGCTGCGGGCACCAAAGTCACCACCTTATCGGCGCAGGGAAAAACCGGTAACTGGCTAATAGATCCTAATGATTTCACGATTGCTGCTTCGGGCGGGAATATGACGGCAGCAGATGTTGTCAGCAATCTGGCAACTACCAATTTTGAAATCAAGACTGCGACGATGGGTACGGCCGGTGGCAATGGCGATATCCATGTCAATCAGGCGATCAGCTGGAATACGCCAACCATACTAACGCTCAATGCGGAGCGCAACGTCAATATCAATGCAGGCATCACGGCGACAGCAAATAGCGTAGTTGTGGCCGGAATGGAACAGCATGCAGGACTGACACTTGTCGCAGGCAACGATATCAATATTAATGCGCCGGTCGTCCTTGCGGGCACCAAGGCTGCCATGTCGATGACTTATAACGGTGATTACTACATCCGGACCAAGGCGAGTTATAGCGGTACGGTACTGGATGCAAATGGCAAACCGGTTGCTAAGCAAGATACGAGCGGCGGGCTATACGGCAGCATCACGCTGAACGCTGCGGATTCGACTCTTAATATAAACGGCGATAGCTACACACTGATTCGTAGCATCTCTGATCTGGAGGCAATCAATAACAATCCGACAGGTCATTATGCGATCGTGCAAGACTTGACCGATACCGGAACCCGTAGCCAAGCAGTTATAGCTGAATTGGGCACACCAACGACATTGAATTATTTCGATGCCAATGGCGATTTTCTTTTAGATGCCGATGGGAATCTCGCTCCAGTCATTACTCCGGGAACGCCAGGTATTTTGGCGGGTATGGGACACACCATCAGGGATTTGAATGTTGATATTCCAACGCAGATCCGTTTCGCAGGTGGTCTTTTCGGCAGTGTCCAAGGTGGGAGCCTGGTAAGAGACCTCGGTTTGCTCAACACAAAAGTGAACGCGCAGGCAAACGATCCTTTTGGTTTTTCACCCTATGCAGGTTCTTTGGCCGGCTATGTTGATGGAACTATTCGCGGAGTTTACGCGCAAGGCGGGCAAGTTACCGGTAATCCTTTCTTTTCTACCGCCGGCCTGATTGGAATGACGGATGGTGCCAATATCAGTTTCACGTTCTCGGATATTTCAGGCGTGCAATTTGGCTTGATCAGTCGCTTGGAAAACGGCGGCAGTGTTAACAACTCCCATGCAACCGGTAATGTAAGTCGAGGCGGATTGCTGGGATATACAAAGGGAAGCTATGTCGCCAATTCGTACGCCACCGGCGATGTGATTGGCCTGAATAACTCCCTGGCACTTGGCGGCCTGATTAGCGAGTATTCGGCCGAGGCTGGTCGCCCCAATATGGTCGTCAATTCTTTCGCAACCGGTCAAGTGATTGGCGGTACCAAGTTGGGTGGTTTGATTGGGGCTGCTGATGCCGGTCAAACTATCCTTACCATCAAAAATAGCTATGCGAAGGGAAACGTCACCGGCAATTTCCCAAGTTCTATTACTGAAGCCGGTATAGGTGGCCTGGTCGGATATTTCAGCGGGGGAGATATCCTTATTCAGGATTCCTATGCCAGTGGGAACGTTACGGCAAACACTGCATTCGTAGATTCAGTTGGGGGACTGGTCGGGTATTTGAATGGAAGCGGGAATGGCACCAGCCTGATCACGAACTCCTATGCAAGCGGACAGGTCAATGCCGTCTTTTCCGATGACGTAGGAGGGCTATTGGGTACATCCGTTGGTGCAAGTGTCAAAGGATCTTACGCAACGGGAAATGCAACGGGCTTTAATAACGTGGGAGGGCTTGCTGGCGCGCTACAGAAAGGAGACGTCGAGGCCACGTATTCAAGCGGAAAAGCGGTCGGAATGAAATCCCCCTTTGCTGTTGACTACTCGGTAGGCGGATTAATCGGTCGTGCGAGTCAGGCAAATATTGATCCGAATACTTATTACAACGCGGATGGAGTCAAAGGCAGCCTGGGCAATGCCCCCTTTTTCTTTGGCGGTATCAATAGCAGCAAAGGTTTGAGTGGTACACAGATCGCAGACGTACAGCATTACGTCAATGGCACGATTGATCAGGTTTTAGCGGATCGCGCTGTTCAAACAGCAGCAAGACAGGCGCAAGCCCTGCAGCAAACTCGCATTGAAGATGCTGGAAAGCTATCCAATAGCGCTGTCAGCTTGCTTCAACGTGCCGCCACTAACGGTGCAATACCGTCTTCTTCCATTAATCAAGCTCCTTCCATCGATAGTCAAATTGTCTTCGCAGATACACAAAGTTTTTCCGCTGACGTAAAAAGCATCGTCGTTGATGGCGTTCGTTTCAATCTCGAGGAAGAAAACGCATCAAAGGCGAAAGGCGATTAACACGACCTTTCCAGAAATGACGTACGGAATTTGTGTCAATGAGTACCGGGCGTGTTTCCGTTATTAGCTCATTTTTGAGAAGGCTGGCCAAGTAAAGAATTCGTCTCACCGGGACGATGTTTGAAGAAGTACCCACTCTAATTTTTATAAAGGGATTTTTCATGTCATTCAGTACTAAGCACGTTTCTTCAGGTATTGCTGCGGTCGCATTGGTTTGCGCGACATCGCTTGCATTAGCAGCACCTACAGTTTGCACGGTCGTGCCGTCCGGTTCGCCATATGACGCCACTATTGCGGTAGCATCCAATTTTTACGGTCCTGCACAAAACCTGGTGACCGACTTTACCGCTGCTGGTAAACCAGGTGCCGGGAAACGTATTCGTATCTGCCACAATGCTACGGCGGATTTGAATACTGAAATCAGAACCGGTACCTCGGGTTACAGCTTGTTTCTGGCCGCGAATGCATCAACCCCGAATGGGCTTGTCGGAACCACTTATGTGCAAAGCGGCGCAACGTCAGATCTTTATGCCAAGGGTATCCCGGTATTGTTTGCACGCAGCGCCACTGTCAGTAGTGTAAAAACCTTGATACCGGCACTTCCAAATGGCGCGTCTGCAAATGTATCGTTCGTTGCCACCCCGGCTTTTTCTCTGAGTACCGCTAATTCGCAAACCGTAGCGGTAGCTGATCCGGTTGCTGCCCCATATGGAAATGCAGCGGTAACTATTCTGGCGGATATGGGGCATACCGTGTCGTCAAGTTCTATTCCTGCCTGGGTTAATAATCCTTTGTATGGCAACATTTCCTTGACCTTTGATGCGGTCGCGACCAGCCCGTTTCCTAACAAATCCGGGTTTGTATCGAAAGCCCAAATCTGTGACGGTGTTGCACCGGCTTCGCCAGTAATTTACACATATGTTGCATTTACAAATGCCAAGTACGTCTTGAATCAAAACGGTATTTTGATTGACTCCGGCAATGCAGGGCAGAACGCTTTGGGTGCGTCATTGAGAACTTTTATGCTCGCGAACAGCGATCCTAATTACTGGTCTGGTTTCCTCAGCACACATTGCTACGCTCCTATTTGATGCCATAGCTTGTCTGTAAAAGATGATGTACGTACGCCAGCTTTCTGTCGAAAGCTGGTTTTTTTACATACGGCCCAATGTCGTGTTATTTTCTCCCAGGGGCTTTCCCTGCACTTTTCCCGGGATTAACTTCGCTGCACCGAGCGACCATGTCCTGGAATTGCGCAACGGTTCTATCTATTCGGATTCGATGACATGAATAACTGCGAACTCCTGTTGGAAGCCTTTTCCGCCGAACCCGGGAACCATGCTTATCGCGCCATTGCCGGCGTGTTGGACGGCGCATCGGTCGGAGCCTTGCCTCGCTTCGGTGAATGGCTGGGGCTGGGCGAAGAAGAGTTCTGGGAAATGCTGGATGTCTGCTTCCCCGGTGCGCGTGACGCCGGATGGGAGCCATCCGTGCCGGTGAGTGATGCGGCGATACCGTGCGAATTCCAGGACCTGGTTGATATGCTGGAAGCGGATCGCAGCAGCGGTGCAGTCGAAACCGGATGGCTGGCACATGCACTTGCTTGCGGCTGTTTCGGTGGCAATCATCTGTGGCACGATATGGGGCTATCGGGCCGCGAAGATGTGACTGTGCTATTGCAACAGTATTTCCGTCCGGTCTTCGATGCGAATACCAATCAAATGAAGTGGAAGAAGTTTTTCTATCACCGCATTTGCGAACGCATGGACCTCCATCCGTGTCCGGAACCGGTGTGCAGCGATTGCGACAATTACGCGGTTTGTTATGGCTCGGAGAAGACTATTACCGTGCACCGCGTTTAAGCGCTGCCACACATACTCGCAAGTAGCGTAAGTAATGCCAGTCTAGAATGCCATCCTGATCCCAAGCGTAGCGCTAAAGGTATAGCTATCGCCGAAGTTCTTCAGGCTGGTATTGAGCATGCCTTGTCCGTAGACCATGTACTTGCCGTCAGCCCAGCTGTACGAAGTACCTGCACCTATCCCGCCCCACAAGCGCTCATTGCGATTGGCGAAACCAACGCCTGCAACGTCAACCCGTGTGCCATCCAGGAACTCGTTGTATAAATTGACGATGGCGTAGTTGCGTTGAGAGCTGGATTTTCCGGCGCTATCCAGTGACTTCTTTTCATGTGCCAGCGACAGGCCGAGGCGTCCCAACAGGCTAGCCCCTTTGTCTAGTGTCACTTGTGCACCGAAGGCATCCTTGAAGCTGTCGAACTTCACTTTCGAATAAATCAACTGAACCTGTGGTGTCAGTGTCCAGCCGGATTCCTGTTTGATGTCTAGGCCTAGCTCGCTGGATAGCGCGTAACCACTGCCATTGTTGCCGTGGATCAGACTGGCACCGGTCAGTTTGGAACTGAGGTCGCTGTCATAGATGTTGAATTGCAACTGGTTGTCGACATATAAACCGTTGTTGCCGAACCAGCTCAGGGTCGCGCCCACTCCGTAGCCATTCGTATTGATCTTGCCTGCACCGAATGGAGAGTACGTCGCGGTTCGTCCATTGCTGTATTGCGCCAGCACACCTGCTATTAATTGACCGGATGCCGCATTTTCATAGAGCAGGGTGTCGACGCCGGCCTGCAATTTATAAATATTGCTGTTGTAATTGGTTTGGCTATCCGAGGTTGCCGGGCGGATACGGTGGTGGCTACCTTCCATGCGACCCCAGGTACCGGTGCGCACAGTCCTGTTATCACCCGCGCTGAGGCCGGTTGTGTCTGCCCACTGGCGATTGCCTACACGCTGCTGCAGTGTTGCCAGTGTATTTAATTGCAGCAAGGTTTGTGGATAGACTTCATAGCTCGGAACGCCGGCCTGATACAGAGGTATTTCCTGCTGTGGCATCAGTTGCGAACGCAAATACCAATCGCCGTCATTCGGGTCAGTGATGCCGTTCTTGTGCAGCGTATAGGCATAGGCACCACCGACGACGGCTTGCTCGCCCTGGATGACATAGTCGCTGCTGAGGGAAAATTTGGCATTGGAAGCACCGACCACATCAATGATCTTAATGCCGTTGATGGTTTGCGCGCCACGGCCGCCGGCATTCCTGATTCTGACCTTGGCGGTACCGTTAGTGTCACCTTCGACGACCAGTTTGTCGGTCAGCGAATTGTCGTCGCCAAGCACGGTATTGAGCTGGATAGTGCCATCAGCAGAGTCAAAATTATTCTTGACTGTCAGGGTCGTGGGGCTGAAATTGCCACTATTGGTGTAGACCACAGAGGAGTTGCTCAGCGATAAATTACTCAGCGTTGAATCGCCACTTATATTCCACACCGACTGATTCTTCAGCGTCATGTCAGAAGTGTTGCCACTACCCAGTCTGGTCGCTCCGTTCAGTATTGAATTATCGGCAGTCAATTTAAGTATAGCCACATAGCCAGGGGCGTTGCTGTCGACTTCGATGACATTGGTTTTTCCACTGACGGTCGAGTTTGTCAGCGATACTTCCAGTGTAGTTGCGTCTGCCGCTGTATTGCCCACGACGCGTATGCCGGCAGCTTGTTTCGATGTGATCGTACTGTTGGTGATGCTTGCCTTGCTGGCTCCGCCAACTTGGTAGGTGCTTGCGATCAGGCCGCTTGCATCCGCGCCGTAAGTGGTGATATTGGTGTTGTTAAGTTGTAATTCGGAAGCACTACGCATGTAAGCACCATAGGCATTGTCTCCCGTGGTCGTAATATTGATCCCGCTTGCTTCGATACGGGCAGCCACGCGTGTTGCGCCAGTCGGCCCACCCATTCCTGCAACAAATAAACCGTGGGCAAGCGAACCTGAGGTCGTGATTGATCCGCCGTTCAGGATGACCTTGCCACCAAATTGTGCCACCGCTCCCATGCTGGAGTCACCCAGGGTTTGTACATTCACCTGGCTTGCCGTGATCCTGCCCTGGCTCAAGGCTGTCAGGCCGTAAGCATTTGCAGATTCGGTCACGATGGAGCCGCCATTCATTGTTAACACTGAAGAACCGGCTGTGCCGCTGGAGGAATTGATGTCATTGATGCCGTCGACCCAGACCCCATCTCCACCCGAACCTGTCGTATGAATACTGACATTTTCAAGGTGCATTTTTCCGACATTGATTTCTGCGCCACGCGCATTGAGACCTGATGTTTTGATACGGGTACCGTTTGCGGTCAGGCTAATCGCAGTGGTATCTGAATTAATGACATATAAACCAGCGGAGCGTTCTCCCGTGGTGGTTACGGAACCACCAGTCAGTTCAACGCTGCCTTTCGTGTTTACTTCCACGCCGTGCTTGAACCATGTACCGGTACCGCTTGCAGTGATGGCGACGTCTTTTCCTATGAATTTACCGCCAGTAAAAGCATAGACACCTTTCTCTCCTGTGATGGCGCCGCCGGTCGCGCGAATCAGTCCGTTATCGACAGCACTTGCACCGATGGAGTCGGTTCCGTTCACTTCTACGTCTGCATTGTTAACAGTGATCTCTGAGTCGGTCCCTGTTGCACTTAATCCTATTGTGCTGATTCCGGTACCACGGATAGTGGCGCCATCCGTAAGAAAAATTTTCCCGCCGCTTTCCGCATTCACAGGGTTGGCACGTGGTCCTCCGGTGTTGATGGTCACCGGACCCGTACTTTGGATCGTGCCGCCTTTCTCTGCAAACAGACCATAGCCGGACATGGAAGAAAGTATGCCGGTATCGATGGTACCGCTGACTGATTCCGTGCTGCCATCCGCATGCACTTGCTGAGCCATCGATCGCTCCGCGTTAACAAGTAAAAGGGTAATGACGAGATTTTTGCTTAATCCTACTGAGATGGTGATCAATTTCTCTTTCATTTTGAAATTCCGTGAGTTATGACTATCGGGCAGGTATCACGACTAGAACGCCATCCTGATTCCCAAGGTGGCGGTGAAGACATGGCTATCGCCGAAGTTCTTCAGGCTGGTATTGAACATGCCTTGTCCGTAGACCATGTACTTGCCATCGGCCCAGCTATACGAAGTTCCCGCGCCTATCCCGCCCCATAAGCGCTCATTGCGATTGGCGAAACCAACACCTGCAATGTCAACCCGTGTGCCGTCCAGGAACTCGTTGTACAGATTGACGATGGCGTAGTGCCGCTGATGCCTGGCTTTGCCGCTGCCGTCCAGCGATGCGCTTTCATGCGCTAATGACAGTCCCAGTCGTCCCAGCAGGCTGGTTCCTTTTTCGAGCGTGACTTGCGCGCCGAAGGCATCCTTGAAACTGTCAAACCTGATCTTCGAATAAATCAGCTGTGCCTGCGGTGTCAGTGTCCAGCCTGCCGCCTGCTTGAAGTCCAGGCCGAGCTCGCTTGATATTGCATAGCCGCTGCCGTTGTTGCCATTGACGAGAGCAGCACCGGTCAATTTTGAACTCAGGTCGCTGTCGTAGACGTTGAACTGCAATTGGTTGTCGACATACAAGCCGTTGTTGCCAAACCAGCTCAGGGTCGCGCCCACACCGTAAGCATTGGTATTGATGTTGCCGGCACCGAAAGGTGACGAAGTTGCGGTGCGGCCATTGATGTATTGCGCAAACAGGCCGCCTATCAGTTGTCCGGATGCGGCATCTTCATGCAGCAGGGCGTCGACCCCGGCTTGCAGTTTGTAGATATTGCTGTCGTAGTTGGCCTGGCTCGCCGAGAGGGCCGGCTTGATACTGTGATGGCTGCCTTCCATCCGGCCCCAGGTACCAGTACGTACTGCGTCGTTGTTTCCCGCGTTGATGCCGCTGGCATCGGTCCAGACCCGGTTGCCCAGCCGCTGTTGCAATGTTGCGAGGGTGTTGAGTTCCAGCAGGGCTTGCGGATAGGCTTCATAGCTGGGGACACCGGCTTGGTATAGCGGTATATCGGTTCGTTCTATCAGTTGCGAGCGCAAATACCAGTCGCCATCATTCGGGCTATTGATACCGTTCTTGTGCAGGGTGTAAGCATAGGCCCCACCGACGACTGCTTGCCGACCCTGGATGACATAGTCACTACTGAGGGAAAAGTCGGCGTTGGAAGCACCTGTGACGTCAATGATTTTGATGCCGTTGACTGTCTGCGCGCCGCTACCGCCGACATTCCTGATCCTGATTTTGGCGGAGCCTGCGGTGTTAGCTTCGACGATCAGTTTGTCGGTCAGTGAGTTATCGTCACCGAGTACGGTGTTGAGCTGGATAGTGCCGTTGTTTGAATTAAAGTCATTCTTGACCGTTAAGGTCATTGGACTGAAATTTGTATTGTTGGTGTAAATCAGCGATGAATCGATCAGCGACAGATTGCTGACTGTCGAGTCTCCGGTCATATTCCAGGCGGAGTTTGCACCGCTGATATTCAGCTTGATGATGCCCTGGCTTTCTAAGTTTGCTTTTCCCGTGAGTGCGCTGTGGTCACCCATCCACAAATCAATGACGCCAGCATTCTTCGCCAGCATATTGCCGTTGATACGGTAGACCTTGTCTTTGACGATCTGGCCGGTTTCGCTATCGTAGGATTTGATGCTGGCGATTTTTCCGTTTTGATCTTTGCCGTCGGCGGCGTTGAAACTGTCAACGTAGAGCGCGTAGGCATCCTTTCCTTTTACATCAATAGATACATTACCGATTAGCTCAATCGAACCCGCATAGTCTTGCTTGCCCCTGTTGGCGGAGCTGTAGTAATAGTCGCCCGCAACCCTTTGCGCCACCACGCCATGCGCACGATCTCCATTGGTTACGATGTCGATATTTTTTGCTTTGATATATGCGTGTCCATTGGCAAATATCGCATGCGCTCCGCGACCATCAGTCGTGATCCTGTGAACATCGCTATCTTTTCCGAGTAAATAAATTTCACCCGGACCTTCTGCCTTGCAAGCATATAAAGGCAGGCCAAAAGGACCGCAGCCATTTTCATTGTTACCTGCATAGACCGCGTAACCGGAATTGTCACTGCCTTCGCCTTTGGTGCTGATATCGGACTTGCCTTTCAGGATGATGCTATGGGCGCCGGTACTGCCCAGGATGGCGGACGATACCGCACGGATGCCCATGCCATGTTCCGTCCTGATCCTTGTATTGCCATTGACGGTCAATTTGGAGTCGGTCGCATCACGGCCCAGGTTGATGCCGTCGGCGCTATAGCCGGTCGTGGTCACATTCAGGTTGTTGAAAACGACGGTCGGCCCCCAATTGTTAAGGCGAACACCATCCGCTGCGCTGCCCGAAGTCGTGATCGTGAAATCCTTGTATTGCGTCTGGTTCGACCACTGCACATAGCCAAAGTTATTGTCCGTCGTGGTTGTGATATTGACGGAGTCATAGTCTTTTAACTGCTTGCCACCGTGTGCATTGGGATCGTATTGCGCATTTGCCGCACACACCAGCGCATTGCCATCCACGCTGCAACCGTCAGCAGCCACTACGCTATTACTTAAACCCAAGGACAATAAAGCTATGGCATAAGTCAATTCTTGTTTCATTTTGCAAGCCTCGTAACGATGACTCTGGCCAGGTCGAGCGACACACTGATTGGGTGCCGCACGCTTGAATGACGGCTCGTATCAGCGCGAGTGTTTAATTCAGTGAAAGGGGTAGTACTACGAGGAGGATTGTCGGAGTTCGAGCGGAAGAACGTATCTGACGATCGTTCGTTAGCGGTACTTTCGTCCGCAAATTTTCTAAACAATCGTTAACGGATGGATCGCAATAAAAAGTTTGGGATGGAATATTTTTTAGCGACTGCCGTAAGAAATATATATCTATAAACAAGGAGGGTGATCAACACATATTTCCATGCAGAAACTTTTCAGCTGTTAACGCGTGAGAAAAAATGTGGGAGTGTAAGAAGCGACGCAGTCAGTCTGTTTTATGTATCAAGCGACAGTTTTCATGCAATGAATTGATAACGATTGTTACGTATGTTTACAGCGGAAAAATTGCTGATAAGATAGAGATGCAAGACAAGATAAAAGCGAATATTTTGCAAAAAAATTACACTTGATAGTCGGGCATCAGAATGGGCCAAATATTTTCAACTGAAAATACGCAATTGCCTCCCTCGTCGTCCATATCTTTGCCCGGCGAATCTGCCAACATCCATACTCCCCGCAAGAAAATAGTACGTCCGGAATTCCTGCTTAAGGAAACACCGATGGTGTTTGATGCAAGCCGCGAAATCATACGCAGCAGCGACGGCTTGCAATGGTCAAATATGGCGGCGGTACTCGCACGCACCGATCCCTTTGAAGAATTTGTTCCACCTATTTCGCCCCTGTTCATAGCGGTCCCCCAGCAGAAAATCAACATCGTGCTGGAAAAAGACGGCAAGACCTTTCAGGGAGAAATGGCAGCCAATAGCCACAATATTATTGCGCCGGGAAACGGCTATGCGGTGCAAGGCCTGGACTTGATTAATGCTTTTTATGTCTATATCAAGAATGAGATATTGCGCGAGCTGGCGGATGAAATTTACGGTCGGCGACTTGAGGAAATTGATTTGCTCGCGCCGACTGAAACGGCCGATCCCAGCCTGTCTTATTTGCTGAATACTTGCAAGCATATGCTGAGTGAGCCTGCCGGCAGCAGTTTGAGTAGCGACTATCTGGCGCAGGCGATAGTGGCTTGCGTCTTTGCCCGGCATTCGCAATTACGGGATGTGCCACGCATAGCCGAAAGCAGGATTCCGCTATCCCAGGCGCAGATGCAACGGATCAACGATTATTTACAAGCCAATCTGGATGGCAGTTTCCAGGTTGCTGACCTGGCCGCCGTCATAGGCCTGAGCCGGACCATATTCTTCGAGCGTTTTACCGTGACTACCAAGGCTACGCCTAATCAGTATTTGCAGGTATTACGCATCAATCGGGCCAAGCAACTGCTACGCGATGGGAAGTTATCGCTGGTGGACATAGCCTTTGCCTGCGGTTATGCGGATCAGTCGCATCTTGCGCGTTTTTTCAAACGCTTTGTCGGCGTGGCGCCGGGCCGCTACCGCAAGGATACGCATTAGCTACAACGCGGGTCACCGAACACAGCCCGGGGATCAGGTATTAACTAAGAACATATCGCCTGCTATCGATATGCCCATCCTTTGTTTGTTCTCCATAGAAAGGCAAGGCACACTCCGTTTTTGCACAATATCCGAGGTCAATCTCATGCCTGCAGTATTGCCAAATGATTTAAGGACATCGCGGCTAATCCTGCACGAACCGCGGCCTGAAGATGCATCGCTTATCTTTCAGTCATATGCGCAAGACGAACGCGTCAGCCGTTACCTGATCTGGAAACCGAACACCAGGCTTGCGGAAACCGAATCGTTTATAGATGGTTGCTTGCAGGGCCGCCTGGATGGCAATCGCTATGCGTATGTGTTGGTTCTGCCATCCGATGACGATATCCCGATCGGGATGCTGGATGCGAAGATTAGCTTGCATGGCGTTGAAATAGGATACGTACTATCGCCTGTGCATTGGGGTAAAGCGTATATGGCCGAGGCAGTTGCTGCATTCGCAGAAGCGGTACTGGCAATGCCGGAACATTTTCGTGTCCAGGCATATTGCGATGTCGATAATCCGGCGTCTGCCCGGACGCTGGAAAACGCGGGCTTCCATCGCGAAGGACGTTTGGAAAGATTTATCGTCCATCCCAATATCAGCAGGGAGCCACGCGCCTGCTATTTATATGCGCGTTGCAAATGACATGGGCTTATCTATTTACAGTGTTGTGTCGATCAGGGCGCGCCAGCCTTCCATTTAATCAAAATGCCCACTTGGCCCGTACCGAGGCCGTCTGGTTCAGATAATCGCTACGGCCTTCTGCGTCGTAACGCAATGCGACTTCGGTACCGTTCACAGTGGTGTGGACCAAGCCTATCCCGCCACGTAGCAGCCACGGTGAATGAGCTATGCCGGTAGTGACGAAGGCCTGTCCCGGCGCACCGGCATACGCAGCCACGATATTGCCGCGTTTATTGATGGTGTCGTAGCCGACGCCGAAGTTAGCGTCCAGGCGGGATACAGCGGAGTAGCGGTGCTGCAGATGCGCGTCAGCCCCGAGTACAAAGGCATCAGTCTTTTGTGCATCCACATTCAAATTCAAGGCGTTCGCACCTGTCTCGCTATAGCTTTGTGATTTGAGCCAGCTATAGTCGGCGCGCAAGCCCGGTGTCAGCGTCGTTGCACTGCTGAGTGCGATTTGCTGTGTAAGCGCAGCACCAAGGTGGGCGCTATACGTGCGGTAGTCGGCAGTCGCACTGCGGTTCAAGCCGCCGAATTCAATCTGGCGCGTGCTCTTGTTGTTGTTCATGCCGAGATCTGCCTGCCAGGAAATGCTGCGTGCATTGCCTATGTCCTTGCTGCCATAAGCAGACAGGATATGTGAATCGATATTCGCGCGTTGTGCGGTGCCGGCCAGCTCGGTATTGCCGTTGACAGATGTCTTGGCGTAACCATAAGCGACACCGAAGCGTGCATCCGCTGCAATCTGTGCATCGGCACCGAAGGCCATGCCCCAGCTATCGGCGGTGAAGCCGGACGTGCCATTACGGTCATCCTGTTCGGCACGCGAACCAAAGGCACGCGCCCATGCTTCTTTGCTTAGCAATGCATCGCCGGAAGACACGCCGCTCGCGGTGTCGTTCCGGTTTTGTACCAGGCGCTGGAAGGAGGTCAGCGTGTTTAGGATGGCTTGATTGCCTGATACCAGTGGCAAGGTCTGTGTTGCCGCACGTGCGACATCGCGATTGGTCGACAGTTGACCGAATGCGTTGATGACATTACCCATGTCACCCGTGACACTATTATTCAGTTGCGTATCGAGTACATCGGCCGCGCCCATGGTTGCCCAATGACGGCGTTCGACGACTGCATCACGAATGCCGGTCGCACTATTGGAAACGACGCGCAGATCGATGGAATTGGCATTTCCGATGGCGCGGAAATTGAAGAGTGCCGAGTTATCCGTGACTCTAAAGTCGGATGATGTCAGGCCCGTATCCGCTTTGACGACATCGGTCAGGATATTGCCGAGTGCCAGTGTATTGATCGGATTCACATTGACATCCAGCCTGGTGCCAGCCGCGAAGGAGGCGTTGCCTGTAACATGGAGTTTGCTGTAATTACTGCTGCTCGTTGCATCGATACGCAAAGTGGCGTTGATGTTCTGGGTGTAGTTGCCGTCTATGGTCAGGATATCCGCATCCGAATGGACGGTACCGCCATCCATCACTGTCGTATTTTTGACCATACCCGAGCCGGCCAATGTGCCACCGTTATTGACGTTGACTGCACCGGCGAGACTGCCGGTATTG
Organism: Herminiimonas glaciei; assembly: GCF_042664955.1. Taxonomy (NCBI): domain Bacteria; kingdom Pseudomonadati; phylum Pseudomonadota; class Betaproteobacteria; order Burkholderiales; family Oxalobacteraceae; genus Herminiimonas; species Herminiimonas glaciei. Next base: position 424,646 of record NZ_JBHTBU010000001.1, read on the forward strand.
GCGATACGCAGGATGCCGGCATTGATTTCAGTGTCACCACCGTAAGTGTTGGCAGCAGTAAGCGTCAATGTACCGAGGCCGAGCTTGCTCAGGCCGCCGCTGCCATTCAATATGGTGTTGATACCGATATTGTATGTATTGGTATCGAAGTAGGCGCCGGCGCTGCCGATGACGATATCCGAGCTTGCCAGGTTGCGCAGGAAGTTGGTTTCGTTGCCGGTGGCGCGCAGGATGCCGCCGTTCCAGTTAAACGCAACAGTGCCGGCACCTTTCGTCACATAAGCTGTCTCCAGCACACCGCGTGCCGCACTGCTGCCATTGAGTTGGATGCTTGCATTACCGGATAAAGAGTTTGTAAGTTGTGTGTACTGGCTGCTGTGAACTATTCCACCGTTTTCGATGGTGAGTTCGCCTGTACCATCGTAACCAATAGTGAGAGATCTGGAGGCCGTCCATTTGGAATTGATGTCGCTAACCGTTACCGTGCCGTTGGCGCTTGGGCCGCTACCGATATCGCCCCAGGTACTTGTTACTGTTCCACCGTTTGTTATCGTGAGTTCGCCGGTCCCGTGGTTGCCAACCGTGAGATAGTTTGAATTGTTCCATGTCGAACCGGTGCCGCTAACGCTTACAGTTCCGCTGCTACCGGCAAGCGTGGCGATCCGGCCTATAGTGTTTTCCACCTTTCCGCCATTGGCGATGGTAAGCGTACCAGTGCCAGAGTAGCCAACATCAAGCAGCCCTGAATTTGTCCACTTATTGCCATTCCCTTCGACTTTTACTGTAGCGGATTGGTTAATGTCGCTACCGGTGTAATCAATCCGCCCGCTCGCGGAACTGATGTCACCGGCAATGGCAAGTGTGCCTTCTTCAACACCGATTTGCGACAGCACGCCTGAACTATTGCCGTTGAGCGTCAAGGTTCCTGTGCCGAGTTTGGTGAAATCACCCGAGCCACCCAGGCTGGCGGCATTGAGGCCGACATTGTAGGTATTCGTATCAAAGTAAGCGCCGCCGCCGATGATGACATCCGCGCTGGTCAGATTGCGAAGGAAATTGCTTTCGTTGCCGGTGGCACGCAGAATGCCGCCGTTCCAGTTGATGCGCGCCGTGCCGGTACCCTTATTCACATATCCAGTCTCAAGGATGCCGCGTACGCCACCGGTAGCGTTCAGGTTGAGTGTGCCGGAGCCTGAATTGTCCTGCGTCAGTAGGATGTTGTTGCCGCGCACCGTGCCACCATTGTCGATGGTGACGGTGCCGTTACCACTACTGCCAATTTCAAAAATATTCGACGATACATCCAAGCGGGAATCCGTTCCCGTCACATTGATTTTGCCAGTGCCGGCTGAAGTGAGGCCGACATAGATTAGGCTAGTATTTACCCGGCCGCCATTTTCGATATTGAGCTCACCGTTACCGCCTTCGCCAACATAAAGGGAGGAGGTAGTATTCCATGTCGCTGTCGCACCCTTTACATTTACCGTGCCGCTAGCATCGTTTGCACCGATAAGGCCTACGATATTGGTAACTATTCCACCCGGGATGATGTTGAGTGTGCCGTCAGTCACACTACCTACAAAGAGTAGGTTTTCAGTCCAGGGTGATGCATGATCGCCCGGCACCGTCACTGTTTGCCCGCCGTCTATGATTGTGTTTGCCATTGCAGTACCCACAAACATGCCCAGTGTCATTGCCGCCAAGGGCTTGCAAATGGCACCACTGGTTTTGCCTGCACCTCGTGCCAGTTCAGACACCACCTGCCATATACCCAGGCGTCGATTGAAAATGGATTTATAGCTGTGATTCATGACTGGCACTTCCCTCAACATCATCGTTTGATTTGAAATTACCTCCGACTATAGGGAACAGAATTCCATTTGTATCTACTGCAAATGCAGTAGACGACGTTACTTGGAATGACTTGGTTACGGGATTTGAAACAAAAAAGATATCCCCAGATTCTGTGGATAACTTTGCGGGAAATATGGCGATAGCGAGTATCCATGCGACTTGCATCGGCATTGTCATGATTTAGGCAGGACTATGCGCTGATAAGCGGCAGGCTTAAATTACAAAAATTATTTATAAGAAAAAATCTTAAATTATTTATGGCGTGATGCGATGGGATGTCTGTTTTTCTCTGATTTCCAGGTAAAGCAACACAAGGATGATGTGAATAGCAGGGATGTTGTGTTTGAAGACGAAGGGAAATTGAAGTGGTGCAGCAATAAAATTCCGGGGGATGTCAGCCCCCCCCGGGAATTCATGGCTTAGCTGTAAAACCACCTGCTTACTTTGCTGCGAGGTCAGGCGCGTAGAGCAGGAACTCCTTCTTGTCTGCAACGCCTATCCAGTCTTCCGCATCCGCCGGAACCGTTCCTTTCTGTGTAATGGCCGGCCAGCTTAGCGCAAGGCGCGCATTCAACTCCACGAATACGAGTTCCTTTTCCGTTGCATCACCCTTGGCCTTGATCGCCTGGGTGGGGCAAACCATTTCACATAGCCCGCAGTTCACACAGGTATCCGGATTGATCACGACGAAGTTTGCGCCGGCATGGAAGGCATAGGTCGGACAGACTTCTATGCAATCCATGAATTTGCAGCGGATGCAGGCTTCGGTAACGATATAGGCCATGTGCAGACTCTAGTGCAGCTCAGAATCCGGAATCAACATCAAAGAAGACGTTGGGTTTGCGGTAGACGGCGAGGATGATGCAGCCTTCATCCGAACGCGTTTCATGCAAGGAGCCAGGTTTGCGCCAGGTATATTCGCCGGCCCGGGCGATGCCGTCGTGGTCATAGAAAGAGCCTTCGACGACATAGGTCTGTTCTATTTCCGGGTGACGGTGGAAGGGCAGGATGGTGCCCGGTTCCCATTTCAACAGGCAGGTCAATTCACCTTTGGACGGGTCTTCGTACAAGACCTTGATCTGTATGCCTTTGTGTTTGGTCGGCTTCCATTCCAGTTCCGCCGGTTTGACATAGGTCGAACCATTGATGGTTGGTTCCAGTTTGCCCTTTAAACGGGTTTCTGTGACTGTGCTCATTTCCTTCTCCTTTAAAAAACGCGGGCATCCCGCAAAAAATTCTTACAACGATTCGTGACGTGTTTCGCGTGCTGCAATGGCGGCAACGAGGGTGACGGCGGCCAGCAGGATCAACATGATGGAGACCCCGGTCGTGCCACCGAAGTAAGCCATCAGGCCGGTGGCGATGATCGGTGAGAGGCCGCCGCCGACCGCCGCTGCCACCTGGAAGCCGAGGGTGGCACCGCTATAGCGCACGTTGGCACCGAACAGTTCCGGGAAGTAGGTGGCTTCCGGTGCAAACATGAAACCGTGGCCGAGGCTGAGCGCGACGATCATCACGCCGATAATGATGGCACTGTCCTTGGTCTCAAGCAGGGTGAAGAGCGGGAAGGCCAGTGCCACTGTGAAGAGTGCACCCCAGATATACATCGGTCGTCGCCCGACCTTGTCCGATAGCAGGCCAAACAATGGAATCGTGATCACTTCCACCAATGCCGCATAAAGGATGCCGTCGAGGATGAGCGACTTGGGTAATTGCAGATTGTTGGTCGCATGTACCACGATGAACACGGTCAGGATGTAGACCCAGGAAACCTCGGAGATCTTCAGGCCGATGGCGGTCAGGAAGGCGCGTGGGTTTTTGAGGATGGCGTCGAGTACCGGTTGTTTGGATAGCTCGTTCTTGGCCTTCATTTGCAAAAAGATCGGCGACTCTTCCACTTTGCTGCGTATCACATAGCCGACCACGACCAGCACGATGCTCAACAGGAAGGGGATGCGCCAGCCCCAGGACAGGAAGTCGGCTTCCGGCAGTTTCGATACGATGGCAAAGACGCCGGTGGCGAGCACCAGGCCCAATGGAAAACCAACCTGCACCAGGCTGCCATAGAAGCCGCGACGATGTTTCGGTGCGTGTTCCAGTACCATCAGCGCCGCGCCGCCCCATTCGCCGCCGAGTCCGACGCCCTGGATGAAGCGCAGGATGATCAGCAGGGCCGGGGCCCAGATACCGATGTGTTCATAGGTCGGCAGGCAACCGATGAGGACGGTGCCTATCCCCATGATGAACATGGTCAGCAATAACATCGACTTGCGCCCGACGCGATCACCGAAGTGACCGAAGATGGCGCCACCCAGTGGTCGCGCAAAGAAGCCCACTGCATACGTACCCAGGGCCGCCAGCGTACCGATGACCGGTGATACATTGGGGAAAAACAGTTTGTTGAATACCAGGGCCGCAGCCATACCGTAAATCAGGAAGTCATACCATTCGATGATGGTGCCGATGGAACTCGCTGCCGCAATCGTTCCGATTTTTGATTTCTTCACTCCTCTGCTGGCGACGCTGACGTCGCCGCTTGTCGATATTTCCATTCCTTGTCTCCTTCGTGTGTTTTTACGGAGTGGTTAGATATCGGACTTGGTTTCCCGGCGAAAGAAGAGAGGTTCTTAATATGAAACTATTTCTCTGCGCAATCTCTACTTGGGCAACAAATACGTATCAATATTCCACTTCTTTCGGCATCAACTTCTCAGTTGATGAAACAAAATATATGATAAGGTATACAAATAGTAAACTTAAACTTTAAAAGTTTCACAAAAAGGAGACGGAAATGAAATTCGGAATCTTTGTATATCCAGATGTAGAACCTGTTGATTTGGCAACTTTTGGTGTGCTGTCGATGGCACGTCGTGCCTACCCCGATATCCAGATTCATACGATTGCGCCGACCAGCGGCGAAGTGTTGCTGGCCAACGGTTTACGGGTGATAGCAGAGTACGGGGTTGACGATGCGCCGGCCTTCGATGTGATCGTGGTGACGGGTGGCGCAGGGTGGAAAGAGCAGGTGAAGAATCCGGCGACGCTGGCATTTTTGAAGGCGAGGTCGCGGGATACGGTAATGACCTCGGTTTGCACCGGTGGTATGATACTCGCAGCCGCAGGAGTTCTTAATGGGAAACAAGCGACAACAAAATGTGAAGTCATCCCACCGGAAATATCCCCGTTGTCCCTGATGAAGGAACAGTACAAGGATATTGCGACTGTCCATAGCAGCGTGGTGGATCAGCAGACGGTGGTGACCGGTGGTGGCGTGACACTATGCATAGACGTGATGTTGCACCTGTTGAAAACACGCATCAGTCCCGAGGTAGCAAACGAAACCGCACGCATCATTGAGTACAGTCGTGCGTGGCAGGCAAATAAAGCAGCATTACCCCCTATAGAATCGTAAATATGGCAGAAGCAATTACTACTGATTTACCTCCCGAACTGTCTGATATTGAACTTCGTCTTGGTCGCCGGGTTTCTGAATTACGTACTGCGCGCGGTTATACGCAGGACCGGCTGGCAAGCGAGACGGGGTTCACCAAAGGTTATCTTTCGAAGATAGAAAATTCGAAGATCATTCCGCCGATAGGTACGCTGATCAAGATCGCGCAAGCCTTGCACACTGATCTTGCCGAGCTGCTTGGAACGGAAACCGCCGAGCGCAGCGATGCCATTTGTATCGTGCGTTCATGGGAGCGTGAATCGGTAGTACATGGCGAAGAAGCCTTCGGCTATGACTATGTAGCGCTGGCGAACAAGCGCCGCCATAAGCGCATGGAACCCTTCATCATGGTGTTCCCGAATGAGATGGCGCATGAAATGCGCTTCGATCATGAAGGAGAGGAATTCCTCTTTGTGACCGATGGCAAAGTAGAGTTCAGTTTCATGATCGACGGCCGTGAGCAGCAGTGGATATTGTCGGCCGGCGACAGCCTGTATTTCGATTCCAACATCCCGCATCGCGGCCGCAGCATCAAGGGTGAATCCAAAGCCCTGGTCGTCATCTTCCGCCCACCGGATCAAGCGGATGACGCGCCGAAGCGGCCGCCACTTACCATCTTTGGCAGCTAAGGCTGCTTCAGCTTTTCCCCTAGTTGTAGATCCATGTTGGCAGGTGAGCGAAGGACTTCGCTTGCCTTGCCGGCTGCCTGACCGTCCGATGTAATTTCGCAACGCCTCCCCGCATTAAGCCTCGCCACTCACAAAAACCTCACAAGCCGCTCAGTATCCTTGCGCTCATTCCGAAATAAGAACGATTTTTATTTCGTTTCAGCCAGCCATCCGCCAGCCAGCCATCAAAATCAGTGAGGATTTGCATGTCACAAGTAAAAAAAGGCGGGCAGGCCAAGGGCTGCCTGATCATTAATGCAAGCATATGTAGTGCACTCGTAGGTATGGCCGTCAGCGCCATGTCGGGTGAAGTCCAGGCGCAAACACATTTGCCGGCAGTCGAAGTCAAGGCGGATGCCGAAGGCTATAAAGCGCGGGAAACCATCGCCGCTACCAAGACCGATACCGCATTGCGCGATATTCCACAGTCGATCAGCGTCGTCACCAAGAAACAGATCGAAGACCAGGCGGCACAAAGCCTGGCCGAAGCGCTGTTGTACGTTCCGGGCGTAGGCTTTGCGCAAGGCGAGGGTAACCGCGAAACACCGATTTTCCGTGGCGTGTCGACTACCGGCGACTTCTTCGTTGACGGCATCCGCGATGACGTGCAGTACTACCGCGACCTGTACAACATAGAACGCGTCGAAGTATTCAAAGGCCCGAATGCGATGATCTTCGGTCGCGGCGCGACCGGCGGCCTGATCAATCGTGTCACCAAGACACCTACGCAAACCGTGATCCGTGATGCATCGCTCACCCTGGGTTCGAACAGCAATCGCCGTGCGACGGTCGATATCAACCAGCCGATTTCGGAAAACCTGAGCTTCCGCCTGAATGGCATGTATGAAGATTCGGACAGCTATCGCGATGGCGTATCGATCAAGCGTAAAGGGATCAACCCGACGCTGTTGATGCGCATCGCACCGAAGACCAACGTCACGCTGGGCTATGAACACTTTGAAGATGACCGTATCGCTGATCGCGGTATTACGTCGTTCGGTGGCAGGCCGGTGAGCGTGGATCCGTCGACCTTCTTTGGCAATGCCGCAGGCAGCCCGACCTGGACCAAGCTGGATGCCTTCACCGCTTTGATCGAACATACTTTCGATAATGGCGTTGAACTGCGCAACCGTACGCGTTGGGCCGATCAGGACAAGTTTTACCAGAACGTGTTTGCTTCCGGGCCTGCAAGTGGTAACACAGCTGCATCTACATTCAGCGTCGGTGCATACAATAATATGACGACGCGTCGCAATTTCTTTAACCAGACTGACGCGATCTTTAAGTTCAATACTGGTGAAGTCAAGCACACATTCCTGGTAGGTACCGAGTTCGGTGAACAGGAAACCACCAATTTCCGTCAAACCGGTACGTTTGCCGGTTCGAGTACAGCGACATTGGGTAATCCGACGAATACCACGCCGGTTACTTATGCCCAGTCTGCGACAGATGCAAACAGCCGTACCAAGGCAAAAATTGCTGCTTTGTACATTCAGGACCAGATCGAACTGACCAAGCAATTGCAAATTATTGCTGGTTTGCGTTACGACAAATTCCAGGTCGACTTCCGTAATAATCGCAACGGTGCTACTACCCGTTCCGACGACGGCCTGGTATCACCACGCGTCGGCCTCGTCTTCAAACCGATCGCGCCATTATCGCTGTACGCTAACTACAGCATTGCTTACCAGCCACGCGCAGGTGAACAATTGGGTTCGCTCAGTGCCGCAGATGCAGATCTGAAGCCAGAGAAATTCAAGAACTATGAACTCGGCGCCAAATGGGATGTGACTGACAAGCTGGCGGCAACCGCTGCCCTGTATCGCCTGGAACGCAGCAATATGCGGGTACTGCTGGATCCAAACAATCCAAACTCGGCGGTTCTCACCGATGGTCAACGTACCGATGGCTTTGAATTGGGACTGACCGGTTATGTAACCAATAACTGGAGCGTGAGCGGTGGTTATGCATACACGGATGCGATCTTCACTAAAGCTATCAGTGCGACCGTACAGGCTGGTGCACGTGTGGCGATGGTGCCGAAGAACACCTTTTCGCTGTGGAATCGCTACGACTTCTCCGAGCGCGTGGGAGCTGGTTTAGGCGCGATCCATCGTACGAAGTCTTTCGCGGCGAATGAACAGACTCCAGCCGGTCCAAATGTAATCCTGCCGGCCTATACACGCTTCGACGCTGCGATGTTCGTCAAAATCGATAAAAACTGGCGTGCACAGTTGAACGTTGAAAACCTGTTCGATAAAGAATATTTCATCAACGCGCACAGCAATACCAACATTACCCCGGGCTCGCCACGTGCATTCCGCGTGACGCTGAACGCTTCCTTCTGATAGCAAGGAAATTGATAAACCTCCCATGCGGCACACGCATGGGAGGTTTTATTGCATTATTCGTCTTGATACTGTGCTTCACCCTAAGGAAGTCTTTTGCAAATCCTCATCATTGAAGATAACAAAGCCATCGCATCCAATCTCTGTGATTACCTGGAAGCGAGGACACATATCGTCGATATCGCCCATGATGGCTTGATGGGATGGCAATTAGCCAAGGCCAATCAATATGACGCCATCCTGCTCGACCTGGGCTTGCCAAAAATGGAAGGCATCAAGTTATGCAAGCGACTGCGGGAAGAGTTGTTGCTGGATACACCTATCCTGATCCTGACTGCACGCGATACCCTGGAAGACAAATTGCTGGGCTTCCAGACCGGCGCGGATGATTACCTGGTCAAGCCTTTTGCGCTGGAAGAAGTCGCCGCGCGCCTCGATGCGCTGCATAAACGCCATCACCGTAAAGTCGCGAGCAAACCATTGCAACTCGGCGAATTGCTGTATGAACCGCGCGCCAAGCGCCTGAGTTACCAGGGTACGGCGGTGGCCTTGCCACCCAAATGCCTGCAATTAATTGAACTGCTGTTGCATGACCCGCAGCGGGTTTACCTGAGGCGCGAAATCGAACGCGAGCTATGGGGCGAGGAGCAGGATTCCAGTGACCGCCTGCGTTATCACATCCGGCTCTTGCGCTCTGCACTGATAGCGGCAGGATTAAGTGACCCGATCCAGACCATCCACGGTGTCGGCTACAGCCTGTTGCATCGCCATGATTAAAACCGACCTCAGATTCAGGATCGCCGCCGCGATTACAGTGACTTGCATCTTGCTGGTCACGATTACCGGCGGGCTCTTATATGCCGCCTCGGAAAAACTGGAAGAGTCGCTGGTGCAGCAATTGGTCTCTGAAGAACTTAATTTCCTGATCCAGCACCATCAAAACCTGCCGTCGCATACGCGGGAAGTCAGCCCCAGCGTCACGCACTACATAGTGGGTAACGTGGCCGAAGAAGCTGCCTTGCCACCGTATGTACGCGGACTGGAGCCCGGCCTGTATGACATCGATATCGGTGAGGGCAGGGGCGAGCGCCATATTGCCTTGCGCGATGTAGGGAGTACACGCTACATCGTGGTGTATGACCTCGGACCGTATGAAGAACGCGAGGAAGAATTCAAATTGCTGGTAGCGGCCCTGCTGCTCCTGATCATAGTCATTACGCCGTTTATCGGCATCTTTCTCTCGAACTTCCTGGTACGCCAGTTGACGCAGCTGACACAAAAAGTGGCGGTATTGTCGCCGGGAGAAACGACTGCACCTTTATATCAGGAGGGCCTGGAACGGGAAGTCGGTATCCTGGCGGGAACGCTGGATGTCTATCAGCAAAGGATTAAAGAGATGCTGCGGCGTGAGCAAGAGTTCACGGCGAATGTGAGCCATGAGTTGCGTACGCCGCTCACCGAGATCCGCACTAGTTGTGAGTTGTTGACGCTTGATGCCGGCCTGTCCGAGAAATCCCGCGCGCGGGTGCTCTATATCGCGAAAGCCGAGCAGGATATGCGTGCACATATGGAAGCGCTGCTGTTCCTGGCGCGTGACCAGGCTGATGCCAGTAAAGAAACGGTGGCCTTGCGCGAGTGTGTGGAGGATATCGTTGCTCCGTTGCGGACGGAAATTGCCGCGAAAAAATTAACGCTGACGGTCGACATCGAGCCACACCTTAGCTTGCAACTAAACCGCAGGGCCTTGCACCTGGTGCTGCTTAATATCCTCAAAAACGCCGTCAACTTTACCGCGACAGGCGGCATACGCCTGAGCTTTGAACATGACAGCTTATTCATCGCAGATACCGGCGTAGGGATAGCGGCAGACGCTTTGCACAGGATATTCGACCGGCATTATCGCGGCAGCGATAGCAGTGACGGCTTCGGTATCGGCCTGGATATTGTCAAAAGAATTTGTGAACGCGAGCAATGGGACATACGCCTGGACAGCAGCCCGGATCATGGAACCACTGTCCGGATTGATTTTCAGCAAGCAAGCGTGGCTTAAGCCGGCACCCATAGCGATAGCTATTGCGGGTTTACTGCTACAGGATGCATAAGCTTATTGGAAAGACTTCGTTGTAAAGCGCTGTATGCACCTGTAATCTGGCGACATTGTTTAACGGGATTGCGTCAGTAATGTCGTGAACATGTGCATGACCATACCGGAGCCGGCGGTTCGAAAATATACCGGTACCAATTCCAGGAAGTGATTTCTCTGTCACTTCTTAAACTTGCAGATTCATATCAACTCACTCCGGCTTATGGTTTGGCCGGTGGCCGCTGCGGATACACCGAGGTACCAAAAGTATTGCCCATACGGTTACTGGTAGCGGCCCGGTTAAATAGACCCAATTGATTGGATGGACGCTGGACGATGGCTTCCGATCCCATTTGTGGCGGGATGGTGCTATTCGGTGTTGCCTTTGGCTGCAGTTTCTGGCTCAGGCAGTTATAGGATGGCGTGCGTACACCATCGACTTCCACTTCGACGCAAGCTGCAGTCCCCGTAGCGGCAGGCGCTGCCGGCTCGGAAGCATGGAGCAATCCTGCATACAGCAAGCCGATGGCTGCGATAGCTGGCAATGAACGTGTACGCATGGTCTTTCCTTTCTATCCTGCGGTGCATGAGGTGGGCCGTGTTTTGCGGATGCTAACAAATCTTTATGTCCTGTCGGTGACATCGTCATTCTTTCAATAGCAGAAAATCTTTTGTGCCGTGCTTGTCACGGCACAGTCATATTTTGACGCTATCGTCTCGACTGTAAATTTCGGCCCGCGCTGACCATGCGTGCGGCGATCGAAGCAGTCCTCCGCCGTTGATCCCCCAGTTAAATGATACGAACGACACGAATATCCGAATCGGGCAGCGACTTCGTACTCTCCATGTGTCTGATTGTGACGCTGATGGCGATGACGCATCAGGCTATTGCCCACGCACTTATACGTTTCGATTTGCCGGAGCAGCCATTGGAAACGGCGCTCGTGACGTTTGGCGGATTGACCGGGTACTCGGTGCTGGTGGCCAGCAACCTGGCTGCCGGACGCAAGGCGGCTGCGGTGGTCGGCGATTTCGAAGCGCGTGAAGCATTGCAGAAATTGCTGGTCAATACCGGCCTGGTGGCACGCTACTCCGGCAGCAATGCGTTTACGCTGGCACCGGACAATGAAGCCGTCACTGCGCCGCCAGGCATTTCCGATGAAAGCAAAAGCAATCGCGTGAGCCTGGGCAAGGGCGGCTATGCGATGGTTTTGCAATCGTCGATTACGCGCATCCTGTGCCGTGCACAGCCGGATGCATTTGGTCGTTACCGTGTCGCCTTCCAGATGTGGATCAATCGCGATGGCTCGGTGCAAGATATGCGCTTGCTGGAGTCGACCGGTTTGCAGGAGCGTGATGCCTTGTTGCAAAAGGCTTTGCGAAATAGTGCGATGGATGTCGCGCCCCCGGCCAGCCTGCCGCAACCCATCAGCATCCTGTTGACGCCACGTCCCGATCCGGCCGCGGATTGCCAGCCCTATATGAACAGGGTGGACTGAGCATGCCGGAAGCTCTTAAAGAATCGTTGCGAGCCTTGTTCCTCAGTCGTTACGCCCAGTTCCGGCGGCATTTGCATTTACGCCTCGGCTCGGAAGACCTGGCGAATGATGCCTTGCATGAAACCTATTTGAAGGTGGAGAGCATGAATGCGCCGAGCGCGATCAAGTATCCATCCGCCTATCTATATAGGATCGCCCTCAATATTGCCGAAGACCAGCGCAAGAGCAATGCGCGCATGCTCAGCGTGCCGGAGATCGAGGGTTTGTATGAACTGGCCGATGAACTGGCCGATCCGGGTCGTACGCTGGAAGCCAAAACCGAAATCGAAGCATTGGAACGCGCATTGGCGGAGCTGCCGAAACGGCGTCGCCTGATCGTGGTCGCGGCCCGCGTCGATGAAATGCCACACCGTGAGATTGCCGTGCGTTTCGGTATTTCAGTGCGGACGGTGGAGAAGGAATTGCGCGCCGGCCTGGAACATTGCTGCGAGCGCATGGGACGGGATTTCATACAGCGCTTCGGTCCCGGCGCCGGAAAACAGTCTAAGTAATATGAATAAGAAAACCATGACAGCAGACGACATGGCTATCCAGCGCGAAGCACAAGCCTGGGTGGTGCGGCTCGCCTCGCACGCGGTGACGGAAGACGACGCCCATGCCTTCCGGCAATGGTGTGCGCAGAACCGTGCGCATGCGACCGCCTTCAGCCAGGCACGCAGCGTATGGAGCGCGATGCGCCCGGCAGCGATGCAGCTCAAGCAACATGAAGCGATACGGCAGGATGCCGCAGCCGGTATGCGCAAGGGACGACGCGCCTTCCTCGGTGGTGCAGTGGCGGCATCGGTGGCGTATCTGGCATTCCGGCCACCTATGGAATTGTGGCCGTCGCTGGGTGAGGTGGCCGCCGGTTTCGCCGCTGATTACCAGACCGCGACCGGCGAGCAACGCAGCGTAGCGATGAGTGACGGTTTGCTGGTGCAAATGAATACGCAGACGCGCATCAATGTGCAGGCAAATGTAAATAATGAAACAGGCCTGGAACTCTTGTCCGGTGAAGCAGAGATACAAACTGATTTCCATAAGGAAAACCGCGTCACGGTAGTCGCAGGCGGCGGCGTCGTGTCGGCACTCCGCGCCAGGTTCAATATCCGTTACACCGGCAACAATGTTTGCGTGACCTGCGTACAGGGACGGGTGCAGGTCGGGCAGGCGATACACCGCGTGACGCTGGACGCGGGGCAGCAATTGAGCTACCGCGCAGATGACTTTGGTGTACCTCAGGCCGTCAATACCAGTAACGTCACCGCATGGCGCAAGCGCATGCTGGTCTTTAACCAGGTCGCCTTGTCGGAAGTGGTGGCTGAAGTGAATCGCTATCGTCCGGGAAAATTGATCTTGCGCAGTGAAGAGCTGGGGCGTAGCAAGGTACAAGCCAGTTTTTCCATTGACCGGCTGGATGATGTGATTGCGCTGATCCGTGATGCTTATGGCGCCGACGTCACGCAATTGCCGGGCGGGATTGTACTGCTGCGCAAGGCGACGGCTTGATATGTACGTGATGCACTGTAGTGGTGGAAGCAGAAAAAACCATTTGTGACATTTTGATGACTTGCTGCAGTCGTGTGCCTGCTTTGCGGTCATAGCCTCCGTAAGCCGCGAAATGTTCCCGGATAAGCGGGAATTGTTCGTGGCACCGGACAGGCAACGATACACAAAGGAATCCCTCCATGCAGCGCAATACGACGGCCACGCTCAACAAACAATCTTCCGTTCCTTCATCGTCATCAAGGGCGATTTCCGCGCAAGCGCGGCAGACACGCCTCAAGCCTTTGGCGCACGCCATCGCCCTGATGCTGGCGACCGGGAGCATGTGGGGAGATGCGCAAGCACAGCAAGCCTTCAGTGCTGCATGGTATGCCCAGAAAGGTGTAGTGCAAGCAGCCGCAGTCGCGACCGGTAAACTGCCGAACGGCATGCCTGCAATGCCGGCCAGTTCGCCGGGGCTACAGCAACAACAAGCCAATGCGCAGTTACAGCGCTCCCTCGCCAACCTGAATTCCGCCGCGCGTGCGATCGCACTGGCGCAGGCGCAACAAAGCGCAGCCCGACTGGCCGCCACCGCTAACGTACCGGAGGGCTTGGGTGTCGGTGGCCTCGATGCCGGCAGCCTGGTCAGCAGCTGGATCAATGCGAATGGCCCGACGCAAACGACGTCGAATGGCAAGACCATCGTCGACATCAAACAAACCGCCGACAAAGCGATCCTGAACTGGGAAACCTTCAACATCGGCAAAAACACCATTCTTAACTTCGACCAGCAAGCCGACTGGTCAGTGCTGAACCGTATCAACAATGCCACTGCACCAAGCGTGATCCAGGGCCAGATCAAGGCGCCGGGTACGGTCATGATCGTCAACGCCAACGGCATCATCTTCAGCGGCAGCAGCCAGGTCAACACACGTAACCTGGTTGCCGCCGCTGTCGGTATGAGCAACGATCAATTCAACAAAGGGATCTATAGCGAGAAGCTAGGCAACAACGACATCCCGACCTTCGGTAATGCAGTCAATGCTGCAACCGGTGTAGCCGGAGCCGCAAACGCCTTCGGTGTCATGGTCGAGCAGGGTGCATTAATTGAAACGCATCAAAGTACCAGTGCGACACAAGGCGGTGGTTATGTCTTGATGGTCGGTGGCCAGGTCAGCAATGCCGGTACCATCAATACGGCCAATGGACAAACTACGCTGGCAGCCGGTGACACTTTCGTCATTAAAAAAGGTGTGGGTACGGCAGGCAATCAGGCATCGACCACACGGGGCAATGAAGTCGTCGCAGGCCGTAATGTTGGCAGCACCAATGGCAGCGTCAGCAACACCGGCATCGTCACCGCATCGACCGGTGACATCACACTGAGCGGTCATCAAATCGATCAACGCGGCGTCCTCGTGAGTAGCACGTCGGTCGACACCCGCGGCACCATCCACCTGCAAGGCAATCCGACCGACACCACTGCCAGCATCACGCTTGGTAAAGACAGTGTCACTGCCATCGTGCTCGATGCCAGTGCCAAGACCGCACTCGATAGTCAAAAGGATGGCCTGACCGGACCGGTCACCGATATCAGCGGCAACATCGTCCCGGTCACAGACCGACGTGACCTGTCCCGTATCGACATCAGTGGCGGTACGGTCGACTTTGAAGGCGACTCCCTGACACTGGCCACCGGTGGCCAGGTCATGGTCAACGCAACGACCCGCGCCCTTATGCGTGATGGCGCACAAATCGATGTCTCCGGTGCAGTCGGTGTGCAGCTGGGCATGGATAGCAACAACCTCAAGATCAATGTACAGGGCAATGAGCAGCGCGATGCATCGGTTAACCGCGATGGTAAAGGCCTCAACAATAGTGATATCTGGGTCGACAAGCGTGACCTGATCCTGGTCAAGGCTGATTACGATGCAGTCAAGAACCCGAACGGTTATAAAACTGATCGCTGGTATACAGCAGGTGGCTTACTGGAAGTGGCCGGTTACCTTGCTACCAGTGGTCACAGCATCGGTGAATGGATGGCGCAGGGCGGTATCGTCAACTTCACCGGCAACAGTGTCGTCACGCAAGCCGGCTCCAACATCAACCTCTCAGGCGGTACGCTCGATGTGCAGACCGGCCTCATCAAGCAAACCTTCCTCAAGGGTGCCGACGGCAAGCTCTACAATGCGTCGACGGCACCGGGCGATTTACTGTATACCGGCATCTACAAAGGCTACGAGACAGATCCATCGCGTTGGGGTGATAAGGCTAAAAAGTATTACTACAACGCCCTGATCGCACCGCGTGAGCGCCTGGAAAATGGTTATACGGTCGGACGCGATGCCGGCACCCTCGTTATCGGCACTAGCAATGCGGTGCTGGAAGGAAAAATCAGCAGCGATGTGTACCAGGGACCACAACAGACCCGCGCACCGCAAGCCAACCTGGATGGTTACTATCAGTCACAAAACGCAGCAGCGCAGCATGCGCAACTCATCGTCGGTAATGTCAGCACCTTCTATGACAAAACCACCGGCATGCTGTCACGCCGTATCGATGCCGGCGGTATTAAGAATGTGGTCTTCAGCGATGCCTACGACCAGATAGCAGACGGCCTGGATCTGAACACCGCACTCCCGGCAGACCGCACGAACACGCTCATCTTCAATGCCGAGCAACTCAACGGCTTTGCGCTGGGCAGCATCAAGATTGCCGCCACCGACAAGATCGATGTCAACGCTGACTTGAAGGTCAATTCTGCCGGCAGCATTACGCTCTACAGCAACAACGTCAACGTCAATGCCAACCTGACCGCACACAGCGGCAGTATCCAGCTCGGGAATGTACTGGAGCAAATCACCACCAATGGCGTCGTTGGTGGCATCGTCAGTCCGGGTAATCCGAATGGCCAGGTCACCCTGGCACAAGGTGTCAAGGTGGATGCCAGTGGGATCTGGAACAACCTGCAACTGGATCCGAACAACACGGCGAACCTGCCCTATGTCAATGGCGGCTCGGTCAGCATCCGCAGCGGCCAGAATGCGACCCTCAACACGGGCAGCAGTATCGATGTCTCGTCGGGTGCGGCTTTACTCACCAAAGGTAAAACGCAAGACGGCAAGGGCGGCAACATCACCATCGAAGCCAATGCCTTCGGTGGCAGCAATGGTGTGCTCACCCTCAACGGTAGTCTCGAAGGCTATGGCGTAGCCGGTGGCGGCACACTGACCTTGCAAACCAATCAGATCCTGATCGGTGATGCAAGCGGTGCAGCACCCGACACGCTGGTGCTCGACGGTGGCTTCTTCAACAAGGGCTTCAGTAATTACAACCTGATTGGTAACAAGAGCCTGACAGTCGCCGACGGCACGCAGGTCGATGTGACGATGCCGGTCTATCGCTATGCGCAGAATGCAATTGGCAGTGTCACCGGCAGCAGCATCAAGAATGCGATGGAGCTGTGGACGCCACCGGTGTATCAGGAAGACATCGCCAAAGGCACATTGACCCAGCGCAAAGGGGCGAGCATCAAGCTGCAGGCGGGCTCGACCTTATCGAGCGCGGCCGATATGGCGATTGCGCAGGCGGTTATCGGCAAAGGCGCGGTGATCAATGTGGATCCGGGCCAGTCGATTACGGTGGCCAGCGTCGGGCAGTTGACGGTGGATGGTCGCCTCAATGCATGGGGCGGCAAGATTACGCTGGCGGGTATCAATCCTGGCCAGGTGGCAGAAGCCGTGGAAGCGGCGGGCCATACCCGTTCGATCTGGGTGGGTGAACAAGCGATACTGGATGTGGCGGCCCGTGCTGTCACAGGTGTGGATGCGCGTGGCAACCGTTATGGGCAGGTACGCAATGGTGGCAGCATCGTCATCGGGGGTGAAATCAATCACACGATCGGCAATGCGACTGCAGCGAATTTATTTGTCGTGGTGCGTGAAGGTGCATTACTCGATGCATCGGGTACACATGCAATGCTGGATATCGCAGGACAAGGCCAGATCAATGTCGCCAGCGGTGGCGGCAGCATTTCACTGAGCTCGAATCTGGGTTTGTACATCGACGGTACGCTCAAGGCGACGTCGGGTGGTGCAGGCGCGGCGGGTGGCAGTTTGTCGGTAGCACTGGAAGCACCGGTGTATCTGAAAACCGCAGCCTCCCATGTTTTGAATCCACGTGAGCTGGTGATTGAACAGCATAAGAGCACCAGTGCCTTGCTAGGTGTACAGGATGCGGCGCAGGCGGGCAGCATCCTGACCTACGGTCATGGTCGGCTGGCGGTGGACCAGGTGGACGCCGGTGGTTTCGATAATCTGTCAGTACTCGTTTCAGGTACGCTGACCTGGGCCGGTGACGTCACGCTGAAAACCAATCAAAGCCTGCGGATATATGGCAGTTATGCACTGGCTGAAGGCGCACCGACGACTTCCAAGGTCAGGCTTGAATCTTCGTATCTCCAGTTAGCCAGTAACAAAGCAGCCTTCCGTGACCAGTACTTAACGCCACGTGGTTCGGATGCCGGAGCGCGTGGGAACGGCGCCTTGTTCAGCGCCGAAGCTGACCTGATCGATATACGCGGTACCGTTCAACTGAATGCGGAGCGGGTCGAGTTGACCAGTCGTGGCGACTTACGCTTCCTGACCATCAGTGACGGTTGGGATGGCATTGTTCCGATGACCAATCTGAACAGTCCCGGCGACATCGTATTGAAAGCCGCGCAGCTCTATCCGGAAACTGGTGGTGGTGCAGCGGTGAAAGCCGGCTACAGGCCTATCGTCGGCAATGCCCTTGGCTATGATCCGAGGTATAGCCTGACCATAGGTCGTACGACGGATTACCTGCCGGCCATGCCGTACTCCGCGTTCGGTACGCTGCAGTTGCTGGCCGCACATGTGGAGCAGGGCGGTATCGTGCGGGTGCCGCTGGGTTATATCGCGCTTGGTGCAGCCGGCTACAACAATGACCAAACGCTGAATGTCAATTTACTGGCAGGCAGCCTGACCTCGGTCAGTGGTGCCGGCCTGGTCATGCCTTATGGCGGCACCATAGATGGCCAGAGCTGGAGCTACAACGGCAAGGAAGTGACGTTCACAGGTGTGGGCGGTGCCAATAGTCGCGGCACGCTGGTTACCGGTGTGAAACTGGCGGGTGTTGAAGTTGACGTCAAGCAGGGCGCGGTCCTTGATCTGTCCGGTGGCGGTGATTTGACTGGTGCGGCTTTCATCTCCGGCCGTGGTGGTTCTACCGACGCGCGCTATAACCCGCTGGTCCAGATCGGCGTCAACGGTGGTTTCAGCCTGCCGGGCATGGGCACGAATCCTATCTATGCAATCGTACCGGGCGTGCAAGGCTATGCTCCGGCGAATGCACAAGGCGCGGTTGATCCGGTAATGGGTCGCCAGGTCACTATCGGCCCCGGTGTACCGGGATTGCCGGCCGGTACCTATACCCTGATGCCATCTACTTACGCTTTGTTGCCGGGTGCTTTCCGCGTCGAGCTCAATGGTGCGGCAGGAACAGGCGGATTCAGTGCAACTCAGGCGATGCGCAACGGTTCATGGGCGGTGTCCGGCGCTTTATCAATAGCCGGTACCGATATACGCGATCAGCTGGCAAGCCGCTTGATTGTGACGCCGGCGAATGTCTTGCGCAGCTATTCGCAATACAACGAAACCGCTTATACCGCGTTTGCATTGGCCGATGCTGCGCGTCGTGGCATTCCACGTCCTATCATTCCACTTGATGCAAAGACCCTGCAACTCGATTTGTTGGCGGGTGCCGGTGCCGATGCTTTCCGCTTCGAAGGCGAAGGGCGTTTTAACGCAGCTCCGGGTGGTTATGGAGGTACGGTTTCCGTGGTGATGACTAACGGTTCGACCGATGTCAAGAATATAGAAATTGTTGCTGCCGGTGCGCGGGCCACGGCCGGATTCAATGGCATTACCCTGCATGACGATAGCCTCAACAACATAGGCGCAAGCCGGATGGTGATTGGTGGCATGACTTCGGTTTTGTACGGCCAAAGCGGCAACTACGTGGATTTTACAAATGCAGCACGGGAAGTCCACCTGCGCTCCGGTGCACATTTGTCAGCACCGGAAATTTTCCTGACTGCAGTTGATCCGGGTAATCCGGCGCTAGGCGATGGCCTCATCAATGTAGAGCAGGGTGCGAGCATCAGTACGCTGGGACGCGGCAAGGTGGCGTATGACTCGAATGACGGCTTCGTCTACAAGACGACCGGACATATGCTGGCGGCATCCAATGGCTTGCTGAACGTCACGCAAGGGGCGGGCGGCAGCAGTACACGTGGCGGTATCAAAATAGGCAGCTGCACCCTGGTGCCGTGTGCAGGCGCTACTACGCTGTACTCGGAAGGCACTGTGCTGGCATCGACGCAGGGCAGTTTTGAGCTGGATGATGCGGTTCGTTATGGCACGCGCAACCTGACGCTGGCAGTGGGCGCGATCAATATTGGTAGCGAACAGGCCCTGGCTGATGCACAAACCAACGGTATCCGTTCCTCCGGCCTGGCCTTGAACCAGGGCGTGCTGGATCGACTGTTGCGCGGCGATACCAGTACCGGCGCGCCGGCGCTGGAAACGCTGGTATTGAACGCTGCCAATAGCGTCAATTTCTATGGCGACGTCACGCTCGACACCTATGATGCGGTCACCGGTAAATCGACACTGGAGCAGTTTGTACTGACCACGCCTGCCATCTATGGTCATGGCGATGCGAGTACGGTAGCGACCATACGCACCGCCAACCTGATCTGGGGTGGTGCGGAAACTGCTGCAGGTAATGTGATTGCAAATGGTGCAGGTACCGGCAGCGGTACGCTGAACCTGATTACTGAACGTATGGAGTTCGGCTTCGCGCCTTTTACGCAACCGGGGACCATCAAATCCTATGATCGCCTCGCGCTGGGCTTTGGCAACGTCAACATCAATGCGAGCGAAAGAGTGACCGCCAACCATAAGGGCAGCCTGTCGGTGTACCAGGCACAAGGTGCTTATGAAAGCGGCAAGGGCTTCCAGTATAGCGGCGGCAACCTGAACATCACGACACCGCTGCTGACGGGCGCTGCGGGTTCGGTCAACAACATCACCGCTGGTGGCAACATCAATGTAACGGCACCCGCAACAGCGGTGGCTGTCGATACCAAGGTTGCCAACGATGCACTCGGTGCCGAGCTGAGCCTGCACGGCAATAATGTCAGTGTGGCGAGTAAAGTCGTACTGCCGAGCGGCAAGCTGAAACTGATTGCCGACGAAGACTTGATCCTGACCGATACGGCGCAAATCGACCTGGCCGGTCGCAAGATCAATTTCCTTGACCTCGATAAATATAGCTGGGGTGGCGACGTCATCCTGGAAAGCCGCAATGGCGATATCGTGCAGGCAGCCGGATCGACTATCGATTTGTCTGCAGTCAATAACAAGGCGGGCAGCCTGACGGCAGTGGCGCTGGCAGATGCGGCCGGCATGGTCAGCCTGCAAGGCCGCATCCTCGGTGGCAGCAGTGGCTATTACGACGCGGGCGGCACCATGGTGCCTTACCAGGCGGGCAGCATAGAAGTGCGCGCACAGACACTGGGTAATAGTGGCACGCTGGATAGCCAGTTTGCCGCACTCAATACGCGCCTGACAGAAGGCAGTGTATTCGGTGGTCGCAATTTCCAGTTGAAGCAGGGCGATCTCACCATCGGTAATGAATTGAAAGCGGGCGTCATCAACGTCTCGATCGACAATGGCAGCCTGACGGTAGTCGGCACGATTGATGCCAGCGGCGAGCGGGTCGGCAATATACGTTTGGCCGGCAAGAACGGTTTAATGGTAGGCAGCAATGCCGTACTCGATGCGCACGGTACGGTGCTGCGCGTGGATAGCTACGGCAAGATTATCGACAGCCCGAACCGCGCCAATGTGGAACTCAATTCCGGCAATGGCACGCTGACCCTTGCCAGCGGTGCGCAAATCGATTTGCGTCACGGCACGAATGCACCTGTCGGCAATGGCAAAGGTCAAAATGATGGCGTGACACGCGGTACCTTGACGCTGAATGCGCCACGCATAGGCAGCACTGGCGCATACGACGATGCGGATGCCGCGGTGCATGGCGACATCGCGATCAATGCCAGCGGCAGCCTGGCGATCCGTGGTGCCAAGTCGATAGCCGTCAACGGTATGCAGCGTTATGACAATGCGCAACTGGCGACAGTCAAGGATGCCGGCGGCAATGATGTATTGGATGCCAATGGCAAGCCGATACTGGATCTGGCAGCGAACGGTCGCCCGTATCAGGTCATCAACCAGGACTATCTGGACGCGTTGCATGATGATAGTACGAAGTTCATTGATAAGGCGGTACTCAATGGCAATCTGCTCAATAACAAACTGGCAGGCCTGAATAACGCGAGCTATGCGGATGCCTTGCACCTGCGGCCGGGTGTGGAGATCGTCAGCAATGCCGTCACCAATCCGGGTGGCGACATGATCGTGCAGGGCGATCTCGACTTGTCCAAATATCGTTACGACAGCCTGAACCATAAAGCGCAGGCCGGTGTGTATGGTTCCGGCGAAGTCGGCATGCTGACGATACGTGCAGCCGGCAACCTGGATATTTTCGGTAGCATCAATGACGGTTTTGCGCCGCCGCCGGAGACACAGGATGACAAGGGCTGGGTCTTGTTGCCGGGTCGTGATTTTACCGGCGGTGATCTGGTGGTGCCTGGTGTGGGTGTGACGCTGGCTGACGGTACGGCCTTCCCCGGCGGTACTACCCTCAACTACGATTTGCCGATCAAGGGATTCTCTATCACAGGCAGGTTGCCGGTAGCGGCGACCCTGAACCAGGACCTGACGCTGCCCGCCGGTACGGTTTTGGCCGCCGCGGTGCGCGATGCCGGCGGCAATATCCTGTTTGCAGCCGGTACCAAATTGAGCCAGAGCCTCACCTTGCATGCAGGCGACAAGATGGATGCCGGCAGTGTATTGACAGGCAATACCTCTTTTGGCGCAGTGATCTGGCCGAAGGGCCTGGCTTTGCCTGGTGTGCTGGGGGAACGATCCATCTTGCTATTGAACGGTAACAAGGCATTGGCGGTCGGCTCCCTGATTCCTTCCGGTACCGATGTGAAGTTGTTGGCAGGCGTTGACTCCATCCAGTTGCGTCCGGAAGTTGCAGGCAAATCGAACAAGCTGTGGGCGGTTGCGCAGATGCTGCCAGAGGGTTCGCAATCGTGGTCGCTGCGCCTGGTGGCCGGTGCGGATACGGAAGCGGCCGACAGCCGCGTTGTCAGCAGCCGTCCTGCCAACGGCGATTTGCGCCTGGCGGACAGTCACTACGGCATGTTTGGCAAGGCCTTGCCGTCCAAGGATGTCTTCCTCTGGACCCAGGCCGGAGCTGACTTGCTCGCGGAGCTTGGTTTGGGGCCGGTGATTGTCGGTGAACAACTGACGGATGAGAGTGTCGAGCTTGCAACGAATGGGGCCTATACGTCTTTCCTGCAACTGTGTGCGGAAAATCCGGATATGTGTCTGAAAAAAGAGTCATATAAATGGACACAGGAGGCCGCCGATGAGCTGGGTACTCCTGCGCTGGTGGGGCAACCGGTGGTATTTGAGTTTGTGCGAGATGAAGTAGGTTTCGGCTCAATAGGCGAGATGTGCGCAGCTCTTCCTTACTGGTGTGCTTCGACTTCCAAAACAGAATACGAAAACGTCGCTGGCAGTACACGTTTCAGCGTCATACGCACAGGTACCGGTGATCTGGAATTACTGAGCGCCGGCAATATACGCATGGACTCCCTGTTCGGGGTTTACACGGCAGGTACGTCATCGACGGCGACTTACGCCAACGATCCCTACAACCAGCCGCGTGGTCGCAATTCTACAGATACCGTCCTGGGTGATCCGGATGGTGCGCGCGAACACCTCGTCGATGGCGGGACTGGCAGTATTTACCGTGCATGGTATCCGGACCAGGGTGGCAATCTGTTCATCAAAGCGGGTGGCGATCTGACAGGTTCACAGTTGACCTTAGCCGCGGCGATACCTACGCGTCCGAATCCTAGGGATGGCGGCTATAACACCGCCGATACCGGTAACTGGCTGTGGCGTCAGGGTAGCGGCAATGTCGCGACCGGCACCCAGGCACAACCGACTGCTTGGTGGATTAACTTCGGTACTTATACCGGTACGGTCGGTATTGCCGACCAGATGGTGGGCTTTACCGGCTTCGGTACCCTTGGCGGCGGTAACGTCGATGTACAGGTGGCAGGCAATGCCGGTGCATTGGCAAAACTTGCAGGATCGGAGTTTGACCCGATCATCAATGTGCGGAGCCAGGGCCTGGTGCTGGCGGTAGGCAGCACGGGGCGGGTGGCGGCAGATGGCAGCATGCAATTGACCGGCGGTGGCGATTTGAATGTGAAGGTCGGCGGCCAGCTGAATCCTGCCAGCGAGTCCTTGAGCGGTACCTTGAATGGCGCACTGGTCAACTTGCGTGGACATGTTGAGCTGACGAGTGCACAAGTGGGTAGCCTGCGCCTTATCTATGGCGTTAACGCGACTGAGCATGTGCCGAAGGAAAGCCGGGCCTTTGACTCTTTCCATGCAACACGCGGGGAAGCGCTGGGCGGGCCGGCGCTGGTGCCGGGTGATGCAACCATCAGCATTAATACTTTGGGCGACCAGGTGGTACAGGAGGTGATCGATCCGGGTCGCATCACGATACGGAATTTTTCACCGTTCCTCAATAGCGCCGGGGTGAATGGACGTGGCGTGAGTTGGTTCACCTTGTGGACGGACCGGACTTCGCTGGATATGTTCTCTGCCGGTGGCAACCTGACGCCTTATACACAGGGCATGCCTAGCGGTGGCAGTATCAGTGATGATGCGATTATTTACCCGGCGATCACACGTGTGGTCGCGGCCAGTGGCAGCCTGTATTACGGCAAAGGATCGAAGACACGCTTCGCCGATTTGACTTTCTTTGATCCTATATTGCTGGCACCTTCCATCAATGGTCAGTTGCAATTCCTCGCAGCTGATTCCATCTATGCCGGTGGCTTTACGGTCAGTCAATCCGGTGCTGCAGCTTCGGCGCTGGCAACACCACAAAATCCGGCTTATGCAGGCTGGATTGCCGGTACCTGGCCTGATGCACCGGTGGCGACCAATACATCCGTGATGGCGAATCCTGTCACCGGTGGGTACTTGCCCCTGTTTGTGTTTGATGCCAATAGCGCTGCCACCCGGCTTGAAGGTAGCAGTGAACCGGCACGTTTCTATGCGATGAATGGAGATATGGTCGGCGTCAATAGTGGTCGCATGATGACCTTTAGCGATTTGAATGAGCGCTCATTACCGGCGCGACGCAATGGCCTGACCTGGTATGAAGGCGCACAACCGGTATGGATGATTGCGGGACGGGATATTGTCAACAGCGGCACCTCCCAGGCAGAGCCCGAAGCATCCGCATATGGACGCAATTACATCAGCAGCGGTAATTTGTTCGTGCATCACAATGCCAGCGACGTATCGGTGGTATCGGCTGGTCGCGACATCCTTTACAGTTCTTTCAATGTTGCCGGTCCCGGCACGCTGGAAATCACCGCCGGTCGCAACATCCTGATGGAGGACAGGGCGTCGGTCACCAGCATAGGCGCCATTGTTCCCGGCGATATCCGTGCCGGTGCCAATGTCGTGTTGCAGGCGGGTGTAGGCAAGGGCCTGGACTATCTCGGTTTCATCCAGCCTTATCTCGACGCAGCCAATCTGGCGCAAAGCGGTATCCCGCTGGCCGCCCAGGGCGGTAAGGTGGCCAAGGTATATGAAGCGGAATTGATCAAGTGGTTGTCTGATCTGTATGGCTTCACGGGCGATGCGGCGGCAGCGCGTGCCTACTACCTTGCTTTGCCGGAACCGCAGCAACGCGTGTTTGCACGCGATGTCTATTTTGCGGAATTGCGTGAAGGTGGTCGTGAATATAACGACGTGAACAGCTCGCGTTACGGTAGCTTCCTGCGCAGTCGCAATGCAATCGGTGCATTGATACCGACGCTGGATGCAGATGGCAAGGCGATCGTGTATGAGGGGGACATCATCATGTACCGTGGTGTGTATTCATACAGGGACCCGGGTAATAGTATTACCGTCAACACTCCACGCAGCGGCTTTGTGCACACCAACTTCGGCGGCAATATCCAGATGCTGACGCCGGGCGGACAGCAAGTGTTCGGTATCGAAGGCGAAGCACCGCCATCGACTTCCGGTGTCATCACGCAAGGCAGCGGCGATATCCAATTGTATGCACGGGATAGCATCCTGCTGGGGCAGAGCCGCATCATGACGACCTTTGGTGGCGATATCCTGGCCTGGTCGGATCGTGGAGACATCAATGCCGGTCGTGGTTCTAAGACGACATTGGTCTATACACCACCGAAGCGTGAATACGATCAGTGGGGCAACGTCAGGTTGTCGTCGAATGTACCGAGTACCGGTGCCGGTATCGCGACGCTGGCACCGATCGCGGAAGTCCCGGCCGGTGACATGGACTTGCTGGCACCTCTGGGTACCATCGATGCCGGTGAAGCCGGTATCCGGGTTTCGGGCAATGTGAATATCTTTGCGCTGCAAGTGGTGAATGCCGCCAACATCAAGGTGGCGGGTGAAGCCACCGGTATCCCGCTGATCGCAGCTGTCAACGTCGGTGCGCTGACCAATGCCAGCGCGGCGGCCAGTTCGGCGGCAGCCGCGGCACAGGATGTGATGGCACGTGAGCGCAATGACGCACGCAAAAACCTGCCATCCATCTTTACGGTACGGGTACTCGGCTTTGGTAATGAAGATGAGCCTAAGGATGAAGGCAAGGGCAAAGCACAAGGTGCAGGCTACAACCCGCAAGGGGTGGTGCAGGTACTTGGTGCTGGTGAGTTGAACGAAGTGGAAATGCAGGCCCTGACGCAGAACGAGCGTCGCAGCCTGAAAAAATAGACTTACGCATGTTGACAAAAGGGCTTCCGCAAGGAAGCCCTTTTTATTTGTGCTGCTTATATGACGTAACGATGACGCTGCGCCGGGGCGGATCCCCGGTCCGGCACTTTGTCATGAAAAAGAATTATGAACATTTGATGACAAACGACAGTTGTTGCAGATGCCAACCGTCTAGGCATCAGTACACAGACATGACGACCCTGCATTGCATGAATGAGCGGCGATACAGGGAAGCAAAGACAAGTTTGATTTTGAGGATTGAGTTCAACACATGTGTGACGTGAAGAAAAACCGGAATGAAAAGCCCATGCGCCTGAAGGCGCTTTGCCTGGCAATGCTGGCCCTGGGTTTGCACGGCGCAGCGTTTGCGCAGGCTGACAATGCAGCGGGAGCACAAGCAACTGAAGCTGCCGATAACGCACAAAAGGTCGATATCAATGAATACATCGTGCGCGGCAATAGCGTGCTGGATGCACGCACCATCGAATTGGCGGTGACGCCTTACCTTGGTCCGCAGCGCACGATGAAGGATGTCGAAAATGCACGTGATGCGTTGTTGTCGGCCTATAACGCACGTGGTTATCAATCGGTATATGTGGATTTGCCGGAACAGCAAGTGACCGGCGGCGTGGTCTACCTGCAAGTCAATGAAACCAAGGTCGGTCGGGTGCGGGTAGTCGGTGCGCAGTACAACTCGCCGCTGGAGGTGCGCGAGCAGGTACCGGCGCTGCAGGAAGGCAAAGTACCTGACTTCAACCTGGCACAGGCGCAGCTGACCACACTAAACCGCAGCTCCAAGCGCCAGGTAATGCCGCTGGTAAAGCAGGGCACCTTGCCGGGCACCATGGACGTCGACCTGAAAGTGGATGACAGCAGCCCATGGCGCGCCAGTGCCGGCCTCAACAACGATTACAGCGCCGATACCAAGGAATTGCGTGCCACCGCTTCGATCGGTCACGACAACCTGTGGCAACTCGGCCATAGCGCATCGCTGAGTTTATTCGGTACACCGGAAGATTTGAACCAGACCAAGGTCTGGTCGGGTTCCTATACCGCGCCGCTGCGCGATAGTAACTGGGCGCTGGATGCCTCCGGTTATAAATCCGACAGCACCGTTTCCACCGTAGGCGGTACCACTGTGCTCGGCAAAGGTTATGCGATCGGTTTCAAGGCAACCTACACCGTACCGAATACCGGCAACTGGTGGCACACCGTGAGCGTTGGCGTTGATTTCAAAAACAATGAAGAAGCACTACGGCTCGGCAGTACCGGCGACAAGGTACCGCTGAAATATGCACCGATCACGCTCGGCTATATGGGCTATGTGCAAAACGAACGCAGCCAGTACAGCATCGGCCTGACGATGGTTGCGGGCACCCGCAGCCTGTTCGGTTACGGCAGCGATGAAAAGGCCTTCGCTTACAAACGTGACGAAGCCAAGCCGAATTTCATGGTGCTCAAAGCCGATTTGAACGGTTCTTACAGCTTTGAGAATGAAGCGCAAATCGGCTTCCGCTTTGCAGGCCAGCTGACCGACTCGCCATTGGTATCGGGTGAACAGATCGCCGCCGGCGGTATGAATTCGGTACGTGGTTATCTGTCTGCAGAAACCACCGGCGATTACGGTGTGGTCGGCTCGCTTGAGCTGCGCAGCAAACCGTTGACTTACCTCAATCCTTGGGTCGAAAACTGGCGCGTGTATGCATTTGGTGATGCGTCCAGATTGAAGCTGCGCGATGCGCTGGTCGAGCAGCAAGACCTTTTTACGCTGGCATCGGTGGGTTTCGGTACCAGTTTCCGCCTCGGCGAACAAATCAGCGGACGAGTGGATGTCGGTTATCCGTTGAAAAACGGGCCGCGCACCGAGAAGCACGACACGCGCGTGAACTTTAGTGTCAATGCCAGTTATTGATCGAAATTTATTCATGGGCCTTGCTTGGATAAGCCCTTTGTTACACAGCCTTTATTAAAAAAGCAGCGCACATCCCTTTTATTTTTATACGAGTTTTCGGAGAACCACTGTTATGCGACGCATTCTTTTTCTTACGCTCACCTTGTTGAGCACGCTCTTGCCTAACCTGGCACACGCCTGGTGGCAACCTGACTGGGCTTATCGCAAGCCGATCACGATCGATGCCGGTCCGCAAGGTGGTGCGCTGGGCGGCGATGCCGGCCGTACGCCGGTGCTGGTGCGCCTGCATACCGGTAACTTCAGTTTTGAAGGTGTCAGCGATACCGGCGCCGACCTGCGTTTCGTGGCAGGCGACGACAAAACCGTGCTGAACCACCAGATCGAACAATTCGATCCTTTGCTCGGCATTGCGCTGATCTGGGTCGATATGCCGGCCTTGCCGGCAGGTGCGCCGCAACAGGTTTGGATGTATTACGGTAACGCGAAGGCACCGGCATCCGGTAACGGCCAACGTACTTTCGACCCTGATTACACACTGGTCTATCACTTTGCAGAAGCAGCGACACCGCCACGCGATACCACTGCATATGGCAACAATGCACAAACTGCAGTGGTCAGCATCGACGGCACTGTGATCGGCAAGGGCGCAAAACTGAACGGCACACCATTGATGCTGCCGGCAGCACCATCGCTGACACAAGAAGCAGGCGGTGCCTTTACCTTCTCGGTATGGCTGCGTCCGGAACAACTCGGTGCACAGCAACTGATTTACGCACGTCGTGATAGCGGCCGTGAATTCCTGGTCGGTATCGACCAGGGTGTGCCTTTTGTCCAGGTCAACGGCCAACGCAGCAAACCGGGCCAGCCTATCCAGGCCGGTCAGTGGTCGCACCTGGCAGTCACCGCAGATGGCAAGAATGTCACCCTGCACGTCGGTGGCCGCGCTACCGCTTCGCTCGAAGCCGCCATGCCGGCATTGAATACTGCAGCTGCTATCGGTGGCGACACCGCAGCGCAATCCGCAGCATACACACCATTCGTCGGCGCGATTGATGAAGTCCGCCTGTCCAAGGTGGCACGTTCCGATACCTTGTTGCTGGCTGATGCGGTATCGCAAGGTGCGGAATCGCGCCTCGCGGTATTCGGTACCGATGAGCAGCAGGCAGGCAAGAGCCACTTCGGCTTCATCCTGGCAGCGATGCCACTGGATGCATGGCTGGTGGTCATCCTGCTGGGCGTGATGATGGTCCTGTCGTGGGCAATCATGATCAGCAAGGGCCGCAACTACGGTGCGATCTCGCGTGCCAATGCGATCTTCATGGATCACTTCCGTGAAACCGCAGGTGCACCGCTGGACCAACTGGCTAACAGCAGCAAACTGCCGCAAGACGTGAAAGCCGATTCTTCGCTGTGGCGACTGTACAAGGTTGCAGTAGATGAAATGCGCCGTCGCCATGACCGTGGTTACGACCTCAGCGCCGTATCGAATGCCACCATCAGCGCGATCCGTGCCGCAATGGACGGCGTGATGGTGCGTGAAAACGAACGCATGTCGCATCGCATGAACTGGTTGTCGACGGCGATTGAAGGTGCACCTTACGTCGGCCTGTTCGGTACCGTTATCGGCATCATGCTGGTGTTCGTGGTGGCAGCGATGGCCGGCGCAGTGGACATCAACTCGGTGGCACCAGGTATGGCGGCCGCGCTGTTGTGTACCGCTGCCGGCCTGGGCGTCGCGATTCCGGCACTGTTCGGCTACAACTGGCTGGCTTCGCGTTCCGATGCGATCGGCGCCGACATGGCCGTATTCGTCGACGAATTTGCTACCCGCCTGGCTGAAGAGCAAGGCGAAGGCCGTCAAGCTCGCGCCAACCTGCGCCAGGCTTGAGGAGCAGATAACTATGGCAAACGCAGCCAAATTCGGCACAAAAAAACGTGCCGGCGGCATCAACATCACGCCTTTTGTTGACGTGCTGCTGGTGGTGTTGGTGATCTTTATCCTGACCAGCAATGCCAGCATTCCGGGCATCAAGGTCGATCTGCCGAAGGCCAGTTCTTCGGTCGCGCTGGAAAAGCCGAAGACCAAGGCCATCACCATCGATAACGCAGGCCAGGTCTTCCTTGATGCATTCCCGGTGACCTTGCCGGAACTGGAAGAACGCTTGCGTACCGAAAAAGCGCTGACCCCGGACTTCCCGGTGATCGTGCGCGGTGATGCCTCGGTGCAGTACGCAAAAGTGGTGGAAGTGCTGGACCTGCTACGACGCATCGAGCTTAACCAGATCGGCCTCGTGACCGGCAAAGCGGCATGAGGGGGGTAATGTGAATCGCCTTCATACAAGTTCTCATCCGACCTCGCAGACTGCCGATTTATGGCGGCGCTGGGGTGGTTACGCGATAGGCGGATTCATTCTGATCGTGCTGGTGGCGGTCGTCTGGTATCTGGTATCGGGTACCGCGAGTACCAAGCGCGAGGTGGCTGCCACCCCGATGCTGATGCTGCCGCCACCACCGCCACCGCCACCTGAGCCGGAGAAATTGCCGGAGCCGGAACCGGAAAAAGTACAGCCGGAAGCGCCGCCTGAACCGACTCCGAATCCGCAGGAGGCACCATCCGACTCGCCGACGCCAGCGCCGGATGCGGGTGATCCGGTCACGATGAATAGTGATGCGCAAGCCGGTAATGACAGTTTCGGTGTACGCGCCGGAAGTGGCGGCGGTTCGACTGGTGGCGGTGGCGGGATGGGTTCGTATTCCGCGTATATCGGGAATGCAGTGCAACAGGCATTCGCCCGTGACCCGCGTACCCGCACGCTGGCCTTCCAGGAAATTCGTATCAACCTGTGGCTGGATCCGGACGGTAAAGCGACACGCGCAGAACTGGTGCAAAGCACGGGTAATGCGCAAATTGACGAGGCGGTGCTGGCGATGGTGCGTGACTTCCGCAGTGATGTGCGACCACCTGCTTCGCAACGCTTCCCGGCGCGCATGACTATCAGGGGGCGCCGTCCATGACGAAGCCTGCAATCCCTTCCATTTCATTTCAATCAGTGAAAGAAAGTATGAATCATTTATCTTCCCAGCCGGGCCGTAGCAGCCGTGGCTCAGTACTACCGGTACGTAAATCCGTACAAAACCTGGCCATCGCTTCGGCGGTCGCCTTGTTGATGGCCAGCGGTGTGGCACAGGCACAAACCGCAGCACCGGCCGAAAGCGCCATGGTCAAGCTGATCCGTGGCCTGATCCAGAGCGGTACCCTGAATAAAGACGTCGGCGAAGCCTTGCTGGCACAGGCGCAAACCGAAGCGATGGCGGCCCAGCAGGCACAACGCCAGGTTGCGGCAGTTGCAGCAGCGGCACCGGTAGCAGGCACTGCCGCAATGCGTCCGGAAGCAGGCGATGTGCGTGTACCTTATATTTCGCAAACCGTGCGTGACCAGATCCGTGATGAAGTCAAAGGCCAGGTCATGGCACAAGCCCGCACCGAAGGTTGGGCGGCACCGAATGAAACCCCGGAATGGAGCAAACGCATCCGTATCGAAGGCGATATGCGCTTGCGTAATGAATCGCGCTATTACGGTCGCGCCAACGATAATATGAACATTATCGATTACGCGGCGATCAATGCCGGTAGCGGCTATGACGTAAACCCGAACACCGCTTCCGGTTTGCCGCCGACCTTGAATACGCGCCAGGATAGAAAAAACCTGTGGCGTGTACGGGCCCGTTTTGGCGTATTGGCTGATATCTCCGATACCACCACGGCAGGTGTACGCCTGGCGACCGGTAGTGATGACAATCCGGTTTCCACTACCCAGACGCTGGGCGGCGGCTTGAACAAGAAAAACATTTGGCTGGACCAGGCCTGGATTGCGAACCGTCCGACCGACTGGCTCAAGATCACCGGTGGTCGCTTTGCTAATCCATTCGTCTCGTCAGACATGCTGTTTTCGAATGACTTGAACTTCGACGGTGTGGCCGCACAATTCGACAAGAAGTTCAGCAATGACACCTTATCGATGTTCGGTACGCTGGGTATCATCCCGCTCGAATATTCGTCCGATAACTTCCCGAAAGACCAGGGCGACAAGATGCGCAGCGAAACCAAGTGGTTGCTGGGTGCGCAGGTTGGCGCCAACTGGAAACTGGATTCGACGAATCGTTTGCGCGGTGCAGTGGCTTACTACAGCTTCCAGAATATCAATGGCAAGCTGTCTGATCCTTGCCGCCTGTACTCTGGTGAAACCACCACATGTAGCACCGACTGGTCTCGTCCGGCCTACATGCAGAAGGGTAATACCATGATGCTGTTGCGCAATATCGCATTGAACCCGGCCAATCCGGCGAACACACCATTGCCGCAATACATGGGCCTGGCTTCGAAATTCCAGTTGCTGGATTTGAATGCACGCTGGGAAACCAAGGTATTGGGTGATTACGGCCTGCGTCTGGATGCGAACTACATCCGCAACCTTGCCTATGATGAAGATGAAATGTTCCGTCGCGCAAATGGCGGCATTCTCAATAACTACGACCGGACCGGTGTGAATGCACGCGCCAACTTCGAGAGTGGCGGTAACGCGTATATGGTCCAGGCGACCCTGGGTAACCCGAACCCTAGCCTGCGTGGTGAATGGAATGTATCGGCCGGCTATAAATACATTGAACCGGATGCGATGCCTGATGCTTACAACGATTCGTCCTTCCACCTCGGTGGTACCAATGCACGCGGCTACACCCTGGGCGGTACCTATGCCTTCGACAAGAACACATCTTTGACCGGTCGCTGGTTGTCGAGCAAAACCATTTACAGCTCCCCGCTGGCTATCGACGTGATGCAGCTTGAGCTGAATACACGCTTCTAAACGAGGATCCCATGTCATCCCATTTCCTCCCTCGCCGCGCCGTCCGTTTCGCCACTTTGCGTCCTTTGGCTGCGGCCGTGGTCGTGCTGCTGGCCAGCGGTACGGCACAGGCGCAAAACCAAAGCATGGAAGAGCGTTTGCGTGCGCAACTGCGGATTACCACCACGCAGTTGCAACAGGCACAGAACGAGCTGGCCGCATTCAAGGGCGGTGCCGGTCCGGCATCGACCCCGGCGGATATCGACAAGGTCAAGAAAGACCTCGCCAGCAGCCAGGCGGCTGAGCGCCAGGCACGTGAAAAACTCAGTGGCATGAAGCACCAAAACCAGGTCGAGCTGGATAAAGCGAATGCGCAGATTACCCAGTATCGGGGTGCATATGATGAGTTACTGAAGCTGGCACGTGCGACCGAAGCCGAGCGCCAGCGCCTGGCCGGCGAAAGCATGTCGCAAGCGCAGGCTGCCATGCAATGCAAGGCCAAGAACGTCCAGTTGTATGAAACCGGACAGGAAATCCTGCGTGCATATGAAACGCAGGATATGGGTACTTTGATGAGTGCGCGCCAGCCGTTCGCCGCGCAAAGCCGGGTCAAACTGGATGAAATTGCGCAGCAGTATGGCGATAAATTGTATGAAGGTCGTTTTGAAATAGGTGGCAGCAATACCCCGGCGGCAGAACAGCCACGCAGTCAGTAATCCCAGTGTCATTTCGCACAGGCACACTGTGCCTGGCGAAACCATAGTGAAGGAATGAAAAAATGAAATCGAATATCAATAAAGCATTACCCGGCGTACGTACCGCAATCGGCGTGTTGCTGGCTTCGGTCATGGGCATGTCTGCCGCGCAATCGGCAGCACCGGACAAAGTCGTTGCCAGCGCCGGCAGTGTGACCATAGGTCAAAACGAAATCACGCGCTTGTTGCAAGGCATGCCGGAAGCAGAACGTGCCGCCATCAAGAACAACCGCGCCGGTGTGGAAAACTGGTTGCGTCAACGCGTGACCAGCGAAGCCCTGTTGCGCGAAGCACAATCCAAAGGCTGGGCCGAGCGTCCGGAAGTCAAGTCCAAGGTGGATGCCGCAGTGCGTGAAGTCACAGCGCGTATCGTCAGCACCAGCTACCTGGAATCGGTCGCACAAGTACCGGCGGCTTATCCATCCGATGCCGAAGTAAAAGCAGCATATGAACAAGGCAAGGCCAACTTCAATTTGCCGGCAACCTATCGCGTGGCGCAAATCTACCTGGCGAGCACCGGCACGGATGCTGCTGCGACCACCAAATTGCGCGACGAAGCGAAGAAGCTGGCGACCCAGGCCCGTGGTGGTGATTTCGCAGCGCTGGCGCGTAGCCGTTCGCAAGATCCACGCAGCGCAGAGCGCGGTGGTGAAGTCGGCATGCTGCCACTGGAGCAGATGCTGCCTGAAGTACGTGATGCGGTTGCCAAGCTGAAGGTCGGCCAGGTGAGCGAACCGGTGCAGTCCCCATCCGGTTTCCATATCGTCAAACTGCTGGAAACCCAGCCGGCACGTACCGCGACCCTGGAAGAAATCAAGCCACGCCTGCAAACCGCTTTGCGCGACCAGCGTCAACAGCAGTTGATACAGGCCCATATGGCCGGACTGGTTCCTGCCGGCAGCCTGAAGATCGACAGCGCAGCACTCGACGCAGCCTTGCAAAAATAAATACGGACCGCGAGGGCTCGCATAACGCCGGCTCTCGCTCCCATACTTTCACTTTTAATGATCAGGATATGACATGAGCAAATCTTCCAATGCAGCAGCTGCAGCAGTAGCAGAAACCACACCGGCAATTGAACTGTTGAACACAGTCAACGCGGAGCAAGTATCGGATGCCATCAAGGCGGCCGGCTGTGCCGTGACCACCACCGAGCATGAAGGCACCACATGGTTGCATAGTGCCAGCCACGGTATCGGCTTCCAGGTCCTGTGGGGCAATGCAATCACACCGGGTCAGTACGCTGACCTGACACTGAGCTGCCCATTGCGCGTGCAGGGTGGTGTATTGCCGGAAGGCGTGCTGACCGAATGGCACCGTACCAAGCGTTTTGCACGCGTAGCCTTGCATGGCGATTTCGTTGTGCTGGAAATGGATGTCATGGTGGCAGGTGGTGTTACCCCGGCGCACCTGGCTATTTCCCTGCAATTGTGGACCCAGATGATGGGCCAGTTCTTCCTGCACCTGCGCAACTTCAAACCTGAATCCGTACCGGCTACGGATGCAGTCGCTGCAACAGCGGAAGAATCGGTAGCAGCCTGAACCAGGGCAGACCACCGGTCCCGCGTGCCGGGGCCGGTATTGAAAAGGAATCGCTATGCCGACACATGATGAGTCGCATGACGTCCACCTGCAGCAACTGACGGCCGCTGACCGTCAGGTCAGGCGGACACGCCGTGCTGAAGCAGTACGCCAGCGCCAGCGCGTGGCCTTATTGAATTTAATGGCAACGTCGATGGCGGAGTTTGGTATTTCACATGCCGAGTTGATCGCAGCCCGGCGTGCCATCGGTGAACGTGCCGGTAACAAGGCCCCGGAATCCGAGGTACATGATTTGCATGAGGATGAGCCTGACGACTGAAGCGGCCGGTCGTTGTTGTAGCACCTGTGCGTACATTGTTTTCTGTCACGGCAAGGTCATATTGCTTGGGTACGATGCGCAAGCTAGTCAAGCAGCCCTTCGGCTGGATTGCACATCTAACGCATGAAAATATTACTGACATCCCTATGGCAAGAAACGTCGTGTCCATCGCCATGTTCACCGTGGCGGTGGGCATGTCTTTGTTGATGCGCGAGCTGGCTGCGCAGCCGGATAGTCCTCGCCAGTCAGTCACTGCCATACGTGCGCCGCAAGCCGGCAGCATGCAATTCGATATCCCTTCATTACCACTGCAGGCAGCGCTTGATGCCTTCGGTGAAAAAACCGGTTTTGCCGGACTCTATAGTGCCGCTTCCATCCAGGGTTTGAATTCCACCGCAGTATCCGGTCGCTACACCGCATATGCCGCCTTGCGCCTGCTGCTGGAGGGAACCGGGCTGGAAGCGAATTTCACGGCACCGGATGCATTTGTGCTGGAACCTGTCACCCCGGCAGCTGTAAACATGCAACGCAATATTGCCTACGACGGCCTGTTGCAGTCCGGCGTACGTGCGGCATTTTGCCGTGATCCGCTGATCGCGACGCTGGATTACCGCATTGCATTGCGTTTCCATGTCGATGCGCAAGGACGCATCACGCAAGCCTTGTTGCTGGATTCGAGCGGAAGCAAGAGCCGCGATCGTGCCATCCTGCAAGCCTTGCAGAAAGTCGATCTCGGACGTGGCCCGGCTGATACCAGCCTGCCTTTCTTTATGTTGATCTTGCCGCAGCAACTGGCTGCAAGTGACTGCGCCGGAACGACGGGGCACTGATGAGTGATATCGGCATTTCCGGTTTGCGCGACTTCCTGGTGCGGCGCTATGACGACCTGAAGCGTCGCCTGACGGTGCATCTCGGTAGCGCCGACCTCGCCGGCGAAGCACTGCAGGAAACCTGGCTCCGGCTGGAGAGCAGCAAGGAAGGTGCGGAGCCGGTGCAATATCCGTTGAGTTACCTGATGCGGATGGCGACCAATGCGGCACTGGATCGCATGCGTGCGGAAAAGCGTTTCCTCAGCGGCGAAGAAGTAGAGCAGGTACTGGCTGACCTGTCCGACCCGGCGGCGGGTCCGGCGCGGACCTTCGCAGCCCGTTCCGAAGCGGAGCGCCTGGCTGCCGTCATCCAGCAAATGCCGTCGCGGCGGCGCAATATCCTGATCCTGATTCGTGTCGATGAAATGCCGCGGCAAGAAGTGGCGGACCGGCTGGGCGTATCGCTAAGCCTGGTCGACCGCGAACTCAAGCGCGCACACGAATATGTGGTCCAGCACATGAGCGAGCACACAAAATGAAAAACAAAGTGCAGTTTCAGCGTTTGAAAAACGTCTTGGGTATATATCCATTTTTTCGCGAAATAGCCATGTACCTGTCGCCCACGTCTGGAGCTCGCCATCATGCTTGAGCAGCCATCCCATCGCATCCCTGATGAGCTGGAACTGCAGGCGCATGCATGGTTGCGTCGCCTGAAGTCGGGTACTGCGCGCGCGGCAGATGCGCAGGCCTTGCGACGTTGGTGTGCGACCAGTGCCGCCCATGCACGGGCTTTCGAGCAAGCGCAGCGGATGTGGGATGAGTTGTTGCCGGCGGCAGTACTGGCTGGTGCCGGTGACCCTGAGCTGAGCGCCTTGCGCAACAAACAATCGCGCAAGCAAACGTCCGGCATGTCGCGCCGGGCTTTCATGGGTGGCGCATTGGCAACTTCGTGTGCGGCTATCGCAGGTGTCGCCCTGATACACCCACCGCTGGATTTGTGGCCGTCGGCAGCGGATGCGTGGCGCGCCGATTTCCGTACGGCTGCCGGTGAGCAGCGTGGAATCGAATTGGCGTCCGGTGTTTCCGTAGAGATGAATACCCGCAGTGCGATAGCCGTGCAAACCTTGCGTGGTGAAGCCGTCGGCATAGACTTGCTGGATGGTGAAGTGGCGGTCGATGCAACGAAGCGTAACCAGCCGTTCGTGGTGAGTGCCGCCGGGGGGCGTACCTCAGGCCTCGATGCCCGCTTTGAATTGCGGCATATGGGTAATGCAGTTTGCGTGACCTGTATTGAGGGCATGGTCAAAGTGGCATCGGGTGGCGATGAAGTGGTCTTGCGCGCAGCACAGCAAGTGACCTATGACAGCCAGGCGATACAGGCGATACGCAGCATCAATCCGATTGATGCTTCGGCCTGGCGCTCCGGCATCCTGAGCTTCCGCCAGACGGCATTGGCGCAGGTGGTGGCGGAAATCAATCGCTACCGTCCGGGTCGTGTGGTCCTGATGGCAAAAGGCATGGCCGACAAACCGGTCAGTGGCCGTTTTCATATCCGTGACCTGGATAAAGCGATTGCGCAAATCCAGCGTTTATTCAAGCTCGATGTGACTTCCTTGCCGGGCGGTCTGGTCTTGCTTAAATAGGGTAAACAGGCAGTCAGGTCATGTCATCTGATTGTCATAAAAAATATCTGTTTTTCAGCAAGCCATGCCAGTGCTATCGCTGCGCGTGGCGGCACATAATTTTCAGTAAATTTTTGTATAGCTTTTGGTGTTGGCTTTCGTCTAGGGAGGCAAAGGCGGTCAGGAAATTTTCCGCCGTATTTATTCCTTCCAATATGAATCACCACTGAAAGAGCCTGCCATGCCGTCCATCCGTCCTGCCAAGATGAACCCAGCATTTTTCACACGTACTCCGTCCGCAGATATCGGATCGCGTCGTATGAAACCCTTAGCCCATGCCATCGCCGTGATGTTGGCAACGGGCAGTATGTGGGGTGATGCGCATGCACAGCAAGCCTTCAGTGCTGCATGGTATGCCCAGAAGGGGGTAGTGCAAGCAGCTGCAGTCGCTACCGGCAAACTGCCGAACGGCATGCCGGCAATGCAGGCCAGTTCCCCGGCACTGCAACAGCAGCAAGCCAATACCCAATTACAACGTTCACTTGCCAACCTGAATTCCGCCGCTCGTGCAATCGCATTGGCGCAAGCGCAGCAAAGTGCAGCCAGACTGGCCGCCACGGGTAGCGTGCCGGATGGTCTCGGTGTCGGTGGCCTCGATGCTGGCAGCCTGGTCAGTAGCTGGATCAATGCAAATGGCCCGACGCAGTCGACGGCTAACGGTAAAACCATTGTCGACATCAAACAAACCGCCGACAAAGCGATCCTCAACTGGGAAACGTTTAACATCGGCAAGAACACGATTCTTAACTTCGACCAGCAAGCCGACTGGTCGGTACTGAACCGCATCAACAATGCCACTGCACCAAGCGTGATCCAGGGCCAGATCAAGGCGCCGGGCACGGTCATGATCGTCAACGCCAACGGCATCATCTTCAGCGGCAGCAGCCAGGTCAACACGCGTAACCTGGTGGTCGCCGCAGCGCACATCCTCGACTCGCAATTCAATACCGGTATCTATAGCCCGAACCTCAATACCGCCAGTTTCACCGGTGCCAATGGCAATGTACTGGTAGAAGCGGGTGCGCAAATTGCCACGCATGAGCCGTCCACAGTGACATCCGGTGGCGGCTATGTGCTGTTGCTGGGCAAGGAAGTCAATAACGCCGGTGAGATTGTCACCCGTAAAGGCCAGACTACGCTGGCAGCGGGCGACAGCTTCTTCATCCGCAAAGGTGTAGGCACGGAAGGGAATACTTTCAGCACTACACGCGGCAATGAAGTCGTCGGCAAGATCGATGTGGGCAGCGATGCCGGCAAGGTCACGAATACCGGCCTCATCATGGCGCGTGAAGGCGATATCACACTGACCGGGCGTGATGTACAGCAGAACGGTGTCGCCGTTGCGACCACCACCGTGAATACCCGTGGCACGATCCACTTGCTCAATTCGGCCAGCGATACACAAGGTAATGTCACATTAGGCCAGGGTAGCACCACCGCCATCCTGATCGAAGACGATGGCAAGACCACTGCACTGGATAGCCAGCGCGATGCGCTGATTAAGGAATCTGCCGCGCAGGATTTATTACGTGCCGCTACTGCTGCCGGTCCTTATGACAACTTGTCGACACTGTCGGATCGACGCGATCAGTCACGTATAGAAATCGTCTCTGGCGGAAATGTCACGTTTGCTGGTGATTCCATGACGCTGGCAACCGGCGGCCAGATTGCCGTCAGCACGAAAGGCAGGACCTTTGTTACCGATAAAGCCAATCTGGATGTTTCCGGTGCGGTTGGCGTCAATGTGGCGATGGAAAGTAATAACGTCAAAGTCAATATCCAGGGTAATGAGTTGCGTGATTCGCCGGATAACCGTGATAGCGGCAATTTATCCAATAACGATATCTGGCTCGACAGGCGCGACTTGATCCTGGTGCCGGCCGGTACCGGCGGTTACGCCAGTGATCGCTGGTATGCGGCAGGTGGCTTGCTCGAAGTCAGCGGTTACCTCAGCAACCAGGGGCACAGCATCGGTGAGTGGGCGGCGCAGGGCGGCACCGTTACATTGGGTGGTAGCGAAGTCATTACGCAACAAGGTTCGGCCATCAATCTCTCCGGTGGTAGCTTCAATGTGCAGACCGGCATGGTCAACCAGACCTGGCTCAAGGGCAGTGACGGCAAGCTCTATCGTATCGGTGAAGCACCGGCCGGTGTGACATATACCGGTGTTTATAAAGGCTACGAAACCAAGAGCGAGCGCTGGGGTGAGAAAGCCACCAGGTATTACTACAACCCGCTGATCGCAGCGCGCCAGCGCCTGGAGAATGGTTATACCGTTGGGCGTGATGCGGGTAATTTAATTATCAGTGCACCGACCGCGGTGCTGGAAGGCGAACTGGTCAGCAAGGTTTACCAGGGTGAGCAGCAGACGCGGGTACGCGATACGGTCAGCGATGGTTACAAGCAGGCACAGACTGCGGTTGCCAAAGGCGCGACGGTATTGCTGGGGCAATACACTGCACCGGGGCGCACCGGATTGTTCGATAGTGACATCAAGCTGGGCGATGTGGCGGAAGTCACGGAAGGCATGAACGCCAGCGATGTGCTGGACCCGACACGTGTCGGCACAGTGTGGCTGGACAGCCAGTACATCAATGAGCAGCACCTGGCCGGCCTGGACCTCGGTACCCGTGGCAACATCGTGATAGACAAAGCCATCACATTGAATGATGGCGGCACGCTGAACATGATCGCGGCGAATGTGGATATCGCAGCGCATGTGACGGTGCATGGTGGCAGTATCAATGCGACGAATATATTTACTTCACCGGTACCAGGTTCGCAATCCGGTGCACTGGCAAAGAACGGTAACTCGGCAATCACTTTACACAACGGTGCAACGCTGGATGTCAGCGGTCGCTGGGTGAATACACCGCTGGCGCCGACGGAGCGCAGTGGCCTGGCTTACCTGAATGGCGGCTCGGTCAAGCTGGAAAGTACACGTGACATCAATATCGAACAAGGCAGCCTGATTGATGCATCGTCCGGCGCCGCAATCCAGGAAAAGGGTAAGAAAACCGGTGGCAAGGGCGGCAATGTCAGCCTGCTGGCTGATGTTAGCGGTACGCAGAATAATGACAACGGCGTTTTGACGCTGGATGGTGAAGTACGCGGCTATGGTGTTGCAGGTGGCGGCACACTTAAACTGGAAACCGCTAATGCGGTCATCATCGGTGCTGCTACGCCGACTATCGGTGCAATGAACCTGGATAGCACACGTTTGCAGACAGGCTTTGCCAAATACGATATCAATGGTCACGCCGGTGTACAGGTGGCCGATGGTGCGAAGCTGGATGTGTTGATGCCACTGCTGCGTGTGAGCACGAATGGCGTGGGCAGTCTCGATGGTCGTGATGCCCTTGAGATCTGGACGCCGGAGCGGTATCAGGACGATCAGGCCAAGCACCAGATGATCCAGCGCAGTGGTGCAGACCTGGTCTTGCGTTCGCAACGACTGCTGCAGGATGGTGGCGACATCGTCATCGGTAAGGGCGCAGTGGTATCGGTAGATCCGGGCCGCTCCATCAGTTTGCAGGGCGGTGGCAAGAGCAGCATAGTCGTAGACGGCACGCTGAACGCATGGGGCGGCAATATTGCAATCGGCATCGATGCACCACTGACTTCGTCACCACAGAATACTTCGCAGCAAGCACACAATCGTTCGATCTGGATAGGTGAAACCGGTGTGCTCGACGTGGCGGCACGTGCAGCTACCAGTGTCGGCGTTGATGGCCGCCGCTATGGCACGGTCATGAATGGCGGCAGCATTACGTTGGGTGGCAGCATGGATTGGGAAAGCAAGGGCGTCACCACTGCACCG
Organism: Herminiimonas glaciei; assembly: GCF_042664955.1. NCBI lineage: Bacteria > Pseudomonadati > Pseudomonadota > Betaproteobacteria > Burkholderiales > Oxalobacteraceae > Herminiimonas > Herminiimonas glaciei. Next base: position 466,763 of record NZ_JBHTBU010000001.1, read on the forward strand.
GATGTCGCCATCATTATTCGTCCGGGCGCCTTGCTCGATGCGTCCGGTAGCAGTGCCAAGCTCGATATTCCTGGCGCCAACGGCAAGGCAAGCGAAGTCAATGTCGCCAGCAACGGTGGCGACATCGTCCTCAAATCTGCGCACAGTATTTATATCGACGGCACTTTGCGTGCACATGCCGGTGCTGCAAATGCAGCTGGCGGCACGCTGGCGGTCGCGCTGGATGCGCCTGTCTTTGCCAACAACTATCAACCGGTAGATGCAGTGCGTGCGCAACGCGAACTGATCCTGTCGCAGCTGTATCAGGACAGTGGTTTGTCGGCTGGCTTGCAGGCGGGACAGGCTGATCCGGCACTGGGCTATGGCAAGGCACGCCTGAGTGTCGAGCAAGTGAACAATGGCGGCTTCGGTAATCTGTCGCTGTTCGTGGAAGGCTTGCTCAGCTTCGACGGTAGCGTAGACCTGAATATGGCGCAAAGCATGCGTCTGTACGCCGGTAGCTTTGGCCTGGCGACTACCGCCGCCAACGATGCCAGCATCAAACTGGCGTCAGCCTATGTACGACTGGCAGGGACCACTAAAACACCGGGCGATTTCAATGTCATCTACGGTGTGACGCGTCGTAACAGCGCTGGCACGACGTCCAGCGACGCCAGCTTTTCGGTAGAGGCGGATCTGGTAGAGATACGTGATCGTGTCGGTTTCGGCGCGCATGGCAACATCGCGCAACAGAACGGTATACAGATGACGGTAGATCGTCGTGCCTTCGATGAAGTCGACATCCTCAGCCGTGGTGACTTGCGATTGCTGGGTGGTACAGCAGCTCGCGGCTTGAATGGCGATACCACCACTGAACTGGCATCGATCGGAAATATCACCCTGACTGCCGCGCAGATTTATCCGGCGACAGGCGTCAACGCGCAAATCGTTGCCGGTTTCGATGACAGGCCGTGGCCGAACGGCAAGTACTACACAGGCAGCACACTGGAAATCAAACGCTATGGCGATGCACTGGCGGCAGCACCGCTGTCGGTGTTCGGTACGCTGGCACTGGGTGCCGACATCGTGCGCCAGGGGGGTATCGTACGTGCGCCTATGGGCAATCTGATCGTGGGGCAGGACGGCCGTGGTACCAATGTGGCGCATGCCAGTGTGGTTGAGTTGCTGGCGGGTAGCCTTACTTCGGTCAGCGGCGCTGGCGTCGTCATGCCTTATGGCGGCACCATAGATGGCATCGCGTATGACTACGCAGGCAAGCCGATCACACCACGCCCGCTGGGTAGCAGCGGTATCAAGCTGACCGGCGATAGCGTAATCGGGGAGAGTGGCAGTGTGCTGGATCTGTCGGGTGGCGGTGAATTGACCGGTGCCGGCTTCATTACCGGTCGCGGTGGTTCGGTCGACATCATACGCACGCCGCTGGTGAATGCGAATCCGACATTTGATTTCAGCAAGGCAGGCAATGGCGTGTACGCCATCGTGCCGAGCTACGCCGGTGCTTATGCACCAGTCGCACCAGACGCCGGATATGGCGATCCGATGGTGGGGCGTCAGGTCACGTTTGAACATGATATCGCGGGCCTGAAAGCAGGTACTTATACGCTGATGCCTTCTACCTATGCCTTGTTGCCGGGGGCGTTCCGTGTCGAGCTGGGTGCAGCATCGTTGCCGACCAGTGTGGCCGCAGCGGGTAATGGCTCCTATGTCAGCGCCGCTTATCTGGGCGTCGCGAATACGAACATCATGGCCAGCCTGCCGAACCAGGTCATCGTCACACCAGGCACAGCAGTACGCAGATATTCCGCTTTTAACGAAACCGGTTACGACGCGTTTGTCCTGGCTGATGCGGCCAAGCGCGGCAGCATGCGCGGCGCGATTGCTGCCGATGCAGGTAATCTGCTGCTGGATTATAAATATTCGACACCGAATGCCGGCATGCCGATGTTGCAGTTCGAAGGCAGCGCGCTCTTTAAACCGGCACCTGCATCGTATGGTTTTGGCGGCACGCTGACGGTCAACGCTTTTGGCATCGAAATTCTGGCTAATGGGAGCGGGCCTACCGCTGGCTTTGCAGGTGCTTCGTTGCTGGCCAGTGACCTCAATGCATTTGGTGCAGCGCGCATGATATTGGGCGGTACATTGGGCATGGGCTACGGCGACAATTTCGCCACCTTCAATGGTGAAGCTGTCGATATGATCGTACGCAGTGGTGCGCAACTGAGCGCTGCCGAAGTTTTTCTGTTGAACGGCGGTGTGCAGGGCGGCATCGTAGTGGAGCAGGGGGCATCGATTAATACGATAGGCCAGGGTAAAGCGGCGTATGACTCGTCTGACGGCGTCGTGTTTTCCACCAACGGCACTACCGTGCTGGGCGTTTCCAACGGCTGGATCAATCTGTTGTCTACCAAAGGTGGTGATATCAATGCCGGTACCATCAGCGTCGGCAAATGTAATGCGGGACCATGCAGCGGTGAAACGAGCTTGTATGGCGAAGGCACACTGGCGATCGCCACCGATAAATCGTTCACGCTGGAAGACAACACGCGTTATGGTGCGAAGAATCTCTTGCTCGCCCTGTCTGCATTGAACCTCGGTAGCGATGCAGCATTGGCGCAGGCCGCGCAGAATGGCACCTTGCCGGCTGGCCTGTCGATGAACCAGGGCGTGCTGGATCGCCTGCTGGCAGGGAATGCCGGTGTTGGTGTACCGGCAGTTGAATCGGTGATTTTCAACGCCCGTGAATCGATCAACATCTATGGCTCGGTTGCGCTCGATACTTTTAATCCGACTACCGGTAAATCCTCGATAGAACGACTGGTATTCGGTACGCCAGCTATCTATGGTTACGGCGCGGCCGGTGACAAGGCCAGCATTACGACCGGTGAATTCATCTGGACCGGTGCCGCGATCACCCCAACCAGGACTACCGGCGAGTACCTGCCGAATACACCGGGTGCCGCAATCGGCAACCTGCTGGGTGACAGCACGCTGGATATCAATGCGCAGCGCATACTGTTTGGCTATGGTCCGAATACGCAACCGGACGCTGGCTTGTCAGCCGACCGCCTGGCGCTCGGTTTCGGTGCCATCAATCTAAATGCCAGTGAGCGTGTGACCTCGAATGGCAAGGGCACGCTGAATGTCTATCATCGCCAGGGTGATTACATCGCAGGCCAGGGTTATCAATATACCGGCGGCGACCTGAACATCAACGCCCCGTTGCTGACTGGTGCAGCAGCGTCGGTGAATAGCATTACCGTCGGCGGCGCATTGAAGGTGCTGGCACCGAGCGGCAGTACGGCTGGTACCAGCGATGCTTTGGGCGCTGAATTGAAACTGTCCGGTAACACCGTGCATGTCGATACCGCAGTAGTCCTGCCTTCCGGCAAGCTAACCTTGTCGGCGACCGAAGACCTGACGCTGGGTGAGCACGCACAGATCGATCTCTCCGGTCGTGCAGTGAAATTCTTTGAACAGACGCGCTATAGCTGGGGCGGCGATTTGTCGCTGCTGAGCAGTGTCGGCGATATCACGCAGAGTGCCGGTTCGATTATCAATCTGTCCGCGCAGAACAATCGCGGCGGTACATTGAAAGCGGTCGCTCTCGGTGATAGCGCAGGTCATATCGACCTGGCCGGCACCATCCTTGGCGGCAGCAGTGGCTGGTATGACGCGGGCGGCACACTGGTGCCTTATGACGCAGCGGAGATCACCTTGCGTGCGCAAAGCCTGTCCGACTTCGCAGCATTGAATGCGCGCCTGAACGATGGCGGCGTATTCGGTGCACGTCGCTTCCAGATCAAGCAGGGTGACCTGACTATCAATGATGAAGTCAAGGCACGCAAAGTCGAAGTCGTGCTTGATGGCGGCAATTTGACGGTCGATGGCCGTATCGATGCCAGCGGCTTCCAGGTCGGCTCGATTTACCTGGCAGCGAAAGGTGACCTGACTATAAATGGCACACTGGATGCACACGGTACTGGCTTGCGCGTCGATAGCAAGGGCCAGATCATCGACAGTCCGAACCGTGCGACTGTGGACCTGACGACCAAAGAAGGCATGCTGACCCTGGGCAGCAATGCGCATATCGATTTGCGTGCCGGTACCAATGTGACACAAGGCAATGATGGTGTTGCACGCGGCACCTTCAACCTGAGCGCACCACGCCTGGGTGGTGTCGATGGCGCGGGTAATGGCGCGAATGACGTAGCTGTCACTGTCAACGGTACACCGGTGATCGCCGGTGCCAAAACGGTGGCCGTCTATGGTTTCCGTAGCTATGACGATGCGCCTGAGATCGCGGTGCCGGACGTGAACGGCAACAAGCCGCAAGAGATTACGCAGGAATATTTCGACGGTATCAAGGATGGCAATGGCGTCATCGTGCGTGGTGGTATCGATCCGCACAATACCGCTTTCATTGATGCGGCATTGGCCAATACCGCACTGGGCAATCGCCTGGCGGGCCTGGGCAACTATCACCTGCGTCCGGGTGTGGAAATCGTCGGCAAGGTCAGCACTGACAATCCGCATGGTGACGTGATTATCTCGCGTGACCTCGACCTGTCCGCTTATCGTTACGGTCCAAACTCGGACCGTGATAATCCTGCGCTGCGCGGTTTTGGTGAGCCCGGCATGCTGGTGATACGCGCTGCAGGCGATATCAATATTTACGGCAGCATCAACGATGGCTTTGCACCACCACCAACGACACCGGATGACAAGGGCTGGTACCTGACCGAAGCACGTTGGGACGGTCGGGGTATGACGCCATTCGGTAGTGACATCGTGATTCCGATTGATGGTGTGGTGCTGGAAGCGGGTACGCAATTCCCGCAAGGCTCGACCCTGAATTACGACTTGCATGCAGCTGGCCTGAACTTGCCTAGCGGTACTGTACTGCCGGTCGACGTGGAGCTGACTTCCAGCCACACGCTGCGCGCAGGAACCGTGCTGGCGGCGAATGTATATAACGCCAATGGCAGCATTGCGTGGACGGCTGGTACCGTGATGGCGAGTGACGTGACGCTGAGCAGTGGCATGAAGCTGGGTGCCGGTACCGCCTTGCGCAGCAGCGCAGACGTGGCTGCCTTGGTATGGCCGAAAGGCTACAAGCTGCCGGTCGCGATGTCGGCCAGCATTGCCATCACGCTGGCGCGTGGTGCGTTGATCCCGGCGATGACCAAGCTTGAACTGCTGGATGACAAACCGATTAACCTGCGTCCCGAAGTAAACGGCGTACAAGGCGCTAACTGGGCGCTGGCACCTATGCTGGGCAAAGGTGCCAGCAGCTGGAGTTTGCAACTGACGGCAGGCGCGGATATGGCTTCGGCTGACCGGCGTGCGGTCCATCCTGCATCCAAGGGTTCCATCATCCTCGCCGATACGCACGCAATGACGAGGGTTGAAACCAAAGTTGGCGGTACCGGCTTGGTCTGGGGCGCCGATGCTGAAATGTATGGCCTGGTTCCGGGAGAAGTCGTTGAGGAATGGGCAATCGAAGCCGGTTATTGCACATTTGTGACCTGCAATATTGATCCGATACGCATCACTTATACATGGGGACCTGAAGCTGTTCCGTCGGGCTTTGAAGAAGGCACGCCAGTAGATCCTATGTATGTCGAGCTGGGTATCTGTAATGAGCCGGGCATGTGCGTACAGACGATTAATCCGGTGCGAGATATCACGCTGCATACTTTGCTCTCACCTATGTTCAGCGTGCTGCGTACCGGTACCGGTGACATCGGCATGACGGCAGCGGGTGATTTCCGCATGCAGTCGGCGTATGGCGTGTACACCGCAGGTACGCCCTCCGCGTCCATACTCGACAGCAATGGTGTGGATATATTCAACCAGCCGCGTGGCCTGCATACCAACAATACCCTGCTGGGTGCGCAAAGCAATGATTACAACCCGGCACTGGCGGCTTACCAGGCGTGGTATCCGGAGCAGGGCGGTAACCTGAATATTTCCGTTGGCAGAAACATTACCGGCGATGTGTGGGGTACCTTCGCCTGGCCTGAACGGCCGAACATCCCGAGTGCCGGCGTCGGTAACTGGTTGTGGCGTCAGGGTACTGGCAGCACTTCTGCTGCAGTACCGACTGCATGGTGGATCAACTTTGGTGCTTATGCAGTGCCGATGGGGACAGTGTGGCAAAACGAATATCAGGAACCTTATCTGGTTGGCTTCACCGGACTGGGTACCCTGGGCGGCGGCAACCTGAATATTGAAGCGGGTGGGGATGCAGGTGTAACGGCGCGTCGCGGTACCGCTAACGCCATGCAGAATTACCCGCGCAGCCAGGCCCTGGTCGCGGCGGTAGGCAGCACCGGTCGCGTCGATGCGGACGGCAAGTTGGTCCTGACCGGTGGCGGCGACCTGAACATACGACTCGGTGGCGTACTCAATCCCGATTTTGACGCGACGCAATTTGGCAGCGGTGGTGCCAATACACAAAACCATGACCTCAACGGTGCGCTGATCAACTTGCGTGGTACGACTGCGGTAGCTGCGACTGCCATCGGCGACATCAAGCCGCGTTATCGTCAATTGCGGGGACAGTCACGTGGTTTCGATGGCGATGCAACTGATGTGCGTACCATAGATCCGTTCATGCCGACGATAGCCAGCAGCAGCGGTGGCATCACGCTAGTGCCAGGTGATACGGCGATTTATCTGGATACGCTGGGAGACCTGGTTCTGGCAACGGTCGCTGATCCGGGTCGTACATATACAGCGAATAGCTCAGCTTTTACCGCGAACGGTACGAACTACCTGGGCGGCGGTCAAAGCTGGTTCTCGCTGTGGGACAAGCATACGGCCATCAATCTGTTTGCTGCCGGTGGCAACCTGACGCCAGGTACCGACATTGCGAATCGCGGTTCCAGCATGGGTAATACCAGTATCGGCGATATCGTGATTACCTATCCGTCCATCCTGCGTGCGACCGCGGCCAGCGGCAACCTGTATTACGGGTTCTCTGCGGCACCAGGCTCTTCGGCTACCGACACTAATAAGTATCTGGTACTTGCACCTTCGGCCAACGGTGCGCTCGAATTCCTCGCCAGTAATTCCATCTATGGCGGTGGCTATCCGATCGCCATGTCGGGTTCCGATACACCTTTGCCGACCCCGTTCAATCCGGCATTTGTCGGCTTCAACGCACAGACACGCGTCGTAGTTTCCAATCTGAGTATGGATGGCGCGATGACCGGTAATGATCAGTTTACTGGCGCAGCTATTGATGGCAGGCAGCATTACTTCCCCTTGTTCGCTTTTGGTCCGGATACGCTGGGCGCGACCGCACTGCATGCCGGTGATACTTCTGCGGCATTGTTCTATGGTGTCAACGGTGACGTGATCGGCGTCAACAGTGGTGTGACGCAGCGCATGACCGGCCTGGGTCGTACCATCCCGACCTGGTATCGCGCCGCGACCGCGGCCCGCATCCAGGCCGGACGCGATGTGATCAATACCAATAGCTTGTTCGTGCATAACAACGACAACGATATTTCGTTGGTGCAGGCCGGGCGTGACATCCTGTACGCAAACGTCCAGGTAGCCGGTCCCGGTACGCTGGAAATCAGCGCCGGACGCAACTTGACGCAGGACGCCAAAGCCAGTGTCGTCAGCCTTGGTGGTTTGGTACAGGGTGACAACCGTCCGGGTGCCGATATTGCAATGATGGCCGGTGGCGGTATGAACGGGCCGGACTTCAGCGCGATCAGCAAGCTCTACCTTGATCCGGCCAACCAGGCCGATCCGGGTGCGTCGCTGGCCAGCCAGCCTGGCAAGGTAGTGAAGACTTACGAGGGCGAGCTGGCGACCTGGCTGCAAGAGCGCTTTGGCTTTAGCGGCACAGCGGCAGATGCGCTGACTTACTTCCATGCGTTGGCACCGGAACAGCAACGCATCTTCCTGCGTAATGTGTACTACGCAGAATTGCGTGAAGGTGGTCGCGAATACAATAATCCGGACAGCCGTCGCTACGGTTCCTTCCTGCGCAGCCGCGACATGATCGCTACGCTGTTCCCGGATCGCGATGCACATGGCGACACCATCGTACGCAGTGGCGACATCACCATGTTTGGCAATGCCGGTGTGCATACCAACTTCGGCGGCAATATCCAGATGATGGCACCGGGCGGCCAGATCGTGATCGGCGTGCAAGGTGAGGTTCCTGCCGCAACCGCAGGTGTGGTCACTCAAGGCCGGGGTGATATCCAGTTATTCAGCGAACGAAGCCTGTTGCTCGGTTTGTCGCGTGTGATGACGACCTTCGGTGGCGATATCTTTGCGTGGTCGGAACAAGGCGATATCAATGCCGGCCGCGGTTCCAAAACCACCATCCTCTACACACCGCCGAAACGCGTCTATGACCAGTGGGGCAATGTGACACTGTCACCGCAAGTGCCGAGTTCGGGTGCAGGTATCGCCACCCTGAGCCCGATACCGGAAGCAAGCGCCGGTAACGTTGACTTGATCGCACCGTTGGGCACCATCGATGCCGGTGAGGCGGGTATCCGTGTCTCGGGCAATGTGAATATCTTCGCGCTGCAAGTGGTGAATGCCGCCAACATCAAGGTGGCAGGCGAGGCCTCCGGTATCCCGATGATTGCATCCGTCAACGTTGGCGCCCTGACCAACGCCAGTGCGGCGGCCAGTTCGGCGGCGGCAGCGGCGCAGGATGTGATGCAGCGTGATCGCAACGAAGCGCGTAAAAACCTGCCATCGATCTTTACGGTGCGGGTACTGGGCTTTGGCAACGAAGGCGCGCCGGAAGATGACGGTGCAGGTCAGCGCGCACCAGCTTCGGGTGGGCAACGTGGTGCAGCTTATGACAAGGGCAGTGCTTTCCAGGTACTGGGGCAGGGCAATCTGGACCCGGCGCAAATGGCACGTTTGACGGAGGTGGAGCAGCGTCGTCTGAAAAAATAAGGCAACAGATTTATGACATTTTCGTGACAAACGTCACTTAAAGCGCGCGACTTCCGTCTTGCTTATGGTCAGCCCTGCCTTATGCGCAAGGGTGGGGATGATCAGGGAAGAAGGATATGAAGAAGTTAAGGCGAAAGATGGATACCAGCAGGAGCCGGGCGTGATGCGCCGGCTCTTTTTGGCGTTGGCATGCCTGCCGCTGGCGGTACAGGCGGCAGCGGAACCGCCGCCCCGGACTGGGCTGGACACCCATGCCAGTGGCGTATTCCTGAACCCAGCCGGCGATGTATTGACTGCGCATCACGCGGTCGGGAGCTGCGGCACGATTTACGTGGTCAAGGATGGGCGTGTGGTCGAAGCGAAGCTGGGCCTGGCGAGTCCGGAACTGGACCTGGCGGTTTTGCACACGACGCTTAAACCGTATCTGAGTGCCACGCTGGCGCAGACTGAGGCACGTAGTGGCAGCAGTATTGGTGTGTTTTCTGAAGCATATAGCGTGCTGCAGCGTTTGCCCGGACGCGCCACTTTGGTCAGCAATGCGATCACGGTGCCGGGTGAAGACGGCATGCAGCTGTTATCAGGTGTGAAGCCCGGTGCCAGCGGCAGTGCGGTGATCGGCGGTGCGGGTTTGGTGCTGGGCGTGGTGGTGGCACGGATGGCATCCGTTTCCTCATCCCATGGTGCGGTGTCTAGCACCATGTTGAGCCGGGCGGCGGCAGCGGGCGTGCCGACCGGTGCCAGCGTAGTGCGGGCAGTCGGCGTGACACAGGTCAAACAATTTTTGCGTGACGGCGGTATTCCCTTTACGGAAAGCGATGCCGCCCAACTGGGTGCTACACAATCACCGGCCGCACGAGCGGCAACGCTGTCGGTCGGGATTATCTGCGGTTAGCAATGACAGGTAAATACCGAACATAAATAAGCAGGACAGCCATGGAAACGGGAATTGATATGAATGAAAAGAATATGCAGGAACAGGCATCACAGGTCGTGGATGGCAAACAGGGTGTAGTGAAACGTGCTTTGCATCGCGTCCTGAAAATGATGGGGGTACTTGGCGTAGGGTTGACGGTGTCGTCGGCTCCGGTCATGGTGCAAACCGCGATGGCGCAGAGCGTGCCGCAACATTGGGTCAGCTATGCGCAAATGGCCGGTAATCAACTGGAAGCATGGCTCAGTGATCCGGCCAGTGATGCCGTGGTACGACTGCATGGCTGGATGCAGGAGCGCTTGCTGAAAGAAGGCCAGCCTTTGCCGCCACCGCTGGTGGTAAAAGTGTGGGTGGCACCGGACGGCAAGATTTCCCGTACCGAATTCGCTACACTGGGACAGGCGCAGGCAGATGCGGATTTGCGTTCCTTGATGATGACGCAATCCTTGTCCGAGCCGCCGCCGCGTGATATGCGCCAGCCTATGGTGTTGCAGCTGAGCCTGAGTTTCGCGGCCAAAACATGATGCTGGCCTGGTGATTGACCGATGACTATCCTGCGCCAGGCCGGCTTCGTACTTGCCTTGCTATCCGCCACTATGCTGAGTGCCTGTGGCGGCATGCAGAACGGTGCCTTGTGGAGTGCACCGGACTTCTCCACGCTGGCCCGGACTTATGGCCCGGCCGTGGTGAATATAGGTGTGGCCCGGGATCAGTCACAACGGCAGCGCACGCCACAAAATGCGAATGAAGAAGCGAGCCTGGGTTCGGGCTTCATCGTTAGTAGCGATGGCTACATCCTGACCAATGCCCATGTAGTGGCACGCGGTACCCAAATCAGCGTCAAGCTGCCGGATCGCAGGGAATTCAAGGCGCGGCTGATCGGCAGCGATGCGGTGGCTGACGTCGCTTTGCTGAAGATCGATGCGCAAGGCTTGCCGACGGTACGCATAGGCAACCCGGATAAGGCAGAGGTCGGTGACTGGGCACTGGCGATAGGTTCTCCTTTCGGCTTCAGCAACTCCGCCACTGCCGGCATCATCAGCGCTACACGTCGCATCCTGCCCGGTGCCGATTACATTCCCTTCCTGCAAACCGATGTCCCGGTCAATCCGGGCAACTCCGGCGGCCCGCTGTTCAATCAGTATGGCGAAGTCATCGGTATCAATTCACGCATTTATAGCAATAGCGGCGGCTACCAGGGTTTGTCCTTTGCGATACCGATCGATGCGGCGATGCGCATCAAGGAACAGTTGCAGGACAAGGGTGCGGTCACGCGTGGGCGCATAGGCGTCAGTGTGCAGGAAGTCAGCCAGGCGCTGGCGGAATCCTTTCATTTGCCGAGGCCTGCGGGCGCACTGGTGAGCTATGTCGAGCGGGGTGCGGCAGCGGATCGTGCCGGTGTGAAATCCGGCGATGTGATTTTGCAGGTCAAGGGCAGGGAAGTATTGCAGTCTGCCGACGCGTTGATTTTTATCGCTGACTCGGCACCGGGCGACGCAGCTGTTTTGAAAGTATGGCGCGAGAAAAAGGCCTTGTCGCTGACAGTGGTACCGGATCGCTTCGATGCACAGCCGGTACCGAAGATAGAGCCGGAACTGGCAACGCCACTGGGATTGCTGGTGCGTCCGCTGTTCCCGCAAGAACAATTGGTGTTGCGGATAGACGGCGGCTTGCTGGTGCAGCGTATCAATGCCGCAGCAGCACGGGCCGGGGTGAAGGTGGGCGATGTGATCATGGCAGTGAATGGTCGCACGGTGAGCACGATCCAGGGCCTGGCAGAAGAAGTCGGGATAGCGGATGGTGCGGCGGCGCTACTGATACAGCGTGGCAGCGCGCGCTTGTTTATCGCTATAGAAACGCAGAAGCAGGCGGCACGTGAAGCTGAATAAATGGCAACGATGAACGGTATAAATAGTGTGCGTATCTGATGTGTGTATTACCTCCGTGTTGCAAAAAAATCCGGTCATGGAGTGGTCATATTTTCTTCATAGAATGGCTGCCGTAAGCAAAGGCAGCCATGCGCATCAGCCTTACTGAACCCCTCCAACACCCTGCATGAACAGGCATCCAGTCTCATATGGCAAACATAGTCGCATATACCGGTGTGCGCCCATTGATGGGATGTATGGCTGCGCTGGCGCTGAGCCTGGTATGCCATCAGGTGCGGGCCAGTGCCGAGATACTGTTTGACATGCCGGCGCAATCGTTAAAGGTGGCACTGGAAAAATTTGATGCCAGCACCAACCTGTCCGTGTTTTTTTCTTCCGAGCTGGCGGCGGGCAAGATGTCGAGCGCAGTGCATGGTTTCTTCATGCCGCAACAGGCCTTGAAGATGCTGCTGGAAGGTACCGGGCTGACGATACAGTCGGTCGCCGATGATGCCTTTGTACTGATTCCTGTCGTGGGTAAAGCACAAGCTGCGCATCCGGTGGCCGCATCCGCATCACGTTATTTCGATGGCCTGGTACAAGAGGGCATACGCAAGGCATTGTGTGCGCGGGAAGACCTGGCGCTGGGTACTTATCGTCTCGCCATGCTGGTGAAGCTGGACCAGGGTGGCCAGGTCCAGGAAGCACGTTTGCTGGATACCACCGGTAATCGCCAGCGCGATGCTGCGATCGTCAGCGAAGTGCAAAAGCTCCAGGTCAGCCAGCCACCATTGGCGCCGGAAAAGCCGTTCGTGATCCTTATCAAGCCGCGTGCGAAGAAAGAAAAGCCTGTATGCACCCCCCTTCAATAGGACAGACCGTGCGCCTCCATCCCATCTATCTCTTGAGTGGCCATGAGTGATTCCAGCCTGTCGGCCCTGCGCGAGCTTTTGACGCAGCGCTATGATGAACTCAAGCGCCGCCTCGCCTGGCGCCTGGGTTCGGTCGAGGTCGCCAGTGATGCCTTGCATGACACGTGGCTGCACCTGGAAAACCGCAACGAAGACCACGGACCGGTCAAGAATCCGGCCGCCTACCTGATGCGCGTGGCGACCAATCTTGCGCTGGACCGCTTGCAACGCGATCGCCGCTATATGAATGCGGACGAACTGGAAGCATTGATGGTGGAAATCGCCGATCCGGCCCCGGGTCCGGTGCAAGTGGTCGCTGCCCGCGATGAAATTGAAATGCTGGCCAACATCATCGAAAGCATGCCGCGGCGTCGCCGCGCGATTTTCCTCGCGATCCGGGTGGATGGTTTATCGAACCAGGATGCCGCGCTGCGTTTCGGCGTTTCGCCACGGCTGGTCGGACTCGAATTGAAGCGTGCGCATGAATACTGCATGACGCATATGCCTAAGGATGAATAAAAATGTTGCCGATTTTGTGCCTGCCAACCGTCTTGTCTTCAAGGCTGCAAAGATCTTGTCTGTGACGCCATGACGAAAATGATGAATCATTCATACCATGATGAAAGAACGCCGGGCGCGCTGGAGCGGCAAGCCTATGCATGGGTGCGTCAGGTGGCAGCGGGCAAGATGACGCGTGCGGACGGCCTTGCACTCAAGCACTGGTGTACGGAAAACCCGGCGCATGCCGCGGCCTTCACCGAAGCACGTCGACGCTGGCAGCAATTGGGGCAGGCGAGTGAACTGGTGCTGGCACGTAACCCGGCTGCGATGCAGGCCGAAGCCGCGCCACGCTCCCGCGTCAGCAGTCCGGCACGTCGCGCTTTCCTCGGTGGTGCCGTGTGCGCGACAGCGGCTACTGCGGCAGTCGTGGTATTCCGTCCGCCGCTGAACCTGTGGCCGTCGTTTGCGGAATTGAATGCGGATTATCGCACCGCCATCGGTGAACAACGCACCCTGGCCCTGAGCGATAACGTCAATGTTGAACTCAATACCCGCACCAGCATCGCCGTAAAAAGCGGACGCGCAGGTGTGGCCGGCATTGACCTGATTGCCGGTGAAGCTGCGGTCGATATTGTCAATGCCAATGAAGTGTTTGTCGTTGCTGCCGGAGCAGGTCGCAGCGCGGCGCAAAATGCACGCTTTGAAGTCAGGGCCGGTGCGAATGGCGTCTGCGTGACGTGTTTGCAGGGGCGCGTACAAGTGTCGCACACCGCAGGCCGCGTGACCCTGGCGGCGCGCGAGCAATTGGTGTACGACGACAAGACCTTGGGCAATATCGCCAGCATAGATCCCGCTGCCGTATCCGCATGGCGCGAAGGTTCATTGCGCTTCAGTGAAACACCACTGGCTGAAGTGGTGGAAGAAATCAATCGCTATCGCCCGGGACGTGTCGTCTTGCTCGACAAGAAAATGGCGGCCAGGGCTGTTACCGGTCGTTTCCGTCTCGATGCACTGGATAAGGCGTTGGCACAAATCCAGCGTTCGCTCGGTTTGCAAATCAGTAATCTGCCTGGTGGCGTGGTCTTGCTGAGCTGAAGATCGGCTGCCGTAGCCCGGCTTTACTGATGTCATCAAAACGACATAAAAATATTTGCCGATTTAAGCGCGCTTAACTGTCTAGATCGCAGGAGTACCGATGATGAATGTCATCGGTGCATATGGTTACATGTCCGGCTTCCGTCACTGCGGGAACCGGCTGACTGAATCTGCTAGATGGGAGTTGGGGCGATATGAATACGCGGACGCATACTGAATCACCGGGCACTACCCTGCTGTTTAAACGTTCACCATTGGCGCATGCGATCGCCTTGATGCTGGCGACAGGGGGCATGCTCGGGACTGCCCACGCACAGCAAGCTTTCAGCGCCGCATGGTATGCGCAGAAGGGCGCCGTGCAAGCGGCCGCGGCTGTCACCGGCAAACTGCCGAACGGCATGCCGGCAATGCAGGCCGGTGCGCCTACTGCGCAGCAACAGCGCCTGACCGAGCAACAGCAACGCGCTTTCGCCAACCTCAATATGGCGGCACGCAATGTCGCTGCCCAGCAAGCGATGCAGGCCGCCGCGCGCCAGGCTGCATTGAATGGCAATTCAAGCATACCGGATGGCTTGGGCGAAGGCGGCCTGAAGGTCGATACCAATAGCCTCACCGCGGGCTGGATCAATGCGAACGGCCCGACGCAAAGCACGAGCGGCGGCAAGACCCTGGTCGATATCAAACAAACCGGCGAGAAGGCCATCCTGAACTGGGAAACCTTCAACGTCGGTAAAAACACGATAGTCAATTTCGATCAAAAGAGTGGTACCAAAGCCGATGGCAGCAATAGCTGGGTCGCACTCAACCGCATCAATGACCCGAATGGCCGGCCAAGTGAAATTGCCGGCCAGATCAAGGCCGATGGCGCGGTCTACATCATCAATCGCAATGGCATCATCTTCACCGGCAGCAGCCAGATCAATACCCGCACATTGGTGGCGTCCTCGCTGCGCCTGACGGATGAACAATTCAAGCTCGGCATCAACAATGCGCAAAAGGTATCGAACCAGGGTAATGATTTCCCGCTGCCACAATTCGGTGAGTACAGCCCGGAGAAGCCTTTTGTATACGGCACATCGGGTTATGTACCGGGTAACGGCACGGTACCCGATCAACTGGGCCTGGTGGATCGCTTCGAGCCAGGTGCGCCTCCGGGTGAAGTTCGGGTAGACGCCGGTGCCCGTATCGAAGTCGATAGCGGCGGCAAAGTCATGCTGTTTGCACCGAAGGTCAAGAATGCCGGTTACATCTCGGCACCGGATGGCCAGGTCATCCTGGCGGCGGGTGAGAATATCTATCTGAAGACACCGTCATCGACAGATCCGAATGCGGTGCGTGGCCTTGATGTCACGGCATCGGCGGCCTCCGGCTGGCTCTTTTCCGGTGGCCAGGTACAGAGTGCCCTCGGGCTCGCACCTGCGTATGCAGATGTCAACTACGTCAAGGGTTTGCACGATATCGTGTTGCCGGAAATGGCGGCGCGTGCAGCGGCAGTCGGCTATGAAGTCATCAATAGCGGTACGGTGCAAGCGGATCGCGGCAACATCACATTGCAGGCGCAGGACATACAACAGAACGGTGTCTTGATGGCGACTACCGCGCTGAACAATCGCAACGGTTCCATCCTCATGCGCGCATGGGGCCTGGGTACCCGTTTTTATGCCGATGGTTTTGACGACTTTATCAACTGGTCGGCCGGCACCCTGACGCTGGGTAGCAACAGCGTCACGCAGGTATTGCCGGATGCAGCGGACACCAGTGAGATCGAAGCATCGGCGCTGGCAACACGTTACCAGCCAGGTTGGGTTGGTATGTACGGCAAATTGATCGATATCAAATCGCAGGCGGGCGTGATCGTACCGGCCGGCAAGATCAATATGGAAACCGCAGTCAATCCGATCTTCACACAACAGCCATACCGCAAAGGCAGCATAGGTGACGCCAGCCGTATTTATCTTGATACGGATGCCTTCCTCAGCGTCGCCGGTTTGCAGGACATGCTGGTGGCGATGTCGCGCAACTTTATCGAAGTCGAATTGCGCATCAATGAATTGCGCGATTCACCGCTATTGCTGGACTCGTGGTTGCGCGGCAAGAAAGTCATCGTCGACCGCCGTGAAAACGGTGTATTTGAAGACGGTCCGATGGCCGGTGTGAAGTGGGTGCAAAAGAAAGATGCCAACGGCCAGATGGTATATATGCCGGGCGAATGGGTAGGTACGCCATTGGCTGACGTCGCCGGCTGGGTCGGGGTAGGCAAGACCGATTTGAAAGAACTGTCGGCTGATGCCGGCAGCATTACCCTGCGTGCCGGTGGCGCTGTCATTACCCGACCCGGTTCGATGATCGATATCTCCGGTGGCTCGATACGTTATACCGACGGCATGAATACCGCGACCAAACTCCGCGGTGCAGACGGTCGCACTTATACGATGGACCAGGCGATGCCGGACATGGAGTTTGTCGGCCTGGCTGGGCTGTACACGGTAAAAAATGCACGCTGGGGCACAGAAAAAAGTTGGCGTAATTCGCTAATCGGTGGCAATGCGATGGAAAACGGTTACGTCGAAGGACGCAAGGCCGGTTCATTGCAGGTGTTTGCCGGCGATGCAATGATACTTGAAGGCGGTTTGTGGGGTGGTGTGATCATCGGTGATCGCCAGCAACAAAAGCCGAATGCGAATATCGGCGGCAAAGTGGAACTGGGCGGCGGCACCGTTGAAGACCGTCCATGGTCGCCCGGCACGATTATCGTCAGCCATGATCCGAAGCGCCTGGACGATGCATTCAATTCTGCGACGGCATTGGGTGCGGACTTCTATGTGCCGAATGATCCGGCCAATCCGCAATCCAAGAAACTGACCTTCCTGTCAGATGACATGCTGAACAGTTCCGGCATGGGCAAGACCATCTTCAATACCATCCGTGGCGACTTTGAATTGTCGACAGGTGCCAATCTGGAACTCTCACCGGGTGCCTCGCTGAATGTATCGGGTGCCGAGGGCGCGACCGGTAGTATCCGCATCAATGGCATGATCCGCGCGGCAGGCGGCTCGATCGGGCTGGATTCGGCTAACGGTCAACTGACGATAGGTGAACACGGCGGCCTCGATGTCTCCGGCCAATGGATCAATGCCTGGCGTGATGGTGCACCGTCCGGTGCGTGGGCGATGGATGGCGGCGCAATCAGGCTGTATGTCGGCCAGATCATTGCCGATCCGAATGCGGTCATTGATGTCTCCGGTGGTGGTCGTGTTGATATCGGCAGCAAAGGCTTGCCGTCCTTGCGTGTCGGTAATGCCGGCTCCATCACGCTGTCCGGCATCTCGCCTGACCTTGACCTGGGCGCACTCAATCTGCGTGCCTATGCGGCCGGCTCTGCCGGCAGTCTGTTCCTCGACACCGACTCATCGGTGCAAATCGGTGGCGTCCGTAATGACCCGGCCGTCGTCTTGTTGCCGGCGACGATGTTTGGTGAGCGTGGCTTTGGTACGGTTGCGGTCAGTGTGCGTGGCAACAGCGGCATCGTGGTGGCGGATGGTGTGACGGTCAGGCAGGAAGCGGTTGGCCTGGATTTGAATTCCTTTGCCTATCGTGATGTGCATAGTGGTGAACGCCTGGCAGACCTGGCGCCGCATGCGGTATTGCGACCGGAGCAACGTCTCAAACAGCAAGCCGGTGGCATCAGCCTGGGTACGGCTGATGGTTCTATCCATGTGGGTAACGGTGCCAGCATCGTCACCGATACACGGGGGCAGATCCGGCTCGCTGCAGGTGGGGAAAATGGTGTATTGACGATGCTGGGTCGCCTCGAAGCACCGGCAGGTCGTATTGAATTGAGTGGCCGGGATATACAAATCGGCGCGGCTGCGCAATTGCTGGCGCGCGGCGTGCCTGCGATTTATCAGGATGCTACCGGTTTATGGCAGGGCGAAGTGCTGGCCGGTGGTACGGTGGATATTCTCGCTGCAAAAGTCACGCTGGAAGCAGGTTCCCTGATCGATGTATCTGGTGCGAATGGCGTGGTGGATGTGCGTGGTGCCGGCACCCAATCCGTGGCGAGTGACGGTGGCAGTATCACCATCCGTGGTGAAGGCTTGGTAGCAGGTGATTTGCTGGCAAACGCTGGTGGCGCAGGTGCGCAGGGTGGCAAGCTGTCATTGCAACATAAACCTGCAGGTGTCGGTGGCAACCTGGCAGACCAGGTTGTGCAGGTCCTATGCCAGACGGCGGGTTTCTGTACCCCGGCCAGCATCATCGGCGTGGACTTTGCGGCGGTGTTGGAACAGTACGGTTTCCCCGGCATGCCACCGATGGTGATCACGCAGCAGTTATTCGACCATCTCGCTTCGGCTTCCACCGTCGCCTTGACTGTTTCCGCGACTGCACCGGTCGGCGGTGGCCAGGGTGGCGGCGCAACCGACTATACGGCATTTGGTTTGAGCAACGATGCGCTGGATGCCTTCCGCGATCTCATCGGCGTCGATTTCCGCAACCTGACACCGGTGAATTCCGTGCTGACCGTGCGTCCGGCATCGTTTGCCAATGGCGGTTTCGCCAACCTGGAGCTGGCGTCGACCGGGGCGGTAGAGCTGGGCGATGTGCAATTGGCTGCGAGAAAAAGCATCACGATTGATGGCGCACTGCGCCATGCCGGCGGCGAAGCCGGACATGCCAGCCTGACCGCAGCCTATATCGGGCTCAAGCAAACCGGTTCGGCGAATGCGGCACCTATCGTCGCCAATCGCACCGGCAGCCTGAGCCTGAATGCGGATGTGATTGACGTAGTAGGTGGCGCCAGCGGTCCCGGCACTTTATCCGGACCGGTGAGCATCCGTAGTTTTGCAGAGACCGCATTGAATGCAGCGGAATTGCGTTTCAGCGTCGGTAATTATCCGATAGATACAACGACGAATCCTGCGGCGGCGAATAGCACGTTGGATGTGGATGGCAAACTGATCATCACAGTGGGTCAGGTTTATCCGTCTACAGCTGTCAATGCAAAAATTGTTTCTGCTGAATCGATCACGGTGGAACGTTCCGGCCATGAATCCTACGTGCCTTTGTCGGCAGGTGGCACCTTGCGCCTGGAAGCGCCGGTGATAGAACAGAATGGTGTGTTGCGCGCGCCGTTCGGACAAATCGAACTGGTTGCCGCCGATCGCCTGACCTTGGGTGCGGGCAGTATCACGTCCGTTTCCGGGGCCGGCCTGATCGTACCGTATGGCACGCTAGCAAATAATGAACACTGGAAAGATCCGACCAAAGCAAGCGATGGCGCGAATCCGGCCTCGGGTTCACTGACTTCCCCGCCGGAAAAACGCATCACAATGAAAGCGCCGACAGTAGACCTGGCACAAGGTGCGATCGTCGATATTCGTGGTGGTGGTGATTTATATGCATGGGAATTCGTGCCGGGACCGGGTGGTTCGCACGATGTGTTGAATCTGCCGGGCATGTATGCAGTGATGCCGGGACACCAGGCCACGGCTCCAATCAGCGGCGTGGAAGCAGGTAACCGTATCTGGCTGGCAGGTGGTGCCGGCCTGGCCGCCGGCTGGTACACCTTGCTGCCTGCACGTTATGCCTTGTTGCCGGGTGCCTTTGCGGTACAAGCTACGGGTACTGCCTGGGGCGGGCCGGTGAGCGCCGGCGTCGTCATGCGCGATGGCAGCATCATCATGCAAGGCAAGGCCGGTAGCGCGTATGGCAATACGGAAGATGCACAGGCGTCGGCCTGGCGGGTGATGTCGGGCTCGACGCTGCGCAAATATACCGAGTACAACGAAGCGTTCGCGAATAACTTCTTTGCGTCGGATGCCTTCAAGCTGACGCAGTATCGCCTCACCGGGCAGGACGTGGTGACGCCACGCCTGGCACGTGATGGTGGTGCCGTGGTATTCGATGCGACCACACACCTGACGCTGGACGGCACCTTGTTGTCGCAGGCGGATCAAGGTGGTCGTGGTGGTTTGGTGGATATCGCCGGCAAGAAAATCGCCATCGTCGGTGCCGGCCAGGATGCCGGTACATTGCAAGCGGATGGCTACCTGATTATTGATGCAGCGGGACTTGCTAACTTCGGTGCCGGCAGCTTGTTGATTGGTGGCACGCGTAAAGGCGATTTGCTCGGTACACAACTGAGTGTGACGGCGACCGATATCGTGGTACGGAATGGCGTCGGTTCGGAATTGTCCGGCCCGGAAATTATCCTCGCGGCCACCGAGCAAGTCGCGATTGATGCGGGTAGTGTCGTCAGTGCCAAAGGTACGGGTGCCAGCAGCACCGGCAACCTGATCGTGAAGGCGCAACAGGCGGCGGTATACACCGATCCGGATGGCAACCTGGATGATAACTTTGATGGTGTGATCGATGCCAAGGATGCGCGCGACGATGTATTGACTACACCCGCCAAGGATTGGGGGGCGTTGATACGTGTGGCCAATGGCGATGCAATCAAGGTGATACGGGAAGGTGTGGACACCAGTCGCGGTGGCCTGGTCACGGTCGGTGCCGGTGCCGTATTGAATGGCGGGGGGGCACTGTTGATCGATGCGACCCGCACCACAGAGTTGGCCGCTTCGGCGCAAGTGTCCGGCACCAACCTGTCAGTGGCTGCGGGACGTATCAGTTTCGGTGGCGGTAGCGGCCTGGTGCTGGATAATGCGGCGCTGGCACAGTTGGCGAACTCGAAAAACCTCACCTTGCGCAGCTATTCCAGTTTCGACTTTTATCAATCGGTCGACCTCGGCGCATCCTCTTTACGTTCGGTCAGCCTGGATGGCGCGGCCTTCGTCGGACATGCCGGTGATGTGGTGATCAAGGGCGACAGTATCACGCTGGAAAACAGCGGTGCCAACCTTGCTGCCAGCGGTTCGGGTACGGGTAATTTCACCATGGATGCGGGAACCCTGATCCTGGGCGCAGGGCAAAAGAATTTTGCCGGCTTCAATCACATTGCATTGCATGGCCGTGACCAAATCATCGGCTCTGGCAAAGGCGGTATCGATACCGGTGCGATAGACCTGAGCCTGAATACGCCATTGCTCACAGGTCGCGGCGGTGCAGTGCAAAACATCACGACTGCCGGTGCCTTGCAAATCCTGGCGACGGCCGGAGGTGATGCGAGCCAGCATAATTTGCAGGACAGCCTCGGTTCGCGCTTGAATTTTTCCGGTGCCAGCGTCTTGGTGGGTAGTCGTATCGTCGCCTATGGTGGCAGTGTCGACATGACGGCCACCGCCGGTAACCTGGTGTTGGTGGATGGTGCGCAGATCGACGTTAGCGGCTTTGGCAAACAATTCTTCGATGTCGCCGAATACGCTGATGCCGGCAATATCAAATTGTCCGCAGTTGGTGGCGATGTACGTCTGAATACCGGCAGCACGCTCAACCTTGCGGCCCACAAAGATGGCGGCAACGCCGGCAGTCTGTCGATTGCGGCAGCGAATGGCGGTACCGTCATCCTTGATGGCAGCATCAATGCACAAGCCGCAGCCAATGCGAAGGCCGGTTCCTTTTCGCTGGATATCGCCGAACTGAATGACTTCGCCGGTTTCAGCCAGTTGCTCAATAACGCAGGCTTCAATCGCTCGCGTCAGTTCCGCATACGCCAGGGTGATATCACGCTTGATGGCATCACCAAAGTGGAAGACTTTGGCCTTACTGCCGACCAGGGCACCATCACGATTACCGGTACGATCGATGCACGTGCCGCATACGGTGGTGCGATCCGCATTACCGGTGGCGATGGCGTGACCATGAACGCCGGAGCACAACTGCTGGCCGGCGCGACCGGCGAGCTGGGTAGCGGCCGCGTGACGCTGGAAGCAGCCGGCGGACAGCTGAACCTGCAAGGCGGCAGCATAGACGTGGCAGGCAATGAAGGCGGCAAGGTTCGGTTGCGGGCGCAACAAAATGCCGCACACAATGAAATCAATGTCACGGCGCTGAACGTCAATGTCATCGGTGCACGCTCGGCGGTACTGGAAGGCGTCGCCACATACAAGGTCGCCGACTTCGACGGTAGTACCGTTGATTCGGTCAAGGCCACCGCGATCGGTGACGCCAACCAGTTCAATGCAGCTTCTGGCGCAATTGCGAATCGCCTCGGCACCAGTCTTGCAGTCATGTCCGGCATTGCGATTGAAAGCGCCGGTGACCTGACGATGAATAGCGACTGGAATTTGCATAGCGATTTTGCCGGCGCGCGGGAAGGCTCGCTGACCCTGAGGGCCGGCGGCAACCTGATCATCAAAGGACATTTGAGCGATGGCTTTGACAATGCGGATCGCAGCGGCAGCCTGCAGGAAGGCGCGTCGTGGAACCTGCGCCTGGTGGCAGGTGCCGATCTTGGCTCGGCCAATACGCTGGCGCTCAAACCGCTGGCCGCGCAAGTGGCCGGCAGCGGCAATATCGTTATCGGTACGGCTGATACAGATCCGGACAAGAACGTAGATAACGGTGCCGGCAAGCTGGTGCGCACCGGCACCGGTGACCTGGAAGTGCGGGCAGGTCGTGACCTGACACTGGCGCACAAGGAGTCGGTGATCTATACCGCCGGTCGCAAGGATATGACGACCTGGAGCGATTTCACGACCGGGAATCCGAATGCGAGTTACGGCACCGAAGGCGGCAACCTGGATATCAGTGCGCAAGGAAGTATCGAGGCGCAACCGGCCGGCCAGCGTTTTGTTGAATGGTTGAATCGCCAGGGGGCAGTGAACGGGCAGCGTTACTTCGGTGAGTATGAAAGCAATGAGTACGGTATCCGGCCTGATGGCAGCTATGGCAAGTTGATATTGCCGCCTGAACAGTCAAGCTGGTGGATCAATTACGGCCAGTTCCAGCAGGGTGTAGGCGCACTTGGCGGCGGTAATGTCAGTGTCAGTGCCGGTGGTGACCTCGGTAACCTGGTCGTAGTTTTGCCGACCACTATGCGCATGCGTGGCGGTCGCTCGGCCAGCGAATCGATGCTGATGGAAATGCGCAACGGCGGCGCGATGACGGTGGAGGCCGGTGGCAGCATACGTGGCGGGCAGTATTACGTTGCACGCGGTAGCGGTGACATCAAGGCCGGTGATACAGCAATTGGCAATACCGTCACCGTGCAGTGGAATGAAGGTGATCTTGACAGCAATGTCGTTACCTTCTCGGTGGCACCGATACTGGCATTGGGGGACGCCACGCTAAGCTTGCGTACGGCCGGAGATTTGCGCTTGCAAACAGTGATAGATCCGCTGCTGATACGCAAGGGCAATGACGGTAAGGGTGTGGTGACCGGGCTGGATTATGGCGCTTATATGAGCGGCTATACCGACCGCACTGCCTTGAAGCTGGTATCTACCGGCGGCAATATCACTTTTGTGAACCAGGGTGACTTTATATTCCGTGATGTGTCACTGCGCATGAATTGGACCGCGCAGGACAATCTCGTCGGTCAGGCCCGCAACCGCTTCCCGGCCCAGCTGTCTGCGGTGGCGCTGAACGGCAGCCTGGAAATACAGGGACCGCTGCGTATCATGGCCGGCAATACCAATGATGTGCAATTGATAGCACAAGGCGACATCCGCTTTGCAACGCAAAACCGTGATGAACTGCGCAGCCTCAATTTTAATGGCGATAATGAAGCACAACTGGTGATGCCGTATGCCACACCCGGCATGATGCCTTCGCCATTCATGCCGGGCGGCCAGGGCCAGACCATTATGGAAGCGGTGTTGGCGAACGTGATCGCACCACTCGGTGCATCACATTTCGGTGATCCGTATATGCGTGCCTTGAGTAATCCGGATGTGCTGCCATTGGCCAGTGATTTCGAGCCGAGCCGCTTATACGCAGGGCGTGGTTCCATCATCGGACTCGATTTGACTGCCAACGAACAGACCTGGGTGCGCGCCGGTACCGATATTCGTGGCATGCGGGTTAATGCACGCAATGTGCGGGGCAGCGATGTGACCTTGCTGGAAGCGGGCAACGATATCCTGGCGATGGCGAACGTCCGTGCACTGGCGCCTTCGCGCACCCTGGACACCGGCAGTATTACTATCGAGGGGCCTGGCACCCTGGTGCTGTCCGCCGGACGTGATGTCTATGCCGATGACTTGAAGATACAGACCGTGGGCAACCAGCAGTACAACCCTGCCGATAACCGTCCTATGCCCGATACGCAGATCAAGGGTTTGCCGTCGCAGGGTGCTTCCGTCACCATCATGGGTGGCATGAATAGTGCAACAGGCTATGACGCATTTGCCGCTGCCTACCTTGATCCGTCGAGGGTCGCTGCGATGCCGGATTACCTGAAAGCGCAAGCCGCCGACGGTAGCGTATTGCCTATTTACCTGACCGACAAAGTCGAAACGCGCGCCGGTGGACAACAAAAGGTAACGCGTCGTGGCCTGGTCTCTTATATGAAGGACATGACCGGAGAAGACCTGACGCCATTGGCGGCATGGGCCCGCTTCCAGGCGTTGCCGCAATTCGCGCAACAGCAATTCCTGCGCCAGGTGTATATGCTGGAATTGCGCGAAGCAGGGCGCAATCAAAATGAACCGGGCGTCAATGACTTGCCGCTCAATGGTGGCTATAACCGTGGTTACGCCGCCATCGCCACGCTGTTCCCCGGCGATGCATGGAAGGGCAATGTCGCAGCCAATACTTTGATGGTACGCACCATGAGTGGTGGCGACATCAATGTGTTGACACCCGGTGGCGGATTGCAGGTGGCTGCTTTGGGTTCGACTATCCCGGCCGGTTATGGTTTGGTCACCCTGGGCTCCGGTCATATCAATGTCTTCGCAAAAGAAGATGTCGTAGTCAATCAGTCACGCATCCTTTCCTTTGTGCCGGAAGCCAGTTTGCGCGGCAGCGACCAGATTATCTGGTCCAGCCGTGGCGGCATCGATGCCGGTCGTGGTGCCAAAACGGTACGCGTTCCTACGGCACCGGAAGTCATCACTGACCTGGATGGCAACACGAGCATACGGGAGAAATCCGATATGAGCGGTAGCGGTATCGGTACTGTCGGTGATGGTGACGTCGACCTGGCGGCACCGGAAGGCGTCATCAATGCAGGCGATGCGGGCATCCGTGTGGCAGGCAATCTGAACATCATCGCTTTGCAAATCCTGAACGCCGATAACATCAAGGTCAAGGGTGAAGCGAAAGGCTTGCCGGTGATCGCTGCGACCAATATCGGTGCCTTGACGAATGCCAGCGCGGCAGCATCACAGGCAGCGATGGCGGCGCAGGATGTGGTGCAACGTGATCGCAATGAAGCGCGCAAAAACCTGCCATCGATCTTTACGGTACGGGTGCTGGGTTTCGGTAATGAAAACGAAGAAACACCACGCCGTAACGATGAAGGTAACAAGAAGCCGACTGCTTACGATCCTAACGGCGCAGTGGAAGTATTGGGCCAGATGGATTTGAGCGAGAAGCAATTGCGTCAACTCACGGAGACGGAGCGACGTAACCTGCGACGCTGATTGTTGCGTCGCCAGGTCCAGGGAAGTGCAGGGTTTCGAGCAGGAAATCCACGCATGCCCTGGGCCTGGATGCCGGTATTTATCTTCGCATATCAGCGCTGACACCCAAAAGGTCAGCGCGGTATTTACCCGGCGATACGCCGACAAAGCGTTTGAAGAAGCGGGACAGATGCGACTGGTCGGCATAGCCGCAGGCAAAGGCGACATCGACCAGCGATAATTTGCGGTCGCGCAGTAATTGCCTGGCGCGCTTAATCCTGAGTATTTGCAGATACTGGTTAGGCGTGTACTTCATCGTATGCACAAAGCGTTCAAAGAAAACAGTCCGGCTCAGCCCTATGCTGGCTGCCAGGTCGGCGATCTGGAAAGCGCCGTGCAGATTGGCTCGCAGATAGTCGTTGATCCGTTTCATTTGTCCCTGGGACAGCGGGATCTTGCTATCCATGACCCGTGGTACATCGCGTAGTTGCGTATGTTTCGAATAGAACTGGGCCACTATCGCCTGTGCGATATAGTCGCTGCGAAAACCGCTGTCATGTGGCTCACTGAGCATGTGCATGCAACTGTTGAGCAAGGATTGCAGGCTCTTATCCGTCTCTTGCAAGGGCGAATACATATCGACGTCATCCAGTCGTTTGCCGAAAAGCTCATCCGCCACATCGACCAATACTTCATTCCTGATAGACAGATAGAAGAAGTCGCCCGGCTTTTGTAATTCAACCGTGTAGCTGACACCGGGGGCGATGATGCCGTGGCTATGGGCCGGCATTTCAGCTTCGTGGATGCGGCCATCGGTCTGGATGGCAAGCGGCATGTCCTCCAGCGGAACGGCAAAGAACAGGTAAGAGTTGGCCGGGCTGTAATCTTCCAGCGGTTGGCTATGGGTAAGTGCTGCCACCATATTCGACCATCCCATGCCTGCACTGTCGCGGATCAGCGTCCGTTTTTCATCAATGATTAATGTTGTATCGCTGAGCAGGAATTCCGTACGCGAGGCAGGCAGGGGATGCGGGCGGCGAGCTGTTTCTTCCGCGCTAACGGAAGCGGGAAGGGGGAGTGGCGCAGTATTGCTTTCAGTTGAAAATACTTGTTTCATGTTGTGCCTCGACGATCAAGAAATACCCTTGCTGCTGACTTGTCGGCACATGGTCTTGCTGGATGACCTATACAATCCAAAAATTGTGATAGCCGGAGTTGTTGAAATTCACTTTGTCAGGGGTTTTTGCTTGTAAACACCATCTGGAATATGTGTCTGCCATTTCTGCATGCCTGATGACTAGAACAGGATCCGCAGTCCGACCGTCGCACCCAGTGAGTAGCTGTCGCCAAAATTATTCAGGCTGGTGTTGACGCTGCCCTGGCCGTAGATCATGTACTTGCCATTCGCCCAGCTATACGAAGCACCGAGACCCAGGCCACCCCACAAGCGCGTATTGCGATTGACGAAGTTGAGGTCGGATACATTGACCTGCGTGCCATCCTTGAATTCGTTATAGAGATTGGCGATAGCGTACGTATGTTGACGGTTCTGCTTGCCGCTGCCGTCGCGCCAAACTTTTTCATGATCCAGCGACAGGCCCAGGCGTGCGCGCAGGCTGCTGCCCTGGTCCAGCGACACGCGTGCACCGAAGCCATCGGTGAAGTCATCAAATCTCACGGTGCTATAACTGAGCTGCGCCTGCGGTGTCAGCGTCCAGCCCGGTGTCATTTGAATACGCTGGCCGGCTTCGATCGACGCCGTGTAGGCCCGGCCATCATTACCTTTGGCCAGGCTGATGCCTGCGGTCGGCGAGCTGAGGTCGCTATTGTAAAAATTGGCCTGCACTTGTCCGTCGGCATAGAAGCCATTCACGCCATACCAGGTCAGGCTGGCGCCGATACCGTAACCGGCGGTGTTGATGCGGCCATTGCCGGCCGGCGAAGATACTGCGCTACGACCGTTCGCATATTGCGCCGAGAGGCCGGC
Source organism: Herminiimonas glaciei (assembly GCF_042664955.1). Classification (NCBI taxonomy): domain Bacteria; kingdom Pseudomonadati; phylum Pseudomonadota; class Betaproteobacteria; order Burkholderiales; family Oxalobacteraceae; genus Herminiimonas; species Herminiimonas glaciei. Next base: position 494,461 of record NZ_JBHTBU010000001.1, read on the forward strand.
GATCAATTGGCCGCTGCCGGCATCTGCATAGAGCAAGCCGTCGATGCCACCCTGGATCCGGTAAATGTCCGTGTTATAGCTGGCTTCGGAGGTCGAACGCGCAGGATTGATGCGGTCGCGTCGACCTTCGATATGGGCCCACATCCCGGTGCCGGCCTGGTCGCTGCCATAGCGCGACGTCGTACCTGTCGCATCGGGTTCTGCCCACATGCGGTTGCCGACGCGCTGTTGCAAGCTGGGCAGGCTGCTCAGCGCGAGCAAGGTTTGCGGATAGCTTTCATACGTTGGTACACCGGCTTGATAGCGTGAGCGCAAATACCAGCCGCCATCGGCTGGTATGCCGATACCGTTTTGTTGCAGGGTATACGCATACGGACCGACGACCATTGCCGCCAGATCGTTAATGCGGTATTGCCCCTTGAGCTGGAATGTGCCGTTGGATGCACCGGCGACGTCGATGATCTTGATGCCGGTACCGGTAAGGGCACCGACCCCGCCGATATTATTGATGACGACTGCCGTCGTGCCGGCCGTATCGCCTTGTATCTTCAGCTTGTCGGTGGCGCTGTCGTCGCCACCCAGTACGGCGTTGAGTATGATTTTGCCGCCGTTCCCGCTGTAATTGCCGCTGACGGTTAACACATTGCTCACGCCGCTGCTGGCGATATTGACGGTGCCCCCGTTATCCAGGCTCAGCAGGGTTTGTTCGAAACCACGGGTGTCGAGGGTGCCACCGGCTGTTACCGTGTGATCCGAGTTGGCGCTGAAGCGGTTGGCTGCGCCGGCCGCCAGCGTACCGCCGGATATCGTGGTGTGACCAAAGTAGTCATTCGCAGCGCCCAGGATGGTCGTCCCGGCTAACTGATACACATCGCCGGTGCCAAAGACGTAGGGCGAGAAGATGTAATCATCATTGAGATGGTTAAAGACGATTTGTCCACCGTTCGGGCCCAGCCAGATCGTTGGCGCATCCAGTGTGCCGGCCGCTTCTGCAGCTGCGCCCGGCGCACCGCCGATTGCCAGCGTGCCTTTCCCATTGCGAAACTCTGAGATTGTCAAAAAAGGTGTGCTGACGACGCCGCCATTGGCAATGCGTAATAAGCCTTCTCCAGCGTAGCCGAGGGTTATTCCCGCGTCGTTCTCCCAGCGTGAACCTGCACCCGTGACGTGCACCCTGCCTGGCGCAGTAATGCCAAAACCTATGTAGCCTATGCTGTCGCGCAGGATGCCGCCGGCCGCTATGCGTAATTCACCTTCGCCGCTAAAGCCGACTACGGTCAGGTTGTTGTTATTGAATTGCCCGCCTGCTCCTATCGTTACTTTGCTAATGCTTGCCGGACCACCTATCTGGAGACCTCCTGCATTGACGATACCGCCCGCATTGACATTGAGTTCGCCGCTGCCGATGCTACCGACAACCAGGATATCTCCGACATTCCACGGTGATGCATGCGTGCCCGGCACGTTGACGACTTCGTCATTCTCTATGTAGACCTGGGCCATGGCTGGCGCAGCAACCAAAGACAGCAGCAAGGCGAGGGCGCTTTGGGCCGATAAGGCGTGGGAGTATCGACGCGAAGACCCAATTGAACGTTCATACAAATTTGGCGAAAAGGCTTTCATGGCTAATCCAGTTCCACAGTTTCTATCCGGCAGGGGTAAGCCGGCTTGCGAAGTGACGCAAAACTTTTTGAGAGTGCGTACCGCCAATAACATGTATTGCTGTAATGCAATAAGAATGTTCTGGTCTTGTATGGATTATCTGTAAATAGCTGTTTCCGATATTTAACTATCGTTCATATTTTGGATAATCGTACTTAAATTTTGTTTGCGAGAAAATGTGCAGAAATTGTCTGTGAGCCAGGAAGGTGGTTGCGGTGCAAAAGCGGGTGACGCGTATTGGCTTGCATTTTCATATGCAGTTTGTATGCCCGTGAACAGGTACGTTTGATTTTTGAATATCGTTCAAACCGGTTCTCTTTCGGATGCCATCCCTTGAGTTTGTGTGCTCCTGGGCGGATGGCTGATGCTCAAAGTAGTGCTTCAACCCTCGCGCCGGCGACGCTATCCGTCGTATTTCCTATTCGATCAGATTTCCGGACGATCATTCTTGATCTGGATGATCGTCAAATATTTCCTGAACGCCATCTTGGACAATGGTCCACGCTGACACTTAGGTCGAGGCATAGGGAGATGCAGAAAACACCAATATGAAACCATCCGCAGAGGTGGTCTTTATGGATTGGTGCGACGCATCAAATGGTATTTCTGCAATCAGGGATTCAGGAAGCACGCAATGAAATTCACCAGATCCGGTGTACGTCCATCTTCGATGGTGCGGCCTAGTCGTGGCCGTCGTTTTCTTCATTCACAACACATACCCATCAATTTGCGCAATTTGCCTGCCTGCCGGGGGTCGTCTTCTTGCAAATGTGGATTTGGCTTGTGTCATTGAATGTACTTTTTGTATTCCGGCAAAAACATGATGGATGAATCAGAAAACAGCAGTTTGAGCAGCGACTATATAGCCTGGATTATCGTGGCGAATGTCTTGGCGAAGCAGGTGAATATGGCCGTTCCCTCCACTGCGTATAACGGCCAGGCACCATTGTCAGAAGCGCAGATGAAGCGGGTGCATGATTATCTTTTTAATCGTCTGAGCGGCGGCTTCCAGATCGCTGAACTCGCCGCCACCCTGGGCATGAGCCGGACCAGTTTCTTCAAGCGCTTTGGACGAACGGCCAGGGTCACGCCGAATCAATACCTGCAGATATTGCGGGTGGAAAAAGCGAAAATGCTCTTGCGAAACGAGGATATCACCCTGATAGAAATAGCCTTTGCCTGTGGCTATGCCGACCAGTCGCACCTGGCGCGCTTCTTCAAACGCTATGTGCGGATGTCGCCGGGACGTTACCGGAGCAAGATGCGGGAAGACGATATCGCTTAACCGGTGAAATCTGTGTGTCCAACGCCGGATGCAGTATGCGTACGACGATGCTGTTGTACATCCCACATGCGTTTTACAAGATACCGGCGCTGCGGAATTTGGATAGAATAGGGGCTTCGTAGTGGTACTCATCCTGGTAAAGCAAAATCGTGGATATCCCCGTCAAGAAATACTTCGCCTTAGCCGTCCTGGTCATGTTTGCATTCGTGACTAACGTCGGCTTATGGAGCGATGATCATTTCAACTGGCTGACCCACGAACTCGAACACAGCGTCAATGTAGTGCCTGATACTGCCACTGCCGATTTTGTTTTGCTGCATCAGACCGAGTTGGCGGATGGTACTGAGGCAAGCAATTCCATCGCCGTCGAACACGAACTATTGCATGCTGCAAGCCACCTGCAGCTTTTCCTCGGCATCAATGCGCAATTCGCCTTCCTGCCTGCGGAGAAATCCGCCGGTTCCTGTTTTCATCTGGCCTTGTCTCCGTGCGCATCACCTGACGCACCTTTCCGTCCCCCGCGGTTTTCCCCTGTCCTGAGCTAGCAATCCGTCCGTCGTTCCGGGCGCGGATGGCTTAGCCTCATTCTCAAAAATTACAGCACATCCCGGCCGGGTTATATCCGGCCGTATCGGATGGCGCTGCGTGCGCAGCATTTGCAGCACGGCATACGTATAGCCGAAAAAATATAAAGAGATCCAGATGGAAAATTTGCATCCTATTCACAGGGTTGATGGGAGCAGTGCGTCATCGTACAAACTGACCGTAGTTGTGCCGCTTTTCAATGAAGAAAGCGTGTTGCCGCTATTCCATGCACGACTTGAAAGCGTGTTGGAACATATCCGGCATGACTGGGAAATCATCTATGTAGACGATGGCAGTACCGATCAGTCACCCATCATCCTGCAACAAATAAAGGCCACCAGTGCGCGCGTTGGCGTGGCCCGTTTTACGCGGAATTTCGGCAAGGAAGAAGCGATGAGTGCAGGCCTGAGCCTGGCAAGCGGCGATGCCGTCATCATCATAGACGCAGACTTGCAAGACCCGCCCGAGTTGATGCCGGCGATGCTGGATGCGTGGCTGGCCGGTGCCGATATCGTCAATATGCGCCGGCTGCAGCGCAGCGGTGAGTCGTGGTTCAAGAAGGTGACCGCACATGCTTTTTACCGCGTCATCAATCGTCTGAGTGAAGTGCCGGTGCCGGAAGATGTAGGTGATTTCCGTTTGCTCAGCCGGCGTGCAGTCGATGCGCTGAATTTGCTCGAAGAAAGAAACCGCTTCATGAAGGGTTTGTTCGCGTGGATAGGGTATCGCAATGTGACGCTCGACTATAACCGTGATGCGCGGGTGGCAGGCAAGAGTAAATGGCAGTATTGGCGACTCTGGAATTTTGCGCTGGAAGGTATTACCGGCTTTTCGGTTGCACCGCTGAAAATTGCAACTTACCTGGGCTCTGCCTGTGCCGGTATTACTTTTATTTACGCGGCTTACTTCTTCCTTAAAACCTTGCTGGTCGGAGAATCGGTAAAGGGTTTTCCTACCCTCATCGTGACCGTGATGATCCTTGGTGGCCTGCAGTTAATGGCGATAGGGATTATCGGTGAGTACCTGGGACGTCTGTTTGTTGAAAGCAAACGACGGCCACTTTACTTGCTGGAAGAGTTTGACGCACCGAGGGCATCGGAAGACCTGCATGCGTATCGTGAGCAGCGGAAGTGATGCGGGCTTGCGCAGGATGGTGCTGCGGGCGGAAAAACAAGAAGCGGGCAGATTCAATTCAGAATCTGCCCCGGCTACGCTATGTGCCGGTTGGTACCGGCTTAGCCGCTGTACAACTCTCTGTCGATACGCTTGCTTTCACCGTTACGTCTGCTTTGCTCCAGCTCCTGTTTGATTTGTTCGCGCGTCTTGGTGTTTTTTTCTTGCGGCAGGATCGGATAATCACTATCGCTAACTGACATCAATCCTTTTTCATAAGCTTCTTTCAGTTCGCGTTTTACTTCGGCACGTGTTTTAGCCGGTCCATAAGACTGGAGTACCGGATAGTTGGATTCCTCAGCCTGTGCGATTTGTACATTGCTCGCATTGTTTGCATAGGCGCCGGGAATTAAGGCGATACCGGCAACGATAGAGATTGCAGCGGCTGTGATGAATTTCGTGTTGAGCTGTTTCATTTTATTTCTCCAGATAAAAAGTTGTGGTCATCAATCTCTGCGCTACGTTGCTTGCAGTCCTTGCTGTTCAACGTATCGATGACTGGAGTGTAGTAAGGCAGTGCGCACACAGACATGACGACAGCATTACAAATTTGTAATCCATCCCCGGTTTGCTATCAGCGAGAATCCGGATTCAGTTAAAGCGGGAAGTGACGCATGAAAATTCTTTTGGTGGAAGATGAAATCAAGTCCGGCGAGTACCTGCGCAAGGGTTTGCGCGAAGCAGGTTTTGTCGTCGATTGGGCGCGGGATGGGGCAGATGGTTTGCATCTGGCGCTGCAGGACAGCTATGAGCTCATCATCCTCGATGTGATGCTGCCCTTACTCGATGGTTGGCAATTGCTGCGCGAATTACGCAAGGTGCGCGACACGCCGGTGCTATTCCTTACCGCACGCGATGAAGTGGAGGATAGGGTGAAAGGCCTGGAGCTGGGCGCGGATGACTATCTGGTCAAACCGTTTTCCTTCATGGAATTGATTGCCCGTGTACGGACCTTGCTCAGGCGCAGCCCGGTACGTGAATCCAGCCTGATCGAGATTGCAGATATGCAGATAGATGTGATGAAGCGCCGCGTGACACGCAATGGCGCACGGCTTGATTTGACTACCAAAGAATTTTCCTTGTTGTATTTGCTGGCGCAGCGTCGTGGCGAAGTATTGTCGCGTTCACTGATCGCATCGCAGGTGTGGGATATGAATTTTGACAGCGATACCAATGTAGTGGACGTTGCGATACGCCGCTTGCGCGCAAAACTGGATGATCCGCATGCACGCAAGTTGATACAGACGGTACGCGGTATCGGTTATGTGTTGGAGGAGGGTGAATGAAACTGATCCAGCGCATGTCCTTGACCAGCCGGATAGGCTTGCTGTTTTTCCTGGTTGCTGTCCTTATTTTTTCCGGCGTCGGCACTTATTTGTATCGCTCCCTCGCCGGCCAGCTGGAATATCGTGACGACCAGGAGTTGATAGGGAAGATCAGCCTGATGCGACACCTGGCTGAAGAATCGGACAGCATTGCAGCGATACGCAAAGACCCGCATTACTTCCTCGATGCCGCTGCCAGCCATGACAGGCTGATCATCATGTTGAAGGATATGAACGGCAATATTATTTTGCACACCAATTCCGACCAGGGCAGCTTGCCGGGCATATCGGTATTACCGCTGGAAATGCATCCGGTCCGGAGATCGATTACTTTGCTTTGGACGTCCAGCGGTTTGACCGCGCGTGCGATTGCGGCGCAGGGGAAAGTGCGCAGCGGTGAAAAGATCGTCATCGTGGTGGCCCGCACCGCATCAGATCGTATGGAACTATTGAAAGCGTACCGGGTTGAAATCGGCATGGCGGCATTGTGCGGTACCTTGCTGGCGGCGCTGCTGGGTTACCTCGTGGTACGACGCGGTTTGCGCCCGGTCAAATTGATAGCAGGGCAAGCCAGTTCCATTACTGCACATCGGCTCGATACGCGTCTTGACCTCAGTTCGGCGCCGCAGGAATTACATGAGTTGGTGCAAGCCTTCAATGCAATGCTGGACCGGCTGGATGGCAGCTTCCAGCGCTTGAGCCAGTTTTCCGCCGACCTGGCCCATGATTTGCGCACGCCGCTGAATAACCTGATGGTGCAGACCCAGGTCGCGCTGGTACAAGCCCGGAGCGTGGAAGATTATCAGGGCTTGTTGATTTCCAATGTTGAAGAATATGAGCGCCTGACGCGTATGGTGGAAAGCATGCTCTTCCTGGCGCGGGTCGAGCATACGCATGTGATGCTCAATAAGTCCGCGCTTTCCTTGCCGGAAGAATTGCAGCGGATTGCCGATTATTTTGAAGGGCTGGCTGACGAGGCCGGTGTCACGCTGAGCGTAGCAGCCGGCGGCAAGGTATATGCGGATGCCATCCTCTTGCGGCGCGCGCTAGGCAATCTGGTAGCGAATGCGATTCCTTACACGCCGCGGGGTGCGACCATAGTGCTGAAAGGTGCGAAGACAGCTGAGGGCGTAACCGTGTCTGTGATTAATCCGGGGCAGGGGATCGCGGCGGAACATATCCCGCATTTGTTCAATCGTTTTTATCGCGGCGATGCGGCGCGCTCCAATTCGGCCACTTCCACCGGCCTGGGTTTGGCGATCGTGCAATCGATCATGGCCCTACACGGTGGCAGGGCGACGGTGACCAGTGAAGAAAACGGTTTGACGGAGTTTGCGTTGATATTTCCTGCGCATTAAAAAAGGGCACCCGCGGGTGCCCCTGGTTTTGATGCCTGCCGCTTACACTGCAGCAGCGCTATGGATGGCCGCGATTTGCGTCGCGTTGTAACCCAGTTCCGCCAATACTTCATCGGTGTGTTCACCGAGCAAAGGTGATGGTGTGATTTCGACCGTGGCGCCGGACATTTTGATCGGGCTGCCGACCGTCAGGTATTTACCGCGTACCTTATGGTCGACTTCGACGATGCTCTTGCTACGACGCAGCGATTCGTCGTAGGCGATTTCTTTCATCGAGAGGACCGGGCCGCAAGGGATGTCGAATTTGCGCAGGATTTCAATTGCTTCGAACTTGTCTTTGTCGGCCAGCCAGGTTTCGATGTAGGCGAAGATATCGAAGATTTTGTCCTGGCGTGCTTTCGCAGTCGCATAGGCCGGATCGGTCACCCATTCAGGTTTGCCGATGGCGCGTGCAGTCGCTTCCCATGCGGTGCCCTGGATGGTGAAGTAGATATAAGCGTTGGGATCGTTTTCCCAGCCTTTGCATTTCAGGATCCAGCCCGGTTGGCCGCCACCGCCGGCATTGCCGCCGCGTGGTACGACATCGGTGAAGGTGCCGTGCGGGTACTGTGGATATTCTTCCAGTACGCCGGTGCGTTCCAGGCGTTGCTGGTCGCGCAGCTTGACGCGGCACAGGTTCAATACGGCGTCTTGCATCGACACCGCCACTTTTTGCCCGAGGCCGGTCAGGTGACGGTGCTGGAGTGCAGCGAGGATGCCGATAGCCAGGTGCATGCCGGTATTGCTGTCGCCGAGTGCCGCGCCGCTGATGGTAGGCGGGCCGTCCCAGAAGCCGGTGGTGGTCGCTGCGCCGCCTGCTGCCTGCGCCACATTGTCGTAGACCTTCAGGTCTTCATAGAAGTGACCGTCGCTGAAACCTTTGACCGAGGCCAGGATCAGGCGTGGGTTCAGGCTCTGGATGTATTCCCAGGTGAAGCCCATGCGATCCAGTGCGCCTGGTGCAAAGTTTTCGATCATGATGTCCGATTGACGGATCAGTTTTTCCAGGACTTCCTTGCCTTCTGCTTTTTTCGTATCGAGTGTCAACGAACGTTTATTGCTGTTCAACATGGTGAAGTACAGGGCGTCGGCATCTGGAATGTCGCGCAATGAAGTGCGCGTTGCATCGCCGGAACCCGGGCGTTCTACCTTGATGACGTCGGCACCGAACCACGCCAATTGCTGGGCACAGGAAGGACCGGCCTGGACGTGGGTAAAGTCGATAATCTTGATGCCGTCTAATGGCTTACTCATGATATGCATTCCTTTTAATCGTTTGCTTGGCTGGATTGGCACCTTCGGTAGCTAGGCCGGGAAGTGCGCATTCCAGATAAAGATCACCACCGTCCAAGGCCTGTGCGTTGCCGCTAAAAGCTGCTTGTTGAATGGTTCGAAAACGATTCTGCCGAGTATGAACAGGCATTGCCACGTCTATTTTCGGCTTGTCCGTAGTAGCGTGGAAGACGTCATCACATGATAGTGAATGTGGCTTGAAATGAATATTTGATGAAAAATAGCCATGCTTCATTATGGCTGAAAAGCGACGTTGAGCCGATTTTTGCCGCGCCTGTTTCGTAGCTATTCCGCAGCTATTCTTTACTGGCGAAGCGCCGCCGGTATTCGGCGGGTCCGATCGAAATCCGTCGCATAAAAGCTTTGCGCATCGCATCCAGGTTGCTGAAGCCGCACAGTTGCGCGATACGTTTGAGTGGCTGGCTTTGCTCTTCTATCAGGCGGCGTGCCTGGTCGAGGCGGGCGGCTTCGACGAAGGAGGCGGGCGTGCTGCCGCTTTCCGCTTTGAAGGTACGCGCGAAGCTGCGTTCACTCATACGTGCGCGTTCTGCCAGTTGCGGCACCGACAGGTCGGCGCGCAAATTGGCGAGTACGTAAGCCTGTATCTGGCCTATGGTGGAGCCTTCGGTATGCTGTGCCGCCAGGTGTGAACTGAATTGCGATTGGCCACCGGGTCGCTTGACGAACATCACCATTTCGCGCGCGACTTTCAGCGCAAGTTCACGCCCATGGTCTTCTTCCACCATCGCCAATGCCAGGTCCATGCCTGCAGTGACACCCGCCGACGTATATAGATTGCCGTCACGCAGGTAAATGCAATCCGGATCGACTTCGGTTTGCGGGAACATGGCGGCGAGTTTTTCCGCGCTGCTCCAGTGTGTGGTGATGCGCTTGCCTTCCAATAGTCCGGCCATGCCGAGTATCAGGGCACCGGTACATACCGAACCGATACGCCGCACTGACTTCGCACGTTTTTTCAGCCATGCATCGCGTGTACTGTTTTCGGTGATGACATCGGTGTCCGGGCTACCGGCAACCAGTAGCGTATCTATGCTGCCCCTGAAAGATTGCAGCGTCGCATCCGGTGTCACGTACAAGCCGGACGATGATTTGAAGGGGCCGCTTTCGGTCCCTATGATTTGCACCCGATAGGCACGCGCATCATTGAGCTGGCGCGCCGCTTCCATGAATACATCGGCGGGTCCGGCAATATCAAGTAATTGCACACCGGGAAAAGCTAATACTGCAACCTGGATCGTCATTGGCGCTGAAGTAAATCGATTTGGCTGAAATGGACGTAAATATACAGTTTCCGCCAAGTCTTTAACAGTTCAAAATGAATGGCATGCCGTAGCCCCGCTTTTGCATAGCCGGGGCAATAGCGGATTCCTATTGAATCTGGCAGGAAGATGCAGATACACAAAACTGCTGCCGACAGGCGCAGGCTATCTTGCATGGTGGTCCGGATGTATCCATTTGAATTGAACTAAAGGAAGCACAATGAGTAAAGCGCTTGCAGGTCTCCGCATTCTTGATATGACGCATGTACAAGCCGGTCCTTCGGCGTCGCAGCTACTGGCCTGGATGGGCGCGGATGTGATCAAACTGGAGCCGCCGCAGGGTGATATCACGCGCGGCCAGTTACGCGATATTCCGGGCGTCGACAGTCTTTACTTCGGTACGCTGAACTGCAATAAGCGTTCTATCACCGTCAATATGAAGACGGATGAAGGCAAGGCCATCTTTGCCGACTTGCTGACGAAGTGCGATGTGTTGATGGAAAACTTCGGCCCCGGCGTACTGGACCGTTTCGGTTTTACCTGGGAACGTGTGCACGCGATCAATCCGATGTTGATCATGGCGTCGATCAAGGGCTTTGGTTCCACCGGCCCGTATTCTGATTTCAAGGCATATGAAAACGTTGCGCAGGCGATGGGTGGTGCAATGGCGACTACCGGCTTCAGCGATGGCCCGCCTTGTGTGTCCGGCGCACAGGTAGGCGATTCGGGGACCGGCCTGCATTTTGTCATCGGCATCCTGGCCGCGCTGCATCATCGTGTGCAGTATGGCGAAGGACAGTATGTCGAAGTGGCGATGATGGATAGCGTACTCAACCTGATCCGCATGAAAATGCGTGATCACGAACGACTGCAAAAAGGCCCATTGCCCGAGTATTCGGTGCCGACCGAGGGATTGTTTTCGGTGCCGCGTGGCGGCAATGATTCCGGCGGCGGCCAGTTGGGCAATGTTTTGTGGTGCGCGCGCGGCGGCGCCGAAGAATACCTGTATGTCGTGGTGCAGGAAGCAGTGTGGCCGGCACTGGCCAAGCTGGTCGGTGGCCAGCATTTGCTGGAAGACCCGCGCTTTGCCAATATTGAGAGTCGTCGCGCCAACCAGCAGGCGATGTGGGCGATATTGAACGGCTTTGCCGCGCAGTACACGAAGAGTGAATTGATGGCGGTACTGAATGAAATCGATGTGCCTTGCGGACCGGTGCTGTCTACCGCCGAGCTGGCGGAGAATGAACATTTGCATGCGCGCGAAATGTATATCGAAGTTGATCATGCGCAGCGCGGCAAGTACTGGACGGTAGGCATGCCGATCAAGCTGTCGGCTTCTCCCGCGGTCGTTACGCCGGCACCATTGCTCGGTGAGCATACCGATGAAATCCTGCAGCAGGTACTGGGCTATGAGGAATCGCGTATTGCGCAACTGCGTAATGCCAAGGCGATTTAATCCGCGCCAGTACTTCTTGGGTAATAAGTAAGGACATAAAAGACCTCCGGTGCGGAGGTCTTTTGTCTGGCGCGCACAAGTAAGCGGGGTGTGATGCAGGCGCGCAACAGATGTGAACTTTGACGCACTTCATACCATATTGATGCCATATAATGAGAATCATTCTCATTGTAGGCAAGCAATCCTCACGGTAGCCAGCCCATTTTTCGAGCCAGTCGGCTCCACTGGATTGCTGTGAATTCTGTTACCCACCCCGATAAAAGCACGATGCCGATAGGCGAGCTCTACGCCCATCATCATGGCTGGCTGCAAGGCTGGTTAGGCCGAAAAATCGGCTGTAGCGATCATGCCGCCGACCTGACCCAGGATACCTTCGTACAATTGTTGAGCGGTTCACATCCGACCGAACTGGGTGAGCCGCGCGCGTATATCACTGTGATTGCGAAGCGCGTGCTGTTCAATTTCTGGCGTCGTCGTGATCTGGAAAACGCCTACCTCGAAGCACTCGCTGCGATGCCGGAACAAGTCGCACCTTCAATGGAAGATCGTGCGCTGGTACTGGAAGCGCTGGCGCAGATTGATCGCGCACTGGCCGCGATCCCGCTCAAGGCCAAGCAAGTCTTCTTGCTGAATCAATTACAGGAACTGACATACGCGGAAATTTCCACACAACTCAAGATGCCGGTCATTACCGTGCGTCGTTATATGAAGCTGGCCATCTGTGCCTGCTGCGAAGTGGCAGCCTGAACATGTCTGCTTTTAATTCCATCTCCGACACCGGCGCTATTTCGGGCACGATCTCGCAGGCGGCGATGGATGCCGCGATAGACTGGATGGTGTTGTTCCGTTCCGGCGAAGCGGGGGACGCTGAGCAACAGCGCTTTGTCGGCTGGCTGGCGGCGGACGGCCAGCATGCGAATGCGTGGCGCAAGGTGAGCGGTGCGCTGGATGCTTCCTTCTCTTCTATCCGTGCGGTTAACCAGCGTGTCCCCGGGCATGGTGAATTGGCGGGGCAGGCGATCCTGCAGGCCGGCGATCAACAGCATAAGGCGTCGCGCCGCAAATTATTGAGCGGCATCCTGGCTATCGGTGCGGTCGGCGCAGTGGCAACTTACACGGCGCGCAACGGGGCCATGCAGGCAATGGTGGCTGATCTCAGTACCGGGACCGGCGAGCGACGTAGCTTTGATTTGCCGGATGGCAGTACGGTGATGCTGAATGCCTGTTCTTCGGCAGATATCCATTTTGATGGCCGCCTGCGCATGATCCGTTTGCACCGGGGTGAACTCATAGCGAATGTCCAGGCCGACAGCCAACGCCCCTTCATTGTGCAGACCGATTGCGGTACGGTACGCGCCTTGGGCACACGCTTTTTGGTGCGACAGGAAGCTGGGCGCAGCTTCGCGATGGTGCTCGAACATACAGTGGAAGTGACGGCACGCAGTCGCCAGACCCGCGTCTTGCGCGAGGGCGAAGCGGCCTGGTTCGATAGCGAAACGGTCGAAGCACAGCAAACCGGTTTGACTGGCAAGGCGGCATGGATGGATGGCATGCTCTCGGTCAATGATGAGCCGCTGGGCGAGGTGATCGCTGCAATACGTCCTTATCGTGCCGGCTTTATCCGCATTTCCCCGGCGGCTGCCAAGCTGCGGGTACTCGGTGCTTTTCCATTGGATGACACTGACCAATTGCTGGAATCCCTGGCGCAAACCTTGCCGATCCGGGTCAGTCAATACAGCCGCTGGTTGGTCATGGTCGACACCGCATAACTATTTTTCACTTTCGATGATCACTTTTCCCGGTCTTGTTGCACATGTTCTTTGAAGACGCATGTTCAACGAACGTTAAGGAATTGATCCACCATGAATCATTTAGCAGCATTTCGTGCCGCGCCGTTGGCGCTGGCAATCAGCCTTGCTTTCCTGGCTGCTGGTGCGCATGCCCAGTCGACGGCACCTGCCGCACCTGCCAGCGCGGCAAATGCGCCGGTGCGTACTTACCATATCGCGGCTGGCAGCCTGAGCACGACCCTGATTGAAATCGCGCGTCAGGGCGGCGTTGCCATTTCGGTTAATCCTGATTTGGTCAAAGGCCTGGAGGCTCCTGCAATCAATGGTGAGATGCGGGTCGAACAAGCAGTGCAACGTGCGCTGGCGCAGCATCCGCTGGAGTTGCAGCGTACCTCGAATGGCACACTGACCGTGGCGCGCAAGGTATCCACGGATGCGCGTGAAAGCGGCAGTACGCTGCCGCTGGTCAATGTGGTGGCCGCAAGTGAGGAAGATGCACGCGGCAAGGTTGACGGCTATGTTGCGAGACGCAGTGCGACTGGAACCAAGACCGATACGCCGCTGATAGAGATACCGCAATCGATCTCGGTGATAGGGCGTACCGAAATGGAAGCGCGCGGTGCGCAAAACCTGATGGATATCATTGCTTATACACCGGGTATTTCGGTCAGCACCTACGGTCCGGATAATCGTGGCAGGGATGATTTTGCCTTGCGTGGCTTCGTTGATACCAACACCAGTAATTACCGTGACGGCTTGCCGCAAAGCGGCTTCGATTTGCTGTATAGCATCACCGAGCCTTATGGCCTGGAACGGGTGGATGTGATGCGCGGGCCGTCATCTGTTTTGTTTGGTCGCGGCGATGCCGGCGGTGTAATCAATCGGGTCAGTAAATTACCAACAGGCGTGCGGGCGCGTGAAATTGAAGTGCAATACGGCAGCTTTGACCGCAAGCAGATTGCCTTCGATATCGACGATAAATTCAGCGGCAACGAAGACCTGAGCTATCGCCTGGTCGGCCTTGTACTCGACAGCAATGACCAGGAAAAATACCCGGACGGCACTTTGCTCAATCGCTCGCGTTATTACCTGGCACCTTCGCTGCGCTGGAAACCGAATGCCGGTACCTCGCTGACCTTGACGTCCGAGTTCCTGCAACATAATTCGCCGGAAGATACCTACTATGCGTTGGCGGCTGACCAGAGCCTCACTGATCGCAAGATGGGTGATTACTCATTTAGCAAATTCAAACAAAAGCAGGGCACGGTCGGTTATCAATTCGAGCATGTGCTGAATGATGCGTGGACCTTCCGCCAAAACGCACGGTATAGCGAAACGACACATGAGCGTCGTGTGCTGTGGATAGATGAACTGCAGCCGGATGGCCATACTTATTCACGCTATACCAGGAGCTGGAACGATGAAGCCAGGCATGCTGTGATTGATACCAACCTGCAAGGTAAATTGCAGGCCGGTGCGACCGAACACACAGTATTGCTGGGTGTGGACTGGACCCGGCAGGAGGGCAAGGCGTTGCGCTTCAGGGGAAGCGGGCCGGATCTGGATTTGCTCAATCCGCAATATGGGCTGGCCATACCCGATCCCGCTGTGCCGAATGCGAATTACACGCAAACAATTACCCAGGTCGGTGTCTATGCGCAGGACCAGATTAAGTTTGGTGAGCATTGGGTTGCTACTGTCGGCGGTCGTCAGGACCATGTGAAAACAACGACGGATGACAGGCTGAACCTTAGCAATCGGTCGAATACCGATTCCGCTTTCAGCGGGCGTGCCGGTTTGACATACCTGATAGGAAATGGCTGGGCGCCGTATATCAGTTACGCAGAGTCCTTTCTTCCTGTGAGTGGTGTGGATAGCGACAACAATCCATTCAAGCCAAGCCGCGGTAAGCAGATCGAAGCCGGCATCAAGTTCCAGCCTGCCAATTCACGCAGCCTGTTCACAGCCGCTATTTTTGATTTGCGCAAGACCAATGTCGTGACTTACCAGAACGCCGCACCTTTCGAGGCGCGTCAAATTGGCAAGCAGCGCTCACGCGGGCTGGAACTGGAAGCCAAGACTGAATTGGCACGTGGCCTGAATGCGGTGGCTTCCTATACCCGGCTGGATATGAAAGTGCTGGAAAGCGCAGATAGCAGTGAAGTCGGCAAGGTTCCGGCAACCATACCGAAAGAGCTGGCGTCGCTATGGCTGGATTATGAGATGGGCGGTGGCTATGGCATCGGTGGCGGCGTGAATTATGTGGGCAGGCGGCAGAACGATGAAGCCAATACGTCGGAACAGCCAGGTTATGCGCTGGTGAATGCGATGTTCCGTTATGACCAGGGACAGTGGCGCCTGACCCTGAATGCCGGGAACCTGTTTAACCGTGACTACTACACGATTTGCTATCACGGTGAATGCTATCGCGGCACCGAACGTACTTTGACTGCTACCCTCAAATACAGATTCTAAGCAATTTGCACATCTGCCGGCGATTGCGGTCGCCGGCATAGTCTTTTCAGGCTACAGTGCATCGCCAGCCTGCATTTCCTGTTACCTTCGTACATCCGGCCATAAATAAAAAAGCCCGCTTCGGTGAGGAGGCAGGCTTGGGTTTGTTCACCCAAACCTATAGTGGAGTGTGGCAAACAAGGCGTACTGTAACGGGCGTAAATGACATGACGATGACATGCGTTTACCAAGCCAAATTATTTTTTATGCAAGGTGACCGCTGACGCGTCGACGCAAGTGTGGCGGGGAAGCTGCATCCGACCCAGCCGGCCCCGGAACTGCCGGCACTTGTCATTAAGTTGAAATGTTTGCTCACTAACATTAACCTATGGCAACTCTGCGCCCGCTGCGCTGTTCATTTAACTATCCGCCACCTTGCAATCCGTACTCCGCTCCCTGAAAAAGCACGGCAATAATCTGATCCTCGGTGAAAAAGGTTTGGTTCCCGTTACCTTTTTGCTGGCGTTCGCGATGCTGACTATTATCTGGTGGGGCACCCTGTCACGTATGGCGCACGAAAAGGAACTGGTGCTGGAAAGTTCGATTTCGGACGGCCAGAATATTGCCTCCATCGTTGCCACCAACCTCAATGAAGTGCTGGACCGTGCCAGTCATTACGCCAAGATCGGGCGTTCGATGATGGAAGAAGAGCGCTTCGCCGAGCTGCAACTCAAGCCTTTGCTCAGTGGCGACCCGGCTTATTTGCGCATCGCGATCTTTGACGGGCAGGCAAACCTGCTGCAGTCATCGGCCAACCGTCGCTCCGAACCCGAACTCATGCAATTGGTGCAAAAGGTAGGGCAAATGCCCACGACGAGCGGGGCGGATATCCAGTTGATCGCAGGGCGGCCATCTATTAGTGATAATTCTGCGTGGCGCGTACCGGTGGTGATCCCGTTTACGACCGCAGACCGGCAGCATGGATTTTTAGCGGCGGTGATCGACCTCGGTTATTTCCTGCGTTTGTATAAGGATATCCATCTCGGTGATGGCGGCCGTATCGAAATCCTGACACGCGATGCCTATCAACTGGCTGAATTGAATGGCGCGGGTCTTTCTGCCGGCGTCGATTATGCCGGCTCCGATTATGCAAAATTCCTCGGCGGCCAGGAGCAAGAGGGTGTCATCGAAGCTGCCCGGCCCGGCGCGGCGGAACAGGAAATTGCCGTGTTCCGCATGCTGGCGACTTATCCGTTTACGGTTGTCGTCACGCGTGACCAGAGTTATGTGATGGCGCGTTTGACGGCGCGCCATCGTGATTACCTGCAACGGGCGATCGTGGTGTCTGTCGCCGTCGTCTTGCTGATGTTTGGTTTGCTGGTGATCGCTTACCGGCAGCGTCGCCTGTATAACGTGCTGGCCGCCTCGGAGCAGGAGAAGCGCAGCCTGATCGGGCAACTGGAGCAGGAGAAGGGGCGTGCGCTGCTGCAGGCCTCGCACGATTACCTGACCGGGATCCCGAACCGCATGCTGTTTTACGAGCTGGCGGCGGCAGAGCTGGCACGCGCGCGGCGCAGTCGCAAGTTGTACGGGATGTTTTTCCTTGACCTCGACAAGTTCAAGCTGATCAACGATACGCTGGGCCATGCAGTCGGTGATCTCTTGCTGCAAGGTGTGGCGCGTCGCTTGCGGGAATCCCTGCGTGAATATGATTTGCTGGCGCGCCTCGGGGGCGACGAATTCGTCATGCTGATTTCGGAAATGACATCGGAAAGCGATATCGCCAAGGTTGCAGCCAAGCTGGTGGACGTGGTGCGCGAACCTTTCCCTGACCTCGATGGCCACGATATAGAAATCAGCCCGAGCATCGGTATTGCACTCTATCCGCGTGACGGACAAAACGTGGAGACCTTGCTGACCCATGCCGATGCGGCGATGTACCACGCGAAGGCGGCCGGTGCCGGCACCTATCGTTTCTTTGACAGCTCGCTGAATGCATCGTCGGCGCGCGATGTGGAATTGCTGACACGTTTCAAGCGGGCGATACGGGATGATGAATTTTGCCTGCACTACCAGCCGCGTGTTGAATTGCAGGAATTCGGCCTGGTCGGGCTGGAGGCGCTGGTGCGCTGGCAGCATCCGGAACATGGTTTGATTTTCCCGAATGATTTCATCACGCTGGCAGAAGAAAATGATTTGATCGTCCTGCTCGGACGCTGGGTCATAGCTGCCGCGTGCCGGCAGATTGCCGATTGGCGTGCCGCCGGCTTGCCGCTGGTACCGGTCGCGATCAATGTCTCGCCGAAACAATTGAAAGACAGTGCCTTGCTGGAAACCGTGATGGAGACGCTGGCGCGCTACCAGATAGAACCCGGCTTGCTGGAAATTGAAATCACCGAAGGTTGCTTCATCGAAGACTTCGATACTGCGAACCGGGTATTGGAACAATTGAGGGCGAATGGCTTGCGGATTGCACTGGATGATTACGGTACCGGTTTTTCCGGCTTGAAGAACCTGAAGAAGCTGCCTATCTATGCGATCAAGATAGATCGCTCTTTCGTGCGTGACATCCGTAATGACAATAGCGATGCGGTGATCGTTGCCTCCACTATTTCACTCGCACATAACCTCGGCTTGCAAGTCGTGGCCGAAGGCGTGGAAAGCAAGGAACAATTGGTGCACCTGAAGACCGCCGGTTGTGACCAGGTGCAGGGTTTTTATTTCAAACGGCCGGTGCCGGCAAGCGAGATAGTCGAGATCTTGCGTCGTGGCAGGTTCACGCCTTCATAGGGGAAATTCCATGCACACCATACGCCTTATTCTCTGCGTCCTGTCTTTGGCCGTGTTGACGACATCGGTGCAGGCCGCCGAATGCGAACGTCCGGCACGCCTGCATTTTTCGCTGGTGCCACAGAGTGATTTGCAAAAAGACGTGGCATCGCTGAAGCCCTTGTTTGCCGACTTGCAAACCGCGCTCGGCATACCGGTTGAAGTGGTGATGCCGACTTCCTATGGTGCGGTGATCGAAGACTTGTTGTCCGGCGCAGTCGACCTGGCGCGCCTGGGACCGGCCGCCTATGTATCGGCAAAGAAGCAGGATCCGGGCATTACCGCGTTTGCAACTGTTTCGCGCAAGAAGCCGGGACAAAGCGAAGAAGATACCTTTTACCACTCAGTCCTGATCGTGCGTAGCAATGGTCCCTACCAGACCATAGAGTCACTGCGCGGCAAGAGCCTGGCGTTGGTCGATCCGGATAGTACTTCGGGTGCGCTGATACCGCGTCATGTATTTCCACGCGTGATCCAGACCCCTTTGGAAAAGTATTTTGGTCAGCTGGTATATAGCGGCGCGCATGATCAATCGATGCAAAACCTGAAGAAAGGCAAGATTGATGCGGCCTTCATTTCCAGCGCCAGCCTGGCGGTACCGGTCGCAAACAGTGGCGTCAAAACGGAAGATTTCCGTGTGCTGTGGCGTTCGGCCGCCATCCCGCGTAATCCATTCGTCTTGCGCAGTCGCTTGTGCGCCGATATCAAGAAAAAAATCATAGGCGTCTTCCTTGATAGCGGCGGCAATGCCAATGAAAACCTGATGCGCCAGCTGAACGTCACACGCTTCGTTCCCGTCAGCGACAAGGATTATCAAATCGTGCGTGACTTGCCGTAATCAGGCTGCAGGCAACACCTTGCTCCATGGGTAACGTGCATCATGGCTTTGTTCGAAGCGTTCGATCTCGGGCAATAGCTGCATGGTCGCACCTATCATGTCGAGGCCTTCGACGATCATTTTGCGGTGACGTGCGGCCAGCGTAAACGGGAAACTGTGCGACGCACTGCTGACGGTCATCGCATTTAAATCTATCTGCAATTGCATGCCGCTGCTTTCCATATCGTCCAGCAGCACTGCTATTTTTTCCTGCTCCAGCATGATCAGCAACAGGCGATTATTCAGCGCATTGCCAAAGAAGATTTCCCCGAAGCTGGGCGCGATGATGGCTTCTATGCCGAGTTGCTGCAAGCCCCAGACTGCGTGTTCACGGCTGGAACCACAACCGAAGTTGGGACCACCGATGAGGAATTTGCTATGGCTGAACGCGGGCTGGTTCAGGATGAAATCCGGGCGCGGGCTGCCATCCGGATGAAAACGCAAATCGTATAAAACGCCTTGTGCCAAGCCTGCCTTATCGATGATGCGCAGGAATTGCTTGGGCATGATTTGGTCGGTGTCGAGATTGGCCAGCAAGAGTGGCGCCGCGACGCCTTGCAACAGGGTTTGGTCAGACATGGGCTTGCTCCTTCGCCAATTCACGTACATCCGAGATGCAACCACGAAT
This sequence comes from Herminiimonas glaciei, assembly GCF_042664955.1. Lineage (NCBI taxonomy): Bacteria > Pseudomonadati > Pseudomonadota > Betaproteobacteria > Burkholderiales > Oxalobacteraceae > Herminiimonas > Herminiimonas glaciei. The sequence continues at coordinate 514,495 of NZ_JBHTBU010000001.1, forward strand.
TGCGGCTGCAGCTGCCATCGCCGGACTCATCAGGTGGGTGCGACCTTCGCGACCCTGGCGTCCTTCAAAATTGCGATTGGTGGTCGACGCGCAGCGTTCGCCAGGCGTCAACACATCATCATTCATCGCCAGGCACATCGAGCAACCAGGCTGGCGCCATTCGAAACCGGCGGCGATAAAGATATCGGCCAGGCCTTCCTGTTCCGCCTGGCGTCGCACTGCGCCTGAACCCGGCACCACCATCGCACGCACGCCATCGGCGACATGCTGGCCGGCGATGATGCCGGCGGCAATGCGTAAATCTTCGATGCGACCATTGGTACAGGAACCGATGAAGACGCGTTCTATCGGCAAGCCGAGCAGTGATGCACCGGCTGACAAGCCCATATAGTGAAGTGCCTTGTTATCGTTCTGTGCGGTGTCCGGAATGTGGCCGTTGACCGGGATCGCCTGGTCCGGGCTGGTGCCCCAGGTGACATACGGTGCGACTTCATGCGCATCGAATTGATGCTCAACTTCAAACGCGGCATCTTCATCCGAGTACAGCGTTTGCCAGTCTTGCTGTGCCTGTGCGTAAGCGACTTCATCCAGATCAGTTGCATGTGCCTTGATATAGGCGAAGCTAGTCGCATCCGGCCGGATCAGCGCCGCGCGCGCACCTGCTTCGACCGCCATATTGCATAAGGTCATGCGCGCTTCGGCGGACAGTGCCGCGATCGTGCTGCCGCAAAATTCGACGGCATAACCGCGCGCACCCTGTGCACCGATGCGGCTGATGATGAGTAAGACCAGGTCCTTGACCGAAGTGCCGACAGGCAGCTCGCCGTCGACCCGTATGCGCATATTGTCGGCGAGCCGGTACACCAGTGTTTGTGTCGCCAGTATGTGCTCGACTTCCGAGGTGCCGATGCCGAAACCGAGTGCACCCAGTGCGCCATAAGTGGTGGTATGGCTGTCGCCGCACAGTACCACCATGCCGGGACGCACCCAGCCGTGTTCCGGCGCGATGATGTGTTCTATCCCTTGTTCCGCATCATTGGTATCCAGCAGCTTGATGCCGTATTCGGTGCAATTCTTTTTCAGGTTGGTCGCCTGCAAGGCGGATGGCGGATCGAAGATCACGCGCTGTCCGACTTGCACCGGATGGGTCGGGATAATGTGTGACACCACTGCCAGTTGCTGGCGCGGGCGCAGTACCGTGCGACCCTGGGCGCGCAAACCGGCGAAGGCTTGCGGGCTGGTGTATTCATTCATGATGTGCAGGTCGACATACAGCAATACGTGCTGCTCGTCGAGGCGGCTCACGGTGTGCGAGTCCACCAGTTTTTGGTATAGCGTGCGGGTCGGCATGGCGTGTGTTCTCAATCAGCGAGGAAGGGCAGGACTTCATCCAGCAAGAGTTGCGGTTCGTCTTCCGGTATGTAATGGCCGCAATCGAGGGCGTGGCCGCGCACATTGGCAGCCAGGTGCTGCCATTCATCCAGCGGCTGGAAACATTGTTCGATCACGCCATGCTTGCCCCATAAAGCCAGCATCGGTGCCTGGATTTTGTTACCGGCGGCGAGGTCGGCCCGTTCATGCTCGAGGTCGATGCCGGCGCTGGCGCGGTAATCTTCACAGATGCCGTGGATGGTGGCCGGGTCGCGCAGGCAGCGCAGGTATTCGGCGTAGGCTTCCGGCGTGAATGGTTTCATGCCGGCGCTGCGACCGGCGATGGTGTGTTGCAGGTAGACGTCCGGATGCGAGTTGATCAGTGTTTCCGGAAACGGTGCCGGACGCGTCAGGAAGAACCAGTGGTAATAAGCGGTGGCGAAGGCGCGATTGGCTTTTTCATACATCGCCAGTGTCGGTGCGACGTCGAGTATTACCAGCTTGCGTATGACTTCCGGATGGTCGAGTGCCATGCGGTAAGCGACGCGACCGCCGCGATCATGTCCCATTAGCAGGAATTGATCGAAGCCGAGTTGTTGCATCAGCGCGATCTGGTCTTCACCCATCACGCGTTTCGAGTAATTACTGTGGTCCGGCAAGCCTTGCGGTTTGTCGCTGTCACCATAGCCGCGCAAGTCGCTGGCGATGACGGTGTAGTGTTGCGCCAGGGTATCCGCCACCTTGTGCCAGATCACATGGGTTTGCGGATGGCCGTGCAAGAGGAGCAGGGCCGGACCCTGGCCACCTTTGATATAGGCAATGTTGACGCCGTTCACTTTGGCGTTGTGTCGTTCAAATCCTGCAAACATGTCTGGCTCCCTGATGATGGTGGCTTATCCTGAGCTGAATTGTATAGCCGTTAAAGAAGCATATAATTCATCTTTATTCAGTCTATTCTTTCTTTTAATTTAATAATGAATGATCTCTCGGATTTGGCCTTTTTCTCCGTGCTGGTGAAGCAAGGCAGCCTGGCGGCCGTGGCGCGCGAGCTGGGCGTGACGCCGCCGGCCGTGACCAAGCGCCTGGCTAACCTGGAACAACGGCTCGGGGTGCGCCTGCTGAATCGCACCACGCGCACCATGAGCGTGACGCATGAAGGCGAGATTTACCTGGCCGAAGGTGCGCGCATCCTGACCGAGATCGAGGAACTGGAGCGTGCGGTCAGTCGCAGTCGCGCGGTGCCCAAGGGTTTGCTGCGCATCAATGCGACTTTTGGTTTCGGGCGTAAACATATTGCGCCGGCGGTGTCCGACTTCATCGAAAAGTATCCGGAAATCGAAGTGCAACTGCAGCTATCCGACCGGCCTGCCAACCTGATCGACCAGGCTTACGACATAGGCATACGAATAGGCGAGATGCCGGACGCCCGTATCATTGCGCGCAAGATCGCAGCCAACCGGCGTTTGCTGTGTGCGGCACCGGCATATATAAAGCGGCATGGCATGCCGTCGGTACCGCGTGATTTGCAAAAGCAGCAATGCATAGTGCTACGCGAGAACGATGCCGCCTATGGCAGCTGGCATTTGCATAAGGGCAAGCGGCAGGAAAGCATCAAGGTGCGGGGCGCGCTCAGCAGCAATGACGGTGAAACCACGCTGGCCTGGGCGCTGGCCGGACATGGCATATTGATGCGCTCGCAATGGGATGTGGCGGCTTACCTGCGCTCCGGCCGCCTGGTCGAAGTGCTGGCGGACTGGAGCCTGCCGCCGTCGGATATCTATGCGGTGTACCCGGAACGGCTGAACCTGTCGGCCAAGGTCACGGCTTTCGTGGACTTTGTCAGTGCGCGCTTCGCGTCGCGCCTGTCCGAGGCTGGTGATTCCTGGTAGCTTGTACTTCACGCAATATTTGCGCTAAAGCGCCAAATAAGCGGCCGACCAGGCCTGGCAAGCGGCTGATCCCCGCCTGATCCCTGAATAGATTCGTCATTTGCCGGTCTGGAAGGGCGCAAATCCTTTAAAATAGCGGCCTACTCCGAGATTATCTATGTCCATTTCAACTACCCAAGAAATCGTTGCAGAATTGCGTGCCGGTCGCATGGTGATTCTGGTCGATGAAGAAGACCGTGAAAACGAGGGCGACCTGGTCCTGGCCGCCGAGTTCGTGACGCCGGAAGCCATCAATTTCATGGCCAAGTTCGGCCGTGGTCTGGTGTGCCTGACGCTGACCGAAGAGCGTTGCGACCAGCTGGCGCTGACCATGATGACGACGCGCAACGGTACTTCCTACGGGACCAATTTCACTGTATCGATTGAAGCGGCGGAAGGCGTGACGACCGGTATATCGGCAGCGGATCGCGCCAAGACCATACAGGTGGCGGTGGCGAAGAATGCCAAACCGTCCGATATTGTGCAGCCCGGCCATATTTTCCCGCTGAAGGCGCAAAAGGGCGGCGTCCTGATGCGCGCCGGCCATACCGAAGCCGGTTGTGATTTTGCCGAGCTGGCGGGTTTGACCCCGGCCGCAGTGATTTGCGAAATCATGAAAGACGACGGCACCATGGCGCGCCTGCCGGATTTGATTGAATTTGCCCAAGAACATGGTTTGAAGATAGGCACGATTGCCGACCTGATCCATTACCGCAGCCAACATGAAACCATCGTCGACCGTGTCGGCGAGCGCGTGATGGAAACCGTGTACGGCAGCTTCAAGACGATCGTCTACCGTGACAAGCCTAGTGGCGGCGCGCACCTGGCGCTGGTGCATGGCGATATCTCGGCGGATAAGGAAACCCTGGTGCGTGTGCATCAGCCGGTGTCGGTACTGGATTGGCTGGAAACCAAGGCGACCACCCACTCGTGGAACCTGGCTTCGGCGATGGCGGCGATCAAGCAGTCGGAGCGCGGCGTGATGGTGTTGCTGAATTGCGAAGAATCGGCCGATGAATTTTTTGCTCAGTTTGAAGCCCTGAATAATCCGGAAAGCCGGCCGCAACAGCGTGCCGCACATATGGATTTGCGTACTTACGGTATCGGCGCACAAATCCTGAAAGACCTGTCGGTCGGCAAGATGAAGTTGCTGGCGAACCAGCGCAAGATGCCGTCGATGGCAGGTTTCGATCTGGAAGTAACCGGCTACCAGGCACGCACAGGTAATTGAACGTTCGTTCAGTTTTGTTTGAATTGATGCGTTGATTCAATCACTTAACTGCACTAAGGTTCAAACAATAGTTGAATTAAAAGCGAATTAAACGCGCTTCGCGCATGAAGGGGAACACCATGACAGTAGGCAGCTACGAAATGAATTTGGCAGGACAGGGTTTGCGCATCGGTATCGTGCAGGCACGTTTCAACCAGGATGTGTGCCACGGTTTGCTGGCATCTTGCCTGGCCGAGTTGAAACACCTGGGTGTCGAAGACGAAGATGTCTTGCATGTCACGGTACCCGGTGCGCTTGAAATTCCTTTGGCTTTGCGCAAGATGGCCGAAACCCTGCAATTCGATGCACTGATCGCCATCGGCGCGGTGATCCGTGGTGAGACTTATCACTTCGAGCTGGTGTCGAATGAATCCGGTGCCGGCATCACCCGCGTCGGCCTCGACTTTGGTTTGCCGATTGCGAATGCGGTATTGACCACCGATACCGATGAGCAGGCAGAAGCACGGATGGAAGAAAAAGGCGCTGATGCCGCCCGCGTTGCGGTGGAGATGGCGAACCTGACGATTGCGCTGGAAGACCTGGCCGACGCAGCCGACGACCAGGAATAAATCGTCCCTTCGAGTTTGCGCTGCACTGATTGCAGCGTATGTATTGTTAACCCTTTATGAGCGCCTTCTATATAGGAAGGCGCTGTGAGCCATGACCCAAAAAACCGACCACGCCAATCCGAGCAAAAACCGCACGCCGCGCCATCGCGCCCGTGAGTTTGCCTTGCAAGGCCTGTATCAATGGCTGCTGAATAATGAAGATGTACGCGTGATTGAAACGCATATCCGCCAGGCCCATGGTTTCGACAAAGCCGATGCCGAGCATTTCGATGCACTGCTGTACGGTACCGTCAAACAAGTCGGTGAGTTGCGCGCCGGCCTGGCACCGTTGATAGACCGTGAAATCTCGGCCTTGTCGCCGGTGGAACACGCGGCCTTGCTGATCGGTGCCTTCGAATTGAAAAACCATATCGAAATCCCGTACAAGGTAGTCATCAACGAAGCGGTCGAATTGACCAAATCGTTTGGCGGCATCGACGGTCACAAATACGTCAACGGCGTACTGGACAAGTTTGCCGTCAGCGCCCGCGAAGTGGAAATCAACGCCGGTCGCAAGGGCTGATCGCAGCATTCCGGTTACGCCATCTGTAAGACCTGTCGCCACCTGATTTCCATTTGCTTCCGGATGCAGGTGGCGCTTCTCATTGAGGAATCACTTTGTCTTCGCATCTCACACAACTCGCTTCGCGCCTGCAAAACATCGCGCCTTTCCATGTCATGGAATTGGCGAAGATGGCAGCCGAGCTGGAGCGGCAAGGGCGGCACATCATCCATATGGGGATAGGCGAGCCGGACTTTACGGCCGCGCAACCGGTCATAGACGCCGCGACGCGGGCGATGGCGGACGGCAAACTGCAGTACACCTCGGCCACCGGTTTGCCGGAATTGCGTGCGGCGATCGCCGCGCATTACCAGGCGGTGTACGGGATAGAAGTCGATCCTGCGCGCATTATCGTGACCGCGGGTGCATCGGCCGCCTTGTTGCTGGCCTGCGCTGCTTTGGTGGAAAAGGATGCGCAAGTGCTGATGTCGGATCCTTCCTATCCATGCAATCGCCATTTCGTCGCCGCCTTTGACGGCCAGGCCAAAATGATCGCCAGCGGTCCCGAGCATCGCTTCCAGTTGTCGGCTGAGATGGTTGAGCAAAACTGGTGTGGGCAGACGCGCGGCGTCTTGCTGGCGTCGCCATCGAATCCGACCGGGACCTCGATAGAAGCGGGCGAGTTGCGCAAGATAGTTGAAACGGTAAGGGCCAAGCAGGGCTTTACCATCGTCGATGAAATCTATAACGGCCTGCGCTACGACGCCGAACCGTTTTCCGCGTTGTCGCTGGGCGAGGATGTGATCGTCATCAATAGCTTTTCCAAGTACTTCAATATGACCGGCTGGCGTCTCGGCTGGCTGGTGGTGCCGCCGGAACTGGTGCAGCCGATTGAAAAGCTGGCGCAAAACCTCTTTATCTGCGCCTCCAGCCTGGCGCAGCATGCGGGACTGGCTTGCTTCGAGCCGGAAGCGCTGGCGATTTATGAAGCGCGCAAGGCGGAGTTCAAGCGCCGCCGCGACTATATCGTGCCGGCATTGCAGGATCTGGGCTTCAAGGTGCCGGTGATGCCGGACGGGGCCTTCTATGTATACGCCGATTGCAGCGCGTGGTCCGATGATGCGGATCAACTGACGGTGGATATCCTGAATGAAGCAGGTGTGGTGATCGTGCCGGGACTGGACTTCGGTCCGTCTACCGCGCATCAGTATGTGCGGGTGTCGTATGCGACTTCGATGGAAAACCTGCAGGAAGCGGTGGCGCGCTTGCGGGCTTTCCGTGATCGACGTATTAAATAAAGAAGTAAGCCGGGAATAAAAAAAGGAGCCATACGGCTCCTTTTTTGTAATGCTGCGTCACTTTTACAGTGATGTGAATTTGTCACCATCCAGCTTTTGTGCGTTCTTGTCTTCCAGTGCTGCGGATTTCTCCTGAATAACATTCGGTATCGGCTGCGCTTTCGGTGCGGCACGGCTTGCCATGGTGGCAAAGGCGGAAACGCGCTTACCGCTTGCTACCGCTTTCAGGCGGTCATACTCGCCCAGCACCTTGGCGCCGTAACCAGCGTCGCTATCCATGCCTGCAGCGCCTACATAGCGTTTCAGGCCGGCTTCTACCGAGCCGCCACGGGAGACGTACTCTTTCAGGATCAGCGAACCGACACGGATGTTGGCAACCGGATTCAGTGCGGCCTGGGTGCCGCCCATTTCAGCAAATTTGTCGTGATGCACTTTTGACATGACTTGCATCAGGCCTTGCGCGCCTACCGGGCTTTCGGCAAACGGGTTGAAGCGCGATTCAATTGCCATCACAGCCAGGATCAACAGTGGATCGAGGTTGATTTCCTTGGCGGTCAGGTATGCGGCCGAAACCAGCATATTGGTCGCATCATTCGCCACGCGGTAACGCTTGGAGATCCATTGCGTGACGCGTTGCTGCTGGACGTCGGTACCCAACATCGCAGGATTGGTGCTGACAACCGGCGCATCCTCAATCGCAGCTGAAGCCGGATCGTCCATCAGGTTAGCGATAGGCGACATGTCTTCATCCGAAGGCGTGGCCGCTACGGCGTCCGAGAACGGCGAAATGGCTTGGATTTTTTCCGCGACTTCCGGCTTGAAGAACATCAAGGCGAGGGTTGCGATTGCTGTCAGGCCCAGCGCCATCAAGGCGTGGCGTGCGGTTGCGACGACTTTGTTATTGGTGGTGCGCATCGTGGTCGAATGCGCAATCACCTGTCGTGCGGATTGCTTGGCGGCTTTACGCATCGCCATGGTAATTCGATTTAACATTAAAAACTCCAGGATTGACGCGGCAAGTAAAAGGCTCCACCACAAAACAAATAAATTATTTCGTAGAACCCTGCACATGCCGTGAATCAGAGAAATCGTTTGTAGCCGCTCGGCGTACTGCAAACGTCGGAGTTGATTACTTTTAGGGTCGCGCACATTGCAGCGGTGCCCTTGGCAAACAACTTGTTTCGGGGAGAAGGCAAAGCTGCCTTTTGAAAACACTCCTAAAATGTCATGTGGGACCCCGATCCCGTGAAATGAAGAGAGTTTCTTTTCTGCCCGGTTTGGTGTTCAAATACGGGGCCTGCTCTTCAAGTTGCGCGAATTGTAGGAGGCGGTTTATATCAAGTCAACACTATAAAATCAATATTCTATAACTTTTGAATCTAACGTTTTTAGCCTAGACCCGGTAAAAGCCAAAGGAATCAGGTACTTGGGCGTTTTAATTGAATAATCAAGTCCAAAGTACAAAACGGCGAAAAAAATATGAAATATTCTGATTTACGCGACTTCATTTCTCAGTTGCAACAAATGGGCGAACTTAAGCGCATAAACGTGCCGGTTTCGCCTTATTTAGAGATGACGGAGATTTGCGACCGCACTTTGCGGGCTGCAGGTCCGGCACTGCTGTTCGAGCAACCGACCGGTCAAAAGATTCCCGTGCTCGGTAATCTTTTCGGTACGCCGCATCGCGTCGCACTCGGTATGGGTGCCACGGATGTGAGTGAGTTGCGCAAGATCGGCCACGTACTGGCCATGCTGAAGGAGCCGGAACCACCGAAGGGTTTCAAGGACATCATGGGCCTCGGCTCATTGGTGAAATCGATCTGGGACATGGCGCCGAAAGAGCTGCGCGGCGCACCTTGCCACGACATCGTGTGGGAAGGCAATGATGTGGACCTCGCGCGCCTGCCGATCCAGCATTGCTGGCCGGGCGATATCGCACCCTTGATTACCTGGGGCCTGGTGATTACCAAAGGGCCGCACAAGAAACGGCAAAATCTCGGGATTTATCGCCAGCAGGTGATAGGTCGCAACAAGGTCATCATGCGCTGGCTGGCCCAACGCGGCGGCGCGCTCGACTTCCGCGAGCACAGTATAGTTAACCGCGGCCAGCCGTATCCGATCGCGGTCGCACTCGGGGCCGACCCCGCTACTATATTAGGTGCAGTGACGCCGGTACCGGACAGCCTGTCCGAATACCAGTTCGCCGGCCTCTTGCGCGGCAGCCGTACCGAGCTGGTCAAGGCGCTGGGCAGCGAATTGCGCGTGCCGGCTTCGGCCGAGATCGTACTGGAAGGGCATATCTACCCGGATGAATCGCATCCATCCGGTTACGAGCATGCGCTGGAAGGTCCTTATGGCGACCATACCGGTTACTACAATGAGCAGGATTCCTTCCCGGTCTTTACGATAGATCGCATCACGATGCGGCGCGATCCTATTTATCACTCGACCTATACCGGCAAACCACCGGATGAACCGGCGGTATTGGGCGTGGCGCTGAATGAAGTCTTCATTCCATTGCTGCAAAAGCAATTCTCTGAAATCCTCGACTTTTACCTGCCGCCGGAAGGTTGCAGCTACCGCATGGCGGTGGTGCAGATGAAGAAGGCTTATCCGGGCCACGCCAAGCGTGTGATGTTTGGTGTCTGGAGCTTCCTGCGCCAGTTTATGTATACCAAGTTCATTGTGGTGGTCGACGAAGACGTCAATATCCGCGACTGGAAGGAAGTGATCTGGGCGATTACCACCCGCGTCGATCCGAGCCGCGATACGACGCTGGTCGATAACACGCCTATCGATTACCTGGACTTTGCGTCACCGGTCAGCGGTCTCGGCAGCAAGATGGGGATAGATGCGACCAATAAGTGGCCGGGGGAAACCGACCGCGAATGGGGACGTACCATCACCATGACGGACGAGGTCAAAAAACGCGTCGACCAGATTTGGCAAGAGCTGGGTATTTAATTAATAAGGCGAGTAGCAAGCCGTTTGCAGCACGTGGAAAAATGCCTCTATATATAGAGGCATTTTTTTATCCGGCTTGGCGACGCTGATTTTGCCTTGAGTGCCGCAGGGAAAATTCATAAATCCATGCATACTCCGAGGACAGACTGCGCCTTTGCTGGTAAAATTCGTGTCGGCGGGCCCCTGCGCATTGTGGCATGGCCAACCTGGTCAGGTCGGGAACGAAGCAGCCACAGCCATTTCCTGCAAGTGCCGTAGACAAGGCTCGCCTCTTTATTTCTGTCTATATATAACAAGCGATAGCACGCTTCCTTGTTAAGTATTTCCCTCCCGGCACTGCTCTCCAATATCACTGCGATACTGCTGCTTCGCAGTACACGCGATAATTAATCCACAATTGTTCATTTGCCTTCGGCCGCAAGACGACGTATTTTTGTCGGTTTTCGCTATACCGGGCTGGCGCGCCAGTTCTGGCCGGATCCGGCCATCCGGACGTCTTTGTGGCGCTATTAACAGGTAGGGCTAACGAATTGACGGCTGGTAAGGTTAAACTTGCGCATGCAAATTTTGCGTACTACCCCATAACTAACTCTCTAACGCGCCGTAATGGCAGCTCAGGATAAGCAGTCTCTATGCAAGCAAGTAAACAATATCTTTGGATAGGCGGCGGTGTGGCAGTGCTGGCAGTGGCGGCCTATCTGGTATTCGGCGGCAAAGCGGAAAAGGGCAAGTCCGGCGATGGCACGCAATCGGTGAAAACCGTGATCGCCACGCAAAAGACCATCCCGATCACGGTAAGCGCGAATGGTTATGTGACCGCGGTCAGCACCGTCGATGTGCGTCCCAAGGTGCAAAACATCGTCCGCACCATCCATGTCAAGGAAGGCCAGTTCGTCAAAGCCGGCCAACTCTTGTTTACGCTGGATGAGCGCAGTGACCAGTCAAATGTGGCCAGGGCATCGGCGCAACTGGCGGCAGGGCAGGCAGATTTGGCTGACGCCGAGCAGGTGTTGAAGCGCAACCAGGATTTGCTGGCGAAGAATTTTGTGTCGCAGGCAGTGGTGGATACCGCACGCAACAAGGTCGAAGCGCTGCGCAATACGACGCGCGCGAACCAGGCCGCCATCCAGTCCAGTGCGGTAGCCTTGAGCGATAACCAGATCAAGGCCGGTATTTCCGGTCGTATCGGCGTCATCAATGTGCATCCGGGCAGCCTCGCGCAACCGACAGGTACCGTGATGGTCACCATAGTGCAGATCGATCCGATCATGATCAGCTTTACCCTGCCGGAACGCGAGTTGATGAATATCCGCGCTACTTATCCGCAAGGCAATGCACCGGTACATGCGAAATTGCCGGGACAGGAAGTCCTGACCGGCAAGCTGACCTTTATTGATAACCTGACCGATACCCAAAGCGGCACCATACGCATGAAGGCGCAGTTCGCGAATGCCGACCAGAAGTTGTGGCCGGGCGCGTATATCAATGTGAGCATGGTATCGCGCGAAGTGCCTGATGCGGTGCTGGTACCGGCGCAGGCGGTAGTGACCGGGCCGGTGGATAAACTGGTGTATGTGGTGCAGCCGGATGACACCGTGAAAGAACAAAAAATCACCGTGCTGGCAATCGAAGACGGCCAGGCGGCAGTCTCCGGCGTGACGGCCGGTAGCCGCGTGGTGGTGGAGGGGACCAAGAATTTGCGGCCGGGCACCAAGATCCGCGAAGTAAAGAAAGAAGTAGCGCCGACGCCGGCGGCACCGACCTGATACCGAATCTGAATCGAGGCCTGATCATGCATCGTGCATCAGGCATTTTTTAAGCACATGACGCATCCCTCATCCCCATGACTTTGCCTGGGCAAAATACATAGTGAATATTTCCGAACTTTGCATACGCCGGCCAGTCATGACTGTGTTGCTCTCGATCGCAGTGGTCGTGCTCGGCGCTTTCTGTTATTTCAAATTGCCGATCGCGGCGCTGCCGAGCTACGACACACCGGTTATTAATGTCACCGGTTCCTTGCCCGGGGCCAGTCCCGAAGTGATGGCGGCTTCGGTCGCCACCACGCTGGAAAAACAATTCTCGACCATCGCCGGTCTCTCGACCATCAGTTCCAGCAGCACGCTGGGCAATACTTCAATCACGCTGGAGTTTGACCAGAACCGCGATATCGATGCCGCAGCGGTAGACGTACAGGCAGCACTCTTGCGCGCGCAACGCAGCCTGCCAATAGAAATGACGGCCTTGCCGGCCTACCGCAAGGTCAATCCGGCTGATGCCGCTATCCTCTTGCTGGCGCTGACTTCACCTTCGTTGTCCCTGTCCGAGTTGAACGACTATGCGGAAAACCTGATCTCGCCTTCGCTGTCGACCATCAATGGCGTGGCGCAAGTGCAGGTCTATGGACAGCGTCGCTTTGCGGTGCGCGTGAAGGTCAAGCCGGATGAATTGGCGGCGCGCAATATGACACTGGATGAAGTCGCCCTGGCACTGCGTGCCGCAAATGCGAACTCGCCGGTCGGGGTACTGGACGGTACGCGCCAGACCCTGACCCTGCAAGCCAACAAGCAATTGCGCAATGCAGAAGCCTTCAGCAATCTGGTCATCAGCAGCCGTAACGGCCAGACCACGCGCCTCAATGATGTGGCGGTGGTCGAAGACAGTGTCGAGTCGACCAAAAGCGGCAGCTGGGTAAATGGCGAACCGTCCATCGTGCTGGCAGTGCAGCGCCAGCCGAATGCAAATACGGTGGCGGTGGTGGATGCGGTGAAGCAGACCCTGCCGCAATTCAAGGACCAGATGCCGGCTTCGATCAATGTGCAGGTTTTGAATGATCGCTCGGTTTCGATTCGCGAAGCGATCCATGATGTGAAGCTGACTTTGTTGCTGACCATCGCGCTGGTGGTGCTGGTGATCTTCCTCTTTCTCAAGCGTTTGTCGGCGACGCTGATTCCGGTGCTGTCGCTGCCGATCTCATTGATAGGCTGTTTCGCCTTGATGTATTGGCTCGGCTATAGCCTCGATAATATTTCGCTGCTCGGCATCACGATTGCAGTGGGCCTGGTGGTCGATGATGCGATCGTCATGCTGGAAAATATCGTCCGTCATATCGAAGACGGCATGGAACCATTGGCGGCCGCACTCAAGGGTTCGCGCGAAGTCAGCTTTACGATTATTTCGATTTCGATTTCACTGGTCGCGGTATTCATTCCTATTTTCTTCATGCCGGGCGTGATCGGTTTGCTGTTCTATGAATTCGCCGCTGTCGTCTCACTGGCGGTGATGGTGTCGGCAGTGATGTCGCTGACGCTGGTGCCGATGTTGTGCAGCCGCTTCCTCAAGCATGAGTCGCCGGCTGAACATGCAAAGGAAAACTGGCTGAGCCGTTCATTTGAAAAGCTCTTCAATCGTGTGCTGGACGGTTATACGCGCGGCCTCGACTGGTCACTCAGCCATCGTAAAAGCATACTCTTGCTGGCGGTCGGCACCTTCCTGCTGACGGCGATATTGTTCATCACGATACCGAAAGGTTTCTTCCCGACCGAAGATATCGGCCAGATCAGTGTGACGATAGAAGGGCCGGAAGACGCGTCTTATCCGACCATGGTGAAACTGGTATCAGCGGCGGCCGAGATCGTGCAAAACGATCCGAATGTGGCGACCACCACTTCACGCACACGCGACAGCAATGTCGGCAATATGTTTATCGGCCTCAAGCCGCGCAGCGAGCGCGAAGCTATGGATAAGGTCTTGCGCGATTTGCGCCGCAAGGTGAGCGGCATCCCGGGCTTGTCGGTGTATATGACGCCGGTGCAAAACTTGCGCCTCGGCGGCCGCAGCAGCAAGAGCCAGTATCAATATGTATTGCAGAGTGTGCGGCCGGATGAGTTGAATGACTGGGCGGAAAAAATGCAGGCACGCATGCGCGCCGATCGTGCTTTCATCGACGTTACCAGCGATTCCCAGCTCAAGGGTTTGCAAGCGGTTGTAAACATCAACCGGGATCGCGCGAATGAAGCCGGCGTCACCATCCAGGATATCCGTACCGCCTTATACAGCGCCTACGGTGATCGCCAGATTTCGACGATTTATACCAGTAACAATAGTTACTTCGTCATCATGCAAGACATGAATGTCGGGCAACAGGATGAAGCCGACCTGAATAAAATTTACCTGCGCAGCAAGACCGGTGTGCTGGTGCCTTTGCTGAGCCTGGCAACAGTCGAACGTACGGCCGGCCCGATCTCGGTCAACCACCAGGGGCAATTGCAGGCGGTGACGATTTCCTTCAACCTCGCGCCGGGTGTGCCGCTCGGTGAAGCGACCGGCAAGATCGACCAGATCCGGAGCCAGATTGAATTGCCGTCCAGCGTTATCACTTCATATGCCGGTGATGCCGCGGTGTTCCAGTCTTCGCAGGGTAGCCAGGTGGCCTTGCTCTTGCTGGCGATTGTCGTGATTTATATCCTGCTCGGTGTGCTGTATGAAAGCTATATCCACCCGATCACGATTCTGGCCGGTTTGCCATCGGCGGCAGTCGGCGCTTTGCTGACGCTGCGTATCTTCGGCTTTGAACTGACGATGATCGCGACCATCGGTATCCTGCTGCTGGTCGGCCTGGTCAAGAAGAATGCGATCATGATGATCGACTTCGCACTGGAGGCGCAACGCAATCAGGGCATGACACCGGCGGAGGCGATACGCTCCGCCTGTATTCTGCGCTTCCGACCAATCATGATGACGACGATGGCGGCGGCAGTCGGTGCCTTGCCGATCGCGCTGGGGCTGGGTGCTGGTGCCGAATTGCGCCAGCCGCTGGGCCTGGCCGTGGTCGGCGGCCTGATGGTGTCGCAAGTGATCACCTTATTCATTACACCGGTGATCTATCTCTTCTTTGACCGCTTCAGCGGCGACGGTCCTTTGCAGATTACGCCGGAGCAGGAGCTGGCCGCACGCTGATTCCTATAGCGGGCATGCGCGTTCAAGTATTTCCTTCGCCGCGAGTGGTGCGGCCAGCGTGCCATACACGCGGCCGCTTTCTGCATCCAGGCGGCTGCTGATAAATGCATCGGCGATATTCGCCGGAGCTGCCTGCAACATCAGGCAGCTTTGCGCGACCAGTACCAGGCGCTGCGTAAAGCGTCGTGCCTGCATCTCTCGCTGAGCCGCCGGCAGCGCGAGGTCGGTGCGTAATTCCGCGATCAGTTCGCGCAAGCCCTTGTCTTCCTTGGCGATATCCAGCAACGAGTCCAGCAGCAGTTTGAAGGCATCCGCTTCTTTGGCAATCGCGCGCAAGACATCCAGACACATCACATTGCCCGAACCTTCCCAGATCGAATTGACTGGCGCTTCACGATACATGCGCGCCATCGGCGCATTTTCCACGTAACCGTTGCCGCCCCAGACTTCCATGCATTCACCTGTAAACTCCAGTGCGCGTTTGCAAATCCAGAATTTGGCGGCGGGTGTCACCACACGTCGCCATGCACGTTCGACCGGATCGTCAATCGCTTCGGCTGCTTGCGCCAGGCGTAGCATCAGGCGCGTCGCGGCTTCGCTTTCCAGCGCAAGGTCGGCCAGCACGTTTTGCATCAAGGGCTGTTCTGCCAATGGCAAGCCGAATGCATGGCGATGTCGCGCATGGTGGATCGCCTGCACCAATGCATTGCGCATCAGGCCGGTGCTGCCTATCACGCAATCGAGCCGGGTATGGTTGGCCATTTCGATGATGGTGGGGATGCCGCGCCCGTCTTCGCCGACCATCACACCATATGCATCCTGGAATTCGACTTCGCTGCTGGCATTGGAGCGATTGCCCAATTTATCTTTCAGGCGCTGGATCAGGATCGCATTCTTGCTGCCATCCGGACGCCAGCGCGGCACGAAGAAACAGGACAATCCGGCTTCGGTACGCGCCAGTACCAGATGCGCATCGCACATCGGTGCGGAAAAAAACCATTTGTGCCCGGTCAGTGCGTAAGGCTGGCCGCGGCCTGCGCTTTCCAGCGGACGCGCGACGGTGGTATTGCTGCGTACATCGGAACCACCCTGTTTCTCTGTCATGCCCATGCCGACCAGCATCGAAGTCTTGTCAGGCAAGGGCAGGTCGCGCTCGTCATGCCCGGTTGAAAACAGTTGCTCTTTCAGCGTGGCAAACAGTGCCGGCTCCTGTTGCAGCAAGGGAATGGAGGCGAAGGTCATGGTAATCGGGCACAGTGATCCTGATTCGACCTGTGACTGCAGATAGTAGGCCGTGGTGCGCGCGATATGTGCGCCGGCGCGGGGTTGCGACCACGGCAGCGCATGCAGGCCGGCGCGTCTTTGCATGGTCAGCAGTTGGTGCCAGCTCGGATGGAAGTCGACGCGGTCTATGCGATTGCCAAAACGATCATGGGTTTGCAATTCCGGCAGATGCTGGTTGGCAAGTTGGCCCAGTTGCAATGTTTCCCGGGTGCCGAGTTCTGCCCCCAAAGCTGCCAGCTCCGGCGCATACCAGCTGGCTGCGCTGTTTTTTACCGCAGTGACCAGCGCGCTATCGCAGTTGAACAGATTGTAGTCATGCAGCTCCGGCACCTGGTTGCTGACTTCATGGGTAGTCCATTGCATGATGCGCTCCTTGATACTAAGTATTGCTGAAGTGCGGATGGAGGCTTCAGTCTATAGCCAGACGGCCTCCTCTGCCAATTTTCGCTTTCCACCGCCAAAACCGTCTTTATTTACATGATAAAAAGCGTGATTTTTCAATGGGATAGCGCACCCGGCGACGAGAAAACAGGAACACTGTAAATCCGACGCCGGTGTCAGGTAAAATGCGGTTTGCCCTTATTCACGAACGGCCCTATGTCTTATCAAGTTCTCGCCCGTAAATATCGTCCGAAAAGCTTCGACACCCTGGTCGGGCAAGAGCACGTCGTGCGGGCCTTGACGCATGCACTGGATAACCAACGCCTGCACCATGCGTATTTGTTCACCGGTACCCGCGGCGTCGGCAAGACCACGCTCTCGCGTATCCTGGCCAAATCCTTCAATTGCATCGGTCCGGATGGCAATGGTGGCATCACCTCGACGCCTTGCGGTGTCTGCGAAGCCTGCGTGGCGATCGATGCCGGCCGTTTCGTTGACTATATAGAGATGGATGCCGCTTCCAATCGCGGCGTCGATGAAATGGCGCAGTTGCTGGAGCAGGCGGTATACGCACCGTCGAATGCGCGCTTCAAGGTCTATATGATCGATGAGGTACACATGCTCACCAACCACGCCTTCAACTCGATGCTGAAGACGCTGGAAGAACCGCCGGAACACGTTAAATTCATCCTCGCGACCACCGACCCGCAAAAAATCCCGGTCACCGTATTGTCGCGCTGCCTGCAATTCAACCTGAAACAAATGCCGCCCGGCCATATCGTCTCGCACCTGGACAATATCCTCGGGCAGGAAAATATCGAATTCGAAACACCGGCCCTGCGCCTGCTGGCACAAGGTGCGCACGGTTCGATGCGCGACGCTTTGTCGCTGACCGACCAGGCGATTGCCTATGCGGCCGGCAAGGTCACGCTGGATGCCGTGCAGGGCATGCTGGGTGCGCTTGATCAAAGCTTCCTCATTCGCTTGCTGGACGCGCTGGCGCAAAAAGATGGCGCCGGTTTGCTGGCAGTGGCCGATGAAATGGCGACGCGCAGCCTGTCGTATAACGCCGCGCTGCAAGACCTCGGCACCTTATTGCATCGCGTGGCATTGGCGCAGACCGTGCCGGCCGCAGTACCGGAAGATTTGCCGGAATACGCCGATGTGATGCGCCTGGCCGGCTTGTTCGATGCGGAAGAGATACAGTTGTTTTACCAAATCGCCGTGCATGGCCGCAATGAACTGGGACTGGCGCCGGATGAATACGCCGGTTTCTCGATGACCCTGTTGCGCATGCTGGCCTTCCGTCCCGGCTTCGGCCCGGCGGAAGCGAAGCCTGTTGCCGCTGCTGCACCTGTCGCACGTCCGGCTGCTGCGGCACCAGCCGCTGCACCCGCTGCCAGCGCACCGGCGGCACGCCTGAGCGCTGCGCCGCAAGCCGCCAGCACCAGTGCGCCAGTCGCACGTCCAACCGGTGCGATGAGCCCGGCACGGGCGGCACTGGAAGCAGCGCGTGCCGGAGTCAAAGGTGCACCAGCACCGGCAGCACGACCAGTTGCACCTGCTGCCTCGGTAGCAACTCCGGCGCCTGCTGTAGTTGCGGCACCAAGTCCGGCGATGGCAGTTGCCGACCGCTCCCCCGCGATCGATATGGCACCGGCTCCGCCGTGGGATGATGAGCCGCCGTTTGCCGGCAGCAATGGTGTCGAAGAATTTTCCAGCTCTGTGGCTCAAAAAAAAACTGAACCGGAACCTGCTGCAGTAGCAGAAGCTGCACCGGCACCTGCAGCAGTACCTGCAGCACCGCGTGTTGCACGTCCTTTCCAGTTGCATCCGGTAGCAAGCCTGAACTGGGATGGCAACTGGCCGGCACTGGCCGCCATCCTGCCGGTACGTGGCGTGGCACAGCAACTGGCCCTGCAGAGCGAATTGCTCAAATGCGGGCCAACGCCGGAAAGCGCGCAGATTACCT
This sequence comes from Herminiimonas glaciei, assembly GCF_042664955.1. Lineage (NCBI taxonomy): Bacteria > Pseudomonadati > Pseudomonadota > Betaproteobacteria > Burkholderiales > Oxalobacteraceae > Herminiimonas > Herminiimonas glaciei. The sequence continues at coordinate 533,032 of NZ_JBHTBU010000001.1, forward strand.
TCGACTTGCTGGTCGCAGTAGACGTTTTGCTGGCGAATGGCAGTGCGGAAAAGTTAACAGCTGTCCTGTGTGAACATTTCGGCCAGACAGTGCGTTTGCAAACCACCATAGGTGCGGTCGAACATACCGCCAGCGCGGCTGCAATCGCTGATCGTGCCGAGCGCCAGCGTGAGGCAGAGCAATCGATGCAGGAAGACCCATTTGTACAAAAACTGATGCGTGAATTCGGTGCCACCATCGTGCCGGGATCGGTCAAACCGGTTTAAACGCAGACGTAAATCCCATACATCAATCCGAATTATTTAAAGGAGCAAGATCATGATGAAAAACCAATTGGCTGGTCTGATGAAGCAGGCGCAAGCAATGCAGGACAATATGAAAAAGATGCAGGACCAATTGGCTTCGATAGAAGTTGAAGGCCAGTCCGGTGCCGGCCTGGTCAAGGTCGTGATGTCGTGCAAGAACGATGTGAAACGCGTTTCCATCGATCCATCGCTGCTGGCCGACGACAAGGACATGCTGGAAGACTTGGTTGCTGCCGCATTCAACGATGCAGTGCGCAAGGCTGAAGCAACTTCGCAGGAAAAGATGTCGGGTGTGACGGCAGGTATGCCTTTGCCACCCGGCTTCAAAATGCCGTTCTAATCAAGTATTGAAGCATAGCCATTGAAAACACCGTCCAGCCTAGATTTCCTGACTGAAGCCCTGCGTCGCCTGCCGGGCGTCGGCCCGAAATCGGCGCAACGCATGGCTTACCACCTGATGCAGCACGACCGCGATGGTGCCGCCATGCTGGGACGTGCCTTGTCGCAGGCGGTGGAAAAGGTGCAGCACTGTGCGATGTGCAATACCTTCACCGAGCATGAGGTATGCGAAACCTGCCTCGATGCCGAGCGTAATCCGGCCTTGCTGTGTGTGGTCGAAACGCCGGGTGATCAGTTGATGATAGAGCAGACGCTGACTTTCAAGGGTTTGTACTTTGTGTTGATGGGACGCCTGTCGCCGCTGGATGGCATAGGCCCCAAGGATATCCATCTCGAAAAATTGATCAGCCGCGCTACCGACGGCATCGTGCAGGAAGTAGTGCTGGCGACCAATTTTACGAATGAAGGCGAAGCGACTGCGCACTACATCAGCGAAACGCTGAAAGCGCGCGGCCTCAAAGTCAGTCGGCTGGCACGTGGTGTGCCGGTCGGTGGCGAACTGGAATATGTAGACGCTGGTACGATTGCGCGTGCGATGCTGGATAGACGCACGACGTAAAGAACCATGCTCCCGCGGCTTGATGCTCCATCTTTCATGAAAGTGATCAGCGATGTTGACAGCTTCCACGGAAAATCAGGAATGGTTGCAGCAGAAATGGCAGGCTTTGACAGCTGCTGTCTTCGCTGAACCTGCAGCAGCGGATGCGGTGTGGAAAGAACTGCTCAGGCATTATTCAGAACCGCAGCGCAGCTATCACAATCTCTCGCATGTGGCCGCCTTGCTGCGCCGTGCCGAGCAGCAGCGTGAACATATACGTTCGATGGAAACAGTCGAGTTCGCGATCTGGTTCCATGACGTCATCTACGATACACACCTGAAAGACAATGAGCAGCGCAGTGCAGAATGGGCGCGCTGTGCCATGATCGCGATGAACATCGATGAGTATCACATCCCGCCGGTCTGGGAATGCATCGTCGCGACGGCGACACATACGGTGACTGCGCCGGAGATTATCGATTTGCCCTTATTCCTCGATATGGACCTGGCGATACTGGGTGCCGAAGAAAAGGTTTACCAGGCCTATAGCAAGGCCATACAGTCCGAATATGCGTGGGTCGCCGTCGATGATTACCGGCAAGGGCGCGGCTGGGTGATAGAAGATTTCCTGCAGCGTCCGACCTTATACTTTACCCCCAGGCTGACGGCCGAGCTTGAAGCCCAGGCGCGTCACAACCTCGGCGCCGAATTGCGCGCCCTGAAACAAACTTAAAAAAATATGGAAAAAAAAGCTGCATCCGGTCCATTGGCCGGTATCAAAGTCCTCGAACTCGGCACCCTGATCGCCGGGCCTTTTTGTTCACGCATGTTGGCGGAATTCGGGGCTGAAGTCATCAAGATCGAATCACCGGATGGCGGCGACCCGATACGCCAATGGCGGGTGCTGAAGGATGGCACCTCGCTGTGGTGGTCGGTGCAGGCGCGCAACAAAAAAAGCCTGACGCTGAACCTGAAGGATGCACGCGGGCAAAAGATTGCGCGGCAGCTGGCGCTGGAAGCGGACATCATCATCGAGAACTACCGTCCCGGTGTGCTGGAAAAATGGTCGCTTGGCTACGAACAGTTGAAAGCGGAAAATCCGGCCACCATCATGGTGCGCCTGTCCGGTTTCGGCCAGACCGGGCCCCTGAAGGATCAACCGGGCTTTGGTGCAATCGGTGAATCGATGGGCGGCCTGCGATATGTGTCTGGCTTCCCGGATCGGCCACCATTGCGTGTCGGTATCTCTATCGGCGATTCGGTGGCGGCCCTGCATGGCGTGATAGGTGCAATGATGGCGCTGCGGCACCGCGATGCCACCGGTGGCCGCTGGAACGGCAAGTCGGGCGATGCCTCGCAGGCAGGGCAGGGCCAGATGATAGATGTGGCGCTATACGAAGCCGTATTCAATATGATGGAATCACTGGTGCCGGAATACGACTATGCCGGTGTCGTACGCGAACGTACCGGCGGCGCCTTGCCAGGCATCGTGCCGTCGAATACCTATACCACCGGCGATGGCGAAAATATCGTGATCGCCGGCAATGGCGATGCCATCTTCAAACGCCTGATGCTGGCGATGGGACGGGATGACCTGGCCGACGATGCACAGCTCGCACGCAACGATGGTCGCGTGCCGCGCACGGCAGAAATTGATACTGCAATCCAGCAATGGTGCAGTACGCAGACCATAGCAAGCGCACTTGAGATATTGCAAAAGGCCGATGTGCCGGTCGGCAAAATTTATTCGATACGCGACATGATGAGCGATCCGCAATTCCTCGCGCGCAAGATGTTCGAACAGCATACTTTTGCCGATGGCACGCCGATCAAGTTGCCGGCCATCACACCGAAGTTATCGGAAACGCCGGGTGAAACTAAATGGCTGGGACCCACCCTGGGTGAGCATACAGATGATGTATTGCAAACACTGGGTTATGATGAGGCGGGTATTGCCGAATTGAGACGCGACGGCGTAGTCTAAAAACGCCGCGAACAGAGGACGACATGAATAAACAATTCCTGAAACAGTTTGCCATTGCACTGGCGCTTTTCCTGCTGGGCTACTGGACTTTCAACGGTTTGATCTTTAACTGAATTGCCGTGCACGGCAGGGATGCATAACCCTGCCTGTGCGGAATTTTTGATGTTTTATGTAGGTGAGTGTAGGTACGAAGCAAGCAGGCCAGACAGTATAGATTCCATCGATTTTCCGATTCTTTAAAAGGAGCTACATCATGGGTATTCTCAGTACTATTTTCAGCAAGATCTTTCCATCCTCGCACGCCGCCCCGGCTCCAGCCGCCCCTGCGGCTTCCGGTGCAGCACCAGCCGCCGCTCCTGCGGCCCCGGTCCAGCAAGTGGACGTGGAAGCCATCCTGAATGGCCTCGCACAAAAGAATGCACAAAAACTCAATTGGAGTACATCCATCGTCGACCTGATGAAATTGCTCGACCTGGACAGCAGCCTGACCGCACGCAAAACGTTGGCGCAGGAATTGAAATACAGCGGTGATACCAATGATTCAGCCACGATGAATATCTGGCTGCACAAGCAAGTCATGATCAAGCTCGCCGAAAACGGCGGCAAGGTACCGGATGCATTGAAGCACTGATGTAGTTCGGATACAGAAAATGCGGCTGGTGTTTCACTCTCGCAGTGACACCAGCCGCATTTTTATGCGCCATTCATACTGTGCTGGTCGCAGTTGGCAGCCTGGTTTAGCTTAAGAAAAACGCTCAATCAATTGCAGCATGGCTTTGCCCAGTTCATTTTCTGCATCACCCAGGCGATCGACGGCATCGAAGTGATGTCCATCGGCCTGCCGGACTATCTGAATCTCCATGCCCTTCGCGCCAAGCAGTTCCGCATACTCTGCTTGAAGCCTATGGTATTCATCCGATTCATTTCCGCCTACGGTCAGGATAAGGGGTGTGTTAACGGCTGGTAATTTCTTGGTCGGACTGAATTGTTCCACTTGTGCCGGGGTAAGGCCAACGGCTTTGTTCAGATAGCAAAGGCGAATTGGTTCCAGGTCGTACAGGCCACTGATGGCGCATGCACCTTTCAATACATTGGCAGGCAGGCCGTGCGTTGTCCAGTCTATGCTTACCATGGTGGCAGTGAGATGCCCGCCGGCCGAATGACCTGAAAGGAATATTTTGTCCCTATCAAAAGCAAGTGTTTCTGCATTGCGATATAACCAGATCAATGCATCACGATTGTCGGCGACGATTTCATCCATGCCTACCGTCGGCGCGAGCCGGTAGTTCACGACGGCCACGTTGATATCTCGTTTTATATATGGCGCAGCAAGGTAACTGAAGTCTGATTTATCCAGTGATTGCCAGTAGCCGCCGTGGATGAAAACAAGGAGTGGACGTCCGGCTGTCGCGGCCGGAAAGAAGTCCAGATTCTGCGTTTCATTGATGCCGTAAGGAATATTTTCCAGCACACGATTGGCGCTGCGGAAGGCCGCGCTGCTGTGCGACCAGCGGGAAAATATATCGAGGAAATCGGGAATCCCGCCTCGCACATTGTATTGTTTATCCAGTTCGACTTGATTGAAATTGCGGTAGACTGACATTGGTTTCTTCTCCGTTAGTTGGAAAAGAAACTGTAAAGATATGAGGTGGGCGTCGCCCGCTTCTACACGCCACTAACTGTCGTCGAAATGCCATGTTTGGTAAAAGCGAAAATAGGGAAGACTACCAACACATCGAGCGACCCGCGGGCGGGATGGCTCGGGATTTGGCTAATCATCATTTGATCGACTACCATCAGCATCCGCGCGGCCAGTTGATTTACGCTTATTCAGGTGCCATTCTGGTCATGACGGAATTGGGCTCCTGGGTTGTTCCACCGCAGCGTGCAGTCTGGGTTCCGCCCGGGATGATGCACAGCATGCAGGCCTGCGGCAATGTCGAAATGCGCACTGTCTACGTCAGGCCGGACCATATCCCGCCTGAATTAGCCGACTGTTGCGTGGTATCTGTACCGCCGCTGTTGCGGGAACTCATTGCAGCGATGGTGCATATCCCGCTGCACTATGACGAGGCCGGCAGGGATGGCTTGCTGGTGCAGCTCCTGCTGCATGAAATCAAGCCCTTGAAGGTGGTCCGGCTGCATTTGCCGATGCCGAGTGATCCGCGCCTGGCCAAGATCTGCCAGCGCATACTCAATGAACCGTCCGATGAAACGACGGTGGATGAATGGAGTAAATTCATAGGTGCCAGTGCACGAACCATCGTCCGTTTGTTCCCGGAGCAAACCGGGCTGACTTTCAGCCAGTGGAAGCAACAGGCAAGGCTGCTGGCTGCGATCCAGATGCTGGCCACCAATAAGAATGTGACCGATATCGCATTGCAGCTTGGCTATGAAAGTCCCAGTGCGTTTAGCGCCATGTTCAAGCGTGCCATCGGCTTGACGCCCACCGAGTATTTCCGCGAGTTGTTCCCCGCTTCAGAGTAAGACTGCAAGCTGCCGATATTGTTGGCGTATGCGCGATATCCATTGGCATCACGCAGGCAGACCTTGCGATCCGCAATTGGCATAGTAGTGCCGAAGTCACTTGTGGTCTTCCGTGCGTTTGAAATCTTGTGCAAACGCGCGTTCTCTTTCTTTACTTAGGATAATAAATGTCAGCTTCCGATCGCATTCGAGAAGCGGGTCTCGTGCTTCCCGCGTTTACTCTGCCGTCCGCTCCTTTCCTGCCGTACACCCTCCATCAGGGATTGTTGACTGTCTCCGGCCAGCTCCCGGTACGCGATGGCAAACCACTGTTCGTGGGGAAAGTCCCGACCGTGATATCGGCGGAGCAGGCGCAGGAAGCGGCACGGATTTGTGTACTGAATATTCTTGGTTGGGTATCCCATGCGAGCAATGGCGATCTGGACCGGGTAGAGCGTGTACTGCGCCTGGGCGGCTTCGTCGCTACGGCGGAAGGCTATATTGAGGCACCGCAAATTATCAATGCCGCCTCCACACTGATCACCGATATCTTTGGTGATAAAGGCAGCCATGCCAGGATCGCGATTGGCGTCGCCAGCCTGCCGTTCGGTGTACCGGTAGAAGTGGAAGCGACTTTTATCCTGAAGGCAGGCAACTGATGATGAAGGCTGCTGGCTATGCAGATGTCCTGGTCGGTCTCCAGTATGGCGATGAAGGAAAGGCGAAAATAGTCGACCTGCTGGCAAAGGAATATGACATCGTGGCGCGCTTTAACGGAGGTGCAAACGCCGGGCATACGGTGGTAACGAGGCAGTGCACAGTCAAACTCAGGCAAATCCCGTCCGCCGTCTTTTATCCGGACAAGCTTCTATATATCGGGTCTGGCTGTGCAGTAGGTGTCGTTCAGTTGGCCGAGGAAATCCGCTCGCTGGAGGAACTTGGAATTTCCCTGCGGGGGCGCTTGTATGTGAGCAGCCGTTGTGTGCTGGTACAGCCTTCGCATATACATTTTGATCAAATACACGGCAAGGAAATTGGTACCACCGGCAACGGGATCGGCCCATGTTATGCCGATCGTGCACTGCGTATGTCTGATGGCAGGCGCATCTCGTTGCAAATCCGGGATCTCCTGCGCGACAGTGCGGCCGCTTTTGAAATGATGTATGAACGCTACGCTGCGCAATTGGGCTTGCACGCGCTGCACGCAGAAGAGTCACATGCAGATACCTCGATGCTGGCACTGCAGGAGGCCTGGGACGTGGTAAAAGCGTACGTCACGGATGACCCACTATTCCTGGTAAAACGGGTCGATGCCGGTGCCCATGTCTTGTTTGAGGGGGCGCAATCCGTGCTGCTTGATGTGATGTACGGCGACCAGCCCTATGTAACGTCCAGCCATACTGCGCCATCGTATGCATATGTCGGCGGGGATTTGCCGTGCCGCTACCATCGCAAGTCTATAGGTGTGGCAAAGGCGCTCATGTCACGGGTCGGTTCCGGTGCTTTTCCTTCTGAGCTGGGCGCTACGCGTTCGGAACAGTATTGCCAACATGCGGCCCTGAATGGAATCGGTGCGGCGTCTGAACAGGCCGGCTTTGATGCATTGGAATTACTGCGCTCGGAGGACGCCTTCAAGCAAGGTATCGCCTTACGCATGCTGACCGGGGAATATGGCACGGGAAGCGGCCGACCGCGGCGTGTGGGATTACTGGATGTCGGGCAACTGGCGGATGTCGTCGCGTTGCATGGTGTAGATGAAATTTTCCTGAATAAATGCGATTGTCTGGCTTATTTCTCCCGCACTCCACAGGGATGCGTCCCGGTATATGCGGGGAAGGGACGCGATAGATCAATTGTGAATTTTCCGGCCTTTACCCTCGAAGGTGAAGAGATTCCATTTGAATTGCTACAGATTCTCCAATTTATAGAAGAGCAAACGGCTTGCAGGATCCGTTGCGTTGGCATAGGCCCGGGACGTGATCAATCTGTTTTTTTCAATGAAACTGCCTTGATAGGTGCGCAATGACAGCCCCAGATTATTTTAAAACCGAGATGCGTCGTACTGACCTGGCATGGAACGATTGGCCGGCAATCCATGCCTTCCTGAAAGATCAATTGATTTGCCGGGTTGGTGTACAAGACGATCCATTCCCATATGTGGTGCCGCAAAGTTTTACCTTCGTGAATAATACCTTCCTCATTCATTGTTCGCGCTTCGGCAAGATGGCGAATCTGATCAAGGCGAACCAGCACATTACGATAGAGGTGGACCAGCCGGTTGCCTTGTTGAAGGCGCCGAAAGGGCAAAACACCAGCCTCGAGTACTACAGCGTTATCGCGCGTTGTATTGCCGAGATACGGGAAGGAACCGAGGAAGTCCGTGCGCACCAGAATCAGGCTTTGGATAAATTCCGGCCGGAAAAAGGATACAAGCCGATAGAAGATGGTGCAGCGAACCAGATCGTGGCGTTCAATTGCAAAATCATTGAAATGACAGCCAAGAAACGCATACTTGCAGATGGCCAATATTCGCCGCCGGGACAGCCGCAAGCACCATATGTACGCTTTCCTTTTCCTGCGGGGGCGGCGCTATCGTCACTGGGTGCTGATGCTTTCGACCCTGATCGTTTCAAGTAACAGTCGTTTTCACCAAGCACTAAGGTAGCCATGTCGAAAGATATGGCTACCTTTTTTTTATGCCTGGGTAATTGGATATTGCATGGTCAAAAAATATGCATGACTGCAACGCAGCCTGTCCAATTTTTTCTCATTCCCGTAAGCATTTTTTGACACACAAAAATGGCGTGCAGGCGATAGAGGATGGCCGCTCCTAAAGCGCCATCAGCGCGGTCTCGGAACACAGTACGAGGTCAGCGAAATATATCGCTACAACGACGTTTCAAAAAAAATATACATAGAGGATTCCATGAGAAAAAATGATCTTGAGACAGCAGCGATCAGCGCTGCCGACAGGCTGGAGCGCCTGCCCATCTGCAACTACCACCGCTTCCTGTTTATGGTGATTGCGCTGGCATTCTTCTTCGACAACCTGGACCTGGCGATGATGGCCTACCTGCTGGGTTCGATTAAAACCGAGTTTGGCCTCACTACTGCGCAAGCAGGCATGCTGGGAAGTGCCAGCTTTGTCGGCATGGCGATAGGTGCAGTCAGCTCGGGCATGCTGGCGGATAAATTCGGACGCAAACCTATCTTTCAAATCAGCATGATCATTTGGGGTGTGGCCAGTTATCTGTGTTCCACTGCAAATGATCCCGTTTCGCTCGCTATCTATCGCGTCTTGTTGGGGATAGGCATGGGTATGGAACTGCCCTTGGCGCAGACCTTGTTGTCTGAGTTTATTCCTGCCAAGCGAAGGGGGAAATACCTGGCACTGATGGATGGCAATTGGCCCATTGCATTTATCTGTGCAGGCTTGATGTCGTACTACGTTCTTGCATCCTACAGCTGGCGCACGATGTTCCTGCTGGGCGCTATTCCTGCAGTATTCCTTTTTGTTATCCGGCGATATGTGCCTGAATCACCACGCTGGCTTGAATCAAAAGGGCGGCATGCAGAGGCATCCAACATTGTCGACGGCATAGAGGGTGAAGTGAAGAAGATACTAAAAGTAGATTCCCTGCCACCGATAGTGCAAACCGCAATGATGCGGGATCAGGAAGCGTTTGGCATAAAAGTCCTGTGGTCTGCGGTTTATCGGCGCCGCACACTCACTGTCTGGGGCTTGTGGTTCTTTGCGCTGCTTGGCTTTTACGGCTTGAATACATGGATAGGGGCCTTGCTGCAACAGTCCGGTCTTGAAGTCACCAAATCCGTTCTCTATACCGTGTATATCGCCTGTGGCGGCATCCCCGGTTTCCTGTGGGCGGCCTGGGTGGTGGAACGATGGGGGCGCAAGCCGGCCTGCGTTTCCACACTGCTGGGTGGTGCGGTCATGGTGTTCATCTATGGCTGGGTCGCCAGCTCTGCGCATACCTTTATCGCGCTGGTATCGGCCGGTGCGATGATGCAGTTCTTCATGTTTGGCATGTGGGCGGTGCTCTACACATATACCCCGGAGCTGTACCCGACACGGGCTCGTGCATCAGGTTGCGGCATGGCTTCTACCGTCGGACGTCTCGGCTCATTATTGGGGCCTACGATCGTCGGCGTGATTTTGCCATTGGTCGGGCAGATTGGTGTCTTTACTGTTGGGGCAGGCTGTTTCGTGGTTGCAGCATTTATTGTCTATCGATTCGGCATCGAGACGCGTGGTTTGTCCCTGGAAGAAATTTCGGAAATCAAGATACGGAAGTAGTGTGACGCAGATAGCAAGTTGGGCGGCAAGGCCTGGCGTCGATTAATACAAAAAAGGCAGACCACGGTCTGCCTTTTTTGTATTCCCCCTGATAAGGTTGGGATATTGTGAATGTTCCAAGACGCGCGCTTGAGCAAGGATGTCTGTCCCTGCGAAACTATGATCAGGCGTTCGAGGATCCAGTACGCTAGGGCGGACATCAGCAAGAGCACGCCGTAAATGGCGGACTAAAGGCAACTTCATGCATTCGTTTTTTTATGCATGCTCACCGATGTTTATACTGGGTGGTGCAAACAACTTAAACCATGCAAAAGCATTCTGATACAAGACAGGCCACATTTCATTTTCTAAGATCGGGATGCCTTCCAAGTTCATCGGAGCGTTACCTCAAGCCGTGTCTGCAGGAGCTATCTGATCGTCGCAGGATATATAAGCTCACGCTCGTTGCGCGAGCCGACATACTTGGGTGGGTGCACATGTGCTAACTACTCAATATATAGGATCCCGAATGAATATCTCTCGTTTTTACAAGCCTGTTGCGCCGCTAGCGGTTTTGCTCGCTGGCATGCTTATACAGACATTTGCAACGGCTGCTGCGCCGCAAGTCAAAACCCAGGCTCCCGGTTACTACCGTATCCCGATAGGCAGCTATGAGATTACGGCCCTTAGTGATGGGACAGCCGAGTTACCGGTTGAGAAGGTGTTGCATGAAGCACCGAAAAAAACGACAGCGGCCTTGCGCAAACATTTTCTAAGTACGCCGACTGAAATGTCTTTCAACAGCTTTCTTATTAATACCGGGAACAAACTGATATTGGTTGACACCGGTGCCGGCAGTCTTTTTGGGCCTACCCTGGGGAAACTGGTCGACAATCTGAAGGCAGCCGGTTATCAGCCCGAGCAAGTGGACGAAATTTATATTAGCCATATGCACCCGGATCATATAGGTGGTTTGGGCAGCGATAAGCTGGTCTTTCCGAATGCGATTGTGTATGCAGATAAACGTGACGCCGACTACTGGCTGAGTGCATCCAATATGGCGAAAGCATCATCGGAAAATAAAGAATTTTTTGCGGGTGCCATGAGTACGGTTGGACAGTATGCAAAAGCAGGGAAGCTGAAGACCTTCGATGGAAATACCCAACTTGAAACCGGAATTAAGGCAGTCGCCAACTATGGACATACGCCAGGTCATACTATTTTTGTCGTAGAGAATGGCGGACAGAAGCTGGTGCTTTTGGGTGATATGGTGCATATCGCTGCGGTTCAGTTTGACAAGCCTTCGGTCACCATTTCTTTTGATTCAGACACCAAGGCGGCGCGCGCGAGACGGATAGCGGTGTTCGCTGAAGCCGCCAAACAGGGATATTTGCTTGGCGCATCCCATCTGCAGTTTCCCGGCTTGGGACATATCCGGGCTAAAGGAAATGCGTATGAATTTGTTCCGGTAAATTATTCAATACCGCATTGAGTTTTGTAACTGTGGCAGCCGACCTGCCATGTCGGCTGTTTTTGTACGCATGGGATACGGATAATTTTAAAATCAACTTGTGACGGACCGCCATGCCTGCGGACAGGAACGCCTCCCTCAAGGAGGAAATCGGGGAATGACGTATTGACCGATTTCCTCGATTATTTCTCCCGCATTGCGCTGCTTGAGTGTCAAATTAAGGATGACATGGCTTACCCCCATCGTCTTCAGCCCTGCCAGATATCTGTTTAATCCATTACGCCCTGTACGTAAGCCCAATTCCAATGGCTCCGTTGCGGTGTCCGGATCACTGCTTAATTCGAGTTGGATAGACTGGATAAATGGCTTGTTCAGGCTTGCTCCCTTTTGCTCCAACGATAGTCGCCACAGTCCTATGCGCCCCTGCTGGCGTGCGTCTTCCCGATGATAGGTGGCCCAGGCATCGGCATGCTCGGCAATCCACTGCAGCGACTGTCTAGACGTGCCCACCACGATCATAGGAATGTCGCTGGCGGGTTTGCTCATGAGATCGAATCCGCCTGTGGCTGATCTCAGTACTGAGCGCTGTTCGTCCGACGAACTTAACGCTGATCGCAATAGTTTCCAGTGCTCCCGGTAAACGGCTGCTCTCGTTTCCGGGTCCTCATTGAAGGCGGCAAATTCTGCTGGTCGATCTCCGGACCCCAAGCCAAGAATAAACCGTCCCTTGCTTAATCTATCCATACTCAGCGCTGTTTTTGCCAGATGAATTGGATTGCGTAGCGTGAGGACCGCCGCCGCCGTACCCAGCGCAATCCTCTTGGTCACACCGGCGATGCCCGCCAACCAAATGAATGGATCATCGAGATTGCTTGCGGTATTGGCACTTCCTTGCGGCACCATCAGTGGGACATCGCGTACCCACAAGGCTTTAAAACCCAATTCGTCAGCCATCGCGGCCAGCCGGAATTGATCTTCCATGTCAGCCAGATCATGCGTAGCGTCGCCGAACGGTGTCATTAAGCCCAGCGTCAATTCGCCATTCTGGAACACCTGGGTGTGGGCAGAATTGAAATGTGGCATCAATTAATTCCTGGCGTTATGGGTGGAAGAGGGGCTGTCGGTGGCTATCAGTCCTGCGGCACGATGCAGCACGATCCTGAAGTGCTCCATCGATTGTGCGCCACTAATTATCTCTCCGTTGATATTAATCAGCGGCACACTGCGTATACCATCGAGCTGTATGGCATGTTCTGCTGCGCGCACTTCATGCACACCGGCATCGCTGGCGAGGAAGTTTACGGCTGTTTTCCGAGGAAGTCCGTTGTCCCGGGCAATATCGGCCAATACTTCGATATCGCCGATATCAGCACCGCGCTCGAAGTAGGCGGAGAATACCGCTCCTGCTATGGCAGTGGCTACGCCCTCGCGCCTTGCCAGTTGCATGAGGCGATGAGCAAGAAACGTGTTTGGCGTCTTCTTGATGGCGGCGTAGTCAAATGCGACCCCTTTATTTTGTGTCGCCTGCACGGTGTGTGCGTCCATTGCCTGGCTGCGTTCCCAACTGCCGAATTTCATCGTTCGATAGGTTTTACGGTCCATCCCCTGGACTGGCATATCGGGATTGAGTTCAAACGGATGCCAGCGTGTCTCGACGGTGATGCCGTCCGGCAGTTCGTTAATTGCCTGACTCAATTGACGTTCGGCGACGAAGCACCAAGGGCAAATGAAATCGGATGTGATATCGATGATGAGCTTCATAGTAATCTCCGCATGAAATGATCTTCAGCACCTATGTTGCAGCCATTCATCGGAAATGATAATGCATTGAAATATGATATGTTCTTTGCGTTTTGTGCAAAGATTGATTGGAGAATATCTTGGACCGATTCGCTGCTCTGAGCGCCCTCGTAGCGGTTGTCGAACACGGTGGCTTCGCACCCGCGGCACGTCGCCTGGATTTGGCACCGTCGTCGCTAACGCGACAGTTGAACGTGCTGGAAGAAAGCCTGGGCACTATCCTGCTGAACCGTTCCACCCGTGCCGTCACCTTGACTGAGGCAGGGCAGCGCTACTACGAAGACGCGCGCAGGATTCTTGAGGAGCTGGAGAACGCTGATCGCTCTGCGAGCGAGTTGGCCGGCCCGCCAAGCGGTTTGCTGCGGATCTCCCTACCCGCGGCTTTTGGTCGCTTGCACGTAGCGCCTGCACTGCCTTTGTTTTTGCGCCAATGTCCGGACATGCGTCTGGATATCCAGTTAAGCGACACGATCGTCAATTTGGTGGATGACCGGATTGATGTTGCCATTCGCCTGGGCTCGCCAGCATCAGACAATTTGGTCGCCCGCAAGCTTGCGCCGCATCGGAGGGTGATATGTGCCAGCCATGACTATCTTGGTGAACATGGTGTTCCGACCCAGCCGGGCGAGCTATCCGGACACAATTGCTTGTTGTTCGACTACGCGACCGTCACGAGTACCTGGAATCTGACGCGTGACGGCAAGACAGAGAAAGTGTCAGTCTCGGGCAACTTGCGCGCCAACGGCTCCGAGCTGCTGCGCGAGGCCGCCATCGGCGGTGCCGGACTATTGCTCATGCCGACCTGGCTGGTCGGGGAAGACATCGCTGCCGGCCGCCTGGTGCCGGTACTGGAGGAATGGTCGCCCGCTGTTGGTGCAGACGATGGCGCGATCTGGGCGGTTTACCTGCAAAGCCGGCGTGGCTCCAAGAAGCTGGCGGCTTTTCTGGATTTCCTAGTGCAGCACTTTGGCACCCCCCCCTATTGGGAGCGTTATAAATAAGCGTTGCCTCTTTCCCGGGGAGGCGACGATTGCCGTCTTCTTTGCGTCTGGCGCAAAGAAGATAGCGAAATATATCTAATTATCATCAGAATAAAATTGGAGCACAGTGTGGGCATCGCAAAGGAGCCACGCCATGCCCAGTTACCCTGTTTCCCAACCCACCCTCGCAACCCGTCCCCGCGCCCTGGTCATCGGTGGCTCGCTTGGAGGTTTGTTCACGGGTAATTTGTTGCGTCATATCGGATGGGATGTCGATATTTTTGAGCGTTCGGCGCACGATCTCGACAGCCGTGGTGGCGGTATCGTGTTGCAGCCGGACGTGGTTGAGGTGTTTCGCCGGATCGGCGTCGACTTGAATGAAATCGACCTGGGTGTGTCCTCGGTCCATCGCACGGTATTCCAGCCGGATGGCCGTATCCGCTCCAGGCAGTACGCACCCCAGACGCAAACCTCATGGTCACTGATCTACACCACACTGCGATCAGCCTTTGCGGATGCCCACTATCACCAAGGCAAGGTACTGACGCTGGTCGAACAGGATGCCGGTACCGGCAAGGTCACTGCCCACTTTGCCGATGGTAGTTCCGAGATAGGCGATCTTCTCATCGGCGCAGATGGAGGAAATTCGGCAGTACGCCAGCAGTTCTGGCCCAATCAAGTAGCGACGTATGCAGGCTATCTGGCATGGCGCGGGCTAGTCCCGGAAAACGAAATGCCCGCTATCGCCCGGGACGCACTGCTTGGCGACTTCGGCTTCGCCAACAACACGGGGTCCCATATCCTGGGCTATCTGGTGCCGGGTGAGAATAACGACGTACGTCCCGGTCATCGCCTCTACAACTGGGTGTGGTATCGCGTGGCGGATCCGATTCAGTTGGAACAAATCATGATAGACAGGGACGGTCGGCAGCGTGGCTATTCCCTGCCCGAAGGTATGTTGGCCGAACACTGGATAGAACATATCTACCGGGAAGCGCAGCTGCTGTTGCCGCCCGGTTTCCGCGCCGTTGTCGAGGCGACGCAGCAGCCATTCGCGCAGGCGATCCGGGACCTTGCTTCGGACCAGATGGTAGCGGGTCGTGTTGCCATACTCGGCGATGCGAGTGCGATACCGCGCCCACATACTGCAGCGAGTACCTCGAAGGCCGCGTCCAATGCAATGGACCTGGCCGACGCACTGCTAGCCTCGCCAGCAGATATTGATGCGGCGTTGCATGCTTGGGCACCGCGACAAATCGCGCTCGGGCAAGCATTGCGTCGCAAAGGGACTGAGGCCGGCGACTATCTGCTGTTTCATCGTATTTCCATCACAAGTCCCGCCTGATACAGGAAGAAAACATGCGCAATCCTGTCTTGCACTGTTCCTGCGATTGTTTTGGCGTATGCACTTTACAACTTTGCCAGGCCATAAGGTTGGACATCGGAGTTGACGGCCGTCAGCAGCTTTAAAAAATAGCATTCTGATACAAGTGTATGTTTAACGGATAACTAATAATCCACTTCATATGAAGATCTCGAGGAGGTATTCCATGTATTTGATTTCCATCGGAACCGGAGTGTTGGTCGGCGTGCTGTACGGACTGCTCCATGTACGTTCACCGGCACCACCGGCGATAGCGTTATTGGGGCTGCTCGGCATGTTGATCGGTGAACAATTGGTGCCTATCGCCACCCGCATCCTTCATCGAGAGCCTATAACTATGTCGTGGTTTTGCGAAAACTGCACTCCCAAGATTACAGGCGTCGACGCTACAGAAAAAAACAAGAAATAACTTGCATAACCATACTTCCAATTTACTGTTTTCTTACATCTGACGGGTTCTTCTCATGAATAACAATCGTAGAAATGTACTCAAGTCCGTTGCTTCCGGGGCCGCGTTGGCGACATTCGGTACCATCGGTGGTCGCTCCGCTCCAGCTGCTGCGGCGAATGCTGCTAACCCTGGTCTGCCGGCCAAGGCCCAGGCAGCGGGGAGTACGGCAGCGACCGCGATCGGCGGTACGGCTGGCACCATGATTTTGATCAACGGTCGTTTCCATACCGTTGACAAGAGTCGCCCGACTGCAACTGCGGTCGCGATCAAGGATGGCAAGTTCCTTGCCGTAGGCGATATCGAGGATGTGATGCGCCATCGCACCCCGGATAGTCAAGTGATAGACCTCAATGGTCGCACCGTGATCCCGGGTTTGAACGATTCGCACATCCATTTGATCCGCGGCGGTTTGAACTACAACCTCGAATTACGCTGGGAAGGTGTGCCTTCGGTCGCAGATGCTTTACGCATGTTGAAAGAGCAGGCTTTGCGTACACCTAATCCACAGTGGGTACGTGTAGTTGGCGGTTGGACCGAGTTTCAGTTCGCAGAGAAACGCATGCCGACACTGGATGAAATCAATGCCGCTGCGCCGGATACGCCAGTGTTTGTATTGCATCTTTACGATAGGGCATTACTTAATCGCGCTGCCTTGCGTGCGGTTGGTTATACGAAGGACACGCCGAATCCTCCAGGGGGTGAAATTCAACGTGATAAGGCGGGTAATCCGACCGGCATGTTGGTGGCGAAACCGAATGCACTAATTTTATATGCGACGCTGGCCAAGGGACCGACCCTGCCACGTGAGCTGCAAGTGAATTCGACCCGCCAGTTCATGCGCGAACTGAATCGCCTCGGCATCACCAGCACCATAGATGCGGGCGGTGGCTTCCAGAATTACCCGGAAGACTACGAAATTATCAGTGAACTTGCACGCGAACAGCAGTTGACAGTGCGCATCGCCTATAACCTGTTCACCCAGAACAAGGGCAAGGAGCTGGAAGATTTCCAGAAGTGGACAAATATGATCAAGCCCGGGCAGGGCGATGATTTTTATCGACACAACGGTGCCGGTGAAATGCTGGTGTTTTCTGCCGCGGACTTTGAAGACTTCCTGGAGCCACGCCCTGAACTGGCGGCAGGCATGGAAGACGAACTGGAAAAAGTGGTGCGCCATCTGGTGTCACAACGCTGGCCGTTCCGCCTGCATGCTACTTACGATGAGTCTATAGGCCGCATGCTGGATGTGTTCGAGAAGGTCAACCGCGATACGCCATTCAATGGCTTGCGCTGGATGTTTGATCATGCAGAGACGATTACGCCACGCAATATCGACCGTGTCCGCGCATTGGGTGGTGGTATTGCGATTCAACACAGGATGGCGTTCCAGGGTGAGTACTTTGTTGAGCGTTATGGCGCCGAAGCGGCAGCGCATACGCCACCTATCAAACGCATGCTGGATGCCGGCATACCTGTGGGTGGTGGCACCGATGCGACCCGTGTCGCCAGCTATAACCCATGGACGGCCTTGTACTGGCTGGTATCCGGGCGCACGGTAGGCGGTATGAAGTTGTACCAGGCTGGCGCACAGCTATCACGTGATACCGCATTGGAGTTGTGGACCAATGGCAGTGCATGGTTCTCCAGTGATCAAGGCAAGAAGGGCCGCATTCAGGAAGGCCAATTGGCCGATCTGGCCGTATTGTCGGCAGATTTTTTCAGTATCCAGGAAGACGCAATCAAATCGCTGGAATCGGTCTTGACCGTCGTGGGCGGCAAGATCGTATTCGGTGCAAATGAGTTTGTGAACCTCGCACCGCCACCGATCCCGGTATTGCCGGACTGGTCACCGGTCAAAACGGTGCCAGGTCATTACCGTCAGGTGAGTGCACGCCAGCAAGTCGCAGCCTTGCCGCATCAATGTGCCGGTGCATGCGGTGTCCATATGCATGCACACGATGTGGCGCGCAAATCTTCCGTACCTATTTCAAATTACTCCGGTTTCTGGGGTGCACTGGGTTGCAGCTGTTTTGCATTCTGACGCCATGACAAAAACTTCTTTTGGCCTGAATGCGCCACACATTGATCTCGGCTTGCTGTTTCTGCGGCTCAGCGGTGCTTTTATGCTGTTCCACGTACATGGCTGGCCCAAAATCGTGCATTACAGCGAGGAGCTGGTACGGATCGAAGACCCTTTTGGTTTGGGTACGACCTTTTCACTGCTGGCGGCGATTTTTGCAGAAGTGATATGTGCGGGACTGATCGCGATAGGTTTGCTGACACGCTTGGCATGCCTGCCCGTCATAGCGGTGTTGGTGGTGTCCATGTTGATCGTGCATCCGCAATGGTCTATTGCCGAAGGACAATTTGGCTGGTTGCTGTTGATTATTTTTACTGCGATTGCGTTGTGCGGTCCCGGCAGGTTTTCAGTAGATGCAATGTTCGCACGTAAGCAGGAGGACTGATGGCGAACTCCTCTTTTAGTCCGCTGAAAAATAAGCTGTTCCGTGCCTTATGGCTAGCTACGGTTGCATCAAACATCGGTACCTGGATGCATGATGTGGGCGCCGGCTGGATGATGACTTCGCTGAGCACCGATCCGTTCATGGTGGCTTTGGTACAGGCCGCGACCAGTCTCCCCATGTTTTTATTTGCCTTACCTTCCGGTGTGCTGGCCGACATCATCGACCGTCGCAAGTATTTATTGTTTGCCCAGTACTGGATGCTGGTCACCGCAGCGGTACTGAGTGCGTTGGCATTTCTCGGCATGGTGACGCCTGAAATTTTGCTGGCCGCGACGTTCTTTCTCGGTATCGGTGCGGCAATGGCGGCCCCGCCGTTCCAGGCGATCGTGCCTGACCTGGTACCCAAGGAAGACCTGGCGGCGGCAGTTGCACTTAACTCGCTGGGTATCAATATCAGCCGCGCTATCGGACCGGCGCTGGCCGGTGTGATTCTGTCTTTTGCCGGACCGGCGGTGGTGTTCACGCTGAATGCCTTGTCGGTACTGGGTGTGGTCGCCGTACTGTATTTCTGGAAGTCGCCGCCGCGGGTGCAGCGTTTGCCGGCTGAACACTTCCTGCCGGCGGTGCGTGCCGGCTTGCGCTATGTACATGCCGCACCGGTATTGCAAGTGGTCTTGATCCGCGCAGTTGCTTTCTTTGTATTTGGCAGTGCAGCGTGGGCTTTGTTGCCGCTGGTGGCAAGGAATGGCCTTGGCCTGGGAGCCGGTGGTTATGGCATTTTGCTGGCTTGCATAGGCGTGGGTGCGGTGGTCGGTGCCCTGGTCTTGCCGGGTTTGCGCAAACGTTATTCCAACGACATCCTGGCACTGGGTGCGACGTTGATCTTTGCCGCTTCGATGTTGGCGCTAGGGCTGATGAAAAACGCGGTGTTGCTGGGTGTCGTGTTGCTGTTTTCCGGCTTTGCGTGGATCGCCATGCTGTCCATCCTGAACGTGGGTGCGCAGCGGAGTTCAGCGGGCTGGGTCAAGGCACGGGCGTTGGCGGTGTATCTGGTGGTGTTCTTTGGTTCGATGGCCATGGGTAGTGCAATCTGGGGGCAAGTGGCGGGGAAGTTCGGTACATCAAATGCACTTGTCGCCGCGGCGATCGGCATGGCCTTGTTCTGTGTCACGGCATTGCGCTGGCGTCTCGATTTATCGCCGGACCTGAATTTGGCGCCATCAAAACATGTGAGCCAACACGAATCCGTAGATGAGACAGATGGTCCGGCACACGATTCCGGGCCGGTGATGATCACGGTCGAATATTTGGTCACGCCCGAAAATCAGGCCGATTTCAAAATCGCAATCCAGGAAATGCGCCGCGTGCGGCGACGTGGCGGTGCGCTGACGTGGGGGATTTTTGCAGATACCGCCAGGCCGGGTCGTTATGTAGAAACCTTTGTAGTTGAATCCTGGCTTGAACATTTGCGGCAAGAGTATCGATTTACCGAGAACGACAGGGCGATCACCACGCATGCGTACAGTTTTCATAGCGGTCCGGAAGCACCCCATGTCGAACATTTTATTGCAAGCGTATAGGGCAGTGGATAGGCATTTTTTACCCATTTGATTTTTTACCGGCTATGAGCATTCATAGTTATTTTCAACTTAATGGAGCAAAGCATGAGCAATTCGAAACTGGAAGTATTGACCCCCAAGAATTCGCAAATTATTTTTATTGATCATCAGCCGCAAATGGCGTTTGGCGTGCAATCGATAGATCGTCAGGTGCTGAAGAATAATGTGGTGGCACTGGCCAAAGCCGCCAAGGTATTCAATATTCCGACCACCATTACGACGGTGGAAACGGAGAGCTTCTCCGGCCATACTTATCCTGAATTGCTGGATGTGTTTCCGGGTAAAGATATACTCGAACGGACTTCAATGAATTCCTGGGATGACCAAAAAGTACGCGATGCGCTGAAGGCAAATGGCCGTAAGAAAATCGTTGTTGCCGGCTTGTGGACCGAGGTGTGCAACAACACCTTTGCACTATGCGCGATGCTGGAAGGCGACTATGAAATTTACATGGTGGGTGATGCCTCCGGCGGCACATCGTTGATGGCCCACGATCTTGCGATGCAACGCATGATCCAGGCTGGTGTGGTTCCTGTCACCTGGCAACAGGTGATGCTCGAATGGCAGCGTGACTGGAGACATAAAGAAACCTATGACGCCGTTACCACGATAGTCAAAGAGCATTCGGGCGCCTACGGTATGGGCATCGATTACGCCTACACCATGGTACACAAAGGTCCTGAACGTGCGGTCGGCCCACACAAAACATTGGCACCGATAGCCGCTCCGGTACGCTGAAGTATATGAGTTGCTGTACCGTGGTGCAGCAACTCTTATTCGCTTCGGTATGGTCTTTAACTGGCGACTTGCATCGCCGAATGTATGCAGCATATTATTCCAGTGTCATCTGGAATGTTTACCAAACAGACCCTGGTCCCGGCAATCAAGTAAATTTCTCAAAAAATTGCCGGACTCCGTTGCTAATGCCATGGTGTGATGATCGCACCATTCAGGCGTCCTGGTTCTATCAACGCTACTGATTGATGGATCTCCCTAAACTTGTTGATTGCTTGATTGTCGGGCAAGGAAACGGCGGCTGAGGCAAGTATTGAAAGATGATAGACCCGATCGGGACATCTTCGATTCACCGCAATGACGGATAGCCATGACCTTATTCCAGCAATTGGTGGCAAAGATACGCAGGGCTGCCGGGAACGGGCGTGCTGCCATCACTTTGGGCCGGGGATACCTTCTTCCGCATTTAATTACGCTATGCATGCTGCTGGCCAGCGCAGAAGTACTGGCAACAGGCACTTCATCGTTGGGGCATCTGGAGCATAGGCGCTGGTTGGCGGCCGACGGTGGCCCGAGTCAGGTCGGCGCGATCGCACAAACACGCGACGGTTACCTCTGGTTGGGTACCAACGATTCCTTGTATCGTTTCGATGGGTCCCGCTTTATTCGCTATGAAACGCCCGACCGTAAGGCACTGGGGATAGTGTCGTCGTTACTGGCGGACGGAGATGACCTTTGGGTCGGGATGCGCGCTGGTGGCGTAACCCTGATAAGGGCAGGTGACGCACACCGTTTTGCGCCGGATATCAATCTTCCCGGTGGCGCCATCTACAGTTTGGCGCGCGATCGCAAAGCGCAGATATGGGCCGCGGCCGATGACGGCCTGGCGCGTTTTGACGGCAAGAGCTGGCAGCATATTTCACTCGATTGGAAGTTTCCAGGACGTAAAGCGCGTGCGGTCTTTGCTGACCGTAGCGGGGTAATCTGGGCCGCGAATGAAAATCGCCTTTTTTATTTGCCGGAAGATGGCCGCGCATTCATCGATACGGGTCTGTCCGTCGACGGTGTGAGTAATATCACCCAGGCGGCAGATGGGTCAATCTGGTTTGCCGGGCGTTACAGTGGAAAACTGCATCGTGTCGTGCTCGCCGCCGGGAAGTTGACCATCAGCAGTGCGCGCGATATTTCGTCCAGCGGCATGTTGTTTGATCGCACCGGCAGCTTATGGATCAGTACGCTGGGACATGGATTGAAATACGTCGCCGCACCTTCTAATCTCAATGCATTAGGTACACGGGAAAATTTTTCCAGCAAGGATGGTTTAAGTTCGGATTACGTCTGGCCAATGCTGGAAGACCGTGATGGCAATGTGTGGATAGGAACCAATGCGGGCCTGGATCGATTCCGTAAGCGCGCCCTGATGCCTGCCGATTTTCCATTGGATGCACTGAATTATGCTTTGGTGGCGGGTGTTGACGGTAGCCTGTGGGCTGGCAGTAGCAATCGTCCTGCGATGAGATTAAATGGAAAAAATGTGCATGTGCTCGGGATGCCTGCGCCCACTACTAGCGCTATGCGTGATAGCGCGGGCCATATCTGGATGGCTGGCCCGGGTGGCATATGGCGCTCGCAAGGAGAGCGTCTGGTTTTTGTCGCTCCCTTACCGGCAGGAGCCCCGGCAGATTCTTCTGTGCGGGCGATGGCGCATGATGCTGCCGGTAGTTTATGGGTGGCGATTAATCGTCTCGGACTTTTTAAACTGCAGGCGGGTGTATGGGAGCAGATGCCTGCGCCGACAAATGCATCCAGCCAGTTGATGCCGGTGGTGGCGGCCGCGGATCTGCAAGGACGCTTATGGTTCGGTTATCGCGATAATCTGCTGGTGATGCGTGAGGCTCAAAAGGAACGTCGCTGGGGTAAAGATGACGGCCTCAATATAGGGCATATAACGGCAATTTCGCCGCAACGATCACGGATATGGATAGGTGGCCAGCACGGCATAGGCTACATTGAGGGAGAGCGGTTTTATCCGTTGCCCATGCCGGCTAACGGCTTGTTCGACAATATATACGCGATCCTTGCGGTGCCGAAGGAAAGTGGTGAGGATTTGTGGCTGCACACCAAGGCAGGGATATTCGAGTTGACCAGGGCAGAGCAGGAGCGCGCACTGGCTGATCCTGCTTATCAGATTCGCTACCGTTCTTACAATTTGATGGGTGGCCTGGCAAACGATCCATATCAGGTTTTACCATTGCCGACAGCAGTGCGTACCGGAGATGGACGGCTATGGTTTTCCACTAGCAACGGTGTCATGTGGATCGATCCGGCACGGCCGCGACAGGACGATGCCGTACCTGAAGTCACTATCGAGTCTGTCAATGTCGATGGCGCATATCTCGATGCAACTACGCCAAGCCTGCTTGCATCGAATGCACAGCGCATTGTTATAGATTACGCTGCGCTCAGTTTGTCGGCGCCTGAGAGTCTCTCTTTTCGTTATCGCCTCGATGGTTACGATCTGGATTGGCACGATGCAGGTCGGCAGGGGGAAGCAATTTATACAGCCCTCGCGGCTGGTGAGTACCGGTTTCGTGTGCTGGCATATAACAAGGACGGCCTGCCAAGTTCACAAGAAGCGGTATTTTCTTTCACTATTCCACAAGTGTTCTACAAGCGGCCGTTATTCCTGTTCATGATCGCCGCCGCGATTTTTGCGCTGCTATTCTTTTTCTACCGGATCAATGCGCGACGGGCAGCAGAGCACGTGCGTGCAAGATTGGAAGAAAGGCACGCCGAACGTGAACGTATCGCACGGGAATTACACGATACTCTGTTGCAAGGTGTTTACGGTTTGATATTACGTTTTCAGGCCGTTGCGCAATCAATTCCAAATGATCATGCAGCACGTATTGGTTTGGAAAAGGCTTTGGATCGTGCGGATGAAGTTCTGAACGAGGGACGTGATAGGGTCCGCGATTTGCGGAATGATGTGGTAACTGGCGATTTGCATGATTGTATACAGGCGCTGGGTGTAAGCCTGGCATATGACGGGAGTGCTCAATTCAACTTGATAATCCGTGGTACGCCATCTCCGTTAAAAGAATCGGTCAAGGATGAAATATACCGAATAGCACATGAGGCAATTAACAATGCATTCAGGCATGCCCGGGCCCAACGGGTGAATGTAAGAATTGAATATTCATTCTTCTTTTTCCGTATGAATATCAGCGATGACGGCATTGGAATGAACCAGGCATACATCAATATTAAAGGGCGCCCGGACCATTGGGGCTTGCGCGGCATGTATGAGCGGGCGCGCAAGATAAATGCAGTGCTGACGATTAATAGCAGTGTGGATACCGGCACCAGTATCCGGCTCAGGCTGACGGCCAGGTCGGCGTATCGGAATATCATGCGGCGCTGGCTGGGAGCCGCCTTACCCAAGAAAAAAGAAAGTGATGTGTGATGATTGGAGACAAAGTGATCCGGGTACTTGTTGCTGATGACCATCCGTTGATGCTGGAAGGGATAGCCGCAGTGATAGGAAGCCAGGAAGATATGCAACTGGTAGGTGAGGCGGCAGATGGTATTGAAGCGCTCTCCTCGTACCGTACTTTACAGCCGGATGTGACCTTAATAGACCTGCAAATGCCGAAGGCAAATGGTATAGATGCCGTACGCATGATACGGGCGGAATTTCCATTCGCATGCATTGCGATATTGACGACCTACAGCGGTGACGTACGCGCATTACATGCAATCAAGGCCGGGGCGCAGGGATATCTGCTTAAAAGCGCCTTACGCAAGGAGTTATGCGATGCGATAAGGGTGCTGGCGAGTGGTCAGCGCTATTTTCCGCCGGAAATTTCAAATGAACTGATGGCTTATCTGGGACAGGATTGTCTTAGCCCGCGTGAAATCCAGGTTTTGAAGCTGATAGCGCAAGGTTTTAGCAATAGGCAGATTGCCGTGCAATTGGTATTGACCGAAGATACTATCAAAGGACACCTGCGCAGTATTATGGACAAGTTGGGTGCTAACAACCGTACACATGCGGTAACTATCGGTATTGAGCGCGGTTTTATAGAATTGTAGTTTTTAGTGTAAACCACACTTAAGTGTAGTTTTACTTCCCCCAGCCAGGAGCTTTTCGGCAATGGCTTACACACGCATCATCCTCGCTTGTGACTATCGCGTCATGTTAACAGGAGTAATTCGTGCAGACCATTCAGCCTCGCAGTTCTTCCGTATGCCATAAACGCCTCAATACAGATATCCCTTTTTGGGAAGATGTCTCCCCTACTAAAGGGTGCAGAAAAACGCTACTTAGCGTTAGGCAAATCCGCAATCTGAACACGTACATTGATGAACGAATGGCGACACGAATCAGGACGATGGATCTGGCTGCAGATCTGGGATTGAGCGTGAGTCATTTTTCAAGAATATTTAAACAGACTACGGGCACTTCACCGCGTATCTATATTTTGCGACGGCGCATTGCAGGTGCTTGCGCCACCATGCTGCTATCTGATTTGCATTTGACCGATATTGCGTATATGTACGGCTTCTGCGATCAATCACATTTTAATCGTGCCTTTAATTTTGCTAATGGCATATCTCCATTAGAGTGGCGCAGGGTGCAAAGAAAAGTGGTTTCAAGTTTCCGCTGACACTTGGGAGATTTGTATCCGAAAGCATTGCAGGGAATGCGGTATCACAGTGGGTTAGGCCAGCAGGAAGGTCGTGCATTTGCTGTTTGCGCAGGCAGACGCAAAACAACGCGATTCAATTTGTATATGAATGCAAGCGAGCAAGCTCACGCTTGCCCGCTTAATCAAAATCAACTTGCCTGTATGGGCAAGGTCTGTCTACTTTACCGACTCAATCAATTTATCCAGCTTCACCGCATCAACACAGAATGCACGTATGCCTTCTGCCAGCTTCTCGGTCGCCATAGCATCGTCATTCAGCAGGCTGCGGAAGGTTTTTTCATCCAGCGTGAGCTTGACGATGTCTGCATTCTTCGCTTCTGCCGGCACCAGTTTGCGTGTCAGCGGTGCGTCGGTTTCTGCGAGTTTCTGCAAGAGTTCGGGGCTGATGGTCAGCAGGTCGCAACCGGCGAGTTCGATGATTTGCGATGTGTTGCGGAAGCTGGCGCCCATGACTTCGGTGTCGTAACCGAACTTGCGGTAGTAGGTGTAGATGCGCTTGACCGATTGCACGCCCGGATCATCTGCACCGGTGTAGTCGGTGCCGGTCGATTTTTTGTACCAGTCGTAGATGCGGCCGACGAAAGGCGAGATCAGCTGGACCCGTGCATCGGCGCAGGCGATCGCTTGCGGCAGCGAGAACAGCAGGGTCAGGTTGCAGTGTATGCCTTCTTTTTCCAATACCTGCGCTGCACGTATGCCTTCCCATGTGGATGCAATCTTGATCAGGACGCGGTCGCGTGAAATGCCGGCGGCTTCATACAGGCGGATCAGGGTACGGCCTTTTTCTATCGAACCTTCAGTGTCGAAAGACAGGCGCGCATCGGTTTCGGTGGAAACACGGCCCGGGATGACTTTCAGGATTTCCTGACCGAAGGCGACCAGCAGGTGGTCGACGATTTCATTCGTGCTTTTGCCTGCGTGATCGCGCGCGACCTTTTCCATGATGGGCCTGTACTCATCTTTTTGTACGGCCTTCAGGATCAGCGATGGATTGGTGGTTGCATCTTGCGGTGCAAATGCCTTGATCGACTGGAAATCGCCTGTGTCGGCAACAATGGTGGTGTATTGCTTCAGTTGTTCGAGTTGGTTCATGGCACGCTAATGAGTTGGCTGTAAATGAAGGTATTGACAACCTTATTGTACGCAATGTTTCGCCATCTTTGCTGCTGCCGGCGCAGGCAAATTTTAGGGTGCTTGCAGGAAGGAATCGAATTGCAGGTCGAATTTTTGCAGCGCCTTTTGCGCATTGAGCATTTTCTTGCGGCGTTCAGGGCTCAGGCGTAGTGCCAGTCCCACTGCCAGGATGTCGATCACGACGAGGTGCGCGAGGCGTGCCGAGATCGGGGTGTAGGGATCGGTATGGAATTGCAGGTCGATCGGGATCAGGACCGTGGCCAGTTCGGCCAGCGGTGTGCCGCTCGGTGCCAGCACGACGATAGCGGCGCCTGAACTGCGTGCCAGTTGCACACTGCGCAGCAGCGACAGGCTGCTGCCGCGTTGCGAGATGGCGACCACCACATCGCCTTTCTTTAACAGCGAAGCGGCGATGCTGTGGATGTGCGGATCGGAGTAAGCAACGGTCGGAACGCCGGAACGAAAGAATTTATGCTGCGCATCGGCGGCGATGATGCCGGAAGTACCCTGGCCGTAAAATTCTATGGTGTTGGCACGGCCCAGCACTTGCAGTGCTTGTTCAATTGCATTCGCATCCAGGCTGTTGCGCAGGTCGAGCAGGGTGTTGATCGAACGATTGCAGACCTTGTCGACCAGATCTGCCGCCATGTCTTCCAGCATCGGCGCTTCGTCGCCGGTGCCGGGGGAGAGTGCAAGCCCTTGTGCCAGCTTGAGCTTGAAAGCCTGCCAGCCGTCGAAACCGATGGCGCGACAAAAGCGCACCACGGTCGGTTCCGATACTTCGGCTTTTTTAGCGAGTGCAGTGATGTTTTCCGCAATCGCCAGTTCAGGCTGTTCCAATACGGCCAGCGCGACTTTCTTTTCCGATTTGGAAAGCGAGTCGTATTGCGTGCGTATTGAATCGAGCAACATGCGCTTGTGTTCCGCTTATTCCGGCAAGGCTTCTTCGCGCCACTGCAGGCCATCACGCCCGATCAGTGAGCTGGAGGCGGCAGGGCCCCAGGTACCGGATGCATACGGCAAAGGTTCATTGCCTTCCTGTTCCCAGTAGCGCAGCACCGGTTCCACCCATTCCCACGCGGCTTCCAGTTCATCACTGCGCATGAACAGTGTCAACTGGCCGCGCAAGACGTCCAGCAGCAGGCGTTCATACGCATCCATGCGCGGTGCCTTGAAGGTTTCGGCGAAGTCGAGTTCCAGTTCCACCGGTTTCAGGCGCATGCCGTCGCCCGGTGTCTTTGCCATCAGGTTCAGTTGCAGACCGTCGTCCGGTTGCAGGCGGATGACCAGGCAGTTCGGCTGGAAGCTGCTGGTAGATTGTGCAAAGATCGAATGCGGGATCGATTTGAAGCGCACCACGATTTCTGCCAATTGATCGGCCATGCGCTTGCCGGTACGCAGGTAGAAAGGCACACCGGCCCAGCGCCAGGTATCGATCTCGGCTTTGACCGCAACAAAGGTTTCAGTATTTGAATCAGGATCTGCGTTCTTTTCCTGGCGATATGCCGGCACCGCCACGCCATCTACATGGCCGGCGCGGTATTGGCCGCGCACCACATTCTTGGCCAGTGTGTTTTGCGTGAATGGTTTCAGCGAACGTAGTACTTTCAGCTTTTCATCACGCACCGCATCCGGTGTCACCGACAGTGGCGGTTCCATTGCGACGATACACAGCAGCTGCAGCAAATGGTTTTGCATCATGTCGCGCAAGGCACCCGAAGTTTCGTAGTAACCCATGCGATTGCCGACGCCCAGCTCTTCCGCAATCGTGATCTGTACATCGGAAATCCATTCGCGACGCCACAGGGGTTCGAACAAGACATTGCCGAAGCGCAGTGCCAGCAGGTTCTGTACCGCTTCCTTGCCGAGGTAATGGTCAATCCGGTAAATCTGCGATTCCTTGAAGACCTGGCTGACTTCCTGGTTGATTTGCTTGGCGCTGGCGAGGTCGCGGCCCAAAGGTTTTTCCAGTACGACGCGCGTTTGTTCGGTGGCCAGGCCGCGGGCCGACAGGTTGTGGCAAATCTTGGCGAACAGGGTAGGCGGTGTCGCCAGGTAAAACACGCGGGTAATCGCGCTGCTATCGCGCAATACATCGTTCAGAGGCTGATATGTGCTTGCATCGCTGGCGTCCAGCGCAACGTATTTGATGCGAGCACAGAATTTTTCCCACACGGCCTGATTGAAAGTCTTTTCATTGATATGCGATTTGGCGTTTTCATTGACGGTCTCAATGAATTCCGCAGCTGTGCGCGCGTTGCGCCCGACGCAGATGATCTGTGCGGTGGCGGGTAAATCGCCGGCACGGTCACGTGCATACAGTGCAGGAATCAGCTTGCGCATCGACAGGTCGCCGCCGCCGCCAAACAAGACAAGGTCAAAATCAGTAAGAGCCATGATAGGAGTGTGAATGAGGTAAATGTTCGTCAGAACGTCGTTGTTTTACAGTGCAGCCCTGGCCCGTGCGATCAAGCCATTGGTCGAGCTGTCGTGTTGCTCGGGTTTGGCTTTATCGCCCAGTTCGGCTGCGATGTTTTTGGCCAGCACCTTGCCCAACTCTACGCCCCATTGATCAAAACTGTTGATACCCCAGATTGCGCCCTGTACAAACACTTTGTGTTCATATAGCGCGATCAGCGCACCGAGTGCGCCCGGATTCAGGGTATCCATCAGGATGGTATTGCTGGGACGATTGCCGGGGAAAATGCGGTGTGGCAATAATTTGTCGATCTCGGCAGCAGGCAAACCCTGCGCCTGCATATCGGCGCGTACTTCTTCGGCATTCTTGCCGCGCATGAAGGCTTCGGATTGTGCGAAGCAATTTGCCAGCAACAGGACCTGGTGCTGTTCCAGTGCATGTGTAGGCTTGAGTGCGGCAATGAAGTCGACCGCCATGATGTCCGTGCCCTGGTGCAGCAGCTGGAAGTAGGCATGCTGGCCATTGGTGCCGACATCGCCCCAGATGACCGGGCAGGTTGTAGTGCTGGTTTTGGCACCATCCACTTGCACGCTCTTGCCGTTACTTTCCATTTCCAATTGCTGCAGGTAACCCGGGAACAGGCGTAAATCCTGATGATAGGGCGCGATCGAAATCGAGCTGCTACCGAGGAAATTGCGGTTCCAGATACCGATCAGCGCGAGGATGACAGGCAGGTTTTGTTCCAGCGGTGTGTCCTGGAAATGCCGGTCCATTGCATGCGCACCGGCGAGGAACTCCTTGAAGCCTTCCGTGCCGATTGCAAGCATCAGCGCCAGCCCGATGGCCGACCATACCGAATAGCGACCGCCTACCCAATCCCAGAACGGGAACATGTTTTCCGGTGCAATACCGAAGGCTTGTACCGCATCCAGATGGGTGGAGACGGCAACGAAGTGTTTGCTTAAATCGTTTTCCGTCGCGTGGTGCAGGAACCAGGCCCGTGCCGACTGCGCATTCATCATGGTTTCGGCAGTATTGAAACCTTTGGAAGCGATGATGAATAAAGTGGTGGCCGGATTGATGCGCGACAGCAGGGCATCGAGGTCGTGTCCGTCTACATTCGAGACGAAGTGCGTGTTCAGGCGCGGATGGGCAAACGAGCGCAGCGCCTGGCAAGTCATCTTCGGGCCGAGATAGGACCCGCCGATGCCGATATTGACGATGTCGGTGATCTCGCGATCATCGTAGCCACGCCATGTGCCGGAACGTACGCGTTCACTGAATGCAGCCATGCGGTCCAGTACTTCGTGTATTTCCGGGATGATGTCTTGTTGCCCGAGCAGCAGCGTTTCATTGCGCGGCTTGCGCAGCGCGGTGTGCAGCACGGCGCGATGTTCGGTGCGATTGACTTCCTTGCCGGCAAACATGGCGTCGCGTTGTGCTTCGACTTCGGTTTCGCGGGCCAGTGCGTACAGCAATGTCATCGTCTTGTCATCGACAATATTTTTTGAGTAATCAAGGAACAGGCCGGCGCCTTCGACGGATAATTTGTCAAAGCGGGCAGGGTCTTGCGCAAATAAATGACGGACCTGGCGGCCTTTGTTTTCAGTATGGTGCTGTTGCAGCGCCTGGAAGGCGGCAGTAGCGGTAAGGGTCGTGCGCATGGGCGTTATATGCGATCTATGGTTGGTTTTAACTATACATTAGTTTATGGTAATTTCACTACAAATAAATTTACGAGCAGCAACGCATGGCATTAAATATGTAACGCTGCTTGTTTGTAGTGAGCCTGTAACGGATACCTGCTAGCGAGGAAAGTTCAATCTGATCTTATAATTCCCCGATTTGCCGCGGGAGCTTGCAGGAATGAATTTCCGGCGCTGCATGTAGTCATAGCTTTTCACGCGCAAACAAAAAATGCCGATAGTTCGATGCAATTTATTGTAGTAAAATTTCAAAACTGTTTTTCAAGGGATTCAATATGTCGCTCCATCCTGTTGTGACGGCTGTAACCGCAAGGATAGTAGAGCGTAGCCGACCGTATCGTGCTGCCTACCTGCAACGCCTGGAAAATACGCGTCAAAAGGGTGTGCATCGCAGTACGCTGTCCTGTACCAACCTGGCGCACGGTTTTGCCGCCGCCCCGCAGAATGACAAGCTGGTGCTCAAGCAGCAAACCGCACCATCGATAGCCATCGTTTCCGCCTATAACGATATGTTGTCGGCGCACCAGCCCTTTGAACGCTTCCCGCACATCATCAAGGATGCGGTACGCAAGGCCGGTGGCGTGGCACAGTTTGCCGGCGGCGTGCCGGCGATGTGCGATGGTATTACGCAGGGGCAACCAGGCATGGAGCTGTCGCTGTTTTCGCGCGACACGATTGCGATGTCGACCGCGATTGCCTTGTCCCACAATATGTTCGACGCCGCCTTGTACCTCGGTGTGTGCGACAAGATCGTGCCGGGACTGGTGATAGGCGCGCTGCATTTCGGTCATTTGCCGGCGGTATTCGTACCGGCGGGACCGATGACCAGCGGCATGTCGAATCCGGAAAAAGCCAAGATACGCCAGCTTTACGCACAGGGAAAAATCGGCCGTGACGCCTTGCTGGAAGCCGAAGGGCAGTCCTACCACGATGCCGGTACCTGTACTTTCTACGGCACCGCAAACAGTAATCAAATGTTGATGGAAGTGATGGGCCTGCATTTGCCGGGTGCCGCTTTCATTACACCCAATACCCCTTTACGTGATGCCCTGACCGCCCATGCGGCCCAGCGCGCGGTCGAGATCAGTGCGCAAGGCAAGAGCTTCACGCCTATCGGCCGCCTGGTCGATGAAAAAACCATCGTCAATGCCGTGGTCGCCCTGTTGGCGACCGGCGGCTCGACTAATCACACCCTGCATCTGGTGGCGATGGCGAAGGCGGCCGGTATCGTGATTGACTGGAATGACTTCGACGCACTGTCGGCGATTGCACCGCTGGTCGCGCGTATTTATCCGAATGGCGACGCCGACGTGAATCATTTCCACGCCGCTGGTGGCACCGGCTTCGTGATCCGTGAATTGCTGGATGCAGGGCTGTTGCATGATGATGTGCTGACTATCCTGGGCCGTGGTTTGCGCGCCCATGCCGCAGAACCGTTCCTGCAGGGCGAGCAAGTGGTCTGGCAGCCGGCGCCTGCAGTCAGCGGCAATACGGATGTACTGCGCACTGCCGCTGATCCATTCTCCGGCGACGGCGGTATGAAGCTGCTGTCCGGTAACCTGGGGCGTGCGGTGGTCAAGGTTTCCGCGGTCAAGGTCCAGCATCGCATCGTGCGTGCGCCGGCCATCGTGTTTGATTCGCAGGAAGCGTTCATGCATGCCTACCAGGCCGGTGAGCTGAACCGCGACTTCATTGCGGTGCTGCGCCACCAGGGGCCGCGCGCGAACGGCATGCCGGAGTTGCATGCGTTGACACCGGCACTGGGTAGCCTGCAGGATGCGGGGCGTCATGTCGCACTGGTGACCGATGGCCGCATGTCCGGTGCATCGGGCAAGGTGCCGGCGGCAATCCACGTTTCGCCGGAAGTATTGGCGGGCGGTCCTTTGGGACGTGTGCGCGATGGCGACATCATCGAATTAAATGCGGAAACCGGCGTGCTGCAGGCACTGGTGCCGGAAGCGGAATGGGCGGCGCGCGGGGTGGAACCGGCTGACCTGTCGCAAAATGAAATCGGCATGGGGCGGGAATTGTTTGCGATGTTCCGCCATGTGGTGAGTGCGGCGGAAGATGGCGCCACCACCTTCGGCCTGCCGCCGCCATTGCTGGAAACCGACGAAGATAAACCGACCAATACGCTGGCTGTGCCCGACGATGAACCTTTCGTCGATGAAGATAATCTGATTGAGCGTCCGATAGGAAACTGAATATGAATCTGCTGGAAATCATGCGTGCGTCGCCGGTCATCCCGGTGATTGCAATCGACGACCTGACACATGCCGTACCCTTGGCGCGCGCGCTGGTGGCCGGCGGCATCCGGGTGTTGGAAGTCACCTTGCGTACACAGCATGGCCTGGCGGCCATCCGGGCGATTGCCGAACAGGTACCGGAAGCAATACTCGGCGTCGGCACGCTGACCCGCTCCGAAGACTTTGCCGCGGCGCGTGATGCCGGTGCGGTGTTTGGTGTGTCGCCGGGCCTGACCAGGGAATTGATCCAGGGCTCGCTGGCCAGTGGTTTGCCATTGTTGCCGGGCGTGATGACACCGTCCGAAGTAATGGCGGCGCGCGAAGCCGGCTTCCACCAATTGAAACTGTTCCCGGCAGTACCGGCGGGTGGCGTCGGCATGCTGAATGCGATTGCCGGACCCTTGCCGGATGTACTGTTTTGCCCGACCGGCGGGATTTCGCAAGAGACGGCGGCGCAGTTCCTGGCTTGCAAGAACGTGGCCTGCGTTGGCGGTTCGTGGCTGACGCCGAAGGATGCATTGGCGGCCGGGGATTGGGGGCGTGTGACCGCGCTGGCCAAAGCCGCTGCCGGCCTGAAGTAATTTCATTTGAAAAGCCGCCTTGAGCGGCTTTTTTTATGGCCTGTGGTGCCGGCTGTCAGCAATCCTCATGGACATCACCGGCATCTGTGTGTAAGGTGAAGTCAGCCACATCGCATCACGCCTCAGTCCGCACTGCTATAGAAACACGACGAAAGTTCAATCTATGCATGGAGCTGAATTTATTCAGGATCTGGCGGTGATCATGTTGATCGCCGGTATCGTCACGATCATATTCCATCACTTCAGGCAGCCGGTTGTCCTTGGCTACATCCTCGCCGGTGTCATCATCGGCCCGCATACCCCGCCATTCGAACTGATACAGGATGACCGCACCATCAAGATCGTCGCCGAGCTGGGCGTCGTATTCCTGATGTTTTCGCTGGGGCTGGAGTTCAATCTCAAGAAACTTAGCCGTGTCGGGGTGACCGCGTTTATTGCGGCGTTTGGCGAGATCGTACTGATGACCTGGATCGGCTATGAGATAGGGCGTTACTTCGGCTGGAATACCATGGATGCGCTGTTCCTCGGCGCGATGCTGGCGATTTCGTCCACGACCATCATCATCAAGGCGCTGGATGAGCTGG
The DNA here is from genome assembly GCF_042664955.1 of Herminiimonas glaciei. Classification (NCBI taxonomy): domain Bacteria; kingdom Pseudomonadati; phylum Pseudomonadota; class Betaproteobacteria; order Burkholderiales; family Oxalobacteraceae; genus Herminiimonas; species Herminiimonas glaciei. The sequence goes on from NZ_JBHTBU010000001.1 coordinate 567,305, forward strand.
GCCTCAAGCATGAACGTTTCGCCCAATTGATTTTCGGTATCCTGATCGTCGAGGATGTCCTGGCGATAGGCATGATCGCGCTCTTGTCCGGTATCGCGATGAATGGTTCGGTCGATGCCGGCGATGTCTTCGTCACGGTAGGCAAGCTATCCTTGTTCATGATCGTGACGCTGGTGCTCGGTTTGTTGCTGGTGCCGCGCATACTGGCCTATGTCGCTAAATTCAAAAGCAATGAAGTATTCCTGATTACGGTGCTGGGCTTGTGTTTCGGCTTTTGCCTGTTGGTATTGCAGATGGAGTACAGCATTGCGCTGGGCGCCTTCATGATAGGTGCAATCATGGCCGAGGCGCGGCAGCTGCATTTGATCGAACGCCTGATCGCCCCGATACGCGATATGTTCAGCGCATTGTTCTTTGTCGGCGTCGGCTTGCTGTTCAATCCGACCGTGCTGGTCACCTACGCCTGGCCGATTGCACTGATTACCGTCGCGGTGGTACTGGGCAAGGTCTTTGCCTGCGGCCTCGGGACTTTTGTCGCCGGTAACGATGGCCGGACCTCGATGCGGGTCGGCATGGGCTTGTCGCAGATAGGTGAGTTTTCCTTCATCATCGCTTCGCTCGGCCTGACCTTGCAGGTCACCAGCGAATTCCTGTATCCGATCGTGGTGGCGGTTTCAGCTGTCACTACGTTGCTGACGCCTTACCTGATCAAGTGGGCCGATCCGGTCTCGTTGCGCGCCGCGAACGCGATGCCGGACGGCATCAGCCGCCTGGCCAATCGCTATACCGCATGGCTGCAGCATACGCAGCCGGATGGCGATCGTGCCGCCTTGTTCAAGATCGTGCTGCGTATCGTGGCGCAGGTGATCGTCAATTGCGCGATGACAGCGGCGGTATTCCTTGCCGGTATTTACATCTTTGGCGTGATTGAAAAACACCTGGCCGGTTCCATCGCCGATGAACATACACAAAAAGCCATCGTATTCGGCGGGGCGCTGGCTTTGTCCCTGCCTTTCCTGATTGCGACCTATCGCAAGCTCAATGCCTTGAGCCAGTTACTGGCGGAGATCGTAATCGGTGACGGTGGGCGCTTTGTCCACGGTTTGCGGCGTTTGATTTCTGAAGTGATACCCCTGTTGTCGATCTTCGGCATCCTGCTGCTGATAGGCTTGTTGAGTGCGCGCATCCTGCCGCCGACCAATATCCTGATGCTGCTTTTGCTGGCCGCTGCAATCATGACGGCCTTGCTGTGGAAGACTTTCATACGCTGGCATACACGCCTGCAAATAGCCTTGTTCGAGACGCTGGAGCATCCGGACCACGAAAAAGCTTGATAGGCTGATAAGGTAGCAAGCCATGATGGCGGCATTTTTGCCGCATTTCGGACTGGGCCGGCGGGGCTTCCGGTAAAATAGCCAGCTTCTCCAGACTTTTTCCTGCATAGCTCATGACTCAAGACGAAATGAAACAAGCGGTGGCGCGTGCTGCCATCGATTACGTAGTGGCGGGTGAAATCATCGGTGTCGGCACCGGTTCCACGGCCAATTTCTTCATTGATGAATTGGGCAAGATCAAGGATCGCATCAAGGGCGCGGTCGCTTCATCCGAAGCGACGGCAGAACGCCTGCGTGCGCACGGCATTACCATTTTCGATTTGAACGATATCGATTCGATGTCGGTATATATCGACGGTGCGGATGAAATCACTGCACAAGGCGCGATGATCAAAGGCGGTGGTGCCGCCCTGACGCGTGAAAAAATCGTGGCTTCGGTCGCCAAGAAATTTGTCTGTATCGCTGATGGTTCCAAGCTGGTCGACAAGCTGGGCAAGTTTCCGCTGCCGGTGGAAGTGATCCCGATGGCGCAGGCGGTGGTGGCACGCAAGTTGGCCGCACTTGGCGGCGAGCCGCGTTTGCGCGTGAAAGACGGCAAAGCGGTCGTCACTGATAACGGTTGCTACATCATCGATGTGCTGGGTTTGCAGATTGAAGATCCGGCGACGCTCGAAGCGCAGATCAACGATATCGTCGGCGTGGTGACGGTAGGCTTGTTTGCCCGTCGTGGTGCCGACATCGCTTTGCTCGGTACTGCCGATGGCGTCAATAGCCTGACATTCTGAAGCTGCTTCACATCTTTAATTCACATCTGTAAAGGCAGCCTGTCGCCCAAACTTATTGCGTGAGTAAATCCACGAAATTTTTGTTTGGCACAGGCTTGCTCATCAAATATCCCTGGCCTTCGTCGCAACCATTGGCCAGCAGGAACTGGAATTGATCTTCGGTTTCTATTCCTTCGGCCAGCACGGTCAGGTTCAAATTCCTTCCCAGTGAAATAATCGCTTTCACAATCGCCGCACTGTCCTGGTCGGTCGCAATATCGCGCACGAAGGATTGGTCTATCTTCAGCGTATCGACCGGGAAGCGCTTCAGGTAGCTGAGGCTGGAATAACCGGTACCGAAATCATCGAGCGATATCTTGACGCCCAGGCTACGTAACCGTGTCAACAGCGCAAACGATTTTTCGACATCGGTGGTCATCACGCTTTCGGTAATTTCCAGTTCCAGGTACTGCGCTTCGAGGCCGGTCTCTGTGAGTATGCGTTCCACCATTTCAACGATATCGCCGCGCGCCAGTTGCCGTGGCGACAGGTTGACGGAAATCGGAATGGGCGGGTAACCGGCATCCTGCCACGCACGATTCTGGCGGCAGGCGGTGCGCAAGACCCATTCGCCGAGCGGGATGATGAGGCCGGTTTCTTCCGCCAGCGGAATGAAGCTGGCCGGCGATACCATGCCGGAGTGCGCGCTATTCCAGCGCACCAGGGCTTCCGCCCCTATGATTTGATGGCTGGCGAGGCTGACTTTCGGTTGATAGTGCAACACAAAATCTTCATTCGTAATCGCCTGGCGCAAGCGGTTCAGCAATTCCAGGCGATCGGTGACCGAGCTATTCATTTCGGCCGAGAAGTACTGGAAGTTATTGCGTCCGAGTTCCTTCGCCTTGTACATCGCCGAGTCCGCATTCTTCAGCAGGGTTTCGGCATCGCGCCCGTCATCCGGACACAGCGTGAGGCCTATGCTGCAAGTGATCTGGAATTCGAGGTCATTGGCTTTCCACGGTTGCGAGACTTCATGCAGCACGCGTTGCATGGTGTGGGTAATCGCTTCTTCATTCGGCTGGTCGGTCAGCAGCAATACGAATTCATCGCCACCCTGGCGCGCCACGGTATCGCTTTCGCGCAGGCAGGAAGTCAGGCGTTGCGCGGTAATCTTGAGCAATTCATCGCCGACCTGGTGACCCAGGCTGTCATTGATGAATTTGAATTGATCCAGGTCGAGGAAGGCAATTGCCGTCAGCTTGCCGTAACGTTCGGAATGCAGCACTGCTTGTTGCATGCGGTCGTAGAGCAGGGTGCGATTCGGCAAACCGGTCAGCGCATCATGCGTCGCCTGGAACTGGATTTCCGCCTCATGCAATTTGCGTTCTGTGATGGCTTCCACCGTACCTTCGAAGAATAGCAAGGTGCCGTCATTGTTGTAGACCGAACGTGCGTTTTCTGAAATCCAGATGACTTCACCGTTGCGCCGGTGTACACGTGATTCAAAATTGGTGACCACGCCATGCTTGCTCATCAGGCGCTTGAATTCGAGGCGACGTTGCGGGTCGACGTAGACCTGGTTATCAATGTCGCGCAGCGTGGAAATCAATTCCTGCGGGCTGTCATAGCCGTACATGCGGGCGAGGGCGGGATTGACTGCGAGATAACCATCGTTGGGCGTCGACTGGTAAATCCCTTCGATCGCATTTTCAAAGATGCTGCGGTAGCGACGTTCCGCTTCACGTAATGCTTCATCCGCCTGCTTGCGTTCGGTCACGTCCTGGATAAAGCCTTCGAGGATGTCCCAGGTGTCATGTGAAATATTGGTGCCGCGTTCCCACACGTGGCGGATGCTGCCGTCGGCGCGCACGATGCGGTATTCGATATCGAAGCGGCGGTTATTCTGTACCGCTTCAAGTATCGTGTCGCGCACATGCTGGCGGTCATCCGGATGGGTAATCTGGTCATAAGACACGCGGCTATTGAAGAGCAAATCTTCTTCGGTGTAGCCGGTCAGCGCAAAGCAGCCTTCGCTGACGAACTCCATGGTCCAGTGGGCATCGAGACGGCAACGGTAGACCATGCCTTCCAGGTTGGCCAGCAAGGTGCTGAGCAAACGGGCTTGCAATGTCGGGTCAGCAGGGTGGGATGGCATGGAGAGCAACATGTTGGGATGCGGTATCTTAAATCACGAAGGCTTCCGGTTCCAGATATCCGGCGGGTCAGCTTATCGCTCAGGTAAATGCCTATTTTCAGGCAAATGACCATTTCTTCATAGCAATATTGATGCCATCGAAAGCAGTCGTTGTGCGCACCAAAATAGTGCGTTGCACTATGGCGAAATGTTGTTACCCTGGCAGCGTATTGAGTGGGATTTTCAGATAACGGATGCCATTGTCGTCGGCCGGAGGGAGGTTGCCGGCGCGGATATTGACCTGGATCGCTGGCAGGATCAGTGTCGGCATGCCCAGCGTCTTGTCGCGTGCGGTACGCATGGCGACAAATTCGTCGGCACTGACGCCGGTGCGGATGTGGATGTTCGTGGTGCGCTGCCTGGCGACCGTGGTTTCCCATGCCGGTGCGCGTTCATCGGGCGGATAGTCATGGCACATGAACAAGCGTGTCTGGTCGGGGAAGCTGAGGATTTTTTGTATCGAGCGATACATCGTATGTGCATCACCGCCGGGAAAGTCGCAGCGTGCAGTACCGGCATCCGGCATGAAGAGGGTGTCGCCGACAAAGATTGCATCACCGATGTGATAAGCCATATCCGCCGGTGTATGACCGGGCACATACAGGGCTTGCGCCGGCAGCTTGCCGATATGGAAAACTTCGTCTTCTTCGAACAGGTGATCGAATTGCGAGCCATCGAATTTGAATGAATCTTCAAGATTGAAAATGTCATCAAAGACGCGCTGGACCTTGGTAATCATGCGACCGATGGCAATGCGGCCGCCCAGTTTTTGCTTGATATAGGGAGCGGCGGACAGGTGGTCGGCATGCGCGTGGGTTTCCAGTATCCATTCGACGCTCAAGCCTTGCTGCTGCACGAACTGGATGACTTTATCGGCCGAGCCGGTACTGGTGTGGCCGGATTTCGGATCGTAATCAAGTACCGAGTCGATGATGGCGCAAGCCGATTCATGCGCGGCATGCACGACGTAGCTGACGGTACCGGTTTCATGGTCGAAGAAGGCGTGCACGACAGGTGGCATGGGCGATTCCTCGCAGGGAGTCAGGCAATGAATGTGCAGCGGAGGCCGGGCAGGGCGCCGCGGCCGGCCGGATGAAAGACGGGTGCACCAGGCACCCGTTGTGATATCAGCGTGGCTTGTCGGCGATTTCCCGCGCCATGCGGTCTTGCCGGTCGTAGAAATCCAGCGTGCCGATATCGCCGCTATTGCGTTGCCTGGACGGGACCAGATGCTCGATGTCGGCCATCAGCTCGTCATCGATCTCCATATCCTCTTCGCTACCCCAACTCGTATTCATAAATCCTCCGTAAGCCGGTATTTTACGACGCAGGCACGCAAACGGCTAGTTCGGCGCTAACCCAATGAGTCCGGCACTTCGCCGCTGCCCGGCAGCTTGGCCGCCAGTATGGTCAGTTTTTCAATGGCCGGTGGTTTTGCCAACAACTGTGTAGCGACTTCTCCCAGTGCCGCAGCAATGGCGCCATCGATATGGGCTTGCCGTCCGCTTTCGTTTTCGAACGCATCGAAGATAAGGAAGGTACCGGCATTGAGCTTGACTGCGAACCAGGCCACCGTTGCAGGTTCTCCCAGTGCGTACGGCAGTTGCGCACGCAGGAATTCTTCCAGTTCCTTTTCCTTGCCCGGTTTGGCTTCCAGGCGGACTTGCAATCCGACGTTAACCATAATGTGTCTCCTTTATCGTTGGCGATTGGGGTACCCATGTGGTGCAGACAGCTATTTTCATTGCAGGCAATGAAAGAACGACAATTGATTGTAACTCTCTTGGCGCATGCATGCTTTGATACGGCTATGACAACATTCAGTGGCTGGTAACGGGTGGTGCGGGCGAGAAAATAAACACTTGCCGCGGTCTATGACTTATCATCGTGACCCATTTCATTTTCACAGGTTTTTCCATGGCAAACGCATGCGGCGTCGATTTTGGGACGTCGAATTCGACAGTCGGCTGGAGCCGTCCCGGCCACTCGGCACTATTGCAACTGGAAGATGGCAAGGTGACACTGCCGTCGGTTGTTTTCTTTAATGCAGACGAAGAGCAGGTATATTACGGCCGTGCCGCGTTGGCAAATTACCTGCAGGGTTATGAAGGTCGCCTGATGCGCTCGCTCAAGAGCCTGCTCGGCACCAGCCTGATCGATGACCAGACCGAAGTCATGGGCAAGGCCTTGCCGTTCCGTACCTTGCTGACGCAATTCATTGCGGAACTGAAGCATAGGGCGGAGACTGCCGCCGGCCGTGAATTCAGCAGCGTGGTGATGGGGCGTCCGGTGTACTTTGTCGACGGTAATGAAGAAGCCGATATCCTGGCCGAAGATACGCTGTATGAAATCGCGCAATCGGTTGGTTTCAAGGATATTGATTTCCAATATGAACCGATTGCGGCGGCTTTCGATTATGAGTCACAGATAGACAAGGAAGAGCTGGTACTGATCGCCGATATCGGCGGTGGTACCTCCGACTTTTCGCTGGTACGGCTGTCGCCGGAACGGGCGAAGAAGGTGGATCGTCGTGACGATATCCTGGCTACCGGCGGTATCCACATCGGTGGTACCGATTTCGATAAATACCTGAGCCTGACCAGCATCATGCCTTTGCTGGGCTTGGGCAGTCGCCTCAATAACAATACCGAAGTGCCGTCCAGTTATTACTTCAACCTGGCGACCTGGCACACGATTAACCTGGCCTACACGCAAAAGGCCTGGTTGCAGATCAAGGATATTTATCGCGATGCACGTGACAAGGCGAAGCTGGATAGTCTCTTGCACTTGATCGAAAACCGCTCCGGCCATTGGCTGGCGCTGAAGGCGGAAGAGGGCAAGATCGCCCTGTCGTCGGCATTGGAAACGGAATTGCTGCTGGATCGCATCGCACCCAGCACCACGCTGATCTTGCGCCGCGATGAGTTCGATGATGCCATCGACAAGATGGTGAGCTCGGTCGAGGGCACGGTTGCCAAGCTGCTCAAGGATGCCGGTATTGCGGCGGAAGATGTCGATACCGTGGTGTTTACCGGCGGTTCCAGCGGCGTACAACTATTGCGTGAAAAAATCGGCGCCTTGTTGCCGGATGCGCGACGCGTAGAGGGTGACTTGTTTGGCAGCATCGGGGCCGGACTGGCGCTGGACGCGGTCAGGAAATTTGGTTGAAACAGGGATTTGCAAATACTCGCAAATCCTTGTTGGCGATTCGTATTTGAAAATGGTATAAATGATTTGCGCATCTATGATGCGCAATTTTTTTATATGCGCAGGGATGCAAGGAAACGCTGCCTTTATTGCGCGTCGGAATTGTCATCATGCGGTAATAATGCGGGCTTATTGTCACGCACTTTTCACGCGAAAACGCATGGAGTGCATGTGGAGATGCGTAGCCTGTTTTACTATGAAGCAGGCGCGTGATTGAGAGGATGGAATGTTTGCAGCGGTAGATCTCGGTTCGAATAGTTTTCGCCTGCATATAGGACGCCACGACGGCGACACCATGCGCATCATCAAGAGTGCGCGTGATCCGATCCGCCTGGGTGCGGGTTTGGACAGCAAGGGCAATCTGACTGCGGCCGCGATGGCAAGTGCAATTGAATCGCTGGGGCGCTTCAATTCCATCTTGAGTACTTTCCCACTCAGCGCGGTGCGCGTGGTCGCCACCAATACCATCCGTATTGCAAGGAATTCAGCCACCTTCCTGCCGGCGGCGGAAGCGGCCATCGGTTATCCGATAGAAATCATCTCAGGCGAAGAAGAAGGGCGCCTGATTTATATGGGCGTGGCCAGTACCCTGTCGCAGAATGAGCGCCGCCTGGTGCTGGATATCGGTGGTGGTTCAACCGAGGTGATCCTCGGCAAGGGGCCAAAAATTGAACAGGTGGAATCCTTCAGCGTCGGCACTGTGCCGCAAAGCCTGAACTTCTTCCCGAACGGCATCATCAATGCCGAGTCGTTTGATGCGGCAGTACTGTCAGCGCGCTCGCGCTTCGAAGATGCAGTGCCTTTATATAAGCCGGAATTGTGGACGAATGCCTATGGCTCGTCCGGCACCATACGTGCGCTTGCCGATGCCATCAGCAAGAATGGCCTGGGCGATGGCTTGATGTCGTTGAAGAGCCTGGAAGCATTGCGGAAGCGCCTGATCCAGTTCGGCCATGCCGGCAATATCGATTTGATCGGAATGAAGGCTGATCGTGCCGCCAGCATTACCAGCGGCCTGGCGATCCTGATCGCGCTGATGCAGGAATTCAGCATCAAGGTGGTGACGCCGATAGAAGCCGGCCTGCGCATGGGCGTGCTGTGGGATTTGCATTTGCGGGCGACCAAACGGGATCGGCGCGACCAGTCGGCGCGTGATTTCCTGCAACGTTTCAAGGTCGATGAAAAGCGGGCGGAACAGGCGGCCAATGTCGCCAGCGCTTTCTTTGCCCTGCTCAAGCCTAGCGATGACAGCTATGCCAAGTTATTGTTCTGGAGCGGCTTGCTGCACGAAGTCGGGCTGGTGGTATCGCATAGCGGCTATCACAAACACGCCGCGTACATGGTGGGGAATGCCGATTTGCCGGGCTTTACGACACGTGAACAACGTGTGATGAGCAGCCTCGTGCTGGCGCAAAAAGGTAATTTGCGCAAAGTGGCGGATGAACTGGCAGACAGTGATTTCGCCAAGGCGGTACTGGCATTGCGGCTGGCCCTGATGTTCATGCATGCGCGCATCGATGTTGTGATGGATGAGGTGCGTTTGCGCATGAAAAAAGGCATAGAGCTGGAAATCCGCAAGGAGTGGGCGACGCAGCATCCGACTGTTGCCTACTGGATAGAAAAAGAAAAAGAATGCTGGAGTGAAGTCGGCATCGATTTTGCCGTCAAACTCAACAACTAGACTTGTTCAATGTCGTCAGCGCTTGTTCATTCAAGCCTGACGGTTTAGGATGGCCCGTTTTTGATCATTTCAGGAGACGGGTTTGTTCCACAGTATTGTCGATATCGTGTCGCAAGGCGGCTATCTTGGTATTTTCCTGCTGATGCTGGCAGAAAATGTCTTCCCTCCCATCCCTTCCGAATTGATCATGCCGCTGGCCGGCTTTGTCGCCGCCCGTGGCGAATTGAATATATTCATCGTCATACTGGTGGGTACTGCCGGTTCCGTGGTCGGGGCCTTGCCCTGGTATTACGCGGGTGCCCTGTTCGGCAAGGATAGACTGAAGCGCCTTGCAGCCAGGCATGGCCGCTGGCTGACGGTGTCGCCGGGCGATATCGATAAGGCCTCGGCCTGGTTCGAACGGCATGATGCGGCGGCAGTTTTCTTTGGTCGCCTGGTCCCGGCGATACGAACGCTGATCTCGGTTCCGGCCGGTGGCGTGAAAATGCCGATGCTGCCGTTTTTACTGTATTCGACCGTCGGTTCGCTGATCTGGACCAGTTTCCTGGCACTGACCGGTTACTTGCTGCAATCGCAGTATGAAGTGGTACAGCACTATGTGGATCCGGTATCCAAGGCTGTCGTCTACACGGTCATCGCGGTGTACATCTATCGTTTTATCCGCTTCAAGCCACACGGCTAAACACCGTCCCGGGTTTAAAACACCAGGCCGTTCTTCTTGAAGAGTGCAATATCCAGATAGCCGGACAGGTGCCTGCTGTTCGGCGACGCCGTGACCGACAGGCCGCCGAGGTCGATATTCGTATCCTGGTTCATCAATTCCTGTAGTGCCGCCTGGTTACTGCGCTTGCTCCGCTGGATCGCCTTGGCCAGGGTTTTGGCGACCGTAAAGCCTTCCAGTGTCAGCGAGGACGGCGGCTCGTCGCGGTACTTCTTCATCATATTCAAATGCTCAAGCTGGATCGATGACTTGCCGGTATTCGGATTCGGTACCACCTGCGAGAACACGGTCCATTCCACAGCGCGTGCGCCGGCCAGTTCGCGCAGGGTTTCCAGGTTGATCAGCGAGGTACCGGCGACAAAAGTTTGCGGCGCCGAACGGCGGAATTCTTTCAGGAATAGCGACGTGCTGATGGTGTCTGCGATGACGATGACGAAACCCGGCTTGCCTGTAGCCAGGTTGGCGGCTTCCTGTGCATTTTGCTTTTCATTGTTGCCCAGCCTGGCCGCACCGTTCAGTTTCACGCCACGGCCGCGCAATTCTGCCGACAGGTTACGGAAGGCTTGTTGTGCCCACGGTGCATCCTGGTAAGCAATGCCAACATCTGTCATTCCCAGTTGGCTGAAGTGCGACAGGATGTGCCGTACTTCCTGCAGATAGCTGGGACGCCAGAACAGCACGCGCGTGCTATTGAGCTCGACCGTATCCACCAGCGGTGCAAACAGCACCAGGTTGCTGCGTTTGAACGCAGGGGTATTCAATACGGCTTGCGCAGTGCTGTCACCGACGCCGCCGAGCAGGAAGTCGATCTGGTCGCGTTCTATCAGTTCCGTCACCACTTTGGCGGCAACCGTAGCTTGTGCCTGGTCATCCCGGACGATGTAACGGATGCGTTTGCCGTTGACGCCACCGGCGGCATTGAGGGCATCGAAATAGGTTTTGATCCCGGCCACATAGTCGCGACCGACCGAGGCGTTCGGGCTGGACAGGTCGATCGCTTGTCCGACCACGATGGTGTTGGGTTCTTGTGCCGCGGCAGGGCCGGCCAGCAGGAAGGAGGCGGAAGCGATGGCGAAAAGCCGGAAGAGGGTCATGTGTGGAATGGAGTGAGCGTATTTGACCGCAATTCTCGTTTTGAATTATGACGCCTTGATGAATTTGCACATGTTGCAGCGCAACCTTGATGCCGGCATCAGGCTGCTGTTACATTGTCCGTGCGGTATTTTCTTGCAAAAAAGGAATAAACTATATATATTATTTATACTATTAATAATCAAGGAGAAGCTTGTGTCGAACGAAACAGAAGTGAAGGTGGAAGTAAAGCCGGAAGCACCGGTAGCTGCACCAGCCAAAAAAGCAGCGCCAGCGAAAAAAGCGCCGGTAGCCAAGAAAGCCCCGGCCGCAGCGAAGAAAGCAGCAGCCAAAAAAGCAGTCGCCAGCAAAGCGCCGGCTGCCAAAAAAGCGGTAGCTAAAACAGCAGCCAAGCCTGCGGTTAAAACTAAAGCGGCCAATGCAGCCAAAGCGCCTGCAAAAAAAGTCACAGCCAAACCGGCAGCGACCAAGTCGCCTGCAAAGAAAGCTGCAGCTAAGCCGGCCGGCAAACCAGCAGCAAGCAAGCGCGTCAGCAAGCCAGCGGCGAAACCTGCAGTGAAGCCTGTAACCAAGTCGGCATCCAAGCCAGCTACGCCAGTATTGGCCAAGCCGGTTGCGGAAGTAAAAGGCAAAAAAGCCAAGCTGGTACGTGACAGCTTCACCATGCCGGAAATCGAATACCAGGTGTTGAGCGAAGTGAAAAAAGCCTTCCTGAAAGCCGGTGTTGCGGTCAAGAAAAGCGAATTGCTGCGTGCCGGCGTCGCCTTGATCAAAGACCTGGACATGAAGAAACTCAATGCCGTGATCGCCGGTCTGTCGCCACTCAAGGCTGGTCGTCCAAAGAAATCCAAGTAAGTTTTTCTGCTTTTATAGCAAGGCAATCTGCCCCTTGTTTCAGGGCAAGTAAAAACCGGCGCAATGCGCCGGTTTTTCATAGTGTTGTCGTGTCATGAAAATGACATGCTCCTGTCATTTTGCTGAAGTAATCAACAGTTACGCTTCGTTCGTCATAATACAAAGGACGACACATGCGATTACTGAATGCTTCTGCCGATACCAATCTTGCTTCTTCCAAGCTGACGCTGAGCCTTGCCAGCACGCAAAAAGAAGTACGTGAAGTACAGCGTTTGCGTTACAAGGTTTTTATCGAGTCTATGGGCCTTTCTTCACTGAAGAACGAAGAGCGACTCGATAAGGATGAATTTGACGCGTACTGCGATCACCTGATCGTACGCGATTCAGAAACACTGAAAGTGGTAGGTACCTACCGCGTCATGAGCCCGCAAGCTGCACGCAAGATGGGCCAGTTTTACTCCGAGCAAGAATTCGACCTGAGCCGCCTGAACAATCTGCGCAACAGCATTGCCGAAGCAGGACGTGCCTGCATCCATCCGGATTACCGCAGCGGCGCCGTCATCATGTTGTTGTGGGCCGGCCTGGCCGCGTTCATGAAAAAAGAAAAATGCGAATACCTGATCGGTTGCGCCAGCGTCAGCCTGGCTGACGGCGGTCACAATGCTGCTGCCTTGTACCACTCGCTGGCAGAAAACAACCTGGCTCCAGCCGAGTACCGCGTCACACCGCACCTGCCTTTCCCTATCGCCGAACGCGAAGCCGGCCATGTCGCCGTGGTCCCACCGTTGATCAAGGGTTACCTGCGCAGCGGCGCCTGGGTGTGCGGCAACCCGGCCTGGGATCCTGACTTCCATAGCGCTGACCTGTTCATGATGTTGCCACTGGCCAAGCTCGACAGCCGCTATGCCCGTCACTACCTGAAAGAGGCACAACCAGCATGAAACCACGCGACCAATTTTTGACGACTGATTTTATCGGTGCGGAAGTTGGCGCGAAGCGCGAGCCAGTCCGCTTTCGTACAATCTGGATTTCAGACTTGCACCTGGGAACCACCGGTTGCCAGGCACAGCGCCTGCTGGAATTCCTGCGTAAAACCGAATCGGACACGCTCTACCTGGTCGGCGACATCATCGATGGCTGGCAGCTCAAGCGTCGCTGGTATTGGGAACAAGCGCATAACGATGTAGTACAGACGGTGTTGAAAAAAGCCAAGAAGGGCACCGAAGTCATTTTTGTCCCCGGCAACCATGATGAAGCGGTACGCCAGTTCATCGACCTGGATTTTGGCGGCATCCGCATCCGCGATGAACTCATCCATACGACGGCACAGGGCAAGCGCATGCTGGTCTTGCACGGTGACCGTTTCGATGGCGTGATCGCCTGCGCCAAATGGCTCGCCTATGTCGGCGACAACCTCTACACCGTCATCCTCAAGTTCAATCAATGGTTCAACGGCTGGCGCGCCCGTGCCGGCTTGCCGTACTGGTCGCTGTCGCAGTACCTGAAGCTGAAGGTGAAGAATGCCGTCAGCTATATCTCCTCATTTGAAAATGCGCTGGCAGCTGAAGCCAAGCGGCGCGGCCTCGATGGTGTGATCTGCGGGCATATCCACAAACCGGAAATCCGCGACATCGACGGTATTACTTATTGCAATGACGGCGACTGGGTGGAAAGCCTGTCGGCCCTGGTCGAGGAAGCTTCGGGTGCCTTGCGCCTGGTGACCTGGCAGGAAATCGTCATGTCGCATCAGGCGGCAAAACATGAAAAAGGTGAAGAATTATGCGTATCGCCATCGTAACCGATGCCTGGGAGCCGCAAGTCAATGGTGTGGTTAATACCCTGAAGGCCACCCGCAAGCAATTGCGCGCCCATGGCCATGCGGTATTGATGGTGACACCGGAAAACATGCGTAGCTATTCCTGCCCGACCTATCCGGAAATCCGCCTGGCGTACAAGCCGTATGCGAAGGTGGCGGCGGCGCTGGAAGATTTCGATCCGGATTGCATCCACATTGCGACGGAAGGCCCGATGGGGCTGGCGGCGCGCCGCTTTTGCATTAATCGCGGACTGGATTTCACGACCGCTTACCACACCCGCTTCCCGGAATACTTGCGTACCCGTTTCCACCTGCCGCTGGCGCTCACGTATCGCTGGTTGAAGTGGTTCCACCGGCCGGCCAAGGCAGTCATGGTGCCGACCCCGCGCATGCAGGATGCGCTGGAAAAAAGTGGTTTCAAGAATGTGGTGCAGTGGAGCCGCGGCGTCGATACCGATTACTTCCGCCCGGGCCAGCATGAAGAGGTGACGCACGAGCGCCCGCTGTATCTGTATGTCGGACGCATTGCGGTGGAAAAGAATATAGAAGCTTTCCTGCAGATGGAATTGCCGGGCGCGAAATGGGTGATCGGCGACGGTCCCATGCGCGAAGAGCTGGAAAAGAAATACCCGGATGTGCATTTCCTCGGTGCCAAGCCGCATGATGCCTTGCCGGCTTACTACAATTGCGCCGATGTCTTCGTCTTCCCCAGCCGTACCGATACTTTCGGCCTGGTACTGGTCGAAGCGATGGCTTGCGGCGTGCCGGTGGCTGCTTATCCGGTAGAAGGTCCGATTGATGTGGTGGCGCAGGGCAAGTCCGGCGTACTGCATGAGGATTTGATGCGGGCCTGCTTCGAGGCATTGAACCTGAAGCGTTCAGTGGTACGCGAACACGCGCTGCACTATTCATGGAGTGCGGCGACCCAGCAATTCCTCGCGCACCTGCATCCGGTACGCAAGACCGACCACATTCCTATGGTGCGGCGTCCGGCGCCCAAGCCAACTGCATGAAGCCTGCATGCAAGTAGCTCAAGCTCACTTGCATGCACTTCATGTGACTTTTCCGTCCTCAGCTATCCAGGTTTTTCTCCCGGCCGGTCAGGATCGCGGTTCCTATGCCCAGGGTAGCTGCAATGCCGCCGATCAGGAACACCGCCGCATAACCATAGTGATCGGCAAACAGGCCGGCCACCGGTCCGGTCAAGCCATAGGCTATATCCTGGTAAGCCGCAAAGCCGCCGACTGCTGTACCGCGTAATTGCGGCGGTACGCGCCTGACTACCTCCATTCCCATAGACGGGAAGATCATCGAACAGCCTATCCCGGTCAGCAAGGCTCCCAACAGTGCCCAGGCCGGTTCAGTCGCACTCCACAGCAGGAATTGGCCGACTGCCTCGATTGCCAGCGAAACGATGGCAACGCGGCTACCGCCGACTTTGTCCGGCAAATGGCCGCACAATAAACGCATGCCGACAAAGCCGGTGCCGAACAGCGTCAGTCCCAGGCTGCCATAGGCCCAGCCCTGGCTAATGAAGTGCAGCGTAATAAATGCCCCCAGCCCGGCGAAGCCGACGCCTTGCAGGCCCACCGTCAGGCCGGGGCGCCAGATACGGCCGAGGATGCGCCAGAAGGATATGCGTACACCTTGCTGCACGCTGCCTTCCGGCATGTTTTTGATCATCGCCAATCCCAACAATGGCAGGGCGGCGCATACCAGCATCAGGCCGCTGAAGCCCAGGTAGCGGAAGATGGCCAGGCCGAGCGGGCTGCCGACGGCAAACGCGCCATAGATGGCCATGCCGGATAAGGCAATCACGCGACCGGCGCGTGTCGGTCCCATTTGCGCAATGCTCCAGCCCAGCATGCCGACCAGGGCCAGGCTTTCGCCCCACCCGAGCAAGAGGCGACCGATGATCAGTAAGGTATAGCTGAGTGGGGCAGGGAAGACCGGCCAGGCCGAGATCCAGCACACCAGGCTGGCCAGCGTATAAATAATCAGGCCGCGCCGCATGCTGTGTTTGCCACCGGCGCGGTCAGTCAGGGTGCCGGCCTGGCCGCGGGTCAGGATGGTGGCGAGGAAGGTAATGCCGACGGCGAGGCCGGCCAGTACATTGCCGTATTGCAGTTGCTGGGTGACATATACCGGTAGCACCGGCAAGGACATGGCCACGGCCAGATAGGATAAAAACAGCGCTAGCGTCGTCCAGATCAGACGACGATACGCGGTATCAAAACGCGGGGATGCTTCAGACATGTGACAGACTCCGTAAAACCATGATCACGGGAGCCCGCTGCAGCACATACGTCAGCGCGCTCCCGCCATGATCCATGGCTGGTTGCGCGTTGATTGACGTAAACGCTTACGGCGTGCGCAGCTACGTGCGACAGCGCAAGCAGAATAGCATGAAAAATAAAATGAAAGATAGCCGGGGATTGTGCAAAGCGGCGGCTGGCCCGGGGCAAGGCGGTATACTGTTGGCCTTCTATTGGATTTATCTGTAAGGACGCACTATGAGCAATTTGCCTGCATGCCCGCTATGCAATTCCGAATTCACCTACGAGGACGGTGGCCTGTATATTTGCCCTGAGTGCGCACACGAATGGTCGGCGCAGGCTGCGACCGAAGCGGTGGAGCAAGCCAGGGTGTATCGTGATGCAGTCGGTGCGGTGTTGCAGGATGGCGATACCGTGACCATCATCAAGGATTTGAAGTTGAAAGGTTCCGGCGGTGTACTTAAAGTAGGTACCAAGGTTAAAAACATCCGCCTGGTCGACAGCGATCATGATATCGATTGCAAGATCGATGGCTTTGGCGCGATGAGCCTGAAGTCGGAATTCGTCAAGAAAGTGTAAGCGGGCAGCGGCGCGAAGGATGTGCGCCTGCTGATAACAGTTCAGCCATGGAGTGAGCGCCATGCAGTCGCCGTCGTTTGTCATGCGTGAAGAGTGCCCGCAAGGTCTGTGTACCTGTGAGCGCGACGATTTGCTGCGCAAGCCGGATGGCGATGTGCGCATCCTGCAACTGACGAAGTGGCAGGAAAAGCAGCTGATAGCGCGGATAGAGGCGATTTCCAGTTACGCGGATTTGAAGCATGTCGAAGAGCGCATGTATGCGCAACTAGGCATCGTGCTGCACATCTCGCCGGGTTTGAATGAAGTGCGTACCGTGCGTGGCTTGAATATCGTGCTGCAAGAACAGCAGGGCTTGTGCCGGAAGACGCGGCAAACGATACCGGCAGCGATTCGCAAATGCCTGGAACGCAATCCGGCGATTACTTATGCCATCCTCGATGCCGAGGGCTTGTTTGGTGTTGAGCCTGGGTAAGGGTTTTACTTGGCCAGCAGGTCCGGCGCCATCACCGCACGCACATAGTTCCCGGAAATCTCACCGCGTTCGCGCTGTACTATCCACCAGACATTGCCTTTGCGTATGGTCCAGTCTTGAGGACTGCCGGTGACCAGCGTTGCCGCCAGTTGCCCCAGCGTCGGTTGATGGCCGATCACCAGTACCGGTTCACGGCTGTCCGGCCAATGGGTGGCGGCCAGGATTTTTTCCACATTTGATTCCGGCGCCAGGTCGTCGACGATCTTGAACTTGCGACCCAGGGCCTCCGCCGTTTGTATAGTGCGAGTGGCGGGACTGACCAGGATCTTGCAGCTGTTGGGCAGGTTATGGTCCAGCCACTCCGCCATTTTCCATGCCTGCTTGTGGCCTTTTGCTGTCAATGCACGTCCCTCATCGGGCTCACCCATTTCCGCTTCCGCATGCCGCCACAAGATCAGTTCCATTTATTTACTCCACAGGGCTGCCTAATACCTGCATTAGATGTTGTTGGGCGCTGAATGCGCCGGATTTTCCACGAGGCTTGCGTTTTTGATAGACGCCGTTGGAATCTAGTTCCCATGAATTCAAATTGTCTTTGAGGTAGGGATCCAAACCTTCTGCGATCACACGTTTTTTTAACGCCGGATCGAGGATAGGGAAAGCCACTTCGATGCGGCGGAACAGATTGCGGTTCATCCAGTCGGCACTGGACAAATAAACATCGTGCGCCAGGTCGTTGCGGAAGTAATAGATGCGGCTGTGTTCGAGGAAGCGGCCAACGATGGAGCGCACGCGGATATTGTCCGACAAGCCCGGTACGCCGGGACGCAACGCACAGGCCCCGCGCACGATCAAATCGATTTTTACGCCATCGGCCGATGCGGCATAGAGTGCGCGGATGACGGATTCATCCAGCAGCGCATTCATTTTGGCGATGATGCGGCCGGGACGCCCCAGGCGCGCGATCTTCGCTTCATTGCGGATGGCGCGTATGAACTCTTTTTGCAGGGCGAAAGGCGCCAGCCACAGGTGGTCCAGCTTTTTCGGTTTGGTCAGGCTGGTGAGGTGGATAAAGACTTCATTGACCTCGGTAGCGATCGCCGGATTTGCTGTCAGCAGGCCGAAATCGGTATAAAACTTGGTGGTGCTTGGATGGTAATTGCCGGTACCCATATGCGCGTAATAGCGCAGTGCGCCGTTTTCACGGCGTATCACGAGTGCCAGCTTGGCATGGGTTTTCAGGCCGACCACGCCGTAGACGACTTGCGCGCCGGCACGTTCGAGGCGATCGGCCCAGTTGATATTGGCTTCTTCATCAAAGCGCGCCATCAATTCGACCACTACCGTAACTTCCTTGCCGCGTTGTGCCGCAATGATCAGCGACTCCATCAGGTCGGAGTTCATGCCGGTACGGTAAATCGTCTGTTTGATTGCGACCACATCCGGATCCTGCGCCGCGCTGCGGATGAATTCGAGGACCGGCTGGAAGGACTGGAACGGGTGGTGCAGCAAGACATCGTGTTTGCCTACCACTGCAAACAGGTCGGCATTCGCCAGTTTGGGCGGATACATCGGCGAATAGGGAGGGAAACGCAGTTCCGGCTTGGTCACGTGGTCTATCAGCTCGGACAGGCGCACCATATTCACCGGGCCATCCACCGCATACAGGCGGTTTTTATCGATGGAGAACTGTTCCAGCAGGAATTGTGACAGGTGCGGCGGGCAGTTTTTCGCAACCTCGAGGCGTACCGCGACACCGAAATTGCGGCTCTGCAGCTCGCCTTGCAAGGCCTGGCGCAGGTTTTTAACTTCTTCTTCATCTACCCACAGGTCGCTGTTGCGCGTGACGCGGAACTGCGAATAGGCCAATACTTCACGTCCGCTGAACAGGTCGTTGATATGGGCATGGATGATGGAGGAGAGCAGGCAGAAAGAGACGCCGTTCTTAGATAACTCCGGTGGCAGCTGGATGACACGCGGCAAAACCCGTGGCGCCTTGAGGATGGCAATCGCGGTGCCGCGGCCAAAAGCGTCCTTGCCGGACAGTTCAACGATGAAATTCAGACTCTTATTAACAACTTGCGGGAAAGGATGGGCCGGATCGAGGCCGATAGGCGTCAGCAAAGGACGCACTTCACGGTCGAAATAAGCCTTTACCCAGGCGCGTTGTGCATCATTGCGGTCCTGGTCACGTAATAAATGGATGCCTTCCTGCGCCAGCTGCGGCAGGACGCTCTCATTTAATACACGATATTGGCGTTCGACGATTTGATGACATTCGGCTCCGGCCACTGCCAGCGCGGCAGACAGGGCGGGCGGTTCGATAAACTCGCCTTCCATGTGATTATTGGCCAACAGGCTGGCGATCCGGACTTCAAACAGTTCATCCAGGTTATTACTGACGATGCACAAGTATTTCAGGCGTTCCAGCAGCGGGACGTCCGGATTCTCCGCCTGTGCCAAAACCCGGCGGTTAAACGCCAATTGTGACAATTCACGGTTTAAATAGATGGCGCTTTGCGGTAATACTGGGGCGGAAACGGCTTCTGCTACGGCTTTCTTGTGCATGTTCTTGACTTTGGCCATTGGTGACCTCGCAGAGTGTAGTGACCCATTATGACAACTTAATGACAGGTATTTTTGTCCAAAATCAAGTTTATGACATGATTTTTTGGAAGTCATAAAGATGTCATAATTGTCCGATAGAGTTCGCACTGTCTTATTTAGTTAACCCTAAGGAGCAGTTATGCGATTGAATCAATTTGTTAAAACCGCCATGGTAGCTGCAGTCGCAGCAGTGGCGTTCTCTTCCGCAGTAGCAGCTGATATTACAGGTGCTGGCGCGACCTTCCCTTACCCTATTTATTCCAAATGGGCTGAATCCTACAAAGCTGCAACCGGCACAGGCTTGAACTATCAATCTATCGGTTCCGGCGGCGGCATCAAACAAATCAAGGCAAAAACCGTTGATTTCGGTGCATCCGACATGCCACTGAAAGAAGAAGAGCTGGAAGCTGAAGGCTTGCTGCAATTCCCGGCGATCATGGGCGGCGTTGTGCCTATCGTCAACCTGGACGGCATCACCCCAGGTCAATTGAAAATGACGCCAGAAGTACTGGCTAACATCTACCTCGGCAAAATCACCAAATG
This sequence comes from Herminiimonas glaciei, assembly GCF_042664955.1. Taxonomy (NCBI): domain Bacteria; kingdom Pseudomonadati; phylum Pseudomonadota; class Betaproteobacteria; order Burkholderiales; family Oxalobacteraceae; genus Herminiimonas; species Herminiimonas glaciei. The sequence continues at coordinate 587,446 of NZ_JBHTBU010000001.1, forward strand.
GAACGATGCACGTATCACTGCGTTGAACCCAGGTGCAAAACTGACAGATTCCGACATCACCGTTGTGCACCGTTCGGACGGCTCGGGCACCACTTTCCTGTGGACCGACTTCCTGTCGAAAACCAATGCTGACTTCAAAGAAGGCGTGGGCGCAGGTACAGCAGTTAAATGGCCAGCAGGCGTGGGCGGCAAAGGTAACGAAGGCGTTGCAGCTAACGTTCAACGTATCAAGGGTTCGATCGGCTACGTAGAGTACGCGTACGCTAAAAAGAACAAAATGTCGCACACCCAGTTGAAAAACCGTGACGGTCAATTCGTTCAACCAGACGACGAAACATTCAAAGCAGCTGCAGCTGGTGCTGATTGGGCAAAAACCCCAGGTATGGGCGTGATCCTGACCAACCAGGCTGGTAAAGCTAGCTGGCCTATCACTGGCGCATCGTTCATCCTCTTGCACAAATCGCAAGCATCGGCTGAGCGCGCTAAAGAAGTGTTGAAATTCTTTGACTGGTCCTACAAAAACGGCGGCGCAATGGCTGCTGACCTGGACTACGTTGCAATGCCTGCACCAGTTGTGAAATTGGTTCAGGACGCTTGGAAAGCAAACGTCAAAGATGCTTCCGGCAAGGCTGTTTGGTAAGCGCTGATTCAATCGCTGATTTAATTGTAGATTCAGTCGCTATTTAACTAAGGGCTGTCCCGGCTATACATCGCGAGATGTGCTGAGGCAGCCCTGTTTAAAACCAAATAATCATGAGCGCAAATCTAAATACTATTCCTGCCCACGCAATGACTATCGATAAAGAAAATAGTGAAAGCGGCATCTTCAGCAAAGCGCTGATGGCCACGATGCGCAAGCAGCGTCTGCAGGATTTTCTGTTTCATAAAGTTACGTTCATCTTCGCGTTGAGCGTTTTGTTCGTTTTGCTCGGCATCATCGCATCCCTGATGATAGGTGCATGGCCGGCATTAAAAGAATTCGGTCTGCCATTTGTGACCAGCGTTGAGTGGGATCCAGTCAACGATAAATATGGTGCGGCAATTGCCATCGTCGGCACTTTAGCCACTTCCCTCATTGCCTTGGCGATCGCTTTCCCGATCAGCTTCGGCATCGCTTTGTTCCTCACGGAAATCTGCCCGGCCTGGTTGAAACGACCGCTGGGTACCGCAGTTGAATTGTTGGCAGGTGTGCCAAGTATCATCTACGGTATGTGGGGTTTGTTTGTATTTGCTCCCTTGTTCTCGGATTACATCCAGCCTGCACTGGCGGCTACCCTGGGCCAATTGCCCGTGATCGGTAATCTGTTCAAAGGTCCGATGATGGGTATCGGTATCCTGGCTGCAGGCATCATCCTGGCAGTCATGATCATCCCTTTCATTGCTTCCGTGATGCGTGACGTGTTTGAAATCGTGCCACCGGTGTTGAAAGAATCGGCGTACGCGCTGGGCTGCACCAAGTGGGAAGTGGTACGCAAAGTCGTATTGCCTTACACCCGCATCGGTGTGGTTGGTGGCGTGATGCTGGGACTGGGACGTGCGCTGGGCGAAACCATGGCGATTACCTTTGTCATCGGTAATGCGCATAAATTATCGTGGTCGCTGTTCTCAGCGGGTAACAGTATCGCGTCGACGCTGGCAAATGAATTCGCAGAAGCGGAATCGGTATTGCATGTGTCTTCCCTGTTTGCCCTCGGCCTGATCCTGTTCGTGATTACTTTCCTCGTCCTCTCGGCTGCGAAACTGATGTTGATGGGCATGTCCCGCAAGGAGGGTGCTAAATGAAAACCGAAGCCATGAACCCGGTATATCGGAAACGCCTGTTTATCCATCGCATCGGTATTGCGTTATCTTTCCTGGCGATGTTGCTGGGCTTGTTCTTCCTGATGTGGATTTTGTTCACACTGGTGATCAAGGGTGTCGGCGCGATCAACCTCGCAATCTTTACGCAAACCACACCTGCGCCTGGTAGTGAAGGCGGCGGTTTGATGAATGCGATTGTCGGCAGCTTGCTGATGGTCGGTGCCGCAGTCTTTATCAGTACACCGATCGGTATCCTGGCAGGTATCTACCTGGCGGAATACGGTGAAGTCAGCTGGTTTGCCAAAATCACGCGCTTCGTAACCGACATCATGCTGTCTGCACCATCGATCGTGATCGGCTTGTTTATCTATGCAATCTACGTCGCGAACGTCAAGCACTTCTCGGGCTGGGCCGGTAGCTTTGCGATCTCGCTGATTGCGATCCCGGTAGTGGTACGTACGACTGACAATATGCTCAACCTGGTGCCAACCAGCTTGCGCGAAGCAGCGTTTGCACTCGGTGCACCGCGCTGGCGTGTGGCGACCTTCGTGCGCTTGCGTGCCGTCAAGGCGGGTGTCATCACCGGCGTCTTGCTGGCGGTCGCACGTATCTCGGGCGAAACAGCACCATTGTTATTTACCGCGTTGAACAACCAGTTCTACAGCGCCAACATGAATGCGCCTATGGCCAACTTGCCGGTGGTGATCTATCAGTTTGCGATGAGTCCTTACGATAACTGGCGTTCGTTGGCATGGGGCGGTGCATTGCTGATTACCTTCAGCGTACTGGCACTGAACATCCTGTCGCGTTCTTTGTTCAATCAAAAAATCCATAACTGAATTTATCCAAGCGAACGCTATGACTACTCAAACGTCTGTGGACATGACCAAAAAGACCCTCGAAATTGCCAACCTGAATTTCTTCTACGGCTCCTTCCAGGGCCTGAAGAATATCAACCTGGATATTCACGATAAAAAGGTAACGGCATTCATCGGCCCATCCGGCTGCGGTAAATCGACCTTGTTGCGTACCTTCAACCGCATGTATGACCTGTACCCGGGTCAACGTGCGGAAGGCAAGATCATGTACCACGGCAAAAACATCCTGGAACCGGGACAAGACGTGAACATGTTGCGCGCCAAGGTCGGTATGGTGTTCCAAAAGCCAACCCCGTTCCCGATGTCGGTCTACGACAACATCGCTTTCGGTGTGCGCCTGTACGAAAACCTGCCGAAAGGCGAGATGGACGAGCGCGTGGAATGGGCCCTGAACAAGGCGGCGCTGTGGACCGAAGTCAAGGACAAGCTGAACAAGAGCGGCCTCAGCCTGTCCGGTGGTCAGCAACAGCGTTTGTGTATCGCACGCGGTGTAGCGGTGAAGCCGGACGTATTGCTGCTGGATGAACCAACCTCGGCGCTGGATCCGATCTCGACTGCAAAAATCGAAGAGTTGATCAGCGAACTGAAAGGTGATTACACCATCGCTATCGTTACGCACAACATGCAACAAGCAGCGCGTTGTTCGGACTACACCGCATATATGTACCTGGGTGAATTGGTCGAATTCGGTGAAACCGACCAGATCTTCATGAACCCGAACAAAAAAGATACGCAGGATTACATTACTGGCCGTTTCGGTTGATTTGATAAGAATAAAAACGTGCAGCGGGCTGCATACCAGCCGCTGTATATAAACATCTAACAGAATTTATTTAGGAGAAACCTGATGCCAGGCGAACACTCTTCCAAGCAATACGATATGGATCTGGAAACCATCCGTTCCAAGGTATTGCTCATGGGCGGCCTTGTGGAAAGCCAGTTTCATGATGCAGTGGCATGTTTCAAGAGCGGTAATGTCGCGCAGGCTGAAGCAGTGATCAAGGGCGATGACAATGTCAACAGCCTCGAAGTATCGCTGGACGATGCCTGCAGCCACCTGATCGTCAAACGCCAGCCGGCTGCCAACGATTTGCGTACCGTGATGGCTACGATCAAGGTCATCACCGACCTCGAGCGTATCGGCGACGAAGCGACTAAAATCGCACGCGCGGCGAAAAACATCACCGAACGCGGCGTCACCACCATCAACCACTATGAAACCATACGTGTGATGGCAACCAGCGCCAGCAATATGTTGCACGATGCGCTGGATGCATTTGCGCGCCTCGACGGCAAGCAGGCGATCAAGCTGATTGCGCAGGACGAAGTGGTGGATCACGAATTCCGCTCCATCATGCGTACCCTGATCACCTTTATGATGGAAGATCCACGCACGATTTCCGGCGCGCTGGATACCCTGTGGGTCGCGAAAGCGATCGAACGCATCGGTGACCATGCAAAAAATATTGCTGAATACGTGATCTACATTGTCGAAGGCAAGGATATTCGCCATACTGATTACGCTGCTACGCAATTAGACGAGCGCACCACTAACTAAGCGATTATGGCTGCTGAAAAACCTACCATACTGATTGTTGAAGACGAACCGCCAATTATCGAGCTGGTGACATTTACCCTGAAAGGGGCCGGCTGGAATGTTGCGGCGGTACAGAATGCAGGCGATGCCTGGGACTTTATCCAGCAACGCCTGCCGCAGCTGATCCTGCTCGACTGGATGCTGCCGGACCAAAGCGGTTTGCGCCTGTTATCGCGTATCCGTGCCGATCGCCAGTTCAATGAACTGCCTATCATCATGCTGACCGCAAAAAGCATGGAAGAAGACAAAATTGCCGGCCTCGACAATGGCGCCGATGATTACGTCACCAAACCGTTTTCGCCACGCGAGCTGACAGCACGTATCAATGCGCTGTTGCGTCGCAAGACGCCTGAGCATTCGCAGACCCTGATGACGGCCGGGAACATCAGCCTGGATCCGGTCAGCTGCAGTGTCAGCATGAATGATGAAAAAATCGATATCGGCCATGCCGAATTCAAATTGCTGAAATTCTTCCTCGCCCATCCGGACCGCGTATTCTCACGCAGCCAGTTGCTGGATAAGGTGTGGGGTGATCATGTGGTGATTGAAGAACGTACCGTGGACGTCCACGTGCTACGTTTGCGCAAAGCCCTGAAAGACGCGGAACACTTGATCAAAACGGTGCGTAGTGTAGGCTATATGCTTTCTACGAAATAAGCCGCGCTAACCACTCTATGAATCCTCAGTTGTTGTTCTGGGTACCCGCAAGCCTGCGACTATCCATCATCTTGATATTCTCAGGAATCGTCGGGTATTTCTTCGGCTTGTCGATAGGTTTGGCAAGCGCACTGGTGCTGATGATCGTCCTGATCGTCATCCAGCTCAAATATCTCTACCAGCTCAGCGGCTGGCTCGATCATCCGGATAGCGAAAAGCTGCCGGATGGCTGGGGTGCATGGACCGACATCTTTTCGCGCCTGTACCGCCTGCGTCGTGATGACGAGCGCAACCGCGCCGAGCTGACCGAATGGCTGGCGCGCTTCCGGCAGGCGATGAGCCTGTTGCCGGACGGTGTCGTCATCATGGATGATGTACTCTTCCTTGAATGGTGCAATCCGGCCGCGGAAAAGCACCTGGGCCTGAACAATGGCCGCGACAAGGGCATGCGCGTCACCAACCTGATCCGTAATCCGGACTTCATCGACTACATCATCCTCGGACGCTATGACCAGCCACTGACGTTGACGTTGAAAGACCGCAAGCTGATCGTGCAGATCATTCCGTTTGAAAACCGCCGTCAAATCCTGGTCACGCATGACGCAACCGAATCCGACCGTATCGAAATGATGCGTAGGGACTTCATCGCCAATGCTTCGCATGAATTGCGTACACCGTTGACAGTCATCAACGGCTTCCTCGAAATCGCACAAGGCCAGCCGAACCTGGATCCGGATGTCCGCATGTCGCATTTGAACCTGATGATAGAGCAGGGCAAGCGCATGCAAAACCTGGTCGAAGACATGCTGACGTTGACGCGGCTGGAGTCGATAGACTATCCATTGCGTCCGGAGCACGTGAATATCGGGAATTTGTTGAGGCAAATCCTGCAGGAAGCAGAAGCCTTGTCGGGCGGTCGCCATGTCATTTCACTGACAGTGGACGGCCCGGACATCCAGGGCAGCACCGACGAATTGCGCAGTGCCTTTGGTAACCTGGTGTCGAATGCGGTGCGTTACACGCCGGAAGGCGGCCGTATCGACATCAAATGGCAGGATGCCGGCAATGGACCGCAGTTTTCAGTCAAGGACAGTGGTATCGGCATCCGTGCCGAGCATATTGTCCGCTTGACCGAGCGTTTCTATCGTGTCGACAAGAGCCGTTCGCGTGAAACGCAGGGGACGGGGCTGGGGTTGGCGATTGTGAAGCATGTGCTGCTCAGGCACGGGGCTACGCTGGTGATTCATTCCGAACCGGAACAAGGTAGCGAATTCCTGGTTGTTTTCCCTCAAGCACAATAGTCATTCCCATAAGCGGGTAAAAAGTGTCCGGCGTTTTCCATATCGGAGAACGCCAGCTACTACGCTTGCCTGATTCGTTTGATTTGAGCCTGGACGATGAGGGAAAAGGGGCTAGTTTGTGCAGTCCTGGGGCTGGACTAAATTGCGCCGCCGAACGAGCCCATTTCCGCCTCATTTTCCATGTGAACCCAATCTACGATTTCACCACTGGGCTTGTAACCTGAAACAAGTTGTTGCAACATGAGCCGGACGACTTTGACATCGTTTATATCCAGGGCCATTTCCAAAGCATTGAGTTTGGATTCAAGGTCAGGCCATGGAATAAATTCTTCATCGGCTTTCATGATCCTGGGGTGGGACGTCAGTTTGGGATTGTCACCGATCAAAAGTTCTTCATACAGCTTTTCTCCCGGGCGCAGTCCGGTAATCTCTACCTCAATTTCGCCATTGGGATTTTCTTCATTTTTGACGGTGAGGCCGGACAGTTCAATCATGCGATAGGCCAGGTCAATGATCTTTACTGAAGCGCCCATATCCAGCACGAAGACATCTCCCCCTTTGGCCATGGCACCGGCCTGGATGACCAATTGCGCGGCTTCGGGAATGGTCATGAAGTAGCGGGTAATTTCCGGATGGGTCAGCGTAATGGGGCCGCCATCACGTATCTGTTGACGGAATTTCGGTACCACTGATCCGGACGAGTCCAGTACGTTGCCAAAGCGTACCATCGTAAATTTCGTGCCTGGATTTGTCGCTGCCAATGCTTGCAACACCATCTCTGCCAGACGTTTGCTGGCACCCATGATATTGGTTGGGCGGACCGCTTTGTCGGTGCTGATCAGGACGAAATCAGTGACACCGTTTTCGGCTGCCGCCTTGGCGGCCTTTTGTGTGCCCAGCACATTATTTTTTACACCTTCTGCCGGATTGTGTTCGACTAGCGGTACATGCTTGTAGGCGGCTGCATGGTAGACGGTGTCCGGCTTCCAGGTCGACATGATTTCGTGCAGGCGTTCGTCGTCTTGCACGGAACCGAGTAGTGGTACCAGCTTGATATCGCGGTCCGCCAGTTTTGCTTCCAGCTCACGATGAATTTCATACAGTGCAAATTCACTTTGTTCTATCAGCAAAAGTTTTTCCGGTCCCACGCTGAGGATTTGGCGACAGAGTTCGCTACCGATGGAGCCACCGGCACCTGTAACCAATACAACCTTGTTCAGTACATTCTTGGCCAGCAGGATGTGGTTTGGTGAAACCGGTTCGCGGCCGAGCAAATCGTATATATCCAGTTCGCGCAAATCGGAAATGCTGACCTTGCCTTGCGCCAGGTCAGTCACGCTAGGCAAGGTGCGTACCGAAACATGCGCATTTCGAATCTGCGCCAGGATTTCATTGCGGCGCTTGCGATTGAGCGATGGCATCGCGAGCAGGACATCACTGATGGGTAATGCCGATACGAGATAAGGCAGGTTGTCCGGATTGTAGATGGGTTGGCCATTGAGGACATGACCGTGCAATCGATCGTCATCGTCAAGGAAACCCACCACTTGCATCTCATAGCAATTGGACATGGCAGCTGCTAATTGCCGCCCGGTCTTTCCTGCGCCGTAAATCAGTGCTTTCGGGCGTGCCGCCTGTTTCAAAATGCTTTGATACTGGTCACCCAGCCATACCCTGGCCAACGCGCGTGATGCACCTACCAGCAGGAGCAGCAATATGGGCTGGATAATGCCTACGGTTCTTGGAACATCAGTAATGCCGATCGCCGTGAAAATGGATGCGTACAGGAGTCCGTAAATGCCAACGGCCCGTGCCACCGCCAACAGGGCCGGCCAGCCGCTGTAGCGGAAGATGGCGCGATACAAGCCCGAGAGCATGAAGATAGGCAATGCGATGCAGATGGATACAATAACGGCGAATAGTGCATTGCCCGACAGTGATTTGAATTCGCCCAGCCGCAGGTAATAGGCCAGCCATACCGTAAAGATGCAAAGACCCAAATCAACTGATGCGGCAATCAGTCTTTTTGCCGCTCTTGGTAAGTTGAGCATGGGTGTGGCAAGTTTAAGCCAGGGTTTTTTCATGATATGGATTCGTTAAGTGTATGCAGCGTGTTTCCGGGAGCAGCAAGCTTTCGTTTTTGTGAATGCCGCCGCCATGCTCATCCTGATAGTGACAGTTGCAAATTCATTTTCAATGCCGGTGCTTCAGCACGTTTAGTGCGATACACCATCCCGCTTTACTACCTTCAGGAAAGTCAGCCACAGGATGTGGAGATCGAAGCCAAGTGATTGCCGATGCAGGTACTCGGTGTCGAGTGCAACCTTTTGCGGTATGGGCAACTCATCCCGACCATTCACTTGCGCCCAGCCCGTAAGTCCGGGGAGTAATGTATGAACATCATTCTCGGTGCGCAATTTAATCAAGTCATCCTGGTTGAATAGTGCCGGGCGTGGTCCCACCAGGCTCATATCGCCTTTGATAATGCTCCATAGCTGCGGCAACTCGTCGAGGCTGCTGGTACGCAGGAATGAACCGATGGGGGTCATATAGCGTTTCGGATCTTCCAGCAAGTGTGTTGCTACTGCCGGGGTATCGATACGCATGCTGCGGAATTTTGGCATTTTGAATATGCGGTTATACCTGCCGACCCTGTCACTCCAATACAGGACAGGACCCTTGGAGGTAAGGCGTACGGCCAGCGCTACGAGCGCAATTGGCAGCAGCAAAACCAATGCAGCGCACAGGGCGAGTATGAGATCCAATAATCTTTTGCTCATGATTTATTCTTGGGATGCCAGTCGACGATTATTTGCATGCCTTCTTTCTTGCCGGATAACTGCCGTTAGCCCGGAATGTATATTCTTATGTGAGACGCTGTACATCGGGCGGCACGATAGTCGGCTTGCCATCAAAAAGACCCGCATAGTAACTGCGCCAGTAGTCGGTAATTCTATCTGCAGAAAAATATACGTGAGCGCGTTCCCGGGCACGATCACCGTACTGCATCCTTTGGTCCGGTGCCAGCATGCTTTCCATTGCAAGCATCAAGGCAACGGTATCGCCGGCCGGAAAAAGGAGGCCGGTAACGCCTTCTTCTACCGCATCGGTAAGGCCGTAGATGCGGGAAGCGATTGCAGGTCGCCCCATTGCTGCGGCTTCAATCACCACGGTACCGAAACCTTCGCGGAAACTTGGCAGGCAGAGTACATCTGCCAGGTCCAGGTAATCTTCAGGGCGTGCGGTGAGCCCGATAAGCCGGCAGTGATCGCCGGCAATTTCCTGTATGTTCGCTGCCAGTCCGCCCTCATCCGGGCCAACATACAGCAACCATGCATTTGGATATTTGAGGACAAGGGCGGCAAAGGCATGCGCCAGTACGAGCACACCTTTTTCGTGCTGGATACGACCTATAAATACGAATACGCATGCATCCATCGGAATGCCCAAGTCCCGGCGTAATTGTTCACGACGTCCGGTGACTGGTGAAAATCGCTGCAGGTCTACGCCGCTGATGGAGCCCAGTCCGAATACCTGGATAGCGGAGGCATCGCAAATTCCTTCCTGTTGCAAAAAATCTGCCTGCGAGCGGCTATCGGCTTGCAGGTTCGTGGCACAGGTGACGATTAAGCGATCCATTTTTTTCAGCAGAAAACGCATGAAACCACTGCGGTTTGCCCACACCTGTCCGGTGAAGGTATGTGTCCGATATGGGATTTTGCAAAATTTTGCGGCGAGCATCGCAATCAACCCGCCTTTGGGAGTCAGGCTATGGACGGCATCGAAGTTTCGTTTGGAAAAAAAACGGACCAGCCAGAATAATGCAGATACATCCTTGAACAGGCTGATTTCACGTACGATCGGGAAATGTAAAAGCTCGATACGTGGATCCAGTGCATCTGAAGGCTGCGAGCCTTGCGTGTTTACACAAACCGTTACGGCATAGTCGTCCGCAAGTGCCTTAAGGTGATTGAGCAAGAATGCGTTTAAGGCAAAAGGGCTCGTGAGTACCACGCAGATCGAACGTTGTGTTGAACGGTTCATTGTTTGCGCACCGCCGCGAGCAATGTTTCCAGGGCGGTTTCAAGTTTTGCAAATTGCGTGTCGCGCGTAAAATCGTGGCCCGGTGTCGGTGTAGTCTCCAGCCTGCCGGTGAGCGCCTTGCTTTTTTGCCAGGCCAGGAGATTGTTCGCGATACCTTGTGCATCGGAGACGACCGCACCTATGTTTGCATCTTCAATCCATGCACCGACATCGCAACGATGAGGGCCAATCGCGAGGATGGGGCGTCCCGCACCAGCGTACTCGAAGAGTTTGGTGGTATAGATGCCTGAATTTCCATCGCTCCACAGGAATAAAAGTAAAACGTCGGCGGAACGCTGCATGCTGATTGCCTGCCGGCGCGCGACGGTAGGCTGGAAGACCATCCAGTCGTCAACCTTCCATGTTTTGGCGGCTTCCAGCAATGGTGCAACATTGCGTCCGACTACATTTACCCGTGCCTTCCCGCCCTGCGTGCGGAAAGAGGCGAGGCCTGCACAAAAGGAGGCGAGGTCATGATGCTCCGGATAGACACTGCCGGTGTAGACGATTTCCAGCGTATCGCGCGCAGTCTCCATGATGGGAATGTCGTCAATCAGGTCGTCCGGATCGAATCCATTCCTGATTTCCCAAACCGGTTTGCCAAAACGTTTCAGTGTTTCGGCAAAAGGCGATGAAATAGTCACGAGCGCTGAAGCGCTTTTTAATAGATTTTTTTCCCACATGCGGTCAAGGTAAAGGCGCCATGCCGGATGGGAGTAGCTATGGTTGTCTGACCACAAGTCGCGGAATTCCGCGACCCAGGGAATACCTGTGCCGGCTGCAAGATTATGCCCGACCCGCAAGGCGGAAAAAGACGGCGACGTTACATAGATCAGATCAAAATCCGTGCTGGCCAGCACTTCCCGGCCGAGCGCAGTGGCGCTGCCCACCCAGCCGATTTCGGCGTCCGGCCAGTGCAGCAGCGTTTTATACCAGGCACCTATACGTTGCAGCCAGCCGCTGCGGGAACCGGATTGCATATATCCTTCGCGCGCCACTTTTTTGCGGCCACCAAGCAGCCACTGAATCGGTGCATTGACCGACCATCCCCGTGCTTCGTGTACCTGTACCTCCGGAATTTCCAAAGGCAAACCTTTGACGAAGGGTGGTTCGTGCGATGAGATAACGTGGACCGTATGCCCCTGGCGGTGCAGGTACTTGGCAAGCTTGCCTGGCCGCACCGCACCGACGGTGTTGTAGGGAGGGAAGTAATAACTGATGAGCAGTATTTTCAATTTCAGGCTGTCTCTACGTTGAATCGCTCTACCCAGGCACCGAGTGAAATCATGCGCCAGGGCAGGAAAGAAAAAGCTTGTTTACCGGCCAACACTTCGTTCAGGTAGTCCAGGGCATTCGGAGTCAGGATCCCGGCCGATTGCTCAATTGCCTTCTTGAGCGCGATCCGGAATTGCTCAGGTGCTTTTTCTTTCATCCATACGGATTCAGGTGTGGCAAAACCGATTTTGTCGCGTCGTTGCCGAATCGCTTCCGGCAGTACACCATCCATAGCGGTTCGCATCACGCGTTTGGTCAAACCTTGTTTTAACTTGAAATCGTCCGGCAGGGATAGGCAGAATTCAACCAGTCGATAATCGAGGAACGGGACCCGGGATTCGATGCTATGTGCCATGGAATTCCTGTCTTCCCAATGAAGCAGCATCGGCAGATGGCGTGCCTTGAGCAATGACAGGGAAAGGGCTTGCACCGAACTGGTTTGTTCTACGGCGCCGGCGCTGCCTTGTGTCGCGATCTCGTTGAGGTAGGAAGGCGCAAGCCAATTGTTGTTCATCGAGGATGGACGCCCGACCATATGCCGGAGCGATTGTCGTATGGCCGGCGGCAGCAACATGTCGGCCATCCTTTGCAACGCATACATCGGCGAATATCCAAGTTCCCGTTTCATCGCCCGCATTTCCCGGATTAACTCCGGAAAGTTGCCGCGACAGAGCAATCCTGTGAGGCGTGGAGCGAGGAAGACATGATATCCGGCCAAAATTTCATCGGCACCCTGGCCATTCAGGATGACACGTACATCGCTGCCGGAAACCAGCCGGTAGACGCTCCATTGGGCAAAGATGCTGGTGGAACTGAATGGTTCATCCTGATGCCAGGTCATGTCCGGCAAGGCTTCAAACAATTGATCCAGGTCCGGGATGGTTTTGTGGCTGGTAACCCCCGTTTGCTGTACCACCATATCGATCCAGGCCCGTTCATCCACGCTTGCCACATCGGAGCAGGCGGAAAAGGCAGACTGCGCGCTGTCAGTACTTCCTTGCAGCTGCCCATGCATCAGGCATACGATGCTGGAAGAATCCAGCCCACCGGACAGGCACGACCCGACCGGGACATCTGCACGCAAGCGCAGTCGTATGGAATCCTGCAACAGGTGTTTGAACTCGGCGGCTGCGTCCTCATAGCTTCCGGTATATGAGCCCGGTTTCAGTTCATACCAGGCGGTGGTCTCGAGCCGCCCATCGCTTTTCAACTTTGCCAGCGGCTGGCCTGCATCAATAACCGTGTAGTGTCCCGCAGGGATCTGATAGACAGCATCAAACAGCGTTTCGTCGGTGTGATCCATGACATTCCAGACCAGGAAATCATGGGTACGCTGGATATTGGCGCGTGCCTTCCAGCCGGGCAGGGCCGTCAATTGTTTGATTTCGGACGCGAAGGCCAGGATCCCGGCGTTGGTTTTATTGTAGTAAAGCGGTTTGACGCCAAACCGGTCACGTGCCAGGAACACTGTGTCGGAGGAGGTATCCAGGATTGCGAATGCCCACATACCATTGAATCGCTCGAGACAGCGAGGCCCCCATTCTGCATAAGCGGCGAGGATCACTTCTGTATCTGAATGCGAGACGAAGGTATGTCCGAGGACTTCCAGCTCCTGGCGCAATTCAACGTGATTAAATACTTCACCGTTGTATGTGATCCAGTAACGGCCATTTGCGTAGGACATGGGTTGGTGTCCCAACGGGCTTGGCTCGACGATGGCCAGTCGCCTATGTCCCATGGCCAGGTTTGCCGTATGGTTGGCATCTGCCACGTGCTGTTTCGGTTGCCACGGCAGGGCCGCCGAGATTGCCGCAGCCGGCGTGTCGTCGCCATAATAAACCGTTGGCGACATATTTCCCGTGCGCAGAAGATAACCTTCATCATCCGGTCCGCGATGCCGGATCATGGACGTCATTTGCCGGAGGGGGGCGGTCAGGGCCGCGGCATGCGGACTAAAGATGAGTGAGATACCACACATGGTCAGGTATTCCCAATGAGTTCACGCAGCAAGTCCGCGTTGCGTTCGGCACAAAGTTGCGGCGCAGCCTTATGGCTATTGTTCTTGTAGCGCATGAGCATGTCGGCGGAAAGTCCGGACAGGCTACGCGCCATTGATTCGGCGCTGAAATCGTCGGATACGACTCCCAGCTCATGCTTGTCTACCAGTCTTTTCATTTCGCTCGATGGGCCGATGGCGATCGCCAGTCGGGCCTGCAGGAATTCGAAGAATTTGTTCGGCAATGCATAGGAATAGTTCACGCTCACCGGCGGTAACAAGAATAGCCCGATGTCATAGTCATTGATCGATGGTGAAATCTCAAGCATGGGGACGGGGTCGAGGAAACGAATGCGCGGATTGTGCGCAGCAAGGGTTTTCAGTGTTTCCAGGTATGCCGGTGCATGTGCAATCAGCATGAAGTCCAGGCTAAAGCGTTCGTCGAGCAGATCCATCAGGCGGATCATTTCTTCCGGGTGTCGCGACGGGGCGGCGACTCCGTGGTGGATCATACGGATTTTATCCGCGACGACCTCGCGAGGCCCGAGGTCCTGATATGCGGTGGCGTTTGTTATCGTGTGTACGCGGACACCGTATTCGCTTGCATACAAGTCGGCGATACTTTCACAGACAGTCGTCATCGCATTGACTTGCGGGATGAACTCCTTGCACTGCGCAGATATCCTGCGCTGGTGCAATAAACGCCAGATCCATCGATCTTCGAATTCCCGTGGTGCGTATTCATGTGCATCAAACACGATGCGTGTTTTTTTGCCGGCAATGGCAAAAGTGACCGGCAGGGCATCGAGATCATTTGCCAGTATGACGTCGAAGTCGCAATTACGTGTCGCAGCCAGCGCTGATTTCACCGAAGGATGCGACCAATAAAAGAGCTGATCCAGCCGGAGAATGGAGAGGAATGCACCGAACAGGCGGCGTGTTTTTCCATTCGGGCGATCTGCATTGATGTGCGCAACACCAGGGATGGAGGAAGGCGAGAGTCCTAGCGTTGTAACTGAATAGCTGTCACGCAGCGCAAGGATTTGCCGGTGTACACGTGGATCGCGTGCGAGATCGGAAAATGAAATGATGAGTATGCTTTTCATTGGATCGGTTTGATGTCCTGGATGGCGTATCCAAGTGAGCTGTATATCGCAAGCAGCGCAGCTTCTTCCGATTCCCACGAGTAGCGAACCGGTGATGCCTGAATATGCTTCCTGATATCACTTATTGATTGGTGATCGATGCTACGAAGTTTTTCCAGTACGGTTGCGACACCGGGCTCCACGGTCCAGCCATAAGCAGATTCTTCGATGAAACGACTCATTTCGGGGAAGTTGCTTACCAGGCTTGGAACGCCACAAGCCGCATACTCAAATACTTTATTGGGCAGGCAGTAGTAATAGCTGAGGCAAACGTTTTCGATCAGGGACAAGCCGACATCAGCATCCGATGTATGTGCCAACACTTCTTCCGGTGGCACGGCGGGTACCCAATGAATGTTGGGATGCCGGTCAGCTGCTGCCGATATAGTTGATTCCATATCGCCATAGCCCATGAAAACCAGGTGCTGTTTTGCATCCATTTGCCGGAACACATCAAGCAGGATCGGAATGCCCCGGCCTGCGGTCAGCAAGCCTTGATAAAGGTAAATGCGTTCTTCAGGACCGGTCACGCCGATTAATGCGCGGAGCTTTCCGGTGGCAGCTATTTTGCGCTGCTGCACTTTAGGCATATTACGGACAACCGCAACTTTGCCCAGCTTGTATTGCTCTTTGTACCATTGGGCGATGGAGTGGTTCACCACTGAAACTGCATCGCACTGGCCGATCATGAGGCGTTCCGCGATTTTCGCAAGCCGTTTGCGTAAGCCGCGACTGGACACCACTTCCGTTTCCAGTTCGTGAGTGTCATAGACCAATTTACATTTCAAGAACCATTTTGCGAGTACGCCCAGGGGCAGGACTGACAGGCTGTGACAATTGACACATTGCAGTCCAGGCAGTGACAGCAACTTGCGGAAGGCAGCCACATACCAGCCGACAGCCTTGATGACATGCCCTAATTTTCCGGTAATTGTGCGTCCGAACGCAGGGGCAATGCGTGTAACCCGGGAGTTGTCATTAATTGCCTCTTCCGCAGGAAGGTCCTTGCGGAAGATGGCTATTATCAGGAACTCATTGAATACCCGGTACTTACCCAGGCATTCCACAATACGCAGGATTCGTGATTCGTTCGTGAAATACGACGGATAAATATGAACGTTCACTGGCTCAGGCGGTTTTGAAGTAACTGGTCGACATGTATCAGCGCGCAGTACCCCGCAAAGCGCGGCGTGCTGCACGTAGTGGGAATGTCGCAACGCGCAGCGCGAGGCCGACGCCACGCCTTGCCTTGGAATAGGCACCGAAGGCCAGCTTGAATTTCAGGCTGTGATTAGGGAATTCCGTGTAATGCCGTGGTGGTGCGGCTATCATTTGTTCCAGCTCTTCGAGTGAAAGCCCGAGTTTTTTGGCAATGAAGGCTTTATCCTCGACCAGTAGCTTTTCATCGTAGAGGGGCTTCTTCAATTCGGCCAGCGCATCGTCGCGGCTCATTTGGCCGGAGACTACCAGGCTCGACAGATGTGCTTTCCTTTTGTCGTAACCGAACTTGTGCGGCAGATAGTAAGCCTGGAAGAAGCGGGTCCAGCGTGATTCATAGTGCTTGCCGCCGTAATAGCGCCAGCCATAATCCTGCTCCAGGGTTTTGATAGCACTGTCTTTATCGTAAGGGATATAGTTGAGCGGACGCAGTACTTCCATTTTCAGGATCAGCGGATAGCGGAAATACAGGTCAAAGAAACTGACAACCGGGAAGTCGCCGCGCTTGCGCTGACCAAAGCGGGAGTGAATCGCTTTCAGGTGGGTTGCATCCATCGCGTCATAGCCCCAGCTTTGCGGCAGGATGCTCTCGGTGGAGAAGTTGCTGCCGTTGATCACGTATTTAATGCCGGCTTTGATCGCATAGCCATACAGGGCCGCAAAGTAGGCGTGATCTTGCGGGACGTCCTGGTTGGCGAGGTTGGAACGCAGGAAAGCCAACTGCATATCCTTCATTTCTTCCCAGTCCACAACGTGCGTCACCAGATCAAGGCCAAGTCGTTTGCAGATTTGTTCGATGTTCATCACTGCGAGTTCTGAATTCCAGCCGGCATCGACGTGCACCACGAGTGGTCGCAGTCCCCATTCCACCGCCTTGATCGCAATGTATGAACTGTCGACACCGCCGGACAGGCCGATGATGCAGTCATACTGCTTGCCCTGGCCGTAGGCCTTGACCTTTTCCAGCATGCGTTCCAGTTCGACCTTGCCCTGTTCAGGCGTAGGCCAGGCCGGGGTAATATTGTTGTCGAAGTAGTGGCAGTGGCTGCAGACGCCTTCCGAGTCAAAAGTGATCGTCGGGTCGGTCGTGTCCATGACGCAACGGGTACATACTTGATAGGCGCGTGTTTCAGGTACGAACGCCGCCTCTGTGATTGGGCTGCCGTCGATAGGGGCAAGAATGGCTTTTGAGTTCATGTCGAAATGGTCTTGAAAAGAATAGTAGGAATACGGCGACGGGCTTTTTAGGGAAGCCTGTCAGAAAGTTGTTTCCGGTCAGGGTAGTTGATCAAAACGGCACGATGCGGGCCGACGAAGACGAACAGACTGCCTGCAGCGACAGCCGATGCATGCCCCTCCGTTACCGCAGCCACGAAATCATCTATGCTGCCGGCCCCACCACATGCGATAACCGGGACCGTTACTGCATCGCTGACCTGGCGCACGAGTTTAATGTCATACCCCGACTGGGTGCCGTCGCGATCAATTGAATTGACGAGGATTTCACCGATGCCGGCCGCCTCAAGGCGTTCCAGGTGTTGTTGCAATGCTCCAGGCTGGCGGTTCTTGCCGGAGTGAGTATACAGCTCGTAGCGGCCGAGTAGTGTTTTACGTACGTCTACGCAGCCTACTATACTCTGGGCGCCGTAAATGGAGACGGCTTCCCTGATCAGGTCCAGGGAGGCGTAAGCCGCTGTATTGATGATGACTTTTTCAAAACCGAGGGAGAAAATCTTCCGGATTTCATCCATGGTGGTGATGCCGCCACCGTAACCCATGGGCATGAACGCTTCACCAGCGATATCTTCGAGCAGGGCAAAATCCGGACCCCGGCCTTCGGGAGTCGCGGTGATGTCGAGGAATACCAGTTCGTCGACTTCCTTTTCGTTAAAGATACGGACGGAATTTATCGGGTCGCCGATATATTTGGCATCCTTGAACTTAACGGTTTTGACAAGGCCTTTGCCCCTCAGCAGAAGGACGGGAATGACGCGGGTTTTATTCATGATGGTTGATATTCCACGAAGGCCTTCATTAAGGCCAGGCCATGGCGCAGTGATTTTTCCGGATGGAACTGTGTGCCAATGATGTTATCCCGTTGTACCGCACAGGTGAATTCGATGCCGTGGATTGCCGTTGCCAGCACGTCATTTTCATCCTGGCAATGCATGTAATAGGAATGCACGAAGTAGTACCTCGCATCGGCGCTCCTGTTGTCGAGCAAGGGCGAAGGTTTGCGCTGGACTATACTATTCCAGCCCATGTGAGGCACCCTCAGGCCGGGTGCTGCCGGCAAGCGGCGGCACTCCATGTCGATCCAGCCCAGGCCTTCGGTATTACCTTCCTCGCTGCGTTTTCCTAGGATCTGCGCGCCCAGGCAAATACCCAGCACCGGCTTGCGGCTTTCGAGCGCAAAGCGATCGATCGCTTCCCGCAGGCCGGATGTGTTGAGCATTTTCATGCCATGGTCGAAGTGTCCGACGCCGGGCAGCAGTAGCTTGTCCGCAGCGGCTATTTCACCCGGATCACGGGAAATTTTTACGTCACCGCCGGCCTTGCGCAGCATGTTATTGACGGAAAGCAGGTTGCCTACGCCATAGTCAACAATCACGATCATTGGGAAATCTCCTGATACAGCGACAGCATTATTTTTTGTTCCGCTTCCCAATTAAGTTCGCGCGCAGCAAGTAATGAGTTGCGCTTCATTTCATCGATCTTTTCTTTGGTAAAGCTATTGATGACATCGGCGATTGCCTGCTCATCGTAAGTCGACACGAGCAAGCCCAGTTCATGTTGTTTGACCAGTTTGGCCATTTCCGGAAGATCGGATACACATAGCGCGATCCCTGCCATCACATATTCAAAGAATTTGTTCGGGAGGGTAAAGCGTCGCTGCGGGCTGTTGTCCTGATGCACGAAGTAGCCGATATCGGCCTGGTTGGCGGATGGCACGATTTGGTTAAATGGTACTGGTGCTTCTATGGTCAGGCGATCCTGTACACCATTATCGCGCGCGATTTTCTTCAATTCCTCGATATAGAGGGGATCGCTATAGCCGCGCAGGACCAGGCGGAACTCCGGCCGCCACAATCGCATCGACTGGACCGCCAGGTGCAGGCCGCGCGATGCGTAAATTTCACCGTGATAGAGGACAGTGATCGTGTCCCCGGTCGGGCGGAATGCCTGTTCGCTGTAGAACGGAGTCGAACGAATGACGGTGGCAGGGCGTCGCAGCGACTGTTCACTATCCAGCAAGTCAGCGATGCCGCTGCATACCGTGGTGACCGCATCTGTCTTTTCAAGGTACTGGTCCTGCAATGCCGTCACATACGGACGATGCCATTTGACCCAGTAAGGATCCTGCATGTATTGACCGCGGGCATATTCATGGCAATCCATGGAGAATTTGGCACCGTGCTGTTGCACCACTTTGTACGCTGCAGGCGCTGTGAAATAGTCGTGACAGAGCACCAGGTCGGGCTTGAAGTCGGGGTGCTTGTTTTGGAAATCCGAGATGGCTTTTTTATTCCACGCATATTGCTTGACGGTGGAGTGGTAAAAGCGGGCGCCAAATCTGCGGATGGCAGAAGTCGGACCATATTTTGCAATCGACAGCCCCCCCAAATGCTGGATACGATGGACCTGGAACAGGCCCTTTGCGTGCGCAAACAGCTGGTGCACGATTTGCGCCGGCCGACTTGCACGCAATATCGGATTGCTCTGTGAGAGCTGCACATAATGCCATTCCGGCGGACATTTGGTCGGTCCCTCGTAGCCAAAAACAAAAACCCGCCAGCCTGCATCGATCAGGGCCTGGGCCTGGCGGATTACCCGGGGCTCTTTCGAGACCGGGGTGTATGAAATGATCCAGGCGGTTTTGTCTCCCTGGCTGGTGCCCTTGCGGTAGCCATGGTCGTATTGTTCAATTTGGAAAGGCATTTTTGCACTAGTAGTAGTTGTTTTTTCGGCTGGCGGCATCACGGTTTGCGGTACCGCATTACTGCCGCGTTTCCATTCACCCTGCGCCTGCATGTCTATCAGTTCGGCGGCACTTGCCCACTTCCAGAGTTCGGCGGAGTAATCGCCTTCACCTTTCATGTGATGGGTAAAAGCGACTTCAAGATTGCGCCCGATATAGCCGGGTATGGTACTCAGGCGTGTATCAAAAACCCTTTCTTCCAGCCATTGTTTCATGACCGGGCTTGCCAGCCATTTGTCTTGCGGCGCCGCAAAGCCCACTTTGTCGACGCGCCAGAGTACGCTGTGCGGAAGTTTATCCGGCAGCGCTTTGCGCAATATGGCCTTGTTCCATGCATCATCCATATACGCCCAGTCAGGCAGGTGCGTCGCAAAATCGACCAGGTCGTAGTCCAGGAATGGATAACGGCATTCAATACCGTGCGCCATGGAGTTGCGGTCGCCGCTATACAGATTGGACGGGAGTGAGGTCCGTAATAAATTCAAGGCCAGATCGAAGCGCAAGGCCCCGATGTCTTGCAGTGCCGGCAGGCCATCGCCACCATAGGCGGCGCTCATTTCAGCAGCGAAGCCGGTGGGGAATTTCCTCATTTGGGAAATGGAGAAGCTGTCCCTGATGCCAAACCTGCGCTGGGCGTTATCGTATTGCTTGGCAGTCTGTTCCAGCCTGCGATTACGCTTGTATCCAAGCAGTACCGACTGGAGCAGACCAATCGGGCCGCGACTTGCCAGTTCCGCCTGATAAGCCTGCAGATAACTGCGATAGCCGGCCAGGACTTCATCTGCACCCTGGCCATCGATGATGACCTTGTAACCAAGCTTGCGTGCTTCGCGCATCACGCACCACTCCAGGTACATCGAGGGGCCGGGAATAATGGTTTCGTGATGCCAGTGCAGGCGTCGTAAATCCCGGGATAGTTCATCCGAGGTAGGCGTGACCGTATGCCCTTTCAGTCCTGTGCTTTGCAAGACCAAATCAATGAAATGACCTTCGTCTATCGTCGGGTCATCAGGGAATCGAGCGGAAATTGCGCCCTTGATTCCACCTTCTGCAAGGTTGGCAGTCTGATCGGCCAACAATGCCACCAGGGTCGAAGAATCGAGTCCACCGGATAAGCATGCCGTCATCGGTACATCACTGCGCATGCGCATCGCTACCGACTGTTCGAGCTTTTCACGGAATTGATGAATGAGTTCCTTGCGCTCAACACTGGATAGTGCCCGGTCATATGCGGGAGTCCAATAGCGGCGTTCGCCAAGTATCCTGCCTTCTGCGGTGACCAGCATGCAATGCGCCGCAGGAAACTGCCGGATGTTTTGAAATAGCGTGTCTTGTGTACCGAAGACCAGATGCCCGTTGTTGAGGACACGGCCAAACATCGACAAATCGTAACTTGCCTTGATGTCCGGGTGTGCCAGCAATGCCTTGATCTCGGATGCGACAGCGATTTTTCCGTCGGGAAGCTTGCATATGAACAGTGGTTTTTCGCCAAAACGGTCACGCGCTATCAAGGCCTGGTTTTTACTTGCATCCCAGATCATGAAAGCGAACATGCCATTGAGGCGTTCGACCATGGATTCACCCCAATGCTCGTACGCCTGCAGCAGAACTTCTGTATCACTGCGCGTGACGAAACGACGTCCTTTGGCTTCCAGTTCAGCCCTGATCTCGACGAAGTTGTATATCTCACCGTTGAAGACGACAACCTTGTTTTTATCGCCCGACACCATAGGTTGATCGGCGATATGTCGTGTATCGATAATGGCAAGCCGGCGGAAGCCCATGCCGATGCTGCCGTTTGCATGGTTGCCCATCCACGTACCCGCACCGTCCGGGCCGCGATGCGCAAGCTGGTCGCGCATGTGCTCGAGGATGGTTTGGGGGAGAGGGGCACCGGGGCCTATAACTGCAACAAATCCGCACATAACGTTATACCCAGCCCGAAATTTTGCTCGCGATTGCGACGCGTGCGTTTCCTGAATGCCATTGGCCGTCCAGGTGTACCAGGGGCGGGTCGCTCCAGTTTGTCTGTGCCATTTGCAAGTTCAGCGGATGGTTACTTACCTGCACAATGCGCTTGACGACAGGATCACGTAAAGCAGGGAAGAGTACATAGCTACCCACTCCCACGCCGAGACGCTCCGCATTTAATATTGTCGACGGCGATGCGGATTGTCCATCTGCATTGATTTCGAATTCGAAAATAAACGCGCCCTGGTCCGTAAAGCCGAGAATGACCGGTTGCAGTCCTGGGGTGTCGTTGGTGGATAAATGAAGGCTCAGCTTCGCTCCGATATCCAGGGTTTTGGCTGACTCGCCGTTGGCGTAACTGAATTCGCGAATGAACGGGGCCTGTGGATCAGTCAAGGAAAACAGGGCCCTGATTTTATCGAACAGCTGGGGCGGAGGTGCCGCCGGATTATGGGTGCTTTTGCCACCGGCAGCTTCACTTTCGGAAAACCGGCGTTCCGACTGGGCGTTCATGTATTCCCTGTACTGCTGCAGTGTTTCAGCGACAGGGCCATCGGCGCGTATCTTTCCACCATCAAGCCAGATCACCCGGTCACAATATTCGCGTATCTGGTCCAGCGAGTGCGAGACAAGCAGGAGCGTCGTTTTGGACATGAGGTGCCGCATGCGCAGCGCACATTTCCGTACAAAATAGCCGTCACCTGCACCCAGCACCTCATCAATCGCAAGGACGTCGGGACTGATTGCCGTCGCGGCTGCAAACTCAAGGCGCGCACGCATCCCGAGGGAATATGTTTTGAGCGGATGGTGTAAAAACTCGCCCAGTTCCACGAAGTCTATGATCTCTTCTTCGGCAATTTGCGCATCGGCAGTCGATACCCCGTTATACACCAGGGCGTTGCGGATGTTTTCGAGACCGGTAAGGTCATCGTTGAAACCGTAACCGGTCTGCATCAAGGCCTGGACGTCGCCGTCTATGACCACTGTGCCGGAGGTGGCTTGTGTGTAGCCTATGATAAGGCGCAGGAGCGTCGTCTTGCCCGAGCCATTATGACCTACGATACCGACGCGTTCGCCGTGCCCGATTTCCAGGCTGATATTGTCCAGTGCGAGTTTGCTCGATACATTCCGCTTGCCGATGCCGATATAGCCGAGCATTTGCCGCAACGGGCTGGCGTACAGCGGGAAGGTCTTGCTGGCACCGTCAAGTTTGATTGCAGGGAGTGATGTTTTCGTCATTTCATTACCTTTTGCAGCCGGCCCCTGAGCCAATCTGTCGCCTCGGGGCCTCCTAAAGCGGTTCTTTCCGGATGCCACATGATGCCGAGCCAAGGTAGTACGGTGTGTTGTGCCGCCTCGATTGTGCCGTCGGCATGCTGGTACAGCCCTTTTAGCGGTGCTGCCAAAGAGCCTTGTCCGATAGCCGATGTGTGGTAACTGTTTACCAGTAATTCAACCGGTAAGCCGACATCATCTGCGATTGCATGGACGGCATGTGCACAGGCGACATGCCCGTCTACCCTGATCAGGGAACCACCTAAAAAATGCTGGAACATTTGCAAACCGCGGCAGATGCCCAGTACCGGTATTTTTGCCGTTGCGGCATGTTCAAGCAATGCGCGTTCCGTCGCATCCCGCTCCGGTGCCGTGCCTATATCATTGCCGCCGCTCAGTATGAGCAAGTCCGGGTTGATGGAGTCCAGTGTTGCAGCTGCATTGGCAGGGCGGTTAGCGATCGGATGCATGGTGACATTCGCGCCAAACCAGTTTTCCAATGCATCGCCCCACGCCTGGTCGAGGGCGTCCCGACGTTCATTCCTGTCTGGATAAAGGTCGACGCGTTGGCTGATGGCTATGCGCATGTAATACCTTCCTGCTGCCAGCGTTTCTTTTGGCAGTCCAGATCAATAAATGTGCCGTCGCGCAAACATCCCAAGGCCTGTTCACCGATGCCGATGACGGCAGGAATTGAGAATTCGGACGCGCGAATCGCCATATGCGAATTGGGACCGCCGAATGCGGTAATCAAGCCGCTGATGCCCAGCGCAAACAGGTAATCAAATCCGGGATCTGCATTTGCGATTGCGACCACGCAGTTTTCCACATGGCTACGCTTGACTACTTCACCCGGGAAGATCAAGCGCAGCGGAGCCCTGACCTGGCGCACGGTAATAAACGTTGGATTGCTCGCGGGGATCGCGAATGACTCGATCTCGGACAATTCGGTAATCACAGGCGGCAGTAACATCATGCCGGCGAGTCGATGTTGCTGGTGCCGGCGTTCGGTCAATTCGATGAGGAAGGCGCGGCTGTCAGCCTTGCCCCACGTTAGAACTGATTCTTCCAGCCATACATGGAGCGGCATGCTTTCCAGGCGATCAGGAGCGATGCCCAATGCCAGGCCTTCAACCGCAAGCTTATCCAGTACCGCAGACAGCAGTCGGGTAAAGACAAACTTTGCGTACTCGCGCCCGACAGTGGCGGTGCGTACAAAATCGAGCAGGGTATCGGCGTTGAGTCCGATATCCAAATCCTTTAATGCGGAATTCAGCGCGGTGCTTTCCTCACTGGTCCAGGCGAAAGGAAGGGCTGGAGCGGAATGTGCCGACGCAATGATCGGATCAAGATACTCTTCAGGGCGATCACGATAAGCCGGGGTCGAAATATCATAAGTGCCGGGGCGCAAATGACCGAATTTTTCTATCAGCGCCTGTTTGCTCAGGTCCCCTGAACGAACGCTTAGCGCTGAATCGGTAAGCATTTTTCCGATTCCCGGTATGCTTTCCATCAATGCAGCACAACGACTCTCCTGCAAAATACCGATCCTGGTGGCGGAGCGCAGCAGGGCTGCGGCGACAAAACCGGCACGCGCCAAATGGGCGAACGTCAACGTGCCTTCTTCGGCGCAAATATGAAGCGTATGTCGCAACCAGTCGGATAGCGGTGCGAATGGACGTACCAGTTCAGGGCAGCGCACTTCCAGTGCTTTGGCTGCGGTGAGATCCGTTGCTGCGCGTGTAACGATATTACTGGTCACCTTGCGCAAGCTCGACTCAAGTTGTTTTGCTTCGGACTCCGAGCATACATGCGCTGCTTGATAACGCTGTTGCCATTCAGCGAAATTGAAATCCAGGCAGGTTGGGATCAATTCAAATTCGAGCTTGTCGTGCAGCGATTTGTCGGCTTTTAATTTGTTGATCGCATATTCGCTCATCCGTTGCGCAAGCTCTTCGCTGACACTGGCGGGGATGAAGGAGTTGACGCTGGAACGGACATCTACAAAAGCCTGGCCTGCAAAGCTGCGGATGAGTGGCCAAGCCCGCAGATCGCGATAACCGACTTCATGTCGCTGAACCGCCCATATCCTGTCGGTAATGATATGGCGATACAAGTCCAGTGCCAGAGGTCCGGGTGTCCGACCGAGGATTTCTGCCGGATTCCAGTCCGCCATGACACTCCAGGCAGTCTCCCGGCCGGCCTGGCCGGGTGGCGGAGAGGACAGCGCATGCAAGGCGGCATGCATGGATTGCAGGCAGTCCTGGATTTCACCATCATGGCTGCGATCCTGATAGGCATCATCGATCATCAGCGGACGGACTTGCAGGGTGTACACCTGACCGCTTGCATCGACCGCAAATTCTATATCGAGGGCATCGTGGCAGACGTATTCCTCTATCTCGTCCGCGACGGTCAGCAATTGGCGGGTCAGGGCTGGCAGGCGTGCCAGCGTGTCCGCCCCGGCCTGACGGTAGACATACTGCGTAATGCTGTCGCGGCTGTAGCCTGCGGTAATGGCGGCAGTGTCCGAACCTTCGGTGTAATTGAACACCCGGTAAGGCGCACCGGTTTCGAGGACGCGCGTAAAGATCACTCCGCTGGCACGTACTTCGTCGAGCTGTGGTTGCACCAGTACTTCGTCAAGCGGGTCTTCACCGGAGTATGACGCGAATACGAGATCTATTGCACTTCCGAGCGAGCTGGTCGTTACATTCAATTCCGAGTGGTAGCGGCCTGCATTTGCATTTGCAAATCCGTCTTCGTCCGTTGCACTCGATCGCACTATCAAAAAGCGTTCTTGGGCAAAGCGCTCAGCGAGCCTGGCCAGGATTTCGTCGCGCCGGTTGGTGTAGTCCATGCGCGTGAAGTATTCAAGCGCGAGAATTTTGGAGTGCGTAACGCGATTCTGCAAACGGGCCAGCGTTGCCGCCTTGCTGCCGAGAACAAACTGGGCAACGGATTTTCCATGTTCGGCATGTGCCCACAAACCGCCGGCTGCAACGCCGTTCAGGCGGATGTGCGGATGCGTGAGTTGCAATCTTTCGACAAGTGCGGAAAGGTGTGCCTGTTTCGCCGACGCTGCGATGTCGATAGTCGCTGAACGGAATGCTTGCGTTTGGGATGCCGGAACCCGGATCAGGCCGACAAATTCGTGGGAGCCATCGTCGAGGGTAATGCTTTCCGGTTGTTTGCCGGCCTTGAGCGGCGGTTTGCTATCGACAGCGATCGAGCAGATATCCGAAGCTCCTGCCGCCAGGGCTTGCACCAGTGCCGGGCGCAGCAGGATATCCGAATACGCGATGTACAGATCGCGCCGACCTTCTTCCAGGTCTTCAAGTGCGTCGAGTGCAAGTGCAAGCGATGCCAGGCTGCCGGTGCTTTCCCAGTCACGGTTAAAGTGATAGGCAAGTCCCGGGAAATGCTGCATTACTTGTGCAATGTCATAACCACCGACAAAACTGACTTCAGGCGACAGTTGGGAAAAGGCATCAAGCTGCCAGTCCAATACGCGTCGTTCAAGCGTCACTCTTTGCAATCCGAGTGGCAAGCCGTCGCCGCGTGAGCGGCCCGCACCGAGGATGATGAGATGGGGCTTCATAGGAAAGATTCTTGCATTGTTTTGAGCCTGAGCCGTGGATGCATCCATAAGTAGGCAGGCCTGAGCGGGCTTGCCTGGACTCGGGTAGTGAGCTTTCGCAAATCAGCGTTGCTATCATTTTCCAGTACCTGGACCAATAGTTTCGCGCGGTAATGCGGGTCTATTGAAAATAGCAGTGCCTTGTAGGCTTGTTCTTCCACTTTTGGCGACAGGAACGGTTTCAGCGATGGCAGCTTGGGCAATTCAAATTCCTGTTGCGCGATGACGGCGCCATCATCTATGCCCGAACCCATGTAGAAGCAGCTGACGCCGATGCGTTGACGCAGGAGCGCAGACCATAGCAAGCAATCCGAACCACGCATTTCCGGCACGATGCCGGGGTGGATATGGAGGATGCGAATTTTAGGATTTGCCAGTAATGAAGCCGGCACAATGCCGCCATTGGTATAGAGGAAAGCGGTGTCCGCGGCTTCCAGCATGCGCCGTTGTAACAAGGGATCACTGAAGTCAGTAGCGCTGAAATACTCAAGCTTATCGGCGAGCGCCGCAGGATGCCATTCATTGTAAAACTCGACCGCCTCCAACTGCGCCTCTGTTTGCAGTTGCGCGGAAAATATCGCAGCTTTACTGTCCGTGGCCTGTGACGGGCTGTTGCGTTGGCCCAGCATGCGATCGGCGCGACGCCAGCCGAGGAATTTCCGCGCGAGTTTCAGGCCGGTTGAAGCTGGTCCGAAATTGACCAGCCACAGGTTCTTGGGACGCAATCCCGCCGTGTGCAAATAGGCGAGGTAGGTGCGCGTTGTACTACACGCACAATCACCGATGATGGTCAGGTTAATGGTTTTCATCTGCATGCTGTCACGTCAACCTGCAGAAGCAGCAGACATCCAACTCGGATGCGAAGGCCGGACGGGGCGTATGCAGGCTGCCGTCCAGGGCTTTCAATACGGTATTCAGGTGTCGCGGATCTTTTGCCAGGTCGAACGCTGTCAGGAAGGCTGCCAGTAGCGCGCCGGCTTCTTCTGCGCTGGCATGTCCAGCGGCTTCGACCGCTTTCATATCCGGCAATGAATACTGCCTGAACAGTGTGCCGGCGATTTCCAGTTTGCGCGCCAGTGCGTCCAAGCGGCGGATACTGACTTCATCCAGGTTTTCTGATGTGTTGAGCTTGGCGGCGAACGCGCGAATGTCGCAGATCGCACTATTGTCAATTGGTGCAGGCGCCTGTATTCGCGCCGCAATTTCCCGTGGCGAAGGGACAGGAGCAAGCCGGCATAAGGAATCCAGTTTGCCTTCCTTGGCCAGGGTTTCGTAGTTATGCAGGTCTTCCAGCGTATCCACTTCCAGCCAGCCACCGTCGATCAAGGCCGGCCGGACGTTCCATCCGGCATCAATGAGCTGCTGGATGAAGCTCGTCATGTACATCTTTGGGAAGGGCTGTCCATCGAAGACTGCGTTGCGATCCAGGCTGTCGTAGAAAGCCATCAGGCGGGCGTGGCATGCGGCCGGGAATTTCACCAGGCCGATATACTGGGCTTCGACTTCATCCAGGCTTTTGGGGCGGCGCCCCAGTTCCGCCACAGAACCGTCGTGACGCAGGCGAAATGTTTCAACATCGGAAGCATAATCCTCCATTCGCGCACTCCAAAGCGCCTGCCATTTTTTGTCGGCAGTGACGGCGATTTCGCCTTCCGTGCGCAGCAGTGTTTCCAGTACCCCCGCTTCATAGACGATATCGCCATAAGCCATGATGATGTCTGCTTTACCGTCGAACAAATGACGGGCGCTCATCAGGGATTCAACCATATTGGTCGAGTCATATTGCGGATTGAGGGCGAGCGGAAGGCCCAAGGGCGCAAGGCGCTCGGAAAGGTAGCCGCCTACCAGTGAAATTTCTTCAACTCCGCCATTACGCAAGACGGATACCTGTCGCATGAGTAAGGGCAAGCCGGCAAGCGCGACCATGCCTTTCGGGCGGTCCTTGGTCAGTGGCATGAGGCGGCTTCCGAAGCCGGCC
Source organism: Herminiimonas glaciei (assembly GCF_042664955.1). Lineage (NCBI taxonomy): Bacteria > Pseudomonadati > Pseudomonadota > Betaproteobacteria > Burkholderiales > Oxalobacteraceae > Herminiimonas > Herminiimonas glaciei. The sequence continues at coordinate 616,239 of NZ_JBHTBU010000001.1, forward strand.
GCGAGAATGATTGCGCGCACCATGGTGTCAGTTCTGTGTGAGGATATTTTTAATGGCCGTTGCGGCAAGGGCGCCGCAATGACCGGGTTTGCCGTGCAGGAATGAAGCGATTGCGGCATCCGGAGTGGCAGCACGGCCAAGCGCAGATCGCACGGCTGTCACGATCGCATCTACATCGGCGGGGACGACGGGCCCGAGGAGAGCGCGGCAAGCAATTTCTACCGGCTCCAGGTCGAACACTTGCCATTCAGGATTGGCAATTTTTAAACCAACATTGACAGATACCACCGGTCGGCGGTGCAAGGCGGCAAATTCGAAGCTAATGCCGGAGTAATCGCCGACCAGGATATCTGCATCAAAAATGGCATCGTCGCCGGCAAAAGGCGACTCAATATGTATGCCTGCCTGTTCCTGCGCGAGTGTTTGCAGCACTTCAAGTACCGGCGCCTTATCCAAAAAGAACAGCGGATGAGGGCGGACGACGACGTCGCATCCTTGTGCAACCAGGGCCTTGGCCAGGGCGACGCCGCAATTGTCGAGCAGATTGTCGGCCCCCCAGCTCGGAGCAATGAGCACGAGCGGACGTTCGCTGGTACGCGTGGCGCGTAAATCCAGTACTTGTTGCAATACATCCAGCTTGCCATAGCCGATTGCATATGACGGTTTCGGTGTTGCCCGGTTTTGCCCCGTGATGGCGGCATATTCTGCTGCATGCTGCGGACCGGCTTCGAACAGCATGTCATATCCATCAAACGCGCCAGCCGGGTAGATCATGTGCAGGCTGGCAAGCGAATGTGGCATATGGATGAAATATCCAGCGCGGGTGGGGAAGATATTGCGATCCAGCCCGCTGGAGGCCGTCACCGCAATTCGACTATTGATTTTTGCCGCATTGGCGAAAGATATCCCGTCATGCGTGCGTATCCCTTGTTCTGCGTAAGGCGCGAGCAAGCGCTGTGTATGCGCATCTGCATCGGCACAAATCGCGACTTCCACCCGCAGGCCGGACGCATGGCAAGCCAGCGCCGTTGTCCTGGTCCAGACTTCGTCTATCGGGGACGAACTCAGGAACAGGACATCGGGTTTCGAGCGATTAAACAGGTGACGCAGCATTAAGCTCGGTCTCAGTCAACCAGCTTGAATACCAGGGTGGAACGGCGGCGATCGCGCGCCGGCCAGGAGAATTCGCGATTGTTTTGCAAAGCGCGAACGCCTTTCTTTTCATAGATGCGATGCACCATGCGCCAGTGAGGCAGAAGGTCGTTGTCGTATACATAGAGGCCGGGATCGGTTTCATCCGAACGGTGGTGCAAGGCGAAACCATGCTTGAGGAATTCCTCAATGATGGATTCCGGTTGGCGCAGGATGAAATAACTGAATTCATCCAGTTGCGTCCTCAACATCACGCCGAGGGTAGGAATGACCGAGTGGTTGATCATGACGTAACCGCCCGGAGTAAGGCTGCGGCGGATCTGCGCGGCGAAACCACTCAGGTCCTTGGCGAACATAAGGCAGGCACGCGCAAACACAATGTCGAAACGCTGGTTGGTCACAGCAGGAAGATCATGCTCGTTCAGGTTGTATTCGAATACTTCAAAACCATGCTTCTGGCGTGCGTAGTCAATGGTCTTTTTATTGATTTCGGTGAGCGTAATTTGTGCACCCAACTTCTCAATCTGTTTAATGAAGTGACCATTGCCGCCGGAGATATCCAGCAGACGCTTGCCGCCAACCTCAAAATTCGCAGGGCGCAAGTAGTCGTCAATAAACTCCTGACCTTCACGTTCCGACCAGTTGATGTGGATGTCTTCGACGAAATAGTCATACATTTTTTCTTCGTCGAGGCTTGCACCCTTTTTCAGATCCGCATAAGGAAGCATCGCGAGGGGATAGCTATCCCTTTGTTCGCTGATGGCTGTTCCACAGTCACGGCAGCAATGCCAGTAACGTTTATAGGTAGTCAACGTAATGAAATTGGTCTTGCTGCAAGTCGGGCAGTTAGGTGTGTTCATGATTTATCCTTATTTGTTACGGCGAAATAGATATAAGTGTCGTGTGCCCTTATCCGTGTCCCATTTGTCTTCCACTGAGAACATGTCGGAGAAGGTATTGATTGCGTCATAAAATTGCGCATTGCCTACATCTGCGGCATGCGTTTCAAATATCAGCAGTCCGCCGGGTGCCAGATAGCTGGCACAGCGTTCGAAATGCTCGCGCAAAGGTACGCGATAGTTTTCATCATCGGTCCAGTGGGTGGCAAATGAAAAGACCACAGTGAAATCAGCTTGTCCTGCGAAATCCTGAATGCGTGTGGCCGACAGTTTGACGCGATCGGAAACGCGCAAATAATCTGAACATTGGTCACCGATTTCGATCATATAGGGATTGATATCGATACCCTCCGCATAACAACCGGTGCGGTAGGACGTGTAAAGGGCCACAAAGCCGCAATTACAACCGATATCGAGTACGCGATCCTCGGATTTGATCAGTTTCGCCAGGCGGTAGGTATCAAATCGTTCTTCGGTTGATCGTTCTCCGTAGACACCAAGAATTCCGAGTGCCTGATAAGGCTGTCCATAAAAATAGTAGTAGTCGCCATATTCCGAACGTTGACGCTGCAGAATGGACTGGATTCTGCGATGCAGTGCCGGCAGGCCATGTACGAACCAGTCTGACTCCTCATGCGTGACATGATGGTTCATGAAACGAACACAGGAGCGGGACAACCATATCAGCCGGTATCCCATGTCATTGAGCCATGCTCCCAGTGCTGCGCAAAAAATCCGATAACGGGTGCGCTCAAGGATGAGCTTGTATGCTTTTTGTTTTAAATTGAACATTATTGGCTAGGTTCGGAGAGTAGGGTAAATCGATAAATAGGGGAGGGATGACCACCATTCGGTGCAATTTCGACAGAAAAAGATTTATACAATGCGTCCAGCCGCGTTGCAGTTTCATTGGTCGTCCCGATGCTTGCACCCGTATCCATTACGGTCAGGGTGATATGGTATGCACCGCTTGCAAGTCCCAGTGTTTCAAGATTGAGCGAAATCGCATGCTGCTCGTCTTTTGCGAGTTCGATAAAGTCGGTTTCGTTTTCGACTACCGCAACGCGTTTGCCGTAAACGCTCCAGAATGTGAATAGATAGCCCAAGCGGAACTGGCCGGATTTACAGGCCTTGACGTGCAGTCGTATCGATAGGGGATCTTCAGCCGATAGCTGGATCTTTGAACTTGGCTTTTCATTCAGCCATACCCCTGTAATTTCCACATCGCCGCGCCCGGGCCAACGCGTAATTGTCTGGCCGCTATCGGGAAGAGTCCGATTGCCCAGCCCCGCTGCCATCTGTTGAATCGAAACCGTCTTGTCATCCAGATCGTCGGTCTGCCAGCTCAGTTGTTCGAGGAAGCCCTCGTAACGCTTGGTGACTTCGACCGCGGTGTCATCCAGGACCACTTCGCCTTTTTCAATCCAGACAGCACGTTCGCAATAGCGATTGATCTGTTCCAGCGAATGGGATACCAGCACGAGGGTGGTGCCTTGTGCGCACAGTTGTTCCATCCTCCGCGCAATTTTTTCCGACCAGTAAATATCGCCGGCACCCAATACTTCATCAATGATGACTATATCCGCCATGCGTGCGGTAGCCACTGCGAACTCGGCGCGTACGCGCATGCCCAGTGACAGGTTTTTGACCGGCTGCGTAAAGTACTCACCCAGTTCGGTAAAGGTGCGAATATCTTCTATCCTTGCTTCCATTTCCTCTTCGGTAATGGGCAGGTAGGACAGATACTGGCGCGCATTCTCAAGCGTGGATTGCTCAAGGGTGAAACCGACCGAACCTGGTAGCAGGCAATAAATTTCACCGTTGACATGCATGCTGCCACGGGTAGGGGGGAAGTCAGCGGATAAGAGTTTGAGTAGCGTGGATTTGCCGGCGCCATTCCGGCCTACGATGCCTATCCGTTCACCACGGCGTACGGTCAAATTAACGCCGGAAAGCGCATGGACGCCATCCTGCAAATGCTTTTCATCAAGGCGACCATGTCGTATCAGTGCGCCGAGATAGCGTACGGCCTGCCACGGATGCGTGAAGACAGGGTAGGTCTTTGCTACGTCGCAAATTTCGATTGCGATGTCTTGGCTCACAGCAGATCCATCATTGCGATGCGGGCGCGGCGGAAAACCCATATGCCACCAAAAAACATGGCCAGTGAAATTGTGATGCCAAGGACAATTTCAACCATTGGGGGTAGTGTATTGAGCAAGATCAGGTGCTGGTTCGCCGATACATAGTAGTACAGCGGGTTAATGTAAAGAACCGGCTTGATCTGCGGCGGAATCATGTCCGGCGTATAGGCAATCGGTGTGACTACCAGTAAAGCAATGACAATATATTGAATCAGGAAACCGATGTCGCGCATGACCAGTCCGAGCAGTGACAACAGGCATCCGAGGCCGATTGAAAATGCCAGCTGGAAGAGGGCAACGACTGGCAGTAACAGCAAATGCCAGCTAGGCGATGAAAAGATTACATCGCCGGCGATGACGAAGCAGGTTGCCGGTAACAGCACGATATACGAAACGATGACAGCTTTCGCCGGGATGAACTCGGCGGGGAAGCTGCTGAACATGAGCTTGCGCTCCTTGCTCAGGGCACCGGTTGCTGCGGTCAATGCTTGCGAAAAAGCGAGGAACAAGACCAGCCCTGAAAATACATTCAGGATGTACTCAGATCGTGAGAGACCCGGAACGCGTACTTCGAATACGACTGCATAGATGAACGCATACAAGGTAAGCAGCAAGAACGGACCCAGCAGGATCCAGGACAGTCCCAGTACCGTGCCGGCGTGCTGGCTCTGGATTTCGACTTTTACAGCACGCCACAACAAGCTGCGGCGTGCGATGAAGTTGCTCATGAGATTCACTGCAAAGCACCCTTCAAGGTATTTACGATCAATGCAATATCAGTTTCCTGCAAGTCTGGGCTCATCGGCAAACTCATGACACGTTTTGCCGCCTGTTCGCTATTGGGCGTATCCATCGAGCGGCTGATGTTTTCGTAGGCGGGCTGGCGGTTAAGCGGCAGCGGATAGTGTATGGCGGTAGGAATGCCGGCCGCTTCGAGAGTTGCTCGCACTGTTTCCCTTTGATCGACCATGATGGTGTATTGCGCCCATATGCAATCACGATCAGGGCGAACGCCGAGCAACTCGATGGGAATCCCGGCTTGTGTGAGGTGCTGGCGATAGGATGCACCCAGCGCAAGGCGCTGTTCGATTTCCCAATCGAAGCGATCCAGTTTGGCGAGCACGATTGCACATTGCAGCGTGTCCATGCGACCACCGACACCGATACGGGTATGGCGATAACGTGCCGACTGTCCGTGTACCCGGATTTCCCGCATCGCTTGCGCCAGGTTCTCGTCGCTGGTGAAGATGGCACCGCCATCGCCATAGCAGCCGAGTGGCTTGCTCGGGAAGAAGCTGGTGCAGCCGATCGTGGACAGGTTGCAGCTTTTGCCTTTGCCTTGCTTGCCGGTATAGGTGGCGCCAAAGCTTTGTGCTGCATCTTCAATGACTGTCAAACCATGTTTGGCTGCAATCGCATTGATGGCATCCATGTCGCACACCTGGCCGTACAGGCTGACCGGCATGATCGCGCGGGTCTTTGGTGTAATGGCCGCCTCGATCTTGCCCGGGTCGATCAGGCAGGTATCTGCTTCGATGTCGACAAAGACCGGTGTGGCACCAATGATGGCGATCATTTCAGCAGTGGCGGCAAAAGTGAACGGTGTCGTAATGACTTCGTCTCCCGGGCCTATGCCCAGCGCCATCATGCTGATCAGCAATGCTTCGGTTCCGCTGGATACGGTGATGCAGTATTTCGCACCGGTATATGCAGCCAGGCGTTCTTCGAGTTCCTTGACTTCGGGACCCATGATGTACTGTCCGTGCTCAAGCACTTGGTTGATGCGACGCTGGATTTCGGGCTGCAGGGCGCGATATTGCGTTTTCAGGTCTATGAAAGGAATCGTCATCCTTTTACTTTCTCTAGTGTTTTACCGTTCAGGGTGTAGACAGAACCATCATGTGGGCAGGTGTAGCTACCTTCGCCCTCAAGTGGCAGCGCGATCTGGTCGCCATATTCACTCATCCAGCCGATTTGCCGGGCGGGTACACCAACCATCAAAGCGTAGGCCGGTACATTCTTGTTGACGACGGCGCCCGCGCCAACAAAGCCGAACTCACCGATCGTGACGCCGCAAACGATGGTGCTGTTTGCGCCCAGGGTTGCACCTCGCTTGACCAGGGTGTCGCGATACTCGCTTTTGCGTTCGATCAGGGAACGCGGGTTGTATACATTGGTAAACACCATGCTGGGCCCGCAAAAAACACCTTCTTCGAGGGTCACATTGTCATACACGCTGACATTGTTCTGGATTTTGCAGGAGTCACCGATTACGGTCTTGTTGCCGACGAAAACATTTTGTCCGAGCGACACGCCTTTACCAATTCGGGCGCCGCCACAGACGTGGACAAAATGCCATACGCGGCTGCCATCGCCGATTTGTGCTCCCTCATCGACAATGGCGCTTGGATGAATGGTCACCGCCATGCTTAATACTCCAGTGGCAGGGACACTGTCTTGCCGTCACGCGCTGCGAGGTAGGCACCGATCAGCAGTTCCAGCGATTTGAGGCCTTCGCGTCCATCGGTTTCCGGCTCAGCCTTGCCACGTAATACTTCAATTACATTGTTGTAGTAGAGCGGGTGGCCAAAGCCGTACACCGATGTGGTCTGGTAGTTGGCATCTTTAATCTGGGCATCGTAGTCTTGTACATCTGCGAACTGCCACAGTTGAATATCGTTTACAGCAACGCCGCCAACACGCACAGTGCCTTTTTCGCCGAGGATGGTAATGCTGCCTTCCAGATTTTGCGGATAGGTGAGCATGGTCACGCTCATGGATCCCAGGGCGCCATTACGCCATTTGACGTTCAGGACGCCGGTATCTTCAACTTCGATGTCGCGGGTCGTGCTCATCATCGCCTGGATTTTTTCTACCGGGCCGATCAGCCAATCCAGCAAATCAACATAATGGCTGGCCTGATTCATGAAAGCGCCGCCGTCGAACTCCCAGGTACCACGCCATTTTGCGGCGTCATAGTATTCCTGTGGGCGAGTCCAGAAGACGTTGATGTTGACCATGTGTATGCGGCCAAAACGCTTTTGTTCAACCGCGCGTTTAAGGAGTTGCAGTGTGGAATTGCGGCGGTTCTGCTTTACAACGAAGAGGCGCACGCCTGCATCGTCGCAAGCCTTGACCATGCGCAAGCCGTCTTCCCAACGTGTCGCCATCGGTTTTTCAGTCATGACATGACGTCCCGATTTTGCGATCTCGACCGCTTGATCCGGGTGCAAGCCACTTGGAGTGGTCAGGATGACGACGTCAGCCGTAGTCGTTTTCAGCATTTCGGTGAGGCTGGGATGGCCTTTGGCACCGGTCAGTTCTACCGCGTTCTTGAGTGCATCGCTGTTGACATCGCATACATCGACGATTTCAATGTTCGCTGCATGCTGTTTCATCGCATTGAAATGATTGGCCGCGATGCGGCCGCAGCCGACGAGTGCCATGCGGATCTTGCGATCGGTGATGGTAGGGTAATTTCTCATCGTGCTCTCCTTAGAACCTGAAAACTGTGAAGCCGGCTGCTGCGCTGGCATGTCGGTCAAATAATGCTTTGAGATCGCCGAGTACCGGTTTGTCACCACGACAGAGGCTGCGCAATTCAGTGACGTTTTCGCGTCGGAATTCATTGTGGCCCACTGCAACAATCAAGGAATCGACCGGATGTTCGGCGTCGATGGTGCCAAGGCGAATGCCGTATTCGTGGAATACTTCTTCGGCATCGGCCCACGGATCGCTCACGACCACATTGACACCCCAGCTTTGGAGCTCTTGTACGAGATCGGCAATTTTGCTGTTGCGGATGTCGGGGCAGTTTTCCTTGAAGGTAATTCCCTGGACGCCGACGGTGCTGCGTGCGACGTCGATGCCGTTTTTCAGCATGAGCCGGATAGTGCTGCGCGCTGCGTAGCGAGCCATGTTGTCGTTGATGCGACGTCCGGCAAGAATGACTTGCGGGTGGTAACCGACTTCCTCAGCCTTGTGCGTGAGGTAATACGGATCAACGCCGATACAGTGGCCGCCGACCATGCCGGGACGGAATGGCAGGAAATTCCATTTGCTGCCGGCAGCTTCCAGCACTTCGATAGTGTCTATGTCCAGGCGTTCGAAGATGACGGAGAGTTCGTTGACCAATGCGATGTTGAGGTCGCGCTGTGTGTTCTCGATTACCTTGGCTGCTTCCGCGACTTTGAGGCTGGTAGCCGGGAATGTTCCTGCGGTGATAATGCTTGAATAGAGGGCGTCGACTTCCTTGGCTATTTCCGGTGTCGAACCGCTGGTGATCTTGCGGATTTTGGTCAGGGTATTGACCTTGTCGCCCGGGTTGATGCGTTCCGGGCTATAGCCGCAGAAGAAATCACGATTGAATTTGAGTCCCGAAGTCTGTTCCAGTACCGGTACGCATACTTCTTCCGTACAGCCTGGATAAACCGTCGATTCGTAAATCACCAGTGCGCCGGCTTTCATCGCTTTACCTACGGTTTCGCTTGCTTTGATCAGCGGCGTCAGGTCAGGGCGATTGGCCTTGTCAATTGGGGTAGGGACGGTAACGATAAAAATGTCACACTCGCCAAGTGCCTCCAATTTATTGCTGTAGGTAAGTTGCTTGGCCGTAATGAGTTCGTCAGGAGTGACTTCGAGTGTGCTGTCCTTGCCGGAACGCAATTCGAGGATCCGGGCCTCATTGATATCGAATCCCAAAACCGGTCTGGTTTTGCCGAACTCCACTGCCAGTGGCAGGCCGACGTATCCTAAGCCAATAATGGCTATTTTTTTATCCCTTAAGGTCACAGTTATTCCCAGCTGTAAAGTCAATGATTGGTTAGACCCAAACTACCGTATGCCGCTACTTTGTCCACTGCATCAATTTCGCTGATCGAATCAGAGCGCCGCACGGAAGCCATGCGGGACAGGTTTGCTCTCAGGCATTCAGAAAAACAGACGTTCAGGTGTTTGGCAGTCATTTCAATGAGGGCACGGATTAAAGCATTCGGGTCGTGAATGTCTTTATTGAGTGCGCATTGAACTGTTGCAGGGTGAACAAAATTGCGAAAACCAGAGATGATACCACTGTCAACATGGCAAAAGACGCGGGTGCAATGCGCCAGCCTCGCAATGAGGGCGGCGTAAGGATTTTGCTTCGGTAGGGGGAGAATTTTGATTGATTCTTTAATTATTTTTGTAGCAGATCAAACACGCTACCGCCGTGCCGTTTTACGATCGGCAAGCGCAGGCAGCATGGCAAACAGCACTCTCAAAATGCAGGCCATGGGAGCCGGGCTAATTTTGACACAGCGGAAAAACTTTGAAAACCCTTTTGTAAAACGGCAAGAAGGGCTTAATTGACTTTTCGCAAGCTTGTGGTAGAGGCGCGCAGCGTCACTGATTTACTTAGCAATTCAATCAGTACCATGGCGCGATGCTCGCCATCCGCCATCTGGTAAACGCCCTCGAGTCCTGCAAAAGCACCCTCCGTCAGGCGTACCCGTTCGCCTGCTGTATATAGGCGTTTTGGTTCGACTTGCTGGATAGTCTCTTGCGCTTGCAGCAAATAAATCAGGTTTTCTGCGACTTTGGCCGGCTCCTTGCCAAAGCTTACCAGGCGGCTGACACCGATCGTGGAGCGAATCGGCGCCCAGCTCTTGGCCGAATCGCCTTGGCCAAGCCGAATAAACAGGTAACGGGGAAATAATGCCTCATCAGTAACTTCCAGCATGCCTTGTCGCAACCTTTCGGCTCGCAATGTCGGCAAATAGCACTGATAACCTTGCTGTTCAAGGTTTTGCAAGGCACGGTTTTCTTGTCTTGGTTTTGTATGGATAAGATACCAGTCCATCTTTATCCCTACCTCTCGCTCTATGTTTTAATTCTTGGAATGTAGCCGTATTATAAATTTTTTATAGGCGGGAACACCATCTTATGTGGATACTATACGTCGTCCGGAAATCAGAACGATGCTTTAATTGGTGAATATTACAATGAGGGCTTGCAAAATAAATGTATAAATATGCAAGTTTTAATTTGTCGATTCAAAATGACGTATGACAACGGCGCATGACCGACCGATAATATGTCCCCTTATGCAACGGCACTAATATATAGAACGAGAGTGGAAACTCATTTCACTCCGGACAGATTTTACAAATTCCAGTGTTGATTTAATGTTAATATTTTTGCCTCCCGCCATTCCTTCAATCTGCTTGCACAAGCAAGCGGTTCACAAAGCAGCTATGTTTCAAGTATCTGGTAAGCAGCGATCATGATTCTTGTAACAGGCGGCGCGGGCTTTATAGGCTCCAATTTCGTGCTGGATTGGTTGGCACAAGGCAATGTCGCAGTTTTAAACGTCGATAAGCTGACCTATGCCGGCAATCTCGGCAACCTGGCTACACTCAAAGACGATACCCGCCACACATTCGTGCTCGCCGATATTTGCGACCATGAAAAGATGCGGGCTTTGCTGGATACATACAAACCGACCGCCATCGTGCATTTCGCTGCTGAAAGCCATGTCGATCGTTCCATCCAGGGACCGGCGGAATTCATACGCACGAATATCAACGGCACATTCAGCCTGTTGGAGGCTGCGCGCGCTTATTGGTCGGGCTTGGAAGCCGGCGACCAGCAGCAATTCCGTTTCCTGCATGTATCTACCGACGAGGCGTATGGTTCGCTTGAGGCGGGTGATGCGCCATTTTCCGAAACGACCGCCTATGCGCCCAACAGTCCTTATTCCGCCTCCAAGGCAGCATCGGATCATCTGGTACGTGCCTATTTCCATACCTACGGCTTGCCGACACTGACTACCAACTGTTCCAACAACTACGGTCCGAATCATTTTCCGGAAAAATTAATTCCACTAATGATTGCGTATGCACTGGCGGGCAAGGATTTGCCGATTTACGGTGACGGCCGGCAAATACGCGATTGGCTCTACGTCGGTGATCATTGCGCAGCACTGCGCCTGGTTTTGGCAGACGGCGTGCCTGGCGAAACATATAACATTGGCGCGCAAAACCAAAAAACCAATCTCGATGTGGTTGTCACCTTATGCGACATATTGGATGAATTAAAACCACTCGCTCCCGGCAAAAGTTATCGGCAGCAAATAGTGCACGTGGCAGACCGCCCGGGACATGATCGTCGTTACGCAATTGATACCGGCAAGATTGAACGTGAACTTGGCTGGCGGCCGGTCGAGGCCTTTGACACTGGCATCAGGAAAACGGTGCAGTGGTATCTGGATACCCAGACATGAAGACCAAGGACATGTGCCCGGGCCAGGACAGAGTGCTTGCGCCTGAATTGCATAGGACTACGGTCAGATTTGTGATGGTGCCTTGATGGTCTTATCCATGGATCAAACCAGCCGCAAAGGGATTATCCTCGCCGGAGGTTCCGGTGCACGCTTGTACCCGGCGACCGTGGCGATATCAAAACAGCTGTTGCCGGTCTACGATAAGCCGATGATTTATTACCCGCTGACGACCCTGATGCTGGCCGGTATCCGTGACATCCTGCTGATTTCCACTCCACAGGACACACCACGCTTCCAGCAGCTGTTAAAGGATGGCAGCCAATGGGGTATTAATTTGTCGTACGCGGTGCAGCCTTCGCCTGACGGACTGGCGCAGGCTTTCATCATCGGTCGTCATTTCATCGGGAATGATCCTTCAGCCTTGATTTTGGGTGATAACCTTTACTACGGCCATGCCTTTGACCAGCAACTCATGCAGGCATCTGCGCGCATCCATGGCGCAACGGTATTTGCTTATCACGTACAGGATCCGGAGCGTTATGGTGTGGTCGAGTTTGATGACAAGCATCAAGCGGTCAGCATCGAAGAAAAACCCTTGCTGCCAAAATCAAACTATGCGGTGACCGGCCTGTATTTCTACGACAATCAGGTATGCGATATTGCTGCATCGATACAGCCATCAGGACGTGGCGAACTCGAAATTACAGATGTAAATCGTGCCTATCTGGCGCGAGGTGAACTGAACGTCGAACTGATGGGCCGCGGCATGGCCTGGCTGGATACCGGGACACATGAATCCTTGCTGGAAGCCGGGCAATTCATTGCCACGATTGAACATCGGCAGGGATTGAAAATCGCATGTCCGGAGGAAATTGCCTTCCGCAAAGGTTATATAGATGCGGGCCAAATGGAAAAATTGGCCGAGCCCTTGAAACAAACCGCTTATGGCAAATATTTGTTGCGCATCCTTGACGATAAAGTCTTGTGAATATGAAGCTAATTCAAACAGAAATCCCGGATGTCTTATTGCTTGAACCGAATGTCTTGGGCGATGACAGGGGATTTTTTTTCGAAAGTTTTAACGAAAGACGTTTTGCCGAAGTCACAGGTAAAACAGTCAAATTTGTTCAAGACAACCATTCCAAGTCATTGCGCGGTGTACTGCGCGGTTTGCATTACCAGATACAGCAGCCGCAGGGCAAACTGGTGCGAGTGGTATCTGGTGAAGTCTTTGACGTCGCAGTAGACATGCGCAAAAGCTCCCCCACCTTCGGCCAGTGGACAGGTGCCGTCCTTTCCGCCGAAAACCAACGCCAGATGTGGATACCTGAGGGCTTCGCGCACGGCTTTGTCGTCACCAGCGATACCGCGGAATTCCTGTACAAGACCACAGATTACTGGGCACCTGAGCATGAACGCTGCATCGCGTGGGATGATCCTGCGATAGGTATCGACTGGCCTGTAATCGGCGCACCAATTTTGTCTGCCAAGGATCAACAGGGCATACGCCTGGCGGATGCCGAGGTGTTTGCTTGAAGATCCTGCTGACAGGGCGCAACGGCCAAGTCGGTTACGAGCTGGAGCGCACGCTGCAGGGTTTGGGGCAGGTAGTCGCGCTGGATCGTGCACAAATGGATTTGTCCGACCTGGATCAGGTACGCAGTGTCATACGCGAAGTAAAACCACAGTTGATCGTCAATCCTGCCGCTTATACCGCAGTGGATTTGGCAGAGGGTGAGGTGGAACTGGCGATGTGTATCAATGCGCAAGCGCCGGAAGTCATGGCGCAGGAAGCGAAGAAACTGGGCGCCGGCATGATCCATTATTCGACTGATTATGTGTTCGACGGTGATCAGGCCGGCAGCTATACGGAAGACGATGTGCCGGATCCGCAAAGTGTATACGGCCGTAGCAAACTGGCAGGAGAACAGGCGATACAGGCGGCTGGTATCCCGCACCTGATTTTGCGCACCAGCTGGGTCTATGGCGCGCGCGGCAAGAATTTCCTGTTGACGGTGCGTCGCCTGGCACAAGAACGCGACGAGTTGCGCATAGTGGCAGATCAGTTTGGCGCGCCAACCTGGTGCCGCACGATAGCGGAAGCGACAGCGCATGCACTGATACAAATGCAACGGTATTCGGGCACGCAAAAGGATGCCGAACTGGATCAGGATGTCTGGTTGAGCCGTGGCGGCCTGTACCACCTGAGCGCGCAGGGGCGCACCAGTTGGCATGGTTTGACACAAGCTATCCTGTCGCATCCATCGGTGCCTAAAAAGCCGCGGCTTACCGCAATTTCAACGCAAGACTATCCATTGCCGGCCCGGCGTCCGGCCAATTCAAGCTTGTCCTGTGAGCGTTTTATGCAGACATTTTGTGGTTTGCCTGGGTGGGATGAGGCATTGAAGCTATGCCAGGACGGGATGTAGGAGCGGATAAGCGGATGTAATAAAAAAGCTGCCGGAAGATCGCATTGAGTTGCGATGTTCCGGCAGCTTTGTTTTATAACTTGAGCTTATTTGTAGCCGACGCGATCCAGGATTTTTTGTGCGGCGATTTGATTTTTACCAATCGCTGCAATGGAGACATTCTCCATCTTGTATGCGCCCAATGATTCCAGTGCTTCGTTTTTCACGCGCACCTTTTTGACTGCCGGCCATTCATTATTGCCGTCGGCAAAATAGGCTTGTGCTTCGTCGCTGGCCAGGTACTCAAGGAACTTCACTGCGGCTTCACGATGTGGGGCATTTTTCGCCACGCCGCCACCAGCAATATTGAAATGGGTGCCACTGGTTTTGGCGTTCGGCCAGACAAAGCCGACATTCTTCATCGCAGCAACATCTTCCGGTTTGGTCGAGCGCAGCATGCGCACGTAGTAATAAGAGTTCGCAATCGCGACACCACATTCACCCGAAGCAACGCCCTTGATCTGATCGGTATCGCCACCGCGTGGCGGACGCGCAAAGTTTGCGACCATGCCTTTGGCCCATTGTTCAGTCGCCTTCTCGCCGTCGCGTTCTATCATCGAACCGATGAGGGACAGGTTGTAAGGATGTGAGCCGGAGCGGGTGCAGACCTTGCCCTTGTTTTTCGGATCGGCCAGCGATTCGTAAGTAGCAACATCGGCTGGATTGACGCTTGCCTTGTTGTAGACGATGACACGTGCGCGGGTCGAGAAGCCAAACCATTCAGGGCCCTGGCCGTCATCCTTGCCGCGCAGGTTGGCAGGGATGCGTGTGTTCAGCACAGCGGATTTGACCGGTTGGAAGAAACCTTCAATTTCTGCGCGCCAGATGCGTGCGGCATCGACCATGACGATGACGTCGGCCGGGCTGTTCTTGCCTTCGTTTTTCAGGCGTTCAAACAGCGCATTGTCATCGGCTTCTATGCGATTGATCTTGATGCCGGTTTGTTTGGTGAAATTCGAGTAAAGCAATTCATCCGTCTGATAATGTCGCGCCGAGTACAGGTTAAGCACTTTTTCTTGTGCTTGCGCGACCGTAACGGTAGCCATCAGGGAAATTGCGGCGAGTAGGGTACTTACTTGTCTCATGTGTTTCCTTTGTTTATCAATGGAGATTTCTGCTGCAGGCAGTATATTAGGATTTCGTTAAGATGGAAACGATTCTCAATTAATCCATGCTTACTTTGCGTAACAACTTGAAGGCCGGAAAACGGGTAATCTTCGTTCTTTGCAAAAAATGATCCGAGATGTTGAAAACCTGTTCCCTTAAGTTGTGTCTGGCGG
This sequence comes from Herminiimonas glaciei, assembly GCF_042664955.1. Taxonomy (NCBI): domain Bacteria; kingdom Pseudomonadati; phylum Pseudomonadota; class Betaproteobacteria; order Burkholderiales; family Oxalobacteraceae; genus Herminiimonas; species Herminiimonas glaciei. The sequence goes on from NZ_JBHTBU010000001.1 coordinate 631,440, forward strand.
CTTTGTTATTGTTGCAAGCCGCATGTTCATTCCTGCCAAGCAAATCCGAGCCGGTAACTCCGGTCGTGGTAGCACCGAAGGCTGCCGCTCCGGTCAAGATTGCGTTGGTCCTCGGTGGTGGCGCGGCGCGCGGCTTTGCCCATATCGGTGTGATCAAGGCGCTGGAGTCGCAAGGCATCGTGCCGGATATGGTGGTCGGAACCAGCGCCGGTAGCGTAGTCGGTGCGCTCTATGCCGCTGGCAATAATGGTTTCGCTTTGCAGCAAATGGCACTGGCGATGGATGAGGCCGCGATTTCAGACTGGTCCGTACCATTTTTTGCCAAGTCCAGTGGCGTATTGAAAGGAGATGCGCTGCAAAACTATGTTAACAAGGCAGTCCGGAATGTACCCATAGAGAAGATGAAGATCCCGTTCGCCGCGGTGGCGACGGATTTGAATAGCGGTCTACCGGTTTTGTTTCAACGTGGCAATACCGGTTTGGCGGTGCGGGCGTCGTCTGCCGTGCCGGGCCTGTTCCAGCCGGTGAAAATAGGCGAGCGCATGTATGTCGATGGTGGTTTGGTCGCGCCGGTGCCGGTGCATTTCGCGAAGGAAATGGGGGCTGATTTCATTATCGCGGTGAATATCTCGGTACAGCCTGAGGTACAGCTGGCCTCCAGTTCGCTGGATGTATTGCTGCAGACGTTTGCGATCATGGGGCAAAGCCTGAATCGCTTCGAGTTGAAGGATGCGGATATTGTGATTCGTCCGAGCCTGGGCGATATGAAGGGTAATGACTTCAATGGTCGTAACCGGGCCGTGTTGGCAGGGGAACAGGCGGCGATGGCATTGATGCCGGAGTTGAAGAACAAGCTCGCCGCCAAACGCGAGCAGTAGCAAGCGAAACAACTAATAAAAAACGCACCCTCGGGTGCGTTTTTTATTTTACCGGAGGGAAATCCTGTTCCGGTTCACTGATGCGTCTGCCGCCGTTAAAGCGCTTTTTCCAATAAGAGATGTCCATGCTTTCAATACGTACCTGGCCACCGGCAGAAGGTGAGTGGATGAATTTGCGATCACCGAGGTAAATGCCGACGTGGGAAAAACCCTTGCGCAGCGTATTGTAAAAAACCAGGTCGCCCGGCTGTAAATCGTCTTTATCGACATGCTTGCCGACATGGCTGATTTCCACCGAGGTGCGGGGCAGGATCAAGCCCCAGGTTTCTTTGAATATATGACGTACCAGGCCGCTGCAGTCGAGACCGCTTTCAGGAGTGGAGCCGCCGTATTTGTAATGGATGCCCAACATGCCCATGGCTTGCATGGCCAGTTCCGAGGCATGGTTGGAGATGCTTTGCAACTTGCTGATCTGCGCATTTTGCTCTGGTGGCGGTGCTTCTGCACTCCACGCGGAGCTCGCCAGCAGGCTGAGCGCTAATACGGCTGAGCGCGCCAGTTGGCCAGTGCGTAAGGTCGGTTGCAAAAATGTCATCGGATGCGATTTCCTTCAATGGAACTGACGAAATGTAAGTCAATCTGGAAGTGCTGTCAAAATTTATTCGCCGGCGTTATGCTGTTGGTAACTTTAAAAGGCTAGATTTGCATGTTGACCGATTCACCCGCCGCCATCTCCCTAAAACCCCGTATTTTGATTGCCGACGACTCGCGTATCGTGCGTGCGACCTTGATCAAGCACATCGAGGGCATGTTTGAATTTCGTGAAGCGCTGGATGGCGAGCAGGCCTGGGAAGCCTTATTGATAGATCCCAGCATCCGCGTCGTGATTTCTGACCTGACCATGCCCAAGCTGGACGGTTACGGCTTGCTCAAGCGTATCCGTGCCTCAAAAATCAGCCGTATCCGGAATATGCCGGTGGTGGTGGTGTCGGGTAGTGATGAGCAAGCCGAGCGGGATCGGGCCAAGGCGGCAGGTGCGACCGACCTGATTACCAAGGGTATAGGTACCGGGCAATTGCTGTCGCGGCTGGATATCCTGTCCAAGCTGGTCAGTACGCAAAACGAATTCGAGCGCGGGCTGGAAGCCCTGGTCAATAGCAGTGATACCGGCGACCACGTCGAGTTACCATCGCCGCAGGAATGGGCGTTACGTGCTGAAGATATGCGTAGCAGCGCGGTGCGCCAGAACCGCAATTTTGTCATCCTGAATGCCTGTATCGGGCTCAAGCATCCGGAACTGGATGCCTACCCGGCTTCGCCACCGCCCAGCGTGATTAATGCGATCGGACAGCTGCTGCATCGCACGGTGCGCCAGACCGATTGCGTGGCGCGTACCGGTGACAATGAATTCACCATCGCAACGGGTAGCATCCATTTTGATTCCGCCCGTAATTTTGCCGAACGCGTGTGCCGCGCGATTGCCAATGCCAACCTGGTCAAGGATGGGCAACTGGCGATGATCGCCAGTTGTGGCGTGGTTTCCATTACCGAGTGTGGGGCCGCTGCGAGTGCAGAGATGCTGGATGTGATGCGTCAAATGGCGCGGGAACGTGCTTTGCTGGGTTTGCAAAACGCGATTACAGGTGTTATCGGCGCGGAAGAAGAGGATTTGTTGAAGCAGGGCGGGAGTTTGCCGGGCATAGCTGCAGTCCAGGTTTTAAACGACGTACAGGACAAGGCGGCCGACCTGTCGATAGATTTGGCGACTTTGCTGCGCTGGATCAAGGAAGGCAGGCAAGACCAGGTGTTGCTGCATATTAATAAGTTATCGGCCGAGCTGAAACCATTGCTGGACCTGCTGGTATCCCGGCACAAAGTTTAGCCGCGATTGCCCGGCTGGCTAAACTACGCGCCGCAAATGCTCACCGCGCCTTTCACAAAGCGTCGCTCGTATGCTTTTGGCGTGATACTCCATGAGCATGATCTTCAGATGCTCGGGCAGGAAAGGGTCGTTCGACAAGCTATGCAATAGTTGGGTCTGGATAAACATGGTCTGCCGTTTGATTACTTCACAATCGACATGGGGGACGCCCTGGTTCATGCGCGCGACCAGATCAAGCACGTTGCGTTTGAATTGATACAAAGTGGAGTTGGCAAGGGATGCTTCTGCCGATACGGCGGCTTTCTTTTTTGGTGCTTCCGCAGAGGGTGCTGCTACCGCGGTTTTTTTGATAAAGCGTGCGAAGAACATGGCTCCTCCCGGAACTCAAATAATGTAGCTGGTACTGGCTCTTGGAGGATTTTAGTATCGCTATATCGTCCGGAGCTTGAACAATAGTACGTCGTCGACAAAAATAAAGTAGTTAACCAATGTAAACGGGTGCGGCCATGGTTCAGCAGGACTGTGATGTCGTACAATTCATTCTTCTTTGACAGGAGGCACCATGCAAACAAAACAAGTACTGACGCTGGAAGACGTGAAAAAAATCGCTGCAGCAGCGGAAACCGAAGCCAATCTGCACAAATGGTGCGTCACGATCGCTATCGTTGATGATGGCGGTCATTTGCTGTGGTTGCAGCGTCTGGATGGTGCTGCGCCGATTTCCTCGCATATTGCTCCAGCCAAGGCAAAAACCGCTGCGCTCGGTCGTCGCGAGTCCAAAGTCTATGAAGACATCATCAACAATGGTCGTTTCTCGTTTATCACGGCGCCGACCCTGGAAGGCATGCTGGAGGGTGGTGTACCTATCGTCATCAATGGTCAATGCCTGGGTGCGGTTGGCGTGTCCGGCGTGAAATCGACAGAAGACGTACAAATTGCCAAGGCCGGCATCATCGCCATCGGCGGTTAAGTTGACTTGCGTCAATTTAACAGTCTGACATCTATTAAAACACCCTTGACGCGCAGGATCTCACCGGATTCGGTTGCCAGTTAAGGGTGCTTTGCGCTATAATTCGGCGGTTTAGCTAATTTTATTCCGCCGTAGCGCATACCCATTTCCCATCGTCTAAATAAGACCTGTACGACGCCTTGTTCGAGCAAGCCTCCAGCAAGCAGCGCGCAAAGTTGCGCGCGGGTTTCGACGGTCATTCTGGCGCAGCGCAGCGGCGGTAACATACATCAGGAGTTACCCCTTGCCGCCATTCTTTTCTGGCCCTACAGTTCCGGCCATCCTAGCGCTAGCGGACGGGTCGATTTTCAAAGGTTTTTCGATAGGTGCACCGGGTCATACGATCGGTGAAGTTGTATTCAACACCTCGATGACCGGTTACCAGGAAATCCTCACCGACCCAAGTTATAGCAATCAAATTGTCACGCTGACATATCCTCATATCGGCAATACCGGCATCAATGCCGAAGATGTCGAATCGACCAAGATCCATGCGGCCGGCCTGATCATCAAGGATTTGCCGATCCTGATCTCCAATTTCCGCTCCGAGCAAACACTGTCCGACTACCTGAAATCCGAGAATGTGGTCGGTATCGCCGGTATCGATACGCGCAAGCTGACCCGCATCCTGCGCGAAAAAGGCGCACAAAGCGGCGCGATCCTGGCAGGTGAGGACGCCACGGCTGAGAAAGCACTGGAATTGGCGAAGTCTTTCGGCGGCCTGGCCGGGCTGGACCTGGCGAAAGTCGTATCGACCAAGCAATCCTACCCATGGACTGAAACCGAATGGAAGCTGGGCGAGGGTTACGGCCAGCAGGCTGCGCCGCAATACCACGTCGTGGCCTTTGATTACGGTGTCAAATTCAACATCCTGCGCATGCTCGCGCAGCGTGGCTGCAAGGTCACCGTCCTGCCTGCACAGGCTTCCGCTGCCGAAGCGCTGGCGCTGAATCCTGACGGCATCTTCCTGTCGAATGGTCCCGGCGATCCGGAACCTTGCGACTACGCGATTGCCGCATCCAAGGAATTAATCGACCGAGGCATCCCGACTTTCGGTATTTGCCTGGGTCACCAAATCATGGCGCTGGCTTCCGGCGCCAAAACACTCAAGATGAAATTCGGCCATCACGGCGCCAACCATCCGGTGCAGGATCTGGACAGCAAAAAAGTGCTGATCACATCGCAAAACCATGGTTTCGCAGTGGATGCAGCAACCTTGCCGGCAAACTGCCGCGTGACGCACGTCTCGCTGTTTGACGGCTCGTTGCAAGGTTTTGAACGTACCGACAAGCCGGCATTTTGCTTCCAGGGCCACCCGGAAGCATCGCCTGGCCCGCATGACATCGCCCCCTTGTTTGATCGCTTCGTGGCGATGATGGAGAAGAATAAAAATGCCTAAACGCAGCGACATTAAAAGCATCCTGATTATCGGAGCCGGCCCTATCGTTATCGGTCAGGCCTGCGAATTCGATTATTCCGGTGCGCAAGCCTGTAAAGCACTGCGCGAAGAAGGTTATCGCGTCATCCTGGTCAACAGTAATCCTGCGACCATCATGACTGATCCGGAAATGGCCGATGTGACTTACATCGAGCCGATTACCTGGCAAGCCGTCGAACGCATCATCGATAAAGAACGTCCGGATGCGATCCTGCCGACCATGGGTGGCCAGACTGCGCTGAATTGCGCGCTGGACTTGCACCATAACGGCGTATTGACCAAATACAAGTGCGAACTGATCGGCGCTTCGCCGGAAGCCATCGACAAGGCGGAAGACCGCTCGAAGTTTAAAGATGCAATGACCAAGATCGGTCTCGGCTCGGCGCGTTCGGGTGTGTCACACACACTGGAAGAGTCGTGGGCGGTACAGAAGGAACTCGGCTTCCCGGTCATCATTCGTCCATCGTTCACGATGGGTGGCAGCGGTGGCGGTATCGCCTACAACGCCGAAGAATTCGAAGCCATCTGCAAACGCGGCCTGGAAGCATCGCCGACCAGCGAATTGCTGATCGAAGAATCGCTGATCGGCTGGAAAGAATTCGAGATGGAAGTCGTGCGCGACAAGGCCGACAACTGCATCATCGTTTGCTCGATTGAAAACCTGGACCCTATGGGCGTGCATACCGGTGACTCGATCACGGTAGCACCGGCGCAAACGCTGACCGACAAGGAATACCAGATCATGCGTAATGCATCGATCGCGGTACTGCGTGAAATCGGCGTCGATACCGGCGGTTCCAACGTGCAATTCTCGATCAATCCGGCTGATGGCCGCATGATCGTCATCGAGATGAACCCACGCGTATCGCGTTCCTCCGCGCTGGCATCGAAAGCCACCGGTTTCCCGATCGCCAAGATCGCGGCCAAGCTGGCGGTCGGCTTCACGCTGGATGAATTGCGCAATGAAATCACCGGTGGTGCAACCCCGGCTTCGTTCGAACCGTCCATCGATTACGTTGTGACCAAGATCCCGCGTTTCGCTTTCGAGAAATTCCCGCAAGCAGACAGCCACCTGACCACGCAAATGAAATCGGTCGGTGAAGTGATGGCGATAGGCCGTACCTTCCAGGAATCCTTCCAGAAAGCCTTGCGCGGCCTGGAAGTCGGCGTCGATGGCATGAATGAAAAAACCACCGACCGCGAAACCATCGAAGAAGAACTCGGCGAGCCGGGTCCGGAACGTATCTGGTACGTCGGCGATGCATTCGCCCAGGGTTTCTCGTTGGAAGAAGTGCATTCATTGACGCACATCGATCCGTGGTTCCTCGCGCAAATCAAGGAAATCGTCGATATCGAACTGTGGCTGGAAACACAAGCCCTGAGCGCGATTGACAAAGACACGTTGTTCAAGCTGAAGCAAAAAGGTTTTGCTGATCGTCGCCTGGCGAAGTTGTTGAAAACAAGCGACAAGGCAGTGCGCGAGCAACGCCATGCGATGAATATCCGTCCTGTCTACAAACGTGTCGATACCTGCGCCGGTGAATTTGCTACCAACACCGCCTACATGTATTCGACGTACGAAGAAGAGTGCGAATCGCAACCGACCAACAAGAAAAAAATCATGGTGCTCGGTGGCGGTCCTAACCGTATCGGCCAGGGTATCGAATTCGATTACTGCTGCGTCCATGCTGCTCTGGCGATGCGTGAAGACGGTTACGAAACCATCATGGTCAACTGTAATCCGGAAACCGTTTCAACCGACTACGACACCTCCGATCGCCTGTACTTCGAGCCGTTGACGCTGGAAGACGTGCTGGAAATCGTCGCACTGGAAAAACCATACGGCGTGATCGTGCAGTACGGCGGCCAGACGCCGTTGAAACTTGCACTCGACCTCGAAGCCAATGGTGTGCCTATCGTCGGTACTTCGCCGGACATGATCGATGCAGCGGAAGATCGCGAACGTTTCCAAAAAATGTTGCACGACCTGAAATTGCGTCAACCGCCTAACCGCACCGCGCGTACCGAAGAAGATGCATTGCGCCTGGCGCAGGAAATCGGTTATCCGCTGGTCGTACGTCCATCGTATGTACTCGGTGGTCGTGCGATGGAAATCGTGCACGAACAACGTGACCTCGAACGCTATATGCGTGAAGCGGTCAAGGTTTCGCATGATTCGCCGGTCTTGCTGGATCGCTTCCTGAACGATGCGATTGAAGTCGATGTGGATTGCCTGTCCGATGGCCAGCGCACCTTTATCGGCGGCGTGATGGAGCATATCGAACAAGCCGGCGTGCACTCCGGTGACTCCGCTTGCTCGCTGCCACCATATTCGCTGTCGCAGGAAACCATCGATGAGTTGAAACGCCAGACTTCGCTGATGGCGAAGGGCTTGAACGTAGTTGGCCTGATGAACGTGCAGTTTGCGATTCAGCAACAGGAAATCGACGGCAAGCTGCAGGACGTCGTTTTTGTGCTGGAAGTCAATCCACGCGCTTCGCGTACGGTGCCATATGTTTCCAAGGCAACCGGCTTGCAACTGGCCAAGATTGCCGCCCGCTGCATGGTTGGTCAGTCGCTGGACAGTCAGGGCATCTTCAATGAAGTCGTGCCGGAATACTTCAGCGTCAAGGAAGCGGTCTTCCCATTCGTTAAGTTCCCAGGTGTTGACACCATTCTCGGCCCAGAGATGAAGTCGACCGGTGAAGTGATGGGCGTAGGTAAAACCTTCGGTGAAGCCTTTGTCAAATCGCAACTCGGTGCCAGCATCAAGCTGCCACGCTCGGGCAAGGTATTCCTCAGCGTCAAGGCCAGCGACAAGCCGCGTGCGGTACAAGTTGCAAAAGACCTGGTCGAGATCGGGTTCTCGGTAGTGGCGACCAAGGGTACGGCAGCGGCAATCAGCGCAGCCGGGATCGAAGTGCAATCTGTCAACAAAGTGGCAGAAGGCCGGCCGCACGTTGTCGATATGATCAAAAACAATGAAATTGCACTTGTTATCAATACCGTGGAAGAGAAGCGCAGCGCCATCGTGGATTCCCGTACGATTCGTACATCCGCGCTGGCCGCACGTGTGACGACTTACACAACGATAGCCGGGGCAGAGGCGGCAGTGGAAGGCATGGCCCATCTGGACGAGTTACACGTCTATGATTTACAAGGCTTGCATAAAACCTTACACTAAGCCCACAGCGTTAAAAATCTAACCACAGAGGTCACAGGGGGTGCCGGGTTCCGGTGCCATTTGCGGCCTCTGTGGTTTTCCACTTTTGAAGATAGAAGCTATGAGCACACCAATTACCCCCTATGGCGCAAACGTCCTGAAAGAGGAACTGCACCGTCTGAAAACAAAAGAACGTCCATGGGTCATTAATGCTATTGCTGAAGCACGTGCACAAGGTGACCTGTCGGAGAATGCCGACTACGATGCGGCGAAAGAAAAGCAAAGTTTTATCGAAGGTCGTATTGCCGACATCGAAGGCAAGCTGGGCACTTCGCAAGTGATCGATCCGACCACACTGGAAGCAGAAGGCCGTGTGGTCTTTGCTGCTACCGTTGATCTGGAAGATCTGGAGTCTGGCGAGAAAGTAACTTACCAAATCGTCGGTATCGACGAAGCAGATCTGAAAGAAAAGAAAGTATCGATTACTTCGCCAATCGCACGCGCGATGATAGGCAAGTACGCAGGTGATGTGGTCGGCGTGGAAGCGCCTGCCGGCTTGCGTGAATACGAAATCCTGCAAGTACGATACATCTGATGATGTTCCTGTCACGCGTACGATTGCTGATAGCAACCTTCTGGGTCGGAACCCTGTGGGCGGTGGGCTTTGTAGTTGCACCAACCTTGTTCTCGACCCTGAGTGATCGCGCGCTGGCAGGTACGATTGCCGGTAGCCTGTTCAATACCGTCGCGTGGCTCTCATTGTTTTGCGCGGCGGCCTTGCTGGCCTTGTTGTTCCAGGCTGGGCGTAGTGCGCAGGCTAAACCGGCAAAAGTAAATTATTACCTGATCGCAGGCATGGTCGCATGTACCTTGATCGGTTACTTTGCATTGCAGCCGCAGATGGCGGAATTACGCCTGGTATTGCATAGCGTGGCGGATACCAATGTCGCGGCAATGGCCGACGTGCGTAAGCAATTCGGCATCCTGCATGCTGTTTCAACCGGGTTTTATATAGTGCAGAGCCTGTTAGGCGCTGCACTGATACTCAAGCTGCGTTGAGTAGGGGGAGATTATCGTCCGAGTGACGATTTTTTCGGGCTGGTCTGACGTGGTTTCGCGCGCTTGATCGAGCCACCCTGGGTGACGCGCTCATTTCCCTTGACCATTACTTTAGTCACTGACGGACGCTTGGTGCCGCTTGGACTAGGTTTGACGATGGTGACTTCGCGCATGCCGCGGCCACGGGTTTCGCTCGGTGCTTTAACAGCTTCTTTTTTCGGGCGATAAACCACCAGCAATTTGCCGATGTGCTGGATAGGTGCGGCGTCGAGTTTTTCGCAGATGGTGTCGTAGATCGTGACGCGTGCTTCGCGGTCATCGCCGAATACACGGACTTTGATCAAACCATGGGAATTGAGGCTGCCGTCGATTTCCTTGAGTACGCCCGGCGTCAAGCCGGCTTCCCCGATGATGACGACAGGGCTGAGAGCGTGCGCTTCAGCGCGTAAGGAGCTGCGCTCGGCCGGTGTAAGTTTCAACATAAATTGTGATGGTGTCGGGGGCAGGATTGCTTCGGTACGCAGCGCGAACCTGACAAACTTTGTCCCACAGTATTTAAAACTAGTATTCTACGCGAATGGCAAAGAACAAATTAAACAAAAACTGGCTGCATGACCATATTAACGACCCGTATGTGAAGCTGGCGCAGAAAGAAGGCTATCGCGCCCGTGCGGTCTACAAACTGAAAGAAATCGACGAAACCGAGAAACTGATCAAACCGGGTCAGATTATTGTCGATTTGGGGGCGACACCTGGGAGTTGGTCGCAATATGTCCGCAACAAACTGTCGGGCAGCGTAGGGGGCGGTATCAATGGCACCATCATCGGCCTCGACATGTTGCCGATGGAGCCGATCGCCGATGTCCACTTTATACAGGGCGATTTCCGCGAACAGGAAGTGCTGGAACAGCTGGAGCAGGTACTGCAGGGGCGTAAGGTTGACCTTGTGATATCGGATATGGCACCCAATTTATCCGGTATCGCCGTTGCTGATGCTGCGCGTATGATCGATTTGATCGATTTGGCAATTGATTTTACGCAACATCATATGAAACCTTCGGGCTCCTTGCTGGTAAAGTGCTTTAATGGTTCCGGATATAGCTATATAGTGGAAAAATTCAGGGACGAATTCAAAACGGTCGTACAAAAGAAGCCAAAAGCCAGCCGTGACAAATCGTCCGAGATCTTTTTACTTGGAAAAACCCTGAAAAATCCGCTTTAATGAGGAATTAACCCTTGTTAATAGCGTTTTTAGCCTGATATCCGTTACTGCAAGCCTTGAGTATTACGAGTAGAATCGAACTTATAATTTTAGTAAAAAGACGCGATCTGTGTCCAAGGAGTTTTAGTGAACAATATGTTTTCCAAGGCCGCCATATGGGTGGTCATCGGGATGGTTCTTTTCACCGTATTCAAACAGTTCGACGGACGTACCGCGTCGGGCTCGGCTACGGCGGTCGCCTACTCGGATTTCCTGGACGAAGTAAAAAGTAAACGCATCAAGGAAGCGACGATCGAAGATCGCAGCATTGTTGCGACTACGACCGACGGCAAAAAAATCAAATCCGCGATTACTTACCTGGATCGCGGCCTGGTCGGTGATCTGGTTAATAACGGCGTGAAATTCGACGTTAAACAACCGGAAGAACAATCCTTCCTGTCCCAAGTATTCATTTCCTGGTTCCCGATGCTGTTACTGATCGGCGTCTGGATCTTCTTCATGCGCCAGATGCAGGGCGGCGGCAAGGGCGGGGCATTCTCGTTCGGCAAGTCGAAGGCGCGCATGCTGGATGACACCAATAACCCGGTCACTTTTGCCGACGTCGCTGGTTGCGATGAAGCAAAAGAAGAAGTCGGCGAACTGGTTGATTTCCTGCGCGATCCTACCCGCTTCCAGAAACTGGGCGGCCGTATCCCGCGCGGCGTGCTGATGGTTGGTCCTCCGGGTACCGGTAAAACCTTGCTGGCGCGTGCGATTGCAGGCGAAGCAAAAGTACCTTTCTTCACGATTTCCGGTTCGGATTTCGTTGAAATGTTTGTCGGTGTCGGCGCATCCCGTGTGCGCGATATGTTCGACAATGCAAAAAAACATGCACCTTGTATCATCTTTATCGATGAGATCGATGCGGTCGGTCGTCACCGTGGTGCCGGTATGGGTGGCGGTAACGATGAGCGCGAACAGACCCTGAACCAGATGCTGGTTGAGATGGACGGCTTTGAGCCGAATGCAGGCGTGATCGTGATTGCAGCCACCAACCGTGCTGACGTACTCGATAAAGCCTTGTTGCGCCCGGGTCGTTTCGACCGCCAAGTGATCGTCGGCTTGCCTGACATCCGTGGTCGTGAGCAGATCTTGCTGGTCCACATGCGTAAAGTACCTATTGGTACCGATGTGCAGGCCGATATCCTGGCGCGTGGTACACCTGGTTTCTCCGGTGCCGACCTGGCCAACCTGGTCAACGAAGCAGCCTTGTTTGCCGCACGCCGTAACAAGCGTCTGGTTGAGATGCAGGACTTCGAGGATGCCAAGGACAAGATCGTCATGGGCCCTGAGCGTAAATCGGCTGTCATGCGTGAAGAAGAACGTCGCAACACGGCTTACCATGAGTCCGGCCATGCAGTAGTGGCGAAGCTCTTGCCTAAGGCTGATCCGGTGCATAAGGTCACCATCATGCCGCGTGGCTTTGCGCTCGGCCTGACCTGGCAGTTGCCTGAGCATGACCGCGTCAATATGTACAAGGACAAGATGCTGGAAGAAATTTCGATCCTGTTCGGTGGCCGTATTGCAGAAGAAGTGTTTATGCACCAGATGTCGACCGGCGCTTCGAATGACTTTGAGCGTGCGACCAAACTGGCGCGTGCGATGGTGACGCGTTACGGTATGTCGGAAAGCCTGGGTACCATGGTTTACGAAGATACCGAGCAAGACGCTTACTTCGGACGTTCGTCTGCCAAGACGGTGTCGGAAGCAACGCAGCAAAAGGTCGATACCGAAATCCGTACGATCCTCGACACGCAGTATGCGTTGTCGCGCAAACTGATAGAAGAGAATCGCGATAAGGTTGAATTGATGGCGAAAACCCTGCTGGACTGGGAAACCATCGATTCGGATCAGATCAACGACATCATGGAAGGGCGTGAACCGCGTCCACCTAAGGCTGGTATTCCTGTACGCCGCAATCCGCCTGACAATCCAACTGATGTCGCGCCTACTGCAACTGCACCGGCCTGATAGATCACTGCGGATCTGACGAACATGTTTTAATACAGGGGTGGGGAGAAATCCTCACCCCTTTTTATTTGTCCCTACAAAACAATGCAAACTCACCTGCAATGCGGTCGTTACCGCCTTTCCGTAGACGCCGCTGCGCGTCCCCTAGTGATGGGTATCCTGAACATTACCCCTGATTCCTTTTCCGATGGTGGCAAGTACCACATGCTGGATACGGCCTTGTCGCACGCGGAAGAAATGATAGCGGCGGGAGTCGATATCATCGATATCGGCGGTGAGTCGAGCCGCCCGGGTTCGCTGGCGGTTTCCCTCAAGGATGAGCTGGATCGCGTGATGCCGCTGGTGTATGCCTTGCGTGATTGCGGCAAGCCCTTGTCGATAGACACCTACAAACCGGAAGTCATGCGCGAAACCATCGCCGCCGGTGCCGATATGATCAATGACATCAACGGCTTCCGTGCGCCGGGTGCGTTGCAGGCAGTGGCAGACTCGGATTGTGGCTTGTGCGTCATGCATATGCAAAATGATCCGCAAAGTATGCAGCTGCAACCAGAATATGATGATGTCGTGGCTGAAGTCCGGGAATTTTTACGTGATCGTATCGGTCTGATGGAGCAGGCGGGTATTGCGCGTGAGCGTATATGTATAGACCCGGGCCTCGGTTTTGGGAAAACGCTTGCACACAACATCGCCTTATTGAAAAATACTGCCGAATTGCAAGCTGTGCTGCATTCACCGATCCTGATCGGCCTGTCGCGTAAGACGATGATAGGTGCACTGACGGACAAACCGGTGGAGCAACGCATGGCCGGCAGCCTGGCCGGTGCGTTAGCAGCTGTTGCACATGGCGCACGTATCGTGCGTGTGCACGATGTAGCGGAAACAGTAGACGCATTGAGGGTTTGGCAGGCAGTATCCTGATTGCAGGATCAAACTTAAAAGACAAACTTAGAAAAACAAAAATGACACGACAATATTTCGGCACCGACGGCGTGCGCGGCAAAGTAGGTACTTCCCCAATTACACCGGATTTCGTGATGCGCCTCGGCTATGCAGCCGGTACCGTGTTGACCAAATCACGCAAGGCAAGCAGCCGCCCGGTTGTCCTGATAGGCAAGGACACCCGTATTTCCGGCTATATGCTGGAAGCGGCATTGGAAGCGGGTTTTTCTGCAGCAGGAGTGGATGTCATGCTGGCCGGCCCTATGCCGACCCCGGCGATTGCCTACCTGACACGCGCTTTGCGTTTGTCGGCCGGCGTCGTGATTTCCGCATCGCACAATCCATACGAAGACAACGGCATCAAATTCTTTTCGGCCTCCGGCAATAAATTACCGGATACGATCGAACTGGAAATTGAAGCTGCATTGAATGAGCCCATGTCTTGCGTCGCATCTGAAAAACTGGGGCGTGCGAAACGCCTGGATGATGCACGCGGACGCTATATTGAATTTTGCAAAAGCACCTTCCCGAATGAACTCGATTTGCGCGGTACCAAGCTGGTAGTCGATTGCGCGCACGGTGCGGCCTATCATATTGCGCCAGACGTATTCCATGAGCTCGGCGCGGAAGTGATTGCAATTGGCAACCAGCCGAACGGTTTCAATATCAATGAAGGTTATGGTGCGACCGCACCTGCAGCCCTGGTCGAAGCCGTGCGCGCGAACCAGGCACATCTCGGCATTGCCCTCGACGGTGATGCGGACCGCTTGTTGATAGTCGATGCGGCGGGTCGTGTGTATAACGGTGACGAGCTCTTGTACATCATGGTCAAGGATCGTATGCGGGTGCGACCGATCGAAGGCGCGGTTGGTACGCTGATGACGAATATGGCGCTCGAAGTCGCGTTCAAGGAAATGGGTATAGGCTTTGCACGTGCAAACGTCGGTGATCGCTATGTGCTGGAAGTTTTGCGCGAACGCGGCTGGCAAGTAGGCGGCGAAGGTTCCGGCCACATGCTGTGCCTGGACAAGCATACTACCGGTGATGGCATTGTTTCTGCCCTGCAAATCCTGTCAGCTTTGAAGCGCAGCGGCTTAAGCCTGGCGGAATTGACGCAGGATATCGAAATGTTCCCGCAAACCTTGATTAATGTGAAAGTCGAACCGGGTTTTGACTGGAAGAAAAACAAGGAATTACTGGCCGAAAAAGAAGCAGTTGAAGCCGAGCTGGGCGACAAGGGCAGGGTGCTGATTCGCGCCTCCGGCACCGAGCCTTTAATCCGCGTCATGGTAGAGGCCAAAGACGCCGATATCGCTGATAAAATGGCACGACGGATTGCGGCCAAACTGAGTAAATAAATTTATAAAATTATTGAAGTTAAAGCATTTTAGCCATTGACCAATCCCTGAATATTCAGTATTATCTCTTTCTTTCGGAGTGTAGCGCAGCCCGGTAGCGCACCTGGTTTGGGACCAGGGGGTCCAAGGTTCGAATCCTTGTACTCCGACCAGAATTTAGTAGTAAATTAAGGACTTAGAAGCTAAAACTTCTAAGTCCTTTTTCTTTGCCCGAAACATTCTGCATCATTGTCCTGATCCCCATACAGGATTCAAAACAGCTGTCAGCAATTAATCGGCATCATGCTGGTAATACGTTGGCGTTTATAGTGGATTTTCGGGATAGGGAAGACCACTTCATTGATTTTGACTGATGGCAAGGTCAAATCAAATTCATCAGGCAATTTTTGTCCGGTTCCAAAGCGTGTCGAATAGCGTAAATAGTGCATGGTTTTAGAGGCGACTCCACCGGCCATGGGGGCTAATGTTTTTACTTTTGTTGAGGTTTTGGCCCCAGGTAAGTACACAGTTGTTCCCATAGCCTTAAGCTGAATGGGAAGGGGCGACGCCGGGGAGCTTAAGATGCCAACCTCGGATTCGAATTGAGCGACTTTCTCTGCTGGTACCAATAACTCGACCAGAGTTCCACCTTGTTGCACTTGTACTTTGACAGTATCAAATTGAAACTCTACGCCAGAATTAGGGCCAACGACTCCGCAGCGTGTCTGATAGGTTCGACCTTCGGTCACTGTGGGAAGATAGGCTTCTTCACTTACAGGGAAACAGGCAGTTAGGGTCGGGATAAGAAATAATGGAAGATATGTTTTAATTTTTCTCATGTCTGATTGTGTCGAGGAAGGTCTCAATCTTCAAGTCTCTTTGTTCCTGTCGGAGATTAAAGGGCTAAGCTGATCCATAAGTCTTTTTCGTCTATTATCTTCTAATGTCCTGGGAAATAAGTGCTGTATTTTCCGCGCATCTCGATTTACGTTTCAAAGCTCGCCCTGATTTTTTTGCACATGATTTCCTGCAAACGGATCTTATTGATCGTTTGTCATTCCAATGTGCATGAACGGATTTCATCAGCCTAACCGTAAAGGATGCACATCATGTTGAGTATGATTCCGAATCGCAGCTTGTCCTCATTATCGAATCGCGTACAGCATCTTCCTTTGTCTGCACATACCGCACCAGTGCCGGAACCGATAGAGGATCCTTTGCCGGGAGAACATCCGGTGCCACAGGAAGATCCGGTCCCTTCGCCAAATCCTGAAATTGACGATCCGAAATCACCACGTAAGGCTGTAGCTTCAATCAATTAAAACCTTGGGAGGTTTTTATGGAAAAGCAGCAAAACTGGAGTACCGAGTTGTATCAGGGGCTCGAAGTGCATGTCACGGCTATACGAAAAGAAGACCCACCGCAGCTATGGGATTACACGGTACGCATATGCGAGCCGGGTGTGGATGCTTCGGCTGAAAGTGAATTGGCCGCCGAGTCGGGTGACGATGCGGATTACGATACTGCGGAAGAAGCGTTGGAGGCTGGCTTTTCCCGTGGCTACGAACTGGTAGATGAGCTACGCAAGGATAGTTAGGTCGAGGGTGTCGGGCCAGGCCGTCATTGAAAGAGTGGCGTAAAAAAGGCATAATGCAGCACCTTTAGGCAGGTACCGTTTGACGGTCCTGGCTTTCCGCATCACGGGCCACTCCCGTCATATTCTGCCCATAGCTCAGTTGGATAGAGCATCAGCCTTCTAAGCTGAGGGTCACAGGTTCGATTCCTGTTGGGCAGGCCAATTCCATTCTTTTCTCCAGCCAATTCGCCGCGCAATCCTTTGCCGCAAACATTGCATTTGCTTTGGGTGCTGTGTGTCCACACATAAAATACCGCAGCCTTAAGTGAGGTAGCTAACAGAGCTCGATATTCAATAGTGATAGCGTATTTATCATCCTTGACTGTCGCGAGTACCATCATGAATCGCATCGACCAGGCAATCAGTGAGTTGGCGCGTGCTTTCTGTCAGCTGAAACAGCATGACGAACAACTCTATACCAAGGCTTTGCAATCCCTCGTCGCGCTGGCACTGTCCGAAGAAAAAGTGGAGCGGGTGTCCAGCATAGAACGGGATATGCAATACGTCGGCCAAATCCTTTCCAATACACGTCGTGTACCTTCGACAGGTGGCGATGCGGTACTGGAGTTTCCTTGCCGCAGGAAGGGTGACCGCCGCGTCGCATCGCGCTGAGCGTATTGCCTGTCTGAAAAATTCCGGCCCTGTGCTTGCAAGAGCATAGGGCTTTTTTCGTGTCGGTGCTTCTCTTTTACAGTTGTTAGCAGTCTGGGTATTTCCGGCGATTTGTTGACGCATGACGAGTGTGTACGAAAGCGAATTTTTTAAACACACTGCGTATCTTTCAGACATTAACTTGTATATATTTGATATATGGAGAGCTCGGATGACTGGTCGGCTGGGCCAGCATCGATTACTTGCCATATCGCGATATAACCCAAGTGGATTGAGGAGACAACATGACTAAAATAAGTAGACGTGGAATGCTTCAGGCAGCAGGTTTAATGACGGTCGGTGCAGTAACAGGTTGCGCGGCACCTCGCAGTTCAGGCGGTAAGGAAGGCAATGCAATTTTCTCAGTCGCGCAACCGACTATTCCTATTGTCGGCAGCAATGAACAATTCCCGGTGCGTCGTATTTACTGCATAGGACGTAACTACGCAGCGCATGCACGTGAAATGGGCTCGGATCCTACACGTGAACCACCTTTCTTTTTCCAAAAGCCGAGCGACGCGATTCAATACGTTGCGCCAGGTAAGGTAGTCGATCATCCATATCCGACCCTGACCAAGAATTACCACTATGAGATTGAGCTGGTCGCTGCGATTAATAAGGGCGGCAAGAATATCTCGGTCGAAAATGCGCTGCAGCACGTCTTTGGTTACGCGATCGGCCTGGATATGACACGCCGTGATTTGCAGGCTGCGATGAAGAAGGAAGAAAAGCCGTGGGAAATCGGCAAGAGCTTCGATATGTCGGCTCCTATCGGCCCTTTGCATCCGGTTGCCAGCATCGGCAATTTTACTGAAGGCAAGATCTGGCTGAAGGTGAATGGCCAGGTGAAGCAAAGCGCCGATTTGAAGCAGATGATCTGGTCGGTTGCCGAGCAAATCAGTAATTTGTCGAAAGCCTTTGAGTTGATGCCGGGCGATATTATTTATTCCGGTACCCCGGAAAATGTCGGTCCAGTCGTCCGTGGCGACATCATGGAAGGGCATATTGATCGCCTGCCCAACATCACACTGAAAGTCGTATAAGCAAGTTACCGGGCAATATTTTCATATTGCCCGGCTATATCTCACAGGCCTAATGCTTTGGCCACGCCGGCACCATAAGCCGGATCACATTTCGTACAATTCTCTACGTGACGCTTTTTGATTTCTAGCGGCGCATCTCCCATTGCACGTCCGGTGTTATCGAACAATGCCTGGCGCTGCGTTTGATTCATTAGCTTGAACAAGGCACGCGGCTGCGAATAGTAGTCGTCGTCATCGTTACGGAAATTCCAGTGATCGGCAGCACCATTAATCGCCAGTGGCGGTTCGCGGAAGTCAGGTTGTTCCTGCCATTCACCGTAGCTATTCGGTTCGTAATGCAAGGTGCTGCCGTGATTACCGTCTACCCGCATTGCGCCATCACGGTGGAAGGCATGGAAGGGACACTTCGGCGTATTGACCGGGATCTGGTAGTGGTTCACACCGAGTCGGTAGCGTTGCGCATCGCCATAGGAAAACAAGCGGCCCTGCAGCATGCGGTCCGGTGAGAAGCTGATGCCGGGCACGACATTGGCAGGATTGAAGGCAGCCTGTTCCACATCGGCAAAATAATTATCTGCATTGCGATTGAGTTCCAGCACACCGACTTCTATCAGCGGGTAGTCACCTTTGGGCCATACCTTGGTCAGGTCGAATGGATGGTAGGGGACTTTTTCAGCATCTTTCTCCGGCATGATTTGCACCGACATGGTCCAGCGCGGGAAATCTTTCTTTTCTATCGCGTCGTAGAGGTCACGCTGGGCGCTTTCGCGGTCCGAGCCAACCAGTGCGGCTGCTTCAGCATCGGTGAGGTTCTTAATGCCTTGTTGCGTCTTGAAATGGAATTTGACCCAAAAGCGTTCATTCGACGGGCTGATGAAGCTGAAGGTATGTGAGCCGAAGCCATGCATATGGCGATAGGAAGCGGGGATGCCGCGATCGCTCATGACGATGGTGACTTGGTGCAAGGCTTCCGGCAGGGAGCTCCAGAAATCCCAGTTATTTTTCGCGCTGCGCAAATTGGTGCGCGGATCGCGTTTGACCGCATGGTTGAGGTCAGGAAATTTTAGCGGATCACGGAAGAAAAATACCGGCGTGTTGTTGCCGACCAGATCCCAGTTGCCTTCTTCGGTATAGAACTTGATGGCAAAGCCGCGAATATCGCGTTCCGCATCGGCAGCACCGCGTTCCCCTGCCACTGTAGAGAAGCGCATGAAGAGCTCGGTTTTTTTCCCTATCTGGGAAAAGATCTTGGCCTTGGTGTATTTCGTGATGTCATGCGTGATGGTGAGGGTGCCGAAAGCGCCTGAGCCTTTCGCATGCATGCGTCGTTCCGGAATGACTTCACGGTCAAAGTGGGCGAGTTTTTCCAGGAACCAGACATCTTGCAGCAGTTGTGGTCCGCGTGGACCGGCAGTCAGGACGTTTTGATTATCGGGGACCGGCGCGCCACCGATGGTGGTGAGCTTTTTCTTATCTGACATAGAAACCTCCTTGATATGTACGGGTGGTACTTAGGTAGGAAATCCGGATTGCAGTAGAAATGCCGTTTGATTCTATCACTGCCAGTAGGGGTATTTATATATCTTTTGGCTGTAGAAAACATGCATTTGAACAGCGCGTACAGAGTCCGGCTGCAAGCATTGCGGCAATGCAGGAACGAGGTGCTTTGAGGAGGTGTTTGCGACCTTGTCGATAACCTAGCGGTATCTTAAGGTCGCGTGCTGTTATCTAGATCCGGCTGTAGCTATCAGGGCTACCCTTGATTTTGAAGGTGCCGTCTTTTTGTGGTTCTGCAACTTTATCCGTGTACTTGACGCGGTAGCCGATGAAGTCAGGCGGGAGTTTGGTGCTGCCGAAATCCAAGTAGGTTCGGCCTTTGCCGATATTTTGCAAAATCACGACATTGCCGGATGGACTTTTGACGTTGAACTCTTCAATGCTTTTCATGAAGCCTCCTGATAGGTGGGGTGAGCAGCGGGTTTCGTGACAGCTGTTTACAAGACTGGCCGAAGAAGTGTTACGTCAATGTTATACCACAATGCGATTGTGGTATCAGCATAGGGCATCGCGCAGGAGCCATCGTTCAGTTGGGAAAACATGCAGGACAGCAGGTCTTCAGTATTGGTGCTGGTATATTTCCCGACCGCCAGCGCCGGTAGTAGCGACCATTGCTTAAATGGCCCTAAGGCATGCCCACTCTTGGTGAGCAAGGACGTATCGTAACAAGGCTATGTGACCGCAGTTTGACATGGATCAAATTCGTCTTGATCCGCATGTTTTTACTGCATGACGGGAATTTCCTTGCCACATTCCAGTTCATATTTTTCCGTGGCGCGTTGTGCCTTGCGTCGTTCGCGCGACATGTTCTTGATATTGGTACGAACCGCATTTTCCTGCGCCCAGCGCGCACGTTGTTCCAGGCTGGCGCAACGCTTCCTCTTGTTTTCCTGTTCCCTGTACCTCCGCTGGCGTTCTTTTTCCGCGCTGGTTTTTTCTTTGCGCCGATCAGCTTCTATCGCCTGCAAAATTTTTTTATCCTGCATCAATTTTTCTTGCGCAACATGGCTATCGGGTGGCGCAGCAGGGATAGCGATTCTTTGGACTTTGCTATTTGCCCGGGTATCAGTACAAGGCAGATCGCTATAACTGATTTTTCCGCCGGATTCACATTTGTAGATTGCCAGCGCAGGAAAGGAAATGAAGAGAAGGAAAACCGATAACAGCAGGGACGGCATGGCAAACTCGCAGGTCTAGGGTGACCTTGCCACTTTAGATGAGCTTGCCCGGATTCATCAAATTCAAGGGATCGAGTGCCTGTTTGATGCTGCGCATTAATTGCATTTCCACATCCGACTTGTAACGCAGGATTTCGGTGCGTTTCAACGCGCCTATGCCGTGTTCAGCGGAGATGGACCCGCCATGTTGATGCACGCTGTCATGTACGACGCGATTAACCGCGGTTTGTTTTTGCAGAAAACTCTGGTCGGTTTCCTGCTCCGGATGCGCGACGTTGTAATGCAGATTGCCGTCACCCAGATGACCGAAGGTCACCATGCGCGCACCCGGGAAGGCCTGCTGCAGTAATGCATCGGTAGTGCGGATAAAGTCGCCTATGCGCGAGATCGGGATGGAGACATCGTGTTTGATGTTCTTGCCTTCGACTGCTTGCGCCAATGGAATATGTTCACGGATGTCCCAGATTGCCTGCGATTGCGCAATCGACCTGGCGACTATCGCATCCTGGATAAGGTCTTGTTGCATGGCTGTGCTGATCACATGCTCAAGCATGGTTTGCGCATGTTCTTCCGATTCGCTATCGGATAGCTCCAGCAATACATATTGGGGATGCTCTTCCGCAAACGGCGGGCGCATATCCGGGAAGTGTCGATTGACCAGCCTGAGGCAAAAGCCCGACATCAATTCGAAACCGGTCAGTGCCGAGACGCAATGGCTTTGCGCGAGTGACAGCAGGCGTAATGCATCATCCGGCGTACGCAGTGCAGCGAGTGCGGTGAGTTGCGCTTTGGGTTGCGGGTAGAGTTTGAGTACCGCGGCAGTGATGAAACCCAATGTGCCTTCCGCTCCTATGTACAGGTCACGCAAATCGTAGCCGGTATTGTCTTTGCGCAAGCCACGCAAGCCATTCCAGATATCGCCTTGCGGTGTCACGACCTCTAGGCCGAGGCAGAGTTCGCGGGTGTTGCCATAACGCAGGACTGCAGTACCGCCGGCATTGGTCGACAGATTGCCGCCTATGGTGCAGCTGCCTTCGGCTGCCAGCGATAGTGGAAATAGTCGGGCGGCATCGCCGGCCGCGGCCTGGATGTTCTTCAGGATGCAACCGGCTTCGACGGTGATGGTGTTGTTGACCGGATCTATCTGGCGGATGCGATTGACGCGTGTCAGCGAGAGGATGGCAGCCGTGCCACTGTCATCCGGTATGCCACCCAGTACCAGGCCGGTATTGCCGCCTTGCGGCACCATCGGCACTTTATATTCATTGCACAGGCGCACCAGCGTCGCGAGTTCCTGTGTATCGGCCGGCTTGAGTACGGCGCATGCCTTGCCGGTAAAACGACGTCGCCAGTCGGTCAGGTAGGGGGCGGTGTCTGCAGCCTCGGTCAATACATGCGTTGCGCCTATCGCGCGACGGCAGGCATCGAGGAAGGCGTCCATTATTTGGCGGCTTTCTGCAGCGCCTGTTTGGTGAGGGCCTTCGCGGCCTTTTTGTAAGGGCGCAAATACAGGACGACGCAGCTAAAGAAGACCAGCACCAGGCCGACTTCGATCCAGCCCAGTATCGCGGACAGGCCGGTGTCGCTCATGCCGCGCACGATGCCTTCGGCGAAGAACAGGAGGATCAGCATGGATGACCATTGCATCGTATACAGATTGCGTTTCCAGATACCGTGCAAGGGAATCAGCAGCGGGATGACCTTCAATACCAGCCATGAGCCGTTCGGGCGTATCGGTGCCAATACCATTTCCCACGCAATGCACAGGACGATCAGGGCCAGCAGGCTGCCGAGCGCACCCATGTGGAGGATTTTTTGCCCCTGGCTTTGCATCAGGCGCTCCGCAATTTGACGGTGGTTTGCGCCAGGCGCTGGCCGAGCGCGATGGCAAGTGCACGGGTGTCAGCGGAAATCGGCTGGTTGCCGCTCACTCCTGACCAGTGCGAGGCACCGTAGGGTGTGCCGCCGCTGCTGGTGGTCATCAATTCCGGCTGGGTATAAGGAATGCCAAGTACCAGCATGCCGTGATGCAGCAAGGGCAGCATCATCGAGAGCAGGGTCGACTCCTGGCCTCCGTGCAAACTGCCGGTAGAGGTGAATACGCAAGCGGGTTTGCCGTTCAGTGCGCCGGACAGCCATTGCGCACTGGTGCCATCCCAGAAATACTTCATCGCGGATGCCATATTGCCGAAGCGGGTAGGGGAGCCCAGCGCGAGGCCGGCACACTCTTCCAGGTCTTGCAGCTCGACATAAGGCGCGCCTTCATTCGGCACTTCCGGCTCGGTCGCCTCGGTGACGGTGGAGACGGCAGGGACCGTGCGCAGGCGGGCTTCACAGCCGGGCACGCTGTCTATACCCTGTCCTATCAGTTCGGCCAGTTTGCGGGTCGAGCCGTGGCGCGAGTAGTACAAAACGAGAATAGGGAGCTTGGCAGTGTTCATGCTTGGTATTATAGGGTGCTTTATAAGCATCTTAAATGCTGGATGGTTGTTCGCTGGCGTAATTCTGCGCCCACGCTGTCCGGCTAAGAATACACTCACACGCACTGCATGAAGCTAGCCATCGTCCCTTTTTTTCGCGAACTGACCTGGTCCCAGGTCCGTAATCTCTTTCAATTTGCGGCGCGCCGCCTGACTGAAGAGCGCCTGCCGCAAGTGGCAGGCAGCCTGACGTTCACCACGGTGCTGGCGCTGGTACCTATCCTGACCATCGCATTGGCGATCTTCACCACCTTCCCGCTGTTCAATACTTTCCGCACTTCGCTGGAAGCCTATTTCGTGCATAACCTGATGCCCAAGGGTATTGCCAATACCATCCTCGGTTACCTGACACAGTTTTCCAGCAAGGCGACGCGGCTATCGGCTTTCGGTGCCGTCGCCCTGATCGTGACGGCGGTCGCGATGATGCTGATGATAGATCGTGTATTCAACCAGATCTGGCGCGTCAAAACCAAGCGTCCTATCATGCAGCGCATCCTGGTGTATTGGGCCATTGTGACACTGGGGCCGTTGCTGATCGGCGCGTCGATGACTTTTACCTCTTACCTGTTTACCGCGACTGATGGCGTGGTACGCGGCGTGCCGTTTGTGGGCGCGGTGTTTTACACCTCCATCTCCATCCTGCTGAGCATGGTGGCGTTTACATCGCTGTATATCGTCGTGCCGAATCGCCTGGTGGAGTGGCGCGATGCGGTGATCGGTGGCTTGCTGGCGGCGATTGCCTTTGAAATCGTCAAACGCCTGTTTGCCGCTTTCGTCATCAAGGTGCCGACCTATACCGTGGTGTACGGTGCGGTCGCCGCTTTTCCTATTTTCCTGGTGTGGGTGTATCTGGGCTGGCTGATTACCCTGGCCGGGGCCGTGGTAACGGCGGCCTTGCCGATTGTGAAGTACGAGCGCTGGTGGCATGTGCCGCAACCCGGCAGTGCCTTCGTCGATGCGATGGCCTTGATGGCGGTCTTGTACGAAGCGCGGGCATCGGCCGACTCGGCGGTGGTCGATACCAAATTACTGCGTGACCGGACCCAGCTCGGCTTCGATGAATCGGAAGCCTTGCTGGAGAAAATGCTGGATGCAGGTTGGGTGGCACGCCTCAAGTCGGAAGGACCGAAGCGCATGCAATGGGGCAAGCGCATCACCGACGGCCTGGATCGCTGGGTCTTGCTGGCGAATCCGGAGTACCTGACGCTGGCCGATGTGTATCGCGTATTTGTATTCGACGCCACCGGCAATGAAATGCTGGCGAAGAAGGTGGAATGCGCGGTCGAGCAGGGCTTGTACCAGTCGCTGGCAAACTACTTCCGGGAAAGCTCAGAAAGAGATTTGCCCGGTCAGCATTTGCCAGTACATCAGCCATGATCCTGCAAAGGAATACAGCGGCTGTTTAAGTGAGCTGGGCCGATTTTTTTCAAAACCGAAATGGCCTATCCATGCCAGTCCATAAAACGACAGGATCGCAGCCAGCAGCCACCAGAGATTCCCGCTCAGTGCCAGTGCGGCCAGGAAAATAATCGCGAGCGTTGAGCCGAGGAAATGCAGCTGGCGTGACCTGCGGTCGGAATGACCTGTCAGATAAGCCGCATAGAACTCCGGAAACGATTGATACGTCTTTTGTGCAATGACACTCATGACGGCCTCCTGTGGCTTCTATCACTTCAGGGTAGTCCTCGCCTTATGACTATGCAAGGCTTATTGGCGTAGGGCATGAAAGAGGACGGCATATGCACAATAAGCGGGGAAAATCGACTTTTCCGTGGGTGTCATCCGTTTATCGCATTTAAAGATGCTATGGTGGATTTTTTCCAAGGCTTGAGCTACATTGGAAGTGTCCGAAGTACAACCATAACTCTTGAGGACGGTCCCATGAAAGTATCCGAAATACTTAAAGTAAAAGGAAACATTCTCTTCACGGTGACACCAGATAGTCCGATGCTCGACGCAGTCAATGCAATGGCGGAAAAAGACATCGGTTCCCTGGTTGTGATGGAGGCGGGCAATCTGATCGGCATGCTGACTTTTCGCGAAGTCATGGCGACCATCCATCAGAATGGTGGCGCGGTAGGTAGCGATACCGTGCGTCGTTATATGGATAAACATCCGATGACGATTACATCCGATGCCGAGATCAATGAGGTGCGACGGCTAATGCTGGAAAAGCACGCGCGTTATGTCCCGGTACTGGATGGAAAAGTCCTGGTCGGGGTCATCTCTTTCTATGACGTGGCGAAGGCTGTACTCGAAGCGCAAAGCTTTGAAAATAAAATGCTGAAATCCTATATCCAGGATTGGCCGGCAGTCGCGAACGAACAAGACGGTTAAGCAGCACGCTCGTCACCTGAAAAGCCGTTCGCGTATCCGTTTGGATGCGCGTGCGGCTTTTTGTCATCTGTATCCCTTACAATCGCGTGATATTGAGCGCGCGTAGCATGCGATGCGTTCGCATTCCTGAACCAATAAATGGATACCCATGAGTAAACCCAGCCAATTCAAGTTGCTCGCACAAAGGCGTTTCGCGCCATTTTTCTGGGCGCAGTTTTTTGGCGCGTTTAACGACAATGTCTTCAAAACGGCATTGCTGACAGTGCTGACGTTTGAAGCCTTGAGCTGGACCACGATGGATCGGGGCTTCCTGAATAACCTGATCCCGGGTTTGTTTATCCTGCCTTTTGTTTTGTTTTCGGCGATTGCCGGGCAACTGGCCGACAAGTTTGAAAAATCCGGTCTCGTGCGGTATATCAAATTGCTGGAAATCGCGATCATGTTGATGGCGGCAGTGGGCTGGATGCGGCAGGACTTATGGTTGCTGATAGCCGCTGTTGCCGGTATGGGTTTGCACTCGGCTTTATTCGGTCCGGTGAAGTATGCCTACCTGCCGCAAAAACTGGCGCCGAATGAATTGGTCGGCGGTAACGGCCTGGTCGAGATGGGTACCTTTGTCGGTATCTTGCTGGGTGAAGTATTGGGTGCCGTGCTGGTCTTGCACAAGCCATGGGGCGTTGAATTGGTGGCGGGCGGCACGATTGCGATTGCCTGCGCCGGCTGGCTCGCCAGTCGCGCGATTCCGCTGTCACCGGCCCCGGCCCCCGAGCTGAAAATCAACTGGAATCTGGCGACCGAAACGGTACGCAATATTCGTTACTCCAAACAGAACCGCCCGGTTTTTCTGTCAATGCTGGCGAACTCCTGGTTCTGGTTTTACGGCGCAATACTGCTGGCGCAATTCCCGCTCTATGCGAAAGAATATTTGCATGGCGACCACGGTATTTTTGTCTTGTTGCTGACGATTTTTTCACTTGGTATAGGTACCGGTTCCTTGTTGTGCGAGCGCCTGTCCGGACACAAGGTTGAAATCGGCCTGGTGCCATTTGGCGCGATAGGTTTGACGATCTTTGGCTTTGACCTGTTCCTGGCGAGCGGCAGTTACACCAATACCAGCCTGGTCGATATTGCCGGTTTTGTGCAACAGCAGGGCAGCATACGTATCCTGCTGGACTGCCTGCTGATCGGGGTCTTTGGCGGTTTGTACATCGTGCCGCTGTTTGCACTGATACAGACGCGCTGCGATCCACAGCACATGTCGCGCACGATAGCCGGGATGAATATCCTGAATGCAGTGTTCATGGTGGCGGCGGCGCTGCTGGCGATGGTCTTGCTGAACCTGGGTTTGAGCATCCCGCAATTATTCATGGTGACGGCAATCCTGAATGCGCTGGTTACTTTGTATATTTTTACCGTGGTACCGGAATTCCTGCTGCGCTTCCTGGCGTGGCTGATGTTGCATAGCACGCACCGGGTGCGTACTTTCAATGGCGAGCGCATTCCGGCTGAAGGCGCAGCGATCCTGGTGTGCAATCACGTCAGCTATATGGATGCGATTGTGATCCTGGCAGCCAGCCCGCGTCCTTTGCGCTTCGTGATGGATCACCGGATTTTCAAGATCCCTTTATTGTCGACATTGTTCAAAGCGGTACGTGCGATTCCGATTGCGCCGGCCAGCGAAGATCCGGTGGTGATGGAAGCCGCTTTTGGCAGCATTGCGCGGGCACTGGAACGCGGTGAGCTGGTGTGTATTTTCCCGGAAGGGAAGTTGACGCATGACGGCGAATTGAATGAATTCAAAGGCGGCATCATGAAGATACTGGAACGCACACCGGTGCCGGTGATTCCGATGGCCTTGCGCGGTTTATGGGGCAGCTTGTGGACGCGTAGCGCTGATAATCCGTTCCAGCGCTCTTTCCGCAGCGGGCCATTCGGCAGACTGGAATTGGCGGTGGGCCGGCCTATGGTGGCGGCCGAAGTGACACCGGAAATTTTGCGTGCGGAAGTGGCCCGTTTGCGCGGCGCACGCAAGTGACAAGACAGGTGGCGGCCTGTCTATTTGTGTGTGCCTAACCAGCTATGTAATGCCTCCGCATTCATAGGCTTGGCAAACAGATAGCCCTGGCCCAGCGGACAGCCGAGCTCGGTCAGGATGGCAGCTTGTCTTTCATCTTCCACGCCTTCGGCAATGACATCCAGTTCCAGGTTGCGGCCGAGCTGGATAATCATTTCGGCTATGCTGCTGCCGCGTGAAGAGTCGGTGATTTCAGTAACGAAGGCACGATCGATTTTGAGACGGTCTACGCTTAACTTTTGCAAATGGCTGAGCGATGAGAAACCGGTACCGAAATCGTCAATCGCAATACTGACGCCGGTAGCCGTAATCTGGTCCAGCAGTTTGATCAATGCATCCGGTTCTTCCATCGCCATCGACTCAGTGATTTCGAGCTCTACGCAATGCGCCGGCGCATTGGTGTCATGCAAGGCATTGCGCAGCATGTTGAGGAAATGCGGGTGGCGGAATTGCACCTGTGAGACATTGACCGAAATCATAAAGTCGGCAAAACCGAGGCTTTGTATGCGCACCAGTTCCTGGCAGGCCTGACGTAACACCCATTCACCCAGTTCGATGATCAGGCCCGAGTATTCCGCAATCGGAATGAAGCGATTCGGCGAAATCATCGAGCCGTCTTCAGTCATCCAGCGTAGCAAGGCTTCAGCACCTACCGGTTGGCGCGTCGTCATGTCAATCTGCGGTTGATAGACGACCGACAAACGTCGTTCTTCAAATGCAGTACGCAAGGCGTGCATCATATTTACGCGCTCACGTATATCGATACCCATATTGCGCGAGAAATACAGGTGCCCGGTACGTTGTTGTAACTTGGCGCGCTTGAGTGCGATATGCGCATTTTTCAGGGCTTCGACGCCGCGTCCTTCGTGTTCGGATAAACGCACCAGGCCGACCGTGGCGGATAACTGTACATCCTGGCCGTCGATGCTGAACGGCCGTTCGAATTGTGCGAGGACTGCAGCCGGATTTACCTGGCTGTCATGCCCGAGTACACCAAAGGTATCGCCGCCGACACGTGCCACGATGAGCCTGTCGCCCAGGCGTGATTGCAGGCGCGTGGCGACTGACAGCAAGAGCAGGTCGCCGAATTGATGGCCCAGCGTGTCATTGGTTTCCGCAAAGTGATCGATATCGATCAGTGCCAGTGTGCTTGGTAATTCCTTGCTGGCAGACAGGCTGTCGTCGATGATTTCCTTGAGGCGGGTGCGATTTGGCAGCTTGGTCAGCGAATCGTAAAAGGCGGAATTATGCAGGCGGGTGACTAGCGTGATATTCGAGAGGCCAACCGAGATATTGCTACAGAATACTTCCAGCAGACGCAGTTCGATTTCGGTTAACGGTCGGCCGGTGCGGAAGAAGGCGGCAAAATTACTCGAGGCATTGCCAGTGAAGTGCAGCGCACTGAATTCCCTGCCATGAATATTGCGTCGCTCTTTCAAGGCACGGGTCAGCGTGCGATCTATGCTCAAGTCTTCAATTGACGACAAGGGGTGGTTGATCAGGTCGCCGAAGCGGCCAGCTGCCGCCACCACGAACAAGGCGTTTTCCTGATTGTGCAATTGCTCCTGTACGCAGAACAGGCCGTCCGGCGGCACGTTGAGCAGGCGTGAGATATGTACCACGACGCCGGTGGCGAATTCTTCCAGGGTTTGCAATGCCATCAGTTCGGTGCTGGCGCGCAGGATCATATCCAGGCCGCTGCTGCTCGAATTGATGGTACAGATTTGTTCGTAAAAGCGGATGGCGGTGGTGACGACCGTGTACAGCTTGATGCGGGTCAGTTCGGATTTGATTTTGCAGTCGTTGATATCAAACTGCTGGATGACGTCTATCGTGGGAACATCGTCATGCCTGGCCGTGCTCAGGATGATGCGGGTTTCGGCACGATGCAATACATTGCGTATGTAATGCACCAGTTGCAGGCCTTCGTCGCGCTGTCCGACGGCCAGGTCCAGCAGGATCACCGCGATATGTGCTTCTTTTACCAGAATGTCCCGGGCTTGCTGCATCGAATGGGCGTGCAAAAACACCAGAGGCCGATTCTGTATTTCTACGTTGTTGAGCGCAAAAGTAGTAGCGGAGTGAACATCGACGTCAGCGCCGACGATCAGTACCTGCCATACATCCTTGCTTGCATTTATTTTATAGTCGCCGGACACACGCACCGTTTTATCCAGAAATACAAGGTCATCCTCGCTATGGCTGACCGACTTGCTCATGGTGCCTTCTCCGAGATTGGTTATTCTGATTTGGAAACCGTATATTGCACATCGATTTGTCCTGAGGCAATGATTTTTCTAGAACTAATTGTTTTCTGTCCACTGGTAGAATGACTACTTTATTTAGCTCATAACCAATTATCATGTCCGGCAATACTTTTGGAACACTCTTTACTGTCACCACTTTCGGCGAATCCCACGGTCCGGCCATAGGCTGCGTAATCGACGGTTGCCCCCCGGGCATGGTGTTGTCAGAAGTTGACATTCAGCCCGAATTGGACCGCCGCAAGCCGGGTACTTCGCGCCATGTGACGCAGCGGCAGGAGTCCGACACTGTTGAAATCCTGTCCGGCGTGTACCAGGGCAAAACCACGGGGACGCCGATTGCCCTGCTGATCCGCAATGAAGACCAGCGCAGCAAGGACTACGGCAATATTACCGAAACCTTCCGTCCGGGCCATGCGGATTACACGTATTGGCATAAGTACGGTATCCGCGATCCGCGCGGCGGCGGCCGCTCGTCAGCACGCCTGACTGCGCCGGTAGTCGGTGCCGGTGCGATTGCGAAGAAGTGGTTGTTTGAAAAATACGGCACTACCTTCAAAGGCTGCATGAGCCAATTGGGTGATATCGAGATCCCGTTTGAAGATTGGCGTCACGTCACCGAGAACCCTTTCTTTTCCGCCAATGCGAGCATCCTGCCGCAGCTGGAAGCGTATATGGATGACTTGCGTAAAAACGGCGATTCCTGCGGTGCACGTATCGACGTCGTCGCCGAAAACGTACCGGTTGGCCTGGGCGAGCCGATTTACGACAAGCTGGATGCGGAAATTGCATTTGCCCTGATGGGTATCAATGCAGTGAAGGGTGTGGAAATAGGTGCCGGTTTCAAATCAGTAGCGCAAAAAGGTACCGAGCACGGCGATGAGCTGACGCCGGAAGGTTTTGCCACCAATCATTCAGGCGGCATCCTCGGCGGTATCTCTACCGGCCAGGACATCACGGCTTCGATTGCGATCAAGCCGACTTCCAGTATCCGTACCGCACGCCATTCGATCGACAAGGCCGGTAATCCGGTGATGGTGGAAACCCTGGGGCGCCATGATCCTTGCGTCGGCATCCGGGCCACACCGATTGCAGAATCGATGCTGGCGCTGGTGTTGATGGATCACGCCTTGCGTCATCGCGCGCAGTGCGGCGACGTTGTCGTGACGCCGCCACCAATTCCGGGCAGCCGTTAATTGTTCAGTGTTTATTGTCCGGCGCCTTGCGCGCAATCATTCTTGATGGAGGGGAAATGAAAGCAATGAAGCGGCATTCTTTTCTGTCGTCGATAGCGATTGCTGCGGTCGCATTGCTGCTGTCCGCCTGCGAAACGGTGCAAACCACGCAGGGCGGGGCGGTTGGCGTGGATCGCCAGCAAAGGATGATGATTTCGGCGCAGGAGCTGGACCAGGCCGCCAATAAGCAATACAGCGAACTGCTGGCGGAAGAGAAGCAAAAGGGCAATTTGAACCGTACTCCGGCGCAAGTTGAACGTGTACGTACCATTTCGAATCGCCTGATCGCGCAGACCGGCGTGTTTCGCCCGGACGCGCGCAACTGGCGCTGGGAAGTCAATGTACTGACTTCAAACGAAGTGAATGCCTGGTGTATGCCCGGCGGCAAAATCGCGGTCTATACCGGTTTGATAGAAAAACTGAATGTGACAGACGATGAGTTGGCAGCTGTCATCGGACACGAGATTGCCCATGCCTTGCGTGAACATGCGCGTGAGCGGGCGTCGGAGCAAAAAGTCGCCGGCAGCTTTATTTCAATCGGGTCAGCCTTGCTCGGCGTCGGTGGTCTCGGCCAGCAGGGGGCGGAATTCGCCTATATGGGCTTGATAGGGCTGCCGAACTCGCGCAGCCATGAAACCGAAGCCGACCGTATCGGCGTCGAGCTGGCAGCGCGTGCCGGTTATGACCCGCGTGCCGCAGTCACCTTATGGCAAAAAATGGGCAAGGTTTCCAGCAATTCCACCCCGGCTTTCCTGTCCACCCATCCGTCCGGCTCGGCGCGTATCAGCGACCTGACCGTGTATTCCGACCGCGTCATGCCGCTTTATCAACAAGCGAAGAAGTAAGTGTCAAGACGGCAAGATATTGTATTTCGGGCCGTCAGCCGCATCTTTTTAGTCAGATAGCCGGCATTCCTGTTGCCGCGCAACGCCGCTTCCTGCAATGAAACGGCGCAAATATGGCATAATCGAGAGCTATCTAATCAGTCTTCGCGGACTTACTTTTACAGACGAAACATGGCTCAAACGCTCTACGATAAACTTTGGCAATCGCACGTCGTCGAAACCGGCGACGATGGCACCACTGTGCTCTACATTGATCGCCATTTGCTGCATGAAGTCACCAGCCCCCAGGCTTTTGAAGGCTTGAAGCTGGCCGGCCGTCGCCCATGGCGCGTCTCGGCCAACCTGATGGTGGCTGACCATAATGTGCCGACCACCGACCGTGCAAACGGTATCGCTGATCCGACATCGCGCCTGCAAGTGGAAACACTGGACGGCAATGCACATGAATATGGCCTGACCTACTTCAGCATGCGCGACAAGCGCCAGGGCATCGTGCACGTGATCGGACCTGAACAGGGTGCGACGCTGCCGGGCATGACCGTCGTTTGCGGCGATTCCCATACTTCCACGCATGGCGCCTTCGGCTGCCTCGCGCATGGTATCGGTACCTCCGAAGTGGAGCACGTGCTGGCCACGCAAACCTTGCTGGCACAGAAGTCGAAAGCAATGCTGGTACAAGTCGACGGCGCCTTGCCGGACGGCGTCACCGCAAAAGATATCGTCCTGGCTGTAATCGGCAAGATCGGTACCGCAGGCGGTACCGGCTATGCGATTGAATTTGCCGGTTCGACCATACGCTCGCTGTCGATGGAAGGTCGCATGACCATCTGCAATATGGCGATCGAAGCAGGCGCACGCGCCGGTATGGTTGCGGTCGACGATATCACTATCAATTACGTCAAAGGCCGTCCTTTGTCGCCGGTCGGTCCGCACTGGGATCGCGCGGTCGAATACTGGCGCACGCTGCATTCCGATGCCGGTGCCAAGTTCGACCTGGTCGTGACCCTGAACGCCGCTGAAATCAAGCCGCAAGTCAGTTGGGGCACTTCGCCCGAGATGGTGGTGGCGGTCGATGGCCGTGTGCCTGATCCGGACAAGGAAAAAGATCCAACCAAGCGTGACGGTATGGAAAAAGCGCTGATTTACATGGCGCTCAAACCAAATACACCGATTACCGATATCCGTATCGACAAAGTCTTCATCGGCTCCTGCACCAATTCACGTATCGAGGATTTGCGCGCTGCTGCTGCCGTCGTACGCGGCAAATATCGCGCATCGAATGTGAAGCTGGCGATGGTGGTGCCGGGTTCCGGCCTGGTGAAAGAGCAGGCTGAACGCGAAGGCCTGGACAAGATTTTCAAGGCGGCCGGCTTTGAATGGCGTGAGCCGGGTTGCTCGATGTGCCTGGCAATGAATGCTGATCGCCTGGAGCCGGGTGAGCGTTGTGCTTCGACTTCGAACCGCAACTTCGAAGGCCGTCAGGGCGCGGGTGGCCGTACCCATCTGGTGAGCCCTGCGATGGCGGCGGCGGCCGGGATCGAGGGTCATTTCGTCGATGTGCGTGCATTGAAACACTGAGGCCGGCATGAAGAAAACTGTTTCCTTCTTCCTGCTGATCGCCGCTGTCTCATCGCTGGCCGCCTGCAATACCGTGCATGGCTTTGGTCGCGATGTGGAACGCCTCGGTGAAAAAGTGCAGGGCAAGTAAGCCCCTGGCAAAACGAGTCGGATGCCGGTGCCTGTCACCGATCCGATAAACATGAGAAATCGGCGCTGCAGCACAATCACTGCAGCACGTACTAATAGTTGGATAGCATGGATAAATTTACTATTCTCAATGGCCTGGTTGCACCGCTCGACCGTGCAAACGTCGATACCGACGCCATCATTCCAAAGCAGTTCCTGAAATCGATCAAACGTACCGGCTTCGGTCCCAACCTGTTCGATGAATGGCGCTATCTGGATCAGGGTGAGCCGGGCAAGGACAATTCCAATCGCCCATTGAATCCTGATTTCGTGCTGAACCAGCCGCGTTATCAAGGTGCGTCGATTTTGCTGGCGCGCAAAAATTTCGGTTGCGGTTCGTCGCGTGAGCATGCGCCGTGGGCATTGAGCCAGTACGGCTTCCGCGCCATCGTCGCGCCCAGCTTCGCCGATATCTTCTTCAACAACTGCTATAAAAACGGTTTGTTGCCGGTCGCCCTGAGCGAAGCGCAAGTTGATCACCTGTTCAATGAAGTCAAGGCTTTCCCCGGCTTCCACCTGGTCATCGATCTGGAAAAACAGGTCATAGGTACCAGCAACGGCAGCGTGAGCTATCCGTTTGAAATCGACGCTTTCCGCAAATATTGCCTGCTCAACGGTTTTGACGATATCGGCCTGACCTTGCAAAAGGCGGACAAGATACGCGCGTTCGAAGAACGCCACCTGGCAGCGCAACCATGGTTGTCGAACACGATTTAATCCTTTTTTAATCCTTCTCGAAGTTATCAAATGAAAATTGCAATCCTGCCGGGCGACGGCATTGGTCCGGAAATCATGAATCAGGCAGTCAAGGTGATGAATGCCTTGGGTGAAAAGTTTGAAACCGAAACAGTACCGGTAGGCGGCGCAGCATATGCAGCGCAAGGCCATCCCTTGCCTGAATCGACATTGAAGGTTGCAAAAGAAGCTGACGCCATCCTGTTCGGTGCAGTCGGTGATTTCAAATACGACACACTGGAACGTTCGCTGCGTCCGGAACAGGCAATCCTCGGCCTGCGCAAGCACCTGGGTTTGTTCGCCAACTTCCGTCCTGCGATCCTGTATCCGGAACTGGCAGGTGCATCATCGTTGAAACCGGAAATCGTCTCCGGCCTCGACATCATGATCGTGCGCGAATTGACAGGTGATATTTATTTCGGCCAGCCACGCGGTGTGCGTGCTGCACCGGACGGTCCGTTCAAGGGTGAACGCGAAGGTTTCGATACCATGCGTTACACCGAACCTGAAATCCGTCGCATTGCGCACGTGGCTTTCCAGGCTGCGCAAAAACGCGGCAAGCGCCTGACCAGTGTCGATAAAGCCAACGTACTGGAAACTTTCCAGTTCTGGCGCGACATCGTCACCGACGTGCACAAGGAATACCAGGACGTCAAACTCGACCACATGTATGTCGATAACGCGGCGATGCAATTGGTCCGCGCACCGAAGGAATTCGACGTTGTGGTTACCGGCAATATGTTCGGCGACATCCTGTCGGATGCCGCTGCAATGCTGACCGGTTCGATCGGTATGTTGCCGTCGGCTTCGCTGGATGCCAACAATAAGGGTCTGTACGAGCCATCGCACGGTTCCGCACCTGACATCGCCGGTAAAGACATCGCCAACCCATTGGCGCAAATCCTGTCGCTGGCCATGATGCTGCGTTACTCGCTGGGCAAAACGGAGCAGGCTGACCGTATTGAAACAGCGGTCAAATCGGTGTTGAAACAAGGTTTGCGTACTGTCGATATTTTTGAGGCAGGCACTACCAAGGTCAGCACCACGCAGATGGGCGATGCGGTAGTCAAAGCATTGGCTTGATGTAAATAAGAGCGGCAGCAGGCTATAAGCCGCATATCAATTGATAAATAGGGTGGCTGCAAGTGCCCTGAACGAAGGAAATGATGATGAAAGTTGTTGGCTTAGTCGGATGGCGTGGGATGGTCGGATCGGTCTTGATGCAACGCATGCAGGAAGAGGGCGATTTCGACCACATCGAAGCTGTATTCTTTTCGACCTCAAACAAGGGTGGTAAAGCGCCTGCGATTGCGAAGAAGGAAACCACCCTGCAAGACGCCAACGACCTGGAAGCATTGAAGAAATGCGACATCATCATTACTTGCCAGGGCGGTGACTACACCACCGAGATTTTCCCGCAATTGCGTGCAGCCGGCTGGGACGGTTACTGGATCGATGCAGCGTCGACGCTGCGCATGAAAGACGATGCCGTCATCGTGCTGGATCCGGTCAACCAGAACGTGATCAAGGATGCGCTGAATCGTGGCGTGAAAAACTACATCGGCGGCAATTGCACCAACTCCATCCTGTTGATGGGTGTCGGCGGTTTGTTCAAGGAAGGACTGGTTGAATGGGTCAGCTCGATGACTTACCAGGCGGCTTCGGGCGGTGGTGCCAACCACATGCGCGAACTGCTGAGCGGCATGGGCGTGGTGCACGGTGCGGTGGCCAATGAACTGGCTACGCCATCGTCGGCCATCCTCGATATCGATCGCAAGGTGGCGGAAGCGATTCGCAAGGACGTGCCTACCGAATTCTTTGGCGCACCACTGGCTGGCGGCCTGATCCCATGGATCGACGCACAACTGGAAAACGGCCAGTCGAAGGAAGAGTGGAAGGGCCAGGCTGAGGTCAACAAGATCCTTGGCAATACCCAGGTCATCCCGGTCGACGGTTTGTGCGTGCGTATCGGCGCCATGCGTTGCCATAGCCTGGCATTGACGATCAAGCTCAAGCGCGACCTGCCTTTGGCTGAAATCGAAACCATCATCCGTTCCGCCAATCCATGGGTCAAATGGGTACCGAACGAACGTGCGGTGACGGTCCAGGAGTTGACACCTGCCGCTATCACCGGTGGTCTGGAAATCGGCGTCGGCCGCGTGCGCAAGCTGAACCAGGGCCCTGAATACATCTCGGCTTTCGTCATCGGCGATCAATTGCTGTGGGGCGCGGCAGAACCGCTGCGTCGCATGCTGCGCATCATTCTGGGCAAGTAATCAGCCTGGTAAGCCATTCGGTCTGTCATTATCGTTGTCAGATCGCAACATAAACCCGCCAAATCACCTTGTTAAATGGGTGCTTGGCGGGTTTTAAATTAGTTGCCAAGATGGTTGCGCTTGCGCGTGTAAGTCCATGATGCTATGGTGAAAGTTCTTAAAAAAACGATATGCAAGCGTTGTTTGTGGTCCCCGACGAACGCCAACGGAATACTCTCCATGCCACTCAAAATGCAGTCAAATCCTGGTTCTACTTTTTCCTCTTTGAAACTAAAGACACTAAGCGCGGCAGTCATTTCCGCGTTCGTGTTATCCAATGCTTATGCAGCGGGGCTGGGAAAACTGACTGTCATGTCGTCGCTGGGCCAACCGCTGCGTGCAGAGATCGAACTGACGTCGGTCGCTCCGGACGAACTTGCTTCACTGTCACCAAAACTCGCTTCGGCCGAGGCGTTCCGCCAGGCCAATATCGATTTCAATCCCAGCCTGTTCTCGCTGCGCTTTGCAGTAGAGCAACGTGGTGGGCAGCCTATCGTACGCATTACCTCGACCCAGCCGATTAACGAACCTTTCGTCGATATGCTGCTGGAACTGGGCGGCAACAAAGGTCGCCTGGTACGTGAATACACCTTCTTGCTGGATCCGCCGGAAATGCGTTCCGCGCAGGCCGCACAGGTAGCACCGATTGCGATTACCGCGCCGCCAGCGGCACGCGTAGTGGAAAGTCGTCCGGAAGTTGCAGCCGCGCCAGTGGCAGCGCCGACTCCGCCGGTACCTGCGCCAGTACGTGAAAATCCACCACCAGCAGCCGCCAAGCCGCGTGCAGTAGCGCCGGCACCGGTCGCTGCTGCAGCGCCTGCTCCAAAAGCTGCCGCGGCACCGGTCGATGAATACCAGGTCAAAAAAGGCGATACCCTCGCCAAAATCGCCAATCAGTACCGTCCAAGCGGCGTATCGCTGGATCAAATGCTGGTCGCTTTGTATCGTGCGAATCCGGAAGCCTTCATCGACAAGAACATGAATCGCCTGCGCGCAGGACAGATTTTGTCGGTGCCGGAAGCAGATGCTGCACAAGCCGTGGCCCAACCGGAAGCGCGTGGCGTCGTCATTGCACAAGCCGCAGATTTCAATGCTTATCGCAACAAGCTGGCAGGCCAGGTCGCAAATGCTGCAGCGAAGAAATCAGATGATGCGAAGCAGGCTGATGGCGGCAAAATTACTGCAAAAGTGCAGGATGAATCAGGTGCGGCGGCAGAAGCCAAGGATAAGCTGAAGTTGTCCAAATCGGGCGCTGCGGCGACCGGCTCGGACAAGCTGGCAAACCAGGCCGGAGCTGAAGAACTGATTGCGAAGGACAAGGCGATTGCCGACGCCAATGCCCGCGTTAAAGAACTGGAAAAGAACGTCAACGAATTGCAAAAAATCCTTGAAATCAAAAACAAGGATTTGGCAGCACAACAGAAACAAGCCGAAGTTGCGGCTGCTGCAGCGGTAGCTGCACCTGCTGCTGCAACACCACCGGCAGCGGCGCCAGCACCGGAAGCGGCACCTGCAGCGACGGCGGAAACACCGGCTGCCACAGCGACACCGCCGGCGACCGATGCAAAACCGGCTGAAGCTGCGCCGGCTCCTGCCGAACCGGCACCAGTTGCCGCCAAACCAAAGAAACCTGTCGTCGTTGCGCCACCGCCGCCACAACCAGGCTTCTTCGAAGATTTGACCGACAATGCGATGTTCCTGCCGGGTGCTGCGGCCTTGCTGGCCTTGTTGGCCGGTTTGGGTATCTACAGTTCACGTCGTCGCAAGCAACAACCTAAATCGTTTGAAGACAGCATCATCACGGACTCCAGCCTGAAGTCGAACTCGCTGTTCGGTTCTACCGGCGGCCAGAGCGTGGATACCAACAACAGTGTGTTCAACTCGAATTTCGTACCATCTGCCAGCCAGCTGGATACGAATGAAGTCGACCCGATTGCCGAAGCCGATGTCTATATCGCTTATGGTCGCGATGCACAGGCAGAAGAAATCCTTAAAGAAGCGCTGCGCAACCAGCCGGACCGTCATGCGGTACGCGTCAAATTGCTGGAAATTTATTCCAGCCGCAATGATGTGCGTTCGTTTGAAATCCTGGCGACTGAACTCTATAGCATGACCAAGGGCGAGGGTGATGACTGGGCGCAAGCTGCGACCATGGGCCTGATCCTGGATCCGAGCAATCCTTTGTATGCGAATGGCGCAGTGCCGGAAGACGTGGCGGCGAAAGCTTCGGCGATGACCGCACCGACGCAGCCGCTGGATGGACTCGATGACTTGCGCGGGATTGCACCTGTGGCGGCCGGTGCTGCCGCCCTGGGTACCGCAGCATATTTCGCCAGCAATAACTCCGAAGTCGAGGCTGAAGAGCCGACCTTCACGCCGGAAGCTGAACCGAAAGCGGTAGTGGAAGACCTGGATTTCGATCTGGAAGGCCTCGGGATAGAAAAAACGACTGATGCCGAAAAGCCAGCAGAAGATGCCGCAGTACCGGCAGAATTCCCGGCCGATGTCGCAGCCATTGATTTTGATTTCCTCGACGATAAGTCGGCGACACCTGCTGCCAAGTCCGGCAACACGCTGCAATTTTTTGATTCGGAAGCAAGTGCGCCGACAGTACCTGCGGCAAATACGCCTGCTGCGACGCCTGACTTCCTGCTGCCGGACGACATTGAACTGGATTTCCCTGAACACGATGCGGCTGCCTTCAGCGCGACCCAGCCGATGGCGAACCTGCCTGAATTCGACCTGTCCGACATCGCACTCGAACTGGACCCGGTAGACAAACCGGCAGTCGCAGGCGAGGCGGAAACAGCATTGCCGGAACTGGATGGCCTGGGCGATGAAGCCAGCTATTCGGCCAATGCGGAAATGGCGACCAAGCTGGACCTGGCGATTGCCTATCAGGAAATCGGTGACCGCGAAGGTGCACGCGAGTTGCTGGAAGAGGTCGTTAAAGGCGGTAACGGCGAACAGTCGGAAAAAGCCAAAGCCTTGCTGGGCAAGCTTTCCTGAGCCAATAATCAGCAATATTGACGGGCGCAATGCTATGCTTGCGCCCGTTTTCATTTTCAGTTTCGATTTTTCCGGTAAATTCTCACTATGAACGGGGTATCCAAACGCATCGTGCTTGGCGTGCAATATGACGGCACGCCGTGGCAAGGGTGGCAGACACAGCTGAACGGCCTGACCGTGCAGGACAGGCTGGAACTCGCGCTGAGTAAATTCACGCTGCAAACCGTTTCCACCGTCTGTGCCGGGCGTACCGATGCCGGTGTGCACGGATTGGAGCAGGTGGTGCATTTCGACACCACGCTGGAACGCGATATGTCGTCCTGGGTACGTGGCGTGAATACCTTTTTGCCGCCTTCGATTGCGGTACGCTGGGCCACTGAAGTCGCGCACAATCCGGAGCAACAGGATAATTTCCATGCGCGTTTCAGTGCACGTTCACGCATGTACCAATACGTGCTGTACAACAATCCGGTGCGCTCACCGCTGCTCGAGGGCAAAGCCGGCTGGGTATTCCGCAAGCTGGATGTGGCGCGCATGCGCGCAGCAGCGCAGCACTTGCTTGGCGAACATGATTTCTCGACCTTCCGCTCGGTGCAATGCCAGGCCAAATCGCCGGTCAAAAGCATGTATTCGATCAAGATAGAGCAGCGCGGCGACCTGATTATGTTCACGCTGCATGCGAATGCCTTCCTGCATCATATGGTGCGCAATATCGTCGGTTCGCTGATCTATGTCGGCAATGGCGCGCAACAGCCGGAGTGGCTGAAGGAATTGCTGGACGGGCGTGACCGCAAGTTTGCGGCACCGACTTTCATGCCGGACGGCTTGTACCTGGCGAAAATAGATTACGATCCGAAGTGGCAGTTGCCGCAACTGGAAGTACAGAATTTCCTCTGGTCGTGATCAACAACTGTAAACCTGTCGCTGCAGGCAGGTCCCATTTTGAGTTAATACCTAAACCATGACACATCGCACCCGAATCAAGATATGCGGCCTGACGCGGCCGCAGGATGTACAAAGCGCGGTGGCGGCCGGTGCCGATGCGGTGGGCTTTGTGTTCTATCCGAAGAGCCCGCGTTACATAGCTGCCGCAGCGGCGGGGCGCCTGATTGCGGAGATCCCGCCTTTCGTTACGCCGGTCGGTTTATTCGTCAATGCGACGCCGGAAGAAGTACAGGCGATCGTCGCGCAGGCGCCTATTGCCATGTTGCAATTCCATGGCGACGAGACGCCGGAACAGTGTGCTGCCATCGCGCAAGCGGTGAATCGCCCCTTCATACGGGCAATTCGCGTAAAAGAGGGTATGCAGGCAGTTGATTTGTTAGAATACGAGTCTGATTATCGCGCTGCCAGCACATTGTTCACCGGCTTGTTGCTGGATGCCTTTGTAGATGGCTATGGTGGCGGCGGAAAGGTCTTCGATTGGTCTCTCATTCCAGAAAGCATCGCGCCTCGGGTCGTTTTAAGTGGTGGCTTGAGCGTACAAAACGCGACTGACGCGGTCCTGAGCGTCAGTCCCTATGCGGTCGACATCAGCAGTGGCGTCGAACAGGACAAGGGGATCAAGGACGCCGTCAAAATACGCGCCTTCATTGCCGCGGTACGCACAGCAGACGCTGTTGCAGCAGCCGCGGACCAGACAAAATAGCAAAGAGAAAAGCCATGAAAGAATTAGACGCGCTGGGCAGTTTTGCCGAGCGACAAGTAATTGCAGAAAGCGCCTTGCACCAGACTGCGCCATACAACCTGCCGGATGCACGCGGCCACTTCGGTCCTTACGGCGGCAGCTTCGTGGCGGAAACCCTGAGCCACGCGCTGGCCGAGCTGAAGGAAGCGTATGCACACTACAGCAAGGATCCGTCCTTCCTCGCCGAATTCCATTACGACCTGAAGCATTTCGTCGGTCGTCCGAGCCCGATTTACCACGCCAAACGCTGGTCGGAAAAAATGGGCGGCGCGCAAATTTATTTCAAGCGTGAAGACCTGAATCACACCGGCGCGCACAAAATCAATAACGTGATTGGCCAGGCCTTGCTCGCCAAGCGCATGGGCAAGCCGCGCATCATCGCGGAAACCGGTGCCGGCCAGCATGGCGTGGCGACCGCGACGATTTGCGCCCGCTTCGGCCTGGAGTGCGTGGTCTATATGGGCAGTGAAGATGTCAAGCGCCAGGCGCAAAACGTCTACCGCATGAAGCTGCTGGGCGCGACCGTGGTGCCGGTCGAATCCGGTTCCAAGACACTCAAGGATGCGCTGAATGAAGCGATGCGCGACTGGGTCACGAATATTGAAAATACCTTCTACATCATCGGCACCGTAGCCGGTCCGCATCCATACCCGATGATGGTGCGCGACTTCCAGTCGGTGATTGGTAATGAGTGCATAGAACAAATGCCGGAAATGACCAGCCGCCAGCCTGACTATGTGGTGGCCTGTATCGGCGGTGGCTCGAACGCGATGGGTATTTTCTATCCGTATATCGAACACAAAAATGTACAACTGGTCGGCGTCGAAGCGGCGGGTGAGGGGCTGGAAAGCGGTAAGCATTCAGCTTCATTGACGGCCGGTTCGCCGGGTGTCCTGCATGGCAACCGTACTTATCTGCTGCAGGATGAAAACGGCCAGATTATAGAAACGCATTCGGTGTCCGCCGGCCTCGATTATCCGGGCGTGGGCCCTGAGCATGCATGGCTGAAAGACTCGGGCCGTGCACAATATGTGTCGATTACCGATGAAGAAGCCTTGCAGGCTTTCCACGATTGCTGCCATATCGAAGGCATCATCCCGGCGCTGGAATCCAGCCATGCGTTGAGTTATGCGGCCAAGCTGGCAGCGACCTTGCCGAAAGATAAGGTGGTGTTGGCCAACCTTTCCGGTCGCGGCGACAAGGATATGCATACGGTAGCGCAACGCATGGGTTTGCAATTCGATTAAATCTGCGCGTAACCGCTGCCAGCCGGCAGCGGTGCTTCGAATGCTGAGCGTAAAAACTACGGCTCTATCCAGTACAGAAAATTTATAAAGTAAATCATGTCCAGAATTCAGTCCACCCTGGCCGCTTTGGCGGCAAAGAATAAAAAGGGCCTCATTCCTTTCATCACTGCTGGTGATCCAGCGCCTGAGCTGACTGTGCCGCTGATGCATGCATTGGTTGCCGGTGGTGCCGACATCCTCGAACTGGGCGTGCCTTTTTCCGATCCGATGGCGGAAGGTCCGGTCATCCAGCGCGCCTGCGAACGTGCATTGGCATTCGGCGTGAGCATGCATGATGTACTCGGCTTCGTCAGCGAATTCCGCAAAACCAATAACAGCACCCCGGTGGTGCTGATGGGCTATGCCAATCCGATCGAACGCATGGGACAAACCAAATTCATCCTGGCCGCCAAGGCCGCCGGGGTGGACGGCACCATCGTCGTTGATTACCCGCCGGAAGAGTGCGAAGAATTTGCCGCCACGCTGAAGGAAAACGATATGGATCCTATCTTCCTGCTGTCGCCGACTTCGACCGAAGAACGCATCCAGCAGGTCGCCAAATTCGGCAGTGGTTTCAGCTACTATGTCTCGCTCAAGGGCGTGACCGGCGCGGCCAATATCGATACCAAGGAAGTGGCGGAACGTATCGCGGCTATCCGTAAATATGTGAAGCTGCCTATCGGTGTCGGTTTTGGTATCCGCGATGCGGCGACCGCCAGGGCGGTGGCGCAGGTTTCTGATGCTGTGGTCATCGGCAGCCGGATTATCCAGGAATTGGAAAACAGCCCGCGCGAGCAAGCTGTTGAAAGAGTGCAAACGTTTATTGCCGGCATCCGCAAGGCTTTGGACGAATAAGGTGAAAATGTCGTGTTAGGCAAGTAAAATACTGCCCAACACGTAATTGTGGCGAATTGCCGTGCAAACGGTACAATTCGGCCAGTACAAATTGAAAGAGGTCACGATGAGTTGGCTAGAAAAGTTACTTCCCCCACGTATCCAACGTTCCGATGCGGCACAACGCAAATCCATCCCGGAAGGTTTGTGGGTCAAATGCCCATCCTGTGAAGCGGTGCTGTACCGCACGGATCTGGAATCGAATATCCACGTTTGCCCGAAATGCGACCACCACATGCGCATCCGTGCCCGTGATCGCCTCGATGCCTTGCTCGACGCCGGTGGCCGTTACGACATTGGCCAGGAAGTCCTGCCGGTCGATACGCTCAAGTTCAAAGACAGCAAGAAATACCCGGATCGCCTGAAATCGGCGCTGGAAGCGACTGGCGAGACTGATGCACTGGTCGTGCTGGGCGGCTCCATCATGAGCCTGCCAGTGGTCGTAGCCTGCTTTGAATTCGAATTCATGGGTGGTTCCATGGGTTCCGTGGTCGGTGAGCGCTTTGCCCGCGGCGCGCAAACCGCACTGGAACAAAAAGTACCGTTTATCTGCATCACCGCTACCGGTGGTGCACGTATGCAAGAAGGTTTGTTGTCATTGATGCAAATGGCTAAAACAACTTCGATGCTGACCAAGTTGGCAGAAAAGAAACTGCCATTCATTTCGGTACTGACCGATCCGACCATG
The DNA here is from genome assembly GCF_042664955.1 of Herminiimonas glaciei. Lineage (NCBI taxonomy): Bacteria > Pseudomonadati > Pseudomonadota > Betaproteobacteria > Burkholderiales > Oxalobacteraceae > Herminiimonas > Herminiimonas glaciei. Next base: position 676,040 of record NZ_JBHTBU010000001.1, read on the forward strand.
GGCGGTGTTTCCGCTTCTTTTGCCTTCATGGGCGACGTGGTGATTGCCGAACCTAAAGCCCTGATCGGTTTTGCCGGTCCGCGCGTGATTGAAAACACCGTACGTGAAAAACTGCCGGAAGGCTTCCAGCGTGCTGAATTCCTGGTGCAAAAAGGTGCGGTCGACATGATTGTTGACCGTCGCAAAATGCGCGAAGAAATCGCCCGTATCCTGGCCTTGTTGCAAAACCAGGCGGCTGAAGTCCTGGCCTGATTGCGCGGCTTAGTCAAAAAAGCCCGAACCTTATGCGGTTCGGGCTTTTTATTTGCGTTTCCGCCTTCACATACTGTTCTCTACAAGACGAGTTTGCATGGAAAATCCCAAGACCCTCGCTGACTGGCTGATCCGACTCGAAGCGCTGCATCCGAAAGCCATCGATATGGGGCTGGATCGCGTACGTGAGGTCAAACAGGCGATGGATGTGCAGTTCGCGTGTCCGGTAATTATCGTCGGCGGCACCAATGGCAAGGGTTCAACCTGTGCCATGCTGGAATCGATACTGTTGCGTGCCGGCTATCGGGTCGGTTTGTACACGTCGCCGCACTTGCTGCACTTCAATGAGCGTATGCGCGTCAACGGCGCTTCATGTACCGATCAGGAATTGATCGCGGCCTTTGACAAGCTGGAGGCAATACGCGGTGATGTTTCATTGTCATATTTCGAATTCACCACGCTTGCAGCTATCCAATTGTTTGCAGATGCAAAGCTGGATGCAGTGATTTTTGAAGTCGGCCTGGGTGGCCGGCTGGATGCGGTCAATGTGCTGGATGCAGACGTTGCGATCGTCACCAGTGTCGATATTGATCACACCGAGTACCTGGGCGATACCCGCGAAAAAATCGGTTTTGAAAAGGCCGGTATTTTCCGTTCCGGGCAAACCGCGATTTGCGGTGATCCGGTACCGCCCGCGTCACTGGTCGAACATGCCGAGAAGATCGGTGCTGACCTATGGCTGTTCAATCGTGATTTCAATTATTCCGGTGATAAGCAGCAATGGAATTTCAGCGGCCGTGGTCGCCGCCGCAATTCCCTCGGCTATCCGAGTTTGCGCGGTGCGAATCAGTTACTGAACGCTTCATCCGTACTGGCCGCGCTGGAAGCTTTACGCCTGCGCCTGCCGGTAGGTGCGCAGGAAGTGCGTACCGGCCTGGCTTTGGTCGATTTGCCGGGGCGTTTTCAGGTGTTGCCAGGGCAACCGACGGTCATCCTGGATGTCGCGCATAACCCGCATGCAGCAGCCACACTGGCGCAAAACCTCGACAATATGAACTTTGCGCCATACACCTATGCGGTGTTCGGCGCGATGCAGGACAAGGATATAGACGGCGTTATCAGTCACCTGAAAGGTCGTGTCGACCACTGGTGCGTGACCGACCTGCCATTGCCGCGTGCGGCCAGTGCGGCAGAGATCAGGGACAAGCTGATCTCTGCTTATGGCGAAGTACCGCCGGCCGGCGACAGCGAACGCAGCATACAAACCTTCGCCTCACCTGCAGAAGCTTTTGCAAATGCACTCAGCCGAGCGGGGGAGAATGATAGAATTGCGGTTTTCGGATCGTTCCTGACAGTTGCTGGCGTCATGGAATTCCGTAATTCCGAACATCACTGACGAATTTCACATTACATCGTATGGGCTTGTTCTCGTTTCTTCGTAAAAATCAGCAGGAATCATCGGTCGGCAAGAGCGATTTTTATTCGCAGGCTGATGAGGAAAAGCCGGCTCGCGGCAAACGCAGGCAGGGCAACAGACGCGAGGAACCGGTTGATCCGGTCTTGCCAGAAAAGAAACGTGCGCGCCGCCGCCTGGTTGGCGCAATTGCACTGGTTTTGGCCGCGGTTATCGGTTTGCCGATGATCCTGGATTCCGAGCCTAGGCAGCTGCCCGACGATATTGATATCCAGATTCCATCCAAAGACACCCCGGCGCCGGCAGCGCAAGCCAAGGCCGGCCTGGTGGCCAAGGCCGACACGAGTGCTGCGCGCAATTCACTGAGCGCGGAGGAAGAGATCGTTGAGCCGGAAGCACCGGCCCCAGTCGCCGCGCCCAAGGAAACACCGAAGGAAACGGTAAAAGCCGAGCCAAAACCTGCCGAAGCGGAAAAAAAGCCCGCAGTTGCTAGCGCCAAGCCTGAAGCCGCAGAACCAAAAGCCACGCCGCATGCTCCAAGCGTAAGCAAGGCGGACGATGCCGCCCGGGCCCGCGCTATCCTGGAAGGGAAGCCGGTCGCATCCGCCACTCCTCACGCATCCGGTAAGGTCGTACTGCAGGTCGCAGCACTGGCATCACAGGACAAGGTCAATGAATTGCAGAAAAAGCTGCAGGCAGCAGGTTTGAAGTCATATACGCAAAAAGTGGCGACTGAATCGGGTGAGCGTATCCGGGTTCGCGTCGGCCCATTTGCCAATGAAGCAGAAGCCGAAAAAGCACGCGCGAAGCTGACCAAGATAGGTTTGACCGGCAAGTCGGTTCCGGGCTGATGCGCGGTCAGGCATAAAGCAGACCGATAAGCAGACCGATTGTGACGATTTTTGATTATCTGGTTTTATTCGTACTGATTTGCTCTGTCGTTATCAGTACCCTGCGCGGGCTGGTGAAGGAAATTTTGTCCCTGCTGAGCTGGATAGTGGCATTTTTCGTTGCCAATGCCTATGGTGAAACATTGGCACAATGGTTGCCGGAAATGGTGCCGGGCAAGACGGCACGCCTGATCGTGGCTTTCATCGTATTGTTCATCGGTGTGCGCATCCTGATGGGCTTGCTGACGATGGCGCTGGATGCGGTGATCAAGGCTTCCGGCCTGACACTGGCGGATCGCGGTCTGGGTGGTTTGTTCGGTCTGGCGCGTGGTTTGCTGATTGTGCTGGCGGCGGTATTGCTATGCGGGATGACGGCGATTCCGCAGCAGCCGTTCTGGAAAAATGCACTGTTTAGCCCGCTGGCAGAAACTGCCGCGCATACGGTCAAACCTTTCCTGCCGGGCGAGTTTGCGCAGCACATAGAATTTTGATTCACCATAATATAAATAATTCTTAGTTTTAATTTTGCTTTAGTTGAGGAGTCCACCATGTGTGGCATTGTTGGCGTTGTTTCTCACACCCCTGTCAATCAATTGATTTATGACGCGTTGCTGCTGTTGCAGCACCGTGGTCAGGATGCAGCCGGTATCGCTACCGATAACGGCAATACATTCAGCATGCATAAGGCGAACGGCCTGGTACGGGATGTCTTCCGCACCCGCAATATGCGTTCGCTGTTCGGCAATTCCGGGGTCGGCCAGGTCCGTTACCCGACTGCCGGTTCTTCCAGTGCGGAAGAAGCGCAACCGTTCTACGTCAATGCACCGTTCGGCATCATCATGGCGCACAACGGCAACCTGACGAACTGGGAACAGCTCAAAATCGAGATGTTCAAGAATGATCGTCGTCACATCAACACCACTTCCGATTCGGAAGTCCTGTTGAACGTGCTGGCACATGAAATCCAGCAAGCGACCACCGGTTACTCGCTCGATCCTGCCGCGATTTTCAAGGCCGTGGCTATGGTTCACAAGCGTGTCCGTGGTTCGTATGCGGTAACCGCACAAATCGCCGGTTACGGCCTGCTGGCTTTCCGCGATCCTTTCGGTATCCGTCCGCTGTGCATAGGTTTCAATGAAACCGAAAAAGGCACCGAATACCTGGTTGCCAGCGAATCCGTGGCACTCGAAGGCCTGGGATTCCGCTTCCTGCGCGATGTATTGCCAGGCGAAGCGATCTTCATCGATATCGACGGCAAACTCTACAACCAGCAATGCGCTGAAAATCCAACGCTCAATCCATGTGCGTTTGAGTATGTTTATTTTGCCCGCCCTGATTCCATCATCGATGGTGCGTCGGTCTACGCGACCCGCCTGAAAATGGGTGAATACCTGGCAGAGAAAATCAAACAGGAAATCCCGCTCGGTGATATCGACGTGGTCATGCCTATCCCTGATTCGTCGCGTCCGGCAGCGATGGAACTGGCGCAAAAGCTGAACATCGAATACCGCGAAGGTTTCATCAAGAACCGTTACATCGGTCGTACCTTCCTGATGCCGGGACAGGCTATCCGTAGCAAGTCGGTACGTCAGAAACTGAATGCGATCGGTTCCGAGTTCAAAGGCAAGAATGTATTGCTGGTCGATGACTCCATCGTCCGTGGTACCACCAGCCGTGAAATCGTGCAGATGGCGCGTGAAGCCGGTGCGAAGAAAGTGATCTTTGCTTCTGCAGCACCACCGGTGAAATATCCGAACGTGTACGGTATCGATATGCCGACCCGTGCAGAATTGATTGCCTACGGTCGCAGTACCGAAGAAGTGTGCCGCGAAATCACTGCTGATGCGCTGATCTATCAGGATATCGAAGCCCTGAAGCGTTCGATTTCGGATGTGAATCCGGCCTTGAAGAGCCTGGAAGCCTCATGCTTTGACGGCATCTATGTGACCGGTGATATTTCGCGTGACTACCTGGATCGTATCGAATTCGCCCGCAACAATCCGAAACCGGAAGTGGACGATGCGATTCGCTCGCAATTGAATTTGAATCTGGCACAGGTAGATTAAGTTTTAATTTAATCGACGTTACAGCCATGCCTGATTTGCACGCGCAAGTGTGCATTCAGGCATTTTTTTCTTGGCCATCATGACTGACTCCAAAAAATACGGTTTTACCACTACCACCTTGCACAGCGATCGCCAAAAGGCGATTGAACATGGCTCCCTGCATAAACCTATCCATACCTCTGTCACCTTCGGTTATAGCGATGCGCGTGAACTGGCGACCGTATTCCAGGGTAAGAAACCCGGCTATCGCTATGGCCGCCAGGGCAATCCGACCGTCGCTGCGCTGGAAGACAAAGTGAACAAGATGGAAGAAGGTCTTTCCACCATCTGCTTTGCGACCGGCATGGCCGCGATCGGTGCAGTGGTGCAAGCCTTATTGCGCGAGGGTGATCATGTGGTTTCGTCGGCCTTCCTGTTCGGCAATACCAATAGCCTGTGGCAAACCGTAGGGGGACAGGGCGTACAGATCGCCATGGTTGATGCGACCGACGTCAAGAATGTAGAGGCTGCGATCCAGCCGAACACCCGCATCGTCTTCGTTGAAACCATCGCCAATCCACGTACCCAGGTCGCGGATCTGGCACGTATCGGCAAGTTATGTGCTGAGCGCGGCATCCTGTATGTGGTTGATAACACCATGACTTCGCCTTATCTGTTCCGTCCGAAAACAGTAGGCGCCGGCATCGTCATCAATGCACTGACCAAATCTATAGGCGGCCACGGCAATGCATTGGGTGGCAGTCTGACCGATACCGGCTTGTATGACTGGGCGCGCTTCCCGAACATCCTCGAAACCTATAAGCGTTACCCGACCGCGCAATGGGGCATGGCGCAAATCCGTGCCAAGGCCTTGCGCGACTTTGGCGGTTCGCTGGGGCCGGAAGCGGCACATCACCTGGCGGTAGGTGCCGAAACCATGGCGCTGCGCCTGGATCGTGAATGTGCGAATGCGCTGGCTGTTGCGCAGATGCTGGAAGCCGATGAACGGGTGGCTGCGGTGTATTACCCGGGTTTGAAGTCGCACCCGCAGCATGCGATTTCGACGGAACTGTTCCGTGCCTATGGCAGCCTGTTCAGTTTCGAACTGAAGGATGGCATCGATTGCTTCGATTACCTGAACCGCCTGCAACTGGGTGTGTCAGCCAGCAATCTGGGTGATACCCGCACGTTGGTGATCCCGGTCGCACACACCATTTTTTATGAAATGGGTGCCGAACGTCGCGCCAGCATGGGGATTGCAGAATCACTGATCCGTGTCTCGATAGGTATCGAAGACACGGCTGACCTGGTGGAAGACTTCCGCCAGGCGCTGGATGCCTGATTCCGCTAGCGCTATTAAGGCAGCAGTGTTTTAGCTGCCAGCGCGTCCAGCACTTTGGTGCTGGGTTGCGGCACAAAAGTTTGCAGCCGTATCATGAGTGCCAGCGGTGTTGTTTCATGCATCATCAATGAGGCTTGATTGTCTTTCACAAAACCTTGCGCCACCTGGTTTTGCAGGAAGGCGATCAGCCCGTCATAAAATCCATCGACATTGAGTACGCCTATCGGTTTTTGATGAAAACCGAGCTGCGACCAGGTCAGGATTTCAAATAATTCCTCCAGCGTTCCTATGCCGCCCGGCATCGCAACGAAACCATCCGACAGCTCCGCCATCAAGGCTTTGCGTTCGTGCATGTCCTTCACTACATGCAAATGCGTGAGCTCCCTGTGCCCGACTTCCTTATCCATTAAAGCTTGCGGAATCACGCCGGTGGCTTTGCCGCCGAGGCGCAGGATTTCATTGGCAATCACGCCCATCAAACCGACGTTGCCGCCGCCATAGACGAGCGAAATGTGATGATCGACCATTTCTTTTGCCAGCGCGCGCGCAGCTTCGGCGTACACCGGTTTAGCTCCATAAGAAGAGCCGCAATAAACACAAAGAGATTTCATTTTCGGTACAGGGAGAGGGTGATTAGACATGCTGATGTTGCAGATGCGGGTTTGCGCCAGGCGCAAACCCTGCGGTGTGGCTTAAGCAGTTTTTACTGCCGCTTTACGTGCTGCCGGTTTTTTCGCTGCAGCTTTTTTGACAGGTGCTTTCTTAGCCGGTGACTTCTTGGCTGCGGGTTTGGCGACTGCTTTTTTCGCTACGGCTTTCTTTGCCACGGTTTTCTTGGCAGCGGTTTTTTTGCCAGCACTTTTCTTTGCTGCCGGTTTTTTTGTCCCGACGGCCGCCGCGCCTTTTTTGGTTAACGTATCGATGCGCTTATGCAGTGCTTCCAATTCTTTTTTGGTTGATACGCCAAAATGATTGAGGGAATTGGCGACGGTGTTTTCGATTAGTTGTTCCAGTTTGTCCCATGAGCTGGATGCCTGTTTGCCGACGTTATTGCTGAGTTTGAGCAAGCCGTCGGAGACATCCGCAACTTTGCTTTCAGCGATTTTACGCGTGCGCTTGTGCAGGCTGCTCCCTTTCTTGGCTAGCTTGGCGAGTACTTTCTCACCTTCCTGCTGGGTCTTGGCAAATGCTTCCAGCCCGGCTTGCCAGATTTGTTGGGCTGATGCGTGTACGCCATCAGTCAATTGTTTGCTTCCTGATTTCGTTGTTTTTTTCAGTTTCTTTACCATGTGACTTCTCCGCTGTTTGGTTAAACAAAAATGCCTGTACAGGCATGGCACGTCAATCAAGATGAATACTGAAGGTACGACTCATTGTAATGATCTACCTAAGCATTGACCATAAGGAATCAACAAGATTCACTTTTGATGCCAAATAGCGGAGGTGAGCGGGGCGGGAAGCCTGGCCTGCACGAGGGCAGGCACGGAGATTATTTGATTTTATTGAGCTGGACCAGCTTGGTGCCGGCGATGCGGTCATGGAGAAACTGACGGCTAGGATGGACGTAAGCAGCGAGTGCCCATGCCGCGACATTCGCACCAACAATCGCAACGGAAGTCCATGCCTTGGCATCCAAAGCCCATGCAATGGCAAGGCCCGGCAGGAACCAACCCCAGGCCAGGAAGTAGCGTGCAAGGGCATGTTTGAAACCCAATGCTTGACCATCTACCGTCACCAGGCGGATACGCCATGTTTTCATGGGCAAGGTTTGTCCGCTATGTATCCAGAACCAGATGAAATAGACGCCGACCACAAAGAATAACCAATATTGCAGCGCATGACGCAGATAGAGGGCATTACGTTGCTGGAAAATCGTGGAGAACAGCAGGCCTGCAATTGCGACGACGCCGAATAGCAGGAGGCCTTCATAAATCATTGTAGTCAGGCGGCGTTTGATCGTTGGCGTATCAGAGCTGTTCAATGACATAAGGCGGTGGCGGCAGTTTTATTGTGATTGTACCGTAGGCGGGGTCACCGGCGCGGGAGCCGGTGGTGGCAACGAAGGCTGGATCGCTTCCTGGCGTGGTACTGGCTGTTTGGCCGGTGCCGCTTTAGGCGCGATCTTTACTTGCGGCGAATTTTGACCATTGCTTAGGCCGTTACTTTGTCCGTTGCTCAGGCGCGGCGGATTCACGATGCGCTTTGCCGGCGGCGTCGTTTCTGCCAATTGTTTTTTCTTTTCATCAGGCAGCTGTTGATACTCTTCCCACTGCTTGGCCTTTTGCTCGGCATTCAGTTTCTTCGCACGATTGTAATTTTCGCGCGCCAGCCGTCTTTGGTCAGGCGTCAGCTTTACCCAGTCGCGCATACGTTCCTGCATGCGTTCCTGTTCTGGTGGTGTCATGGTGGCAAATCGATTCGCCAGCTCCAGCCATTTTTCCTTACGGAAGGAATCCAGTTTGTGCCAATCGCCGGCCAATGGTGCCAGTGCTTGCTTTTGTGCAGGGCTTAATTTGTTCCATTCCGCCTTGCTATTGTTGCTATTGGTTTTGGCCGCGGCTGAAGGCGTTGCCTTGACTATCGGTTTGCTATTGGCCGCAGGAGTGGCCGGAGCAAATGTCGGCGCGCTAGCTGGCGCTGCTTGCGTTGCATGGGTATATGCAAGGGACAAGGCGAAGAGGGTAGTAGTGATTTTCCCGAGAGCTGATGTATTCAGGGAAAAAATCCATGCCTTCATGCCTATTTGTCCCCTTTTGCCAAAAATGCATCAAAACCGTGATCGAGATAAGCCGATATCGGCAAATCATCAGTTAATACTTCGGCATCAATGGATGCGGAATCCATGATTTGCTGATGTTGTTCAAACTGATAGGCGCCAATCAAACCGAACACCAGGGCAGCCAGCGGTACGATCAAGCCCATGCGACCCAACCAGGCCCAGCGATGATCCGACGACGGTGCGCCACCATAGGATGCCAGCGCGGGTTGTGCCGCGTAAGCTGGTGCCGCAATACCCTGTTTTTTGCGGGATAAGGCGATATTGCGTGCAGATGCCAGGCGTTCGGCGGTATTTGCCGACACCTGATTGGCGCTTTCATCCAGCGCATGACGCAGTTTATATGCGAGATCCAGTTCTTTGGTTTTCATAGGTAAATTCCTTTGGCTTTGAGCGCCTGAGCCAAGGCATGCGTTGCACGAGAACAGTGCGTTTTCACACTTCCTTCAGAGCATCCCATTACGGCGGCAGTTTCTGCCACGTTCAGATCCTGCCAATAACGCATCAGGAAGGCTTCTCGTTGACGTGATGGGAGATTTTGTACTTCATGTTCTATGAATTCGAGGACTTGCTTGCGTTCCAGCTTGACCAAGCCGGTCTCGGCGCCAAAGCTGCCTTCTTCCGCCTCTATCATATCCATCGCATCGAAATTTTCCTGATCTTCCTGTTTGTTGCCAAAACTGGAGAACAGGCTGATCCATGAGGTGCGGACTTTTTCGCGCCGGAAATAGTCGCGGATGGTATTTTGCAGGATGCGCTGGAACAGCATCGGCAGTTCAGGGGCGGGCTTGTCGCCGTATTTCTCAGCGAGTTTGATCATGGCATCCTGGACGATGTCCAGTGCCGATTCTTCCTTGCGAACCGCGTACACCGCCTGTTTGAAGGCACGGCGTTCGACATCTTCAAGAAAATCCGAAAGTTCTTTATCAGTTGCCATTGGATGCAGCGCATTCGAGGGAACGCTGCCGAGGGTGTTTCGGGATGAGATGTCTCAACAATTTGACAATCACGTTTTTAAACTGCACGCATGCTAGCAAAAAAGCCTCGTTTGCGGGCGTTTTTTGTGCAAAATCGTTGATTTCATACAGCTTTCCAGCGATTTAGCTTGACCAATATTGTGCAACGCAGTAACGTATCGTTCCCCTTTCCATCTCAAAGGGTACCCATGGTCTTTCTGCATATTGCGCATGATGCAATGTTGTTGGAAGGCGCGCTTCAAACAATTTGAAAGCTGTTTGCTCTAACCCACGCCACAAGCGTGAGAAATCCGTCATTGCCCCAGAACCTCTGGCTGAACGAGTCGCGTTAAGCGTCTTTTTGAAACACATTCACAGATGTGTGACGAATTGGCGTGACCGCACAAAAAAGGGACGCCTAAGCACTGGAGCATCAAGCGGTTTCAACAGGAGAGAGCATCCGATCAATTTCCAATGGACCTTGAAAGGACGTTAGCATGACCTCTGAAACAAGTACTAGCAGCAATAATAAAATCGGCGAAGAATTAACCGGCGCCGAAATCGTTGTCCGTTGCCTGGCCGAAGAAGGTGTTGAACATGTGTTCGGCTACCCTGGCGGTGCAGTGCTGTATATCTACGACGCGATTTTCAATCACAGCAAATTCCAGCATATCCTGGTGCGCCATGAACAGGCCGCCGTACATGCTGCTGACGCATATTCCCGCAGCTCCAACAAAGTCGGTGTTTGCCTGGTGACCTCTGGTCCTGGCGTAACCAATGCCGTCACCGGTTTGGCGACTGCGTATATGGATTCGATCCCGATGATCGTCATTTCCGGTCAGGTGCCTTCGCACGCGATCGGCCTGGATGCATTCCAGGAATGCGATACCGTCGGTATTACACGTCCATGCGTGAAACACAATTTCCTCGTCAAGGATGTCAAGGATCTGGCAGCGACCATGAAGAAGGCTTTCTTCATCGCGACCACCGGCCGTCCAGGTCCGGTATTGATCGACATCCCTAAAGACATCACGATGCACAAGTGCGTGTTCGAGTATCCGCAAGAAGTCGAAATGCGCTCGTACAAACCGGTAGACAAAGGTCACTCCGGTCAAATCCGCAAAGCTGTGCAGCTCTTGTTGCAAGCAGAACGTCCGATGATTTATACCGGCGGCGGTGTGATCCTGGCGAATGCTTCGGAAGAACTGAATCGTCTGGTGGATCGTCTCGGCTACCCATGCACCAACACCCTGATGGGTCTGGGCGCATACAAAGCCTCGAGCGACAAATTCGTTGGTATGCCTGGCATGCACGGTACCTATGAAGCCAACATGGCGATGCAGCACTCGGACGTGATGATTGCGATCGGCGCGCGCTTCGATGACCGCGTGATCGGTAACCCTAAACATTTCTCTGCAACCCCGCGCAAGATCATTCATATCGACATCGATCCATCGTCGATCTCGAAGCGCGTCAAGGTTGATATTCCTATCGTTGGTAACGTCAAGGAAGTGCTGGTTGAATTGCTGGCGCAACTGGATGCGGCTGATGCCAAACCGAACAGCGTCGCGCTGTCGGCATGGTGGAAGCAGATCAACGAATGGCGCAAGCGCGATTGTCTGAAGTTTACTGATTCGACTGAAGTCATCAAACCGCAATCGGTGATCCAGAAAGTATGGGAAGTCACCAAGGGCGATGCCTTCATCACTTCGGATGTAGGCCAGCATCAAATGTGGGCGGCGCAATACTATCCGTTCGACAAGCCGCGTCGCTGGATCAACTCGGGTGGTCTCGGCACCATGGGCGTCGGCTTGCCGTACGCAATGGGCGTACAAAAGGCAAATCCGGATGCGACCGTGGCCTGTATCACCGGTGAAGCATCGATCCAGATGTGTATCCAGGAACTGGCAACCTGCAAGCAGTACCACCTGACACCAAAAATTATCCTGTTGAACAATCGTTTCCTCGGTATGGTTCGTCAGTGGCAACAGCTGGAATATGGTTCACGTTATTCCGAGTCTTACATGGATTCCCTGCCTGACTTTAACAAGCTGGTTGAGTCTTACGGTCACGTCGGTATGAAGATCGAAAATCCGGCTGATGTCGATGGCGCACTGAAAGAAGCGTTCGACATGAAAGACCGACTGGTATTCATGAATTTCATTACGGATCAAACCGAAAACGTCTGGCCTATGGTCAAGACAGGCAAGGGTTTGACTGAAATGCTGTTGGGTTCGGAGGATCTGTGATGCGCCATATCGTTTCTGTTTTACTGGAAAATGAAGCGGGTGCCTTGTCGCGCGTAGTAGGTTTGTTCTCTGCGCGTGGTTACAACATTGAAACGTTGACCGTGGCCCCAACCGAAGATGCAACCTTGTCGCGGATGACAATTGTCACCAGCGGCTCGGACGATGTGATTGAGCAAATCACCAAGCATTTGAACCGTTTGATCGAAGTGGTGAAAGTGGTCGACCTGACCGAAGGTGCGTTTATCGAACGTGAGCTCATGCTCATCAAGATACGTGCAGTCGGTAAGGAACGTGAAGAAATGAAACGTACTGCAGATATCTTCCGCGGTCGTATCATTGACGTCACGGACAAGACTTACACCATCGAGTTGACCGGTAACAAAACCAAGCTCGACGCGTTTATCGATTCGATCGATCGCACGGCGATTCTGGAAACTGTCCGTACGGGCGGCTCCGGTATCGGTCGCGGCGAACGCATACTCAAAGTTTAAGTAGTTCATTCACACCAACAACACCATTTAGGAACATCATGAAAGTTTTCTACGATAAAGATTGTGATCTGTCGCTGATCAAAGGTAAAAACGTTGCCATCATCGGTTACGGTTCGCAAGGTCACGCGCACGCGCAAAACTTGAACGATTCCGGCGTCAAAGTGACAGTCGGTCTGCGTAAAGGCGGCGCATCCTGGGATAAAGTGAAGAACGCAGGTCTGAACGTTGCAGAAGTCAATGACGCAGTTAAAGCTGCTGACGTCATCATGATCTTGCTGCCAGATGAAAACATCGCTCAGGTCTACAACGAAAACGTTGCTCCTTACGCTAAACAAGGCGCAGTACTGGCATTCGCACACGGCTTCAACGTTCACTACGGTCAAGTTGTGCCACGCGCTGATCTGGACGTCATCATGATCGCGCCAAAAGCACCAGGCCACACCGTACGTGGTACTTACTCGCAAGGTGGCGGCGTGCCTCACCTGATCGCTGTGTACCAGGACAAGTCCGGCGTCGCACGCGACATCGCTTTGTCGTACGCAATGGCTAACGGCGGCGGCCGTGCCGGCATCATCGAAACCAACTTCCGCGAAGAAACAGAAACAGATTTGTTCGGCGAACAAGCTGTTCTGTGCGGTGGCGCAGTTGAACTGATCAAAGCTGGTTTCGAAACCCTGACCGAAGCTGGTTACGCTCCGGAAATGGCTTACTTCGAATGCTTGCACGAACTGAAACTGATCGTTGATCTGATCTATGAAGGCGGTATCGCCAACATGAACTACTCGATCTCGAACAATGCAGAATACGGCGAATACGTGACCGGCCCTAAAGTCGTCACCGAAGACACCAAAAATGCAATGCGTCAATGCCTGAAAGACATTCAAACCGGCGAATACGCGAAGAGCTTCATCCTGGAAAACAAGGCAGGCGCGCCTACCCTGATTTCCCGTCGTCGTTTGACAGCTGAACACCAAATCGAAGAAGTTGGTGCGAAACTGCGTGCGATGATGCCTTGGATCGCTAAAAACAAGCTGGTAGACCAAACTAAAAACTAATTTAGTTTTTACTACCACTGGGCATCATTCGGTGTTCGCTTGCAAGCGAACACCGCGCTCGGACGAAAAGCCACGCACTAGCGTGGCTTTTTTTTCGCCCTCACGTGCCTTGGATCGCTAAAAACAAACTGGTAGACCAAACTAAAAACTAAGTTTGATTTAACTAGCTGCTGGCATCAAACGGCATGCGCTTGCAAGCGCATGCCGCGCTCAGCCGAAAAACCACGCACTAGCGTGGTTTTTTTTCGTCTTCGCGTGCTTTGGATTGCAAAAAACAAACTGGTTGATCAAACCAAAAACTAATTTGGCCTAACTATCTGCTGGCTAGCCAATCTTGTAAAAAAGTGTGACGATTGCTGGTCAGAAAGAACTTAAGCCATATGCTGGCTGTCGAATCGCAGCTTGCCTTTCTTTTACGTTTTTTTGGGAGATATCACATGTCACAATTCAAAACCCTGCTGGCCCTTGGTTGCGTAGCCGCGAGTGCGACTGCATTTGCACAGTCACCAGCGCCGGTACAAACGACGGGTACCCTGGTCATCGTTCCTGCTTACGGCGAAGTCAAGCACGCAAATGACGAAGCGCGCCTGACCCTGATGGTGGAAGAGCAGGACAAGGACAAAGCAGCGGCAGCATCGCGCGTAAATCAAAAAATGAAGCAGGGTACCGAGATCGTGCGTAAAGCCGATCCACAGGCCGTGCTGAGTACACGTGGCTACTACACCTATGCGGTCTATCCGGAAGACCAGCCACGCCAGTCCAACAAAGCGCGCCAGCCTACCGCATGGCGTGTCGGCCAGTACCTGGAAGTCAAAACCACCAATCTGAATGCTTTGCCGAAGACAGTTGCGGCAGCGCAGGGCGTGCTGGCACTGAATGGCCTGCAATTCGGCTTGACCGATGCGACCGCGAAGAAGCTCGATGCCGAACGTATTGACGCCACCTATAAAAACCTGACTGAGCGTACCGCAGCGATTGCGCGCGCAATGGGGCGTAATCCGGCCGATGCCGTGATGGATACCGTGGACTTTGAAGGTTCCGGTAACTACGCAGAAATGGCTGCTGCGCCCAAGATGATGCGTGCTTCGATGGCTGCCGATGCGGCACCGGTTGAAGAGCCTAGTTTTGAACCTGGCGAAACCACGCTGAATATGCGTGTTGTAGGCAAGGTCAGGTTCCGTTAAGACTGCGCGCCATATCGGGGTCCTGGCCTCGATATGGCACTGCAACATAAAATCTGTTGATGGCCGCTGCTTCGGTAGCGGCCATTGTCGTTTTTAGCGCATTCCTGTCCCTGTTGCGGGGCAAGAATTATGTGATGTTTATGGCCGCCGTCAGCCGGTTGCATTGCCCGTCTGATACACTACGCCTCCTGATCCTCCATCCATAGCGCTAGCTGAAAACAGGATACGCATGTCAAGTTTCAATCGTCGAAAAGCGAAAAATAGCAAAGTTCCTTATACCAAGCCACGGCCGCTGGGCCGGCTTGCACGGGGCAACCAAAGCTTGTCCGCCGAAACGCAGGATGTTGCCGCGCCGCGCCCGACCTTGCGCCGCCGTGGCATTTACCTGCTGCCAAATGCATTCACGACCGCCGGACTGTTTTGCGGCTTTTATGCCATCGTGATGGCGATGAGCCAAAAGTTCGATTACGCGGCGATTGCGATTTTCGCGGCGATGGTGCTGGATGCGATCGATGGTCGCGTGGCACGCCTGACCAATACCCAAAGTGAATTCGGCGCGCAGTATGACAGCCTGGCCGATATGGTTTCCTTTGGTGCGGCACCGGCACTGGTGGTCTACGTCTGGGCGCTGCAGGATATGGGCAAGCTCGGCTGGCTCGCCGCCTTTGTATATTGCGCCGGCGGCGCCTTGCGCCTGGCGCGTTTCAATACCAATATCGCCGTAGTCGACAAGCGTTACTTCCAGGGCTTGCCCAGCCCGGCGGCAGCGGCGCTGGTCGCCGGTTTCATCTGGTTGATGCAGGACCTCGGTTTTGCCGGTCCGGACCTGAGCTGGATCGCATGGGGCATTACCCTGTATGCGGGCCTGACCATGGTGACCAACGTTCCTTTCTATAGCTTCAAGGACATTAACTTCCGCAAGTCGGTGCCGTTCATCGGGATCTTCCTGATCGTGCTGGCTTTCGTGGTGGTGTCCAGTGACCCGCCCAAGGTCTTGTTCGGCTTGTTCGTCCTGTATGGCCTGTCCGGCTACTGCGTGTATTTCTGGCGCATGGCCAAAGGCAAGCCGGTCAGCAGCATTGTACAAACCGAACTCGAACCACACGACGATCATTGATTTTTATCGTATAGCTTTCACCTTATAGCGCGATTCTTAAAGCGCAATTCCCAAGGCGCATTTCCCAAGGATTAAACATGTCTGCCCAGCCATCCAACAAACTCATCATATTTGATACCACCCTGCGCGATGGCGAACAGTCGCCCGGCGCCTCGATGACCAAAGATGAAAAAATCCGCATCGCCCGCCAGCTGGAGCGTTTGAAGGTAGACATTATCGAAGCCGGTTTTGCGGCAGCTTCACAGGGTGATTTCGAATCCATCCACGCGATCTCCGGCATCATCAAGGATGCAACGGTTTGCTCCTTGTCCCGTGCCAACGACAAGGATATTGCACGCGCGGCGGAAGCACTGGCGCCGGCAGAGCGCAAACGCATCCATACCTTCCTCGCGACTTCGCCATTGCATATGGAGAAGAAATTGCGCATGACGCCGGACCAGGTATTCGAGCAGGCGAAGATGGCGGTGCGCTACGCACGCAACTTTACTGACGATATCGAATTCAGCCCGGAAGACGGCAGCCGCTCCGATATCGATTTCCTGTGCCGCGTGATTGAAGCGGTGATCAAGGAAGGCGCAACGACGATCAACTTCGCCGATACCGTCGGTTACGGTGTACCTGGCCTGTACGGCAATATGCTCAAGACCTTGCGCGAACGTATTCCGAATTCTGATAAAGCGGTCTGGTCAGTCCACTGCCACAACGATCTCGGCATGGCGGTAGCGAATTCGCTGGCCGGCGTGATGATAGGCGGTGCGCGCCAGGTCGAATGTACGATCAATGGCCTTGGTGAGCGTGCCGGCAATACCGCGCTGGAAGAAATTGTGATGGCGGTGCGTACGCGCAAGGATCACTTCAACCTCGAAGTCGGTATCGATACCACGCAAATCGTACCTACTTCCAAACTGGTGTCACAGATCACCGGCTTCGCAGTACAGCCGAATAAATCGGTCGTCGGTGCCAATGCTTTTGCGCATGCTTCCGGCATCCATCAGGATGGCGTGCTGAAAGCACGTGATACCTATGAAATCATGCGCGCAGAAGATGTGGGCTGGACTACCAACAAAATTGTGCTGGGTAAATTGTCGGGCCGCAATGCATTCAAGCAGCGCCTGGAAGAATTGGGCATCACGCTGGATTCCGGCGCTGAGATGGATGCTGCATTTGTGCGTTTCAAGGAGTTGGCCGATCGTAAATCCGATATCTTCGATGAAGACATCATGGCCTTGGTTTCGGATGAGCAGCAATCGCACGAAAAGGAATACTACAGCTTTGTTTCGCTGTCGCAGCAATCGTCTACCGGCTCAAAACCGGCGGCGAATGTCGTCTTTTCGATCGATGGCAAGGAAGAAAGCTGCAAGGGCGAGGGCAATGGCCCGGTTGATGCAATCGTCAATGCGATTGAAGCCAAGGTTGGCAGTGGCGCAGAATTGCTGCTGTTTTCCGTCAATGCAATCACGACCGGTACCGAATCGCAAGGTGAAGTAACGATGCGCTTGTCGAAGGCCGGACGTATTGTCAATGGCGTCGGTGCCGACCTGGATATCGTGGTCGCTTCAGCCAAAGCCTACATTTCTGCACTGAATAAATTGCACTCGAAGATAGAAAAACTGAACCCGCAATTGTAATTTTCAGTGGTGAATCAGAATAAAAAAGGCCTTGCTGCGAAGCAAGGCCTTTTTGTTTATGGTTGTAAACGATTGAGCCTCAGTTAAGTAAGAGCTTAAGTGCGTCAGCGTACAGAATCCATCGATGGCTTCAAATTAGAATCGCCTCTCAAATCCATCGCTTAGGCAGGCTGGCCGTTGTGCAAGGGGGGGGCTGTATGGATCAAGTAAATAACCCGCATATCTTTCGACTTTTTCTGGCGGCACTGACACTGGTGCTGTTTACGATTGCTGCCGCAGTGATAATTGTTGCGTGGATATCGACGATACCGGAAGCCTTTGCCGTCGAGATGGGGCAAGGCCAGGTATTGACCCCTTATCTGATGTGGCATCAGTCCTGGCATTACAGCGCATCACTGCACGATCCGCTGGCACTGGCTTACTGCCAAAAATAAAAATCAATGCTGGGATTGCAAACCTGAGTTGCCGAGAGTGCCCGGGACGTGCAGGTTCAGTTGCACGGCCTTGAGCGCATTGATCGCTGCCATGAATTGCTCGGAAGCCATCGGGTGGCCCATGAAGTAGCCTTGCAGCGTATCGCAACCCAAGGTGGTCAGATATTCTTGCTGTTTCTCGGTTTCGACACCCTCTGCCACGATACGCAAATTGAGCGAACGGCCCAGCGCAACGATGGCCGAAACTATAGAAGCATCGTCTGAGCCGTGTGCCAGGTCACGTATGAAGCCGCGGTCTATCTTTAATTCAGTTGCCGGCAGGCGCTTCAGGTAAAGCAGGCTGGAATAGCCGGTACCGAAATCGTCGATCGAAATCTCTACACCGAGGCTGACCAGTTGCTCAAGAATAGTCAGGCTGGCTTCGACATTATGCATGGCGGTGGATTCCGTGACTTCCAGCATCAAGCTGGTGGCCGGCAAGTTGTTGCGCGCCAGTGTTTCTTTCACCATCTCAACCAGATTGTCATTGCTGAACTGGACCGAGGACAGGTTGACCGCAATCTTCCATTGCTGATATCCCTCGTCATACCATTTGCGCATCTGGCGACAAGCTTCATCCAGCACCCATTCACCTATCGGTACGATGAGGCCGGTTTTTTCGGCCAGGCTGATGAAATCTGCAGGTGCCACGATGCCACGGATCGGATGCTGCCAGCGCAGCAGCGCTTCAGCCCCGACCACCACGCCGTCGGTAGTACTGAACTTCGGCTGGTAATGCAAACGGAATTCCTTGCGCTCCAGTGCCGTGCGCAAATCCTGTATCACCTGCAACTGGTTGTGCGCATTGATGTTCATCGATGCTTCGAAGAAGTGATAGCCGTTACGGCCGGTACTCTTGGTGTGATACATCGCTGCATCCGCATGTACCAGCAAATCATGGCGTGTCTTGCCATCCTCCGGATATACCGCGATCCCGATGCTGGCTGAAATGCCAAGGTTGTATTGCGCAATATCGAAGGGCTGGTTGAGGGTGGTGCACAGCTTGTCCGCGACCGAGGCGGCATCCTCCGGCTCGTTGACTTCAATCAACATGACGAATTCATCGCCACCGAGACGGGCGGCAGTGTCCTGCGCGCGAATATTGTCACGTATGCGTTTGGCGACGTCGATCAACAGCAAGTCGCCGATGTGATGCCCGAGCGAATCATTGATCGCCTTGAAGCCGTCGAGATCGATGAACATCAGGGCGAAGCGACTTTGCTCACGCACCGCCTTGTGCACCATTTGGTCCAGCCGGTCTTCCAGCAGGGTACGGTTAGGTAATTTGGTCAGGTTGTCTTGCAATGCCTGTTTGGTCAATTCCTGGTTGGCGAGCGCGAGGGAGCGTACCAGCTTGCCGGTTTGCGAATCCAGTCGTGCATCCAGTACCGAAGTCAGCAGTGCAATGGCAAGTACGGCAAGCGTGGTCACGATCACGACAATGGCGAGCCAGCCGGGACCGACACCTTCGACTGCCGCACTACAGACGCTGCCTATCGGGAAGTTGGCTGCCGCCATGCCGGTGTAATGCATGCCGATGATGGCTGCGCCCATCACTACCGCAGCCATAGCGCGCCAGCGTACTACATTCGGAGTGTTGGTACGCAGGCGAAAGGCGATCCATAAGGCGGCACCCGAGGCGCTGATTGCAATCAGGATCGAGAGTGCGAAGAGCCACGGATCGTATTCAATACCCGGCGTCATGCGCATCGCTGCCATGCCGGTGTAATGCATGGCGGCGATCGCAATGCCCATAAAGATGGCGCTGCCAATCAATTGCAATAAAGGTAATTCAGCCTGGCTGATACGCCATAAGGCAAAGCCGGAAGCAACGATGGCAATGACCAGCGAGAGTACGGTGATGCTGATGTCGTAGCCCAGCGGGATCGGCAGGTTGAATGACAGCATGCCTATGAAGTGCATGGACCAGATACCGATGCCCATCGCAACCGCACCGCCGGCGAGCCACAGCATGCTGCCCCTGGCAGTGGCGGAATTGATCCTGCCGGCCATGTCCAGCGCCGTGTAGGACGCAAGGATGGCGACCAGTAGCGAGATCAATACCAGTAGCGAATCGTAATGTGCGGTCAGCATAGAAAGGCTTTATTCATTTTAAAAGACAAACTGTTTTGATACGAAATTCGCAAGCTTCCTTGGTATTTCTTTCAGCACGACTCTTGGCAGAAAAGCGCAGAGGCTTTCTGTCTTTTATGCTCGTTTGGCTAAATGAAGATTGACTTGATATTTCGGCAACTTCGGTGGTCTTGAGGCAGCAGGAATGAAGTGGAATGACGCGGATACTACGATTCCATTCGTTGGCTCAGTATGCACTAACGCATCGGGCATTGTACCTTGCTTGTCAGAAATATGGATTTAGCAGCAATAAGCGTCTATTTTGCCTCGAATTGCGCGTCTAAATATATAACTAATGTGAAATCAATACTTCATAGTCATATGTACGCTGCCGAACAGAGCCTGGTTCAACTTTGCTGCATATTGATTCTTACTGCCATCCCATACCGGCTGCATATCTGCCGGTATCTTCCAGCAACGAAACGCGCTTTAAAAAAATCCATGCATGCTCGGATCGGTAATGGCGATTCGCGGTCGAAGTTATACGTGACAGAGTTCTCTACGGCACGCACAAGAAAAACATGAGGGGCGGACTTGATGTTTTCTGAAAGGAAGAATGATGAGAGACGATGTACTGGCGACCCTCAATGAATTGATCGAGGCGTGCAGGGATGGTGAAGCAGGCTTCAAGACATGTGCTGAAGATATACGCGATGTTCAATTGAAGCAGCCTTTTCTGAATCTGGCTGATGGCTGCAATGATGCAGCGCAGGAACTCAGTGTCTTGCTGGTTTCACGCGGTGGTAATCCCGAGCGGCGTCATAGCCTGGGAGGAAGTTTGCATCGGCGCTGGATAGATATCAAATCATCCTTGATGGGAAAAGACGATGAGGCGATTATGAAGGAGTGTGAGCGCGGTGAGGATATGGCGCTGAAAAGTTATCGCCGTGCGCTGGAAAAGGATTTGCCGCTCGATGTGCGGGCGGTAGTGGAGCGCCAGTATCAGGGTGTTATCCAAAACTATGAACTGATGAAGAACTTACGTAATCGTGCTCATTTGTCGATGAGTTGATAGCCTGGTCCTGCCGATTCAGGCAGGGCGTTTATTCGTACCGCTGACAGGCGGAACATTGATACACCTTTTAGGAGAAAAAAGATGATCGAATCCAAAGTTGATGATATTTCCAAAGATCTCAAGGCTTTGTCCAAGGATACGAAAGAGTTGGCGCGTGAAGCCAAATCCCAGGCGGTGGAAAAAACTGGTGAACTGAGCAAGAAGTATGTTGAGTTTCTGGATTCTGCCATTGCTGCGGCGAAAGAAATTCCTACCGTCGCTGTGAAAAAAACCAAGGAAGTTGCGACCACGACAGATGACTATGTCACGCATAACCCCTGGCGCGCGGTGACGATCTCAGCCGGCCTCGGTTTGGTACTCGGTTTCCTGTTTTCACGTAAATAGACGCCGGACAGGCCACAGCCCAAATCGCAGTAATGAAGTGAAAACGCCCGCCTGGTTTATACCGGGCGGGCGTTTTTGTTACCGTTGATTTTTTTGGGCGCGGTTTATTTGCTACCCAGCGGCGGGTAGAACGGAACCTTCGGATGCAAGGCGCTGCCTTGCACATAGCCGATGCCGATGCCGCGTAATTTATTCAACATCGCATCGCTGTCAACATTAGGCGCAATGGTCTTGATACCCATCACATTGCTGATGTGTTGAATTGCTTCAATCTTGGCGCAATCAACCGGATCGCTTTCCATGCCCTGAATATAGCCACCATCTATTTTCAGGAAATCAACGTCCAGGTGTTTCAGGTAAGCAAAGGAAGACATGCCGCTACCAAAATCATCGAGCGCAAAGCGACAGCCGAGTGGCTTCAGCGTATCAATGAAACTGAGCGCGCGCGTAAGGTTGGTAATGGCGGTAGTTTCTGCAATTGCGAAACAGATCGAGTCGTAAGGCAGTGCAAAGTGAATGAATTGTTCACGCACAAATTCAATGAAGGTTTCATCATCCAGCGAACTGCCGGATATCTTGATCAGCATGACTTGCAGGCGCTGATCCGATGACTTGAGCAGGGATGCTGCCTGCTGTGCAAAGACAGTACGGATCACCCAGCGATCTATGGTTGGCATGTAATGGTAACGCTCAGCTGCCGGGATGAAAGCGGTGGTCGGGATCAGGCGGCCGGCATCGTCCGTCATGTAGAGGCGCAACTCGGCAAACTTGAAGCTGCCGGCTTCCGGACGGATATTAACGATCTCTTGCGAGTACAGGCAAAAGCCATCGGTCTCAAAGGCTTTTTGTATCCGCTCATTCCATTTGATTTCGCCCTGGTTCTGCGCCAGCTGATGATCTTCGGCACGATAAATATGTACGCGGTTGCGCCCGGTGTCTTTGGCGACATAGCAGGCTGCATCGGCAGCGCTCAGCAAGTCCGGCAGCGACAGAGCGTCGCTGTTGAAATTAACCAGGCCTATGCTGACACCGATAGGGAAGATTTTGTCTTGCCATACGAAATGGAAATCGCAGATAGTCTGGCGCAATTTTTCTGCAATGCGTACTGCCGAATCGGGTGTGCAATTTTCAAGGAAGGCACCGAACTCATCGCCACCCAGGCGGGCCAGCGTATCGCTGTCGCGCACCAAGGGTTGCAGCAGGGCGGTGATCTGGCGCAACAATTCGTCGCCCGCGCTGTGACCGCAGGTGTCGTTGACGATTTTGAATTGATCCAGGTCCAGGTACAGCAGGGCATGCTGTTTGGATTGCAGTGCCAGCGTATCGATCGCCACTTCAAGCCGGCGTTCGAATTCACGGCGGTTGAACAAACCTGTCAATGGATCATGCGCCGCCTGGTGCGATAGCTGGATCGCAAGCTTGCGTGAATCGCTGACATCATGGAATACCAATACCACGCCTATGATTTTTCCATCGCGATCGCGTATCGGTGCCGCTGAATCTTCGACTGCATATTCATTGCCGTTACGACTCAGCAGTACAGTGTCCTTGATCAGTTCGACGTTGCTTTGCTGTTCGAATACCAGTTCCACCGGATTCGGTACCGGTTCGCGGGTATGGCCATTGATGATTTTGAATACGCGGGTTGACGGCAAGCCTTCCGCCTCCGCCTTGCTCCAGCCGGTCAGGTTTTCCGCCACCGGATTCATGTATTCGATATTGCCGAGTTTGTCGGTGGTGATGACCGCATCGGCAATCGATTCCAGTGTTACTTGCGCACGTTCTTTTTCAGCGAACAGAATTGCTTTCGATTGTTCGCGTTCCGTTTCGTGCTGTTGCAGCGAACTGGCCATGCTGTCGAAGGCGCGCGCCAGCTGGCTGATTTCTTCCTTGCCGTATTTGATACCGGTACGTGCTTTCAGGTTGCCGCCGGCCAGCTGGTCTGCGGTACGCACCAGCGCTTTAACCCGGCGCAAGATAATGACATCGCCGACAAACCAGGCTGCGATCAATGCCAGCAAGGCGATCACGGCGAGCGTGGTGAGCTCCATCATTTGTAAATGATTTGCCGGTGCCACGATGTCATCCATCGGGATGCCGATGCTGACCTTGAAATTGGAAATATTGTTGGTGCCTACCGGTGCAAATGCATGCAGGCGGGTTACGCCATCCGCGTCGGTCAGGGCCGACGTGCCAAAGCCGACTTTGATCATGACGTCGAACAGTGATTGCGGCGTGCGCGTGCCTATCCATTGTTCGGGATTTGGTCGCCTGGCGATGATGGTGCCGTTACTGTCCGCGGTGACGAGTACCGCACCTGCCGGCAATTCGATATCGCTGACAAAGCGATCAAGCACGCTTAAATCAAGCGCGGCAAAAATCACCGCCTGTACTTCGCCGTTATTACCTAGGATAGGGTAGGTCAGGTTGATCGTGTGCTTGCGTACCGTGCGACCCATGACATAG
Organism: Herminiimonas glaciei; assembly: GCF_042664955.1. Classification (NCBI taxonomy): domain Bacteria; kingdom Pseudomonadati; phylum Pseudomonadota; class Betaproteobacteria; order Burkholderiales; family Oxalobacteraceae; genus Herminiimonas; species Herminiimonas glaciei. Next base: position 699,910 of record NZ_JBHTBU010000001.1, read on the forward strand.
TCACCGGCGGCAAAGGTTTTATCCTGTACCGCGCGCTTGAAATGCGGCCGGTCGCCGAGATTGACCTTGCCCGTCAGCGGCAGTGCGCTACACGTGACATCGCCATTCAACTGGATCAGGCCGAAGTTGACGTAGCCTTCATTCTTTTTGAGGATGGTGCCGAGGAACTGGCTGCAAGTTTTCGCATCTCCACGCAGTTCCGGAATCACCGAGAGGACGGTAAGCAGTTGTCGTGCACCTTCTATCGAACGTGCTTCGCTGGTCGCAGCCAATTGCGTCAATTGCTGTAAATTGTCTTCCGCCATCCGTATCGCTTGCTGGCGTTCTTTCCATGCACCATAAACCGTCAGGATCACCGGCGGCACAATCGCGAGCAATACGAGTACCAGCAAGCGCACACGCAAGCTGTCGAAGTTAAAGCGGGAGGACAGAGTTTTTTTCAATGCATGGTCTTTTCAAATTGCGACGGACTGCGCGAAATGCCGGTTTGTACGAAAGGCCGTAGTCACTGCCTTGGTCGCTGAAAAGATGGATTGATGAAGGTTTTCAGCGACTGCCGGCTACCTTGCGGTAGTGGTCTTTATTAAGAATTTTCCCGCTTGGTTAGAAGCTAACGGCTAGCGATAGCTTTCGTCAAGCAGGGCGGGCAAATAAGTCGACGCTTGTAAATTTTTCAAACTGCGCTGCGCATTTTTTTAATCGTATAGTCTTTGACTTCCTTGGCTGGTTTGACCAGTTTGACAATGGCTAAGGTGCAATTGTCAGCCTTGCTGCCGGCCGCGCGTTTGCGTGCGTTCGCGATCAGCATCTCGGAGGCCTTGCGCGGCGAGTTGACTGCGATAGCCGCCCCCAGTTCCGCATCGCTGAAATAGGACCATAAGCCATCGGTGCAGAGCAGGAAGGAGTCGCCTGCCTTCAGGCCGTCGCGACGGTTCAGCGAAATATTGAAATCGTTACTACTGCTGCCGAGTACATTCACCAGCAGGTTGGCGAGCAAGGGATCCCTGGCTTTTGCCTCGTCCAGCTTGTTTTCGGCCTTCAGTTGTTCGAGATAGGTATGGTCTACCGTGCGTTTGATGCAATTCGGGCCATCGAAGAAATACAGGCGGGAATCGCCGACATGCGCCCAGATTGCACTATTTTGTGGCGTGATGATCAGCAACACTACGGTACTGTGTGGCTTTTTGTCTGACGACATGGCTGATAGCTTAATGACAGTATCGGCTTCGCTGGCGATCGTATGCAGGATGGCTTCCGGATTATCGGTGAGTGGCGAAAAACGCTCGAAAACCTGTTGCGCGCTACGCACGACTTGCTCTGCAGCCAATGCACCGCCCGATAAACCTCCCATCCCATCAGCAATGACGGCTAACATATAGCCAGGTGCTTTGGGCGCGGCAAACAGGGCGACGCGGTCTTGCTGTTCGCTACGGTCGCCTATGTGCTGGCCGGTCCCGGCTTCTATCTCGTATTGGCGCATGCGTGTTAGTGGATTAAACTTATGGCTGTGAATTATTGCGTTTGATTATTGCATGCAGAGTCCGCCGGAAGTAAATGCCGGGCTTTTAAAATTGTAAGAATTTTTTACAATTGGATGACGGTGCCTGGCGTCGGCTGTGCCTGTGATTTGATGGCCGGTAGCGGACAAAGCCCGGGCCGGGTGCTTAATCGGGCCTGTTGTGGCCACCCTGGATATTTGAATTGTTTCATCGACAAGAAGACAGACAATATGACTATGAACACTTCGCACGCTCTTCTGCATCAACGTATTGTCGAACTGGAAGTTGAACATCGGGACCTGGATGCCGTGATCGAGACTCTGGTACGTGACGGACGCCATGAGGAGTTACAATTGCGCCGTTTGAAAAAGCGGAAATTGCAGCTGAAAGACAATATCACCTTGCTTAAAATGCAATTGATTCCTGATATTCCAGCCTGAGGCCGTATTCCTTCGGTGGCCGTGTCGGCCGAATGACGCGGCGCATAGATTTTCTTTATCCCCCAGTGCTTAACCCCAAGACTTTATTTTGATCGACGAACCTTCTGCATTGCCTGTAGCCGCCACACACGATGCCGAAATCGATCAGTTGTTTGGTGTTGATAGCCCGCTGGGCCATGCGGTCGGGGCCTTCCGTCCACGCCAGTCGCAAACCGAAATGGCCAAAGCCATTGCGCATGCGATTTCCAATCAAAGCACGCTGATTGCGGAAGCCGGTACCGGCACCGGTAAAACCTTTGCCTATCTGGTGCCTGCGCTGCTGTGGGGCGGCAAGGTGATCGTTTCGACCGGTACCAAGAACTTGCAGGATCAGTTATTCCTGCGTGATATCCCCAGCGTACGTAAAGCCTTGAATGCACCGGTTTCGGTCGCTTTGCTGAAAGGGCGCGCCAATTACGTTTGTCATTTCCATCTCGAACGTACCTTGCAAAACGGTCGCCTGACGTCGCGCGACGACGTCGGCCACTTGCGTGAAATTTCGCGCTTCATGAAAACCACCAGTTCCGGCGACAAGGCTGAATTGTCGAAAGTGCCGGAAACCGCTTTGATCTGGAACCTGGTGACATCGACACGCGATACCTGCATGGGCGCCGAGTGCCAGTATTATCAGGATTGCTTCGTGATGAAGGCGCGCAAGGAGGCGCAGCAAGCCGACGTGGTGGTGGTCAATCACCATTTATTTTTCGCCGATGTGGCATTGAAAGACACTGGCGTGGCGGAATTGCTGCCATCGGCGAATACGATTATTTTCGACGAAGCACATCAGTTGCCGGATACCGCGACGCTGTTCTTCGGTGAAACCATTTCAACCTCGCAAGTGCTGGAACTGTGCCGCGATGTGCTAGCCGAAGGCTTGTCGCACGCGCGTGACGGCGCCGATTGGGCCGGCACGGTGACACCTGTCGAACGCGCGGCGCGCGATTTGCGGCTGGCATTCCCGCAGGATATCGTGCGCCTGGCGGTGAATCAGATTGCGCCTTCCAGCATCTTCTTCCCGGCGCTGGAAACCCTGAAAGAGCAGCTCGACAATATGATCGCCGTGCTGCAAAAGCAGGCTGAGCGCGCCGACACCATCGAACAATGTCGGGTGCGTGCGCTGGAACTGGCGATGCGCCTCGATGCGTGGAATAAGCCGAAGACCGAAGAAGTGATCATCGGCCAGGAGAGTGTGTTGTGGGTGGAGGCATATTCCACCTCATTGCAATTGCATCAGACACCGCTATCGATCGCGCCTATCTTTAATAAGCAGCGCGAAGGCGCGCCGCGTACCTGGATTTTTACGTCGGCAACGCTGGCCGTCAAAAACGACTTCAATCATTACAGCGCGCAAATGGGTTTGTGGGACGAGCCGGCGAAATCCTGGCCCAGCCCGTTTCAATATGGCGAGCAGGGTTTGCTCTATGTGCCGACCAGTTTGCCGCAACCGAACTCGCCTGAATACACCGATGCCGTGATTGACGCCGCCTTGCCGGTTATCGAGGCAGCGGGTGGCGGTGCCTTCTTGCTGTGTACGACGATACGTGCGGTGAATCGTGCAGCCGAACGCTTGCGCGAGGAATTCGAACGGCGCAAGCTGCCATTCCCGCTGATGGTGCAGGGTGAAGCGGGGCGTACCGAATTACTTGATCGTTTTCGCGCTGCCGGTAATGCCGTATTGATCGGTAGCCAGAGTTTCTGGGAAGGCGTGGATGTGCGCGGCGATGCCTTGTCGGTCGTGATTATCGACAAGCTGCCTTTTTCACCACCGGATGATCCGGTGCTGGCGGCGCGCATCGAAGCGCTGGAACGCAAGGGCATGAATGGTTTCATGCATCATCAGTTACCGGCGGCCATCATCAACCTCAAACAGGGTGCAGGACGCCTGATTCGCGATGAGCGGGACAAGGGTGTGCTGATGATTTGTGACCCGCGCCTGATTTCCAAGCCTTATGGCAAACGCATATGGCAAAGCCTGCCGCCGTTCAAACGTACGCGTGAACTGGCGGTGGTACAGGAATTCTTTGCGACGATAGACACAGCGGACGCCAGCGCAGAGTAAATTTGCACCAGTACGACGCAGCGGTAAGGCGCAGGCCGGGATGCAGAATTTATCTGGATCGGCTCGCAAGCTTATGCGGCAGAGGTCCTTGCTTCAGGTAAAATTCAGGGATGAAAATCCTTATCAGTAACGATGACGGTTACCTGGCGCCGGGGCTGATTGCCCTGGCCGATGCGATGGCAGCAATTGCCGATATCGTAGTGGTGGCACCAGACAGCAATCGCTCCGGCAGTTCCAATTCCCTTACGCTCGATCGCCCCTTGTCCGTCTACCAGGCTGCGAACAGATTTTATTTCATCAACGGCACACCATCGGATTGCGTGCATATAGCGCTGACCGGGATTATGGCGGAGCCGCCGGATTTGATCGTCTCGGGTATTAACCAGGGGCAGAATATGGGTGATGACACCCTCTATTCCGGTACCGTGGCCGCCGCTACCGAAGGCTTCCTGTTCGGTATCCCGGCGATTGCGTTTTCACAAGTCAACAAAGGCTGGGACCAGGTCGATGCCGCAGCCCGGGTCGCACGCGATATCGTCGAGCGCCGCTTCGATACCTATGGCAAACCATTCCTGCTGAACGTGAATATCCCGAACCTGCCTTACGAACAAATAAAGCCGCCGGTGGCAACCCGCCTCGGCAAGCGCCATCAATCGGAAGCGGTAATTAAGGCACAGGATCCGCATGGCCGTGATATCTACTGGATAGGTCCGTGTGGCGGGCAAAAGGATGCCGGCGAAGGCACTGATTTTCATGCCACCGCGCTGGGTCATGTATCGATTACTCCGCTGCAAATCGATTTGACGCATACGGCGCAACTGGAAGCCTTGAAGAAGGTTTTGGTATGACCGAGAAAAAGCGTTTCCCGCTCTCGCTGTCATCGATTGCAGAGAAAGCCCCGCGTAGCGGTGCCAGGCCGGAAGTAAACCGCAGTAGCACGTCCGGCAAAGTGGCAACGCCACAAACCGCGACTCAGAATGCCTCGCAACACGGCAAACGCACGGTGACGCCGGCGCGGCCGGCAGAAGCGCCGCGCAAGGCAGTCGCCGCTCCGTCTTCCGGCGAGCGGGCCACGCCTTTGGTCTCCGAAGCGGTGCGCAAGGCCATGACGGCCCGGGTCGCAAAACAAGGGGTAAAAGATAGCAAGGTACTGGCGGCGATGGATGCCGTGCCACGCCATTTATTCATGGAACCGGCGCTGGCGAGCCAGGCTTACATCGATGCATCGTTGCCAATTGGTTATCATCAAACCATCTCGCAGCCTTATATCGTCGCCAGAATGATTGAAGTCATGCGGAACAATCAGCAGGGTGGCGTACTCAATCGTGTGCTGGAAATCGGAACCGGCTGTGGTTATCAGGCTGCGGTCTTGTCCTTGGTGGCCAAGGAAGTCTATTCCATCGAGCGAATCAGGGGTTTGCATGAATTGGCAAAAACCAATTTGCGGCCGATGCGGGTTGCAAATATCCGCTTGCATTACGGAGATGGTATGCTTGGCTTGCCCCAGGCCGCGCCATTCGATGGCATCATTTTGGCTGCGGCCGGACTGGAAGTGCCGCAGGCTCTGCTGGAACAAATGACGATAGGTGGGCGTCTGGTTGCCCCGGTTGGCGAACGTCATCAGGTATTACAACTGATAGAACGCGTCAGCAAATTTGAATGGAAAAGTTCGACGCTGGAGGATTGCCATTTTGTGCCGCTCCGTCCAGGTACCGTGACTTAGTTTCCAATGCATCAACACCGCTAAAGAATAATTGAACGTAATGAGAATAAACACAACTCGACAGATATTTTTGATATCGCTGGTCGGCTTACTCAGCGCCTGTAGTTCTACCCAGAACTCGGCCCCGGTCAGTGAGCGCAGGATCAGTGGTACCACGCCGCCCAAAGCCGCAGTGGAAGACCGCACAACGTATACCGTGAAGAAGGGCGACACCCTGTATCGCATTGCTCTGGATTTTGGCCAGAGTTATAGCGAAATCGTGGCCTGGAACAACCTCGCGAATCCGAACGATATCAAGGTTGGCCAGGTGTTGCGGGTGGCACCGCCGGACTCGCCGGTCGCACGTAGTGGTGGGGCGCAGACTGGTGCGATCGCCAGTTCTTCGGTGGTAGAGAGTCGTCCTTTGGGGGCGCCTGCAAGTACTACTGCCAGTGCCGGCGCGACCAATAAAACCAGCCCGCGCGGCGAGAAGCGGCCATACTCGGACGCGACCTTGGCAGAGATGCAAAAACCGGAGAGCGCACCGGCAGCAGCCCCAGCTGCAAGTTCAACTGCAAGCACTGCAACGACGGCAGCCAAACCGGCCACACCAGCCGATACTGCGGCACCGGTCGCTTTGGCCACCGACGATGACAGCGTTTCATGGATCTGGCCAGCTGATGGCAAAGTAGTCGGTACTTTTGATGATGGCCGTAAAGGCCTGGATATCGCCGGCAAGTCAGGGCAGGCCGTACTGGCCGCCGGTGCCGGCAAGGTCATGTACGCGGGTAGTGGCATACGCGGTTATGGCAACCTGGTCATTGTGAAGCACACCAGTAATTTATTGTCCGCTTACGCACATAACAAGGCTATCCTTGTAAAAGAAGGACAAAATGTCAATAAAGGACAGAAAATTGCCGAAATGGGTGATTCCGATTCGGATTCAGTCAAATTGCATTTTGAAATCCGCCAGCAAGGCAAACCGGTCGATCCATCGAAGTTTTTACCTAGCCGCTAATCGCTAATGACACGCAACCGAGACGCACACGCAGAAGATGATGAAAACTCGGATGCACTGTCGTCCGAGCTTTCGCTGCAGGCTGACGATGACGCGGAGAAGTCCGACATCACCGATGACGATGGCGATGCCGTCGAGTTGGCGGAGCGTGTTGCGCCGGTAGAAGTGGCCGGTATTGATGAGCTGAAAAAAGTCCTGGCGACCGAGCTCTCGACCGATGCGACCCAGCATTACCTGAATCAGATCGGTACGCGTCCTTTGCTGACGGTGCCGGAAGAAGTGCATTACGCAACGCTGGCCAAGCAGGGTGACTTTGCTGCGCGCCAGAAAATGATAGAACACAATCTGCGCCTGGTTGTCTCTATCGCCAAGCATTACATCAATCGCGGCGTCATCCTGCTGGACCTGATCGAAGAGGGCAACCTCGGCCTGATGCGTGCGATCGACAAATTCGAGCCTGAACGCGGTTTCCGTTTTTCGACTTATGCGACCTGGTGGATACGCCAGAGCATAGAGCGCGCAATCATGAACCAGGCACGTACCGTGCGCTTGCCGGTGCATGTGGTACGTGAATTGAACCAGACCCTGCGCGCCAAATTCCACCTGGAAGCGCAGCACCATGACGGCAAGGATGCGACGGCGGAAGATATCGCGCACCTGGTTGATCGCAGCGTCGAAGATGTGCAAGACATCCTGGCGCTTTCCGAGCATGCGACCTCGCTGGATGCACCGCTGGATGGCGATCCGCAATCGAGCCTGATGGATTTATTGCAGGGTGACCATGCCAACGATCCGGATGCACTGGCCGAGCACAATGAAATGACGGTGCTGGTGCATGACTGGCTGGAAAAATTGCCAGATAAGCAGCGCCTGGTGATTACGCGTCGCTTTGGCCTGGATAATGATGATCCGGCCACGCTGGAAGCGCTGGCGGCAGAAATGCACGTCACCCGTGAACGGGTGCGACAAATCCAGCAGGAAGCATTGGTCAAGCTGAAACGCTCGCTGATGCGCACCGGGGTTGGCAAGGATTCCTTGCTCTAGCATTGCCCAAATACGCGACAAAATGAGTGGAATACGGCGCTAAAGCGCCGCAGTTTGATATCATCCGCCTTCACTTTCCTTATCCCATTTAACGCAAGCCGGTTCCAGGCTTGATTCAGAATTAGTCCCTATGCAGCAAACCATTATTGATATCGAATCCCTCGACATGGAAGCGCGCGGTGTCGGCCATTTGCAGAATGAGGATGGCACGCCGGGTAAAGTAGTCTTCGTCGAAGGCGCATTGCCGAAAGAGCGCGTCGTCTATTCTTCCTATCGCAAAAAACCGAACTGGGAAGCGGCAAAAATGATGTCGCTGATCAAGGAATCGTCACTGCGCACCAAGCCTAAGTGCGTGTATTTCGGGATATGCGGCGGCTGTTCGATGCAGCATCTGGAACCGACAGCACAGGTCGCACTGAAGCAGCGCATCCTCGAAGACAACCTGAAGCATATAGGCAAGGTCAAGGCGGAAACCATGTTGCGTCCTATCCATGGACCGACCTGGGGCTATCGTTATCGCGCCCGTATTTCGGTACGGAATGTGCCGAAAAAAGGCGGTGTGCTGGTCGGTTTCCATGAACGGAAATCATCGTTCATTACCGATATGAAGACCTGTGAAATCCTGCCGCCGAATGTATCGGTGATGCTAGTGCCTTTGCGCGAACTGATCGCTACACTGTCCGTCATCGACCATTTGCCGCAAATCGAATTGGCAATCGGCCAGGGCGCGCAGGAAAAAGTCACGGCCATGGTTTTGCGCATCATGACTGAGCTTTCGGCCGAAGATGAGGTGAAACTGAAGGCATTCGCCGACCTGCATCAGGTGCAGTGGTGGTTGCAACCGGCCGGACCGGATAGCGCCTACCAGTTCTATCCGACAGAAAATAATCTGCATTACGCGCTGCCGGAATTCAACGTGAAGATGCCGTTCAAGCCGACTGACTTCACGCAGGTCAACCATCAGATCAATCGCGTGCTGGTGGCGCGTGCCTTGCGTTTGCTGGATGCGCAGCCGACCGATCGTATTGCCGACCTGTTTTGCGGCTTGGGTAATTTCACCTTGCCGATTGCAACGCAGGCGCGTGAAGTAGTGGGCATTGAAGGCAGCACCACGCTGACCGAACGCTCACTGGAAAATGCCACCGCAAACGGTCTCGCCGATAAAACTTCGTTCTATTGCCGCAACCTGTTTGAAGCGAAAGCAGAAGACTTTGTTGAGTTGGGTAAATTCGATCGCATGCTGATCGATCCGCCACGTGATGGTGCGTTGGCCGTATGTGAAGCCTTATCCGAACTGGGCAAGAGTCATCCGGATCTGCTGCCTAGCCGCATCGTCTATGTCTCGTGTAACCCGTCGACGCTGGCACGTGATGCTGCGGTATTGGTGAACGAAGGGCATTACGATTTGAAGAATGCAGGTGTGATTAATATGTTCCCGCATACCTCGCATGTGGAATCGATGGCGGTATTCGAGTTGCGCCAGGCGCCAACAGCGACCGCGTAAGCATTCGTAAGCAAGCTGCAGGAATAAAAAAGCCGACTGAAAAGTCGGCTTTTTGTTTATGGCACTGAAAATTTATCAGTCGCGTTCGCCACCGAAGATGCCGAGCAGCGCCAACAGATTCGAGAAAATATTGTAGACGCTCAGGTAAATGCCCAATGTCGCAGTAACGTAGTTGGTTTCGCCGCCGTTGATGATGCGTTGTACATCATACAAGATGAAGGCAGAGAAAATACCAATCGCCACAACCGAGATGGTCAGTTGCAATGCAGGCAATTGCAGCCAGATATTGGCGATTGCCGCGACGATGATTACCAGTACGCCCATGAACAGCCATTTGCCGAGGCCGCTAAAGTCGCGCTTGGAAACAGTCGCTACCGTTGCCATTGTTGCAAGGATGGCAGCGGTACCGCCAAAAGCCGTCATGATCAGCGAAGTGCCGTTGGCAAAGCCGAGGATGTGACCGATCAGGCGTGACAGCATCAAGCCCATGAAGAAGGTGAAGCCCAGCAAGAGGGCGACGCCCAGGCCGGAATTTTTGGTTTTTTCAATTGCATAGAAGAAACCGAATGCAATTGCCAAAAAGATAATCATGCCCATGAATGGGCTGCCGGCGAAGAAGGCAAATTTGAACTGTACGCCGATCCAGGCACCAAGCACGGTAGGGATCATCGAAAGGGCGAGCAGCCAGTATGTATTGCGCAAGACACGATGGCGTACCGCCGTAGTGTCATAGGTAGACCCAAAGGTCTGCTGTAAATTGCTCATGGTTTCTCCAGGTTAATATCAAGCTCGAGTTGTTGCCAAGCAGGTTCTTGACATACACATAGTATAAACGGTTCTGTTCTTAACGCTATCTTCACATTTAAAAGCTCTTGTTTCTGCTTCAAGTAGATGGGGCTTTCATGGTAGAATTAAAGGTTAGTTGAAATATCGGAATTTTGTCTTAACCCTTTCATTTTATTGGAGTTTTTCAGATGGCAATCGAACGCACACTGTCGATTATTAAACCGGATGCAGTAGCAAAAAACGTAATCGGTCAGATTTATAGCCGTTTCGAAGGCGCAGGCCTGAAAATCGTCGCTGCTCGCATGACGCAATTGTCGCGTGCTGAAGCCGAAGGTTTCTATGCTGTACACAGCGCACGTCCTTTCTTCAAAGACCTGGTCGACTTCATGATTTCCGGCCCTGTCATTATCCAAGTGCTGGAAGGCGAAAACGCAATCCTCAAGCACCGCGACCTGATGGGCGCTACCGATCCGAAGAAAGCAGACAAAGGCACCATCCGTGCTGATTTCGCTGATTCGATCGATGCAAATGCAGTGCACGGTTCCGATGCAGAAGAAACAGCGAAAGTTGAAATCGCTTACTACTTCCCTGCATTGAACGTTTATTCGCGTTAATTTGGATTCCTGTCCGTCGCCGGCGACGTGCTTGAGCGACAGGCAGATTCAAGAAATGTTTTTATGACGACTCTCACCAACCTGCTGGATCTGGATCCTGCGCAACTCATCGCTTATTGCGGCGAGTTGGGTGAGAAGCCGTTCCGCGCCAAGCAATTGCAACGCTGGATACACCAATTCGGCGCCAGCGATTTTGACGCGATGACCGATTTGGCCAAATCGCTGCGTGACAAGCTCGCTACGCGCGCGATCATCGCTGCACCCGCCGTGATCTCGGATCACACCTCTGCCGACGGCACCCGCAAGTGGCTGGTCGATGTAGGGCAGGGCAATGCAGTCGAAACAGTATTTATCCCTGAAGAAAACCGCGGCACGCTGTGTATTTCGACACAAGCCGGATGCGCGGTGAATTGCCGTTTCTGTTCGACCGGCAAACAGGGTTTTAACCGGAATCTTTCGGTTGGCGAAATCATCGGCCAACTGTGGATGGCCGAGTTTGAATTACGTCGGACCAAAGGCATAGAGCCGGGCCCTAAAGGCGAACGCCAGATCACCAATGTGGTGATGATGGGTATGGGCGAGCCTTTGCTGAACTACGAACCTACCGTCACCGCATTGAAGCTGATGCTGGACGATAACGCCTACGGCCTGTCGCGCCGCCGCGTGACGCTGTCGACCAGCGGCGTGGTGCCGATGATAGACAAGCTGTCGCAGGATTGCGCCGTCGCGCTGGCGGTCTCGCTGCACGCATCGAACGATGCCTTGCGCGATGGCCTGGTGCCACTGAATAAAAAATACCCGTTGGTCGAATTGATGGCAGCCTGCAAGCGCTATCTGGAATTCGCGCCGCGTGATTTCGTCACTTTCGAATATTGCATGCTGGATGGCGTCAATGACAGCGACCAGCACGCGCGTGAATTGATTGCTTTGGTACGCCAGGCTGATGTGCCATGCAAATTCAATCTGATCCCGTTCAATCCTTTCCCTGAATCGGGTTTGACGCGTTCGCACAATCCACGCATCAAAGCCTTTGCACAAGTGCTGATGGATGCAGGCATCGTGACCACTGTGCGCAAGACGCGCGGTGACGACATTGATGCTGCGTGCGGACAATTGGCGGGTGAAGTGCAAGACCGTACCCGGGTACAGGACCGTATGAAAAAGATGGCGGAGTACCAGGAAAAATTTGGCAAGAATTTCGGTCGTATTGTGGAGATTTCATCTTGATGACAGCACGTCGATCGGCTTGGTTGGGAATGTCCCTGTTGTCTGCAATCCTGCTCCTGGGTTGCGCCGCCAGACCTGCTGTAGCACCAGATAGTGAATTGTCGACCAGCTTCGATAAAACAGATAATCAAAAGCGTGCACGCATCCGTTTGCAACTGGCAATCGGCTATTACCAGCAGGGCCAGTTGAATGTGGCGCTGGATGAAGTCAAACTGGCTTTGCAGACCGATCCGAATTTTGCCGATGCTTACAGCATGGCGGCCTTGATCTATATGGACCAGGGCGAAACCCGGATGGCGGAAGAAAACTTCCAGCGCGCCTTGCGCCTGGCGCCGAATGATCCGGATTTGAGCAATAACTATGGTTGGTTCCTGTGCCAGAACGGACGCGCGAATCAGTCGATCCCGTATTTTGAAGCGGCCTTGCGCAGCAAGACTTATCAGTCGCCTGCCAAAGCCCTGAATAACGCCGGTGCCTGCAGCCTGATCCTGAAGGATACAGTGGCGGCAGAGCGTTATTTCAATGAAGCATTTCGCCATGATCCCGGCAACCTGACGACCGCTACTAATCTGGCGCGTCTGAATTATGAGCGCGGTGATCTGGAGCGTGCACGGTTTTATATTAATCGCGTGACTAAAGCAGATGTGCTGAGCGCGGAAGTGTTGTGGTTAGCAATAAAAATTGAACGCAAGGTGGGCGATCGTGCCGCAGAAAACAGCCTTGCGACGCAATTGCGCCGCCGTTATCCGGACTCGGCTGAGTTTGCTGCCTATCAGCGTGGAGCCTTTAATGAATAATGACGTGCCTGTGAATGAAGCTATGAGTGATGCGGCCCCGGAACCGGTGCAAGAAGCAGAAAAACCTGAACCGGTCGTTTCTGCGGGCGCGCAGCTGACGGCCTTGCGCCAGGAGCGCGGCTGGACGGTAGAGCAGGTCGCCAATCAATTGAACCTGGCCAGCCGCCAGATTCAGGCACTGGAAGAAGATAATTACGCAGCCTTGCCCGGCATGGTGATCGTGCGCGGTTTCATCCGTTCCTATTCGAAAGTATTGCGCGTCGATCCGGCACCGATACTGGCGGGGATCAAGGACGATACCGTGGCGCCGGCCATCTTGCCGCCTGAACGTAGCCCGTTATCGGCATCGTTTTCTGAAACCAAATTGCTGTCGTCTAACCAGCATGGCCTGCGTTCGAAAGCAGTGCTTGGTGGTGGCATCCTGGTGGTGTTGGCTTTGTTGGCATATGCCGGTCAACACATGGGATGGTTGTCGCATGGCCCTGCGGGTTCGACGGCAAAAGTGGAAGAAAAACTGGCACCGATCGAGTTGTCGGATGCCGCACCTGAAGCCGTGGTCGAGACGCCTCCTCCGGTTGAAGTAATCGAAGCGACGGAAGCCAAGCCGGTTGAAGTGAAACCGGCTGAAGTAGCCAAGCCTGTCGTCGAAGCAGTTGCTCCAGCCGCCAAGCCTGCCGCACCGGTTAGCGCAGCGGCTGCAGTACCAGCTGCGGCACCTGCCGCTCCTGCTGCAAAGCCGGCAGCGGTAGCAGTGGTAGCGCCGAAACCAGTGGTGCCGGTGGATAGTAAAAATGCGCTCGCGATCAATGTGCGCGAGGATTCCTGGGTCGAAATCAAGGGCGCCGACAATAGCGTGATTTTGTCCCGCTTGCTGAAAGCCGGCAGTTCTGAAGCTGTTGCGGTTACCGGCCCGGTTTCGGTGGTGATCGGTAATGCTGCAGGTGTAGATGTCACTTTGCGCGGTGCGCCGGTTGATGTCGTGACTGGGAATAGCAGCAACGTTGCCCGATTGAACTTGAAATAAAACGCTTATGTCGTCATCCAACCCGATAGCTACCGGCCCTGTGACGCGTCGTCATAGTCGTGTGGCGGTAGTCAGTTATGGTGGTCGTGAAGTCCGTATAGGCGGCGATGCGCCGGTAGTCGTGCAGTCGATGACGAATACCGATACCGCCGACGTCATCGGTACTGCGATCCAGATCAAGGAATTGGCACGTGCCGGTTCGGAAATGGTGCGCATAACCGTGAATACACCGGAAGCCGCCGCCGCGGTGCCGGAAATTTGCGAACAACTCGACAAGATGGATATCGTCGTGCCACTGGTCGGCGACTTCCATTACAACGGTCATAAATTGCTGAATGATTATCCGGACTGCGCGAAAGCGCTGGCGAAATATCGCATCAACCCGGGCAACGTCGGCAAAGGCAACAAGCGCGATACCCAGTTTGCGCAAATGATAGAAACCGCATGCCGCTTCGATAAGCCGGTGCGCATAGGCGTGAACTGGGGCAGCCTGGATCAGGAACTGCTGGCGCGCATCATGGATGAAAACGCGGCACGCGCGACGCCATGGAGCGCACAAGCGGTCATGTATGAAGCATTGGTGACGTCGGCGATTGAAAACGCGCTGCGTGCCGAAGAAGTCGGCCTGGCGGGTGATCGCATCATCCTTTCGTGCAAGGTATCGGGCGTACAGGATTTGATCGCCGTATATCGCGAACTGGCACGTCGTTGTGATTATCCTTTGCACCTCGGTTTGACCGAAGCAGGGATGGGCAGCAAGGGTATTGTTGCTTCGACCGCCGCTTTGTCGGTTTTGCTGCAGGAAGGCATAGGCGACACGATACGTATTTCGCTGACGCCGGAACCGGGTGGCGACCGCACCAGGGAAGTCATCGTCGGCCAGGAAATTTTGCAAACCATGGGCTTGCGTAAATTTACGCCCATGGTGATTGCATGCCCGGGTTGTGGTCGTACTACTTCGACCGTGTTCCAGGAATTGGCGGATGGCATACAGACATATCTGCGCGACCAGATGCCGGTCTGGAAAAAGCAGTATCCGGGCGTGGAAGCAATGAACGTGGCAGTGATGGGTTGCATCGTGAACGGTCCCGGTGAATCCAAACACGCGAATATCGGCATCAGCCTGCCGGGTACCGGCGAATCGCCAGCGGCACCGGTCTTTGTTGACGGTGAAAAAACCGTCACCCTGCGTGGCGATAATATCGCCGAAGAATTCCATGCGATTGTGCTCGACTATGTGAAGAGCCACTACGGCAAAGAAAGCACTGCCGCTTAAGCAGCATTCGTCACATACATCGTATTCAACAAGTTGTAGAAAATAAGTCTTTAAAAATAAATGTCAGATACTAAAAAAACAGAAAAAATCGTCGGCGTGAAGGGAATGAACGACATTCTCCCGGCTGATGCGCCTTTGTGGGAATTGTTTGAAAACACCGTGCACACTGTGCTCAAGAGCTATGGTTTTCAACAGATACGCACGCCTATCGTAGAACCAACTGCACTGTTTGCGCGCGGCCTGGGCGAAGTGACCGACATCGTTGAGAAGGAAATGTATTCCTTCACCGATAGCATGAATGGTGATCAGCTGACCTTGCGTCCTGAATGCACGGCTGGTGTCGTACGCGCAGCGCTCGAACACAACCTGACTTACGATGGCCCGAAACGCCTGTGGTACGCCGGTCCCATGTTCCGTCATGAAAGGCCGCAACGCGGTCGCTATCGCCAATTCCATCAAATCGGTGCCGAAGCCATCGGTTTTGCCGGCCCGGATATCGACGCCGAACTGATCATGATGTGCCAGCGGCTGTGGGACGATCTCGGTCTGCAGGATGTACGCCTTGAATTGAATTCGATCGGTAATGCAGAAGAGCGCAACAAGCATCGCGCCGACCTGATTGCCTATTTTGAAAAGAATGCGGATCTGCTGGATACCGAAGCGCAAAAGCGTTTGCACAGCAATCCTTTGCGTATCCTGGATACCAAGAATCCGACCATGCAGGATATGGTCAATGCAGCGCCCAAGCTGCTCGATTACCTGGGCGAAGAATCGCGTGCGCACTTTGAAGGCGTGCAAAAAATCCTGCGCCACAATGCGATTCCATTCACTATCAATCCGCGCCTGGTACGCGGGATGGATTACTACAATCGCACCGTGTTTGAATGGGTAACGGATCAACTGGGTTCGCAGGGTACGGTATGCGGCGGCGGTCGTTACGACCCGCTGGTTGAAATGTTCGGTGGCAAACCGACCCCGGCTTGCGGTTTCGCAATGGGTGTTGAGCGTTTGCTGGAGTTGATGAAGGCCAGCGGCGAACAGTTCGCGCCGAATCAATGCGATGTCTATATCGTGCATCAGGGCGAAGAAGCGCAATTGCAGGCATCAGTGGTGGCGGAACGTTTGCGTGACGCCGGACTCGATGTGGTATTGCATTGCGCAGCTGCGACCGGCATCGGCAGCTTCAAATCGCAAATGAAACGCGCGGATGGCAGCGGTGCTGCGTACGCCGTGATTATCGGCGAAGACGAAATCGCGCAAGGCACGGCTGTCGTCAAGGAAATGCGCAACGCCGAAGCAGCCGGCAACCAGGCCAGCGTACCGTTCGAAGGTATTGCGGATTACCTGGTAGATCAGATTGTTGGCGCGCATGACCACGCGCACGACGAACACGTACATTATCATCATTAAACTTGGACCATCATGGCATACGATCACGCAGAGCAAGAACAACTAGCTACTCTTAAATCCTGGTGGAATCAGTACGGCAACCTCGTTACCTGGTTGCTGATAGTGGTCCTTGGTGCTTACGCCGCATGGGCGGGTTGGGGTTACTACCAGCGCAGCCAGGCGACGCAAGCCGGCCAACTGTATGAAGAGTTGCAAAAAGCCGTCGCTGCACAAGACAAGGAAAAAGTGCAACGTGCCGCGACCGATATGGAAGCCAAGTTTGCCGGTACCGCTTATGCACAGATGAGCGCACTGGCGGCTGCCAAGTCGGCTTTTGACTCGAATGATTTCAAAACCGCCAAAGCGCAATTGCAATGGGTGATAGACAAGGGCCAAAGCGATGAATACAAGGCTGTCGCGAAAGTCCGCCTGGCCGGTATCCTGCTCGATGAAAAAGCATACGACGAAGGTTTGAAAGTATTGTCGGGTGAGTTCCCTGCACAATTCGCCAATGTCGTCAGTGATCGCAAGGGCGACATCCTGGTAGCACAAAACAAGCTGGAAGAAGCCCGTGCTGCGTATCAGGCCGCCCTGGAAAAAACCGATGCCAAGAATCCTGCACGCCAGCTGATCCAGATCAAACTGGATGCCATCGGTGGTGCAGCGGTAAAAAAAGCAGCATAAAAGCTTAAAGGAAAAGAAATGCAGAAGTATCGAATCGCATTAAAAGTACTGTCGGCCAGCCTGTTGTTGGCGACTGCCGGTTGCTCCTTCCTGTCATCGATGAATCCGTTTGCCAGCAAGCCATCGACGCGCAACACACCAGCGCCTCTGGTTGAGTTCAAGCAAAGCCTGAATGCCCGCACCGCCTGGACTGCGTCGGTCGGCAAGGCAGGTAACTATGCATTTTCACCGGCTTTGGTGCGTAACGATCTCTATACTGCAGCGGCGGACGGCACGATTACCCGCCTGGATGCGACGAATGGTCAATCGCAGTGGCGTATCAATGCCGGTATGCCCTTGACGGCAGGCGTCGGTAGCGATGGCCAGACAGTTGTAGTGGCAGGTGAAAAGGGCGTAGTACTGGCATTTGATAACCAGGGCAAATTGCGCTGGAAAGCACAAGCCAGCAGCGAGATCCTGTCGACACCTGCAGTCGGCCTGGATACGGTTGTGATCCGCAGCATGGATAACCGTGTGGTCGCCTTTGATGCTGAAACCGGCACCCGTAAATGGTTCGCGCAACGTACCGCACCGCCATTGACCCTGCGTACTTCGCCGGGCATCGCGATTGCGAATTCGAATGCCTATATCGGCCTGGCCGGCGGACGTTTGCTGGCGGTTGCGCTCGCCACCGGCGCACCGCGCTGGGAAGTCGCCGTCGGTGACCCGCGCGGCACTACCGAGCTGGAACGCATTGCCGATATCTCCGGTGCGCCATTTGTCGCCGGTCGTGATGTATGTGCGGTTTCATATCAAGGCCGTATTGCCTGTTTCGATACCGTCAGCGGCACGCCGCGCTGGGGCAAGGCGTTTTCCAGTGATGTCGGCGTCGATGTCGATGAGCGCGCAGTGTATGCTGCGAATGAACGCGGTACCTTGCAGGCATTTGCCCGCGATACCGGCACCAGTTTCTGGCAGAACGAGCAGTTGAAAAACCGCCGCCTGTCGACCCCGATCTCTTCCAGCCGTGCAGTAGCGGTTGGTGATTACCAAGGTTATATCCATTTCTTCTCGAAAGAAAATGGCTTGTTGTTGGCACGTGTGAACACTGACGGGAGCCCGATTGTCGGCGTACCGGTTCGCACTGATGCGAATTTTATTTTTCAAACCCAATCAGGAACAGTGGCTGCCATCGCAGCCGAGTAAAACATTAGATGAAGCCGGTTATTGCACTTATAGGTCGACCTAACGTCGGCAAATCCACGCTATTCAACCGACTAACCCGGTCGCGCGATGCGTTGGTCGCTGACCTTCCGGGTTTGACGCGTGACCGGCATTACGGCGAAGGCCGGGTGGGCGAACGTCCGTTCCTGGTGATCGACACCGGCGGTTTCGAGCCTGTTGCCAAAGAAGGCATCATGCATGAAATGGCCAAGCAGACGAAACAGGCGGTTGCGGAAGCTGACGTCGTGATTTTCATCGTTGACGGTCGCCAAGGTTTGACACCGCATGACAAAACCATCACTGACTTCCTGCGTAAATCGGGTCGTTCCGTGATGCTGGTCGTGAACAAGGCCGAAGGCATGAAGTACACGACGGTGACGGCTGACTTCTACGAACTCGGCATGGGCGACCCGTATGTGATTTCGGCTGCCCACGGCGACGGTGTCAACGACCTGGTCGAAGAAGCGCTGAATATCGCTTTTGCCCAGCGTCCACCGGAAGAAGAAACGCCTGCGTCGAATGACAGGAGCATCAAGCTGGCCATCGTCGGTCGTCCTAACGTCGGCAAATCGACGCTGGTCAATACCTTGCTCGGCGAAGAGCGCGTGATTGCTTTCGATTTGCCGGGCACTACCCGTGATTCGATCGAGATCCCGTTCGAGCGCGACGGCAAGCACTACACACTGATAGATACCGCAGGTATCCGTCGTCGCGGCAAGGTGTTTGAAGCAATCGAGAAATTCTCGGTGGTCAAAACCCTGCAATCGATTTCCGAGGCCAATGTCGTCTTGCTCTTGCTGGATGCGCAGCAGGACATCTCCGAGCAGGATGCGCATATCGCCGGCTTTATCCTGGAGTCGGGCCGTGCCTTGGTGGTTGGCGTGAATAAATGGGATGGCTTGACCAGCGATCGTCGCGACGAGATCAAAATGGACCTAGAGCGCAAGCTGAGCTTCCTCTCGTTTGCAAAAACACATTTCGTCTCGGCTTTGAAGTCCAGCGGTATCGGTCCGATGATGAAATCTGTCGATGGCGCGTATGCCGCGGCGATGTCGAATCTGTCTACGCCCAAGCTGACACGTGCGCTGATCGAAGCAGTCGAGCACCAGCAGCCGCGCCGCAAGGGTTCTATCCGTCCGAAATTGCGTTATGCGCATCAGGGTGGTATGAATCCACCGATTGTTGTCATTCATGGCAATGCGCTGGAAGCGATAGACGCAAATTACAAACGCTTCCTGGAAAAGCATTTCCGAGAAACTTTTTCGCTGGTTGGGACTCCACTACGTATCGAGTTACGTTCAGGGAAGAATCCTTTCTCGCGTTCGGAAAAATAAGCGGTTTGGCGAAAAAGCCGGAAATCGATTACATTCCAATGGTTGGAACACTTGAAAAAAAGCAAGATGCCTCAACCTCTTAAACACAACAACACACTGGAGCTGTCATGACCAACAAAGGGCAACTGTTACAAGACCCATTCCTCAATGCTTTGCGCAAAGAGCATGTTCCCGTTTCGATCTATCTCGTCAACGGTATCAAACTCCAGGGTCATATCGAATCTTTTGATCAATACGTCGTCCTTTTGCGTAATACCGTCACCCAAATGGTGTACAAACACGCAATTTCCACCGTCGTTCCTGCACGTGCCGTGAACCTGAGCCTTGAATCAGAAGCTGAATAACATTTGCGTCGCCCAGTCACGGGCGCAGTATTAATATGCGCGCAGTACTGGTAGGCCTTGATTTTGGCAAAGGCGATTTCGCTGCAAGCCTCGAAGAACTTTCCCTTCTTTCCAGATCGGCAGGTGCCGATCCGATCATGACGATCACTGGCAAGCGTTCGAGTCCGGACGCGGCCTTGTTTGTCGGCTCGGGTAAGGCAAATGAAATCGCGGATGCAGTCGTTGACCACGAGCTTGATATCGTTATTTTCAATCATGCCTTGTCGCCGGCGCAGCAGCGCAACCTTGAGCGTCATCTCAAGGTGCGTGTGGTGGATCGCACCAGCCTGATTTTGGATATTTTTGCGCAAAGGGCGCAAAGCCACGAGGGTAAGGTACAGGTGGAGTTGGCACAGTTGCAACATCTTGCAACCCGCCTGATCCGCGGCTGGACTCACTTGGAACGGCAAAAGGGCGGTATCGGCCTGCGCGGTCCGGGTGAAACCCAGCTTGAGACCGATCGTCGCCTGCTGGGTGTGCGGGTCAAGGCTTTGCGCGCCAAGCTGGATAAATTGCACAAGCAGCACGCGACCCAGCGTCGTGCGCGTGGTCGTAATAATGCATTTTCGGTTTCCCTGGTTGGTTATACCAATGCCGGGAAATCAACCTTGTTTAACGCCGTGGCGAAAACCAGGGTATTGGCAGCCGATCAGCTATTCGCTACCTTGGACACGACTTCACGTCGTATTTATCTGGGCGAAGCAGGGAATGTGGTTATTTCCGATACGGTTGGATTTATCCGCGAATTGCCGCACCAATTGGTTGCCGCCTTTCGCGCCACGCTGGAGGAAACAATACATGCGGACTTGCTGCTGCACGTGGTGGATGGTGCCAGCCCGGTCCGGATGGAACAGATAGAGCAGGTGAATATGGTCTTGCGGGAAATTGGCGCCGACCATATCCCGCAGATTCTGGTTTGGAACAAGATTGACGCTGCCGGTCTGGAACCTGCTTTGGAGCGTGATGAATATGATAAAATTCGTCGTGTTTTTATTAGTGCCCAGACTGGAAGCGGATTGGATCTATTGCGTGAAGCAATAGCCGAATGTGCGCAGGAGCGCGCCGCTGGATTAGAAGATGTATCCGTAGTTGCATCTGACGACGTCAATGTATAAATAATTTACTTGGCCTTCCAACCCATTATTTTTCAGCCCGGACCGCAAAAGAATGCTCGTTTCCCTACTCAAAAAATTTGGTTTGAAGTTTTCGCTCAATGACCCTCGTTGGGGTCGTGGTTCCGATGACAATAATAAAAATCAGGATAATAACAAGCGCCCGAATGACGGCCCGCCTGATCTCGATCAATTGTGGCGCGACTTCAATCAGCGCCTGAGCAATATATTCGGCAACAAGAAGAATGGCGGCGGCGGTAACGGCGGCGATTCTTCCGGCGGCGGCATGGGCGGCTTCAAGCCGGATATGCGCGGTGCCGGGATTGGTGCTGCGATCATCGCAGCTATCGTCGCATTCCTGTGGCTGGTCAGCGGTTTCTTCATCGTGCAGGAGGGCCAGACCGGCGTGGTCATGACTTTCGGCAAATACAGCCACATGACGCCGGCCGGTTTTAACTGGCGCTGGCCAACCCCGATCCAAAGCCACGAAATCGTCAACGTATCGCAAGTGCGTACGGTTGAAGTGGGCTATCGCGGTAACGTCAAGAACAAGCAGCAGCAGGAATCGCTGATGCTGACCGAAGATGAAAACATCATCGACATCCAGTTCGCCGTGCAATACACACTGAAAAACGCTTCAGACTGGGTATTCAACAACCGTGAACAGGAAGAAATGGTCAAGCAGGTTGCTGAAACCGCGATACGCGAAGTAGTCGGCCGCAGCAAGATGGATTTCGTCTTGTATGAAGGTCGTGAAAAAATCGCCTTCGACAGCAGCCAGTTGATGCAGCAAATCGTTGACCGTTACAAGTCCGGCGTACAGATTACCAATGTCACGATGCAAGGCGTACAACCGCCGGAGCAAGTGCAGGCATCTTTTGATGATGCGGTCAAAGCAGGACAGGATCGCGAACGCCAAAAGAATGAAGGCCAGGCTTACGCCAATGACGTAATCCCACGTGCACGTGGTGCGGCTTCGCGCCTGATGCAGGAATCGGAAGCATATCGTTCCAGCGTAACCGCGAATGCGCAGGGTGAAGCTTCACGCTTCAAACAAATTCTGGTTGAGTATCAAAAAGCGCCTGCCGTTACCCGGGATCGTATGTACCTCGAAACGATGCAGAAAATTTTCTCAAGCACTACTAAGGTTATGGTCGATTCAAAAGGTAATAACAGCCTGATTTATTTGCCGCTGGATAAACTGATTTCGCAAACTGCTGCGCCGGCTGGTGCGGCGGCAGAAGTTGGTGCGATCAGGCCGCCTGCCACTTCGTCAACAGCTGCACCGGATACAAGTGCACTGGAGGCGCAGGAGTCCCGAGCCAGAGAGAGCCGTAGTTCGCGTGATCGGGAGGTACGATAATGAATCGCCTTATCTCCTATGTCATCGTTGCGGTGATCGCGTTTATCGCCTTGTCTTCTACATTGTTTGTGGTCGATCAGCGCCAGTACGCAATCGTGTTTGCACTGGGTGAAGTGAAAACCGTCATCAGTGAACCTGGCTTGCATTTCAAATTACCGCCGCCATTCCAGAACGTCGTGTTCCTGGACAAGCGCATCCTGACCCTGGATACGCCGGATGCAGACCGTTTCATTACAGCGGAAAAGAAAAACATCCTGGTTGATGCTTTCGTTAAATGGCGCATCGTTGATCCCCGCTTGTACTTCGTCAGCTTCAGCGGCGATGAACGCAGCGCGCAAAATCGGATGGCACAGATCGTCAAGGCTTCGCTGAACGAAGAAATCACCAAACGCACCGTACGTGAAGTGATCTCCGGTGAGCGCGGCAAGGTGATGGACGGTATCCAAAAGAAAGTCACCGAAGAAGCGAAGCAGATCGGTGTTGAAATTGTTGATGTCCGTCTGAAGCGCGTCGATTACGTGGAACAGATTAACAACTCCGTGTTCGATCGTATGAAATCTGAACGTGCCCGTGTCGCGAATGAATTGCGCTCGACCGGTGCTGCCGAGTCTGAAAAGATTCGTGCTGATGCGGATCGCCAGCGTACTGTGATTTTGGCAGAAGCATATCGTGATGCAGAGCAGATTCGCGGTGAAGGCGATGCCAAGGCTTCGCAAATTTACGCGCAGGCATTTGGTCAAAGCCCTGAGTTCTACAAGTTCTATCGTAGCCTCGAAGCGTACCGCGCCAGCTTTAAAACACGTAACGATATGCTCGTGATCGATCCTAATTCCGAGTTTTTCAAGTATTTTAAAAATCCTGGCTCGACAGGTGCCGGCGCGAAGAAATAACGCTAAGCGCCGTTAAAATGAAATACGCATATTTGCATGAAGTGATAAGCCATCACTTCATGCAGTTTCTTTTTTGTGGCGGCTACATGCATAAACGCAAATAATTTCCTGACAGACACGACCCGCTTGCGGGTTTGTCGTTTGCATCGTTGATATAAGCCTGCCGTACGCTGTATCCCTTTTCCTTTTTCTGACTTTTCGTTTCCCGTCATGCCAAACTGGCTGCTGCCTGAAAATATTGCTGATGTTTTGCCGTCTGAGGCGCGCAAAATTGAAGAACTGCGTCGTGTCATTCTCGACAACTTCCACCTGTACGGGTACGAACTTGTCATGCCGCCGATGCTGGAATACCTGGACTCATTGCTGGCCGGTGCCGGTCATGACATGGATTTGCGTACCTTCAAGCTGGTCGACCAATTGTCCGGCCGCACCCTCGGTTTGCGCGCAGATATGACCACCCAGGTGGCCCGTATTGATGCACATTTGCTCAATCGTGCTTCGGTCACCCGCCTGTGCTATTCCGGCAGCGTGCTGCACACCCGTCCGAATGGTTTGCATGCAACCCGCGAGCCTTTGCAGATAGGGGCGGAGATCTACGGTCACGCCGGGCTGGAAGCCGATGCGGAAATCCAGGAACTGGCGTTGGCATCACTTGCTTTGGCCGGTTTTACCCAGGTCCGGCTGGATTTGTGCCATGTCGGCGTGTTGCGGGCGATCATTGAAAATGACGCAAATGCGCAAAAAGATGAGTCGGCACTGTATACTTTGCTACGCGCCAAAGATGTCCCGGCGCTGCAGGAAATAACCGCTGCCTATGGTGAAGAATCGCGCCGTGCCTTGCTCGCCTTGCCTAGCCTATACGGTGACGCGACGGTGTTGACACGTGCGCGCAAAGAATTGCCGGCCTTGCCGGGTATTACCAAGGCACTGGATGAGCTGGCCGCGTTGACCAGCCTGGCAGGTGAAGCCAACGTCACGATAGACCTGGCAGACCTCGGCGGTTACCAGTATGAGAGCGGTGCGATGTTTGCGATTTACGTACCGGGCTTGCCGAATGCGGTAGCGCGTGGCGGCCGTTACGATCACGTCGGCGAAGCATTCGGACGGGCCCGTCCGGCAACTGGTTTCTCTATGGATTTACGCGAACTGGCGCGCTTATTGCCAGTAGCGGAACGCAAGCGCGCAATTCGTGCGCCGTGGGGCCGCGAAGCATTATTGCGTAGCAAGATTGTCGCATTGCGCAAAGCAGGGGAAGTTGTAATTCAAAGCTTGCCCGGCTACGAAAACGATCAGGACGAGTTTGAGTGCGATCGCGTACTCGTACTTGAAGATGGCAACTGGATTATCAAAAATTTAGGTTAAGTGATGTCAACAAAAAGCATGGCAAAAAACGTTGTAGTTGTCGGTACCCAATGGGGCGATGAAGGCAAGGGCAAGATCGTCGATTGGCTGACAGATCATTCACAAGGTGTAGTGCGCTTCCAGGGCGGTCACAACGCCGGCCACACACTGGTGATCGGCGGTCATAAAACCGCGCTGCAACTGATCCCATCCGGCATCATGCGCGAAGGCGTCGCATGCTATATCGGTAACGGCGTGGTCTTGTCGGTACCTGACGTATTGCGTGAAATCGACAAGCTGGCTGCGATCGGTGTGGAAGTCCCGTCGCGCCTGAAAATCTCGGAAGCCTGTCCTGTCATCCTGCCGTACCACACGGCACTGGACGTGGCACGCGAAGTAGCACGTGGCGATGCAAAAATCGGTACTACCGGTAAAGGCATAGGCCCGGCATACGAAGATAAGGTCGCGCGTCGTGCAATTCGTGCGGCTGACTTGCTGAACGAAAAACGCTTTGCGGAAAAACTGCTGGAAAACCTCGATTACCACAACTTCGTGTTGTCGCATTACCTGAAGGTACCGGCTGTTGATTATCAAAAAACCCTGGATGATGCGCTGGCTGATGTGCCACGCCTGAAACCTATGGTTGGTGACGTATCGAGTGCGCTGTATGCAGCCCACAATGCAGGTGCAAACCTCTTGTTCGAAGGTGCGCAAGGCAGCTTGCTGGACGTCGATCACGGTACTTACCCGTACGTCACTTCAAGCAACTGCGTGGCAGGCAATGCTTCCACCGGTTCCGGCGTTGGTCCTGGCATGTTGCATTACATCCTCGGCATCACCAAGGCTTACACTACACGTGTCGGCTCCGGTCCATTCCCGTCCGAATTGCCTACCGATGCAGGTGTTGGTAAACACCTGGCAACAGTTGGTCATGAGTTCGGTACCGTGACCGGTCGCGCGCGTCGTTGCGGTTGGTTTGATGCAGCCTTGCTGAAGCGTTCGGTGCAAATCAATGGCGTTACCGGTATGTGTTTCACCAAGCTTGACGTGCTGGACGGTCTGGAATCGCTGCGTATCTGCACCGGTTACAAACTCAATGGCAAAACTGTTGATATTTTCCCGGTTGGTGCAGAAGATGCAGCAGCTTGCGAACCGATATACGAAGAAATGCCAGGCTGGAAAGAAACAACGGTGGGCGCGAAAACATTGGAAGCATTGCCGGCAAACGCGCGTGCTTACATCGACCGCATCGAAAAACTCGTTGGTGTACCTATTGATATGATTTCGACCGGTCCTGACCGCGAAGAAACCATCGTCTTGCGTCATCCTTTCAAATAAAAATTACTTAGTCCGACGAGTTGCACGATGCCAGAATCAGGCGATAAAGATCTATGGGTGACATGGGATGCCTATCACCAAGCCATCGAGCGCCTGGCTCTGCTGGTGCACGAGTCGGGTTGGGAATTTGACCAGGTCTTGTGCCTGGCACGGGGCGGTCTCCGCCCCGGTGACGTGTTCTCACGTATTTTCAATGTGCCGCTGGCGATTTTGTCGACCAGCTCTTACCGCGAAGATGCGGGCAAAGAGCAGGGCTCGCTGGATATCGCCAAGCACATCACGATTACCAATGGCACACTGGGCGGCAAGGTATTGCTGGTCGACGACCTGGTCGATTCCGGCGTAACGCTGGAACAAGTGCAGCGCCATCTCTCCGAAAAATTCCCCGCAGTGACGGAAGTAAAATCTGCAGTCATCTGGTACAAAGCTTGCTCATCTGTTGAGCCGGATTTTTATCTCGACTATTTGCCGCATAATCCGTGGATACATCAGCCGTTTGAAGAATACGACGGCTTGCGTCCGCATCAATTGGCAGCATGGTTGCGCAAAGGTGAAACAGAATAGGGCGCGTCGTCACTGATGTGTCATTTTCTGCAGGCAATATCGATACGCTTGCAGAAGTAAAAAGTAACAAAGAAATAGTGAGAGAGTTTCGCAAGGAATTTTGCGAATCTGAAGTTTGCTGCGTGCGTATGAAATGAGCTTGAAGTAAGCTTTTGAAGCAAGCTCGTGATACAAGCTCGGAAATAAATGCGACCGGAAAAAGAAAAACCCCGTTGACGAATCAACGGGGTTTTAATAACTTGGTGCCCACGGAGGGACTCGAACCCCCACACCTTGCGGCACATGGACCTGAACCATGCGCGTCTACCAATTCCGCCACGTGGGCCTTACATGAAAGATGAGCAGTATAGCGGAAATCAGTTGGAAGTCAATCATTGATTGCGACTAATTTGCATGTTTATCGACTTATTATGCAAACATCGTCGTCGTCCGTTACACTGACTCCCGTTCTAATAACAATTAACCAAAACAGCTTTTGAGCCAATACTCTTATACCATTCCCAGCCGCGAGGAAATTCTCGGCATCTTACGTACGGCCACCGGTTCGCACGACGCTTCCACACTTGCTACTGCTCTCGGTGTAAAACCTGATGAGATGGACGGTTTGATGCGTCGCCTGAATGCGATGGAGCGCGATGGTCAAATCAAACCTGATCGCGCCGGCAATTATCAACTTGCCCATTCTTCCAATTTTATTGAAGGCCGCGTCAGCAGTCACAGGGACGGCTTCGGCTTCCTGATTCCTGACGACGCCAGCGCCGATATCTTTTTGCCTGAAAAAGAAATGCAAAAAGTTTTGCATGGCGATCGGGTACAAGCACGCATCATCGGCACCGACCGACGCGGTCGCCCTGAAGGCACCATCGTTGAAGTGGTGTCACGTGCAAACAGCCATGTGATCGGCCGCCTGCTGAACGAAAATGGTGCGTGGGTAGTGGCACCTGAAGATAAACGCATAGGCCAGGACATCATGCTGGCCGGTTCGCCGGGTAAGGCCAAAACCGGGCAGGTCGTCAGTGTTGAATTGACCGAACAGCCTTCGCGTTTCAGCCAGCCTGTCGGCAAGATAGTCGAAGTCCTCGGTGACATCGATGATCCCGGCATGGAAATCGAAATTGCCGTGCGCAAATATGGCGTGCCGCATGAATTTTCCGAAGCAGCAAAAAAAGCTGCCGCGAAATTACCGAATGAAGTGCGTGCAGTTGATTTGCACGACCGTGTCGATTTGCGCGATGTGCCACTGGTCACCATTGATGGTGAAGATGCCCGTGACTTCGATGATGCCGTGTATTGCGAACCGTGCAAGATCGGTCGTGCTGATGGCTTCCGTCTGATCGTTGCGATTGCAGACGTCAGCAATTACGTCAAACCGAATGAAGCGCTGGATGTAGATGCGCTGGAACGCAGTACTTCGGTCTATTTCCCGCGCCGCGTAATTCCTATGCTGCCGGAGAAATTGTCGAACGGTTTGTGTTCGCTCAATCCTGGCGTTGATCGTTTGACACTGGTATGCGATGCCGTGATTACCGCCAAGGGCGAAATCAAGGCTTACCAGTTCTATCCGGCAGTGATTCATTCAGCAGCGCGCCTGACCTATACCGAAGTAGCCGCCATCCTCGGTAATACCAAGGGTATAGAAGCGACCAAGCGTCCGGCGCTGGTACCGCATCTGCTGAACCTGTACGGCGTCTACCAGGCCTTGCTGCAGGCGCGCCATGCACGCGGTGCGATCGATTTCGAGACCACTGAAACCTATATCGTCTGCAATGAAGTCGGCAAGATCGAGCAGATCCTGCCACGCACCCGTAATGAAGCGCACAAGCTGATTGAAGAGTGCATGCTGGCAGCCAACGTCTGTGCCGCCGATCTCTTGCAGCGCCACAAGCACCACAGCCTGTATCGTGTGCATGCGTTGCCGACCAAGGAAAAACTGAATCAGGTCCGCACCTTCCTCAAGCAGGTTGGTTTGAACCTGGGCGGTGGCGATAAGCCGACCGCTTCGGATTATGCCGAGTTGATGCCCAAGATTAAAAATCGTCCGGATGCATTGCTGTTACAGACCATGTTGTTGCGTTCGATGCAGCAAGCTGTCTACAGCCCGGAAAATATCGGCCACTTTGGTTTGTCGTATGAAGCCTATGCGCATTTCACCAGCCCGATCCGTCGTTATCCGGATTTGCTGACGCATCGCGCCATTAAAGCCATCCTGCAAGGCAAGAAGTATGAGCCGCGCGGTATGGATACCAGCACACTGAATACCATGCTGTCGCCTGCCGCACGCAAGAAGCACGCGCAGGACAAGGCAGAAGGCAAGCAAAAGTCGGAAGGCGACCTGGCGATCTGGGAAGCACTAGGCATACATTGCTCGGCAAATGAACGCCGTGCTGATGAAGCATCACGCGATGTTGAAGCATGGTTGAAGTGTTACTTCATCCGCGACAAGCTGGGTGAAGAATTCACCGGTACGATTTCCGGCGTAGCTACTTTCGGTATTTTCGTGCAACTGGATTCACTGTTCATCGAAGGTATGGTGCACGTGACTGAACTCGGTGCTGATCATTTCAAATTCGATGAAGCGCGCCATGAGTTACGTGGTGAGCGTACCGGCATCCGCTATCAGTTGACAGACCGTGTAACGGTACAAGTCAGCCGGGTTGACCTGGACGCACGTAAAATCGATTTGCGCCTGGTCAATGAGCCCGGTATCCGCACCGTATTAAAAAACGAAGCGCGCCGCGCCGACAACGAACACCAGAAACACAGCAAGAAAGCCGAAAAATCGACTGCAGGCAAAACCGCGGCCAAGGCTGCAACGCCTGCCGCTACTGCACCCGGCAAAAAAGCCAAAGCCAAACGGGCACCGGCTACACCTCATAAACAACGTGCACCAGCAGTGCACCCTAAATCAAGCAAGAAGAAGCGATAAAAATGAAGAGCAAGATGATTTTCGGCTTTCACGCCGTCACGGCGCGTTTGCGCCATGAAGCCTCTTCGGTGGAAGAAATTTATATTGACGCCGGTCGCCACGACCAGCGCATGAAGGATTTGATACGCGCAGCTGAAGGCGCGAAAGTGCGTATTATCCCGGCCGATGATGCACGCCTGAGCAGCATCGTCGGTACGCGGCGCCATCAGGGCGTGGTAGCCAAGGCGGGTGAGCTGTCGCTGGCGCGTAACCTGGATGAATTGCTGGATGCAATCGAAGGTCCGCCCTTGCTGTTGGTACTTGATGGCATCACCGATCCACACAACCTGGGTGCCTGCCTGCGGGTGGCAGACGGTGCCGGTGCGCATGCGGTGATTGCACCGAAGGACCGGGCGGTTGGCTTGAATGCGACTGCCGCCAAGGTCGCCAGTGGCGCGGCCGATACCGTGCCTTACATCACGGTCACCAACCTGGCACGTACGCTGCGTGAGTTGAAAGAGCGCGACATCATGCTGATCGGTACCACCGACGACTCCGAAAAAGGTTTGTACGACGCCGATTTCTCCGGCCCGGCCGCCCTGGTCATGGGTTCGGAAGGCGAGGGCATGCGCCGCCTGACGCGTGAAACCTGCGATGTCCTGGTTGGTATTCCCATGTTCGGCTCGGTAGAAAGCCTGAACGTTTCTGTCGCCTCCGGCGTTTGTCTGTACGAAGCGCGCAGACAGCGCATCGCGACCGGTTCTTAAGCCTGTGTGACAACATGGCGGCACCGGCAAAAATAGCCGGTGTCCGCCATGATTTGCGTTAACAGGCTAATATTGCTATCCAAGCATTTTTCGCATATCCATATTTACTTTATGTTTAGCCGTATCCGAGAAGACATCGCCAATATCATTGCCCGCGACCCTGCTGCGCGCAGTGAATGGGAAGTTATTACCTGCTATCCGGGCTTGCACGCCATTGTCATGCAGCGCTGGGCGCACTGGTTCTGGACCCATGATTTCAAATGGTTGGGGCGTTTTACCTCGCATATCGCGCGCTGGTTGACCGGGATCGAAATCCATCCGGGTGCGACCATCGGTCGGCGTGTCTTCATCGACCATGGTTTTGGCGTGGTGAT
The DNA here is from genome assembly GCF_042664955.1 of Herminiimonas glaciei. Classification (NCBI taxonomy): domain Bacteria; kingdom Pseudomonadati; phylum Pseudomonadota; class Betaproteobacteria; order Burkholderiales; family Oxalobacteraceae; genus Herminiimonas; species Herminiimonas glaciei. Next base: position 730,586 of record NZ_JBHTBU010000001.1, read on the forward strand.
CGGTGAAACTGCAGTGGTCGGCGACGATTGCACGATTTACCAGGGAGTAACTCTGGGCGGTACTTCGCTCAGCAAAGGTGCCAAGCGGCATCCGACATTGGGTACCGGTGTCATTATTGGGGCCGGTGCGCAAGTATTGGGCGCTTTTACCGTTGGCGAGGGTGCCAAGGTCGGCTCGAACGCGGTGGTGGTACGCGAGGTCCCGGCTGGCGCGACGGCAGTTGGCAATCCGGCGCGTATCATCGAGAAGGACAATGCACGTGATGAAGCGGCGGCGCGCATGTTTGCCGCGTATGGCGTGACGCCGAACGGCGACGATCCCTTGTCCAAGGCTTTGCATGGCTTGATCGATAATGCTGCGACCCAGGAACACCAGATCGAACGCATCCTGGCCGCGCTGAAGTGCGCCGGCATCGATTGCGAAACCCTGAATGCCACCGAGAAATTTGATCCTGAACAGTTGAACAAACTGGTTGAGTAAGTAGCTAGCCATGACAGATGAAGTAAGCAATACAGCAGCCGCCGATGCGCGGGATGACGGTCAAATCGTGTTCGATGCCGGTGCGGTTCGCGTACTGGCTGTGCTGGCGGAGAAAGAGGCGCTGACGCCCGATGCTTATCCGATGTCGATCAATGCGCTGACCAATGGCTGCAATCAATTGACCAGTCGCGATCCGGTCATGGCGCTGACGGAAGCTGGCGTGCAGGCCATTTTGCAGGAATTGATCGCGGATAAATTCGTGGCCGAGGTGAATCAGGCCGGCGCGCGTGTGAGCAAATACGAGCACAGGCTGCGCATGAAGTGGTCGCTTGAGCAGGACAAGCTGGCCGTGTTGACCGTGCTGATGCTGCGCGGCATCCAGACCGCAGGCGAGATTCGCACACGCTCAGGGCGTCTACATGAATTCGCCACGATTGCGGATGTGGAAGCAGCGCTGCAATTCCTGATCGATAAATATCCACCGCTGGTGGCGCGCCTGCCGCGTGCACCGGGTACCAAGGAAACGCGCTACGCGCCTTTGCTGTCTGGTGAAGTTTTCCCGGAAGCGGGGGATTTACCGGTTGCGGCTGCGAGCGGAGTGAGCCGACATGATCGTATCGGCCAGCTGGAAGCCGAAGTAAGCAGCCTGCGCGACGAAGTCGAAGCTTTGAAAACGCAATTCCAGCAATTCAAACAGCAGTTTGAATAAATAAGCCCGAGATCGGCAGCAACTCAGCTGTCGATCTCTGTTCCATCCAGAGCAAAACGGTGGATTTCTCCGGCCGTATCCAGCGCCAGCCAGTCGCCACGCGGCGACGCCGTGTGATCCAGATCCCAATCCGACAGTACATAGCGTAGACGTTCAGCGCCATCCACCTGATGCTGATGTTGCGCAGGTCTATGCGTATGACCATGGAGCATGGTGGCGCTGCTACTGTGGCGGAACAAGTCGGCAATTGCCTCCTGATTCACATCCATAATCTCGTAGGATTTATCGCGCTGCGCTGCGCGGCTACCCGCGCGCAGGTTTTCTATAATGGCTTTGCGCTGCGCCAGAGGCAAAGCAAGGAAGTGTTGTTGCCACTCAGGCTGCCGTACCTGTGCGCGGAACTCCATATAAGCGGCATCGTCGGTGCAATAGGCATCGCCATGCGTCAATACCAGCAGACGACCTGCCAGGCTAGTGACAAAGGGGTCCGGCAGCAGACTAATGCCAGTGACCTCGGCAAATCTCTGTCCCACCAGGAAATCGCGATTACCGGCCATCCAGAATACTTCCACGCCGCTTGCACTGACTTGTTTCAGGGCGTTGACGACTTGCTGATGATAGGGATCATCGATGTCATCATCACCGGCCCAGGCTTCGAAGATATCGCCGAGCAGGTAGAGCTGTTTCGTATGTAATGCCTGATTTTGCAGGAAATTGAAGAAGGCCTGCGTGGTGCGCGGCATTGCTGCCTGCAAATGCAAATCGGAAACAAAAAGCGCAGCCATTGCTGGCTGCGCTTGATTCGTCGAAGCAGAGGATAGGGAAGAGCTCATATCGTGCATCGAAGTGGCTAAGTAAAAATAAGCAGTTGCTTAGATGACTTCAGCTTTTTCGATGACGACGTCGTCTACCGGTACGTCGGCGAACATGCCGCTGCGGGTGGTTTTGACTGCACGGATTTTTTCAACGACGTCGATACCGTCGGTAACTTTACCGAATACACAGTAGCCCCAGCCGTCCTGGCCCGGATAGTCGAGGAAGCCGTTATCGTTAACGTTGATGAAGAATTGTGCGGAAGCCGAGTGCGGTGCCGAGGTACGTGCCATTGCCAGCGTGTACATGCCGTTTTTCAAGCCGTTCTTTGCTTCGTTTTCGACTGGCTCATTGGTTGGCTTTTGTTTCATGCCTGGCTCAAAACCGCCGCCCTGGATCATGAAACCATCGATCACACGATGGAAAATGGTACCGGCATAGTGACCCGAGTTCACGTAGGCGAGGAAGTTTTCTACCGTTTTTGGCGCTTTTTCCGCGTCGAGTTCGATAGTGATGTTGCCGTGGTTGGTGGTGAGGAGGACTGCCATATTATTCCTTGATAAATGTAGGGGTGATGAATAAAAAATGAAGGACTAAAAATCAGTAATGATTAATTGATGACGGTAGCGGATTCTATGACGACCGGAGTGGTCGGTACATTTTGATGGCCGCCGCGATTGCCGGTGCTAACGTTCTTGATCTTGTCGACGACTTCGCTGCCTTTGATGACTTTGCCGAATACTGCATAACCCCAACCGTCACGGCTAGGGTAGTTCAGCATGCTGTTGTTGGCGGTGTTGATAAAGAATTGTGCCGTTGCCGAATGCGGCGCGCTGGTACGCGCCATCGCAACAGTATAAATGTCGTTCTTCAAGCCGTTTGCTGCCTCGTTCTGGATAGGCGCACGTGTCGCTTTTTCTTTCATGTCTTTATCGAAGCCGCCACCCTGGATCATGAAGCCATCGATCACGCGGTGGAAAATGGTGCCGTTGTATTGACCGCTTTTTACATACTGTACAAAATTTTCTACCGATTTCGGCGCTTTCTCCTGGTTCAGTTCCAGCACGATATCGCCCATATTGGTTTTCAACAGTACCTGTGGTGCATCTGCGGCATGCGCCAGTTGCAACATGCCGGACAGTGTAACGGCGGCAACCATGGCCAGGGCGTGGCGACGAGAAAATTTCATGCGGGCTTCTTTCATTTAAATGAAGGTGGGTGGTTCTCTGAGGTAGGGCTAATCCCTGATACAGATGAAGCTAATGAATAAATATTCAATAGTCTGCAACTTGCAGGATGACTCGCGCTGTCATATTATGCCGTCCCGCTTGCGGCTCAGTACGGGACTATCTCCAATTTTGTGCTTGTTTAGCCGTGACAGGGAAGGCAAAGATAAAATGCAATCTTGCGCAAGAACCAGTGCAGATAAGCAACTTGGTCGGCGGTTGCGGTTTTTATCAATGCTATACTGCTGCAAAAACGTGTTGCCAAAACGTGCCACGGAAAAGTGCATTTTATCAAAAAAGAAGCATGACTAAGTGTTTTGGCGGCGTCGCCATAGCTGCGACCCGGAGTTGCTGATGCGTATAAGTGGCGATGCGCAGCCAGTCTTGTGACAAATCTTAGCCGAAACAGACAACCATTCATGAGTGCCCTGAAGATCTACAATACGCTGGCGCGTGAGAAGCAGCCGTTTACTCCTATTGAACCGGGCAAAGTCCGGATGTACGTATGCGGGATGACCGTATACGACTATTGTCATATCGGGCATGCGCGCGTCATGGTGGTCTTCGACCTGGTGCAACGCTGGTTGCGTGCCTCCGGCTACGAAGTCAACTATGTGCGCAATATCACTGATATTGACGACAAGATCATCAAGCGAGCCGCTGAAAACGGCGAGTCCATTTCTGCGCTGACGCAGCGTTTCATCGATGCGATGGATGAAGACGCCGCTGCCCTGGGCGTGCAAAAACCGGATCATGAACCGCGCGCGACCAATTACGTACCGCAAATGCTGGGACTGATTGAAGCGCTGGAGCGTAACGGCCTCGCTTATAAATCTTCCGATGGTGATGTGAATTACTCGGTGCGCGACTTCCCGGGGTACGGCAAGCTGTCCGGCAAATCGCTGGATGATTTGCGTGCCGGCGAACGCGTCGATGTCAACACTGGTAAACGTGATCCGCTGGATTTCGTGTTGTGGAAATCATCGAAGGAAGCCGAACCCGAAGAAGTGAAGTGGGCTTCCAAATGGGGTAGTGGTCGCCCGGGCTGGCATATCGAATGCTCGGCCATGGCCTGCGAACTGCTCGGTGAGCAATTCGACATCCACGGTGGCGGCGCTGATTTGCAATTCCCGCATCACGAAAATGAAATCGCGCAGTCCGAAGGGGCGAGCCAGCATACTTTCGTCAACTACTGGATGCACAATGGTTTCGTGCGTGTCGACAATGAAAAAATGTCGAAGTCGCTGGGTAATTTCTTCACCATCCGTGAAGTACTGGCGAAGTACGATTCCGAAGTCGTGCGCTTCTTTATCCTGCGTGCGCATTACCGCAGCCAGCTGAATTATTCCGACGCGCATCTGGATGATGCCCGCAACGCCTTGACCCGTATGTATACCGCACTCAAGGACGTGACACCGGATGGCGCACCGCTGGACATGACGGAAGCGCATGCCGTGCGCTTTGCCGAGGCGATGAATGACGATTTCAATACGCCGCTGGCGGTCGCCGTGTTGTTTGAGCTGGCAAATGAAATCAATAAAACAAAATCCCCCGCTTTGGCGCGCCAACTGGTCGGACTCGCTGGTATAGTCGGTCTCTTGCAGCGCCCGGCCCAGCAATTCCTGCATGCCGGACTGGCTAATGGGGAAGATGGCGGGATGGAAACATTTGTCGTCGAGCAAATCGAAGCACGTGTCAACGCCAAGAAGGCGAAGAACTTTGCCGAAGCTGACCGTATCCGTGCCGCGCTGCTGGAAAAAGGCATCGTCCTGGAAGATAAACCGGGTGGCCTGACCGAATGGCGAAGGGCCTGATCTGATGGGGAAAACGATCGCCACTGACGAAACCCGTATCCTGCCAGCCTATTGGGAGGAGGCCAAGGCCGAGCTGATGAAGCGCGACCGTATCCTGCGCAAGCTCATCCCGCAGTTTGGCGATTTGCACCTGGTTAGCCGCGGTGAAGCTTTTTCCACATTGGCACGTTCCATCATAGGACAACAAATTTCGACCACGGCGGCAGACTCGGTCTGGCAGCGCTTCCTCGAAGTGTGTCCAAAATGCACGCCGGCGCAGGTAATCAAGGCTGGTGACAAGCTGGCAACTTGTGGCTTATCCAAGCGTAAAGCAGAGTATATTTTCGATCTGGCCGACCATTTCAAGGCAAAACGTGTCAATTGTGACAAGTGGGCGGAGATGGAAGATGAAGAAGTTATCGCTGAGTTAATTCAAATTCGCGGTATTGGACGCTGGACAGCGGAGATGTTTTTGATATTTAATCTGCTCCGACCGAATATTTTGCCGCTGGACGACCTTGGTTTGCTGGCGGGTATTAGCCGTAATTATTTTTCTGGCGAGCCGGTTTCGCGCAGCGATGCGCGGGAAGTAGCCGCCAACTGGGAGCCTTACCGTACCGTTGCGACCTGGTATCTATGGCGCAGCCTGGATCCGGTGACGGCAACAAACTAGGTAGAGATACGAGATCCACCGCGTGTTGAATCAAAAAGGTGCACGATGAGTAAAACGACTTTCCTCGGCTTTGAACAGCCGATTGCAGAACTCGATTCCAAGATCGAAGAGCTGCGCTTTGTACAAGATGACTCTGCAGTTGATATCTCGGAAGAGATCGATCGCCTGTCGAAGAAGAGCCAGCAACTGACCAAGGATATCTACGCCAAGCTCACGCCATGGCAAGTGTCACAGATTGCACGTCATCCGCAACGTCCATACACCATGGATTATGTGAATGAAATCTTTACCGACTTCCACGAATTGCACGGCGACCGCAGCTATGCGGACGACCTGTCCATCGTCGGTGGCCTGGCACGTTTCAATGGCATGCCATGTATGGTCATCGGCCATCAAAAAGGTCGTGATACCAAAGAGCGCAGCATGCGTAACTTTGGTATGCCTAAACCGGAAGGCTATCGCAAGGCGATGCGCCTGATGAAGCTGGCCGAGAAGTTTGGCCTGCCGGTGTTTACATTTGTCGATACCCCGGGTGCATTCCCTGGTATCGATGCCGAAGAGCGCGGACAATCGGAAGCGATTGGTCACAACCTGTACGTCATGGCTGAATTGAAAGTGCCATTGATCGCGACCATCATCGGCGAAGGCGGCTCCGGCGGCGCGCTGGCGATTGCAGTCGGCGATGCAGTCCTGATGTTGCAATATTCGACTTACTCGGTGATCTCGCCGGAAGGTTGCGCATCCATCCTGTGGAAATCCGCAGAGCGCGCATCCGATGCGGCAGAAGCACTCGGCCTGACCGCACATCGCCTGAAAGCCATGGGCCTGATCGACAAGATCATCAATGAACCATTGGGCGGCGCGCATCGCGATCCTAAACAGATGGCAGCATTGGTCAAGCGCGCATTGGCGGATACCGTACGTCAATTCCAGGGCATGAAAACCAAGGATCTGCTGGCGGCACGCCATGAAAAATTGATGAGCTACGGTAAATTCAAAGAGCTCAACACACCGGAATGATGCGTGACGAATAAAGAAACTGCGTCTATGCAAGCTGGATTTGAACGCGCGTTAGGGGAGATCCGGACGCGCGTTTCTCTTTCCGGCTCCACTAAAACGAAAATCGCGCTGGCGTATAGCGGCGGCCTCGATTCGGCTGCCTTGCTGCATTTGCTGCATGCATATGGACAAGCACAGCAGCTGGAAGTCTATGCTTTCCATGTACATCATGGCTTAAGTGCGAATGCCGATGACTGGCTGGCACATTGCCGCGCGCAGTGTGCGGCCCTGGGCGTGACTTTCGATGCGCGCCAGGTACAGATCACCCAGCAGGAAAAAAGCGGCATAGAGGAAGCGGCGCGGCAAAGTCGCTACGCGGCACTCGGTGATATGTGCCGCGCGCACGGCGTACCGCTGCTACTGACTGCGCATCATCTGGATGACCAGGCAGAAACCGTATTGCTGCAACTCTTGCGTGGCTCCGGGGTGGCTGGTCTGTCGGGCATGGATAGCGCGAATCATGCTGCGGACTTGCTAGGTGATGCGAGCTTGCTGATGGGACGTCCCCTGTTGCAGCTAAGGCGTGAAGATTTGCAGGCTTACGTCACAGCGCACGCGATCCAGTTTGTCGAAGATGAATCGAATCTTGATCCACGCTATGCCCGCAACGCTTTGCGTCATCAGGTCATGCCGAAACTGGAAGAACACTTTCCGGGTTTCCAGCAGCGCTTTGCGCGCACCGCACAGCATGCGCAATCAGCGCAACGTTTATTGATAGAACTGGCGGCTGAAGATTTGCAGCAATGCCTGGATGGCGAGTGTGTGGATGTGAGCAAACTGAAGCAGTTCAGCGCTGATCGCATCGACAATATGTTGCGCTACTGGTTTGGTTTGCGCGGTGTGCGTATGCCATCGACTGCCTGGCTCAATGAGATGCGCACGCAATTGCTGGAAGCAAAACACGATGCACAACTATGTGTCACGCATGCAGACTGTCACATCCGGCGGCACCGTGACCGGGTCTACATCACGCCTAAATTCGATCCGGACTTGCTGCTGCAGCCGCCACGCTCCTTCAATTGGCAAGGCGAAGCCAGCCTGTATTTCCCCAGCTTTGGCGGCACCTTATACTTTGACCCGGCGGAGCAGGGCATCGCTGCCGACTGGTTAGGTGCGCAAACACTGTCTATCCAGCTGCGTAGCGGTGGCGAACGTTTGAAACCCGCATGGAATCGTCCGACCAAAAGTTTGAAGTACCAATATCAGGCTTGCGATGTCCCGGCCTGGGAGCGGGAGCGCCTGCCGCTGGTTTTTGCAGGCAAGCAATTATTGTTTGCGGCTGGCATCGGCATGGATTGTCATCCGCTCAACACTGAGGCAGGCAATAATATTCAGCTGCGTTGGCAGTTCGATCAGGGTCAAATGGCATTGCCTTAGAGATTTTTGGTGATTTTGATAAGCCCAAGGGCCGGCAAGGCCTTGTCGGACTTGTCATTCTGCGCTGCAGGCTGTAAAGTCGAGGGTTGATTTTTCACGCTTTTCTCTTTCTTTAAGAGCTCTTTACCGACCCTTATGGCTTTAATCGTTCACAAATACGGCGGCACTTCGATGGGCTCCACCGAGCGCATCAAAAATGTCGCCAGACGCGTCGCCAAATGGCATGACGCTGGTTATCAAATCGTAGTGGTGCCGTCGGCTATGTCCGGCGAAACCAATCGTTTGATCGGATTGGCCAAAGAGTTGATGCCACAACCAAATCCACGCGAACTGGATATGCTGGCTTCAACCGGCGAACAGGTTTCTGTCGCTTTGCTCGCCATGGCTTTGCAATCGATCGGCAAGGAAGCCGTGTCGTATGCCGGCTGGCAAGTCGCGATCAAGACTGATTCGGCTTTCACCAAGGCACGCATCCAGTCGATTGACGATGCGAAAGTGCAGAAGGACCTGGATGCAGGTCGCATCGTTATCATCACCGGTTTCCAGGGTGTGGACGACGACGGCAATATCGCGACCCTTGGTCGCGGCGGTTCGGATACTTCGGCAGTGGCTGTTGCAGTCGCGCTGAAGGCACAGGAATGCCTGATTTACACAGATGTTGACGGTGTTTATACGACTGACCCGCGCGTCGTGTCGGAAGCGCGTCGCCTCAATACCGTGACCTTTGAAGAGATGCTCGAAATGGCATCGCTAGGCTCGAAAGTGCTGCAGATTCGCTCGGTCGAATTCGCCGGCAACTACAAGATGCCGACGCGCGTGCTGTCGTCGCTGACCGATCCTATGATACCGCTGGAAGAAGAAGCAAAATCCGGCACCCTGATTTCGTTTGAGGAAGATACACACATGGAACAAGCCGCCATCACCGGTATAGCATTCAATCGCGACGAAGCGAAAATTACCGTACTGGGCGTACCGGATCGTCCAGGTATCGCTTACCAGATCCTGGGCCCGATTGCCGCTGCCAATGTTGAAGTCGACATGATCATCCAGAACCAGTCAGTCGACGGCAAAACAGATTTCACCTTCACCGTGCCACGCGGTGATTACGCGAAGGCAGTAGATGTCCTGAACGAAAGCGTAAAAGCACATATTGGTGCGGCCAGCATCCAGGGCGACACCAAAGTGTCCAAAGTCTCGGTAGTCGGTGTCGGCATGCGTAGCCATGTCGGTATTGCATCGCAAATGTTCCGTACCTTGTCGGAAGAGGGCATCAACATCCAGATGATCTCGACTTCGGAAATCAAGATTTCGGTTTTGATCGACGAGAAGTATATGGAATTGGCCGTTCGTGCCTTGCACAAGACTTTTGATCTGGAAAAAAGCAATTAAAAAAGCGAATAAGTCATGGCGAAATGCATAGTTTTGGGTTGACCGGGCATGCATGAAAAGTTATGATGCTGGACCTTCTGGTAGCGTGCTGTCGACGTTGCTGAAGTAATGTGGAGACGTGGCCGAGTGGCCGAAGGCACTTCCCTGCTAAGGAAGCATATGGGCTTAAACCTGTATCGTGAGTTCGAATCTCACCGTCTCCGCCAAAGAATTGAAAGCCCTTGATGAAAATCAAGGGCTTTTTTTCTTTCTCGAATTGGATAGAGTCACTTTTACTGGAATACGTATTTTGAACACGAAGAGAAGCAAGCGCTGGGATGGAAAGATAGATACGCTGACCGCGGATTACCTGAAGGATGTTGTAACGCAGATGAAGGCTTACGGCGATCGCGTACAGTTTGCCTTGAACGGTCCGGGGCAGAAGCCGCACTATCAGGTCATCAATAGTTTTGAAAAGAAAATGGCATTCGACAGCAATAATCATTTGCTGCATCCGGGTGAAGATGAATTCGTTGGTGCCAATGCGACTCCTGTGCTGACGCTGGCGCAGATCGAGACTGCGATAGCCAACGTAGGTGTGAAGCGCGTTACCACCACTACGCGTGCAGTACGCAGCGTACGGGGCAGCAGCACACCGGCAGCACGTCCGGGTGACCTGATCGATATCCAGAAGTACGAATACTTCAAGAACAACGTACAGAAGCTGCCGGAAGGCATACGCGCCTATTCGCAGGACATTACCAATCTGATGAAGAAGGGTATGACCGCGGAAGCCGCTTTTGGCGAGATCGTCGAACAATACTTCTGACCGGTCGGCGGGCATGACTCGCCAGGCCTGGATGTAAAAAAGCCCGCATCGTCTGGATGCGGGCTTTTTTATTTGCCGAACCGGTCAGTGTGTGGCCATTCGGCGCTTCGTGTGGTTGAGACTACGTCTGTTCATCAGCGACGTGCTCAGACTCTGTAAATTTTTTCCCCGGTCTGCACAATTTTGAATTTTGCGTCGGATAGCGGGTCGAGTGCGCGGCCATCTGCCAATTGATACGTTTTGGAGCCAGGCAGTTCGTCCGGGTCGGGCGTACTGATAGGCGTTTGATAAACCTCAACGTGGTATGCGGCACCGGTCTTTCCTTTGGCATCGAATTTTTCTACCAAATCCATAAGAGTCTCCTTTGGGTTGAGGGTGAGATAACAATACCAGATTTTGTTTGCCGCGCCAGTGGCATTCTGCCCGCCGTCAAATTGATTGCCTAAAGAATAACAATGCATCGATCAGATCAAGGGAAGGGGCTTAGTTTGAGCAATTGAGATGTCAATCTCACAAGTAAAGTGTAATAAATCGAAAAAAAATCAAAATATTTTCACTTAAACCCTAAAGTTCTGATTTTCGCGGCCGTTATCAAATTCAGACAGCAGGGATTTTTTCTATTTTTGGTTTCTGAAAATATTTTAAAAATATTTTGTTTAAACCCTAAAGTTTCGAAAAAACGTGCCGTTAAAGAGACAAGAGCCTGAAAAGAAGTTCATTTTTTTGTCTCTGGAGTCGGTTTTTTGGAAAATTCTGTATCCCCGGAATCAAGAAAAATTGCCTCAAAACATGCTTTTTTATAAGCAACATCTGAATGCGGAATAAATGCTCAGATGCAATATACAAGCCATTCTCCGCCTCATTTCATATGAGCGCGTATTAGATGCTGGTCGACGTTTGTAAGACAAACGCCTACCGGCATATTGTCGTCTGCTCTGTATAAAAATACAGAAATCTGCCTATTCCTGCCCCAAGTTTCCCCCTGCAGAATGCAATCACTGGCTACACATTACCGCCAGGAAATTCACAGATCAGGGGATAACATGACAACTAACGACATCATTGCTGAAATTCGTGACGCCAACCTGGGTTACTTGATGCTTGCACAACAAATGATTCGTTCCGACAAGGCGACCGCCATTTTCCGCCTCGGAATCAGCAATGAAATCGCCGACCTGATCGAAGGCATGAACAATGCCCAGATCCTCAAGCTCGCTGGTGCCAATATGATGCTCGCCCGTTTCCGTTTTGACGACGGCGCCATTCTCGGCATGCTGACCAATTACAACAAAGATCGCTCGCTTGCGCATTCGCACGCAGCCATCCTGATGGCAGGACAAGCTGTTGAGCAAATCGCTTAATTAAGCAGTTGCTGATCGTATTGTTGTAATTCTTCAGAAACGAGCGAAAAAATGGCCAAGAAAAGTGTAGTGACAGAAGCACAAGAAATTCAGCTTGCAATCGAGCTTATCAATCTGGGCGCAAGGTTGCAGTTGCTGGAATCTGAAACTTCGCTATCGCGCGAACGCTTATTGAAGCTGTACAAAGAATTACGCGGTGTGTCGCCACCAAAGGGCATGTTGCCGTTTTCGACCGACTGGTTCATTACCTGGCAGCCGAATATCCATTCGTCATTGTTTATGGGCATCCATAAATACCTGATCGAACATGCGCAAATCTCCGGTATCCAGGCTGTGATGAAAGCATATAAGCTTTATCTGGAGCAGGTTGAATTGGGCACTGACGGCGAACCGGTTTTGTCATTGACGCGCGCCTGGACTCTGGTACGATTCTTCGACAGCAAAATGCTGGCAACCGCATGTTGCAGCGAATGCGGCGGCAATTTTGTCGTGCATCGCCTCGATTTGAATGCAAATTACACCTGTGGCTTGTGCCACATGCCATCCCGGGCAGGTAAAACCAAACGTGCCAAAGCAGACAGTTTGCTGGCAGCCTGAGCGGGTAGCCTTATTATTGAAAGAGTGTCTGTGTGAAGAAAGTGGGGCGCTCCGGCGCAAAGTCGGCGCCTCCAAGGACGGTATTCCAGATACCGGCAGTGCAAGCCCTCCTGTTTCAAATTTCCTCCCTTTTTATCGTATTACTGCTGGCATATAGCCTGGCGGCAGTGACCGACTGGTCGATGAATGTACTCGTCGCGGCCAGCCTGCAGGGCGTGATTGCGGCCGGACTGTCCTGGTGGCGCGGTTTGGCACCGTGGTGGCTGCTGATACAACTGCTGTTTTTGCCGGTGCTCCTGCTGACGCTGACTTTGCAATGGTCGCCCTTTATTTTTCTGGCGGCATTCCTGGTCCTGCTATTCCTGTACTGGAGCACTTTCCGCACACAGGTTCCGTATTACCCGTCGCGCTTGTCCACATGGCAGGCGGTCGCCGGTTTGCTGCCGTCTGAACAAAAAATCAGCTTCATAGATATAGGTAGCGGTCTGGGCGGACTGGTGTTGAGCCTGGCGCGGCAAAGACCGGACAGTCGTTTCATCGGGATCGAAATTGCTCCGTTGCCGTGGCTGGTAAGTAGTGTGCGCGCTCGTTTGTATGGCAGTACAGCGCGTTTTGAGCGCGGCGATTATGGTCGGCTGGATTTTGCCGACTATGATGTTGTGTTTGCTTATTTGTCACCGGCGGCAATGCCGGCTTTGTGGCGCAAGGCGAAAGCGGAAATGCGCAGCGGTAGTTTGCTGCTCAGTTATGAGTTCATCATCCCGGAAGCCGCACCAGATATAGTGCTGTCGCCCGACAGCAGTGGCGTCCAGCTTTACGGCTGGCGTATCTGAGCAAATCTAAGCTCATCTCCCGGGTTTATTTCGGCGATTCCTCCCTCTTAATTGCTCAAGTTCCGATAATTCAGGCCGTTGAATGCATATGAGCGCTTGAGCGATCAATACCACCCTTATATACAACAGGTGGGCTGTCATCTTGGTTGCGCGTATGCAACTGTTAAGGCAATAATGGCAGCCTAAACCTAAGAAAAACGGAGCGAGCGCACTTGTTAGTCATCATTGGATATCTAGTAGTCGTCCTATCGGTCTTTGGCGGCTTCGCTCTGGCCGGCGGTCATTTGGCCGCCTTGTTCCAACCCCTTGAGTTGCTCATGATCGGCGGCGCTGCGGTTGGTGCCTTCTTCGTTGGTAACAACGGCAAGGCGATCAAGGCGACCCTGAAGGCTTTGCCCAGCGTTTTCAAAGGTTCCAAATATACAAAGAGTTTGTATATGGAACTGATGACGCTTTTGTTTGAAATCCTGACCAAGGTCCGCAAAGAAGGCTTGATGTCGATCGAAGGTGATATCGAATCGCCGGAAGAAAGTGCGATCTTCGCCAAGTATCCGACGGTACTGGCGGATCACCACACTATCGAATTCATGACCGATTACCTGCGCCTGATGGTGTCCGGGAATATGGATGCATTCCAGATCGAAAACCTGATGGATAACGAAATCGAAACCCATCATGCCGAAGGTGAAGTACCGGTGCATTGCGTGGCTAAAGTCGGTGACGGCTTGCCGGCGTTCGGTATCGTGGCAGCGGTGATGGGCGTGGTACATACGATGGAATCGGTGGGTTTGCCACCGGCTGAACTGGGTATGCTGATTGCGCATGCGCTGGTCGGTACCTTCCTCGGTATTTTGCTTTCCTATGGTTTCGTCACTCCTTTGTCGAGTTTGCTGGAACAAAAACTGCATGAGTCTTCGAAAATTTTCCAATGCGTGAAAGTGACCTTGCTGGCCAGCCTGAATGGTTATGCCCCGGCTTTGGCAGTGGAATTCGGCCGTAAAGTGCTGTTCTCGACCGAGCGTCCTTCCTTCAGTGAGATGGAAGAACATATCAGGCAGTCGAAAACAAAATAAACCCATTTATTAATTTTGCATCGCAAGTAACAAAGCAATTTAACGGAGACTGGCATGGCTGACGAAGGACTCCGTCCCATCATCATCAAACGTATCAAAAAATCCGGGGGCGGCCATCATGGCGGCGCCTGGAAAATCGCCTACGCTGACTTCGTCACGGCGATGATGGCTTTCTTCCTGCTGATGTGGTTGCTGGGTTCGACCACCAAAGGTGATCTGCAAGGGATTGCCGATTTCTTTAGTACCCCTTTGAAAGTAGCGATGGCGGGCGGCTCCGGTAGCGGCGACAGCTCGAGCGTGATCAAGGGTGGTGGCAAGGATATGACGCGTATCGACGGTCAGCAGAAGAAGGGCGAAGACCTGACACCGGCCAAGAACTTCAACCTGAAGGCGGCCGAGGCCGAGCTGGAGCGGCAGGAAGTCAATCGCCTGAAAGCGCTGAAAGAACGTATCGAAAAAGCCATCGATACGATTCCCGGTTTGCAGCAATTCAAGAATCAATTACTGATAGACATTACGACTGAAGGTTTGCGCATCCAGATCGTCGATGAAAAGAATCGTCCGATGTTCGCATTGGCACGTGCTGAATTGCAGTCTTATACCAAAGTCATCCTGCATGAGATCGCCAAGATCCTGAACGATATTCCGAACCGTATCAGCCTGTCCGGCCATACCGATGCGACGCCTTATTCCAGTGGTGAAAAAAGTTATAGCAACTGGGAGTTGTCGTCCGATCGCGCGAATGCATCGCGCCGCGAATTGATCGCCGGCGGCATGGCAGAAAACAAGGTGTTGCGTGTGGTCGGCCTGTCTTCCGCAGTGCTGTTTGACAGCTCTGATCCGCTGAATCCTATCAATCGTCGCATCAGCATTATTGTGCTGAACAAGAAAGCCGAAGACTCCATCACGCAAGAAAACAAGAAAGTGGATGTAAGCGACAAAGAGAGTGCGCAGGAAGCCGTTGAGACGGCGGTAAATGCGCAGCAAGTGAAGCCAGCCCCAGTTGCACCAGCAGCTCCGGTAGCCCCAGTTGCAAGATAGCCAAAGTGCTGTAAGTAAACGAAATGAGCGGGTGCTCCCCATGACAATAAAAAATTCGTTGGCGCTGGAAATAAAGGAACTGTTATCTGGCTTGTCCGAACACGGGAGTCAGCACCTGACAGAAATCGAAACGGATCTGGTGCAAACCAATGTCCTGTTGAGCGAAGCGATAGAAAAGCTTGGTGCCAGTTTCATGGCGATCCATGAAGCGGTGAGCGCGCAACAGCAATTGGTTGACACCTTGCTGGCGCAGGCGCCGGCCGCTGCGGTTGGCGAGCTGCGGACGAAAGCAGCGCAGATCGATCAGCATGTGAATGCGGCGGTGACGGGTTTGCAGTTCCAGGATATGACGAACCAATTGATAGGTCGTGCGATGCGACGCCTGGTCGGTGTACGTGATGTACTGGAAGTTTTGGGTACGCATAGCGCCGGCATTCCGGCTGACGCGGACCCGGCGCAGTTACAGGCTTTGCTGGCTAAAACGAATGAAAGCATCAAAACGCAAAACAGCAACCTGGAAAATGAATTGTGGAAGGCAGTACGACAAACGCATATGGAAAGCGGCGACGTCGAATTGTTTTAAACGCGGATTTAAATTTAGATAACCGGGCGTACAGGCCTGAAACGAGAATGGGCAGGGGTAAAGATGGCAAAGACAATATTGGCAGTCGATGATTCGGGTTCACTGCGACAAATGGTGGTCTTCAGTTTGAGGGCGGCCGGCTATCAGGTGACGGAAGCAGTTGATGGACAAGATGGTCTGGACAAGGCGAAGGCACAGGTTTTTGATCTGGTATTAACCGATCAAAACATGCCGCGCATGGATGGCTTTTCGCTGATACGTGCATTGCGTGCCTTATCCACTTATCAAAAAACCCCGATCCTGGTCCTGACTACCGAATCCAGCGATGAAATGAAAGCCAAGGGGCGTGCCGCCGGTGCCAACGGCTGGCTGGTCAAACCTTTTGATCCGCAACGACTGACTGAAGTCGTGAAAAAAGTGATTGGTTAATACATATCATGAGTTGCAACATCATCATGCGCACAGATAACGGAGCAGAACGATGACCATCGATATGAGTCAGTTCTTCCAGGTATTCTTCGACGAGACGGAAGAGCTCCTGGCCGAGATGGAAAAGCTGCTGCTGGCGGTGGACGTATCGGCTCCTGATGAAGAAGACTTGAATGCGATTTTCCGTGCGGCTCATTCTATCAAGGGTGGTGCCGCGACTTTCGGCATCACCGATCTGACCGAAGTCACGCATGTGCTGGAAACCTTGCTGGACCGCATCCGCAAAGGTGAGATGGCGCTGATGGCTGAACACGTCGATGCCTTCCTGTCAGCTAAAGACGTACTCAAGATGCAACTGGACGGCCATCGCCTGCATACGCCGGTGGATCTGGACGCGGTTGCTGATGTACGTATCTTGCTCGAATCCTTGTCGCAGGACGATGCATCGCCACCACAAGCAGCGGCAGTCGCGGCTGCAGTGCCGGGCAGTGTCGCAGGCGATCGTCGCTTCCGTATCGAGCTGCCGCAAACTTCGGCACGCGACGTGGATGCACTGGCGGCCGAGCTGGGCTTGCTGGGTGAAATCCAGCGCGACGTGCTGCCGGATCAGCGCGCAGTGTTTACGCTGAGTACACAGGAAGGCGTGGACGACATCATCGCGATTTGTTCCTTCATCCTCGATCCGCAAGATTTAAAAATTACCGAAGAAGCCGTCATCAAAGGCGTGCATCAATCGATAGATGATCGTAGCCGCAATGAAGAAGAGCAGGGTTACGGTTTCTTCGAACCACTGCATTCAACGATTGCGGAAAATGCACAGGGCTATGGTTTCTTTGCACCGTTTGTTCCCTTGCCTTTGCCTGATGCCGGTAGTAAGGATGCAGCCGAGCACGATGAAGAGAAAAGCAACGCGCTGGCTGTGGAAGAAGTACAAAGCGCTGCTGCGGCGACGGACAAGAAACCTGCAGCGAAGCGTGATGTCGACAAAACGAATGTCAGCGCAGAATCGTCATCGATACGCGTCGGCATAGAAAAAGTGGATCAACTGATCAACCTGGTCGGCGAACTTGTTATCACGCAGGCGATGATAGAGCAACGCACCGGCACGCTCGATCCGATGCAACATGAGCGCCTCTTGAATAGCGTATCGCAACTGACGCGCAATACACGTGACTTGCAGGAAGCTGTCATGTCCATACGCATGATGCCTATGGATTATGTGTTCTCGCGCTTCCCGCGCATGGTGCGCGACCTTGCCTCCAAATTGGGCAAGAAAGTCGAGTTCGTGACGCACGGTGCCGCTACCGAACTGGATAAGGGTTTGATCGAACGCATCGTTGATCCTTTGACACACCTGGTGCGCAACAGCATAGACCACGGCATTGAAATGCCGGAAACGCGGGTGGCGGCAGGCAAGTCGGCATCAGGCCAGCTGTCCCTGTCGGCAGGGCACCAGGGCGGCAATATCATTATTGAAGTCAGCGATGATGGCGGTGGCCTCAATCGTGAGCGCATCCTGGCCAAGGCCAAACAGCAGGGCTTGCCGGTATCCGACGATTTGCCGGATGAAGAAGTCTGGCAATTGATTTTTGCACCGGGTTTTTCGACGGCCGAAGCGGTGACCGATGTATCCGGACGTGGTGTCGGCATGGATGTGGTCAAGCGGAATATTACCGCGATGGGCGGTTCGGTCGATATCCGTTCCAGCAAAGGTTATGGCACGACGATTTTGATTTCACTGCCATTGACACTGGCCATCCTGGACGGCATGTCGATCAAGGTTGGAGATGAAATCTATATCCTGCCGCTGGGTTATGTAGTGGAGTCGCTGCAGCCGGAGTTGGCAGATATTAAAGACATCAGCGGGCAGGGCCAGGTGATCAAGGTCCGTGGTGATTATTTGCCATTGATCCCGCTGTACAAGATTTTCAGCATAGAGCCACGCTTTACCGATCCATCGGAAGGCATCGTTGTTATCCTGGAATCCGAAGGCAAAAAAGCAGCACTGTTTGTCGATGACCTGGTTGGTCAGCAACAAGTGGTAGTCAAAAATCTTGAATCGAATTATCGTAAGGTGGCAGGAATATCGGGAGCCACAATTCTCGGTGACGGCGGAGTTGCGCTGATTATCGATGTTGCAGCGTTACTGCGTTCGAGCCGTCAGTTAAACGACGAATCCATTTATTCCTGAAGAGGAGAATTAACATGATTCACAATATACAAAACAATACGACCGGCGCTGAAAACGGCAATGAATTCCTGGCGTTCACCCTGGGCAAGGAAGAGTACGGCATCGATATCCTGAAAGTACAGGAAATCCGTGGTTACGAAGCCGTCACGCGCATCGCCAACGCACCTGAATTTGTCAAAGGTGTGGTCAACCTGCGCGGCATCATCGTGCCTATCGTTGACATGCGTATCAAATTCAATCTGGGTGAGCCAACCTACGATCAATTCACGGTCGTCATCATCCTGAACATTGGCGGTCGTGTGGTCGGCATGGTGGTCGACAGCGTGTCTGACGTGATCACTTTGTCACCTGAACAAATCAAACCGGCACCTGAAATGGGTACGGCTTTCAATACCGATTACCTGATCGGCCTTGGCACCCTGGACGAGCGTATGCTGATCCTGGTGGATATCGATAAATTGATGTCCAGCAGCGAAATGGGTTTGATAGAAAAGATCGCAGCTTAAGGCTTGCGTAGTAAAGGATTGCCGAGTGGGCGAGCAGAACCAGGCTACGCAAACAGTCGCGTGTAAGTTTTTGGCAATACGCATATTGAAAAATATGCAGCAGGCGAAAGGGGAATCTGCAGTATGAAAACCACTACTCAAGGTAGGGCAGAAGGCTCTAAAGAGTTCGAATTCACCGCGCGTGATTTCGAACGCGTCCGTGCCTTGATACACAAGAAGGCCGGCATCGCACTGGCCGAGAGTAAGCAGGAGATGGTTTACAGCCGACTCGCGCGCCGTTTGCGTGCGACCGGCATAGGGTCTTTCGTCAGCTACCTCGACCAGCTGGAGCAGGGTGGCAGTGATGAAGAGTGGGAAGCGTTCACGAATGCGCTGACCACCAACCTGACTTCCTTCTTCCGCGAAGCGCATCACTTCCCGATCCTGGCTGATCACATCAAGAAAATCAAAGAACCGATCGAGATCTGGTGCTCCGCCGCTTCGACCGGCGAAGAGCCATATTCGATTGCGATGACTGCCTGCGAAGCCTTTAATACGCTGACGCCGCCGGTACGCATCATCGCCACCGATATCGATACCAATGTGCTCAATACCGGCGCCAATGGCGTGTATTCAATAGACCGGCTGGACAAGATGTCGCCGGAACGCGCCAAGCGTTTTTTCCTGCGCGGCAAGGGTGCACGCGAAGGCATGGTGCGGGTACGCCCTGAACTGCGTCAAATGATTACCTTCAAGCAGGTCAACCTGCTGGAGAGCAACTGGGGTATTTCCGGCCAGTTCGATGCCATTTTTTGTCGCAATGTGATGATCTATTTCGACAAGCCGACGCAGGGCAAGATACTGGATCGTTTTGCACCGCTGATGAAGCCGGATGGCTTGCTGTTTGCAGGTCATTCAGAAAACTTCCTGTACGTCACCGATGCATTTAAATTGCGCGGAAAAACGGTATACGAGTTGGACCCCAATAAAAAGGCGGGCTTGTCGCAATCACGTCGGGCATAAGAATCTATGAATGAGCTGACCAAAGAGCATTTCGCCACGAACGTCTATTACGACCGGACCTTCGACCGCGACGCAGCCAAAATCCTGCCGGGTGAGTATTACTACACCGGCAAGGATATGTTGATCGTGACGGTACTCGGGTCTTGTGTGTCGGCTTGCATACGTGATCGCGTAACCGGTGTTGGTGGCATGAATCACTTCATGTTGCCGGATGGCGGTGGCGATGCGGATAGTCCGATTTCCGCGTCGGCACGCTATGGCACGTATGCGATGGAAATCCTGATCAATGATTTGTTGAAGGCAGGGGCGCGTCGCGAAAACCTGGAAGCCAAAGTCTTTGGTGGCGGGAATGTCCTCAGTGGCTTCAGCTCGATTAATGTCGGTGAGCGCAATGCGCAATTCGTGCGCAATTTCCTCAAGGTGGAAAACATACGCATCGTGGCGGAAGACCTGAATGACATCCATCCGCGCAAGGTGTATTACTTCCCGCGCAACGGCAAGGTGCTGGTCAAGAAGCTCCGGCAACTGAACAACAACACATTGGCCAATCGCGAACAGGATTATGCAAACCGCTTGCAGTCAGGCAGTGTCAGCGGAGACGTGGAACTCTTTTCCTGATTCAGCTCATCTATCTATAAAAAATTATAAGAAACGTTACACCAGGGTAGCCTCATGAAAATTAAAGTATTGATCGTGGATGATTCAGCGCTGATACGCAGCGTAATGAAGGAGATCATCAATAGCCAGCCGGATATGGAAGTCGTCGGCGTTGCACCTGACCCGATCGTGGCACGTGATCTGATCAAGCAGACCAATCCGGATGTATTGACGCTGGACGTCGAGATGCCACGCATGGATGGTCTCGATTTCCTCGAAAAACTGATGCGCCTGCGTCCGATGCCGGTCGTGATGGTGTCATCGCTGACTGAACGTGGTTCGGACATTACTTTGCGTGCATTGGAGCTGGGTGCGGTTGATTTTGTCACCAAGCCGAAGATGTCTATCCAGAGCGGCATGCTGGAATATACCGAATTGATAGCAGACAAAATCCGTACTGCTTCGAAGGCGCGCATTAAGTCCCGCCAGATCACACCGCACGATCCGAACAAGGTGGCCGGCGATGGCGTGTTGCCGCTGATACGCAATCCGCTCACCAGTAGTGAGAAGCTGATCATCATCGGCGCATCGACCGGCGGTACCGAAGCGATCAAAGATTTCCTGATGCAAATGCCATCCGATTGCCCCGGCATTTTGATCACGCAACATATGCCGCCGGGCTTCACCAAATCGTTCGCACAGCGGCTCGACAGCTTGTGCAAGATCAGCGTGAAGGAATCCGAAGGTGGTGAACGTGTACTGCCGGGCCATGCTTACCTGGCGCCCGGCCACTCACATTTACAACTGGTGCGTAGCGGTGCCAACTACATGACGCAACTGGACCAGGGGCCGCCGGTAAATCGTCATCGTCCCTCCGTCGATGTACTCTTCCATTCGGCAGCGGTACATGCAGGCAAGAATGCTGTCGGTGTAATTCTTACAGGCATGGGTAAGGATGGCGCACAGGGTATGCTGGAGATGAAAAACGTTGGTGCATATAACTTTGCGCAAGACGAGGCTTCTTGCGTAGTATTCGGTATGCCGCGCGAAGCAATTGCGGTAGGTGCAACACATGAAGTCGGACCGTTGAATGCCTTACCCGGTATGGTTCTGGGTTATCTGGCTGCGCACAGCAGCCGGGCGTTGCGCGTCTAAGTGTTTATTTGCGACAAGTGTCGACGGATTTCTGCCGAAATGCGGGCATCCTCGGTGCATAATAGCAAGGCATAAAAAAATGATGATGTTGTAGACCATGTTCGATTCTTTGCAGGATCGATAACGATTTAGAGATTTAATGGAGTAATTCATGGCAGGCCCAAACACCAAATTTTTAGTTGTTGATGATTTTTCAACGATGCGTCGCATTGTTCGCAATCTCTTGAAGGAACTGGGCTATACCAATGTCGACGAAGCGGAAGACGGCGCAATGGCGCTGGCCAAGCTGCGTAGCGAACAATTTGATTTCGTCGTGTCGGACTGGAACATGCCTAATATGGATGGCCTGACAATGTTGCAGCACATCCGTGCTGATCCTGCCTTGTCGAAGTTGCCGGTATTGATGGTGACCGCCGAAGCGAAAAAAGAAAACATCATCGCGGCAGCGCAAGCAGGTGCAAACGGTTATGTAGTCAAACCGTTTACCGCCGCGACGCTGGATGAAAAGCTGGCGAAGATTTTCGAAAAACTGGCTGCTGCAGGAGCCTGAGTTGACTGGCAACCCGGCTGCACAAATGGTGGACGTGAGCGACGCAGCGGGTATCCCGCAGGATGAAATGTTGTCGCGTGTCGGTCATATGACGCGCGCCTTGCACGAAAGCCTGCGCGGCCTGGGTTTCGACCAGTTGATAGAACGTGCCTCGCACGATATCCCCGATGCCCGTGATCGCCTCGATTACGTGGCACGCATGACAGAACAAGCGGCGCAACGCGTATTGAACGCGACCGAAGCGGCCGGCCCTTTGCAGGAGCAGGTGCAGTCCGGTGCGGCGGCAATGGCTACGCAATGGCAGCAAGCCTTGCAAGGCGGCTTTTCCGAAGAAAAATACAAGGCACTGGCTGAGCAAACGATCGCACACCTGAATGCGACCCAGGCGGCTACGACTGAAACGCGTCAACATCTGATGAATATCATGATGGCGCAGGACTTCCAGGACTTGACCGGCCAGGTCATCAAAAAAGTCACTGAACTGGCGCACGGCCTGGAGCAGCAATTACTGCAATTGCTGGTCGATTACGCGCCGGCCGAGAAGAAGAAAGAAGTCGAGACCGGATTGCTGAACGGTCCGCAAATCAACCCGACCGGTAACGATGTCGTAGCAGGGCAGGCACAGGTCGATGATTTGCTTGAGAGCCTCGGTTTCTGATTCGTTCAGCTCCAATCGCGTCGCGCTTCACTCACACTGACTTGTGCAGTACTTTTCCTTGACTCCCCATGTCTGAAACAAAATTCCTTGTGCGTGAGCCTTTGCTTAACGCCGCGCAACAGATTCTTGGCTACGAGCTCTCCTGGTATAGCGGCGAGCAGGGTGAGGGCATGGCCAGTGATGCGGATTTGCTGGAGCTGTTAAGCCTGGCGGCCGCGCAATTGCAAGGCGCAGAAGCGATGAGCCAATTGAATGGCAGCTTGCTGTTTTTTGAAGCCACGCCGGCTTTGTTGGCGGCAGATGTGGTGCGGCAGTTGCCTGCCAAAAATACGGTATTGCGCCTGACCGTTACCGATCTGTCTGATCCGGAAACACTGAAGGCAGCCGCCGCATTGCGGCAGCAGGGCTACGGCATTTCCTTGCGTGGCGCAGATGCACTCAAGACAGGTAATCCCTTGCTGCAAGTCGTCAGTCATGTCGAGGGCCGGCTCAGTCATGAACAAGGCGCGGCGATACCCATAGCTGCCTTGCAGTCAGCGACCGCCAAGGCAGTCGTGCGCAAGCTGGCATCGTGGCAGGAGTACGATGTTTGCGCCTTGCAGGGTCTGCATGCATTTATCGGTAATTTGTACCTGATACCGCGTGCCAATGCAGAGAAAAAAGGCTTGAACTCGGCGCAAATCATCATCGTCCAGTTGATGGAAATGTTGCGCCAAAACGCTGACATCCGTGAACTGGAAGAAGTCCTGAAGCGCGATGCCGCACTATCCTACAAGCTGTTCCGTTACATCAATAGCGTGGGCTTTGGCCTTGGAGCAGAAATCCAGTCTTTGCGCCATGCTGTGACCATGCTAGGTTATTCGCCACTGTATCGTTGGTTGTCGCTTTTGCTGGCGACTGCGAGTACTGATAGCCACGCGGCGGTATTGATGCAAACCGCGATTGTGCGCGGACGCTTTGCCGAATTGGCCGGACATGGTATTTTGCCGAAAAATGAAGCGGAAAACCTGTTCGTCGTGGGCATGTTTTCCTTGCTGGATCGTTTGCTGGGCATACCGATGGAAGAAGTCCTGGCAAAAATCCAGCTGGCCGAGCCGATGGCGCAAGCCTTGTTGACGCGTGATGGCATGTACGGTCCGTTCCTGGCGCTGGCAGAGGCTTGTGAACTCAATAATGGCAATATTGCAGCATTGGCTGATTCCTTGTTCATCAGCGCGCGTCAGGTCAATGATGCACATTTGGCGGCCTTATTGTGGGCGCAAGCCATCAAAATTTAGTTTTCCCCTGCAGTTTCCCGCTTTGCATGACTGAAAAGCGGCACCTTTCCCACCCTATTCCCCCGATTAGTCCGGGGCGTTCTGGCCAATAATCTACTCATAGGTCCGTATAGCGTCATGTTGATGCTGACGGAAGTACCCCAGGAGTCGGCTTTGGCTGAAGAAAGTGATCTCGAAAAGACGGAACCCGCGTCACCGCGCAAGCTTGAGCAAGCGCGTGAGCAGGGGGATGTGCCGCGTTCGCGCGAGCTGGCGACTTGTACGCTGCTGCTCGGCGCGGGCGCTGCTTTCTGGATCCTCGGCGGTCGCATGGTCGGCGAGTTGAACAAGATGCTCGCGGCGGGCTTGTCCTTCGACCGCGAGATGGCCTTCGATATGGAACTGCTGCTGGCGCACGCCGCAGCCAGCATTATCGATTTACTGATTGCCTTCGCACCGGCAGCAATGATCCTGATCGTGGTGGCCCTGGTATCGCCGGCGCTGATAGGCGGCTGGCTGTTCAGTGGCAAGGCCTTGCAACCGAATTTCGGCCGCATGAACCCGATCAAGGGCTTAGGCAATATGGTATCGAGCCGGGCTGCAGTCGAATTGGGCAAGGCGATTGCCAAAACCATCCTGATCGGCTGGATCGCATGGATGGTAATGCGGCATGAATTCGATGCGGTAATGGCGCTCAGCGTTGAGCCGCTGAAAAGCGGCACTGAGCATTTGGGCCATCTGCTGGTATTCAGCTTTATTTTCATCGCTGCCGGTCTGGTCATCGTCGCCGCGATCGACGCGCCTTACCAAATGTGGCAACACGCGAAGAAACTCATGATGTCGCGCCAGGATGTACGCCAGGAGTCCAAGGAATCCGAAGGTAACCCTGAAATCAAAGCCAAGATCCGCCAACAGCAACGTGAGATGGCACGTCGCCGCATGATGGCTGAAGTACCGACGGCAGACGTGGTAGTGACCAACCCGACCCACTATGCGGTCGCACTCAAATACTCCGAAAACGGCATGCGCGCGCCACGCGTGGTCGCCAAAGGTGCGGATGAAGTCGCAGCCAAGATCCGCGAATTGGCGATGGAAAACAATATCGTGCTGCTGGAAGCGCCGCCTCTGGCACGTGCGCTGTTCCGCCACGCCGAGCTTGGCGATGAAATTCCTGAAGCGCTGTATATCGCGGTGGCTGAAGTACTGGCCTATGTATTCCAGTTGCGTGCGTATAGCAAACATGGCGGTGCGCGTCCGGTCAAACCGGGCGATCTCGATGTGCCGCCAGAGATGGACCCACTTAATCCCTCTGCAGAAAATGCAGATTCGAATGGCCTGCCACAATGAATAGCCTGAAATTACCCGCCTGGATGACCGGCCAAGGATCGCGTGCTGTCGCAGCACCGCTGATCATCATCATGATGTTGTCGATGATGGTGCTGCCGCTGCCGGCGATTGTTCTGGATATCTTCTTCAGCTTCAATATCGCGCTGTCCATCATTGTCTTGCTGACCGCCTTGTACACAGTCAAGCCACTGGATTTCATGGTATTTCCGACCGTGCTGCTGGTCAGCACGATGTTGCGCCTTTCGTTGAACGTCGCGTCGACCCGCGTGGTGCTGACCGAAGGGCATAACGGTCCGGATGCTGCCGGTAAGGTGATTGAAGCCTTTGGTCACTTCCTGATTGGCGGTAACTATACGGTGGGTATCGTGGTCTTCGTGATCCTGACCATCATTAACTTTACCGTGGTCACCAAAGGTGCCGGTCGTATCGCCGAGGTGGGCGCACGTTTCGCCCTGGATGCGATGCCGGGTAAACAAATGGCGATTGACGCCGACCTGAATGCCGGCCTGATCGGTGAGCAGGATGCACGCCTGCGTCGTACCCAGGTCGCTCAGGAAGCGGAATTCTACGGCGCGATGGACGGCGCCAGTAAATATGTACGCGGCGATGCGATCGCCGGCATTATCGTCACGGTCATCAACGTGGTCGGTGGTTTGGTGGTCGGTATGGTGCAGCACGATATGGGCTTCTCCGCTGCGCTGGAAAACTACACCTTGCTGGCTATCGGTGACGGCCTGGTGGCGCAGATTCCTTCGCTGATCATTTCGACTGCGGCCGGTATTGTGGTCTCGCGCGTCGCCAGCGAGCAAGACATCGGCGGCCAGTTGATCGGCCAATTGTTTGCGCGTCCACAAGTGTTGTACATCACGGCAGCCATCATCGGCGGCATGGGTTTGATCCCTGGCATGCCGCACGTATCCTTCCTGTTCCTCGCCAGCCTGATGGCGGGTGCGGCCTACCTGATCTCGCAGCGCAACCTGAAGGCGCCGGAAGTTGAGCCGGAAGTGACGGCACCGCCGCCGGCACCGGAAGTCGAAGAAGCGACCTGGCAAGACATCGTGCAAGTCGATACGCTGGGCCTGGAAGTCGGCTATCGCCTGATTCCATTGGTCGATAAATCGCAAAGCGGTGAGTTGTTGCGTCGTATTAAAGGCATACGCAAGAAATTCGCGCAGGAAGTCGGCTTCCTGTCGCCACCGGTGCATATCCGTGACAACCTGGAACTGAAGCCATCGGCTTATCGCATCACGCTCAAAGGCGTCGAAGTCGGTAGCGGTGAAGCACTGGCCGGTCAATTCCTCGCCATCAATCCCGGCATGGTCAGCGGTACCTTGCCCGGACCAACTACCAGTGACCCAGCCTTTGGCTTGCCAGCTACCTGGATCGATTCCAGCATGCGTGAACAGGCGCAGGGCATGGGTTACACCGTAGTGGACGCCGGCACTGTCGTGGCGACCCACCTGAACCATTTAATCACGACCCATGCAGCCGAATTGCTGGGTCGCCAGGAAGTGCAGCAATTGCTTGATCACCTGACCAAGGAATCGCCGAAGCTGGTGGAAGACCTGGTGCCCAAGCTGATCCCATTGTCGACCCTGCAAAAGGTCTTGCAAAACCTCCTGATCGAAGGCGTCCATATCCGCGATATGCACACCATCATCGAAACCATGACGGAACACGCGGCCTACATCCAGGACGTCAATGAGCTGACCGCCTTGGTACGCGTCGCTTTGGGACGCGCCATCGTGCAGCAGTTGTTCCCGTCGACCAATGAATTGTCAGTGATGACGCTGGATAACCGCCTTGAGCGCCTGCTGACGCAAGCGCTGCAGGGTAGCGGGCCGGATGGTGCCGGCATCGAACCAGGCCTGGCCGATACCATCGCAGCGCAGGCGGAAGCCGCCACGCGCCAACAGGAATCTTTAGGATTAACACCGGTACTGCTGGTGCCAGCGCAATTGCGCGCATTGCTGGCGCGCTTCCTGCGCCGTGCCTTGCCGCAGCTCAAAGTGCTGTCGCATGCGGAAGTCCCGGATTCAAAAACAATCAGAGTAACTAGCTTAGTTGGAGGTCAGGTATGAACGTCAGGAAATTTACGGCAAGCACGTCACGCGGCGCATGGAGTCTGGTGCGCGAAGCACTCGGGCCTGATGCGGTCATCCTCTCCAATCGCGCCATCGATGGCGGCGTGGAAATTCTGGCGCTGGCCGGTGAGGATATGGCTTCGCTGGCGGAACCGATGGTGGAACGTGCGGCCATTTCGGAAAGCACGCTGGCTTCGCTGGTGCCGCACCACAAGCCAAGCCAGCCGGCTCCGCTGGCATTGACTTCGAATGCGGCGCAGCCGTCCGACAAGGTCGAAATCAGCAGTGCCGAACTGAACAATATGATGAGTGAAATCCGTTCGATGCGCGGCATGCTGGAAATCCAGTTGTCCGAACTCGCATGGAACGATCCGCAAAAGCGTGAACCGGTCAAATCGACCGTATTGCGTGAAATGCTGGCCGCAGGTTTCAGCGCCAGCCTGGCGCGTTACCTGATTGCGCGTTTGCCTGCCGGTGCCAGCAATCAAAGCGGTATGGAATGGATCAAATCCATCCTGACGCGTAACCTTGCCACCATAGGCGATGAAAACGAAATCCTGGAAAAGGGCGGCGTCTACGCTTTGGTCGGACCAACCGGTGTAGGTAAAACGACAACGACAGCCAAACTGGCGGCCCGCTGCGTGATGCGCCATGGCCCCAGCAAACTGGCGCTGATCACCACCGACGGCTACCGTATCGGTGGCTACGAACAATTGCGCATTTACGGCAAAATCCTCGGCGTCATGGTGCATTCGGTCAAGGATGAAGCCGACCTGCGCATCGCGCTGGATGAGCTAAAAGGCAAGCATACTGTCCTGATTGATACCGTCGGCGTCAGCCAGCGTGACCAGATGGTGGCGGACCAGATCGCGATGCTGACCGGTGCCGGTGACCAGGTCAAGCGCCTGCTGTGCCTGAATGCGACCTCGACCGGTGAAACACTGAATGAAGTGGTGCGTTCCTACATGGGTGACGGCCTGGCCGGCTGCATATTGACCAAACTCGATGAAGCTGCAACCATTGGCAGTGCACTAGATGTAGTCATTAGACAGAAATTGAACTTATACTACGTCGCGAACGGACAACGCGTGCCGGAAGACCTGCACGTTGCCAACCAGCAGTACCTGGTTGACCGTGCATTTAAACTCAAGCGCGAAACAGCGCCGTTCCAATTGGGTGATGCGGAGATACCGGCCGTGATGGCAAATACGGTACGTGGAATGAACGATAAGAGTTTGCGTGAGGTGATTCTTGGCTAGTTTCGAATGTGATCAGGCAGAAGGTTTGCGGCGTATGCTCGCAGGACCGAAGCCGCGCATTTTTACCTTTTTATCGGCGACGTCAGTCACGGATAAAAGCGCGATGCTGGTCAATCTGAGCGCCTCACTGGCCTTAAGCGGTAGCGATGTCGTATTGCTCGACGCCTGCGCCTCCAACGATGGCATCAGCCAGCGCATGGGTGTGGACTTGCAGGCCACGCTGCTGGACGTCGCCCGTCAGGAACGTGCATTGAACCAGGTTGTGCATGCAATGCCGCAGGGCTTTGGCCTTGCTTCGCTGACGCGTGGTTCGCTGCATGCGGCTGATGGTGACCGGCATCAGCAACGTCGCCTGTCGAATGCCTTTGGCGTGCTGGCAGCGCAATCCGATGTGTTGATGGTCGACGCTGAACTGGATGCGGATGACAACTTCGCGATCCCGGCGATGGCCAATGGTGAAATCATTGTGCAGGTTGCACCGGGTGCAGCCTCGATCAAGAAAGCCTACGCACTGATTAAAAGATTAAACGCGCAATTGGGTCGCCGTCCTTTCGGCATCCTGGTGACAGGTGCCGACGAACAGGAAGCAGCAGTGGTTTATCAAAACATGGCGCAAGCCGCCAGTCGTTATCTGGCCTTGCAATTACATTCCGTCGGCTTCGTGCCGCGGGACGATCATCTGACACGTGCTGCACGGCTGGGCCGGGCAGTGATCGACGCTTTCCCGCTGGCGGGTGCTTCGGTTGCCTTCCGCGGCCTGGCTGAACGTTTTGCCTTGCCCGCCCACGGCGCCAAGTTTGGAGCCTGATTCACATATGTATACAGCGGCCGGAAAATCGGACAAAAATCATCTGGTAGGTGAGCATGCGCCGCTCGTCAAGAAGCTGGCGCACCAGATGAAAGCCAAGCTGCCGCCTAGCGTAGAAGTCGATGATTTGATTCAAGCCGGCATGATAGGTTTGCTGGATGCAGTGAGCCGCTACGAAGAAACGCATGGTGCGCAGTTTGAAACCTATGCAGTGCAACGCATACGTGGTGCGATGCTGGACGAATTGCGCAGCAGCGACTGGATGCCGCGCAGCATGCGTCAAAACATGCGCAAGATCGAGGTGGCAATGAACACCTTGCAGCAGCGCCTTGGACGTCCGCCGAATGAAAGCGAAGTGGCGAAACAGCTCAAGCTGTCGCTGGCCGACTATCAGGATTTGCTGAGTGATGGTGGTGGCCACCAACTGGTTTACTACGAAGATTTCCACGATAGCGAAGACAACGAACACTTTCTCGACCGCTATTGCACGGACGAGTCACCGGATCCGCTGCAGAACCTGATGAATACCGGCTTCCGCGCAGCCGTGATTGAAGCGATCCAGGCGTTGCCGGAGCGTGAAAAAATCCTCATGGGTTTGTACTATGAGCAGGAAATGAACTTGAAGGAAATTGGCGCCGTCATGGGAGTCACCGAATCACGCGTATCGCAATTGCATAGCCAGGCTATCGCCAGGATGCGTGCGAACTTAAGGGAGAAAGCGTGGACTGGGGTAGCTTAGTTGGTATAGCACTGGCGCTGGGCGGGATACTCCTCGGGCAATTGCTCGAAGGCGGAGCATTGGGTTCGCTGGTACAACCTGCTGCTTTCATCATCGTCGTCGTCGGTACCATAGGCGCGGTCCTGCTGCAAAGCGGCTGGCGCAACTTCGTGCAGGGCCTCAAAATGTCGGGCCAGGTCTTCATGCCGAAGGAAGATGATTATCCGGCCCTGATCAAGGACATTACCGCCTGGAGTGTTATTGCGCGGCGCGAAGGCTTGCTGAGCCTGGAACGGGTCATCAAGGATGTACGCGATCCATTCATCGCACACGGTTTGCGCCTGATCGTCGACGGTGTTGATCCGACCAAATTGCGTGACGTGCTGGACCTGGAAATAGGTGCATACGAAACGCGTCAACGCCTGGCCATCAAAATATGGGAAGCGGCGGGTGGCTATGCACCGACCATCGGTATCCTGGGTGCGGTATTGGGTTTGATCCACGTGATGGAAAACCTGTCCGACCCTAGTCGCCTCGGTAGCGGTATTGCAGTGGCATTTGTCGCAACAATTTACGGTGTCGGTTTTGCCAACCTGGTATTCCTGCCTATCTCCAGCAAACTCAAAGCGCTGGTCAGTCGTGACATCTTCAAACGTGAAATGCTGGCAGATGCATTTGCCGGTATTGCAGCTGGTGACAATCCGCGCTTGATCGAAGAGCGGATGAACGTCTACACGATGTAAGTTAGCTGGCCCACAGCGTCGGCAGAATGATCCACCATGGCACGTAGAAAAAAATACGAAGAAGAGCATGAAAACCATGAACGTTGGCTGGTGTCTTACGCCGACTTCATCACGCTCCTTTTCGCCTTCTTCGTCGTCATGTACGCGATTTCATCCGTCAACGAAGGCAAGTACCGCATCCTTTCCAGTTCGCTCGGCATCGCTTTCGGCGGTGTAGCGGCGAAGACTGAAGCCATCAAGGACCCGGTCAGCCAAAACGCCCCCATCCTGCCTTTGCCGATGCCTACACCGGCACAACGCGCAAATGAAGCCGTCGTCAAACGCGAGAAAGCCCGCATGACCAGCATCGCGCGCGACATCCTCAAGGCGATGGCGCCTTTGGTCAGCCAGGGCAAGGTACGCGTCACCCAGACCAATCGCGGCGTCAGTGTCGAAATCAATGCGAGTGTCTTGTTTGCTCCGGGTGAAGCCAAACTGAATGCACAATCGGAAGCCGCCTTGCGCGCAGTGGCACAGGTCTTGAAGGATGTCGACAATGACATCCAGGTCGAAGGCCATACCGATAACACACCTATCAATAACTCCATGTTCCCATCCAACTGGGAGCTCTCTGCAGTACGTGCCAGCAGCGTGGTGCGCCTGTTCCTGGCAAGCGGTGTAGCCGAAAAACGCCTGGTCGCCATGGGCCACGGTGCCAACCTGCCTGTCGATAGCAATGACACGACAGAAGGGCGTCTGCGCAATCGCCGCGTGCAACTGATGATCTTGTCCGGGGTGCCGGATGTGGTTACTGAGGTGCCGGTTACTGCCGAAGATTAAGGCGATCTTTTCTGATCGTTGTTCCTGTATTGCAACGTCGAACACGCTGCAAACCTGCCTTTGAGAGAATTCTTCCGCACCATATTCCCTTCAGTTTGTCGCTGAAATTCTCATTTCCATGCGCCAAGCATGTGCGCGCCTACTTTTCTTCTACGTCCTTCCCTGCTTGGTTTTGCGCTGTTTGCAAATCACCCAATCCAATAAATTCTCTTAATTGTTTTTAAAATTAGCTATTTGTCGATAAGAGCAGTCT
This sequence comes from Herminiimonas glaciei, assembly GCF_042664955.1. Taxonomy (NCBI): domain Bacteria; kingdom Pseudomonadati; phylum Pseudomonadota; class Betaproteobacteria; order Burkholderiales; family Oxalobacteraceae; genus Herminiimonas; species Herminiimonas glaciei. The sequence goes on from NZ_JBHTBU010000001.1 coordinate 762,777, forward strand.
TTTTATATTTGTCATTATTTAACAAAATTCCCCATAAACATGGGAAGCGCCTGGGCTACATTCTCTATATCGTCTTGTATTTCTTTTGGGCAATATTTTGAATGGGTTCGAGGTCGTAATCGCAATGCACAAGCAAGCCGCTGTAAATTCTCTCTTCCGCAAATCGCTTTTCTCTTCAATTTATTTGTTGATCGGCGGGCTCTTCTGTCTCTCACCGGTATCCGCGCAAAGTCTTGCCGCTGACGAGCTGCTCAGGCAGCAAGAGCGCGAACGGCAATTACGTTTGCAACAAGAGCAGACGCCGGATGTCCGTTTGCAGGTGCCTGCTGCGCAAGCCGTGACTCTTTTGCCGGACGATGAGTCGCCATGTTTTCGTATCAACCATGTTTCCCTTGTTGGCGACGCTGCTGATCGTTTTCAATTCGGCTTGCAAAGAGTAATTGATGATGAAGATTCCCCGATAGGCCGCTGTCTTGGCGTAAATGGTATCAACCTGGTAGTGAGTCGCATACAGAACGTGATTGTTGATAAGGGTTACGTAACGACACGCGTGCTGGTTTCACCGCAAGACCTGAATGCCGGTAATTTGACACTTACCGTTATTCCGGGGCGGGTCCGAAAAATACGATTTGCGCAGGACTCTGATCCGCGCGGCACCAAATGGAATGCAATTCCGATTCGCGCCGGTGATATTTTGAATTTGCGTGACATTGAACAAGGTTTGGAAAACTTCAAACGTGTTCCGACCACTTCTGCTGATATCAAAATAGAAGCTGCGGAAGGAGAGGGGGCGCAGCCGGGCCAAAGTGATTTAGTCATTTCTTATCAGCAGGGTATTCCTTTTCGTATCGCCGTTTCGCTTGATGATTCAGGATCCAAATCAACTGGTAAATATCAAGGTGGTGTGACGCTTTCATACGACAACTGGTGGGCGCTGAATGACCTGTTTTATATCAGTATTAACCATGATCTGGGTGGTGGTGAAAGTGGCGCAAGGGGAACACGTGGTGGCGTTGTGCATTATTCGGTGCCGTATGGATACTGGTTGCTGAGCACGACCGCCACGCGCAACAGGTACTTCCAGACTATCGCCGGCCTGAACCAGAGCTATGTTTATTCGGGTAACAGTTCAAGTAATGACCTCAAGCTATCGCGTGTGGTTTACCGGGACGCACAACGTAAAACGACCGTGGGTTTCCGCGGCTATCTCAAAGAATCAAGTAACTTCATTGAAGACACTGAAATAGAAACCCAGCGCAGGCGTACCGCCGGCTGGGAATTAAGTGTTGCACATCGTGAATTCATGGGGCCGAATACGCTCGATGTCAATCTTGCCTATCGTCATGGCACAGGTGCCTTTCAGGCGCTAAGCGCACCGGAAGATTTGTTCGGTGAAGGTGCTTCACGTCCCAAAGTCTGGAATGCCGACGTCTCTCTATCTGTTCCATTTCAGCTGGCAAAACAGAATCTCCGTTATCTGGGTGCATTACGTGCGCAATGGAATGACACGCCCCTGGTCCCGCAAGACCGTTTTGCAATTGGCGGTCGTTACTCGGTACGAGGTTTTGACGGAAACATGATGCTTTCCGCTGATCGCGGCTGGACCTTGCGCAATGACATAGGCCTGGTCCTGGGTGCGAGCGGACAGGAGCTATACCTGGGACTTGATTACGGTGAAGTGGGTGGTCAGTCCAGTCGCTACCTGATTGGCACTCGCCTCGCCGGTACCGCTTTGGGCCTGCGCGGAAATTTGCTGGGCGGCTCGTACGACATTTTCATCGGTCAACCAATCAAAAAACCGGATGGATTCAGGACTGCGAATACGACTGCGGGCTTTAATCTGAACTGGAGTATTTAGCAGGATTTTGTGATTCGTATCTACAACGTTTTCATATTGACTAAATCAGGCAAGAGGCAGACATGAACAAGCATCTATATCGTATCGTCTTCAACAAAGCTCGCGGCATCATGATGGCAGTCGCAGAAAATGTATCCGCACAAGGCAAAGGAGATACCGCGTCATCGATGCATGGTGTGATTAAACCGGTGATAGAACAGATTTGCTTGCAGCTGAAATCTATCTCCTTCGCTGCCAAACTGGTTGCAGGTGTCATGACATTCATCATGCCCGTTTCCTATGCGCAGATCGTGGCCGATCAGAATGCTCCCAGCAACCAACGTCCGACCATTGTGCAAACTGCCAATGGCTTGCCGCAAGTTAATATCCAGACACCTTCGGCTGCCGGTGTCTCGCGTAATACCTATAGTCAGTTTGATGTGCAAAGCAATGGTGCCATCCTCAACAATAGTAGAGGCAATGTACAAACGCAAACCGGTGGATGGGTACAAGGTAATCCGTGGTTATCAGGTGGTGCCGCGCGGGTGATCCTGAATGAGGTGAACTCCAGTAATCCTAGCCAACTACGCGGTTATGTAGAAGTTGCCGGACAAAAGGCGGAAGTTATTATCGCCAATCCCTCCGGCATCCAGGTTAATGGTGGTGGTTTCATCAATGCAGATCGTGTCACGCTGACGACTGGTACTGCGGTAGTGAATCAAGTCAATAACGGTTCACTCGATAGTTACAGGATTTCACAAGGTGTGATCAGTGTTGATGGCCTCGGTCTGGATACACGTGGCGCGACTTATACCGATATCCTCGCAAGATCAGTTCAGGTTAATGCCGGTATATGGGCGAATAAATTAAAAGTAGTGACCGGAGCAAATGAGGTCAGCACTAATAGTGCAACCGGGAATGTCACGCAAGGAGTTACGCCGATTGCTGCTACTGGAACGACTCCGCAATTCAGCCTCGACGTGGCAGCACTGGGTGGTATGTATGCCGGCCATATTTACCTGGTTGGTAGCGAAAGCGGTATGGGCGTGCGTAACCAGGGTGCGATCAATGCCAATGGCGGCAATCTGGTTCTCTTGTCGAATGGCTTTTTGACGAATGAAGGAGCAATCCAGGCGGCATCGTTGAATGGTACCGGGGGCAAGCTAAGTATTGAAACGACCGGTAACATCAGTAACCGCGGTGCCAATGCAGTCATCAGTGCACAAGAGCAAGCCGACATCGTGAGCGCTGCGGATATAGTCAATACCATCGATGCGCGGATAGATGCCGGTCACAACTTGACCGTTACCGCACATACGTTGAGTAACGCCGGCAAGCTGGGTGCGGGTGACGTCGTTAGTTTAAACGCAAATAAACTAGATAACGAAGCTAGTGGCGAGATTGCGGCAACGACAAACAAAATGCTCGTATCGGATGTGCTCACCAATCGTGGTTTGATTGATGGCAACACGACCTTGCTACAGGTCTCTACGCTCAACAATATTGGTACGGGCCGCATCTATGGTGATCAACTCAGTATTGCGGCTGAGATTCTCAATAATGATACGGAGACCATAGACAGTTTACGCTCCGATGCGGTGATTGCAGCACGTGAGCGTCTGGATCTGGGCGTGGGCACTTTAAATAACCGGGACGGTGCATTGTTGTTCAGTGCAGGTACTGCGGCAACCGCGATGAACATCGGCCGCAACCTTGATGCACAAGCGCATGCTACCGGTACGGCTGATGAGGTTACCAATAAGGCTGCTACGATTGAGTCGATGGGTGGCATGGCGATTTCCGCACGGCAGCTCAATAACCTCAATCCGGATTTTAGTACGCGAACCGACACCTTCAATGAATCCACTTACGTTCATTACGTTCGTTTAGGCGGGGTAAGGTATCTGGAAAGTGCCCTGGGTCGCTGCTTCAAGTGTGCGTCTGATCGCTACGATGATGGTGATCCGACTCTTCCACGTTACGAATATGTGGCGCCTAGCAGTGCTTATCCATTCGAGGCTGGTTATTCACGCGTTCCTTATCAGTTAAATACATATGAAATGGTTTTGGATTCTGAGAACGGCTATGTCAATGTGCAGGTTCCGTATCACTATCCAACTGATAGTCCCGTCTGGGCACTTTTTGGTGTTGCGGTCGGCGACCAGAGCACATTGAGAAGCTATCTTCAGAGTTATAACCAGAACCTGATCTCCCGGTCGTACAGGGACTATTACCATATCTGGGTAACGAACATTCAAACGGTGCAGACCGTTGTGGATAATCCAGGCACCCCGGGTCGTATAGTTTCAGCCAGCGGGATGAAACTGTCCGGCGGCGCGATCCTAAATGACAATAGCCAGATACTGGCCGGTCGCGATCTGGATATCTCCGGCAGCACGTTGACTAATAAAGAAACTATGGGGCAGCGTGTCGTCACCAACTACGGCACGTTCCGGGGTGATACCGTCAATTACAAAAAATATCGAATACACGAAGGCTTGTTCGGCACCGGAAGTGAAGTATTTGTAAGTGAGAGTGTCACAACCAAACTCGATACGTCAGTTGCCAAAGGCAATGTAAGCGCGTCCGGAACCGGTACACAAGTCGCCGGCCCCCGTACGCCACCCACCAGTAGCCTGGTGACTCTCAATCCGGATCCAAATGATAGCCACATCTACAAGGGCGATCCACGATTCAACAACCAGCAGCAATGGCTCTCCAGTGACTACATGTTGCAAGTATTGGCGACAGATCCAAACACTATACAAAAGCGCCTGGGCGACGGCTTCTATGAACAGATGCTCATACGCGAGCAAATTGCCGAGCTGACAGGGCGCAGATTTCTTGATGGTTATGCCAGTGACGAAGCCCAATATCAGGCCCTGATGCAGGCAGGCGCGGCTTATGCGAAGCAATGGGAATTGGTACCAGGCGTGAGCCTGAGCCCGGAACAAATGGCTAAGCTCACCAGCGATATCGTTTGGCTGGTAGCACAAGAAGTGTTGCTGCCAGACGGCACGATCACTACTGCGCTGGTACCGCAAGTCTACGTCATGCCAAGGCCGGGTGACCTGTCCACTGGTGGCTCCTTGCTGGCCGGGCAAAACGTCAACATCCAGCTCACTGGTGATCTTAAAAATTCCGGCACCATCGCCGGGCGTAATGTCATGCAGATCAACGCAGATAACGTGCAAAACCTTGGCGAGATTGCAGGTAAGACGGTTAGTGTCGCTGCGCAGCAAGATCTGATTAATCTCGGTGGACGTATAGTCGCGGAAGATAGCCTGACTGCAAGCGCAGGGCGGGATCTTGTTGTAGAAAGTACTACCAGTAGCGCTACCTCTTCTGCAGGGCGTTCCAGCAGCAGCCTGACGCAGATAGATCGTGTCGCGGGTTTGTATGTAACCGGAGATAAAGGTATTTTGGTTGCCAGTGCAGGAAACGACTTCAGCGTATTAGCTGGGGTGCTTTCCAGTAAAGGCGATATTCAGGTCACTGCCGGCCACGACGTCAAGCTCGACACGGTAGAAACAAGTTTTAAAAGTGATCTTACTGCAAACGACCGTAACTACATGCGTGCATCAGGTACTGAAGACGTTGGTAGCCAGATTGCTGCAGGTGGAAAAATTTCCGTGACAGCCGGTAATAATTTCAGTGCAACTGCTGCCTCGGTTAATGCAAAGGAAGATTTGAGCATTAAGGCTGCAGGTGATATCCAGATCGCTGAAGGCCGCGCCACCAGTCAAAGTGACGATGCACGCTATGCGAAGAGCAAAGGCTTCCTTTCCTCATCCAGTACCGAAAGTCGTGAGCAAAGCCTGAGCGACACAGCTATTGGCAGCAACTTCGGCGGCAAAAACGTCACGCTTTCTTCTGGTGGCGATACCCTAATTCGCGGTTCTACAGTGATCGGCGATAAAGACACGACTATCGTTGCCGGGAAGGATCTCAACATTGAGGCCGCGACTAATACGAGTCAGTCCAGCAGTTTCTATGAATCGAAAAAGAGTGGCTTGTTTAGCGGCGGTGGTTTGAGCATCACGCTGGGCAAGCAACAACTGAATATAGATAAAGACAGGCAGTCCACAACTGCTTCAGCCAGCACCGTGGGCAGTGTGGGTGGTGACGTTAAATTAGTAGCAGGGCAAACTTATAGTCAGGTTGGTAGTGATGTGTTGGCTCCAACGGGGGATATCAGTATCGCTGCAAAAAAAGTCGATATTGTTGCCGCTATAAACACTGCTACGAATATCACTGAGCAGCGCTACAAACAAAGTGGGCTTACGCTTGCCGTCAGCAGTCCAATCATCAGCGCTATTCAGACTGTGCAACAAATGACTGATGCTGCGAGTCGGACGCAGGATGGTCGTATGCAGGCGCTTGCCGGAGCGACGACTGCATTATCAGTAAGCAATACTTACGATGCCATACAGCGTGGTCAAGGAACGACAATAAATGGCAAGGAAAATCAAATTCCTACTACTGATGCTAAGGGAAATCCATCTAGTCGCGATGCCAATGCAGCAGATCAAGTCGGTGGGGTAAACATTAGTATCAGTATCGGTGCTTCAAGTAGCCAAAGTAAGACTACACAGACAAGTACGCAAGTCGCGGGATCGAACGTAACTGCTGGTGGGAACGTTACTATCGTTGCGAGCGGAGATGGTAAAAACTCTGATGTAACGATTCATGGGTCGAACGTTAGCGCGCGTGACAATGTTCTTATCGCGGCGGAAGATCAGATCAATATAGTCGCAGCTAAAAACACCGACGAGCAGCATAGTACCAATAAAAGTAGTAGCGGGAGCCTTGGTATTAGTTTTGGAACTAGTGGTTTTGGAGTGACTGCGTCGGCAAGTTCTGGTCGAGGAAATGCTGACGGCACTGATGTTGATTGGACTAACAGCCATGTTGGTGCGGGTAATCAACTTGCTCTTGTTTCAGGCGGTGATACTAATTTAATTGGCGCGATTGCTAGCGGTAAGCAGGTGGTAGCAAATGTAGGCGGGGATTTGAATATTGAAAGTCTGCAAGATACGAGTAAATACGACAGTAAGCAGAAAGACATTGCTGGCAGTATCACTATTGGTGCTGGTGGCGGGGGTAGTCTGAGTTTCAGCAAGAGCAGTATTAACAGCAATTACGCAAGTGTTTCTGAACAAAGTGGAATCAAAGCAGGGGATAACGGCTTTCAAATCGTAGTAAGCGGAAATACAGATTTGAAAGGCGCCATTATTGCCAGTACTGATAAGGCAATAGAAGCGAATAAAAATAGCTTGATAACTGGTAGTTTAACCAGCAGCGATATTCAAAATAAGGCTGACTATAAAGGAAGTAGCGTCGGACTTGGAGTCGGATATAGCGCGGGTGGGAAAGGTGTTGGAACGGATCAAAAAGGTAGTGCGATTACAGGCGCTTTACAAACTCCTGGAAGTACATTATCCAGCACAAATGGCGGACTTTCAGCTACAGCACCTATTGCCATGTCCGCAAGCGGTAGTTCTTCAAGTGTTACCCAGTCTGGGATTAGTGCAGGAACGGTCATCATTACAGATGAGGAAAAACAAAAAAATCTAACCGGTAAGGATGTTGTTTCGACTATTGCGAGTATCAATAGCAACGTGTCTACCGATAAGGATGGCAGCAATGCCTTAAAGCCGATTTTTAATGAAAGTGAGATTCGCGCAGGGTTTGAAATTGTTGGTGCATTTTCTAAAGAGGCCGGCACCTTCTTAACTAACCGTGCTTTGGAGGCGGAGGCCGCCAAGAAGGAAATTGCAGGAAAAATCCTTGCTTCTAACGATTCGAAAGAAATCGAAATTCTTAAGGCGCAAAGTGCTGAGGCTGATCGCTGGAGTGTAGGTGGGACATATAGAAATATCGCAACCGCGTTAGTTGCTGCATCGGCTGGAAATATTACAGGTTCTTCCGTACAAATGCTTCAGGCAGCGGCCACAAATTATCTGCAGTCCTTGGGAGCTCAACAGATCAAGGAATTTGCCGATGCTATTGGGGATGAAAACGTAAGGAGTGCATTGCATGCATTGTCGGCCTGTGCAGGAGCAGCAATGCAATCGCAAAGTTGCAGTGGTGCGGCAATGGGCGCAGGATTAGGTAGTCTGATCAATAGTTTATTAGATGAAGTAAGTAATGCTACTCAAGATCAAAAGATTGCACGTTCAAACTTATTGTCTACATTGATCACTGCAGTCGCTGTTGCATCAGACATCGATCCTGTTGCGGTAAGTAATGCAGTCAGAATTGAGACGGAAAATAATGCGATATATCGTAATCGTTCGCAGATTGCCAAGATAGTTGGCCCGGATATAAAAAAATTAGAAGATGCTTTTATAGACGGAAAGATAAACAAGTCTGATTTCCTTGCAGCACAAAGTGTTCTCAATGCTTCAGCCGCAAAAATTGATGCACTGATTACCATTTACAATTTTAGTGACAAGCTTCCCCTTGCAGAAAATATAGGAAATCTCAGTCCGCAACATAAAGTTATGTTTGGCGAGGCTGTTGCGGGACTTTTAACCCTGCCGGGAATGGGAACTTCAGCATATGAGTTGTTGAATGGGAAAACTGTTTCCGGTGAAGAGGCGAATTACTTCTTCGCTGCCCTCGGAGTTTTGCCTGCGGCAGGATTGGGTAAGAGTGCTGTAAAAGGGGCCGAATTAGTTCGGGCATTATCCAGTACAGACGGTCTTAGGAGAGCGCAACTCATAGCAGAAAATCAAGCGAAGGGTGCGAGTTTTGAGAAAGCGGTATTGGAAGTTATAAGTAAGGAAAAAAATACTCAGGCATTTACTGCTTATATGCCCGGGAAAATGGTTACAGTTATTCCAGATTCAGTTTTAGAAGGTAATAAAATATTAGAAATTAAAAATGTTGCTTACCTAAGCAATAGTAGCCAGTTCCGTGCGTACGCGGAGCTAATCACAAATGGAGGTGTAGGAAAAGATGGTGGAGAGATTATATTTAGTGCTATTGAATTAATTGTTAATCCAGGCACTAAAATATCTCAGCCTTTGAAGGATTTGATCGCAAAATCAGGCGGGACTGTTAAAGTTTATGATCCATTATTGAAGACAATTTCCCCTTATGGAGGTCTTTTTTGAGTTTGAAAAAAATTAAAAATACTGCCTGTCGATTGATGTATGGTGGGCAATACTCTTCACTAGAAACATTTCTAGCATTGGTAGAAAACTTGGTTAAAGAATTACCTGAGGTGACTCCTGATGTTTGGGACATTGTTGAGCCTATGCGACGTCCATTTTCTTTGGAAGGCGTGCAAACAACTTTAGCAACTTGGGATCCGATTCATTTTGATTTTGACTGGAAAAAAAAGAAAGGAAATAAAGCTTGGGGGAGTTTTTCTAAAATTGCTTGGCTCGTGAATTTTACTCGACATGCACAATCTAGTATTTATATGGATTTATCCCCCGAATTGGAATCAAAGGTAATCGAATTTTGCAAGATATCTGCATTGAAATTTGATGTGCATTTTGGCTATTTTGACGTGCTAGTCGATGATTATCGTAGAACGGCAATCAAGAATTTGTCATCTCCTTTTGGCTCGGAACTACACGTGACTTCACATGTGATTCAAAAATTTTTGCCAGATGTCCTATGGAGCCAAATTTATGGAAAGCCTTATGTAGAGCTGTTTGGTTTAGAAAAGTTACTATCTGCACCTGCGTTTAAAGTCGAACAGCTTGCTCCTAATATCGTATATATACAACTTACTCCTACACTCTTTGATGTATATGAAAGATATGAAGATGTCGATGGGGTTCGCCAGCTTGTGAAGCAACATCTAGACGATAATATTTTTTTCAAAGAGGATAATCCTGAAGGTCATGTATATAGGACTCCAAATTTCAATTTTCCTCCTCGCCCCGTAAAACGACAATGACAGTTTCTATATGGAAGTGCCTTGATAGTGCATTTTGAGTACGGGCTAACAGTATTCCTTTCTAAGTATGTCCCATCAATCCCAATTTACTCGCTCTCACCTCCGCCTGACGTCGATAATCTTGATCACCGTTGTCGTCAGCCTGATCACGCCTGATTCATGGAATCTCGTAACACGTGCTTTGGCCGGCTGGAATGTCGCGGTATGGGCGAATCTTTTGCATATGGGATGGCGGATGGCTACGTCCAGTCATGCCCGCGTGAAGGCGATTGCCGAACGTGAGGATGCTGGTGCGGGTACGATGCTGGCGATTTTGTCTATCGCGGCACCTTTAAGTTTGCTGGCGATTATCCTTGAGTTGACTTCGGCCAAAGGTTTGTCTGGCACGGATCAGCTTTTCCACTACGTGTTCACCGGGATTACAGTATTGGGGTCGTGGTTGCTGTTGGGCGGTATTTATACGCTGCATTACGCGCGGCTGTATTACCAGTCGGAGGCAAAAAGCAGGGCTTTACGGTTCCCTGATGCTGAGCTCAATCCTGATTATTGGGACTTCCTGTATTTCTCTTTTACAATAGCCGTCGCGGCACAGACTTCTGACGTGACGGTGATGTCTTCCGGGATGCGCAAGGCGGTATTGGTGCAGTCGGTGTTGAGTTTCTTTTTCAATGCCGCGATCATCGGTTTGTCGATCAATATCGCTGCCGGTCTGATCGGTAACTGAATGACACCGATTAGCTTTACTTCCTTGTCCGCCGCAGTGCCAGTTGCGCAGTCAGCTTGCCCATCTGCTTATAGAGTTTGCCGTAGCGTTTATCCCAGTCATAGACCGCACGGTATTGCTTGATGACGGTCGCAACATCGCCACGTGCAATCGGGCCGGTCAAGGCATGCTCCGGACCTATCTGCAATACATTCTCCGAAGTTTCCCGCACCAGCGAGGCCATCATCTTCAAGGCGATCTCCGGCGGTATGCCTGCTTTGCCATAGGCTTGTACAGCGGTATCCATTAAGGTCACTAGGTAGTTGGACGCGAACACGGCGGCAGCGTGGTACAGCACCTTGTCTTCGCCCCGGATGGGTACCGTTTGTGCACCTATGGCCTTGAATAATGGCTGGAGTACAGCGAGTGCCGCCTGATCGCCTTCGACTCCGCAATAGGTGCCGGCAAAGTCTGCCATTACCTTTTCAGGGACTGCGAAGCTGCGGATGGGGTGGATGCTGGCGACTGCCGCACCATGCTTACTGGCGTCCATCAGGATGCTAGAAGGCAGCGCACCACTGCAGTGGAAAACGATGCTGTCTGCGGATAGGCGTCCGCTGTTTGCCAGGGCGCTACAGCAAGCAGCAATCTGGTCATCCGGTGCGGCAATGAGGAAGATGTGTGCGGCTTGCAGGTCGGTGTAGTCGCTTGCGACGCGGCCGGCCCCGATGAAAGCAACAGCACGCGTGCCGCTTTCTATCGAGGTGTTGAGTATGTCTCGTAGTTGGATTGCCTGATGTTGCACCCACAAGCGTGCCAGCGTCTGGCCGACTTTGCCGCACCCGATAATCGAGAGTGTTTGCGGTTCGCTCATGGGTTAACACCTAACTGTTGACTTGTTCCAGCGCTTCTTGCTGTTCCAGCCATTCCGCTTCCAGTTGTGCCACTTCCTTGGTGTAGAAGGTTTGGTCGGCCAGCAGTTGTTTCAGTTCTTTTTTGTTCGCAGCATCGTAGATGAGCGGATCGGCCAGTTTTTCATCTACGCTGGCTTTTTGCGCATTGCGCTTGGCAATTTGTTCTTCCAGCTTTTTGATTTTCTGTTCTATCGGCTTTTTGCGTGCTGCCAGTTTTTGGCGTTCTTCCGCCTCTTGTTTCTTTTGCTCACGCTTGTCTACTGCGCTGACTGCAACAGCAGGGGCAACCGGGCTGGCTGATTTTTCCTTGACTGCCGGCAGGCTAGCGTTGGCTGCTGCATTTTTTGCATCCAGCTTGGTTTTGAAGAGCCAATCCTTGTAGTCGTCGAGGTCACCATCAAAAGGTTGCAGTTTGCCATCGGCAACGATGATGAATTGATCGGTGGTCGCACGCAGCAAGTGCCGATCATGGGATACCACTACCAGCGTGCCTTCGAACTGCGCCAGCGCCATGGTCAGCGCTTCGCGGGTTTCCAGGTCCAGATGGTTGGTTGGTTCATCGAGCAGCAAGAGGTTAGGGCGTTGCCAGACGATGAGCGCCAATGCCAGGCGGGCTTTTTCACCTCCGGAGAATGGTGCAATCTTGCTGGTAACCATCGCGCCGTTGAAGTTGAAGCTGCCGAGGAAGTTGCGCAACTCTTGTTCACGTACCGTTGGTGCAATATGCGCCAGATGCCACAGCGGTGATTCTTCATGGCGCAGCATTTCAACCTGGTGTTGTGCGAAGTAACCGATAGCCAGGCCTTTACCGAATTGCGATGAACCGTTCAGTGGTTGCAGTTCGCCGGCGATGGTTTTGATCAGCGTGGATTTACCAGCACCGTTGACACCGAGCAAGCCTATGCGCTGGCCGATTTGCAGTGAAAAATTGATGCCGGAAACGATTTTCTTTTCCGTGATCGAATAGTCTTTTTCATCCTCGATGCGGTAACCGGCATCGACGTCTTCCATCACCAGCAATGGATTTGGTGCATTCGCCGGTTCGCGGAATTCAAACGAGAATTCTGCCGCTGCGCGCAATGGCGCGAGCTCTTCCATCTTCGACAGGGCCTTGATCCGGCTTTGTGCCTGGCGGGCCTTGCTGGCTTGTGCCTTGAAGCGGTTAATGAAGGATTCCAGATGCGCGCGTTGGCGTGCCTGCTTTTCCATCGCGCTTTGGGCGAGGATCATTTGTGCTGCGCGTTGACGCTCGAAATCCGAGTAGTTGCCGGAGTAGCGCTTGAGCTTGCGCTCATCGATATGTACGATGACGTTGACGACACCATCGAGGAAGTCTCTATCATGCGAGATGACGATCAGGGTACCGGCGTAACGCTTGAGCCAGTCTTCCAGCCAGATGATGGCGTCCAGGTCCAAATGGTTGGTCGGTTCATCGAGCAGCAAGAGGTCGGATGGACACATCAGGGCTTGCGCCAGGTTCAGGCGCATACGCCAGCCACCGGAGAAGCTGGCGACTGGTTGATCCATTTGTGCCATCGTGAAGCCCAGGCCCAGCAGCAATTGTTCGGCGCGTGAACGTACGGTGTAGGCGTCGGCGTCGGCCAGCGCACTGTATAACTCACCGATCAGCACACCGTTGTCCAGCGTGTCGGGTTCGCTTTCGAGGAAGGCGAGTTCTTCTTCCAGGCGACGCAAGGTGACGTCGCCGTCAATTGCGTAATCGATGGCCGAGCGTTCCAATGGCGGGGTTTCCTGCGCTACATACGCGACGCGCCATTTGGATGGGAAGTCGATGGTGCCAAGATCGGCGTGCAGTTCACCGCGCAGCAAGCCGAACAGGCTGGATTTACCCGCACCGTTGGCTCCGATCAGGCCGATTTTGTCGCCCGGGTTGAGCGTGACATCGACGTTGTCGAGAAGCGGCTTGATGCCGCGCATGAGGGAAACTTGCTGAAAACGAATCATGTGGTTTGTAAGCCGACGGCGCCATGTATATCTATACGCCAGCGGCTTTGCTTCTTTAAAGAATGATTAAAAATGCCTAGCATTGTTGCCAGGCGAAATCGCGGCTCGCGGCATTCACAGGAATACACGCAAGCGGCGGGGCAGGCTGCCGGCCTGCCGGGTTACTGCGTCGGCATCATGCGATGCCGACGAATACGACTTTATTGCAATTGATCTGCGGTGATCAGGAACACCATATCGTCGCCGGCGCTGGTAGTGAGCCAGGTCAGGTTCAGGTCAGGGAAAGCCGCTTCCGCGAATTCACGTTCATTACCGATTTCGACCATCAGCAAGCCATTTGGTGTCAGGCGTTGACCGGCACCGGCAACGATCTTGCGCACCAAGTCCATGCCGTCGGTACCACCCGCCAGGGCGATTTGCGGTTCACGCAAATATTCCGGTGGCAGCTTGTCCATGGAGCCGGAGTTGACGTACGGCGGGTTGGTGATGATGAGGTCGAATTTGTATTCCGGCACATTCGCGTACAAGTCTGATTCGATCAGATTGATGCGATGGGCCAATTCATATTCTTCGACGTTACGCTTCGCTACATCCAGCGCATCGGTCGAGATATCGACCGCGTCCACATGTGCATTCGGGAAGGCATCGGCCAGCATGATAGGCAGGCAGCCGGAACCGGTGCACAGTTCGAGGATGTTGTTCACTTTGTCCGGATTGCTGACCCATGGCGAGAATTGTTCAGGGATCAGTTCGGCGATGAAGGAACGCGGCACGATGACGCGTTCGTCGACATAGAAACGATAGCCACCGAGCCAGCCCTCATTGGTGATGTAGGCGGCAGGCAGACGTTCGTCGGCACGCTGTTCGATGACGCGCAAGACCGCATCGACTTCTTCCTGCAGCAAACGCGCATCGAAGAAAGGATCGAGTTTATCCAGCGGCAACTTGAGCGTATGCAGGATCAGGTAAGCCGCTTCATCCAGTGCATTGGTGCTGCCATGGCCGAAGAAGAGCTTCGCGGTGTTGAAACGGGTCACTGCGTAACGCAGCAGGTCGCGAATGGTAGAGAGTTCGTTAGGCTTGATAGGCATGGTTCTGTGCAGCAAAGTGAAAGGATGATGCCTGATGCGAGATGCCGCAATCAGGCGGGTGTCCGGCGATCAGCCGGATGTAAATTTAGAGCAACAGGTTTTCCATCGTGCGGCGATAGATGTTTTTCAGCGGATCGATGAAGCGGACTTCGATGTGCTCATCGATTTTGTGGATGCTGCCATTCGGTGGTCCGAATTCGACGACTTGCGGGCAGATCTGCGCAATGAAACGACCATCCGAGGTGCCGCCGGTGGTCGACAATTCTGTCGTCACGCCGGTTTCGGACTTGATCGCATCGCTCATCGCATCGCTCAGTGTGCCTTTCGGCGTGAGGAAGGGATGGCCGCTGATAGACCATTTCAAATCATATTCGAGGCCATGCTTGTCGAGAATGGCATGCACGCGTTTTTGCAAACCGTCTACCGTGCTGGCGGTGCAGAAGCGGAAGTTGAAATCGATGACGACATTACCCGGAATGACGTTCGATGCGCCGGCACCACCGTGGATGTTTGAAACCTGCCATGAAGTCGGCAGATAGTATTCATTGCCGTCATCCCACTTTTCAGCGACCAGTTCCGCCAATGCAGGTGCGCATTGGTGGATAGGATTGCGCGCCAATTGCGGGTAAGCGATATGGCCTTGTATACCCTTGACGGTGAGTTTGCCGGACATGCTGCCGCGGCGGCCGTTTTTGATGGTGTCGCCCAATACATCGGATGAAGTCGGTTCGCCCACCACACAGTAGTCGAGTTGCTCGCCGCGTGCCTTCAAGGCATTACATACGATCACGGTGCCATCGGTCGCAGGGCCTTCTTCATCGCTGGTGATGAGGAAGCCGATCGAGCCTTTGTGCGCAGGGTGTGCCTGCACGAATTCTTCGGCGGCGACGACCATTGCGGCGATCGAGGTTTTCATATCCGCTGCGCCGCGGCCGTACAGCTTGCCTTCGCGTTGCGTAGGGACGAAAGGCGGCGAGGTCCATTGTTCGAGCGGGCCGGTAGGCACGACGTCGGTATGACCGGCAAATACCAGCAGTGGCTGCGCAGTACCCTTGCGTGCCCACAGATTGGTCACGCCATCGGACTCTATGGTTTCGCAAACGAAGCCCAGCGGTTCCAGCAATTCGATCAGGCGCGATTGGCAGCCTTTGTCTTCCGGTGTAACGGAGGAGAGTGCGATCAGTTCTTCGGTCAGTGCGAGCGTTTTGCTCATAAATTAATCTTGAAAAATTTGTTGATAAAGTTCATCGGAAAAACCGACGCTGGATTTCTTGTCCTTGAACAGGACCGGACGCTTGATGACGGATGGCGATTCCAGCATCAGCGCCGTTGCGCTGGCGTTATCGTTAATCGCCGCCTTGCGTTCATCCGGCAGCTTGCGCCAGGTCGTACCCTTGCGGTTGACCAGCACATCCCATGGGACGTCGCGTAACCAGGTCTTGATCAGGTCGGCGTTGATGCCGTCTTTCTTGAAATCATGGAACACAAAATCGATGCCATTGTCGCTGAGCCAGGTGCGGGCTTTTTTGACGGTGTCGCAGTTCGGTATGCCGTATAGGGTAATCGTCATGTCTACATCTTCAGGGTAAATTCGGTAAAACTTGCTTCTTCCTGCTCCGGTGCTTCTTCCTGCACGGTTTGTGCGGAGTTGTTCAGCAGCCAGAACAAATTGCTGGCCGAGTCGGCATGCGCCAGTGCCTCGTCCTGCGTCACGATGCCATCCTTGATCAATTGCATCAATGCCTGTTCGAAGGTTTGCGAACCTGGCGACAAACTCTTTTCTATCGCTTCCTTGATCAGGGCAATTTCACCTTGCTCTATCAGTTCGGCGATATGGCGCGTATTCAACAACACTTCAACAGCGGCACGACGGCGACCGTCGATGGCACCGATCAGGCGCTGCGACACAATCGCACGCAAGGTCGACGATAAATCGGCGAGCAGCGATTGCCGGTTTTCTATCGGATAGAAATTGATGATGCGCGTCAACGCCTGGTAGCTATTGTTCGCATGCAGCGTTGCCACCACCAGGTGGCCGGATTGCGCATACGCCAGTGCGGCTGACATGGTTTCCTTATCGCGTATTTCGCCGATCAGGATGCAGTCCGGTGCCTGGCGCAAGGCATTCTTCAATGCGATAGGCAAATCACTGGCATCGCTGCCGATCTCACGCTGGTTGACGATGGATTTCTTGTTCTTGAACAGAAATTCAATCGGGTCTTCCAGCGTCAGGATATGGCCGGTGGCGATGGTATTGCGATGATCGAGCATGGCGGCAATCGTGGTCGACTTGCCGGAGCCGGTCGAACCGACTACCAGCAGCAAACCACGTTTTTCCATGATCATATCGGCCAGGATAGGTGGCAGCGCGAGGCTGTTCAGCGCTGGGATCTCTCCCGGTACGTAACGCAGTACGGCGGAAATACTGCCGCGCTGGCGGAACGCCGATAAGCGGAAACTGCCGACACCTGTCACCGGGATGCCGATATTGAGTTCGTTTTCACGTTCCAGCTCTTCCAGCTTGGCTGGCGGGACAACTTCGGCCAACAAGCTCATGACGGCATTCTGGTCCAGCTTTTGCTGGTTGATGGGTACCAGATTGCCGTTGATCTTGATATGGATAGGCGAGTTGACTGCAATAAACAGGTCAGATGCTGCTTTTTCCTTCATCAGAAGGAATAATCTATCCATTGCCATAGCTGTCCCGGTTCAGGTAAATGAAAACGCGTGTTGCGGTACTACTTACTGATTAGTCGCGCAGCAATTCATTGATGCCGGTTTTTGCGCGGGTTTTTGCATCGACGCGTTTGACGATCACTGCGCAGTACAGGCTGTATTTGCCATCAGCGGATGGCAGGTTGCCGGATACGACGACGGAGCCGGCAGGAATGCGGCCGTAAGTGACTTCGCCGGTGGCGCGGTCATAAATCTTGGTCGATTGGCCGATATACACACCCATCGAGATAACCGAGTTTTCTTCGACGATCACGCCTTCGACGATTTCCGAACGGGCACCGATGAAGCAGTTGTCTTCGATGATGGTCGGGTTCGCTTGCATCGGTTCCAGTACGCCACCGATACCGACGCCGCCGGACAAGTGCACGTTTTTACCGATTTGTGCGCAGGAACCGACAGTTGCCCATGCATCGACCATCGAGCCTTCATCGACGTATGCACCGATGTTGACGAAGGAAGGCATCATCACCACGTTTTTGCCAATGAAGCTGCCGTGACGGGCGACCGCAGGAGGCACTACGCGGAAGCCGCCTTTGGCGAAATCTTCAGCGGTGTAGTTGGCGAACTTGGTTGGTACCTTGTCGTAGAATTGCATGTGGTCGCCGGATGGCATGGTGATGTTGTCTTCCAGGCGGAAGGACAGCAAGACCGCTTTCTTGACCCATTGATTCACAACCCATGCACCGCTGTCTTTTTGCGCGACGCGCAGTGTGCCTTCGTTCAGTTGGGCGATGACTTGCGCGACCGCATTGCGGACGTCGGCAGGTGCATTTTTAGGGGAGAAATCGGCACGGTTTTCCCAGGCTTGGTCGATGATCTGTTCGAGTTGTTGAGTCATTTGATGGTCTTGTCAGTTGAAAGAAATGATTACTAGGATTAGCCAGGATTAAATTAAGCGGCAGTGCTGGATAATTTTTTTGCGAATTCGACTATGCGTTGCGCTGCTTCGAGGCATTCGTCGACTTCGGCCACCAGCGCCATGCGGATGCGGTTCTGGCCCGGATTGATGCCATGCGCTTCGCGGCCCAGATAGCTGCCCGGCAATACCGTGACATTATATTCGGCATAGAGGCGCTTCGCGAATTCAACATCGCTGATGTCGACCAGTTTGTCGACCCTGGCCCACAGGTAAAAACCGGCGTCCGGTAGGGAGACGTCCATGACTTCCTGCAGCAAGGGGGTGACTTGCTTGAATTTCTTGACGTATTTTTCGCGGTTTTCAATCACGTGCTGTTCATCGTTCCAGGCTGCAATCGACGCGCTTTGCACGGAAGGGCTCATCGCGCTGCCGTGGTAGGTGCGGTACAGCAGGAAGCTCTTGATGATGTCAGCATCGCCGGCGACAAAGCCGGAGCGCATGCCAGGCACGTTGGAGCGTTTGGACAGGCTGGAGAAACCAATCAGGCGCGGATAGCCTTCGCGTCCCAGTTTATGGGCCGCTTCCAGGCCGCCCAATGGTGCTTCCGCCTTGAAGTAAATTTCCGAATAGCATTCATCGGCGGCGATCACAAAGCCGTAACGATCCGACAATGCAAATAATTCAGCCCAGTCATC
Source organism: Herminiimonas glaciei (assembly GCF_042664955.1). Taxonomy (NCBI): domain Bacteria; kingdom Pseudomonadati; phylum Pseudomonadota; class Betaproteobacteria; order Burkholderiales; family Oxalobacteraceae; genus Herminiimonas; species Herminiimonas glaciei. Next base: position 781,495 of record NZ_JBHTBU010000001.1, read on the forward strand.
CAGCGTCAATACCGCGCCGGCCGGATTGCCGGGCGAGCAGATGTACACCAGTTGTACACGCGCCCAGACTTCTGGCGGGACGCTGGCGAAGTCTGGTGCAAAGTTGCGCGCCGGATCGCAATTGACGAAATAAGGCTCGGCACCGGCCAGATAAGCGGCGCCTTCATAGATTTGGTAAAGCGGGTTAGGGCAGACCACCAGCGCCTGCTTGCTCGGGTCGATCACGGTTTGTGCCAATGCAAACAATGCTTCGCGCGAACCATTGACAGGCAGCACTTGTGTCGCCGGATTCAGTTTCGGCAGGTTGTAGCGGCGCTCGAGCCAGCCTGCAATCGTGGCGCGCAAGGCATCAGCGCCGGCGGTAGTCGGATAAGTGGCGAGGCCATCTAGGTTATCCGCCAGGGCTTTCTGTATGAAAGCCGGGGTCGGATGCTTGGGCTCACCAATGCCGAGGCTGATAGGGCGGTAAGCAGTATTCGGCGTGACGCTCGCAAACAGTTGCTTCAGTTTTTCGAATGGATAGGGTTGGAGCTGTTTAAGGAGTGGATTCACGGCAGAGAGCAGGAAATGTACGGTTAGTGTTCGGGTTAAATGTAAATTCACACGAGGTTCAAAGTGGCAACATTATACCGCCCATGACGACAGAACCGCTGCATGCGTAAAGTCTTGCTCCAAATGCTTGGAATCGTTGTGCCAAATGCTATGATTAGCCCCTTTTACGGCCTCTTTTGCCGCCTCCGCCATATTGGCTGGATATTTACTTTAAGCAGCATATTCTAGGAACGGTCGATAACGTGCGTCTAACTTCCATTAAATTATCGGGATTCAAGTCTTTTGTTGATCCGACGAATTTCCAGGTGCCGGGTCAATTGGTCGGTGTCGTAGGCCCGAATGGCTGCGGCAAGTCCAATATCATTGATGCTGTGCGCTGGGTTTTGGGTGAATCCAAGGCTTCCGAGCTGCGCGGCGAGTCTATGCAGGACGTTATTTTTAACGGTACGACCAACCGCAAGCCGGCCGGTCGTTCTTCGGTTGAGCTGGTATTCGACAACGGCGACGGCAAGGCTGCCGGACAGTGGAGCCAGTATGCCGAGATCGCGGTCAAACGCACGCTGACGCGCGACGGCACTTCCACTTACTACATCAATAACCAAGCGGTGCGCCGCCGCGATATCCAGGACATCTTCCTCGGTACCGGCCTCGGCCCGCGCGCCTACGCGATCATCGGGCAGGGCATGATTTCGCGCATCATCGAAGCGCGCCCTGAAGAATTGCGTATCTTTTTGGAAGAAGCTGCCGGCGTTTCGAAGTACAAGGAACGTCGCCGCGAAACCGAAAACCGCCTGCAAGACACCCGCGAAAACCTGTTGCGTGTCGAGGATATCCTGCGCGAACTGAATGCCAACCTGGAAAAGCTGCAAAGCCAGGCTGCAGTTGCGCAAAAATTCCACGAGCTGCAAGCCGACCAGGACGAGAAGCAAAAACTGCTGTGGTTGTTGCGTAAAACCGAAGCGAAAAACGAGCAGGAAAAATTCTTCCGCGATATCGAAAAAGCACAAGTCGACCTGGAAGAACAAACCGCCAAACTGCGTCACGTCGAAACCGAACTCGAGCATATGCGCCAGGCGCATTATGCAGCCGGCGATCGCATGCATCAGGCGCAAGGCCATCTGTATCAAACCAATTCCGAAATCGGCAGCCTGGAAGCGCAAATCAAATTCGTGATCGAATCGCGTACCCGCCTGCAATCGCAACTGAATTCATTGACCGCGCAGCGCGACCAATGGCAACGCCAGGGTACGCAATTCCAGGATGACCTGGTTGAAGCCGAGATGCATCTGGAAGAACAATCCATGCGCGTCGAGCAGGCGCAGGAAGCGGCGCAACGCGAGAATGATCGTTTGCCGGCACTGGAACAGGCATGGCGCGAAGCGCAGCTGAAAACCACCGAATCGCGCGGCAAAATCATGCAGGCGCAACAGCAGATCGAACTGGAATCAGCGCATCAACGTAACGCGTCGAATATCTTGTCCGGGCTGACGGTACGCCGTGAACGCCTGCAGCAGGAAAAGCAGGGCTTGAACCTGCCGGACAGCACGCACCTTGCCAACCTGAAGATGCAGCTGGAAGAGAAGCAGGCGACGCTGGAAGAAGCGACCGAGCAACTCGAAGTCGCGCAAGAGCAATTGCCGAAGCTGGAAGAAGAGCGCCGCGCCGCGCAGGAACAGGTCAATACCGAAACGGCGAACAATGCGCAGCTGGAAGCACGCCTCGCTGCCTTGAAGCAGTTGCAGGAAAACGTACAGACCCAGGGCAAGGTACAGCCTTGGTTGCAAAAGCATGAACTGGGTGAATTGCCGCGCCTGTGGCAAAAACTGCAAATCGACCAGGGTTGGGAAACTGCGCTGGAATCGGTCTTGCGCGAACGCACATCAGCGCTGGAAATGTCGAATCTGGATTGGGCCAAAGCCTTCTTCAACGATGCACCACCAGCCAAGCTGGCCTTGTTCACGCCAAATGCGACCGCGTCGGAAGCAGTGGAAACACCCGCCGGCCTCAAGCCTTTCCTGAACCTGCTGCAATTGAACGATCCGGGCTTGCGTGCATTGATGCAGGATTGGTTGCATAACGTCTATATCGCGGACGACACGGCAGCGGCTTTTGTCGATCGCAATAAACTGCCGGTTGGTGCCTACTTTGTCACCCGTCAAGGCCATGTCATCAGCAAAACCAGCGTGCGCTTTTATGCGTCCGACTCGGAGCAGGATGGCATGCTGGCACGCCAGCAGGAAATCGAAAACATCACCAAGCAATTGCGTGCGCAGCACATGCTGGCCGACGAAGCGAAATCGCGTTCTATCCGCTCTGAATCGGCAGTGACGCAAGCGACGCAACGTCTGCAGGAAATTCGTCAGCGCGTGAATACGCTGACTCAAGCAGTGCATGGCTTGCAAATCGATGTGATGAAGCTGTCCGAAGTGCAGGAGCGCTTCAACCAGCGCAGCACGCAGATTGCGACCGATCTGGAAGAAATCGCGCTGCAGGAAGCTGAGCAGCAACAGGTCAAGGCGGAGTCGGAAGCCAAATTCGAACAGCTGGATGGCGAATTGGGCGAGCTGCAGGAAACGCATGAAGAAGGCCAGACCGATTACCTGAACAAGGAGCAGCAGCTTAACGACGCCCGTCAACGTGTGCGCGAGCTGGAACGTGCCGCGCAGGAAACCGCGTTCGCCGAAAAATCGCAACGTAACAAGATTGAAGAATTGAAACGCAGTATTGCGACCGCGCTGGAACAGGCGGCGCAACTGTTTGCGAATATGCAGCAGGGCAGCCTGGAATTGGAAAGCCTGGACGACCAGGCGGCACAGGCCGGTTTGCAAAGCTTGCTGGATACGCGTAGTGAGCAGGAGCGTGCGTTGGCAGATGCGCGTCATGAACTGGATCAGTTGACGCAGCATTTACGCGGCCATGACGAAGCGCGCCTGCAGGCAGAGCGCAGCCTGCAACCACAGCGCGATCGTATTACCGAATTGCAGTTGAAGGAGCAGGCGGCTCGTTTGAACCAGGAACAGTACGCACAACAATTGATAGAAGCACAGGCTGACGAAGCTGCGCTGGCAGAGAAGTTGAACGGCGATATGCGTCCATCCTATTTGCAAGGTGAAGTCACGCGCCTGACAAATGCGATCGCCGCGCTGGGTGCAGTCAACCTGGCAGCACTGGATGAACTGGCGACCGCGTCGGAACGTAAAAACTTCCTCGATGCGCAAAATGCCGACCTGACCGAAGCGATCAATACGCTGCAGGATGCCATCACCAAGATCGACAAGGAAACCCGCGATTTGCTGCAGGATACCTTCGACAAGGTGAACCATCATTTCGGCGAATTGTTCCCTATCCTGTTCGGTGGCGGGCAGGCCAAACTGACGATGACCGGCGAAGAGATCCTCGATTCCGGTGTGCAGGTAATGGCGCAGCCACCAGGCAAAAAGAATGCAACCATCCATTTGCTTTCGGGTGGTGAGAAGGCATTGACGGCTACGGCCCTGGTGTTCTCAATGTTCCAGCTGAATCCGGCACCGTTCTGTCTGCTGGATGAGGTGGATGCACCGCTGGATGATGCGAATACCGAACGTTTCTGCAATATGGTGAAACGGATGTCCGCGCACACCCAGTTCCTGTTCATTTCGCATAACAAGATTGCGATGGAAATGGCGCAGCAATTGATCGGGGTGACGATGCAGGAGCAGGGCGTGTCGCGCATTGTGGCGGTCGATATGGAATCGGCGGCGGATTTTGCGGCAGAAGCGCAGACGGCCTGAGTGTAGCTCTGGCTGGCAGCTATAAGTTTTATGCAGTAGTGAGCAAGCGGAACGATTTGACGACTACATAGTCGGTGAATGGATGCTTTCCCGCATGTTTTTCAGAGGGTGGCCTGGCTTGACAAGCCAGGTTGCTAAAATTAACCTGAGTGCTAGAACTCATTTCACAAATATCCGCGAGTGCGAACGCGGCTATTTGGGAGGTAGTGCAAGGCGTGTCGCGCCGCCAAGGGTGGTCCCCTTGGCAAGCGGCGCAACGCAGCAATACGTCCAAATAGCCCGTTCCCTTCGGGTTCTTACCAAAAGCGGCGCTGGCCGCGTTGTGCTCCTTGCGCATAGGCCACTATGCGACGCGTCGCACGCCTTGCCAGCACCGCTTTTGGTAAGAACGCATCTCACGGATATTTATGAAATGAGTTCTAATCACACGGGTCGCAAGTGCATCATTGACGCCGGTCGCCGCCTTGTAACTTTATAGGCAGGCGCGCGTTATGGATGTATAGATTGACGACCATCCAACCTTTGGATTTTTATGACCCTATCTGCTTATTCCCGATTTGCTCGCGGCGTGCGTAGCGCGCAGCCGAACAGATTTCCCCTGCAATCCACATTTACGGCAGGTGCAGCATGAACGATCTCCAAACCAGCTTGTTTGTCATCGGCGGCGTAATAGTCGTCGGTGTCATTTCCTACAATAAGTGGCAGGAACACAAGGCCAAGAAAAGCGTGGAGCGTGCTTTTTCTTCATCGCACGACGATGTGTTGATGGCGCCGGAAGGACGTGAGTCGCGCGAGGAACGCCTGGAGCCTTCAATCGATGGCGAACGCCATGAACCGACTTTCTCCGAAAATCCTTACGATGACGTCGCACCGGTCCAGCAGGACGCGGCTGCACCGCACGCGGAAGCCGAACTCGATGCGCCGGTTGATTTCGTGCAGCCAATAGAAGAAAAGGAGTTGCCGGTCGATTACCTGATCGATTGCACGATTCCGCTGACACTGACCACGCAATTGCGCGGTGAAAAAATCCTGCCGGCCTTGCAGTCACTGCGCCACGTCGGCAGCAAGCCGGTGCATTTTGCCGGCCAGCATATCGATGGCGGCTGGGAAGCCATTACGCATGGCGGCATCTATAAATCGCTGATGGCGGGTGTACAGCTGGCCAATCGCAGTAATGCACTCAATGAGCTCGAGTATTCCGAATTCGTGATGCGCCTGCGCCAGATTGCCGATGACTTCGATGCGGATCCGGATGTGCCGGATATGGCAGAAGTGATGGTGACCGCGCGTTCTCTGCATCATTTCGTCACCGAATACGACGCCAAGCTGAGCGTGAACGTACATACCAATGGTGCGCCATGGTCGGTGACGACCTTGCTGGCGGCACTGGAACGCCAGGGCTTCGACGTGCGTCCTGAAGGCCGCCTGGTGATGCCGGACGGCGATGGTGGTGTCCTGTTCTCGCTGTCGACCAATGTCACGCTGGCCGAAGAAACCACCAGCCGCCTGACCTTGCTGCTGGACGTTCCTGTAGTGTCGCCTGCACGTGACGGCTTCGGTGCGATGACGGCATGTGCGCGTTCATTGGCGGCACGCCTGGATGGCACGGTAGTGGATGACGGCAACCAGCCTTTGTCCGATGCGTCGCTGAATGAAATTTCCGGTCAACTCGAAGTGTTCTATGCCGACATGGAATCGGCAGATATCCCTGCAGGTTCCACCCGGGCATTGCGCTTATTCAATTAAAAAATTATGCAGCCGGATTTGTTTTCTACGGCATCGCAAGCAGATGCAAACGCGACGCCGGAGGAGCCGGACGCCAGCAATCCGGCGGCACGCGCAGCATGGTTACGCGATGAACTGAATCGCCACAATTACTCTTATCACGTCCTCGATAATCCATCGATCCCCGACGCCGAATACGACAAGCTGTTCCGCGAGTTGCAAGCGCTGGAGACGTCCCATCCCGAGCTGCTGGTATTTGATTCGCCGACACAAAGGGTAGGCGCGCTGGCCTTGTCGGCTTTTCCGCAAGTCACGCATTCGGTACCCATGCTATCGCTCGGTAATGGCTTTGAAGATGAAGATATCATCGCTTTCGACAAGCGTGTCAGCGACGGTTTGAATAGCACGGAAATTGAATATGCCACCGAACTGAAGTTCGACGGCCTCGCGATCAACCTGCGCTACGAAGACGGCGTCCTGGTTGAAGCGGCGACCCGCGGCGACGGTGCGACCGGTGAAAACGTCACGACGAATATTCGCACCGTGCGTGCGATTCCATTGCGCCTGCATACGGCAACGCCACCCAAGGTGCTGGATGTGCGCGGCGAAGTGATGATGTACAAGGCCGACCTGGCGAAGCTGAACGCGCGCCAGCGCGATGCCGGCGGCAAGGAATTCGCCAATCCGCGTAACGCGGCGGCAGGCAGCTTGCGCCAGCTTGATTCACGCATTACCGCACAACGTACCTTGCGGTTTTTCGCATACGGCATAGGCATGCTGGAAGGTGCGGACATGCCGCCTTCCCATTCGGCCTTGCTGGATTGGTATGCAGAGCTTGGTTTGCCGGTATGTGCGGAACGCGCAGTAGTCAAGGGCGCGGCCGGTTTGCTGGAGTTTTATAAAGCAGTCGGGCAAAAACGTCCGACGCTGCCGTATGAAATCGACGGCGTGGTTTATAAAGTCAACCTCGTCGAGCAACAGCAGCAACTCGGTTTCGTGTCACGTGCACCGCGCTATGCAATCGCCCATAAATTTCCGGCCGAAGAAGCGCTGACGACAGTGCAGGGCATAGAAGTGCAGGTCGGGCGTACCGGTGCGATTACGCCGGTAGCACGCCTGGCACCGGTGCTGGTGGGCGGTGTGACGGTGACGAATGCAACGCTGCACAATGAAGATGAAGTGCGGCGCAAGGATATCCAGATCGGCGATACCGTCATCGTGCGTCGTGCCGGTGATGTGATTCCTGAAGTGGTCGCCTATGTGCCGGAAAAACGTCCGGCCGATGCGCAACCTTTTGTGATGCCGACCAACTGCCCGGTATGCAATTCGCCTATCGTGAAGCTGGAAGATGAAGCGATTGCCCGTTGTTCCGGTGGCTGGGTGAAATGTGCGGCGCAACGCAAGGGCGGCTTGCTGCACTTTGTCTCGCGCCGTGCGATGGATGTGGAAGGCCTGGGTGACCAGCTGGTCGAGCAATTGGTCGACAAACACATCATTACTACTGCGGCTGATTTGTACAAGCTGGGTTTCCGTGCCCTGGCCGAACTGGATCGCATGGCTGACAAGTCGGCGCAGAATGTGATGGCCGCACTGGAAAAATCCAAGTCGACGACGCTGGCGCGTTTCATTTATGCGCTGGGCATACGCCATGTCGGTGAAGCGACGGCGAAGGAACTGGCGCGTCATTTCGGCAACCTGGAAGCGCTATTGCAGGCATCCGAAGAGCAGTTGCTGGAAGTGGCCGATATCGGTCCGGTAGTCGCACAATCGATCAGGAGCTTCCTCAGTGATCCGCTGAATATGGAACTGATTGAACAATTGCAGGCGGCAGGTGTCAGATGGCCCGAACACGTGGTGGAGAACAAGCCCAAGCCCTTTGCCGGGAAGACGTTTGTCCTGACCGGAACCTTGCCTACGCTCAGTCGCGACCAGGCTGCTGAAAAAATTGAGGCGGCAGGCGGCAAGGTCGCCGGTTCCGTCTCCAAGAAAACCAGCTATGTCGTAGCGGGTGCCGACGCCGGTAGCAAACTGGCGAAGGCTGAGGAGTTAGGCATCACCATACTTGATGAATCTGCATTGCTGCAATTACTGGATACCCATGAGTAAAATTAGAAAAGCCGTTTTTCCCGTCGCAGGCCTCGGCAGCCGTTTCCTGCCAGCCACCAAGGCGCAACCGAAAGAAATGTTGCCGGTCGTTGACAAGCCTTTGATTCAGTATGCGGTGGAAGAAGCGGTGGCGGCCGGGATTACGGATATGGTCTTCATCACCGGTCGTAACAAGCGCGCGATTGAAGATCATTTCGATACCGCTTATGAACTGGAAGCCGAGCTCGAAGCCGCCAACAAGAATGCCTTGCTGGAACTGGTGCGCAATGTCATTCCCAAGAACATCAATTGCATCTATATACGCCAGTCGGCACCGCTGGGCCTCGGCCATGCCGTCCTGTGTGCACGTCCTGTGATCGGTAATGATCCGTTTGCCGTCTTGCTGGCGGATGACTTCATGGATACCGACGACGGCGTGAAACCGGTACTGGCGCAAATGACGGATGTGTTCCAGCGCGAAGGCCACAGCATACTGGCGGTACAGGATGTGCCGCGAGCTGACACCAAGCAGTACGGCATCGTCAGTGCGACCGCATATCAGCCGCAACTGGAACTGGTAAATGCGATCGTGGAAAAACCGCAGCCTGATGTAGCACCATCGACGCTGGCTGTAGTAGGCCGTTATGTGCTGAACAACAAGATTTTCGATTATCTGGAAACGATCGGCAAAGGCGCCGGCGGTGAAATACAATTAACAGATGGCATAGCTGCGTTGATGCAGGCCGAGAAGGTGCTGGCCTATCGTTATGACGGCCAGCGTTATGATTGCGGTTCCAAGCTGGGCTACCTGAAGGCAATGGTGGCGATGGGTCTCAAACATCCTGAAACCGGTGCAGGCTTTACCGAGTACTTAAAGACATTGAAGTGAAAATACTGAAATGACCGTAAGAGAAATTTTGAAGATGGGCGATCCACGCTTGTTGCGCGTGGCAGAGCCGGTCAAGGAATTCGGCACGCCCGAACTCGATGCGCTGATCGCGGACATGTTTGACACCATGCATGCGGCGAATGGTGCGGGCCTGGCTGCGCCGCAAATCGGCGTGAACCTGCGGCTCGTGATTTACGGCTTCAAGCAAAACACGCGTTACCCGGATGCCCCGCCGGTACCGGAAACCGTGCTGATCAATCCCAAGCTGCGGCCGCTGTCGGCAGAGATGGTGGACGGTTGGGAAGGTTGTTTGTCGGTGCCGGGCTTGCGTGGTGTCGTACCGCGTTTCAGTGCCTTGCACTATGACGGTTTCGACCAGTATGGCAATGTGATCAGCCGCGATGCCGATGGCTTCCATGCACGCGTGGTGCAACATGAATGCGATCACCTGGATGGCATCCTGTATCCGATGCGGATAACTGACTTATCGCAATTCGGTTATGTCGACATCCTGTTCCCCGATCTTGATCCGAACGATGACGATTGATGTGCATTAAGAGGTAGACGTAAAAAAGGGCGACTGGATGTCGCCCTTTTTTTCGGATTAAAACTTGTGCCGGATACCGACATTGAACAGCTTGTCGGTCTTGCCGGGTGCGACCACCCGGTACATGGCATTGTCATCGTTGCTCAGGCGCGCCCAGCTGGTATACAAATTGGTGCGTACGGATAGATTGTGGGTGTAGCCGATAGCGATTTGCTTCGCATCAGCGTTGTCGGCGAACCGGTCACGCTTTTGCATATAGGACGTCATGATGGTGTCGGCGCTGGTCAAATTGATCTTTAAACCGAGCAAGGCATCACGTGTATCCAGCGTACCGGGGCCTTTGTTTATCGCGTAGGCGATAAAAGGTTGCAGCAAACCGAAGTTGTAGTTGCCGCCGATCAGCGTCGTCTTGGCGCTGTCGTTGCCTGTTACGTCCTTGGTGTCCTGATAGGTCAATACCGTAGCAAGCGGACCGGATGCATAGCCAATGGCTCCGGCCACCGTGCGACTGGCGCTGCTATTGCCGGCTACTTCGCCGAAGCTATAGGCAGCCTGGCCGTTGATGCCGTTCTTCGCGTTAAAACTGTAGTTGACGGTATTGTCTATGCGGTTGCCGCCGTAGTTGAAAATACGTACGGAATCACCGGCCAGGGTATCGGCAAACGGATCGAATACGGCAGAGTTGGTGAAGACCATGGTCTGGACCCGGCCCAGCTTCACTTCGCCAAAGTCACCGGCCAGGCTGACATAGGATTGCCGGTTGAAAAATCGGGTGGCATCACTTTGCGAGCCAGTGTCTGCGTTGAAGCCGGCTTCCAGGACAAAGTTTGCCTTCAGTCCGTTGCCGAGATCTTCGGTACCTTTGAAGCCGACCCGGCTGACACTTTGATTGCCACTATCGATGCCGGTCACGGTGCCATTACCGGCGTTCTCTATCTTCAGGCCCAGATCAACGACGCCATAGACGGTGACGCTGCTCTGGCCATAGGTGGCGCCTGCCATCGACGTCAACAGTGAAAATGCGAATAGAGTCTTTTTCATTTATCCACTCCCTTTGTTTTCAGTTGAAACAACGATCCGGTGACTTGGCTTGTGTTCTAAAACGAGGTTAGCTTTAAATGTAAATCAACAGCATTTTCTGAATAGTGCAATTTCAGTGCTTAGTTTGCAGCTGTATCCGGAGTTTGAGCAAGGAGGGAATTGGCTAATAGTGAATTAATATCGCGAATAGTGGCGATTTATTCACAGTGTTGGCTCCTGTCAATAAATCCATGCGATGCGGGGAGCAGGGTGGCCGGCCACCCTGTATCAGAACTGTTCGTCTTCGCGCAGGTAGCGCCATTGGCCGACCGGGAGGTCGCCGAGTTTGACGTTGCCGATGCGTACCCGCTTCAAGCCTATGACTTTCAAACCGACCATATCGCACATGCGGCGGATCTGGCGTTTCTTGCCTTCGCGCAGGATGAAGCTCAACTGATCTTCGTTTTGCCATTTAACCTTGGCCGGCAAGAGTTTCTTGCCATCCAGCATCAGGCCGTGGTTCAGGCGTTTCAAGTCGGCTTCCGGCAGCTTGCCCGGTTTGCTGTATTGCACGCGTACCAGGTATTCCTTCTCGACTGAGGTGTCTTCACCGATCAGGTGCTTGGCGATGCGACCATCCTGCGTCAACACCAGCAAACCGACGGAATCGATATCGAGCCGGCCGGCCGGTACCAAGCTACGCAATTGGGTCGGGTGGAACTGCGTAGCTGCCTGGTCTTCACTCCAGCGCGTGCTGGCATTCACCAGCGCGACTGCGGGCTTGTAGCCATCTTCGGCCTGGCCGCTGACATAGCCCATCGGCTTATTGATGAGTACGGTGACGCGTTTCGATTGTTCGGCTGCCGCCTGGCGTTCGACGGTAACGCGTTGTGTCGGCAAGACCTTGCTACCCAATTCAGAGACGACCTTGCCATCGACGCGCACCCAGCCGCGCGCTATCCATTCGTCGGCTTCACGCCGCGAGCAAAGGCCGAGCTCGGACATACGTTTGGAAAGGCGGAGAGGTTCATTCATGATGGAGCAATTCTGTAAATCGTAAATTAAAAATGAGAAATGGATGCTGCCGGAATCCGGTGGACTCAGACGCGCAGCGCATCCAGCAAATCGGTTTCCAGCTGGATCTGGCTGCGCGGATTATCCAGCATTTGACCATCGACCAGGAACACGTCTTCTACACGTTCCCCCAGGGTCATGACCTTGGCGGTGTGCAGGTTGACTTTGTATTTCGCCAGGATGTTGGCGACTGAATACAGCAAGCCATTCCTGTCGTTCGCGGAAATGGTTAGCAGATAGTAACGGCCGCGTTCGTCCGGACGCAAATCGACCGTGGGCGTGGCCGGGAAGTTGCGGCACAGGCGCGACAGGCGGCCCTTGCATGGCGAAGGCAGATCCAGCTGGGCCGTCAGTACGGCGGTCAGTTCATGCTCGATCAGGCTGATCAGGTCGCGATAATTGTCGGCGAAAGCCGGCTCGGTAATCAGGAAGGTATCGAGGCCGTAACCATGTTTGGTGGTGTGGATTTTCGCATCCAGGATGCTGAAATTCTTGCGATCAAAGTAGCTGCAGATGCGCGCGAACAAATCCGGCTGGTCCTTGACATAGACCGTCACCTGCAAGCCTTCGCCTATCGGTGCGAGACGGCATTTGACTACCGGGGTCGGGCTGTCGATTTTGTCGTACAGTGTACGGGTTTGCCAGGCGATATCGGCGGCATCATGACGCAGGAAATAGACGACGTCGAGTTGCTTCCACAAAGCTTCGTGTGCATGTGCGGACAAGCCATACAGGCGCAGCGATTTGAGCGCTTCTTCCTGCCGGTTCTTGAGTTCGCGATCAGCCGACGGTGCATCGCCACCCAGCGCGCGCAAGGTCATGTTGTACAGGTCTTCCAGCAACTTGCCTTTCCAGGCATTCCAGACCTTCGGGCTGGTGCCTCGTATGTCGGCGACGGTCAGCAAATACAGGGCGGTCAGGTGGCGCTCGTCCTTTACCAGTCTGGCAAAGTTGCTGATGACTTCCGGATCGGACAGGTCTTGTTTCTGCGCGATCTGCGACATCATCAAATGGTTTTCAACGAGGAACACCACCAGTTCGGTTTCTTCTTCCGTCAAGCCGTGATCGACGCAGAAGATGCGCGCATCTTCCTTGCCCAGTTCCGAGTGGTCACCGCCGCGACCCTTGGCTATGTCGTGGAACAGGGCGGCGATGTACAGCAACCACGGTTGGCTGAAGTTGGCCGCGAGCTGGCTGCAGAACGGATATTCGTGTGCGTGTTCGCTCAGCATGAAACGACGTACATTGCGCACCACCATCATGATGTGCTGATCGACCGTATAGACGTGGAATAAGTCGTGCTGCATCTGTCCGACGATCTTGCGGAAGTTCGGCAGGTAACGCCCCAGCACGCTGGTCTGGTTCATGCGACGCAAGGCATGCGTGATGCCCTGCGGTGCCTGCAGGATTTTCATGAACAGCGCACGATTCACCGGATCCTGGCGGAATTGATTATCTATCTTGAAGCGTGCATTCCACAGCGAACGGAAGGTGCGCGCAGTCATGCCTTTGAGTTCCGGATGCAGCGAGAGCAGCAGGAATACTTCGAGCATGGTCGATGGCTTGACTTCGAAGGTGTCGTCGTTCGCAATATCGATGAAGCCGTTGACTTCATTGAAGTCTTCGTTGATCGCGACCGGCGATGTCATTTGCGGGAATAACTGCGCTTCGATGTTTTGCAGCAGGATCGCATTCAGTTGCGTGACGGCTTTGGCTGCAAGGTAGTAACGCTGCATCAGGTATTCGCTGGCGCGACGGGTTTCGGTGGTCTTGAAGCCTATCGATTCGGCGATCGCGGTCTGGATGTCGAACACGAGGCGATCTTCGTGACGGTTCGCAATGATGTGCAGGCGTATGCGTACATCCTTGAGTGAACGTTCTTTTTGCGTCAGCTGGCGCGCTTCGGTCGGCGTGATCAAACCTTGTACCGCCAGCTCGCGCCAGGAGTTACCGAGGCCGGCCGCTTTCGATACCCACAGGATGACTTGCAGGTCGCGCAAGCCGCCCGGGCTTTCCTTGCAGTTCGGTTCCAGGCTGTAGGGTGTGTCTTCGTACTTGGCGTGGCGTTGGCGCAGTTCCAGGGTCTTAGCCTGGAAGAAGGCTTGCGGATCCATCGCCGCATTGCAGCGGACCTTGAGCAACTGGAACTGGGTGGCGTTGCCTATCACTAGACGTGCTTCGAGCAGGCTGGTTTGTACCGTGATGTCGGCTTCCGCCTCGTTCAGGCATTCATCTATGGTGCGTATGCTGTGGCCGATTTCGAGGCCGATATCCCAGAACAGCTGGACCAGTTCTTCCAGCTTGGCTTGCAATGCTGCATTCGGTGCTTCCTGCAGCAGGATCAGGACATCGACATCCGAGTGCGGGAACAATTCACCGCGACCATAACCGCCGACCGCTACCAGCGCTGCGCTGTCCGGCAGGTCAAACGCCGTCCAGGCCTTGCTCAGGGCGGCATCGACATTAATCCGGAGCTGGGTCAGCAGTTGCTCCGCCTTGCCATCCTGCAAAAAGCGATCAATGACGATTTTTCGTTCGGCTTTGAGTTCTTCTTTTATTGCGATGGCAAGTGACGGCATTGGATGCTTAGACGTGAATTCAGGCGTTGATGGCTTGTGGAGTAAGGGGTACGATGAACTCGGGCGGCGGCGGGGTGCCGGCCGACTGGGTCAGGATTTCGTAACCGGTTTCCGTTACCAGCACGGTATGTTCCCATTGCGCGGACAGGCTGCGATCCTTGGTTTTGATGGTCCAGCCATCGCCCATTTCGCGGATTTCACGACGACCTGCATTGATCATAGGCTCGACTGTGAAGATCATGCCAGCTTCGAGTTTTTCCAATGTGCCCGGACGGCCATAGTGCAGTACTTGCGGCTCTTCGTGGAACACCTTGCCGATACCATGGCCGCAGAATTCGCGTACTACGCTGTAGCCGGCCTTTTCGGCGTGCTGCTGGATGACGTAGCCGATATCGCCCAAATGTGCGCCCGGTTTGATCTTGGAAATGCCCAGCCACATGCATTCGTAGGTGATCTGGGCCAGGCGGCGCGCCAGGATGGAAGGCTCGCCGATAAAGAACATGCGGCTGGTATCGCCGTGGTAACCGTCCTTGATGACAGTAATGTCCAGATTGACAACATCGCCGTTTTTTAGGACTTTGTCGCCCGGGATGCCGTGGCAGATAACATCGTTGACCGAGGTGCAGATTGCTTTCGGGTAAGGAGTGTAGCCTGGCGGGCAGTAATTCAGCGGAGCCGGGATGGTGCCTTGTACGTTCACCATGTATTCATGGCACAGACGATCCAGCTCGCCGGTGGTGACGCCGGTTTTGACAAAAGGTGTAATGTAATCAAGGACTTCGGATGCGAGTCGGCCTGCGATGCGCATGCCTTGTATGTCTTCTGCGGTTTTAATTGAAATATTGCCCATAGGAAGCCGAAAATTGCTGGAATGACAGCATGGAAAAATGGTTTGATGAAGAATTATAGACGAGCGGGCATTTATTCGCCGGGCAATGTGGCGGGACACTTGAAAGGAGTGGTGGTTGTAGGGTAGAATCTTGGGCTTGCTTGAATTAACTTTTATTTAATTAAGTCAGGCAAGACTTTATGTAAATCGCGAACTCGTTCGAAAAGGGTGCTGCGGTCAGGCTGAGAACGGCCAAATGATCACGGTGACTGAGCGGGTTCCAGACCTTAACCCTGGAGATATTTATGTCCGTAACAATGCGCGAAATGCTGGAAGCTGGCGTCCACTTTGGTCACCAAACACGCTTCTGGAACCCAAAGATGGCCCCTTTCATTTTCGGCCATCGCAACCGTATTCACATCGTTAACCTCGAAAAAACGATGGGCATGTACCAAGAGGCGATGAAATACATCCGCCAATTGTCGTCCAATCGTGGCACCGTCCTGTTCGTAGGTACCAAACGTCAAGCACGTGAAACCATCGCAGCTGAAGCGCAACGCGCTGGCATGCCTTACGTTGACCAACGCTGGTTGGGCGGCATGCTGACCAACTTCAAAACGATCAAGACATCGATCAAGCGTTTGAAAGAAATGGAAGCATCGATCGAAGACGGTTCCGTACAAAAACTCAGCAAAAAAGAAGCGCTGATGTTTGAACGCGAAAAAATCAAGCTGGAAAAATCCATCGGCGGTATCAAGGATATGGGCGGCATTCCTGACGCAATTTTCGTGGTTGACGTTGGTTACCACAAAGGTGCGATCACTGAAGCAGCGAAACTGGGTATCCCGGTTATCGGTGTAGTCGATACCAACCACTCGCCAGAAGGCGTTACCTACGTTATCCCAGGTAACGACGATTCCTCGAAAGCGATCATGTTGTACGCTCGTGGCGTTGCTGACGCAATCCTCGAAGGCCGCGCAAACGCGACCAACGACCTGGTTGAGTCGATCAAAGGCGGCGACGACTTCGTTGAGGTTAGCGAGCAGGCTTAAACCCTGCCTCTGATGGTTTGAGCGTCAGAATAAAAGGGGCAACAGCGGTTCGCCCCTTTTTTTCGAGCGCATTTTGAACGTAATAAGATTGTGGACGTCTGATCGTCCAATTGTTAGGAGATTGTAATGGCCGTTATTACTGCAGCGATGGTTGGTGAACTGCGTGCGCTCACCGATGCGCCGATGATGGAATGTAAAAAAGCATTGACGGAAGCCGATGGCGATCCGGTCAAGGCAGAAGAGATCCTGCGTGTCAAACTGGGCAGCAAGGCTTCGAAAGCAGCTACCCGCGTGACCGCTGAAGGCGTAGTTGCAGCATATGTATCCGGCAATGTTGGCGCGTTGATCGAAGTCAACTGCGAAACCGACTTTGTTACCAAGAATGATGACTTCCTCGGTTTTGCCAATACCCTGGTTAAACTGGTTGCAGAAAAAAATCCGGCTGACGTAGCTGCTTTGTCGGCCCTGCCACTGGAAGACAAAACTGTAGAAGAAACCCGCGCTGCCCTGATCGGCCGTATCGGTGAAAACATGTCGATCCGCCGTTTCGTGCGTTTCGAAACCACCGGCAAACTGGCTTCCTACCTGCACGGCACCCGTATCGGCGTCATGGTCGATTTCGAAGGCGCGGACGAGCAAGTTGGTAAAGACGTAGCGATGCACATCGCTGCAATGAAGCCAGTGGCATTGTCGTCGGACAACGTTCCAGCTGACCTGATCGCTAAAGAGCGTTCGGTTGCTGAATTGAAAGCGGCAGAATCGAACAAGCCGGCAGACATCGTCGCCAAGATGATCGAAGGCTCGGTACAGAAGTACCTGAAGGAAGTTTCCTTGTTGAACCAATCGTTTGTTAAGAACGACAAGCAAACAGTGGAACAAATGCTGAAAGAAGCGAAATCGACAGTCAAATCGTTCACGATGTTTGTGGTCGGTGAAGGCATCGAGAAGAAGCAGGATGACTTTGCTGCAGAAGTGGCAGCACAAGTAGCCGCAGCAAAACAGGCGTAAGCGAAAAAAATCGGGCCGGAAGGCCCGTTTTTTTAGCATCATCAAGTATCCTTTGATGAGCTGACAGATTAAGATTTCATAGGCTGGCTTTTATCGAGCCGGCCATGAAGCCTGAAAATCAGGTAAGAACTGTATCCCAGTAAAAACCGGACAAAAACAAGGAATCCAGCCCATGACAACCCCAGCTTATAAGCGCGTTCTTCTCAAACTTTCGGGTGAAGCGTTAATGGGAGACGATCCGTACGGTATCAACCGTGCCACTATCGAACGTATGGTGGCGGATGTGTCAGAAGTAGCAAAATTGGGTGTGGAACTGGCGATCGTGATCGGCGGCGGCAATATTTTCCGTGGCGTGGCGCCCGGTGCGCAAGGCATGGATCGCGCAACCGCCGACTACATGGGTATGCTGGCAACCGTCATGAACTCGCTGGCGTTGGCTGATGCGATGCGTCAGGTTGGCATTACCGCCCGCGTCATGTCGGCGATTGCCATTGAACAGGTGGTTGAACCGTATGTGCGCCCGAAGGCATTGCAGTACCTGGAAGAGGGCAAGATCGTGATCTTCGCCGCCGGTACCGGCAATCCGTTTTTCACTACCGATACCGCAGCGGCTTTGCGCGGTTCGGAAATCGGTGCGGAAATCGTCCTGAAGGCGACCAAGGTCGATGGCGTCTACAGCGCCGATCCAAACAAGGACCCGGATGCAACCCGTTACGCGACGATTACTTTCGACGAAGCGATCTCCAAACACCTGCAAGTGATGGATGCAACTGCATTCGCACTGTGCCGCGACCAAAAACTGCCGATCAAGGTATTCTCTATCGTTAAGCCGGGCGCACTCAAGCGCGTAGTCCTGGGCGAAGACGAAGGTACCCTGGTCCACGTATAAATTTCTATACAAATCCCGCTGAAATTCAATTCAGGTTTAACTCGTTGTAAAAGAGGAGAACAGTAATGACTGTTGCAGATGCAAAGAAGACAGCCGATCAAAAGATGCAGAAGTCGATAGAGACTCTGAAGGCTGATCTGGCAAAAGTACGTACCGGCCGTGCACATACCGGCATACTCGACCACGTGATGGTTGAGTACTACGGCAATCCAACCCATCTGAGCCAGGTTGCCAACGTGACACTGATCGATGCGCGCACCATCGGCGTCCAGCCGTTTGAAAAGAAAATGGTAGCCGTCGTCGAGAAGGCCATCCGTGAAGCTGACCTCGGTTTGAATCCTGCAACCCAGGGTGAATTGATTCGCGTACCGACCCCGCCATTGACAGAAGAACGTCGTAAGGAAATGGTCAAGCTGGTCAAGAGCGAAGCAGAAGACGCAAAAATTGCCGTGCGCAATATCCGTCGCGATGCCAATGAAACGTTGAAAAAACTGGTCAAGGAAAAAGCCTGCTCGGAAGATGAAGAGCGTCGCGCACAGGATGAAATCCAGAAATTGACTGATAAATTCGTGATCGAAATCGATAAATTGGTCGTGGAAAAAGAAAAAGAAGTGTTGACGGTTTGAGTCCGTACTCAATTCCTTCACACTGCTTTTCGCTGCCGGTCACTCGCCCATGACGTCGCCTAGCTCAACCCTGGTTGTACCGGAAGTCTCGCTGGTGCCGCGTCATATTGCCATCATCATGGATGGCAACGGGCGCTGGGCCACCAAGCGTTTCATGCCGCGCGTTGCCGGTCACGTCAAAGGTGTGGAAGCGGTGCGCGGCGTCGTCGAAGCCTGCGCCAGGCAGGGCGTCGAGTACGTTACCTTCTTCGCTTTCAGCTCAGAAAACTGGCGTCGCCCGGAAGATGAGGTATCGCTGCTGATGCGCCTGTTCGTTACTGCGCTGGAACGCGAAGTATCGAAGATGCACGCGAATGGCATACGCCTGAAGATAGTCGGTGACCTCAGTCGTTTCGACGACAAGTTGCAGAAGATGATCTCTGCTGCCGAACGCAAGACGGCCGGCAATACACGGCTGACAGTGACCATCTGCGCCAACTATGGCGGCCGCTGGGACATCATGCAGGCGGTCAATCAAATGCTGGCGTCCAATCCGGGCAGCGGTGATTTCACTGAAGAGCAGCTGGCACCTTATCTGTCGCTGGCCTATGCGCCCGAGCCTGATCTCTTCATCCGCACCGGCGGGGAAGAGCGCATCTCCAATTTCCTGTTGTGGCAACTGGCTTATACCGAGCTGTATTTCACCGATACTTACTGGCCGGATTTTGACGCGGCTGCATTGGAGTTGGCTATCGCTTCCTATCAGCAACGCGAACGACGTTTCGGTCGTACCAGCGCACAATTGGCCGAGCAATCGCCGGTGGCCAAATGTTAAAAACACGCATCGTCACTGCAGTAGTCTTACTGGCAGTGCTGCTGTTGGTGATCTATTCCGGTTCCTTTATTGCATTTGCTGTGCTGACTGTCGCATTTTTTGCGGCGGCGGCCTGGGAATGCCTGCGCCTGTTCGGCAATAAGAATCCCGTCGTTGGTGCCGTGCTGTGGACTGCCGCGTTTGCGTGGCTGATTTACAGCGGCAGCTTCAAGCAAAGTGTATTCCTGGCGGCCATGTGCGTCGCGATCTGGGCCTTGCGCCTGACGCCTTCGCTGGCACTGGGCCTGCCGGTCATGAGCGGCCTCGCCAACCGTTTGTTGACAGGCATTTATGGCATCGCCATCCTCGGCGCCTTCATTGCCTTGCTGGTTCTCTACAATCATTCCGCGCTGTATATGTTTTCGATCATGGCGATCGTCTGGATTGCCGATATCGGCGCCTACTTTAGCGGTAAGGCGTTCGGCAAACGCAAGCTGGCGCCTTCGATTTCTCCTGGCAAGTCGTGGGAAGGTGCGATCGGCGGCGGCATCCTGGTCTTGCTGGCTGCGGTTGCCAGCATTGCGGTGCCGGCGCTGGCCGATACCTTTGCCGTACGGCTTTACCTGCAGTGGGGCTGGTTGGGCTTCCTCGCAGTGCTGATCCTGATGGTGGCCGCGAGTATCGTCGGGGACCTGTTCGAATCGCAACTCAAGCGTCGCGCCGGTATGAAGGACAGTAGCGGCCTGTTGCCCGGGCATGGCGGTGTGCTGGACCGGATCGATGCCTTGATACCGACCTTGCCGCTGGCAGCGCTAATCACTTATTGGATGTAAGGCGGAAATGCAGCAAATCACGATTCTGGGTTCGACCGGTTCAGTCGGCGTTTCCACCCTTGATGTTATTGCCCGTCATCCTGATCGCTATTCGGTCTATGCCCTGACCGCGCAAAGCAAGGTCGAGGAGTTGGCGCAGCAATGTGCCCGCTTCAAACCACAGGTCGCGGTGCTGGGCTCGGCGGAAGCTGCAAAAAAATTACAAATGCTGTTGGATGCACAGGGCTTGCACACGCAGGTTGAATACGGTGAGGCGGCCTTATGCGCGGTGGCCAGTGCACCGGAATGCGATAGCGTGATGGCGGCGATTGTCGGTGCTGCCGGCCTGGCTCCTACGCTGGCGGCGGCGCGATCCGGCAAGCGCGTGCTGTTGGCGAACAAGGAGGCGCTGGTGATGTCGGGCCCCTTGCTGATGGAAGCAGTGGCTGCCAGCGGCGCCATCCTGATGCCTATCGACAGCGAACACAATGCCATTTTCCAGTGCATGCCGGCGACCTGCCAGCGCACGCCGCTGGAACATGGCGTGGAAAAAATCCTGTTAACCGCATCCGGCGGTCCTTTCCTCAAACGTGATGTCAATACGCTGGACCAGGTGAGTTGGCAGGAAGCCGTTGCCCATCCGAAATGGGTGATGGGGCGCAAGATTTCGGTCGATTCCGCCACCATGATGAATAAGGGCCTGGAAGTCATAGAGGCGCACTGGCTGTTTGCCCTGCCGGCAGAGCGGATCGAGGTCGTGATCCACCCGCAAAGCGTGGTGCATTCGATGGTGTCCTACGTCGATGGTTCGGTGCTGGCACAGCTCGGCAATCCGGATATGCGGACGCCGATTGCCCATGCGCTGGCTTACCCGGAACGCATCAGTTCCGGCGTGCCGGCCATCGATTTGATTCAAATTGCGCAACTTAGCTTCGAAAGGCCGGATTTCTTAAGATTTCCCTGCCTGAAACTGGCGTATGATGCTTTGCAAGCAGGCGGTTCCGCGCCTGCGATTATGAACGCAGCCAATGAAATCGCCGTGCAGGCATTTCTCGACAGCCGCATCGGTTTCCGTGTGATAGACCAGTTGATCGCACGCGTGATGGATGCGATGCCGTCGGTGGCGATTACCGATATCGAATCGGTCTTTGCGCAAGATCGTTGCGCCCGTGAACTAGCCAACTCGTTGATACCATCATGATGCTGCTGCAAACCATACTCGCATTTGCCGTTGTACTCGGTGTACTGGTGATCGTGCATGAGCTCGGCCATTACCTGGTGGCACGCTGGTGCGGCGTCAAGGTTTTGCGCTTTTCGGTCGGTATGGGCAAAGTCATTTATTCGCGTCGCTTCGGTGCGGACCAGACTGAATGGGCGGTGTCGGTCTTACCGCTGGGCGGTTACGTCAAGATGCTGGATGCGCGCGACGATGACCTGGGTGACATTTCCCCGGCCGATATGAAGCGCGAATTCACGCGCCAATCGGTGTGGCGCAGGATTGCGATCGTGGCTGCAGGCCCGCTGGCCAATTTCCTGCTGGCGATCCTGGTATTTGCCGGATTGTATAGCTATGGTATTCCGGAGCCTGCACCTAAACTGCGCGCTCCTGCCGAGAAATCAGTCGCGTATCAGGCTGGCTTGCGTGGCAATGAACTGGTGACTTCTGTCAATGGCGAGCCGGTCCAGATATGGAACGACCTGCGCTGGCAGATGGTGCAATCCGTCATCAACAAGCAGCCGGTCAGGCTGGAAGTCGAACGTCCGGTGCCAGGTTCGCCGGATGCTAAAAACATCCAGACCGTGACACTGCCGGTAGACAGCATTTCCGCGAACGAACTGGAAGGTGACTTTCTCGGCAAGCTCGGTATAGACCTGGCGCGGCCACCGGCAATCCTGGGCCAGGTAGTCGCTGACGGACCGGCAATGAAAGCCGGTTTGCAGCAGGGTGACCGGGTGGTCAGCGTCAATGGCGCCACCATAGCCGATGGCTTGTCCCTGGTCGAGCTGGTACGGGCATCGCCGGGGAAAGTGCTGAACGTCGATGTGCTACGCAATGGCCAGCCTGTGAGCTTGCGCGTGGTGCCGGAAGAAGTGAATGCCGACGGCCAGGTGTTTGGCCGCATCAAGGTTGAGGTGCCGATGGCACCGGACATGGTAGTGGCCCATCATTCACTATTTGCCGCCTTGCTGAAGGGCATCCAAAAGACCTGGGATACCAGCGTTTTGACGATCAAAATGGTCGGCAAGATGATTATCGGTGAAGTCTCGTGGAAAAACGTGACCGGACCGATTACGATAGCCGATTATGCAGGGCAAACCGCGCGTATCGGTTTAATCAGTTATTTGAGCTTTATCGCCTTTGTCAGCATCAGTCTGGGAGTGATGAATCTGCTACCTATCCCAGTGTTGGATGGGGGGCTTTTGCTGTATTATGCTGTGGAAGTTTTAACAGGTCGTCCGGTCTCCGAACGCTTTGGTGCAATTGCACAGCGCGCAGGTATAGGAATATTGATGACCTTGATGCTGGTAGCAGTCTTTAATGATATCAATCGTTTGATTTCCTGAAGGCGCAATCCTTTTCCAGACCAAGGTCTGACTAGTACATTACATTACGATAGCCAATGAAATTTAATTCAGAGTCTTACTCCTTGCCGGTCTTTCCCCGTCGTCTTATCGCTATTGCCGCCTTTGCCCTGTGCTCAGGCTATGCGCATGCAGCCGATCCTTTCACGGTCAAAGACATCCGCGTTGAAGGTATTCAACGTACCGAAGCCGGTACGGTTTTCAGCTACCTGCCGGTGCGTGTAGGCGAGACCTTCACCGACGACAAGGGCGCGGCGGCGATCAAGGCACTGTATGCGACCGGTTTCTTCAAGGATGTGCGGATAGAAGTTGAAGGCGATGTGCTGGTGGTTTTTGTTGAAGAACGTCCGGCGATTGCCAGTGTCGAATTCACCGGTACCAAGGAATTTGAAAAAGACCAGTTGACCAAGGCATTGAAAGAAATCGGTGTTGGCGAATCGCGCATTTTTGACAAAGCGCTGGTAGATCGTGCCGAGCAGGAATTGAAACGCCAGTATTTGTCGCGTGGCTTGTACGGCGTACAGATCACGACCACGGTGACACCGCTGGAACGTAACCGTGTATCGGTCACCTTCGCGGTAGATGAAGGTGATGTCTCACGCATCAAGAATATCAATATCATCGGTAACAAGGCCTTCAGCGAAAAAGAGTTGATCAGTTTGCTGAGCCTGCGTACCCCGGGCTGGTTTACCTGGTACTCGAAAGCCGATCAATATTCGAAGCAAAAGCTGGCAGGCGATATCGAAGCGCTGAAGTCTTTCTATCTGAACCGCGGTTATATCGAGATGCAAATCGAATCGACCCAGGTGTCGATTACACCGGACAAGAAAGACATTTTCATCACCATCAATATTAAGGAAGGTGAGAAATTCACCGTTTCCGATATCAAGCTGGAAGGTGAAATGCTGGGCCGTGAAGCCGAGCTGACTTCCTTGCTGAAATTGAAAAAAGGCGATGTCTTTTCGGGTGAGAAGCTGACCGCCAGCACCAAGAGTATTTCGGATCGCCTGGGTAACTTCGGTTATGCCTTCGCGAACGTGAATGCGAACCCGCAGATTGACCGTGAAAAGAAAGAAGTCGCTTTCACCGTGATGATCGACCCGGGCAAGCGTGTCTATGTGCGTAACATCAATATCAGCGGCAACACCAAGACGCGTGATGAAGTTATTCGCCGTGAAATGCGCCAGTTTGAAAACTCCTGGTACGACGGTGAAAAAATCAAACTGTCGCGTGATCGTATTGACCGCCTTGACTACTTCAATGACGTTACAGTGGAAACGCCGGATGTGGTTGGCAAAACCGACCAGGTTGACGTCAATATCGGCGTGACCGAAAAACCAACCGGTAACATCATGCTGGGTGCCGGTTTCTCGAGTGCGGATAAATTGTCGCTGAGCGGTGGTGTGAACCAGGCCAATGCCTTTGGTAGCGGTAACACGCTCGGTGTCAACGTCAATACCAGCCGTTTGAATCGTACGATTGCGCTGTCCAGCACCAATCCGTACTTTACCGACGACGGTATCAGCCGCAGCTATGAAGTGTTCCTGCGTACTACCCGACCACCGACCATCAACACCGGCGATTATCGTATCCGTACCATGGGTGCAAACATCAAATTTGGTGTGCCGTTTACAGAATATGACACCGTATTCTTTGGTGCCGGTGTGGAGCAAACCGAGGTTCAGACTTACACCAGCGTTGCCAATTACAATGATAGTCCCGACGTCTATAAGCGTTATGTTGACAGCATGAATGGCGTGTTAAGTCCTAGCGACCCTAACAGCGCATTCCAGCAGGGGCAACATGATGCGTCCGCATTAGCTGTGCCATTGACTGCTGCATGGCAAAGGGATAATCGCGACAGTGCTTTGGTGCCAACCAGAGGGCGTTATCAACGTGCTAACTTTGAGCTTTCCCCGGCCGGTGACTCGAATTATTATCGTGCAACCTATCAGACGCAGTATTTCCAGCCTTTGTTTAACGGCAGCACGACGCTTGCATTGAATGGCGAGATCAACTACGGTAAAGCACTGGGCGGTAAAGTTTATCCTATCTTTAAGAACTTCTATGGTGGTGGTATCGGTTCGGTGCGTGGCTATGAAAGCTCGTCCCTCGGACCTAAGGCTGCCAACGGCGATCCGCTTGGTGGTTCGGCGCGCTTGATTTTTAATGCAGAATTGCAAATGCCATTCCCGGGTTCTGGCCTGGATCGCAGTTTGCGCTGGTTTACCTTCTTTGATGCGGGTAACGTGTATGCAGATGGATTTGGTGGCGGTGGCGGCGTGAAAACTTCGGTGGGTATTGGTTTAAGCTGGGTATCTCCAATCGGCCCGCTCAAGTTGAGTTTTGGTAAGGCGTTGAATGCTGTGACTGACGGTACACCGCAAGAGCGTGACCGCACACAAGCGTTCCAATTCCAGTTGGGTACAGGTTTCTGATCGCTTGAGGCATAATAGGCGGTCGGTATTGAAATTTGAAACACGGAGAATTATTTTGAAGTCTTTAATTAAATCGTCAGTAGTCTCCAAAGGCGTGGCAGTTGTTGTCGCGGGATTGTGTTTTGTTTCCGTGGCGCAAGCGCAGGAAACACGGATAGGCTTTATCAGCACAGAGCGTGTGTTCCGCGAAGCGTCACCGTACAAGGCGGCACAGGTCAAGCTGGAGCAAGAGTTTGCCAAGCGCCAGAAAGAATTGCAGGATTTGGCGAATCGCCTGAAAAACCTGGCCGACAAGTTCGACAAGGATGCACCTGTATTGTCGGATTCGGAACGGGTCAAGCGTCAACGCGAACTGGCTGATGTCGACAAGGATTTCCAGCGTACGCAACGCGAGTTCAAGGAAGACCTGAACCAGCGTCGTAACGAAGAAACCGCGAGTGCGATTGAACGTACCAATAAAGTCATCAAGCAAATCGCCGAAGCTGAGAAATACGATATCGTGTTGCAGGAAGCGGCCTACGTCAGTCCGCGTATCGACATCACCGATAAAGTAATCAAAGCGCTGGGCAAATAAAATAAAAAGGCAACGATGAGCACTCGGCTGGGAGAATTAGTCGAACGCTTGGGGGGCCGGTTGATAGGCGATGCGGACATAGCAGTGGTCGGCATCGCACCGTTAAACGATGCAGACGCATCGCACATCACGTTTCTTTCCAATCCCAAGTTCAGAGGGCAGGCCGCGCAAACACACGCGGCCGCTTTAATTTTGTCTGCTGCAGATGATGAGATCGTCGCGGCTGACTACAAGGGGGCGCGCATCATTGCGGCCAATCCGTACGCTTACTTTGCGCGTGCGGCACAGTACTTTGCCGCTATGCATGCGCCTGTTGCGCCGGTAGGCATACATCCGAGTGCCAGCGTCGATCCGACCGCGCAGATAGCTGCCGGCGCTTCGATCGGGCCATTTGTAGCAGTTGAGGCGGGCGCGGTGATTGAAGATGGCTGCGTGATCGATGCCGGGTGTTTTATTGGGCGCGATGCTCGAGTCGGTAGCGGTACTCATTTTTATCCCCGCGTGACATTTCTGGCTGGCTGCCGGATCGGTGCGCGTGGCATCATCCATTCCGGCGCGGTAATAGGCGCGGATGGCTTCGGTTTTGCGAATGAGGGTGGGGTCTATATCAAGATTCCGCAGACTGGCGCGGTCAGGATAGGTGACGATGTTGAAATCGGTGCCAATACCTCGATAGACCGCGGCGCGCTGGCAGATACCGTAATTGAAGATGGCGTCAAGCTGGACAACCAGATCCAGATCGGTCACAACTGTCATATCGGTGCCCATACGGCGATGGCCGGCTGCGTCGGTGTGGCAGGCAGTGCCATCATAGGCAAGTACTGTACTTTCGGCGGTGCGGCGATGGTGCTGGGGCATTTGACCATAGTCGATAATGTGCACATCTCGTCCGGCAGCATGGTGTCGCGTTCGATACGTGAACCGGGTCAATACACGGGCTTTTATCCATTGGCAAAGAATGCCGAGTGGGAAAAATCAGCGGTCATTGTGCGCAATTTGGCGACGATGCGTGAGAAAATCCGCGAATTAGAAAAAACTATTAAATCGCTAGGCGACAAACCAGAATGAGTAACTCGGAAATGAAAACACTAGACATCAATCAGATCAAGCAATACCTGCCGCATCGTTATCCTTTGCTGCTGGTTGATCGCGTGTTGAACTGGGAGTCCGGTAAATCGATTACCGCGATCAAGAACGTTACCGTCAATGAAGAATTCTTCAATGGCCACTTCCCGCATAAACCGGTCATGCCGGGCGTGCTGATGATAGAAGCGCTGGCGCAAACCGCCGCCTTGTTGTCTTTCCTGACCATGGGGCAAAAGCCGGATGACAATAGCGTGGTCTACTTCATCGGTATCGACGGCGCGCGCTTCAAGCGCCCGGTGGAACCAGGTGACCAGTTGAAAATGGAAGTCGAAATCCTGCGCAATGCGCGCGGTATCTGGAAGTACAAGGCGACCGGTTCTGTGGATGGCCAATTGGCACTGGAAGCGGAACTGATGTGCACCATGCGTACGATTAACGATGCGAGTCCAGCAGCGGGGCAGTAATGTCATTGATCCATCCAACAGCGATTGTTGATCCGAAGGCACAACTCGACTCCAGCGTTGAAGTTGGTGCTTATACGGTGATCGGGCCCGATGTAGTGATCGGTGCCGGCAGCAAAATCGGCCCGCACGTCGTGGTCGAAGGCCATACGACCATTGGTGCCGACAACAAGATATTCCAGTTCGCTTCGATAGGTGCGGCACCGCAGGACAAAAAGTATGCCGGTGAACCTACCTTGCTGACGATAGGCGACCGCAACACGATACGCGAATTTGTCACCATCAACCTGGGAACGGCTCAGGACGTGGGCATCACCCGCCTGGGCAGCGATAACTGGATCATGGCGTATGTGCACATCGCGCATGATTGCCAGCTCGGCAGCAACATCATCCTTGCCAATAATGCGACGCTGGCCGGTCACGTGCACCTGGAAGACTGGGTCTTCCTTGGTGGTTTCACTTCAGTCCATCAATTCTGCCGTATCGGTGCACATGCGATGACGGCGTTCACTGCAGCGGTCAGCCAGGACATCCCGCCATTCGTGACGGCTGCCGGCAATCGTGCGGTACCGGCGGGTATCAATAGCGAAGGTCTGAAACGTCGCGGCTTCAGCAGCGAGCAGATCATGGCGATCAAGCGTGGCTACAAGACGATCTACCGTTCCGGCTTGCCACTGGACGAGGCCAAGCTGGCGCTGCAGGCGGAAGAAGAAAAATCGCCGGACGCGGCGCAATACCTGCGTCAATTGCGTGAATTCATAGAAACATCCCCTCGTGGCATCATCCGCTAACACTGCCGGGAGTTCAGCCGGTAGTTCAACTGGACACACAGCGATCGCAATGGTCGCCGGTGAAACATCCGGCGATTTGCTGGCAAGCCGTTTGTTATCCGGCTTGCGTCCGCAAATGCCCGACGCCCATATGCATGGTATAGGCGGTCCGCACATGGCGCAGTACGGCTTTGTCAGCGACTTCCCGATGGAAAAGTTATCGGTGCGCGGCTTGTTCGAAGTCCTTGCGCATTACCGTGAAATCAAGGGCATACAGATCGCCTTGCGCGACCAATTGCTGGCCGAGCGTCCGGCAGTCTTCATCGGTGTGGATGCACCTGATTTCAACCTGGGACTGGAAGCACAGCTCAAGAGTGCCGGCATTCCAACCATGCATTTCATCGGTCCGTCGATCTGGGCCTGGCGTGGTGGCCGCATCAAGAAAATTGCACGTGCCGCCTCGCACATGCTGGTGATCTTTCCATTTGAAGAAGAGATTTACCGCAAGGCGGGAATACCCGCTACCTACGTCGGCCATCCGCTGGCGCAAGTCATTCCGATGGAGCCTGACCAGGCCGCTGCGCGCACTCTCCTGAATTTGCCGCCGTCAGGACCGGTCGTGGCGATCCTGCCGGGTAGCCGTATGTCTGAGTTGAAGTACAACGCCGTGGCTTTTGTCGCGGCGGCGAAGATCCTGCTGCAACGTGATCCCGGCTTGCGCATAGTTGCACCTATGGCCGGCGCAGCACAGCGGCGTTACTTCGAAGAGTTGATTGCGCAAGCCGGTTTGCAGGATGTACCGGTGCAAATACTGGACGGGCAATCGCATCAGGCATTGGCTGCGGCGGATGCTGTCATGGTCGCGTCCGGTACTGCCTCGCTGGAAGTCGCACTGTTCAAACGCCCGATGGTCATTGCCTACAAGATGATGAGTGCGTCCTGGCATATATTGCGTCATATGGCTTATCAGCCATGGATAGGTTTGCCAAACATCCTGGCACAGGAATTCCTGGTGCCGGAATTGCTGCAGGATGCAGCGACGCCGCAAGCGCTGGCTGATGCACTATGGCAGCAACTGCAGGACGGCGCACACCGTGAACGCCTGCAGCGCCGTTTTACTGAAATGCATCACAGCTTGTTGCGCGATACGGCAGGTGAGAGCGCCCGCGCCGTGATGGAATTAATCGCGCAGTCGCGCAGCGGCAGCGTGTAAACGTAGAGAACGATCACACCGTGAAAAAAGAAGATCCCAATCTCTCATTGTTCAGTTTCCTGGACGAAGACATTATCTGCGGTGTGGACGAAGCCGGACGTGGTCCTTTGGCGGGGCCGGTATTTGCCGCTGCCGTCATCCTTGATCCCATGCGGCCGATCGATGGCTTGCGCGATTCCAAGAAACTGACGGAAGCAAAGCGTGATGCACTGGCGCTCGACATCAAGCAATACGCCATGTCCTGGTCGATTGCGCAGTGTTCGGAAG
The DNA here is from genome assembly GCF_042664955.1 of Herminiimonas glaciei. Lineage (NCBI taxonomy): Bacteria > Pseudomonadati > Pseudomonadota > Betaproteobacteria > Burkholderiales > Oxalobacteraceae > Herminiimonas > Herminiimonas glaciei. The sequence goes on from NZ_JBHTBU010000001.1 coordinate 811,137, forward strand.
AAGAGATCGATAGCCTGAATATCCTGCAGGCGACCATGTTGGCGATGCGGCGTGCGATTGAAGGATTGCATGTGCTGCCGACCCTGGCCCTGATCGACGGCAATCGTTGCCCGGTGACCAGCGTACGCTCGGAAGCCATCATCAAGGGGGATGACAAGGTGCAGGCGATTTCCGCCGCTTCCATCCTGGCCAAGACCGCGCGTGATCATGCACTGGGCTTGCTGCATATCCAGTATCCCCATTACGCTTTTGACCAGCACAAAGGGTATCCGACGGCTTTGCATCTGGAGCGCTTGCGCGAACACGGCGTATCGCCGGTACATCGCAAATCCTATGCGCCGGTGCGTGCTTTGCTGGGCGCAGTTACGCCTGCAAACAAGGCTTAAGGGCAAGGCAGTTTCCATGACGATCAAATCCATTTCCTCACGTGATAATCCACTCTACAAGGAGCTGAAGCACCTGGCTGCGAGTTCGCAGGCACGACGCAAGGCCGGACGCACTTTGCTCGATGGCGTGCACCTGTGCGAAGCCTATCTGGAGAAAGTAGGCTTGCCACCCTTATGCATAGTCGGTGAAACGGCGATGCTGAATGGTGAAGTAATCGTGATTGTCCAGCAATGCAGCGGTACGGCTACCCAATGCATCGTCTTGCCGGACGCCTTGTTCCATGCGCTGAGCCAGGTCGAGCACGGTGTGGATTTATTGTTTGTGATAGATACACCGGATTTGCCAACGCCGCCGCGCTTGACGCAATCTGCGGTTTTGCTGGACAAGGTACAGGATCCCGGCAACTTCGGCTCTATCGTGCGCAGTGCGGCTGCCGCCGGCATCAAGCAAGTCTTTTGCAGTGCGGGGACTACTTTTGCCTGGTCACCCAAGGTTATGCGCGCCGGCATGGGCGCGCATTTTTTGCTGGAAATATTTGAAGGTGTCGACCTGTCCGATTTGCTGGGGCGTTCTGATATTCCGGTGATTGCGACCAGCTCGCATGCAGAAAAGCAGTTGTATGAGTTGGATTTGCGCCAGCCGGTCGCCTGGTTGTTCGGCCATGAAGGGCAGGGCGTGACGGATGACTTGCTGGCACGCGCAACACACCGGATTTCGATTCCGCACCTGGGCGACATTGAATCACTGAACGTCGCCGCCAGCTCCGCCGTCTGCTTCTTCGAACAGGTACGGCAGCAAACTTCGCGCTAATCCTTGATCGGCGGATCCAGTTTGATTTCCTGCAGGATGGTCGCCGCAATTTCTTCAATCGACTTGGTGGTCGACGACATCCAGCGTATGCCTTCGCGGCGCATCATGCGCTCCGCTTCATTTACTTCGTAACGACAGTTTTCCAGTGCCGCATATTTGCTGCCGGGTAAACGTTCGTTGCGGATTTCTGCGAGCCGGTCGGCGGCGATCGAGAGGCCGAATATTTTGTGTTTGTACTGCTGCAATCCACCCGGTAATTTTTCCCGTTCGAAATCATCCGGGATCAATGGATAATTGGCCGCCTTGATGCCGTACTGCATGGCCAGGAACAGGCTGGTAGGCGTTTTTCCTGAGCGCGAGACACCCACCAGGATGACATCCGCCGCAGATAAATTCTTATGCGACTGCCCGTCGTCATGCGCCAGCGAAAAGTTGATGGCTTCGATACGGTTCTTGTATTCCTCGGAATCCGTGCTGGTATGGCTGCGGCCTATCGTGTGGGTAGATTTGACGCCCAGCTCCTGTTCCAGCGGCTCGACAAAAGTTTGAATTAAATCCATGTGCATCCCTTGGGATTGGCGCACAATGCTGGATAAATCTGCTTTCACCAACGTAGAAAAAATGATGGGACGCTGTCCGTCGGAAGCGAAGGTCTCATTAATTTTCCGCAATGCATCATAAGCCTTGTCCGGGGTATCGATGAACGGTAAACGGACCTGTTTGAAGCGTAATTCAAATTGCGTTAACACCGAATGGCCGAATGTTTCCGCTGTGATGCCAGTACCATCGGAGACAAAAAACACAGTGCGTGTGCTGGCCGGACTACGCTCGACAGGTTGGCTCATGAGATGGTGTAAGGATGCTGTAAGTTAAAAAAATGCTGCGGTGCAGTGCGAACTCGTAAGACTTTGGGTAAAATGTCGGCCAATTGCTCACACATGTTACGGCCTTACTCGAAGAATAACAAAAACTGTCGCCTATCTGTCGCCTATGAAGGGCACGCATGAAGATTTCTTGTCATCAAAGCAGAGGTTGTTATGTCGATTGCATTACAAACGGGGAGCAAGTATGACCCGGCAGTAGAGGGAAACTACGTCGTTTCCTTCGACCGTTTACGGATGTCCGATGTGGACTCGGTTGGCGGTAAAAACTCGTCTTTAGGCGAGATGATCAGCCAGCTTGCAGAAGCCGGCGTCAGGGTGCCGGGCGGCTTCGCCACCACGGCACAGGCGTTCAGGGATTTCCTGACGTACAGTGAAAACGGTGGGCTGAGTCTGGCACAACGTATCGCTGATCGTCTGGCCGACCTGAATATCGACGATGTACGTGCACTGGCGCAAGCCGGCGCAGAAATTCGTCAGTGGATAGTGGAAACACCATTCCAGCCGCAATTGCTGCAAGACATCACGCAGTATTACAAAGACCTGGCCGCAGATTCCTCCAAGGAAATGTCGTTCGCCGTGCGTTCTTCTGCAACAGCGGAAGATTTGCCGGATGCGTCATTTGCCGGTCAGCAAGAAACCTTCCTTAACGTTGTCGGCATCGAGAATGTGCTTGAAGCAATCAAGCATGTCTTTGCATCGCTGTATAACGATCGTGCAATTTCCTACCGTGTCCACAAAGGCTTTACCCATGCTGAAGTTGCATTGTCAGCCGGCGTACAGCGTATGGTGCGTTCCGATAAGGGCGCGGCCGGTGTGATGTTCACGCTGGATACCGAATCCGGTTTCCAGGATGTGGTCTTCATCACTTCCAGCTATGGTCTCGGCGAGACCGTAGTGCAGGGTGCGGTCAATCCGGATGAATTCTATGTGCACAAGCCGATGCTGGAACTTGGCAAGCTGCCTATCATCCGTCGCAACATCGGCTCCAAGCTGATCAAGATGGAATTCACCGAAGAAGCGAAAGCCGGTCGTTCGGTGCGTACCGTCGACGTGCCTATCGGCATGCGCAATCGCTATTCCTTGACCGATGAAGAAATCGTCGAACTCGCCAAATATGCAGTCATCATTGAAAAGCATTATGGCCGTGCTATGGATATCGAATGGGGTAAAGACGGTATCGACGGCAAGCTCTACATTTTGCAGGCGCGTCCGGAAACCGTGAAGTCGCAACAAAAATCCACCGATGTACAACAACGCTTCAAGCTCAAGGGTAGCGGTTCGGTATTGACCGTTGGCCGTGCCATCGGCCAAAAGATCGGTGCCGGTCCGGTGCGCGTCATCCTCGATGCTGCGGATATGGAACGTGTGCAGCCGGGCGACGTGTTGGTAGCGGATATGACGGACCCGAACTGGGAGCCGGTCATGAAGCGTGCTTCGGCGATCGTCACCAATCGCGGTGGCCGTACCTGCCATGCGGCGATTATCGCGCGTGAACTGGGCGTGCCGGCAGTGGTTGGTTGCGGTGATGCGACCGAATTGCTGACTGACGGTACGCTGGTCACCGTATCCTGTGCCGAAGGCGACGAAGGCAAGGTCTATGATGGCTTGCTGGAAACCGAAGTGACGGAATTCGCACGCGGCGACTTGCCTGAGCTGCCGTTGAAAATCACGCTCAACGTCGGTAACCCGCAACTGGCTTTCGACTTCCAGAGCATCCCGAATGCAGGTGTCGGCCTGGCGCGTTTGGAATTCATCATCAACAACAATATCGGCGTCCATCCAAAAGCGATTCTGGAATACCCGCATATCGATGCTGACCTGAAAACCGCCGTGGAATCGGTCGCGCGTGGCCATGCTTCGCCTAAAGCGTTTTACATCGACAAGCTGGCAGAAGGTATCGCTACTATCGGTGCGGCATTCTGGCCTAAACCTGTGATCGTGCGTTTGTCCGACTTCAAATCGAATGAGTACAAAAAACTGATCGGCGGTTCCCGTTACGAACCGGATGAAGAAAATCCTATGCTGGGCTTCCGTGGCGTTGCACGCTACCTGGCACCGGATTTTGCCGAATCCTTCGAAATGGAATGCAAGGCGATGAAGCGCGTGCGTGACGAGATGGGTTTGACCAACGTCGAAATCATGGTGCCGTTCGTCCGTACTTTGGGACAGGCCGAAAAAGTGATCGACCTATTGGCAAAGAACGGCTTGAAACGCGGTGAAAACGGCTTGCGCATCGTCATGATGTGCGAAGTGCCGTCGAACGCTATCCTGGCTGAAGAGTTTCTCAATTATTTCGACGGCTTCTCCATCGGTTCCAACGATTTGACTCAGCTCACGCTGGGCCTGGATCGCGATTCCGGTATGGAAATCCTGGCGGCTGATTTCGATGAACGCGATCCTGCGGTATTGGCGATGTTCTCGCGTGCGATTGCAGCGTGTCGCAAGCAAGGTAAATACGTCGGTATTTGCGGTCAAGGTCCTTCGGATCATCCGGATTTTGCCGAATGGCTGATGAAGGAAGGTATTACGTCGCTGTCGCTGAATCCTGATTCGGTGATTGAGACATGGCAGAACCTGGCCAAGCGTCTGTAATGTTCTATGGCAGTAAGGCAGTCGGGTGTGTGAATTTATGTTGCGACACAGTTTTTTAGTCTAGACTGTGTGCACCCGACTGTTGATAAGTCTTATCGTGGTTTCTTAACCCTCGTCGCCCAACGGTCCACGAGGGTTTTTGCTTTTTGGGAGAAAAACACATGACGGACTGGATGATTTGGTTTGCCGTGGCCTGTGTGCTGGTCATACTGGAAATGGCAACCGGTACCTTTTATCTATTGATGATAGGCATAGGAACCGCCGCAGGTGGTTTGGCGGCACTGGGCGGCATGGGAGTGCCGGAACAATGCCTGATTGCAGCAGCAGTTGCTGCGTTCGCTACCTTTGCTTTGCGGCGCAGTAAATTCGGGCGTCCTGATCACACTGATGCAGCGCGCGATCCTAACGTGAATCTCGATATAGGACAGACGCTGGAAGTCGGGGAATGGCATCAAATCAATGCCAGTTCATACACCGCACGCGTGATGTATCGCGGCGCTTTATGGGATGTGGAACTGGCGGAAAGCGAGTCGCCAGTGCCGGGAAAATTCGTCATACGGGAAGTACAGGGTAGCCGTTTAATCGTCCGCAATAGTGACGCAACTGCTCACGCTTAATAAAGGAAACACTATGTTCGATACTACTAGCATCACTATTTTCCTGCTGTTTGTCGCCATCGTTTTTGTCATCAAAACCATCAATGTCGTGCCGCAGCAGCACGCGTGGGTAGTGGAGCGCCTGGGTAAATACCATGCGACGCTGGGCCCCGGCCTGAAAATCGTTTTGCCTTTCATCGACCGTATCGCCTACAAGCATTCGCTGAAAGAAATCCCGCTCGATGTGCCTATGCAAGTCTGTATTACCAAGGACAATACGCAGCTCGAAGTCGACGGCATACTGTATTTCCAGGTGACAGATCCCATGCGCGCTTCCTATGGTTCATCGAATTATATTTCGGCGATTTCGCAACTGGCGCAAACCACCTTGCGTTCCGTCATCGGCCGTATGGAGCTGGACAAGACTTTTGAAGAACGCGACCTGATCAATCATGCAGTGGTTGGTGCCGTCGATGAATCAGCGGCAAACTGGGGTGTGAAAGTCTTGCGCTATGAAATCAAGGACCTGACACCACCGAAGGAAATCCTGCATGCGATGCAATCGCAGATTACTGCCGAACGTGAAAAGCGCGCATTGATTGCTGCATCGGAAGGACGCAAGCAAGAGCAAATCAATATCGCGACCGGTGAGCGTGAAGCATCGATTGCACGCTCGGAAGGTGAGAAGCAGGCAGCCATCAACCGGGCGCAGGGTGAGGCATCGGCGATCCTGTCGATCGCGGAAGCGACAGCCGAAGCGATCCGTAAAACAGCTTCGGCGATCCGTGAGCCGGGTGGTTCGGATGCGGTCAACCTGAAGGTCGCGGAGCAGTATGTTGAAGCGTTTGGCAAACTGGCGAAAACGAATAACTCGATCATCATCCCGGCCAACCTGGGTGATATGAGCGGTTTGATCGCGACTGCGATGCAGGTCGTGAAATCGCAGGGCACTTCGGCCAAATCATAAACAGATGTAAAGCAGGACAAATTAAAACGGCGCCTCAGGCGCCGTTTTTTATCGTCGGTTCTGTTTCATGACTGACTGGATTTCACGCTGGGTATCGCGTTGTTTTTCAGTATCGCGTTTGTCGTGCTGTTTTTTACCCTTGGCGAGGCCGATTTCGCATTTGATATAGCCACGCTGGTAATGCAGGTTGAGCGGGACCAAGGTGTAGCCGGAACGCTCCACCTTGGCGCTGAGTTTTTTGATTTCCTCTGACTTCAGCAAGAGCTTGCGTGTGCGCACAGGATCAGGCGTAATGTGGGTAGAGGCGGTCGCCAGCGGGCTGATATGCGAGCCAAACAGGAAAATTTCGTCATTGCGCACGATGACGTAGGCTTCCTTCAGCTGCACGCGCCCGGCGCGGATGGATTTGGCTTCCCAACCTTGCAATACGATGCCGGCCTCGAAGCGCTCCTCGATGAAGTAATCGTGGAATGCTTTTCTATTGTCAACAATGCTCATGAGTTTCGGCTAGGGGTCGGTTAAAATGGATACTTCGCGATTCTATCAAACGGTTCATATTCGATGGCGGTAGTACATAAATCAGTCTTGTTGGGCTACAGCGCTGAACAAATGTTTGCGCTGGTAGACCGGGTTGAGGATTATCCTCAGTTTTTGCCATGGTGCGGCGGGGTCGAGGTCAAGCAGCGGGAAGAAGACCGGCTGGTCGCCAGCATTATGATCAATTACCATGGCGTCAAACAAAGCTTCACCACGGAAAATACCAATGTGCGCCCGGTTTCGATGACCATGCGCCTGCTGGAAGGGCCGTTCAAGCAATTGCACGGCACCTGGACTTTCAAGCCTTTGCGGGAAGACGCCTGCAAGATCGATTTTGACCTGCAGTATGAATTTTCCAATCGCCTGATCGAGCAAATCATCGGGCCGGTATTCAATATGATAGCCACCAGCTTCGTCGATTCATTCAGCAAAAGGGCGGATGCAGTCTATGGCTGATCCGGCTTCCACCATCCATATCCAGATTTGCTATGCACGTCCGGACCGGCAGTTTTTGCTGGAGCAGACAGTCGCCAGCGGCACTACGATACAGCAAGCGATACAGGATAGCGGGATTATCCGGCAAGCGCCGGAAATTGATGTCAGCGTCTGGCGTGTGGGTATCTATGGCAAGCTGAAAACCCTGGATACGGTGCTGCGCGAGCATGACAGGGTGGAAATCTATCGGCCGCTGATTGCCGATCCCAAGGACTCGCGCCGCAAGCGTGCGGATCATAAAAACGTCAAAAAGACCGCCTGATACCGCTTTCAGGCCGGTCCCTGAGTATTGCTTCCCGCCTTATTTGCACTGGTTGAGCGCGCGCCGGCTCTCACGTATTTCCTGTTCACGTTCTTCATCACTCAAAAATACCCGTTCCCCGGCCTGGTCCGTACGGACGACGCGCTGTCCTGATTCCAGTGCCCGGTTGTAGGCGCTGGCACGTTCGCAATTCTTTTTGGCATCGGCCGCCTGTTTGGCTTTTTGCTCGGCTTCCTTGTCTTTTTCAGCTTGTGCCATCCGGCGTTTCTGGAAATCGGCGTTCTGGTCGGCCAGCGTAGGCGGCGCTTTTTTTGTCATCTCGCTATCTTTTTCGGTTTCTTCGGCGGCTTTCTCGGGTGCTCCACTTAATGCCTTACCCAGGGATTTCAGGATTTTGCCGGTCGGGACCGATGGCGGAGGCGGCATATCCGAATACTGTTTCACGCCTTTGCTGTCGAGCCAGATGTATTGGGCGAGGGCGGAACTGCTTCCGATGGATAAGACGAGTGCGACGGCGAGACCAGCCAAACCTGTTGAACGCATGACAAATCCTTCAGAGAAACAAGATAAATAGTTGTGCGATTTCGCCACGCTTCCGCTGCGCTGTCAATCAATACGGCCTTTTGCGCGCCAGCTTTTTTGCAAGTGCAAGACGCGGCAAACGGATTTCTGTATAATTCGCTTTTGCGCCACTAGGAAAATACTATGCGTCTATTACAAAAAGCACTCACATTCGATGACGTGCTGCTGGTCCCGGCTTACTCTGACATTCTCCCAAAAGATACTTCCCTTGTTACGCGCCTGAGCCGTAACATCACTTTGAATATCCCTTTGCTGTCGGCAGCGATGGATACCGTGACCGAAGGTCGTCTCGCCATCGCGATGGCACAAGAGGGTGGCATCGGCATTATCCACAAGAACCTGACTGCCAAAGAGCAGGCGCGTGAAGTTGCCAAAGTTAAACGTTTTGAATCCGGCGTCGTACGTGATCCGATCACCATCCCGCCAGATACCAAAATTCGTGACGTGCTGGCCTTGTCGCAACAACACGGCATCAGCGGCTTCCCGGTCGTCGAAGGCAAAACCGTGGTCGGTATCATCACCAACCGCGATTTGCGTTTTGAAAACGAACTGGATGCGCCTGTCAGCAGCAAGATGACACCGAAGGAAAAACTGGTCTATGTACCGGACGGTGCAGATCTGGTTGAAGCCAAGCGCCTGATGAACAAGCACCGCCTGGAGCGCGTGCTGGTGGTCAACGACGCCTTCGAACTGCGCGGCCTGATTACCGCCAAAGACATACAAAAAGCCACTGAACATCCACTGGCGTCCAAAGACAGCCAGGGTAAATTGCGCGTCGGCGCAGCAGTTGGCGTCGGTGCCGATAACGATGAACGCGTCGACTTGCTGGTCAAGGCCGGTGTGGACGTCATCGTGGTTGATACCGCACACGGTCATTCGAAAGGCGTGCTGGATCGCGTACGCTGGATCAAGGATAACTACAAGGGCGTAGACGTCATCGGCGGCAATATTGCGACCGCTGCAGCTGCGCTGGCACTGGTTGAGCATGGCGCCGACGGCGTCAAGGTCGGTATCGGTCCTGGCTCGATTTGCACTACGCGTATCGTTGCCGGTGTCGGTGTACCGCAAATTACCGCAATCTCGAACGTAGCCGATGCCCTCAAAGGCACAGGCGTGCCATGTATCGCCGACGGCGGTATCCGCTACTCCGGTGACATCTCGAAGGCATTGGCAGCAGGTGCTTCCAGCGTCATGATGGGCAGCATGTTTGCCGGTACCGATGAAGCGCCGGGCGAAGTGATCCTGTTCCAGGGGCGCAGCTACAAGGCGTATCGTGGCATGGGTAGCCTGGGTGCGATGGCCGATGGTTCGGCTGACCGTTACTTCCAGGATCCTGCCAACAACGTCGACAAGTTCGTACCGGAAGGCATCGAAGGCCGCGTCGCCTACAAAGGCAGCATGGTCACCATCCTGTATCAACTGGTCGGTGGCGTTCGTTCTTCCATGGGTTATTGCGGTTGCTCGTCGATAGACGAATTCCGCGAGCGCGCCGAGTTTGTCGAAATTACTTCGGCCGGTATGCGTGAATCGCATGTCCATGACGTGCAGATCACCAAGGAAGCGCCGAACTACCGCGCTGAATAAGGTCGAAGTTCATGGCCTTGGCGTTTGCCAGCCCGGCGTTTGATCAGGGCAGGAGTGGACAGGAAGACCTTGCCCATGCAGTTGCCCGTATTGAGCGCCTGGGCAAGCAGTTGTTCGGTGTCTCAGCCTGTACCGTATATCTGCATGCCGTTGATCAACCAGGATTCCAGGTGGATTCAGCGGCGCATCAGTTTTGTGCGCAACTGGCCCTGACTGATGGCTTGCAGGTTGTGCCGGAAAAATCATCACCATTCCAGGCCGCCTTGGGCAGGATCGAGAACCTGGACGTAAAGTTTTATGCCTTGCAGCCCGTGCGTAGTCGTGACGGGCAGGTCATAGGCAGGATAGGCCTGATACATGAACGGCCACGCATGTTCACCGAAGGTGACCGGCACTGCCTGCTGGACCTGGTCGCGGTGCTGGAGCGCGAACTGCATACACATGCAAACACGCCGACTGCACCATCCGCCGCAAAATGATCAGCCTGAAAATTAATTGTTCCATCTAGAAGCATTAGCCAACTATCCCATGCATTCGAAAATACTCATCCTCGATTTCGGTTCACAGGTCACCCAATTGATCGCGCGTCGCGTGCGCGACTCCGGTGTTTTTTCTGAAGTCTTCCCATACGATGTCAGCGATGAGTTCGTACGCAATTACGGTGCTGCCGGCGTCATCCTGTCGGGTGGCCCGAATTCGGTCATCGAAGGTGACGAATCGCCACGCGTACCGCAAGCGGTATTCGAACTGGGTGTGCCGGTCATGGGTATTTGCTACGGCATGCAGGCGATGGCTGAGCAACTTGGCGGCAAGGTAGAGAACGGCAAGGTGCGCGAATTCGGTTACGCCGAAGTGCGTGCGCATGGTCATACCGCCTTGCTGAAAGACATCAGCGACTTCACCACGCCTGAAGGTTACGGCATGTTGAAAGTCTGGATGAGCCACGGCGACAAGGTCAATGAAATGCCGCCTGGCTTCAAGCTGATGGCGTCGACACCAAATTGCCCAATCGCTGGCATGGCTGACGAAGAGCGTCGTATGTATGCCTTCCAGTTCCATCCGGAAGTCACACACACCGTACAAGGAAAAGCCATCATCGCGCGCTTTGTGCACGATATTTGCGGCTGTAAATCGGACTGGAATATGCCGGATTACATTGCCGAAGCCGTCGAAAAAATCCGCCAGCAAGTCGGCAGTGATGAAGTCATTCTCGGTTTGTCCGGTGGCGTCGATAGCAGTGTTGCTGCCGCGCTGATCCACCGTGCGATCGGCGACCAGCTGACTTGCGTATTTGTCGACCATGGTTTGTTGCGCCTGGATGAAGGCAAGATGGTCATGGAAATGTTTGCCGAGAGTCTGGGCGTGAACGTGATCCACATTGATGCCGTCGATCAGTTCATGGGCCATCTGGCCGGTGTCAGTGATCCGGAAGCCAAGCGCAAAATTATCGGCCGTGAATTCGTCGAAGTGTTCCAGGTTGAAGCAGGAAAACGCAAGAATGCGAAATGGCTGGCACAAGGCACGATTTACCCTGACGTGATTGAAAGTGCCGGCAAAGGCAAAAAAGGCCACACCATCAAGAGCCACCACAATGTAGGCGGCTTGCCGGAAACCCTGAACCTGCAATTGCTCGAACCTTTGCGTGAACTGTTCAAGGATGAAGTGCGTAAATTGGGCGTAGCGCTCGGCTTGCCGCACGATATGGTGTATCGCCATCCATTCCCGGGTCCGGGCCTGGGCGTGCGTATCCTGGGTGAAGTGAAAAAAGAATTCGCCGACTTGCTGCGTCGCGCCGATGCCATCTTTATCGAAGAATTGCGCAAGACGCCATTCGTCGCCACACCGGGTGCTTCGGAAGCGACCGATAACGGTATCCCACACCGCAACTGGTACGACGCGACCAGCCAGGCATTTGCCGTCTTCCTGCCGGTCAAATCGGTGGGCGTGATGGGCGATGGCCGTACCTATGAGTACGTCGTCGCTTTGCGCGCGGTACAGACACAAGACTTCATGACCGCACACTGGGCGCATTTGCCGCATGAGTTGCTGGGCAATGTCTCGAATCGTATCATTAATGAAGTGCGTGGCATCAATCGTGTGGTCTACGACATCTCGGGTAAACCGCCTGCTACGATTGAGTGGGAGTAAATACTGTTCGGTCGTGTTACCTCGCGAGGTAAGGAAAATATAGCTTGTACGATAAAAAAACCCGCAATTTTGCGGGTTTTTTTATGCTTGAATGAGTTATGGATGGCATTGAAAGATACTTTTAGTTAAACGACAAACCTGCATATTTCGCATTAGTCATGTTATTTTTCTCGGGTTTCAATTTGACGCTTATGTAGTTCATCGACTGGACCGGAAGATGCCAGGATATATTTTTTACTTTGAGTAATTCTTGTAAGAAGGGGCGTATGGTTTCTATCTTTGTGAACGGGGAGAACAAAACCAGCCAAATCAGTGACTGGAAAATATCTTGGGATCGTCGGCAGGAAACGCTGATACTGACTTGCTATTTTCCATCCGGTAAGTCGTACTACAGCCCGCTCAGCAATTGCAAAGTTGAACCGACAAAAGTGCTAAAGGGAGCACTTTTGTCAAAAAAAGGTGGTGTAGTGTTCAATGCCATCGATAGCGCAGTGATCTATGGCGGGAAATATGCCGTCGTCCAGTTTCGTGGGGGCTCAAAAACTTACGTCAAAGATGTAAATAGTATTACTTTCAGTCCTGAGACGAGCATCAAGGATGGAGAGATATTCCGCTACTTCCGTCTAGTGGCAAATGCCCGGGTAAAGCAGGCGAGTCAGCAGGACAAACTGATCGCAGAGAATGTGCAGCGTCAAATGGAAAAGCTGCTGCCTCACGAGGATACCGCGCTGCACGCTTATTGCACGGGGCAGAACCGATCACGACCGCTTGCAGGAAATTTTATCTATCCTTTCGGTATTAACGAAAGCCAGCTTAAGGCGGTAGAGCGAGCCTTCACCTCGCAAATCAGCTTGATCGAAGGTCCTCCGGGAACGGGGAAGACACAAACGATACTGAACATCATTGCGAATATTGTGTTGCGGGGCAAAAGCGTCGCTATTCTTTCCAATAACAATACTGCGGTAAAAAATGTTTATGAAAAACTAGATGCTGCCGGGCTGGGTTATTTGGTTGCCAAGTTGGGTAATAAAGAGAATCAAACAAGTTTCTTTAGTCATCTACCGGTCGTACCACCCAAGCCCTCCGTTTCTGTGCCTGCCATGGAACAAATTCAAACCGTTCTACAGAAGTTGAAACAATATCTTCATGCACAGAACACGGTGGCGCAGTTGCAGGCCGAAATTGATGAATTGGGCATAGAGCAGCGCTATCTGCTGCAATGGCAGCGCGAAAATCAAGTAATGACTTCGCATTCTCTGGATAAGTACAAGCTGTCTCCAAGCAAATCCGCAGATTTGATCGCTTATTTGACTTATCTTGCAGAGAAACAAATCAATGTCCAAGACAGGATCAGCTTATTGGTCAATTTTAAAATATGGCGTACGAAACCGTTTGCGGATGGGGCGCTGCGAAAGTCCGCAATCTATGCCTTGCAGCTTCACTATTATGAGAAAGCACTGAAAGAAAAAAAGTCATTATTGGCTGCTCATCAAGAGGTGTTGCGAACGGGGGATTTTCAAGCGTTGTTAGAAGACCTGACTCTCACATCGATGGGGTATCTCAAGCATTATCTTCATCAGCATGTCCAGGATCAAACAGTATTTGATTCTGAGACTTACCGTATAAATTTCGATGCGTTTATAAAGCGTTTTCCGATTATTGGCAGCAGTACGCATTCGATCATCAACTCGATCGGTGAGCGCGTGGTCCTCGATTATGTCATCATCGATGAGGCCTCACAGCAGGATATCGTGCCGGGAATCCTTGCGTTGGGTTGTGCCAAAAATTTGATTGTCGTCGGTGACAGAAAGCAGCTCCCGCACATTCCATTGAATCTGGATATCGCTGTGCCGAACGTCGAATTCTATGATTGCGAAAAATACAGTTTGCTTGATTCATGCGTTGGTATTTTCCAAGATACGATCCCGATGACGCTGCTGAAAGAGCATTACCGCTGCCACCCGAAAATTATCCAATTTTGTAATCAACAGTTTTACGACAATCAGTTAATTCCGATGACGCGAGATGCCGGTGAAAAGCCGCTAAAGTTGCTCGTTACTGCAAAGGGAAATCATACGCGAAACAACTCGAATTTGAGGGAGCTGGATTCATTGCTTGCGACTCTAAAGTGGGATGGAAAGACTGAATGGGATGGCGAGAACAGTAGGGGATTCATCGCTCCCTACAACGCACAAGTCAATCTTTCCCGTGCACATTTGCCGACCGATTTTGTCAATGATACGGTGCATAAGTTTCAGGGTAGAGAGTGTGATGAGATAGTCTTTTCCACCGTGTTGGATAAGAAGGACAGTAGCCAAACGAATCTGAGTTTTGTGGATAATTCTCACCTCGTTAATGTAGCGGTATCGAGGGCAAAGAAGCTCTTCACCTTGGTGACGGGCGAGGATGTTTTCTCCGCAAATAATGGCCCTATTGCCGCATTGGTTCGCTACATTGAATATTACGCGGATGAGAAACAAATTCATCGCGCTCCCGTCGTATCTGCCTTTGATTTGCTCTATAAAGAATATGACAAATCTTTGGAGCGGCTCAATGCCCGGTTATTACCAAGTGACTCGCGTTATGAGTCCGAGCAGATTGCAGCACAGATATTGCGCTCGACTTTGGCTCAGGAAATTTACCAAGCAATCAAGTTCCACTCTCAAATCTTATTAGTTCAATTAGCCTCAGTGATCAACGATACATTGACGCAGCGCGAGCGCGAGTTTATGAAGAATGGTGCTAGTTGTGATTTTGTGCTGTACTTCAAAGTAGGGAAGGTACCACTGGGTGTGATTGAGGTTGATGGTTCATCTCATGCTGAGCCCGTGCAAGCAGAGCGAGATGCTTTGAAAGATAGCATTCTGAGAAAAAGTGGGATTCCCTTGTTGCGACTGCGAACTGTCGAAAGTGATATCGAAACAAAGATCGGGAAATTTTTAGCTCAATGGGCAACCGACGGCTCAGGCTTAAATGCTTGAGTGCAAGCGGTGTTTTTTCGTTGCATCTTTACATCGGGTTGAGCGGTATAGATTGCCTCGCTGATTTACGATGAATATAATGAGAATCATTATTATTTAAAATGCCCGGCCTTTCAGTGCCCGGCACGCAGAAAATCCAATGTCGGCCCCGGCCCTTAACCCAGTCCTGCAACAGCAGGCCCATACCCTCTACAGCGACCATCATGGTTGGCTGTTCGGCTGGTTGCGCAAAAAGATGGGCTGCACGCATCAGGCGGCGGATCTTGCGCACGATGCCTTCCTGCAAATACTCGGGCGTCCGGAAGCATTGGCGGACGTGCGCGAGCCACGCGCTTATTTAACGACGATTGCACGCCGGCTGGTATTCGAGAGCTGGCGTCGGCGTGACCTGGAACAGGCCTATCTGGCCGAGCTGGCGGCCTTGCCTGAAGACGTGGCACCGTCGCCGGAAGATCAGGCCCTGGTGTTGGAAACTTTATTGGCGATTGATCGTTTGCTGGACGGGCTGTCAGTCAAGGCGCGCAGCGCATTCCTGATGAGCCAGCTGGATGGCATGACTTACAGTGAAATCGCAGCCGAACTGAATGTTTCGGCCAGCCGTGTGCGTCAATATATGGCTCAGGCACTAAGCTGCTGCTATGCCGCTGCATTGCCGGCATGAGTGCTTTCACTCCTACTGCATCGGCACCGGCCGTTACCGATCCGATAGTCGAAGCAGCTATCGACTGGATTATTTGCTTGCGCTCCGGCGACGCCGGCCCGGTTCAGCATGAAGCGTTCAAACAGTGGCGTCTGCAGGATGTACGTCACGATACCGCGATCCGTCATCTGGAGCAGGTACTCGGTACTTTTGACGGCTTGCCTGCCTCTTCCTATGTCCGTAGTTCGGCGCGACGCGCCTTGCTGAAGTCGCCGGATCGGCGGAAGCTGCTGCGGAATACCTTGGCATTGTTGCTGGTCGGCTCCGGTACCGGTTTGCTCGCGCAGCGCATCACGCCATTGAATACGGTAACAGCGGATTTGCGTACCTCTACCGGCCAGCGCAAGCATATGCAACTGGCAGATGGCAGCCAGATATGGCTGAACGCACGCAGCGCGGCTGATATTGACTTCGACGAGAGTACGCGTCGCATCCATTTGCGTAGCGGGGAAATTGTCGTCGATGTTGCTGCAGATGCGCAGCGCCCCTTCATCGTAGAGAGTGCGGAAGGCAGCATGCGTGCGCTGGGAACCCGTTTCCTGGTCAGGCAGGAGGAGGGCGCTACAGTTCTCGCCGTCTTGCATTCAGCTGTACGCATCGATGCCAAGGATGGTGCCAGCCGTACCTTGGTTGCAGGAGAAACCGCACGCTTTGATCAGTCGCAGATAACGGCCATCGATACGGCATCCGGCGCTGCCGCTGCCTGGGTCGATGGTTTTATTGAAGTACATGACCGTCCGCTGCGTGAAGTGATCGCAGCCATGCGTCCTTATCGTTCCGGCTTTTTGCGTGTCACGCCACAGGCTGGTGCCTTGCGTGTCACCGGGACTTTCCCGCTGGATGACAGTAAGCGGACTCTGGCGGCCCTGGCGGAGACTTTGCCGATAGTTATCCGCAGTCGTACTGATTACTGGATCAGCATCGAGTTGCAGGATTCTGCTTCCTAAAGCCTGGCCTGATTTCCGGCTAAAAATATTTTTCAAATAATGTCGTGGCGGCCCTGTCACTTTTCACTCTTCGTTGCACAAACCAGATGAAGCCTCGTTTATCTCGTTTGTTATAGCGGAGAATTACCTTGACCCCACTTTTTAATATTTTTTCATTGCGTCCATCGGTGCTGGCGGTCTGCCTTGCCCTGGGCTCCCCAGTGCTTATGCAGACGACGTTTGCTCAAAGCAGCCAATCTGCAACGCAGGTATTTGATATCCCGGCCGGGCCGCTGGATGCGACCCTGACCAGAATCGCGCGCCAAAGCGGGCAGATCATTTCCATCCAGCCGGAGCAGGTGCAAGCCCGCAAGGCGCCTGCCATCCGGGGTGAAATGAGCGCAGATCAAGCTTATCGCCAGGCTTTGCAAGGAACGGATCTGGAACTGGTCGTGAGCGCCAGCGGTGCCTTGAATTTGCGCCCGGTTCCGGCGAAAACGGTTTCTACCTTGCCTGCAATAACGGCAACAGCGAGCCAGGAAACAGCCACCGGCCCTTTTGTTGGCTATGCCGCCCGGCGCAGCGCCACCGGCACCAAGACCGACACCCCGATCATCGAAACGCCGCAATCGATCACGGTGATCGGCGCGCAGGAAATTGAGACGCTGAAGTCGCAAAGCCTGCAGGATGCACTGGGATACGTGGCGGGTGTGAGCCGCGCCGAGGGCATGGACCGCACCACGGACAGCTTGTTCCTGCGCGGCTTCCGCACTAGCCTGGGCAACTACTATCGTGATGGCACGCTGTATACGGTGAACATCTACAACGGGCGGCAAGAGCCATACGGCCTGGAGCGCATCGAGTATTTGAAAGGCGCTTCGTCCGTGTTGTACGGCGCGACGCCACCGGGTGGCGTCATCAGCACGATCAGCAAGCGACCCGTCACCGAACCGCTGCGCGAGTTGAACGTGGAAATGGGGAGCTTCGATCGTAAGCAGCTGTCAGGTGATTTCGGTGGCGCGCTGAATGAGGACGGGAAGTGGTCCTACCGCCTGACCGCGTTGCGGCGCGACAGCAATACTTTCGTCGACTATGTGCCCGACGACCGGACCTATGTGGCGCCAGCCATCAAGTGGCAACCAAACGCCGGCACGTCGCTGACGTTGCTTGGGGAATACCAGCGCGACCATACCGCCTATGCCTATGGCCTGCCGGCCCAGGGCACGGTACTACCCAATCCCAACGGCCGTATTCCACGTGACCGCTTCGGCGGCGAGCCCGGCTTCGACCGCTTCGATCTCAAGCGCACGTCGATCGGATACGTGTTTGAGCATGCCTTTAACGACAGGCTGATCTTGCGCAACAACCTGCGCTATATCCGTGCCGAGAGCGGCTACGATTCCACCAGCATCTGGCAGCTCGCGCCCGACCTGCGCCACACCGCCAGTCGGACCGCCAGCCCGCGCTGGGACCTGTCAACGGCCTTCAACGTCGACACTTCGTTGCAGTACAAGGTGGAGACGGGCGCTATCCAGCACACGGTGCTGGCCGGCTTCGACTATTCGCTGCCCAAGCACGAGACCAAGCGTTATCTACGCAGGGCCAGCAGCATCGATCTCTACGACCCCGTCTACGGCGGCACGATGGGACCAATCACGCCCAACTATGGATCGTCCACCAAGAGCGACACGCGGCGCATGGGCGTCTATATCCAGGACCAGATGAAAATCGAGGACAAATGGGTCGTGTTGCTGGGCGGTCGACAGGACTGGGTCCGCGCCAGCGAAAGCAATGTCTTCACGGGCGAGCAATACGCGGACAACGAGAAGAGCCAGGCCTTCACTGGCCGCGCCGGCCTGGTCTACCTGGCCGAGAATGGCCTGGCACCGTTCGTCAGCTACAGTCAGTCCTTCGAGCCGACCAGCGGTCAGGACCGCGAGGGCAGCCGCTTCAAGCCCACCGAGGGCGAACAGTATGAGCTCGGCCTGCGCTACCAGCCCGCAGGCTCGGACACCATGCTGTCGGCATCCGTCTATACATTGACACGCAAGAACGTCACCGTCGCGGACCCCATGGATACGTCCTACCAGATCCAGACCGGCAAGGCGCGCTCGCGCGGAGTGGAACTGGAGGCGCGCACCCGCATCGGCCGCAACACCAACCTGATCGCTGCCTATGCCTACACCGACGCGCGCACGCTCAAGGCCAGTCCCTTGCAACCCGATGCGGAAGGCCGTCGCCTCGACTCGGTGCCGCTGAACCAGTTCTCGATCTGGAGTGACTACGGCTTCGGCTCTTTCGGCTTGCCGGGCTTGCGCGTGGGTGCCGGCGTGCGCTATGTGGGTAGTACCTATGGCATGGCGCATGGCACGCGGGTCGAGGTGCCGGCCTTCACGTTGATGGACGCCATGCTCAGCTTTAGCAGGGACCGGTGGAAGTTTGCGTTGAATGCCACCAACCTGGCGGACAAGACTTACATCGGCAGTTGTACCTACGGCTGCTTCTATGGCGAACCGCGGAAACTGATTAGCACAGTCACTTATCGCTGGTAGCCGTATGCCTTTAATAAAGCCCTGATGATGAATCATTAGGGCTTTATGAACTTCTACTCCCGGGGTGTTGCGCTTGCTTCAATACAAGCGAGAAAACAACATCTTGGCACCCGGTTACAAACCGGATGTAGCCGGAAATAAAAAGTGATGTGATAATGAGAATCATTATCAAACATGATTTTTGATCCCCATCCGGTTCCCATGCCTCCCGCCACACATCACAGCCAGCACGATGCTTTGGACAGCCTGTACAGCGAACATTACGGTTGGCTGTATGGCTGGTTGCGTAAAAAACTGGCTTGTCCGCACAGTGCGGCGGATTTCGCGCAGGATACTTTCTTTCGCCTGTTGTCAGTGCCGTTTGAGTTGACGACCCTGCAGACGCCGCGCGCCTACCTGACGACTACGGCGACCCGTTTGATGATAGATGAGACGCGGCGGCGCAAGGTGGAGCAAGCCTATCTGGAAGCACTCGCATTGCTGCAGGATGAGGTGTATGCCGTATCACCGGAACAGCACTTGGAAACGGTAGAGACGCTGACACTGATTGCCCGGATGCTGGAAGACTTGCCGGAAAAACCGCGCCAGGCATTCATGCTGTCGCGTCTCGATAATCTCAGCTATGCGGAAATCGCGACGCGTCTCGGCGTTTCCGCCAGCATGGTCAAACAGTATATTGCCCGTGCGATGGTGCATTGCTATCAGATCGCCTATGCAGAGGAGCAACTCGCATGAGGTCGGCGACACCGGATATCGGCGCGCAAAATGCATTGCGGCAGGGTGCACGTCAGCCGCATGCAGGGCTGACAGCGGATGTCATTGCCCATGCCGCAGAATGGTATGCGCAGCTGCATTCAGGCGATAGCGGGGCAGCAGAACTGGCTGAGTTCGAACGTTGGCGCCAGCAAGATGCGGGTCATGCGGAGGCATATGCACGCATGGAAAAATTATGGGCGCGTTTCGATACAGTAAGCAGCAAGCCTGCCGCTCTGGCATTGAACAAGGCTTTGAAATCCGGTGCCGGCAAACGCGAGAAACTGACGACTCAGGTACTGCTGCTATGCATTGCGGTTTTTGCTGCCTGGTTTGCTTCACAGTCAATGTTTGGCAAATATATGCTGGCTGATTACCGCACGGCGATCGGTGAACAGCGGGTAATCGAGCTTTCAGATCAAAGCCGCATCACGCTGAATACGCAATCTGCGATTGATATCGACTTCAGCGGCCGACAACGACGCATCACCTTGCAGCGGGGTGAAATCATGATAGATGTGGCGAAGGATAGTAGGCGTCCATTCATCGTTGAAACCGCACATGGTACGGCCCGCGCACTCGGCACCCAGTACATTGTCAAGCGCGAGGCGGATGCGACACGCGTCACGGTGCTGGAATCAAGTGTGCAGGCATGCGCGGCGAAGGTGGACGCTTGCGTCACCCTGACACCGGGCGAGCAAACCACGATTACGCCGGATGCGGTACAGCCTGTCAGTGCGGTGAATGTGCAGGCGGCAGCGGCGTGGAGCAAGCGCATGCTGGTGGTAGATGACCAGCCGCTGGCACAGGTATTGACCGAGCTGGCGCGTTATCGCTACGGTCGCATCGTCTTCAATGCAGATGAAATCGCCGGCCTGCGCGTATCCGGCGTGTATGCGCTGGACGATACCGATCGTACCCTCGAAGTATTGCTGGCAACGACACCGATACGCATCAAGCGCTACACACCGTTGTTGATCGTCGTCCAGGCTGCCAAATAATTTTTTAATTTTTTACTGTCCCTCCTGTCTTCTGCTGCGTCATCACTTATGAAGACATCAAACAGGAGGGGCATTGCAATGCATCACGTGATTTTTAAAAAGAAACCGTTGGCCGCAGCCGTACATTTTTTACTGGCGGTCTCGGTCAGCGCAGTTGTCAGCCTGCCGCATGCAGCACATGCGCAAGCGGCGAGCCCTGAAGCAGCGGCTGCTACGCGCCACTACAACATCCCGGCCGGGCCATTGACGCAAGCCTTGAACCATTTTGCGCAAAGTGCCGGCGTCTTGCTGTCCTTTGAACCGGAACTTGCCGCAGGCAAGACGACCAACGGTCTTAACGGCAGCTACAGCATCAAGCAGGGTTTCGACGTCCTGCTGCAGGGTAGTGGACTGGCAGGTACTCCCAGCGGTGGCAATGCTTATACATTGAAAAGAATTCCGCTGGCACCGTTGAGCGGAACGGAAACCACCTTGCCTGAAGTAAAGGTCACGACCACGGTCGCCGATGCCGATATGGGGCAACATCTGAGTGCCCCAGTTAATAGCGGTGCACTGGGTAGCCGTAGCGTACTGGAAACACCATTTTCCAGTACCGTGGTCACGAAAGAAGATATCAGCGAACGCCGGATCACTACCCTCGGTGAATTGTTTACGACCGATGCATCCGTCTCTGACAATAGTGGTGCATATGGCGCATGGGCCAGCTACCTGACCGTGCGTGGCCTGGCACTGGACTTCCAGAATTCCTATCGCATTGATGGCAAGCCTTTCCTGAGCTATGTGATATCGCTGCCATATGAACATATGGAACAGATCGAATTACTGAAGGGTTCCTCTGGGTTTATGTATGGCTTCGGTTCGCCGGGCGGCTTGATTAACTATGTAACCAAGAAGCCGACGGATACGCCATTGCGCAGTGTCGGTGTCGGCTATTCGTCCAAGGGTTTGCTGAGTGAGTATGTGGATGTAGGCGGGCGCGTAGGTGAGAATGGCCGCTTCGGTTATCGCCTGAATGCAACCCATGAAGAAGGCAAGACTTTCAATAACGGTTCGCTGAACCGGAATTCGGTATCACTGGCACTCGATGCGCGCCTGACGGATAAGCTGAGCTGGGATTTTCAAACCATCCTGCAGGATCGCAAGGCAGTGGGACAGGAGCCGACCATCCGGACCAGTTTGCTGGGGAGCGCACTTCCTTCACCCATCAAGAATGATAATGGCAGGATAGTCGGTGGCGGTACCTATGCCGATAACAACTTCCGTTTTTACTCTACCGGCCTGACATATGCACTGGCACCTGATTGGAAACTCAGCGCCAACTATAGCTACAGTTCGACCAAGACGCGGCGCAATGAATCCGTGCTGCGACTGACCGATAGCCTGGGGAATTATCTGGATGACCATTCAGATTATGGTGAGGCTTATCAATTCAATCAATGGCAGGCCATGCTGGAAGGTAAATTCCTGACCGGATCGTTTGAGCACCAGGTGGTGCTGGGTACTTCGACCCTGCAGTTGAAAAATGATTACAGCTCGAATGGTTTCTATGGCTTGATCGGTGGCGGCAATCTTGCCGCGCAAAATACCAATAGCTATTACAGCAGCGGACCACTGGATTTATACCGCGGCGGTGATGTCACGCAAAAGGCCTTGTTTGCCAGCGATACGATCAAATTGTCGGAACGCATATCGATCCTGGCGGGTTTGCGTTATACCGATTACAGCCAGAACAGCTACAACCCCAACGGCACCCCTTCATCGTCGTATAAGCAGGATGGCGTGAAAACGCCGACGCTGGCATTGATGTATAAACTCGCACCGAATACGATGGCTTATGCCAGTTATATGGAATCGCTGGAGCCAGGTTCTTCCGTTGGTGTCGGCTATGCAAACTATCGTTCCATGCTGGACCCGCTCAAGAGCAAGCAATATGAGATTGGCATCAAGACCAACCAGGCTGACTGGAGTGCAACCGCAGCGATGTTCCGTATTGAAAAGAAATCGGAGTATGGAAATAGCGCAAATGTGCTGGTGCAGGATGGCACCGCAATTTATCAGGGCATTGAGTTAGGTGCTGCGGCACGCCTGGCGCGGAACTGGAATTTGGGCGGAAGTGTGATGTGGCTTGATTCCGAATATCAGAATGGCTTTCTGTATGCAGGGCAGCGCGTAGCGGGTGCACCGGATGCAGTGGTTGCGGCACAGCTGGCCTATACCGTACCTGAAGTTCCCGGCCTGAAACTGAATGCCAATATGAAGTACACAGGGGCGACGATGCTCAGGCCAAGTAATAACCTGCAGGCACCGGCTTATACTTTGCTGAATGTCGGTGCTGTGTATGAAACCCGGATTAATGGCTATGACACGACTTTCCGTGTGGCGATCAATAATGCGACGGATAAGCGCTACTGGATGTTCCAGTACTCTGATTACATCAAGGCGGGTGATCCGCGTTCCCTGACTTTGAATGCATCGCTGAAATTCTGAGTTAAGCTTTTCGCTACGCAGGGGTGAATAAAAAATGCCCCGATGACGACAAGTCATCGGGGCATTTTTATATGCCGGGAAAAAGCTGCCTGCTTACCAGCGATGCGTATAGCTGAGTGTGAAGGTCGCGCCTGGTGCCGGCAAGCGGCTGTTGTTGTTGCCGCTGCGAATGAGTTGGCTGTACAAGGGCAGATAATATTTGTTGAACAGATTCTCTACGCCGAGCGTGATGGAATCGTTTTTGCTCAACTTGTAGCGCGAAACCAGATCGACTGTGTAATAGCCGTCTACATCCGCGCGTCCGAGCAGTGTTTTGCCATCGGCCAGGCGATAATCTTTCGCTGCGAACCATGTGAACTGTGCGCGATTGCTCCAGCGTTCGTTGGGCTGGTACTGTACATAGGCAGTCACTTTGACCGGCGGGATACGATAGCCGGTCATTTGCCGATCCTGGCTGGCTCCTTGCGGGACTTCACGTCCTTGCATCCAGGTCAGTGTGCCGCCGCTTACCCATTTTTCATCATCGCTGTAGTAATCAACGGTTGCTTCCACGCCATTAATTTTTTCGCTGGTACGCGTGAGTACAAGTCCATTATTGAATGATTGCACGCCGCCCAGGTCCGAGCTCGAACGGAATACGGCAAAAGACGCCATCGTGTTACTAAAGCGTCCGCGCCAACCCAATTCATAACTATCGGTTTTTACCGGTTCCAATTGCGATGAGTTGATATTGAAGGTGGCATTTGCATTGCGCAATATCACCCCGATGTCAGGGAGATCGAAGCCCTGGCTTACGGATCCGTAGAATTCCTGGCCTTTGACCGGTTTGAATACCAATCCGGCATTATGGACGACGGCATCGTAGCTGACCTTGCCACCTTTGATCGTCGCCGGGCTTGCCAGCTTGGATTGGGATAAGGGCTGAAAATCGTCAAAGGATGCGCTGGCTTTTTCGTAACGCAAGCCACCTTCGGCCGACCATTGTTCATTGAACTTGTATTGCAACTGGGCGAAGGCACCCATGCTGCGTGTGGTCAGCCAGGGCAGGTAAGTCCGTTGTCCGGTCTTGCGGAAAACGAGGCCGCCGCTGGCGTCGTAGGCGGCCGGATCAAAGACATCCAGCGGCATATTGCTGCGTTCCTGTATAAAATCCGCGCCCCATAGCAGTTTCGCTTTTTGCTCACTCCCTAAAGGCGTGTCCATGGTCAGGCGCCCGCCAAAGACTTTATTGTTCTGCATGACCTGATCGATATTGCCGCCACGGTTGACGTTGGCGCGCGCATCGAACGGAGTGAAACGCGTGGAGTTATCCCGTCCATATAACAACATCGAGAGCGAACTACCCAGGATATCCTTGTGTTCGTAGTTGGCGCTCAACAGCGTGTTTTCCACTTCGTTCTGATTCGCCAGATCCAAGCCTTTGATGGCACGCGCTGTGGCTGTTCCCAGTGGGGTGCTGGCGATCTTTGGATCGCTGGCATAGTCGGTTTTCTGTTTCGCACGCAAATAGCTTGCGGAAAGTTGCAGGCGTTGGTTCGCATCAATGCGGAAGCCTAACTTCCCGCCCAGGCTGTAGGTATTTGAATCGAACAGATCACCCTGGCTGGCATCCGGTGCAATACGGTCACCATGCGCGTCGTAAGAACCGCCGATGCGGCGATATGATGCATCGACTTCGTAATCGACTACATCACCTTTGCCGGAAAAGTAATGTTGTACTTGTGCGCCCAAACCTTCCGTGCCGAGTTTGGAAAGTGCACCATTCATTAATATGGTTGTTTCGGCGATCGGTTCACCACCTGCCGGGCGCGTCGAAACTGAAATGATGCCGCCACTGGCGCCGCTGCCATAGATGGAGCTGCTGCCGCGCAGCACTTCAATCCGGTTGATACGGGCCGGATCGATATTGATCAGGTTGCGTGATGAATCGCGATTGGTGTTGAGCGGAATGCCATCAACCAGGATCAAAGCGTTGCGCCCACGCAGGGTCTGGCCAAAGTCCGTTAATGTGCGGCTGGAGTCGGATAAACCCGGCACTGCCTTGCTGAGCATGGTGCCGATATTATTCGGCGAGATGGCGCGCAGGTCATTCAGTTCCTGTCCTTCGATCACGGTGATCTGGCGTGCGGGTTGCGCCAGGCTGCCACCCATGCGTTCATCGGTTACGACGACGGTGGGCATAACGGCGAGGTTATCCATGGCCTTTGCTTCACTCAGTTCGTCTGCGCTTTTACGGCGGATGCTTAAGCCACCTCCAGGCGTACTTTCCGCAGCCAGGTCGCTGCCGGCCAGTGCCTGGCGTACCGCTTCACCGGATGAAAGACGGCCATTGATGGCTGGTGCCTGCCGCCCGCTGATGAGGGTGGGATCGGCAACGATGGTACGGCCGCTTTGCTGGCCAATGCGGGTCAGGGTAGTGCTGAGTGGTCCGGCAGGAATGTTGAACTGGACGACGGTGGCGCTGGCACTGGTGTCGACGGTTTGCGCCCATACACCGGCTTGCGTGCAGGCGATGGCGACGGCAAAAGCAATGCGGCTTAGTTTCAGGCGGGGAAAGTGGAAATGCTGCATGAGTGAGTCCCTTATGGTTGGCTTTCAATAACCATGTGGAACCAAGCTGCAAAACCCCTCATGTTTTTTAAAATAAATTTCCAGGTGTGGCTATGCTTGTTTGACGTCGATTGAAATCAGCCAGTTACCGTAGTGATGCATTTTCAGCGGCAGGGTGTGTGCCAGTGTACGCAGCACATGTCCGGGATCATCCAGCGGGAACACGCCAAAGGTACGCAGGCTCGCCGCCTCCGGCGAGAGCCGGATATAGCCGCTGTAGTAAGGCTTGAGTGCGGCAACTACTTCCGCCAGTGTGGCATTTTCTACTGCCAGCATACCGTCCGACCAGGCGGCTTGCGCGCTGGCATTGCCGGCAATGCGCTCTATCTGGCCGGCATTGAATGTGGCGCCTTCGCCTTCGCGTATGCGCATGTGCTGGCCATCGCGTGTGCGTAGCTCTACGCTGTGTTCCAGCACCACGACTTGTGATTGTGCATCTTGTTGACTGACCAGGAAGCGTGTACCCAGTGCGCGCACGATGCCGTGGGTGGTCTGGACCATGAAAGGACGGCTGGCGTCCGGGGCCACGCTGGCAATCAGTTCACCGGCGCGCAAATGCAGCTGGCGCCTGTCCTGGTTGAAATCGATATCAACTGCAGAGCGGGCATTCAATTGCACGCTGCTGCCGTCCGCCAGAGCAAAGGTTTGTCTTTGTCCGGTACCGGTTTGCAGGTCAGCCCATAACTGACCGATTGCCATCTGGCGTTCGGCCAGCAAGGCGGATGCGCCACCGACACCGGCAAATACAAGTGCGCCACGCAATAATTTGCGACGACGCGTATTAAGCAACGCGCGTTGCGCGGCTTGTACCTGGCCCGGTGCACGCAAGCCTGCTTCACGCACGACCGACAATGATTCATTCAATAAACCGGCGACGCGATTCCACGCCAATTCATGCGCGGGATCTGCGGCACGCCATTGCTCGAAAGCGCGCCGTTCGCTGTCAGTCATATTGTCGGATTCGAAGCGTATCAGCCAGTCCACTGCGGTATGGACGGTGCGCTCCGTATCACCCAAGGTCATATTGGCCGGAGTCATGGCGCCCATTGCAGGCATTGCAGCAGGGCGCGCTTCATATAGCGTTCGATTGTCGCGACCGACACACCCAGGCGCAGCGCAATCTCGGGATACGTCAGGCGATCCAGGCGGCTATAGAGAAAGGCGGTTTTGACCGGTAGCGGCAATGAGTCCAGTGCGCGGTCTATTTGTTCTATCGCTTCTATCAGTACAGCGCGTTCTTCCGGCGACAGCACGCTGGCTTCCGGTACCAGCATCAATGATTGCAGATAGGCTTTTTCCAGATCCTGTCGGCGCCACAGGTGAAACAGCACACGCTTGGCAATCGTCGTCAGGAAAGCGCGCGGCTCCTGAATGTCTGCCGGATTCTTGTTTTCGACGATTTGTGCAAAGGTTTCCGAGGTCACGTCTTCGGCGTCAGCGCGGCTGGGCAGGCGGCGTTGCAAGCGCGCCAGCAGCCAGGATTGATGCTCGGTATAGAGTTTCTCGATGACCGACGAAGACGGGAGTAGGTGGTTCACAGGATTACCGGGATAGCAGATATATCTTGCAAAGATGAGTAAATGAGAATGATTATTATTGCATGGTATGCCGGATTAGCTCAATGCCTATGCAATCCCGGCGATGGATTTGGCTGAAAGTGTTGCAAATCGTCTGCGGCATCAAGTAGCTGGTACAGGAGCGCTAAGCGCACTTATTTTGATATTGCGCAAACCGGCAGGTGCATATACGCAGCACAATCCATATCAGATTGCATATGACGGACATAAGGAATTGCGTATGCGAGCTGTTGCTGTGCAATGTGAGAATCGAGTGCCTGACTTAGGCCACGATGCTATGAACCAAAAATTGATGGAGAAGATAATGAAAGCATGGAAACCCGCACTTGTATTGATCCTGGCAGGATTGAGCAGCCAGGTAATGGCGGCAGATTGTTCGGTGGAGATTAGCAGCAACGATGCGATGCAGTTTGATAAAAGCAGCATCTCGGTACCGGCCAGCTGCAAGCAGTTTACGGTCAAGCTCAAGCACAGCGGCAAGCTGGCAAAAAACATCATGGGCCATAACTGGGTGTTAAGCAAAACCGCGGATATGCAAGGTGTTGCCAGTGATGGTATCGCAGCCGGACTGGATAAAAGCTATGTGAAAGCGGGTGATGCGCGTGTCATTGCACATACCAAGGTGATTGGTGGCGGTGAAAGCGATAGCATCAGTTTTGCGCCATCCAAACTGAAGGCCGGCGACAGCTATTCCTTCTTCTGTTCCTTTCCCGGTCATTCGGGAATCATGAAGGGCACCCTGCAATTGACGAAGTAAGTTACTGCTTCTGGTCGCCGGCAAATATCAGGTTTGCCGGCGACAGCTTATCTGTTCACTTCACCAGCGCGTATGCTTAATTGAACCTCAGGTCGGCCGGAATGCTGTTCGGGCTGCGCGACATTTGGTAGCTATACCAGAGACTCTGGGCGATCCGCTGCGCTGATGCGTAAGCGCGTTCCCCCATTGCTTGATTCGGCTGTTCTTTCGTGGTTTCCAGGAATAAGGCGAGCCAGCGCTGGAATAACGCTTCATCCAGGTGCGGCAAGGCGATATGTTTTTGCATCGGTGTGCCGCTATAGCGACCGGTGCCGCGCAAGATGGATGACCAGAAATCCACCAGCTTGCTCAAGTGATGATCCCAATCATCGACCAGGCTGTTGAAGATCGGGCCGAGTACCTCATCCTGCCTGACCTTGGCGTAAAAGGCGTGTACCAGTGTTGCAACTTCATCGTCAGTGCATAGTTCTTCTGCAGGCACTTTCTTCTCCAGGGTAGTAATGGCTAATCAGCCGTATTCATATGATAGACCGCTGACTCTATTAACGCTCATACGGAAGCAGTCGGAATTGATCTGGCGCAAATTCTCATGTCTGACCGGCCGCTTTGAATATCTCCTGCAACCATTCAGTGAACACGCGTATGCGCGCCGATAGCTGGCGGTTTTGCGGGTAGAGCACGGAGAGTGGCATGCCGGGCGGCGGCGTATCCGGCAGGATTAGTTGCAGGCGGCCATCCTGCAATTCCTGCTCAATGTGATAACGCGGCATTTGCACGATACCGAGGCCGGCAAGGGCGCAGCCGGTGTATACCTTGGTACCGGTAACCGAGATGGCGGTAGGCAGCACGATGGATTGCATGCGTCCATCCACCATGAATTCCAGGGGGAAGGGTTTGCCGCTGGCGCTGGAGATATAGTTAACCGCTTTATGCCTGGTCAGATCCTCTATGCTGCGTGGTTGGCCATATCGGGCCAGATAGGCCGGGCTGGCGCAACTCACCTGTTCCAGCATGGCGATCCGGCGCGCAATCAGTGATGAATCCTGTGGTGTGCCACCGCGCAATACGCAATCGATACCTTCACGCACCAGATCGACCAGACGGTCGCTTTCATCCATATGCAGTTCCATGCCTGGATAGCGCGCAAAGAAAGCGGGCAGGGTCGGTACCAGGAAGTGGGCCGCCACTGTACCTTGTACACCGACACGCAGCAAACCTTTCGGCGCGGTATTGCGGAATGCCCCGTCGGCTTCTTCGATATCCGTCAGCAGGCGTACACAGCGGGCGTAATACGCATCGCCATCCAGCGTAGGCGTAACCAGTCGCGTCGTCCGATTGAGCAGGCGCGATCCCAGTCGCTCTTCCAGCCGCGCCATCGCATTGGTCACGGTGGCGCGCGGCAGTTGCAGGTCTTCGGCCGCCTTGGTGAAGCTGCGTCGCTCCATGATGCGTACGAAAATCTCCATTTCCTGGAATCTATCCATGGCTTTATCTCGTTATTGTTGGTAAATATCGAATAATGATGTCGATTTTACCCTGATTATCTTTTGTTTCGTTTGTTGCACACTCGCTTCACACCAATTCATTGAGGAAGGAACCATGAGCAAGCAAACCAAGAAAGTAGCCATCATTACCGGCGCATCGCGCGGCATAGGTGCGGCGATTGCCGAACGCCTGGCGCAGGATGGATTTGCAGTTGTCATCAATTACGCCAGCAGCGCGACGGAGGCGGATGCGTTGGTCGCCAAATTGCAGGCGGCACAGCATGAGGCGATAGCGGTAAAGGCGGACGTTGCCAATTCGTCGGATGTGCGTCGCCTGTTTGACGAAACCGAGCAGAAGCTGGGCAAGGTCGATGTATTGATCAATAACGCAGGTATTTTGCAGATGGCCTCGCTGGCAGAAACCAGTGATGAATTGTTTGAAAGAACATTCAGTATTAATGTGCGTGGCACTTTCAATACCCTGCGTGAAGCGGCGACGCGTCTGAATGATGGTGGGCGCGTGGTTAACTTTTCCAGCACGACAGTGGCAATGAGCTTGCCCAACTATTCGGTGTATACCGGCAGCAAGGCAGCGGTGGAAGTGTTGACACCCATCTTTGCGAAGGAAATGCGCGGCCGTAATATCACGGTCAATGCCGTGGCACCGGGACCGGTTGCGACTGATCTGTTCTTCAATGGCAAAACCGAAGCGCAGATACAGCAATTGGCGAATATGCCGCCGCTGCAAAGACTGGGACAGCCGGATGATATTGCTGCTGCGGTATCGTTCCTGGTGGGGCGTGATGGCGGCTGGATTAACGGCCAGGTATTACGTGCCAATGGTGGCCTGGCCTGAAGTTGTAACAGCCGGATCAGCGTGGCAGAGTTGTTTACTGTCTGCATCCGGCTTTAAACGGGCAGCATCGCTTCCTTGCGGCAGCGATGCTTTTTTATTTTTTGCTGCCTGGGATCGGCTGGTAACCATCCGGGCCAAGGTAATTGAGTTCGGTTTTACCGACGCTGCGCAAATACGCAATCGCAAACAGCATTAGTGGCTGGCCGAATTCATCCGCTATGTTGAGCTGCTTGTGTTTCCTTTCGAGGCCGATAAAGTGTGCTTCATGCGATGTGTCCGAATAACTCCGGGCAGCCAGCCGCAGATTGTCATCTGTAAACAGAAACATATCGTATTCGTAATGCCAGTCATGCATGCCGTGCGCATCCGGTTCGCTGGCATCGATGTGATGCGATGTCTCTACCTTCATATCTGAATCTCCCGCGCAAGCTGTGCCATACGCTCAGCATACATCAGTGCGTTAAGACGCATAAATTTGATATGGCGCAAAAAGACCGGATCGCCACAGCGCGATAATGCCTGTCATGTTGCAAGGCAGGCGGCTCATGGTCCGCGCTTGTATACGACGCAAAACTGATACGGCCTATACACCCCCATCTGATCCTGTCTATGCAGGCGGGCAGGGCGTATGCTGTGACTTACCCCATCGAATACGATGTAATGAATAGGCACTACCCACCAAATAGTCGCGTTCACGCTCGCGAATATTTGTGAAATGAGTTCTAATGCAAGGCACTATGCATACCAAACCAGCCGCTTTCCAGCGATTGCGATCCGGTACCGGATTCGAGGTCGGGAGTTTGCTGCAAGTCTTTGCATCCTTGCTGTGGTTACCACAAGCCGGTTTGCTGGCCTATGCATTGCAGCGACTGGCGGACGGCGTTGGTTTGCCTGCAGTTTATCTTCCCGCTTCCCTTATTTTTATCCTTGGTGTATTGCGCGCCGTTTGCGATGCCGCCGGTGTGCGGCGCGTCTTCAAGAGTGCCCGCGCTGAACTGTCACGCTTGCGGGTGCAGGTGGCCACATCATTGGCGGCACGCTCGCCGCTGGATGTCGAACGACCTGCCTCCGGCCTTGCCGCCAGTGTAATGGCGGAGCAGGCGGAAGCCATCGTCCCTTATCTCACCCGATATCGTCCAGCCCGTTTGCGTACGACCTTCGTACCGCTCGCTATCCTCATCGTCGTTGCGCCCTTGTCCTGGATAGCAGCATTGATCCTGTTAATTGCGGCACCGCTGATTCCGCTTTTCATGGCGCTGGTTGGCTGGCGTGCCAAGGCCGCGAGTGAAGCGCAAATGGTGGAGATGGGCGGCATGAATGCCTTCTTGCTGGACCGGCTGCGTGGCCTGGCAACCTTGCGTACGCTGGGTGCAGTCGAGGCGACTGCGTTGCGCTTGCAGGAATCAGCTCAATCGTTACGACAACGCACGATGGCGGTATTACGCATCGCATTCCTGTCGTCGGCGGTACTCGAATTGTTTGCCGCTTTGGGCGTGGCAATGATGGCGGTGTATATCGGTTTCCATTTATTGGGACAGATCGATTTCGGCGCCTGGGGGACACGCCTGACGCTGGGGCAGGGTTTATTCATCCTGTTGCTGGCGCCGGCTTTCTTTGAGCCTTTGCGCGAGTTGTCTGCGGTCTGGCACGATAAGGCCGCCGGGGATGCCGCGCTTGCCGCACTCGATCGTTTAAGCGCAACTGGTTTGCTGTTGCCGGATGCAAACCATGCGCCGACCGGTGTCGCCGCTCACATTGCAGAAACACCGGTGCAGGGCGCACCGGCGGTAGATATCGCGCAGCTGTCTTTTGCTTATCCCGGCAGCAGTGTGGTCGTATTCAATAAGCTTGATTTGCATATCGCGGCTGGTGAACATGTCGCCATCATGGCTGCCAGCGGGGGCGGAAAATCCACCCTACTGTCGCTATTGGCGGGCTTGCTGCCGCTGCCGCAAGGCGCGATCACGATTGGTAGTGTTCGCTTGTCTGCGCAGAGCGTATTTCTATTGCGCCAGCGTATGGCGTGGATAGGGCAGAAGCCTCATATCTTTGCCGGTTCGGTGCATGCGAATGTCGCCTTGCGTCGTGCCGGGCTTGGGGCTGCTGAAGTTGCCGGCGCTTTAAGTTTTGCCGAATTGGATCGCGTAGCGCAAGCACGTCCCGGTATTGCTTTGGCTGAAGGCGGGGGTGGCTTATCCGGTGGCGAAGCAGTGCGTCTTGCACTGGCGCGCGCCGTTGTCGATCCGCATGCCGACCTCCTGTTGGTGGATGAGCCGACCGCGCATCTGGATCAACTGACAGCGCAACAAGTGACGCAAGCCTTGCTGCAACTGGCGCAGGGCAAGACCATGATTATCGCCACGCATGATCCGGTGCTGGCAGCGCGCATGGATAGGGTGATTGTCTTGCCGGCTGGAGGGCAGGCATGAAGTTGTGGCGCGATCTTTCCCCGGTCTTGAATTTGTTCACTGATGCCGGTCGCAATAAATTGCTATTGGGGGCCTTGCTGGCTGCCGTCACGGTGCTGTCCGGCATGGCTTTGCTGGGCTTGTCCGGCTGGTTCATTACCGCGACTGCGATAGCCGGCTTGAATACGAGCCTAGCATTTACCTTCGATGTATTTATGCCGTCCGCCGGCATACGCTTGCTGGCACTCGGCCGCACGGGAGCGCGTTATAGCGAGCGCCTGGTGACACATGATGCGACGCTGCAAGTATTGGCGAACCTGCGGGTACGCCTGTTCCGCGGCTGGGCGCGGCCGGAAGCGGCGCGTCGTTTGCTGGCACGGCCGGCGCAATTACTGTTCCGGTTGACCGGCGATATCGATGCGCTGGATTCTTTATACCTGCGAGTCCTGGTACCGCTTGGCGCTGCATTGTGTGCTGCGCTGGCAGCGGGCGTTACGCTGGGTTTGCTGCAGTGGTGGCTGGGGCTGACGATAGCCTTGTGGTTGATCTGCAGCGGTTTGCTGATCGCACTGATCGTCGCGCAGCGTGCCAGGCCTGATGCACGTCGTCGCAGCTATGCGATGGAAGCCTTGCGTGCGCGCAGCATTGATCTGGTGGCGGGGCAAACGGAATTGATCATGGCCGGCCAACTGGAGCAACAAAAGATGGCCCTGGCGGTGGCCGATCAGCACCTGGCACGTGCCGATGATGCCTTGAACCGCCTCGAAGCCAGGGCCGGCATGGCTTACGGCATGGTTGGAACCTTGACCCTGACTGGCACTTTATTGGTGGCAGGTGCCCTGGTCGGTGACGGCGTGCTGAATGCACCGCTGGCGGCCTTGGCCTTGTTGCTGGTACTGACCGCGAGCGAGCCTTTCGCGGCTTTGCGTCGTGGTGCGATTGAATTGGGACGCACCGTACTGGCTGCACGCCGCTTAGGCCCGCGTATTCAGGAAACGGACGAGCCGGCCGCAACGGTGCAGCAAGTTCCGGCCGGGCTGGTGCTGCAGTTGACAAATGTCAATGCACATCCGGCTGCTGCCGATGCCCCAATGGGCAATATCCTGCACAACATTTCACTGGCATTGTCTGCCCATGAGCGAGTGGCCTTGATTGGTGCCAGCGGTGCGGGCAAATCCACCCTGATGGCGCTGATTGCGGGGGAGCTTACGGCGCGTACCGGCAGTGTCCGGGTTGCTGCCCATAGCTTGCTAACCCAGCGCACTGAATTGTTCCAGGACAGCTTGCGCGACAACTTGCGGGTTGCCGCGGCAGAGGCTGACGATGCGCGCCTGTGGGAGGTGCTGCACAGTGCGGGTTTGGCCGACGATGTTGCAAATATGCCAAATGGCCTGGATACCCGCCTGGGTGAAGGCGGGCTTGGTTTATCCGGCGGGCAATTGCGGCGCCTGGCGCTGGCGCGCTTATTACTCAGGGATGTACCGTTGTGGTTGCTGGATGAACCGACCGAAGGCCTGGATCCGGCCACGGCGCGTGATGTTTTACAAGGTCTGGATACGCAAGCCGCAGGGCGTGCTTTCCTTCTGGCAACCCATGTGCGGCGTGAAGCCGAACTCGCAGACCGCTTGGTTTGTTTGCAACATGGGCGTATTGTTGCCGAAGTGAAGCGTAGCGATGCAGATTTTGAAGGTGTGTTGAACAGTTTGCGGCCGGATTAAACACCGGGTCAACAGTTGAATACGACGAAGAATTCAAGTCATTAAAGGGAGCTACATGGAACTCGATATTGTTTCTTTATCACGGCTACAGTTCGCCGCCACGGCGCTGTATCACTTTCTCTTTGTCCCCCTTACGCTGGGGCTTTCCATCTTGCTGGCTATCATGGAGACGGTCTATGTCATGACCGGCCGCGTCATTTGGCGCGACATGACCAAGTTCTGGGGTACGCTGTTCGGCATCAATTTTGCGATGGGTGTGGCTACCGGCATCGTGATGGAATTCCAGTTCGGCATGAACTGGAGTTACTACAGCCATTACGTCGGCGACATCTTCGGCGCGCCGCTGGCGATTGAAGGTTTGATGGCCTTCTTCATGGAAGCCACCTTCGTCGGCTTGTTCTTCTTTGGCTGGGACAAGCTGTCCAAGGTAGGACATTTGATCACCACCTGGGCCGTTGCCATCGGTTCCAATTTCTCGGCATTGTGGATTTTGATTGCGAATGGCTGGATGCAAAATCCGGTCGGCGCCGTCTTTAATCCGGACACCATGCGCATGGAAGTCAGCGACTTCTTCGCGGTGTTGACCAATCCGGTGGCACAGGCCAAGTTTGTGCACACGGTGTCGGCCGGTTATGTCGCCGCTTCGATTTTTGTCCTCGGTATCTCCGCCTGGTATGTGTTGAAGGGACGTCACCTCGATATCGCCAAGCGTTCGATGACGGTTGCAGCTTCGTTCGGCCTGGCTGCATCGCTGTCGGTAGTGGTGCTGGGTGACGAGAGTGGTTACCTGTCGACCGAACATCAAAAGATGAAACTGGCTGCAATCGAAGGTATGTGGGAGACACAGGATGCACCTGCGTCTTTCACGCTGATCGGTTTCCCGGACCAGGAAGCGCGTGAAAATCATTACGCCATCCATATCCCTTTCATCATGGGCCTGATCGGTACCCGTTCACTGGATACCACCATCCCGGGCATCATTGAATTGGTTGAGCGTGCTGAAGGCAGGATTTCGAACGGACTGAAAGCCTACGACGCCTTGCAGCAGATACGCGCACAAGGCGGCACGAAAAATATCTCGCATGACTTGCGTGCGCAGTTTGAAGATAACGGCGGTGATCTCGGTTATGCCTTGCTGCTACGGCGCTATGTCGATGATCCCTTGAAGGCGACGCCGGAGCAGATCGAGAAGGCGGCCTGGGATACCGTGCCGCATGTGTGGCCGCTGTTCTGGAGCTTCCGCATCATGGTGGCGATCGGCATGTTCATGATCGCGCTGACGGCTACTTTCTTCGTGTTGTCGGCACGGCGTCAACTTGATCGCCATCGCTGGTTGCTGAAGGTCGCCGTGTGGTCGATACCATTGCCATGGATCGCGATTGAAGCCGGCTGGCTGGTGGCGGAATTCGGCCGGCAGCCGTGGGTGATTGAAGGGGTGTTGCCAACTGCTGTAGCGGTATCCAACCTCGGTATCAAGACACTGTTGATTACGCTCGCCGGTTTCATTGCGATCTACACGGTGTTGCTGATCATTGAGCTGAAATTGCTGTTCAAGATAATACGCAAGGGCCCTGTCGATGAGCATGTACCTAATGAAGGCGTCAATGTTGTTCACGCCAATCAACCATCAGCACCAACTTCCGTCGTGGAGCCACTATGATTTTGCATACACTTATCGACTATGACGTTTTACGTCTGATCTGGTGGGCCCTGATCGGGGTGCTGCTGGTCGGTTTTGCCGTGACTGACGGCTTTGATTTGGGCAGCGGTATTTTGCTGCCATTCGTTGGTCGCACCGATCTGGAACGGCGCGTCGTCATCAATAGCGTCGGGCCGGTATGGGAAGGCAACCAGGTCTGGCTGATCCTCGGTGGCGGTGCGATTTTCGCAGCGTGGCCACAGCTATATGCAGTCGCTTTCTCCGGTTTTTATCTGGCGATGTTTGCGATCCTGACCGGCTTGATTTTGCGGCCGGTGGCTTTCAAGTTCCGCAGCAAACGTGAAGATCCGGCATGGCGTGCACGCTGGGACTGGGTCTTGTTCTTCAGCGGCTTTGTGCCGACGCTGATCTTTGGCGTGGCGCTGGGCAATGTGTTGCAGGGTGTGCCGTTCCGTCTCGAACCCACCATGCATATTTTTTACGATGGTAGTTTCTTCGGCCTGCTGAATCCGTTTGCCGTGTTGTGCGGACTGGTCTCGATTGCAATGCTGGTGATGCATGGCAGCGCCTGGTTACAGTTGAAGACGGATGGTGCAGTAGCGGGGCGTGCACGTAACTACGGCAGCCTGGCCGCGATCGCTACCATCCTGTTCTATGCAGTCGCTGGGTTGCTGCTGTGGAAGTATATCGACGGCTATCGCATCAGTAGCGAAATCGATCGATTCGGACCATCGAATCCATTACTGAAAACGGTGGAAGGTCATGCCGGTGCATGGTTCGCCAACTACGCGGCGCATCCATGGACGATGGCAGCACCAGCTGCAGGTTTTATCGGTGCACTGGGCGCTTTTATCGGCCTGCGTTTCCGCCGTGAAGTATTTGCCTTGCTGTGCAGCAGCCTGAGTATCAGCGGCATCATCCTCAGCGTGGGTGCTTCGATGTTCCCGTTCATCCTGCCTTCGTCCATTGATCCGCGTGCCAGCCTGACGGTATGGGATTCGTCATCCAGCCATTTGACGCTGTTCATCATGCTGGTCGTGACAGCAATTTTTATCCCGCTGATCGTGGCGTACACCACCTGGGTGTATCACGTGTTGTGGGGCAAGGTCGATGAAAAAGAGATACGTGAAGAAACCGGACACGCTTATTGAAGCATGGGCATTTCATAGCCGCTGCCGCCTGCGGGTGGCAGCAAAGACTAGCTAAGGATAAGGAAAAAATATTATGTGGTATTTCTCATGGATGCTGGGTTTGCCCCTTGCGGCTGCCTTCGCGGTACTGAATGCAATGTGGTATGAACTGATGGACGATGAGGCTATCCGCAAGGAAAAGCTGAACAAGCCTTCATAGTTTGCAGTAAAGGATGGACATGCATTGCGTTGCAATCCATGTCCATTTCCGCCAGACGGCGTAAAATCGATACCCTGCATGTCCGGCCACGGATATGCATCCTTTCTCCGGCGTTGCTGATTCGTAGCAGCGTTTTAGCTCAATTGGCTATTCTTGAAACCAGGGTTAGATGCACACCGTCACGATCATCCTCATTTTGCTTCTTGCCGTGGTGGCGAGTGCCTTCGTAGCCCGCCTGCTGCCGATCAAAGTTCCCTTACCACTCGTACAGATCGCCACCGGCATCGTGCTGTCCTATGGTTTCGGCATCAGCGTGCCGCTGGATCCGGAATTCTTTTTCCTGTTTTTCATTCCGCCTTTGCTATTCCTCGACGGCTGGCGCATTCCCAAGAGCGCCTTCTTCCGTGATGCGCGTCCCATCGTGACGCTGGCGATCGGCCTGGTTTTATTTACCGTGGTCGGTATGGGGTACTTCATACACTGGATGATTCCGGCAATTCCGCTGGCGGCGGCTTTTGCATTGGCGGCCATCCTGTCGCCGACCGATCCGGTGGCGGTTTCCGCGATTGCTTCGCAGAGTCCGATTCCATCGCGCCTGATGCATATCCTCGAAGGCGAGTCGCTGCTCAATGATGCATCCGGCCTGGTGTGTTTCCGCTTTGCCGTGGCGGCGGTGATTACCGGCAGCTTTTCCTTGCTGGATGCATCACTGGAGTTTTTGCAGGCAGCCGGTGGTGGCTTGCTGGTCGGTATTGCGGTGGCGTGGCTGATCGGCATTTTGAATCGCTGGCTGGTGGCGGCGGTTGGTGAAGACCCGGGTACGCAAATCCTGATCAGCTTGCTGGTGCCGTTTGCGGCCTATCTCGGTGCCGAGCATATCGGTAGT
Organism: Herminiimonas glaciei; assembly: GCF_042664955.1. Classification (NCBI taxonomy): domain Bacteria; kingdom Pseudomonadati; phylum Pseudomonadota; class Betaproteobacteria; order Burkholderiales; family Oxalobacteraceae; genus Herminiimonas; species Herminiimonas glaciei. The sequence continues at coordinate 849,687 of NZ_JBHTBU010000001.1, forward strand.
TCCGGCATCCTGGCGGCAGCGGCCGCCGGTATCACTATGCACTATGCCGACCTGGTAGGGCGCCGGCTGGCGGCGACGCGCATGCAACGTCGTGCGGTGTGGGACACGATACAAATGGCTTTGAATGGTGTCATCTTTGTGATCCTGGGTGCGCAATTGCGTGCCACGGTAGAGGGTTTGCCGGGTATCGCACTGGAAATGGGTTTGAGCACCGCATGGTGGCTGGCCTTTTATGTATTGGCGATTACCGTGGTATTGGCCGTGCTGCGCTTCCTGTGGGTCTGGGGTTCGCTGAAGTTCACCGTTTTCAAGGGTAAGCGCAACGAAGACGAGGAAATCGTCAAACCGCCGTTCAAATTATTGCTGGTGACGGCTTTTGCCGGTGTGCGTGGCGCGATTACATTGGCCGGTATCCTGACTTTGCCCTTCTTGCTGCCGAATGGTGCGGAATTCCCGGCCCGTGATTTATTGATCTTCCTGGCCAAAGGCGTGATCCTGCTGTCCTTGCTGACGGCCAGTATCGCTTTGCCTTTGCTGACGCGCGACCTTGAGTTTTCGCCGGAACCGGTGATCGGGGCCGGTGAGGGGCAGGCGCGTGCGGCAGCGGCGGAGGCGGCGATACGCCGTATCGAGCAATTGACGCAAACCATGAGCGCCAACGATGCGTACTCGGAGGCGGCGGCACGGATTACCGAGTTGTACCAGCGCCGGCTGGATTACGGCAACGAGGGCGATGAAGCGGCACGTATCCAGTTACAGGCCGAAGCGGAACGCAGCCTGCGGCTGGAAGCGATACGGGCGGAACGTGATGAATTGTTCCAGATGTGGCTCAATGACAAGCTCGATGATTCGGTGCACCAGCATCTATTGCGCGAACTGGACCTGATCGAGGGCGCCTTATCACGCGCAGACTAAGTTCGGTATTTGTCCGGCGCAACGCGTGAAAAGGTCGGCTGGTCTATAATAGCGGCCTTCGACCATGCCATTAAAACCACATCTGGCAGCCAATTGAGCTGCCCGGATAGTCTGGTTCAGCCATCGTGACGGTGGCAGCAAGTCCTTACGCAACTATGCTGGCCATAGGGCGCTTATTTAATTACATCGGCACACAAAGTGACTTATAGCGTAAAAGAGATTTTCTATACACTGCAGGGCGAGGGCGCGCACGCCGGACGGCCTGCGGTGTTTTGTCGCTTTTCCGGCTGTAATTTGTGGACCGGACGGGAAAGCGATCGCGCTACTGCTGTGTGCCAGTTTTGCGATACCGACTTTGTCGGTACCAATGGCGAGGGCGGCGGCAAATTTGTCGATGGTCCGACCCTGGCGAATACGATTAATGCCTTGTGGCCGGAGTCTTATGCGGCGAGCAAGTATGTCGTGTTTACCGGTGGTGAGCCTTTGCTGCAGCTGGATACGGAACTGATAGATGCGATGCATGCAGTCGGTTTTGAAATTGCCATCGAAACCAATGGCACCTTGCCGGTGCCGACAGGTGTCGACTGGATCTGCGTCAGCCCGAAAATGGGCTCGCAACTGGTGGTGCGCAAAGGCAGCGAACTAAAGGTCGTGATCCCGCAGGTGGAACAATCGCTGGCGGCCTATGAAGCACTGGATTTCGAACATTTTTTCGTGCAGCCGATGGATGGCCCGCTGGCGGAACAAAATACCAGGCTTGCGATTGACGTCTGCAAACGTAATCCAAAGTGGAAGCTGAGTTTGCAGACCCATAAACTTTTACAGATACCGTAACTCCCTATGTTGACTATTACCCGCAAGCTGGAATTCGATGCCGGCCACCGCATTCCCGACCACAAAAGCCAATGCCGCAATTTGCATGGCCATCGCTATACGCTGGAAATCACCTTGCTGGGTGAGGTAATCGATGTCGAGGGTAGCTCCGACAACGGCATGATCATGGATTTTTCCGACATCAAGGCGCTGGCGAAAGAGCACCTGGTCGATGTCTGGGACCACGCTTTCCTGGTGTATGAAAAAGATGCGAAGGTCAGGGAGTTCCTTGAAAGCATACCGGGCCACAAGACCGTCATCATCGATCGTATTCCTACCGTGGAAAACCTGGCGCAAACTGCATTCAACATCCTGAATGCTGCGTATCAGGATCGCTTCGGTACCGGCTTGCGCCTGCACAAACTGGTGCTGCATGAAACACCGAATTGCTGGGCCGAAATCACGGCTGAAGGCTGATCTCTGACCATGCAAGATGCACTCTTCATGCAACAGGCGCTGGAGCAGGCGCGCCATGCATGGACCCTGGGCGAAGTCCCGGTCGGTGCTGTCGTGGTCAAGGATGGCGTCGTCATCGCAACTGGTTATAACCAGCCGATAGGCAAGCACGATCCCACCGCACATGCTGAAATCATGGCTTTGCGTGCGGCGGCTACCGCTCTCGGTAACTATCGTTTGCCGGGTTGCGAACTCTACGTCACGCTGGAACCGTGCGTAATGTGTTCCGGTGCCATGATGCATGCTCGCCTGGCGCGCGTGATATTCGGTGCGCCCGATCCCAAAACCGGAGCCTGCGGTTCCGTAGTCAATCTCTTCGAGCAAAACCAGCTCAATCATCACACCCAATTCACTGGCGGCGTGCTGGCCGAAGAATGCAGCAGCTTGCTGAAAGAATTCTTTGCCGAACGTCGCAAGGCAGCCAAGTCTATTCCTTCCGAAGCAGACTGATTTCGCCTGGCCAGTAATAGCTATCCGGCATAGGTCGCGCACCAAAGATAGCCTGGCCGACACGTACTACCGTAGCGCCTTCCTCTATCGCAATCTCGTAATCACCAGACATACCCATCGACAGTTCATCCAGGCTGATGCCAGCGGGTGCGCTTTGCCGCAGTTGCTCACGCAGCGTGCGCAGTAAGAAGAAGCACTGGCGTACGCGTTCCTCATCAATCGAGAACAATGCCAGCGTCATCAGGCCGCGTACGCGTAATGCGCTGTAGCTCGGCAATGCCTGCACAAAAGCAGCGACGTCGGCCGGAGCCAGGCCGTACTTGCTGGTTTCGCCGGAAGTGTTGACCTGCACGAACACATCCAAGGAGCGGCCTTCGATTTGCAGGCGCCTATCCAGCGCCTCAGCCAGTCGCAGGCTATCCAGTGCCTGGAACTCGGTAGCGAAGCGTGCGACGAGTTTGGCCTTGTTGCTTTGCAGATGGCCTATTACTGACCAATGCAGATCGCTCAGGTCTTGCATCGCTTCCCATTTGTGATGCGCCTCCTGCACTTTGTTCTCGCCCAGCGTGCGGCAACCGGCAGCGTAGGCCAGGCGCAGGCTGGCTTCGGGTTTGGTCTTGCTGACTGGCAGTAGTCGTACTTCTGCCGGATCGCGTCCGACGCGGCGGCAGGCTGCCGCTATGCGTAGCTGTACCGCTGTCAGATTACGTGCAAAATCTTCGACCGTAGTGGCGGCTGGATAACGACCATGCTGGCCATGCTGCGTGAGGGTGTCGACAGGCCCGGACATTATTTTCTCCTCTTGTTGACAGGTGTGGCGGCAAAAGCGGAACGCCATGTCTTTTGCGGCATGCGGCCATTCAATACTGCATAAGCCAGCAAGCCGATGACCAGCCCCCAGAACGCACCACCTATACCGAGCAGGGTGATGTTGGCCGCGGCAGCGAGGAAGGTGATCAGCGCAGCTTCACGCGTCCGTGCGTCGGCCATGGCGCTGGCCAGGCTGCCGCCTATGGTGCCGAGCAGTGCGAGACCCGCCAGTGTGGTGATGAAACTGGCCGGGAATGCCATGAAGACCGCCGCCAGCGTCACGCCAAACACGCCTACAAAGATGTAGCACACACCTGCAGCGATGCCTGCTATCCAGCGCCGGGACGGATCTTCGTGCGCCTCGCGCCCAGTGCAGATGGCGGCAGTGATCGCCGCAATGTTGAAAGCGTGCGAACCAAACGGTGCCATCAACAGGGAGCCCAGCCCGGTCAGCGTCACGATGGGATTGGCGCTGGTCCGGTAGCCATCGTTGCGCAGCACCAGCATGCCCGGCATGTATTGACCTGTTAGCGTGATCAGGAACAGTGGCAACGCCACGCTTAGCAAGGCGTTGAGCGAGAACATGGGCATGGTGAAAACAGGTGCCGCCAGTTTCAGGCTCAGCCCCGACAAATCAACGCGATCCTGTGCCAGCAGGAAGGCCAGTCCCAGCAGCAGGATGCCCACCACCGCATAGCGTGCAGCACAGCGCCTGAACACCAGATAGGCTGCGATCAGCAAGCCGGTAAGCAAAGGATCCAGGCTCATGCCACCGAAAGCGCCAATGCCGAATTGCAAGAGGATGCCGGCCAGCAGTCCGGCAGCCACACCGGGAGGTATCAGGCGGATGACGCGCTCGAACCAGCCCGACAATCCCAGCAACACGAATGCCGCCGCCGAAACCATGTAGGCACCGACGGCTTCGGCATAGGGCGTGGTCGCCAGGGCGGTGACCAGGAAGGCTGCTGCCGGGGTAGACCAGGCGGTAATAATGGGTTCGCGTGACATCCAACTGAGGATGAGTCCGGTCACACCCACACCTATCGAAATCGACCATACCCATGAAGCCGTCAGCTCCGGGCTGAGATGAGCCGCTTTGGCTGCCTGAAATACCAGAATGAAAGTGCCGCCGTAATTGACGATGACGGATATCAGTCCGGCGACGATAGGATGGCTGAGATCGTTCCAGCTTAAGGATGAGCGGGTAGGGATGGATGACATGGCTGATGCTGATTTCTGAGATATGGATGAAGGACTGTAGTTATAGCTTTAAAATGGCCGTATATTCCCCGCCATTTTTGCAATGAGGTGCAGACCAATTGTTTAAGCACGCCCAACTTGAATCAGTCAAAACCTGGCTGATTGACCCTGCGCATGAAGGCTTGCCACTGCACGCGCGGGTGCAACGCGCGATACGCCAGCTGATACTGGACGGTGCGCTTGATGTGGGTCGGCCATTGCCTGCATCGCGTGCGCTGGCACAGTCATTGGGCGTATCGCGGGATACAGTTGAGTCCGCCTACGGCCAGCTGCATGCGGAAGGTTTCATAGAACGACGTGTCGGTAGTGGCAGCTATGTGTCCGAACGCATGCAACGTTTGCCGGGGCGGGGCAGGCCCAGGCGCACGGTAGTGGAGCGTGGGACTACGACGCGTATCAGCCAGCGCGGCAAGGCGATGTTTCAGGGTGGTGGTGTGCGTGATTTCTTTACGCCACGGCCGTTTGCCCCGGGTGTGCCGGAAACCCGCAGCTTTCCGCTCCAGACCTGGGAACGTTTGCAGCGGCAGGTGTTGAAGGAATACGGCACGCAAGCCTTGCTGCACAGTCCGCCGCAGGGCATGGAGCAGTTGCGACGTGCCATCGCCGACTACGTCAATCTTGAACGCGGTGCACGTGCCACGCCCGAGCGTGTGCTGGTGTTGACCAGTTCGCAGCAAGCGCTGACCTTGTGTGCGACGGTGTTGCTGGATGCAGGTGAGCGTATTTTCATCGAAGACCCGGTCTACCACGGAGCGCGCAAGGCTTTTGATGCGGCGGGACTGGAGTGTGTGCCTGTGCCACTGGATGCAGATGGCTTGCGGGTGGAGCGCATGCTGGAATTGGCACAGACGACGGACCAGGTCCCGCGGGCCGTGTTCCTGACACCTTCGCATCAGTTTCCTACCGGCGCCACGCTGGCGCTGGACAGACGGCTGGCCGTCATCGAATGGGCGCGGCAACAGCAGGGCTGGATCATCGAAGATGACTACGACAGCGAGTTTCATTATGAAGGCAAGCCTACCGCCTGCGTGCAGGGACTGGATCAATATGAGCGGACGATTTACATAGGCACCTTCACCAAATCCCTGTTCCCCGGTTTGCGTATAGGCTATATGGTGCTGCCGTCACAACTGGTCGCGCCGATGACCGTGGCACGTACTTTGCTGGATGGACACAGTGCGCCGATACCGCAACTCACGCTGGCGCGTTTCATCGAAGGCGGGCATTTCGGTGCCCATATCCGCACCATGCGCGCTGTCTATGCCGAGCGGCGCGATGTGCTGGTGCGTCTGGTGCAACTACACTTGTCCGACTTCGTGGAAGCGCGGGTACCGACCGGCGGCATGCAGATGCCATGCGTATTCATCCGCGACATTCCCGAGCACGCTGCGGTGGAAGCCGCACGCAAGGCTGGCATCGACGTGCTGGGTTTGACCGGGCTGCATGCATCCAAACGACACAAGACTGGTTTACTCGTGGGCTTTGCCGCGCATGCCCCGCATGAGCTGGAAATCGCCATCAGGAAGCTGGCGCAAGTACTGCGCACCTTGTGTCCTAAGGACAAATAGGGCTGCCCAAGCTGTTTTGGCCCGGGGTTGAACCACAGGCGCGGTGCGTACTCCAATCCTTAATTCCTTGATTTGGAGCGCGCACGATGGATACAAATCGTTTCACGGCGGCAAGTAATGAAGAGGGCGCACTCAAACCTCCCAGCATGTTGTTACTGGCGCTGGAAGGGCGTGCACCATGGGAGCTGGGGGCCGCTTTACTGGCCGCGCCCATGCTCAAGGACGTTCCGGCCGGTGACGGTCATCCGGTCATGGTCTTGCCTGGCTTGCTGGCCGGCGATGCATTGACCTTTTTCCTGCGCAGGTATCTGCGTAATTGCGGTTATGAAGCATATGCGTGGAAACAGGGATTGAACCTCGGTCCGCGTGCAGGTTTGCTTGAACGTTGCATTGCCCGCGTCAGGGAGTTGAGTGAAAAACATGGACAAAAGGTCAGCCTGATAGGCTGGAGCCTGGGTGGCATCTATGCGCGCGAGATTGCGAAAGCGCTGCCTGAGCATGTGCGTTGCGTGATTACATTGGGTTCGCCATTCACCGGTCATCCGACGGCGACCAATGCCTGGCGTTTGTACCAGATGGTCAGCGGCAAACCGGCGATTGATGAAGTGCAGATTGCCGAACTGAAGAAAACGCCGCCGGTACCGACCACCTCGATTTTCAGTCGCACCGATGGTATTGTGTCATGGCAATGCTGCGTAGAGCAGGAAACCGACCAATCGGAAAATATCGAAGTGCATGGCAGCCATACCGGCATGGTTGCCAATCCGACAGTGCTATACGCGTTGGCGGATCGCCTGGCACAGCCGGAAGGTCAATGGCAGCGCTTCGATCACCGTGGTCATCAAGGTGTTAAAAAAATGATTTATCGTGATCCGCAACGTAGCTAGCGCATCGCTAATCACTTCTGTCGCATCTGTAATCCTTAGAAAGTTTCGCCTTGCCGACTATCCATGTAAATAATGTAGACATTGCATATGAAACCCAGGGTAATCCAGCTGACCCGCCCATCCTCCTAATCATGGGTTTGGGCATGCAGCTTATCTCATGGCCTGCAGCTTTTTGCGATGGCCTGGTACGCCAGGGGTTTTACGTCATTCGTTTCGATAACCGCGATAGTGGCTTATCCAGCAAATTCCATCATTTGGGCAAGCCGAATACGCTGCTGTCCCTGATCAAAATGTCCTTCCGCATTCCGCTTACCGCCGGCTATACACTGGATGATATGGCGGCCGATGCGGTGGCCTTGCTGGATGCGCTGGAGATAGAGCGCGCCCATATCGTCGGCGCTTCGATGGGCGGCATGATTGCGCAAATCATTGCAGGCAAGTATCCGGAACACACACTCAGCCTGACTTCCATCATGTCTACCAGCGGCCGGCGCGGTTTGCCGGGTCCGACCAGGGCGGCGCGCAAGGTTTTATTTAGCCGGCCGCCAGATCCCAGCGACCAGCAAGCTGTGATCGATCATTTCGTCCGGACCATGGAAGTGATCGGCAGTCCCGCTTATCCGGTCGCGCATGAAGTCTTGCAGGAGCGTATTACGCAAAGCGTGCAGCGCAGCCTGGAACCGATTGCAACGACGCGGCAATTGCTGGCAATCGGTGCTTCCGGCGATCGCGTCGATTTGCTGAAAACAGTACAGGTACCGACGCTGGTCATCCACGGTTCCGATGATCCTTTATTGCCGGTCGCTTGCGGTCGTGAAACCGCAGAACTGATACCGAATGCCGTGCTGCAGGAAATCGACGGCATGGGCCACGATTTGCCGGATGGCTTGAACGATCATTTATCGCAACTGATAGGCGAGCATTGTCATGCCGCCGCCAAGCTCTATGGTCCTACCGAATAAAATATGAATGCAGAATTGAATCAAACCGTGCGCCTGCTGAATGCTGAGCGTGTCGAGCGCAAGCCGATAGTGATAGGCCTGGTGGCCGCCAGTGGTTACGCAGTGGATGCTGAAGCGGTGGAGCGGGGCATCGCAAATTTGCAGGCGCAGGGTTGTACCGTCAAAAACTTCAGTGATGCCGCCAGAAAATTCCAGCGCTTCGGTGCTACCGATGACGAACGCATCGCACAACTGTATGCGGCGGCACAGGATCCTGAAGTCGATATCGTCATGGCGCTGCGTGGCGGTTATGGCTTGACCCGTTTGTTGCCTGAACTGGATTTCAAATTGCTGGCCGCGAGCAAAAAGCTGTTTGTCGGACACAGCGATTTCACTGCCTTGCAAATGGGTTTGCTGGCGCAGGCCGGCGCCAGCAGTTTTACCGGGCCGATGCTGTGCGATGACTTTGTGCGCGATGAATTGAGTGCCTACACGCTGAACAACTTCTGGCGTTGCATTACGCAACCGGAGCACACGCTGACGGTACAAGCGAAGGATAATCCGCAGCTCGATGTCAGCGGCACACTATGGGGCGGTAACCTTGCAATGCTGGCGCATCTGGTCGGATCACCTTATTTGCCGCAAGTGCCGGGCGGCATCCTGTTTGTCGAAGACGTCAACGAACACCCGTACCGGGTTGAGCGCATGGTCTTGCAGTTATTGCATGCGGGTGTGCTGGACCGGCAAAAAGCGCTGTTGCTAGGTGATTTTTCCGCGTATCGCCTGACGGATTATGATAATGGCTACGACTTCGAGCAAATGGTCGCCTACCTGCGTTCCCATCTGCCGGTGCCGGTACTGACCGGTTTGCCATTCGGCCATGGTCGTGACAAGGCTACGCTGGTGGCAGGCGCGCAAGCCACGCTGAATTCGCAGGCGGACGGTTTCAGCCTGACCATGCAGGGCTATCCTTTCCTCGCTACATGAGCCACTTCAAATTGATCATCCGGTTCAATTTCTTAAATAAAAAGCAATGAAATCCGGCCCCGGGGCACGGCTGGCAAGGTACGCCGGCCTTGGCAATCCGCCGTTCAGGGCCGTTCACCCCTCTGAGATGATAGAATAGAAGGTTATTCGAATTCATATCCGCAAAGGCTTTATCAGTGTTATCTACAGCTAATATCACGATGCAGTTCGGCCCCAAGCCGCTGTTTGAAAACATTTCCGTCAAGTTTGGCGATGGCAACCGTTACGGCCTGATCGGCGCCAACGGCTGCGGCAAATCCACTTTCATGAAAATCCTCGGCGGCGACCTCGACCCGTCGGCCGGTACCGTCATGCTCGATCCGAATGAGCGCCTGGGTAAGTTGCGCCAGGATCAGTTCGCGTTTGAAGAAATGCGCGTACTCGACGTCGTGATGATGGGCCACACCGAAATGTGGGCGGCGATGGCAGAACGTGATGCGATTTACGCGAACCCGGATGCGACCGACGACGACTACATGAAGGCAGCCGACCTCGAAGCGAAATTCGCTGAATACGATGGCTACACTGCAGAATCGCGTGCGGGCGAGTTGCTGCTGGGTGCCGGCGTGGCGATTGATTTGCACCAGGGTCCGATGAGCAATGTATCGCCGGGCTGGAAGCTGCGCGTATTGTTGGCGCAGGCACTGTTCTCGAATCCTGACATCCTCTTGCTCGACGAACCGACCAATAACCTGGATATCAACACGATACGCTGGCTGGAAGACGTACTCAACGAGCGCAATTCCACCATGATCATCATTTCCCATGATCGTCACTTCCTGAACCAGGTCTGTACGCACGTGGCCGATATGGATTACGGTACGCTGAAAATTTACCCGGGCAATTACGACGACTACATGTTTGCATCGACGCAGGCACGTAACCAGCAATTGGCGAACAACGCGAAAGCGAAAGACAAGGTTGCCGAGTTGCAGGAATTTGTCCGCCGTTTCGCAGCGAATAAATCGAAAGCGCGCCAGGCAACATCGCGCGCCAAGCAAATCGAAAAAATCAAGGTCGACGATATCAAACCATCGTCACGCGCTTATCCTTTCGTGCGTTTCGACGGCGAGAAAAAGCTGCATCGCCTGGCGGTGGAAGCAGAGACAATCAGCAAGGCATTCGATCGCCAATTGTTCAAGAACTTCAGCATCATGGTTGAAGCGGGCGAACGTATTGCGATCATCGGTGCCAACGGCGCTGGTAAAACCACTTTGCTGCGCAGTATCGGTGGTGAAGACATTACCGGCTTGTCGGCGGACCAGGGACGTGTCAAATGGGCGGAGAACGCCAACGTCGGCTACATGCCGCAAGACCCGACCGAAGACTTCGCCAGCGACAAGAACCTGACCGACTGGATGGGCCAATGGACGCAGGAAGGCGACGACGATCAAGCGGTGCGTTCCATCCTTGGCCGTTTGCTGTTCGGTGGTGATGACGTCAAAAAATCGGTCAAGGTTTTGTCCGGTGGTGAAAAAGGCCGCATGACTTACGGCAAACTGATGCTGGGTCGCCACAACGTCTTGCTGATGGATGAACCAACCAATCACATGGATATGGAGTCCATCGAATCGCTGAACATTGCGCTGGAAAAATATGCCGGCACCTTGATCTTCGTTTCGCATGATCGCGAATTCGTATCGTCGCTGGCTACCCGCGTGCTGGAAGTAAAAGACGGTGAAATCATCGACTTCCAGGGTACCTACGAAGAATATTTGACCAGCCAAGGCATCGAATAAGACTGCAGCTTGAAAAAGCGCGGCGTGGATCTGTTCCCCGTCGCGCTTTTTTACATGCGCTTATATGCGCGTCATTGCATTCGGGCTACAACGCTCAGTTGTAAATGGCGCTACAATTCGACCACGAGGCCGTTCCTGTATAGCAGGGATGTGGCCAGGCAAGAGGTCCGCTTATACCCTCCGGTAGCGGCAGCAACAGATAAACCATCGCATTCAAGTATTCGACCAGCCATGCAAATCCAGCCAATCAAAACCGTTGAATTCGAACGTCCTGCCATGCAGAGCGGCACCAGCTGCACTGCACAAGCATGGGCGCGTACACCGGCCGTACCATCGCCGGAAGAAAAAATTGCACTCAAGGAACGTATCAAGCGTTTGTTGAAAGAGCGCGAAGCCGTCCTGGTCGCGCATTACTACGTCGATTCGGACTTGCAGGACCTGGCCGAAGAAACCGGTGGCTGCGTTTCCGATTCGCTGGAAATGGCGCGTTTTGGGCGTGACCATCCGGCCAAGACTTTGGTGGTCGCCGGCGTGAAATTCATGGGCGAAACCGCCAAGATCCTGAGCCCGGAAAAAACCATCCTGATGCCGGACCTGGACGCGACTTGTTCGCTCGACCTCGGTTGCCCGACCGATGAGTTTTCCGCATTCTGCGATGCACATCCGGATCGCGTAGTGGTGGTGTATGCAAACACCAGTGCCGCAGTCAAGGCACGTGCCGACTGGATGGTGACTTCGTCGATCGGCCTGAAGATCGTTGCACATCTGCATGCGCAAGGTAAAAAAATACTGTGGGCACCGGACAAGCATCTCGGTGGTTACATCCAGAAGCAAACCGGTGCCGACATGTTGCTGTGGCAAGGTTCCTGCCTGGTACACGATGAGTTCAAGTCGATAGAACTGGAATTGCTGAAGAAAGAACATCCGCTGGCGAAAGTGCTGGTGCATCCGGAGTCGCCGGCTTCGGTCGTGGCCCTGGCCGATGCCATTGGTTCGACGTCGCAACTGATACATGCAGCGCAAACCATGGATGCGCCGGAATTCATCGTTGCGACCGACAACGGCATCCTGCACAAGATGAAAGCGGCGGCACCCGGCAAGATCTTCATCGATGCGCCTACCGCCGGTAACAGCGCCACCTGCAAGAGCTGTGCGCATTGCCCATGGATGGCGATGAATGGTTTGCAGAACCTGGCCGATGTATTGGAATCCGGTCGCAATGAAATCCATGTTGATCCGGAAATCGGTCGCAAGGCGACGGTCTGTATCGATCGCATGCTGGACTTCGCGGCGGCAGAAAAAACCAATGTGCGTCCATCCAGTGATCTGGCGAAAGAACAAAAACTGTTTTCAGGAATAGGACCGGCATGAGTTTGTTGCGCAATCCCTTTGCTCCTTTCGATGCTGCACTGGCTGCGGCGTTTGAGCGCAATATCGAAGCAGCGCTGGCGGAAGATGTCGGCACCGGTGACGTCACCGGCAAGCTGGTACCGGAGCAGGAAATCGTCCATGCACACGTGATCGTGCGTGAAGCGGCAGTGCTGTGCGGCGCGCCATGGTTTGAATGCGTGATGAAGCGCCTCGATGCACGCATCAAGATCACCTGGCATTACGCCGAAGGCGATGTGATGACAGCTGACAGTGAAGTCTGCTCGATTGAAGCACCGGCGCGCGCCTTGTTGACCGCAGAACGCTCGGCGCTGAACTTCCTGCAGTTGTTATCAGGTGTTGCCAGCGCGACACGTGAATACAGCGGCATCGTGGCCGGTACCAAGGCGGCCATCCTGGATACGCGTAAAACGCTGCCAGGGCTGCGTCTGGCGCAGAAGTATGCGGTACGTGTCGGCGGTGGCAAAAACCAGCGCCTGGCGCTGTATGACGGCATCCTGATCAAGGAAAACCATATTGCCGCTGCCGGTGGCGTACGTGCAGCGATGGAAGCGGCATTGGCGCTGAAGGCAGGCGTGACGATACAGATCGAGGTGGAGAACCTGGCGGAGCTGAAGGATGCGCTGGATGCTGGTGCGGAATCGGTGTTGCTGGATAACTTTTCGCTGGCGGATATGCGTGCAGCGGTTGCATTGACGGCGGGACGTGCTTTACTGGAAGCCTCGGGTGGGATCAACCGTGAGACCTTGAGGGCGATTGCCGAGACTGGTGTCGATCGTATTTCGATTGGCGCTTTGACCAAGGATATACGGGCTACTGATTATTCTTTGCGGATTGTGGAGAGTAAGTGATAGCTTGGGTGTTTTAAAAAAAGCCGCTTTTAGCGGCTTTTTTATTGCTTGTTTGGTTTATGTTCTGGGTTGAGATTCTGTACTTTCTTCGAATTGGCGCAGTATGCCGGGCTACCCCCGGCAACCCAAGTCTGATCGAAGAAAAAACAGTATCAGCAACGTATAAAAGAAAATAAACCTGCAAATAAAAAATGCCGCCCAGTCAAAAACTGAACGGCATTTTTATCAAGCAAGGCAATTTTAATGCTTGCGATCCGGCGACAACACGCTAGGCAAAGCCTTAGGCAAGGTATCCGGATAATCACGGCTGAAATGCAGGCCGCGGCTTTCACGGCGTGACAGCGCGCTGTTGACGATCAATGATGCGACTTCGACCAGGTTCCGCAACTCCAGCAAATCCGGTGTGATACGGAAATTCGCGTAATACTCGTCGATTTCTTCCTTCAGCAAACGGATGCGATGCTGCGCCCGTTCCAGACGCTTGGTGGTACGTACGATACCGACGTAGTTCCACATAAAGCGACGCAACTCATCCCAGTTATTGGCAATGATGACTTCTTCATCCGCATCAGTGACACGGCTTTCATCCCAGGCGGGCAGGGTGCTGAGCTTTTGCTTCGGTTGCTCATCGATGTATTTCGCGGTGGCGCGACCCAGCACCAGGCATTCCAGCAGGGAGTTGCTGGCAAGACGGTTGGCGCCGTGCAGACCGGTGTAGGTTGCTTCACCCACCGCGTACAAGCCGGGCAAGTCGGTACGGCCCGAGAGGTCGGTGATGATGCCGCCGCAGGTGTAATGCGCCGCAGGGACGACCGGGATCGGCTGCTTGGTCATGTCTATGCCCAATTCCAGGCAACGCGCCATGATGGTCGGGAAGTGTTCTTTCAGGAATTCCGGTGATTTGTCGCTGATGTCGAGGTCGACATAATCCAGACCGCGTTTTTTCATTTCGGCATCGATGGCACGGGCGACGATGTCGCGCGGTGCCAGTTCGGCGCGCTCATCATGCGCCGGCATGAAACGCTTGCCACCATCACGACCGGCGCTGACCGGCAGTTTCAGCACGCCGCCTTCACCGCGTACCGCTTCGGTGATCAGGAAGGATTTGGCGTATGGGTGATACAGGCAGGTCGGGTGGAACTGGATGAATTCCATATTGGCGATACGGCAACCGGCACGCCAGGCCATCGCGATGCCGTCGCCGGTCGCGGTATCCGGATTGGTGGTGTAGAGGTAAACCTTGCCGGCACCGCCGGTCGCCAGCACCGTGTGCTCGGCGGCGATGGTGATGACTTTGCCGCTTTTAACGTCTTGTACATACAGGCCGAGGCAGCGTGGGCCGTTTTTCTTCTGGTCCAGCTTGTCGGCGGTGATGACGTCGATTGCGTAGTGATGTTCGAGCAGCGTGATGTTCGGGTGCGCGCGGACTTTTTGTTCCAGCGTGACTTGTACCGCATGGCCGGTGGCATCCGCGGCGTGGATGATGCGGCGCTGGCCGTGGCCGCCTTCACGCGTCAGGTGGAAGCCGAGTTCGGCGGTCGGGTCGGGTGTGAACGGCACGCCTTGCTTGATCAGCCATTCGATGGCTTCACGGCCGTGTTCGACGATGAAACGGGTCGCTGCTTCGTCACACAGGCCACCGCCGGCAACCAGGGTGTCGGCCACGTGTTCGTCCACGCTGTCATGCGAATCGAGTACGGCGGCGATGCCGCCCTGGGCCCAGCTGCTGGCACCGTCGAGCAAGGCACGTTTGGAAATGACCGCTACCTTGCGGGTTTCGGCCAGGTGAAGGGCGACGGAGAGTCCTGCCAGTCCACTGCCGACAATCGCGACATCAAATTTCATAGATATTCTTAAGTAAAAATAAGTTTGCCCATGAATATATTCGATTTGGCTAAATGTCGTGCATTTAGTGCGCCAAACGCGGATTGTTCCGGGCGAATGTGAGGAAGATGTTAAAACGGCGAGCTGAGCCTTATGGGCCGCTGTGGTGCCAAACGCTTTTCGCTATGTTACCGCAATGTGACCGCAGGTAAATAGCGCAAATACGCTTGTTTAAAGGACTTTGTCAACGCGGCAGGGGTGGTTCAGGGGCGAATTATTTGTCTTGTGCAGGTGAATCTTTTTCCATCCGGGCTGCCTAAAAAGGGTCTAGCATGGTATTTGCCGGACATAGCAACGGTCTATATTGAGGCGTGCCTGTCATCGATAGACACAGGCTCAATCGGGGTCTTCAACCTTAACGAGAAGAACAAATGAAAAAGCCACCTCTTTATAAATCCCTGTATGCACAAGTCATAGTTGCCATCATCATCGGTGTCCTGCTCGGGCACTTCCTGCCTGAGACCGGGACCGCGATGAAGCCGCTTGGAGATGGCTTCATCAAACTCATCAAGATGATTATCGCGCCGGTTATTTTCTGTACGGTCGTCATTGGTATCGCCGGTATGGAAGATATGAAGAAAGTTGGCAAGACCGGCGGCCTGGCACTCCTTTACTTTGAAGTCATGAGCACCGTCGCCTTGCTGGTCGGCCTGATTATCGTCAACGTCCTGCAACCGGGCGCCGGCATGAATGTCGACATCAGTACACTGGATACCGCCAGCCTGGCTTCTTACACTGCACCCGGCAAGCTGGAGACGGTGACCGAGTTCGTGATGCATATCATCCCGATGAGCATGATAGATGCCTTCGCCAAGGGTGATGTGCTGCAGGTGCTGCTGGTCTCGGTACTGTTTGGTTTTGCCCTGCAAAAGCTGGGTGGGCGCGGCACGCTGGTGTTCGACTTCATAGAAAAAATCTCGCACGTACTCTTCACCATCGTTGGTTTCATCATGCGCGCTGCTCCTATCGGTGCCTTCGGTGCAATGGCATTTACGATAGGCAAGTACGGTATCAGCTCGCTGCTATCGCTTGGCAAGTTGATGGGGGCCTTTTACCTGACCTGCCTGTTCTTTATCTTCGTGGTACTTGGCATCGTTACCCGCCTGCACGGTTTCAGCATCTGGAAGTTCGTTAAATACATCAAGGAAGAGTTGCTGATCGTGCTCGGTACTTCTTCGTCCGAATCGGTCTTGCCGCGCATGATCGCCAAGATGGAA
The DNA here is from genome assembly GCF_042664955.1 of Herminiimonas glaciei. Lineage (NCBI taxonomy): Bacteria > Pseudomonadati > Pseudomonadota > Betaproteobacteria > Burkholderiales > Oxalobacteraceae > Herminiimonas > Herminiimonas glaciei. The sequence goes on from NZ_JBHTBU010000001.1 coordinate 865,953, forward strand.
AACATGGGCGCGAAAAAATCCGTGGTCGGCCTGGTGATTCCTACCGGTTATTCTTTCAACCTGGATGGCACGGCAATTTACCTGACGATGGCTGCGGTATTTATCGCACAGGCGACCAATACGCCTATGAGCCTGATGCAGCAGGTCACGCTGCTGGCAGTCTTGCTACTGACGTCCAAAGGTGCGGCAGGGATTACCGGTAGCGGCTTTATCGTGTTGGCGGCAACCTTGTCTGCGGTGGGGCATGTACCGGTGGCCGGGCTGGCGCTGATCCTGGGTATCGACCGTTTCATGTCGGAAGCACGTGCCTTGACCAATACCATCGGTAATGGTGTCGCGACCCTGGTGGTGGCGAAATGGGTGGGTGACCTGGATATGGAACGCCTGCATTCTGAGTTGAATAATGAAAGTCCGCAAGCCGCGGATCAACCGGAAAAAATCCTCGACCAAACCAATACCAAGCTGGGTGCTTGAAATAAGAAGTTTTGCTTCCCGCCTAGACCAGCACCAGCGGGAAGCGATGTGAGGTATCAATCAGGGCTTCCGCTTCCTGCGCCGTCAAGGGTGCAGAGAACAGGAAGCCCTGTCCGAGGTTGCAGCCCATTTTCTTCAGTTCCTGGATTTGCTCAAAGGTTTCTACGCCTTCTGCCGTGGTTTGCAGGTTCAGCGTTTGCGCCAGTGCCATCATCAGCCGGATGATTTCCGTATCGCTTTGATTGCTGCCTATGCCGCGCACAAAAGCCTTGTCTATTTTGAGGATATCGATAGGCAGTTTTTGCAGGTAGGCGAGGGATGAGTAGCCAGTGCCGAAGTCATCCAGCGCCAGGCGCACGCCTAGCTTCTTCAGCATCGACAGGTTTTCCATCGTCTGCAGCGGATTCGCCATTGCCGAGGTTTCTGTCAATTCCAGTTCGACCATTTGCGGGATAACGCCGCTGCTATTGAGGATGTCGCGTACCTGGCTGAAGAATGAGGTTTGCAAGAGCTGGCGCATCGAGACATTGATGGCCATCGTGAGATTGCCCATTTCCGGATACTGTTGTTGCCATGCCGCGAGTTGCTTGCATGCCTGTTCCATCGCCCACATGCCGATGGGCACGACCATGCCGGAAGTCTCGGCGATAGGAATGAATTCATTTGGTGAAATCAGGCCGTATTCCGGGCTGTTCCAGCGCAACAGCAATTCGAAGCCTTGTACGCTGCCGTCCGCCAGCAAGACTTTGGGTTGGTAAGCCACCGACAATTCATTCCGTTCGAGTGCAAAGCGCAACGCCACATCCATGCGGGCATCCTTGGTGGTTTTACTTTGCAGTGCTGCATCGTAAATCTCGGTACGGTTGCGCCCCCGTTCTTTCGCCTGGTACATCGCAGCATCGGCATCGCGGATCAAATCGGCCGGGCTTTGATGGCTGGCATTGAGCTGCGCGATACCTATGCTGGTCTGGATCTTCACCACCACGTTATCGAAAATCAGGCGTTCGGATACTGCCGCCATGATCGCATTCGCCTTGATCGTCGCTTCCGCCAGTGAAGAATTGGTGAGGATGACGAATTCATTACCGCCGAAGCGCGCGACGAAGTCACCGGCCGGCAGCGCTGCCACGATGCGTTTGCTGATTTCAATCAGGCATTGATCACCAAAGTCATGGCCGTGCGTGTCGTTGACGCTTTTGAAGAAGTCGAGGTCGCAGAACAGCATGGTCAGGCTGGACTGGCGCTGGCGACTGGTCTCCATCGCCGTGCTCAGCGTATTGACCAGGAAGCGGCGATTCGGCAAATCGGTCAGCATGTCATGCATCGCCTGGTATTCGATTTGCAGTTCGGTCTTTTTACGTTTGGTGATATCACGCGTGACGCCGAGCACGCCTATGGTCTGGCCTTTGACATCGGGCAATGGGTATTTGCTGGTATGGAACCAGCGATCCATATCCTGGCGCCAGAAACCGCGTACCTCCAGATCCTGTAAAGGCTGGCCACTTTGCATGACTTGCAAATCCTGGCGCTGGATTTCATCGGCAATCTCTTCAGGAGGGAGCTCATCGTTGCTACCCGCCATTTTCTGACACAGGTCCAGCGCGGTTTTACCGCGCAGCTCGTCTTCGCTATCGAAGCCGAAACGTTTCTGGAAACTCTGGTTGCTGATGGTAAAGCGGCCTTCGTTATCCTTTGCATAAATCATCGAAGGATTGAGGTCGAGTACGGCGCGCAGCAGGGCGGTTTCTTCCAGCAGTTTTTGTTCGGCTTCCTTGCGCAGCGTAATGTCTTCTATGCTGAACACGAGGCCGTTGATCGCGGCATCATGCAGCATGTTGTAGCCGCGTGTTTCCAGCCATATCCAGTGCCCGTCCTTGTGGCGGGTACGATGGCGCGAGAAAACGGTGCTGTGCGGCGTGTCGCGCAATTCGCGCAGTTTATCCTTGTGTTCTGCTTCATCGTCACTGTGCAGTACCGGTTTCATCGCGTTGCGGATAATGTCATCAATGCTATAGCCGATGACTTCCTGCAGCGCCGGGTTGGCGAATTTGATCTTGAAGCGTGCGTCGGTGATGATGAAGATGTGACGGGTAACACGAGCGATCGCATTGAAGCGACGTTCGTTGGTATGCGCCTGATGCAGGGAGACGCGGTTCAGGTTCAGGGTTTTTGCCAGTAGTACCGAAAGCCAGCCGATGCAGGCGGTGGCAAAGAAATCCGGTAGCAAATCAACCGTGCTTGCGCCAAGTTCATGGCCCAGGAAGTAGCCGAGGATTGCCAGCACAGAGATTGCAATGACGGCGCTGCGGGTACGCAAGACCAGCGGGAAGATGCCGGCGATGGCGATCAGCCATGGCATCGGATGATAGCTGGCGAGTACCACGATGACGCAAGCAGCCAGTGCCATTTCGCACAGGTAAATCGCTTCCTTGAAAATGGTTTCGCGGAACCAGAAGTAACGTACGAAAGAAACGCCCAGCAAGCCTGTCAGTATGATGACTGCGCCCAGGCCCAGCGGCGACAGTGCAAGCTTGCTGTCATAGACCAGGACGACAACATTGAACAAAAGGGCCGCATACAGTAGCAGGGAGACGGTGCGGAAAATAACGCGCCCGGCAAAAAAATCGATGCCACGTATATGCGGCGTCTTCATCAGCTGGAGACGACCGGATTAACCTTCGCTGCTGCTGCTTTGGCATTCTTGCGTGCGGTATCGACGTCGGCGGCTTTGGCCAGGGCGACACCCATGCGGCGGCGGGCGAAGGATTCCGGTTTGCCAAACAGGCGGATGTCGGTACCGGGGATGTGCAATGCTTCAGCCACGCCTTCAAACGAGACTACCTTGCCATCGTGACGACCATAGATGACGGCGGAGGCAGCCGGTGTACTGAGGGCTACATTCACCGGCAAACCGAGGATGGCTTTGGCGTGCAATTCAAATTCGCTTTGTTCCTGGCTGGCCATGGTGACCATGCCGGTATCGTGCGGACGCGGACTGACTTCGGAGAACCAGACCATATCGTCCTTGACGAACAATTCAACGCCGAACAGTCCGAGGCCGCCGAGGTTGTCGGTCACGCGCCTGGCGATGTCGTGTGCCTTTTGCAGGGCGCCCGGGTGCATGCGTTGCGGCTGCCATGATTCGACATAGTCGCCATTGACTTGCACATGGCCTATCGGTTCGCAGAAATGGGTGTGGACTTCGCCGTCGGCGCCAATGGCGCGGACTGTCAGCAGCGTGATTTCATATTCGAAATCGATAAAGCCTTCGACGATCACGCGGCCGGAATCAACCCGGCCACCGGCCGCAGCGCAGTCCCAGGCAGCAGCGACATCAGCGCTGCTGGAGAGTTTGGACTGGCCTTTGCCGGATGAGGACATGACTGGTTTGACGATGCAGGGGTAACCAATTTCGGCGCAGCCGGCCTGCAATTCTTTCAGGTTGTCGGCAAAGCGATAGGGCGAAGTGGCGCAGCCGAGTTCTTCCGCTGCCAGCCGGCGTATGCCTTCACGGTCCATCGTCAGCCATGCGGCACGCGCGGTCGGGATCACGCGTACGGTGCCAGCGTTCTCCAGTTCAACCAGTTTGGCGGTGGCAATCGCTTCTATTTCCGGCACGATCAAATCGGGTTTTTCCTGATTGATCAGTTCTGCCAGTGCGACTTCATCCGTCATGTCTATGACATATGAACGATGCGCAACCTGGTGGCCGGGCGCATTGCTGTAACGGTCGACTGCGATAACTTCAACGCCCAAGCGTTGCAAGGAAATGATGACTTCTTTGCCGAGCTCGCCTGAGCCAAGCAGCATCACCTTGGTTGCGGTGGCAGACAAGGGAGTACCGATGCGATGAATAGTGTTGCTTTTAGTCATGAAGGGAGTGATGGAAATGATGCATTCTCGACAGCGCGAGAAGAGGTTTATTGACTTACAGACAATAGCAAATCTTGCCTGCTTTGGACAGCGCAAATTATAGAATGGAAGTGTGTTTCTGTATGGAAACGAATGTCGTGAAAGCGTCGACCGGAAATAAAAAAAGCTGCCAGCAAATTGCCTGGCAGCTTTTTATTCAAGACTGGCTTGAATGCTTAACGATGATTAGTCGTTGGCATAGATGTCATTGTCTTTGGTTTCCCGGACAAAGATCATACCGATCACGAAAGTGATCAGCGCGATGATGATCGGATACCAGAGGCCGTAGTAAATATCGCCCTTGAATGCGACCAGGGCAAACGCCGTGGTTGGCAACAAGCCACCGAACCAGCCGTTACCGATATGGTAAGGCAGGGACATCGATGTATAGCGGATACGGGTTGGGAACATTTCAACCAGCATGGCGGCGATTGGACCGTACACCATCGTGACATAGATCACGAGGATAAACAGCAGCAACAGTGTCATGCCATAGTTGATTTGGTTCGGGTCGGCCTTGGTTGGATAACCGTGGGCCTTGATGGCATCGCTCAGCTCTTTCGAGAAAGCTTTGTCTTTTGCAGTCGCTTCTTCCTTCGACAGGCCTTTGGCATCGTAGGATGTCAACAGCGTATCACCGACCTTGACGGTAGCAATCGTGCCTGCCGGTGCTACTTCATTCGAGTATGCAACCGAAGCGGCAGCCAGTTTGGCTTTCACGATATCGCAAGGCGAAGTGAATTTTTTGGTGCCGGTTGGATTGAACTGGAATTGGCAGGTTGCAGGATCAGCGGTCACGACCACTGGTGCATTTTTCAATGCTGCTTCCAATGCCGGATTGGCATAGTGGGTCAGTGCATTGAAGATCGGGAAGTAGGTCAGCGCAGCAATCAGGCAGCCCGCCATGATGATAGGTTTGCGGCCGATTTTATCGGACAGCGAACCGAAGATCACGAAGAACGGGGTTGCCAGCAGCAGCGAAGCCGCGATCAGGATGTTGGCGGTTGGACCGTCGACTTTCAGTGTTTGCGTCAGGAAGAACAGCGCATAGAACTGACCTGTGTACCAGACCACTGCCTGACCTGCGGTCAAACCGATCAGTGCCAGGATAACGATCTTCAGGTTGCCCCATTTCGCAAACGCTTCAGTCAGCGGTGCTTTCGACGCTTTGCCTTCCGATTTCATTTTCAGGAAGGCCGGCGATTCATTCATCGACAAGCGGATCCAGACCGAGATACCCAGCAGGAACACCGAGACCAGGAACGGAATGCGCCAGCCCCAGTCGGCAAATGCTTCTTCACCCATCGCGGTACGTGTACCCAGAATCACCAGCAGGGACATGAACAGGCCCATGGTTGCGGTGGTTTGAATCCACGATGTGAAGGCGCCGCGCTTGCCGTGCGGTGCATGCTCGGCCACATAAGTAGCCGCGCCGCCGTACTCGCCACCCAGGGCCAAACCTTGCAGGATACGCAGGATGATCAGGATGATAGGTGCAGCGATACCGATGGATGCATAGTTGGGTAACAGGCCGACGATGAATGTCGATGTACCCATGATCACGATAGTGACCAGGAAGGTGTATTTACGACCGATCATGTCGCCCAGGCGGCCAAACACGATAGCGCCGAAAGGACGAACAATGAAACCGGCAGCGAAGGCGAGCAGGGCGAAAATAAATGCCGTATTCGGATCGGTACCAGCAAAGAACTGCTTGGCAATAATTGCGGCTAATGAGCCGTATAGATAGAAGTCATACCATTCAAATACAGTACCCAGCGAAGAAGCGAAAATAACTTTCCGCTCCTCCGGCGTGATACTGCGATCAGTTGTGGATACTGTCGCCATGTTCGTCTCCTTAATAATTATTAATATTCGACGCACGAGTGGATTCGTACATCGGGTACGCAAATGGAGTGTGCGACTGGAAACTTACGTAGGACTTGCGTGAAACTTACGTAACGCTTACATGTGTGAATTGCAATAAACAATGGTGTTTAAGGCTGTAAATAGAGCGCCGGACCAGGCCGTCCTGCCCCTTGCGAAGGGATGAATTACCGTTGCAGGCTTGCTGACGCCAGGGATGGCTTAAAATGACGCCATTTTGTAACGAAAAGCAGCAATGACGAATCCTTCCACTCAATCAGCACAACCCATTATTCCCTTCCTGCAGGAGCTCGGTGTCGAAATTGTCGACTTTGGCGGTGGCCAGGGTCAGATCGCGTTAACCCTGCAGACACGCCACCTGAATGGCTGGCATGTCGCGCATGGCGGCGTCATCATGACCATGCTGGACAATGTCATGTCGCTGGCCGGACGTTCACTGGAGCCCGGCATACGCGGCGGTGTGACGATAGAAATGAAAACCAGCTTCATGCAGCCGGGCGGTGTCGAAGGCGAGCGCATGCTGGCCAAAGGCAAGGTGCTGCACGCATCTTCCAGCATTTACTTTTGCGAAGGTGAGTTATGGAACGGCGACAAACTGGTGGCGAAGGCGAGCGGCACATTTAAATTTATCCGCCGCACCGACGTCGCGAAGAAAATGACGCAAGCCTGAGTGCTCGCACACAAGTTAACCGAAAGCAGGCATGAAACAATTCAAGGATAGGGTAGCGGTCATTACCGGTGCTGCCAGCGGCTTTGGGCGTGAGTTTGCATATGCAGGCGCGAAGCTGGGCATGAAGCTGGTGCTGGCCGATGTGCAGCAGGATGCGCTGGCTGCGCTGGAAGCAGAATTAAGCGGACAGGGCGTGGCAGTGCTGGCAGTGCACTGTGATGTCAGCAAACCGGAGCAGGTACAGGAGCTGGCCGACGCAACGATGGCACGCTTCGCTGCGGTCCATCTCTTGTTCAATAACGCCGGTGTCGGCTCGGGTGGCTTGATCTGGGAAAACTCGGCCAGCGATTGGGACTGGGTGCTGGGCGTTAACCTGTTTGGCGTCGTCCATGGCGTGCGCATCTTTACACCGCTGATGCTGGCATGCGCGCAAGATGATCCTGATTATGAAGGGCATATCGTCAATACCGCTTCGGTTGCCGGCTTGCAGAATGCACCGACCATGGGTATTTACAACGTGTCCAAACATGCGGTGGTGTCGGTGACGGAAACGCTGTATCAGGATTTGCAATTGATAGAAGCGCCTATCGGTACTTCCTTACTGTGTCCATACTTTGTACCTACCGGTATACATCAGTCGGAACGCAATCGCCCGGCCGAAATGCAGAACGATACAGCGCCGACTACCAGCCAGCGTGCAGCGCAGGCGTTCTCGGAGAAAGCGGTCGTGGCAGGGAAGATTACAGCGGCGCAGGTGGCGCAACTGACGTTTGATGCGATACGCGAAGATCGTTTTTATATCTATTCGGACCTGGCGCCTTTGACCAGTGTGCGCAGGCGTATGGAAGATCTGGTGCAACAGCGCAATCCCTCTGATCCGTACGAAGAAGTGCCGCATATCAAGCAATTGCTGCGGGCAAAACTTAAGCGCTGATGCCTGTCTGCTGCCGGTTCAGGCAGCAGTTCTCAACGCATGGCCAGTGTCGGTCTTTCTATCAGCACTGGTTGCGCGCCACCATTTAATTTGACCAGCGTGGAAACACGGGTGCCATAGTCTGGCGATTCGATGCAAACGGCTGACAACAAACGTTCGCGCTCTATGCTGACACCGGTTTTCGGCAGGCGGCAATCGGATGCGCAAGTGGTATCGGTCAGCATTTCAAAGTAAGCGTCTTCCGGCGCGCCCTGGCACAGCAGGCTGGCGAATTGCGCCTTGGTGCGTACGACCTTGGGCCATGCGCAATCGAGCAGCGAGTTGGACAAGCCATAGATGCCCGGTCCCAGTGCCTTGCCGTTGCGTTCATCGCCGTCGCCGCGATTCGAAAACCAGACCAGTTGCTTGCTGTCGCCTATCAGCAAGTTGAAGCCGTTGTAATCTTGTTGATGGGTCTTGAGTTCGGCGATGTATTCGTCCGGGCTCATGGTGCCGGCCAGGAAATTGGTTACCAGTGCGCCACGCGATGGTGCATCGTCACGCATTTCAGATGGCGCGCGGATATTCGTCAACGCGGCAAAGCGGCCGTCGCGGGTCACGCCTATCCAGGTACCACCACCTTGCAAATCACGGCCTGCATAGATTTGCGGATAGTCTTCCCACCAGTCTGCCGGTTTGGCCGGACGGTCGTAGAACTCATCGCGATTACCGGCGGCGATCAGGGGCATGTCCGGTATCACATGCCATGCAAAGACGATTAAGCACATAAAGATAAATCCAAAAATTGTTCCGTATGGCGTTTGCCATCTATCAAGTCAGCCAACTGGCTGGCGAGTACCGCCGGTTCCAGTTCCGCTGCAAAACCTTCGGCCACATCCAGATAGACCTCCATCCAGGTATGTATGCCATCCTGTGCTTCGGGACGCCGCTTGAGCGCAGTCTGGATGCCATGCAGCCGGGCGAGATTATCTTGCATAGTCAAAACTTTTGCACGCAAGACGGTTGCGTCGGCTACCGCTACCCGATAGTAGATGTAGAGATCCATCGCCTGTTTGCCTATTGTCCGTGATTTGAAATGAATCTGCTGGCTACGCTCAAACTGCCGGATCGGTCAGCGGGTAGGGCAAAGGCTGGAACGACAACAGCGGACCGCTGGCGCTACCCAGGTGCACAGGGGCATCGGTGGCCGCCAGCTTGATCTCTACCAGGCAATCGCTGATGTCGGCACCGGAACGCTCGGCATTGACGACCATGCCGCATGGCTGGTCCGGGTCATTTGCGGAAAAGATTTCGGTACCCGGTGCGACATGGGTTGCGATGACGCTGGCGTGCAGCATGCGACGTTTGAGTTTGCCCAGGTATTGGCTGCGGGCGACGATTTCCTGGCCGGGATAGCAACCTTTTTTGAAGTTCACACCACCCAATAATTCAAAATTGATCATTTGCGGCACGAATTGTTCTTGCGTGGCAGCGGTGATGTGCGGCACGCCGCCATCGATTTCCGCCAGGTTCCAGGCATCGGCACCGCTGGCCTGCAGGATTTCTGTCAGGTGCGGCCAGGCCTCGATTGCTTGCTCTACCGTGGTGATCCATTGATAACGCGGTACTTCGAAGGCGTTCGAATGGCGGATCACGGTACCGGCTTCATTGTCGACCTTGCCATAGATGGCTACAGGCAGCGTAGGGAACCAGGGCATCAGTGCACTGGCCGCGGCAGGGCCGGCTATGCCCAGCATGACGTATTCTTCACTGACATCAACCAGCTTGGCCTTGGCACGCAGGATGAACATTTGCAAACGCTTCTGTATCCCCGCCTGCAGTTCGCGCGGCAGTTGCAGCATGATGCGGTCGGCGGTCTGCCAGTACAGGAAGCTGGCCAGCAAACGGCCTTTGGGCGAGCAATAGCCTGCCAGGCGGGCTTCGTTGCTGCCGAGGTGCTCCACGTCGTTGGTCAGCTGGTTATGCAGGAAGTTGGCAGCATCGTCGCCGCTGGCGGCGATCAGGCCGAGATGGGTGAGCGGGGCAACAAAGTTGGTTTTAGCAGTTTCACCGGGTATTTCTGCACCGAAAGACACGATGCGCGGGGCAGCGTCGTCGCTGATATTTGCGCCTTGGTCAGCCAGAAAAGTAAGCCATGTAGTCATAATTTCAATCAATAAATTGGAGCGTAAGGTGGTTCAGCGATTATCATTAGGGTCTGATTATAGTGGCGTGGGAAAAACGCGTCGGATTGTGTTCGATTTCACCGAGACCTTGTTTTGAAAAAATTATTCAGGCGCATCATCCTGCTGGGCATTATCGCCGGCGCATCTTTCATGTTTTGGGCCGAGCAGCCGATACTTCCGACTGAACAGACTTCCGGCGTGGAGTTCACCATCGCCGCCGGTAGCGGCCTCAGAAGCAGCATGCAGCAAATCGACGCAGCTGGCGTACCGGCCAATCCATGGCTCATGACCGTACTGGCGCAAATCACCGGCAACAGCACCAAGCTCAAGGCCGGCACGTATGAATTGAAGCCCGGCACCACGCCGAACGGCTTGATCAAGCAATTGGTACGGGGCGAGTTTGTACAGGAAGCGCTAACCATCATCGAGGGCTGGAATTTCCGCCAGATGCGCCAGGCGATTGATAACCATCCGGGTTTAAAGCACGATACCGCAGGCTTGTCGGATAAGGATTTGATGGCGAAAGTCTCCACTGATTTCCCGTTGCCGGAAGGCTTGTTTTATCCGGATACTTATCTGTTTGCGAAGAATTCCAGTGACCTGCAAATCTACAAGCAGGCGCACAACCTGATGCTCAAGCGCCTGAATGAAGCCTGGCTCGCACGCAATGACAATCTGCCGTATGCAACGCCGTATGAAGCGTTGATCATGGCGTCCATCGTGGAAAAGGAAACCGGCAAGAAGTCCGAGCGCAGCATGATAGCCGGTGTGTTCGTCAATCGCCTGCGCCAGGGCATGTTGCTGCAAACCGATCCGACCGTGATCTACGGCATGGGTGAACAATTCAAGGGCAATATCCGCAAACGCGATTTGCAGACCGACACGCCGCACAATACCTACACCCGCCTGGGCCTGCCGCCTACACCGATCGCCTTGCCGGGGGCTGAGTCACTGCATGCCGCAATGAACCCGGCGCAAACGGATGCGGTATATTTTGTCGCGCGCGGTGACGGCAGCAGCCAGTTTTCGGCGACGCTGGACGAGCATAATAATGCGGTCAATAAATACCAGCGCGGCAGATAGTATCCTGCAGGACGCTTCATCAATCACATTCATTCTTATGGCCAGCGCATGACGACAGGGAAATTCATCACATTTGAAGGCATCGACGGTGCGGGTAAATCCACGCACCTGGCCTTCGTTGCCGAGCTGCTGTGCGAACGCAAAAAGACCGTCGTTGTCACCCGTGAACCGGGCGGTACCAGCCTCGGCGAAGAGCTGCGTGAAATCCTGCTGCATGAAAAAATGCACCTGGAAACCGAAGCCTTGCTAATGTTTGCCGCGCGTCGTGAACATATCGCGCAAGTGATCGCGCCCGCACTGGAACGTGGCGACTGGGTGATCTCTGATCGCTTTACCGATGCGACCTTCGCATATCAGGGCGGTGGCCGCAAACTGGACCGCGCCAAATTGAATGCGCTGGAACAATGGGTGCATCCGCATTTGCAGCCGCACCTGACGCTGCTGTTCGACGTGCCGCTGGATGTCGCACGGGCGCGGCTTGATGCGACCCGTACGCTGGATAAATTCGAACAGGAGAAAGTTGAATTCTTCGCTGCAACGCGCGCCGAATACCTGCGCCGTGCGGCAGAATTCCCGCAACGCTTCCATGTCATCGATTCAACCCAGACCATTGCTGCGATCCAGGAGCAATTGCGCGTGATCGTGGCGGAGATAGACTCTTGAGTACTACGCTTTATCCGTGGCAGCAGGCATCGTGGCAACAGTTGCAACAATTGCGAGAACGCCTGCCGCATGCCATCCTGTTCCACGGCGCGGAAGGCATAGGCAAGACCGCTTTTGCAGATGCTTTTGCCCAATCCCTGTTGTGTGAAGCACCGGCCGCCGATGGCCATGCCTGCGGTACTTGTGTCGCTTGCGGCTGGTTTAGCCAATACAGCCATCCCGATTACCGTCGCGTGCGTCCTGAAATCCTGGATGACGGTGATGGCGCTGAAGGCGAGGATGCCGAAGCTGGTGAGACTAAAAAAACCAAGGCGACCAAAGCCCCGTCGAAAGAAATCAAGATCGACCAGATACGCGCACTAGGCGACTTCATGAATATCTCCACGCATCGTTCCGGCATGCGGGTGGTCGTGCTGTATCCGGCCGAAGTCCTGAACACCGCGGCGGCCAACTCGTTGCTGAAAATGTTGGAAGAGCCGCCGCCGCAAACCATGTTCCTGCTGGTCAGCAATAGCCTGGATCGCCTGTTGCCGACCATCCTGTCGCGTTGCCGTAAATTTGCCCTGGCGCTGCCGGGACATGACGAAGCCTTGCAATGGCTGAAGTCGCAGCAAGTCAGCGATGCCGATGGCTGGCTGGCCGAGCAGGGTGGTGCACCACTGGCGGCATTCGATGCGTCGCAGGCGGGTATGCGGGAAACCATGGATGACTTCCTGCGCCAGTTGGCCCAGCCCGGTGTCGATGGTGCATTGAAAGCTGCGGATCGCCTGCAAAAGACGCCGGTGCCGGAATTAGTCGCGTGGTTGCAACGCTGGTTGTATGACGTGCTTTCCGTCAAACTTTCCGGCACAATCCGTTACTATCCACGCTACAAAAAAGAGTTGGGTGCGCTGGCGCAGCGGGTCGAGACCGCTGCCTTGTTGCAGGAAATCAAGGCCGTCAATGACAGGCGCGCGATTGCCGAACATCCATTGGCACCCAAGCTCTTTATCGAAGACATGTTGCTGGAATATTCGACGATTTTCTCTTGAAAGGTGTGTGATGGCAGATAACCCGCTAGCAACAGGCAGCCCGGTCGTCGGTCGGCCCTCGGTGCTGTCCTTGCCGATCAAGGAAAAATCCGCGCTCTACGCCGCTTATATTCCCTTCCTCGCGAATGGCGGCATCTTCGTACCATCGACCAAGTCCTACAAGATAGGCGATGAAATCTACCTGATCCTGACCTTGCTGGATGATCCGACCAAATACCCGATCGCCGGCAAGATTGCATGGATCACCCCGGCCGGTGCGAACAACAACAAGGCGCAAGGCATAGGTGTGCAATTCTCGGCGGACGAGAGCGGCCAGCGCATCAAGCAAAGAATAGAAGAATTGCTCGGGGCCGCACTCGGCTCATCGCGCGCCACGCATACCCTCTAAGCGCAGGAGCAGCTTTTCCCATTATGTCTTTGCCGTACCGCCTTGCCACCCTGGACGATTTGCCCGCCATCGTCGCCATCTACAACAGCACCATCGCTTCCCGCCAGGTGACAGCTGATATCGAACCGGTGACGGTCGCTTCGCGCCAGACATGGTTTCTCGAGCACACTGCGGAACAGAGACCAATATGGGTGCTGGAAGAGCAGGGACGTGTGCTGGGTTGGTTGTCCTATTCCAACTTCCACGCCCGCGCCGCTTATGCGGCGACTGTTGAACTGTCCATTTACTTGCATGAAGATGCACGCGGTAAGGGCTTGGGTGCTTATTTGTTGCAAGAAGCCATGGCGTATGCGCCCAGGCTGGGCATACATACGCTGGTCGGGCTGATCTTCGGCCACAACACACCCAGCCTGAAATTGTTTGAACGCTTCGGTTTTGAACGTTGGGCGAATATGCCGCGCGTCGCCACGCTGGATGGGGTGGAGCGTGACCTGGTGATTGTAGGCAAACGGGTTGCCTAGTTTTGCTTCCCAGTGGAAAATTGTTTGTCCCTGAGTGCGTGGATGCAGTAAAGCTGCCGGACGCGTACAATTCCGCCTATGTTTATCGATTCCCACTGCCACATTAATTTCCCCGAACTTGCTGCGCGCATGCCTGAAATCCTCGGCAAGATGGCCGAGAATAAAGTCAGCCATGCACTCTGCGTGTCGGTCGACCTGCCGGATTTTCCCAGCGTGCTGGAACTGGCGGAACGCTACCCGCATATCTACGCATCGGTAGGCGTGCATCCGGACTATGAAGATACGCCGGAGCCTTCGGTCGAAGACCTGGTTCGTTTATCCGAACATCCGAAAATCGTCGCCATCGGTGAAACCGGTCTCGATTACTACCGTCTCGAAGGCGACCTCGAATGGCAGCGTGAACGTTTCCGCCGCCATATCCGCGCTTCGCGTGCGACCGGCAAGCCGCTGATCATCCATACCCGCGCTGCGTCGGAAGACACCATACGCATCATGCGCGAAGAGGGTGCCGGTACGGATGCCGGTGGTGCGGCTGGCGTCATGCATTGTTTTACCGAGTCACTGGAAGTCGCACGCGCTGCGATGGAAATGGGGTTTTATATTTCCTTCTCCGGCATCGTGACCTTCAAAAGCGCGAAAGACTTGCAGGCCGTCGCGCGTGAAGTGCCGCTGGAACAAATGCTGATCGAAACCGATTCGCCGTACCTGGCACCGGTGCCGCATCGTGGCAAGGTGAATGAACCGGGCCTGGTGCGCCATGTCGGTGAATACCTGGCGACGCTGAAAGACGTGCCGCTGGAGCAACTGGCGCAACAGACCAGCGATAATTTTTTCAATCTCTTCAAGATCGCACGCTAATCGTATGTCGGATACAAGAATGCAAGCCGCTGAGTTTTTACCCATGCGCAGGCTGACCCTGGCCGTGTTGCTGAGTGCTGCTGCCTTGTCTCTATGCCCCCCGCTGGCGCGTGCCGGTGCGTATGAGGACTTTTTCCGTGCGGTATCGCTGGATGAAGTACAGACCGTGACCGCCTTGCTGAAACGTGGTTTCGATCCGAATACGATAGAAGGCGTGCGCGGTGATTCCGGCTTGATCCTGGCACTGCGTGAAGGTTCGATGAAGGTTTTTCCGGTGCTCTTGAATGCGCGTGGTATAGACCTGGAGCAGCAGGCGCGCAATGGCGATACGGCTTTGATGATTGCCGCCTTCAAGGCGAATATGCCGGCGGTACAGGCCTTGCTGGCCAAGGGCGCTGCGGTGAACAAGAGCGGCTGGACGGCCTTGCATTACGCGGCGGCATCCGGCGATAGCGAGATCGTGAAAATCCTGGTGAAACAGGGGGCTGAACTGGACGCATTGTCGCCGAATAAAACCACGCCGATGATGATGGCGGCGCGCGGCGGTTTTATTTATTCGGTCAAAGTATTATCGGATGCCGGCGCGGATGCCAGCCTGAAGAATGATGCCGGCATGACGGCGATTGATTTTGCGCGTGAAAACGGCAGTAGCGATATCGTCGACGGCCTGACTTATCGTTTGAAAAAGGCCGGCAAGCTGTAATTCAGGCAGGCCGCATCATGACAGGCGGCTATTGAAATGCGTCTTCAGGTCGACACAAATCTGCTCTACATCGTCATCCGATAACTCCAGTATCTCGCTGGCCAGCCGGCCACCTTCCTGCCATTCGACAGAGGTGGTGTGGCGGTGTTCCTGTATCGCCTTATCCACCAGATAGAAAACCGCAATCAATTGCCTGACTTTTTCTGAAAATGTCAGGTCGCTGATGATGCTGTGCGTGTGGTGTTTCTTGATCGCGAGGACGACGATAGGATCAACACTCCAATGCTCGGCCAGCATGCCACCCACCACTGCATGGTTAATCCGGTGGCACTGGTTTTCCAGTTCGATGAAACCGCTGGCTTCCATTTTGTTGGCGGCATTCAGTGTTTGCGCGTAATTAGGGAAGGACGCCATCATCAGCGGAATGCCGATATCGGAAAACAGGCCGAAGTTATATGCCAGCTCCGGGGTACTGACCTTGGTCAGTTTGGCGACATACATCATGCCCCATGAGCGCTTTTCCGATACGTCCCAGAAGCGCGGCATCATCATCTTGCCATGCGATAGCGCGCGCCGCATCATCAGGCTGGTCATCAATGCATTGCAGTTATTCAGGCCAATCAAGGTAATCGCGTCTTCGACAGTTTCTATGTGCCGGCCGAGGTTGAACATGGCCGAGTTTGCGATTGCCAACAGATTGCCGGCGATTGCGACATCACGATTGATCAGGCGCGCGATTTTTTTGAGATGCGGTTCTTCCTTATTCATCTCATGCTGGACTGCGATCAACAGGGCCGGGCGTGGCGGTATGTTAACCGGACGAGCGAGTTCAGTCGTCGATGCTGATGTTGCCGGCGATCTGTCCACAATGCCTCCCTGATGGTTCGGTGCTGCGCCGCTTTTTACTTTTTATTCAGGCGTGCGCGCAAGCAGATTCAAACTGATTACTTATATGCAACAGAGCATAGACGAATTGTGCCGGTTTGCATCATTTCCCGTGTGCAAAATGACAAATGTTTGCAATCAGTTGGATGAATAGTGCAATGGAAGTGTGAATGTATTTCCATGTGGAAATATTTGTTGCCCCGCTGCGAGTGAGCGGGGCGGAAAAAATTTAAATCAAGCCTTCGAACAGGATTACATCGACCAGGTCACCGGCTTTGACTTCGGCACGTTCATGTTCGAGCACGACCATGC
Source organism: Herminiimonas glaciei (assembly GCF_042664955.1). Lineage (NCBI taxonomy): Bacteria > Pseudomonadati > Pseudomonadota > Betaproteobacteria > Burkholderiales > Oxalobacteraceae > Herminiimonas > Herminiimonas glaciei. The sequence continues at coordinate 882,439 of NZ_JBHTBU010000001.1, forward strand.
AGTTGGCTTCGGACATCGAGCGCAAGACGCCCGAGCCCTGGGAACCGGTAATGCGGACTTCCTGGATGCCATCAGCATTACGACTCAAAATCCCGCGTTGATATTCAGTGCGACCCGGACGTTTGCGGATCGCTGCCTTGGATACGACGCGCAGCATAGGCGGTGCCGTGACCTCCGATGCGCCCATCATGTGCAGCAAAGCCTGGCGTGCGAGGAAATAGAAGGTCACCATCACGGCGACCGGATTGCCCGGCAAGCCAAACAGATACGCTTCCTTGCCATGTGACTGGATTTTGCCGAAGGCCATCGGGCGACCCGGGCGCATGCCTATTTTCCAGAAGGTGACATCACCCAGTTCCGCCATCATTTGCTTGGTGTAATCAGCGGCACCGACCGAGACCCCACCCGAGGTGATGATGGCATCCGCGTTTTCACATGCGGTGCGGAAGGCGGCTTCCAGTGCGGCCGGATCATCCTTGATCACACCCATGTCGACGATGTCGCAACCAAGGCGGGTCAACATGCCGTGCAGCGTGTAACGATTGCTGTCGTAGACGCAGCCTTCATCCAGGGTTTCACCGATGGAGCGCAATTCATCGCCAGTCGAAAAGAAGGCGACGCGCAAACGACGCTGCACCGGTACTTCACCAATACCGAGTGACGCCAGCAGGCCGAGGTCAGCAGGGCGCAGGATACGGCCCTTTTGCAAGGCTGGTGTACCTATAGCCAGATCTTCACCTTTGAGGCGACGGTTGTCGCCGGTGCGCACCACACCTGCCGGTATGGTCACGCCTTGTTCACTTTCGTCACGCGTAAATTCCTGCGGGATGACGGTGTCGCACTCGACCGGCATCACGGCGCCGGTCATGATGCGTACGCATTCACCGCTAGCAACGCTGCCTTCATAAGCGCGACCGGCATAGGCGGTGCCCTTGATTTTCAGTTGCAGGTCCTGTTCCTTCTGCAAGTCGCTGCCACGGAAGGCATAGCCGTCCATCGCCGAGTTGTCGTGCGAAGGAACGTTGATAGGGGAGACGATATCGGCTGCCAATACGCGATCCAGTGCACTACGGATCGCTACCTTTTCAATTGCATTGATAGGCTGAATGAACTGGCGAATGATGGTTTGCGCATCCGGGACCGGCAGCGCATCGGGATCGTAGTCCGACAGGCAACTGATGACGTTGGAAAGCGTCGTGCGCTTATCACTGGATTCGGCTGGAGTGTCGTTCGGCATGAGTTCGTCTAAATCGTCGTTAAGTGCGGCATCGCGCAGGAGGTGTGAATAGCGCAGATTCATCAGGCAGTGGTCTCGTATTTACGCAGGTCATCCAGCGTATTGATATTGCGGAAGGCATCTTCGTCTTCGAAGTGAACCTCGGCTGCGGCCAGCGATGAATACCATTTATCGAATTTACGCCCGCCTTCCTGCAGGTACAGCGTCAGGTGCGGTAGCAGCGAGGCCTTGACCAGGCAGAAGACCGGATGCGCCTGCCGTGTGTCACCACTGCCGGTGACGGCCACCGCGAGGTCTGCATTGTTTTGCTCCAGGCCATCGGCCAGGCGCTGCACCAGGTCGGTTGGCAGGAAAGGGGAGTCGCAAGGTGATGTCACCAGGTAGTCGGTTTCGCAATGGATCAATCCGGTCTGCAAACCGGCCAGCGGCCCGGCAAAGCCCTGCATTTCATCCTGCCATACCGGGACACCGAAACCTTCATAGGGTGCGATATTCTGGTTCGCATTAATCATGATGTAGCCGACTTGCGGCGACAGGCGCATCAGCACATGCAAGGCCATGGGTGCATCGCGGAATAACTGCAAGCCTTTGTCGACGGTACCCATGCGGGTGCCGCGTCCGCCTGCAAGTATGAGTCCGGTAATTTGACTGATGTCCATATTCTTGGGCTGGTCCGATATCTGCTGGTTGAATTGATTCAGTTGTATGAGAGAGCCGCCTGAATCGGCGGTGATTAGCCGCCGATGTAAGACATCTCGACCTTGCGTTCGGTTGTCAAACCATCGGTATTGGCAGTGCGCAGTTCCGAGTAGCGATCGCTGCGTGTGCGCCAGATGTGGGCTATCACGGTAGAGATTTCTTCATCCGTATTTCCGCTGCGCATCAGCGCACGCAGATCGTGGCCACCGGTTGCGAACAGGCAGGTGTAAAGCTTGCCCTCGGTTGACAGGCGTGCACGGCTGCAATCGCTGCAGAAGGCTTGCGTGACACTGGAGATGACGCCGATTTCGCCGCCACCATCCGTATAACGCCAACGTCCGGCGGTTTCACTGACATAGTTGGGTGCGATCGCTTCGAGCGGCATTTCGGCGTTGATGCGGCGTATGACTTCGGCAGATGGAATGACTTCATCCATCTTCCAGCCATTCGATGCGCCGACGTCCATATATTCGATGAAACGCAGGATGTAAGGGCTGTCTTTGAAATAACGCGCCATCGGCACGATTTCCTGATCGTTCATGCCGCCCTTGACCACCATATTGATCTTGATCGGACCGAGGCCGACACGATGCGCTTCTTCTATGCCTTCCAGTACATCGGAGACGGCAAAGTCTACGTCGTTCATTTGCTTGAAAACTTTATCGTCCAGCGCATCCAGCGATACCGTCACGCGTTTCAGGCCGGCGTCTTTCAGTGCTTGTGCCTTGCGTGCCAACAGTGATGCATTGGTGGTCAGCGTCAGGTCAAGCTCGCGGCCATCCGGGGTACGCAATGCGCTGAGCATGGCAATCAGCTTTTCTACATTCTTGCGCAATAGCGGTTCGCCGCCGGTCAGGCGGATTTTTTCCACGCCATGGGCGACGAACAGGGAAGTAATGCGGGTGATTTCCTCGAAGGACAGCAAAGAGCTTTGCGGCAGGAATGCGTAATCCTTGTCGAAGACTTCTTTCGGCATGCAATAAACGCAGCGGAAATTGCAGCGATCCGTGATCGAGATGCGTAAATCCTGCAAAGGACGCGCACGGGTATCCGCCAGCAAGCCCGTAGGTGCTTCAAGGCGTGCAGGAATGACCGGTATCCTGTTCTGATAGCGGAGGTCTGCGAGCGGAATAATTTTTTCAGTCATGGAAAAGTCTTCTAAGTACGCCATTGTAAGTCGTACAGCTAGGGCGTGTCGAATCTACATCGACTGTACTTACTGCTGCATATCGCATTATTTGGCGGCTATAAGGGCTTTTCTCAAGGTGGTAAATGAAAATATGACAATGCCGGACGGCAAGGCAGCAGCGTAGGGCGGGCAATTAGTTTAGACTTGCGCTATAAAATTCAGGAGAACCAATGAGTATTACGATTGAAGCAGTAAAAGAAGCATTGACGACCGTCATCGATCCGAACACGGGCAAGGACCTGGTCAGCAGCCGCTCCGCAAAAAACATCCAGATCAATGGCAATAACGTCATATTTGACGTGGAATTGGGTTATCCGGCCAAAAGCCAGATCGACGGCATCCGCAAGGCATCAATTGCAGCAGTCCGCACGATAGAGGGCATGGGCAGCGTGACTGCCAATGTGCACTCGAAGATCGTGGCGCACTCGGCACAGCGTGGCGTCAAGTTGATGGCCAATGTAAAAAACATCATTGCAGTCGCGTCCGGCAAGGGCGGCGTCGGCAAATCCACCACTTCGGTCAACCTGGCGCTGGCGCTGGCGGCGGAAGGTGCGCAAGTCGGTATCCTCGATGCAGATATCTATGGCCCGTCGCAACCGATGATGATGGGTATTTCCGGTCGTCCGGAAACCATGGATGGCAAAACCATGGAGCCGATGGAAAACTACGGTTTGCAGGTGTCAAGTATCGGTTTCATGATCGATCCGGATGAACCTATGGTGTGGCGTGGTCCTATCGTGACGCAAGCCTTGTCGCAATTGCTGGAGCAAACCAACTGGCGCGACCTGGATTACCTGATCGTTGATATGCCACCGGGTACCGGCGACATCCAGTTGACGATGTCGCAAAAAGTGCCGGTCACCGGCGCGGTCATCGTTACCACGCCGCAAGACATCGCCTTGCTGGATGCACGCAAAGGTTTGAAGATGTTTGAAAAAGTCGGCATCCCTATCCTGGGTATCGTCGAAAACATGAGCACCCATATCTGTTCCAACTGCGGTCATGCCGAAGCAATTTTCGGTGAAGGCGGCGGCGAAAAGATGTGCGGCGAATATGGCGTGGATTTCCTCGGTGCCTTGCCGTTGACGATGTCGATCCGCCAGCAGGCGGATTCCGGCAAGCCTACAGTGGTTGCCGATCCGGATGGTCCGATTGCCGTTATCTACAAACAGATCGCACGCAAGATCGCAATCAAGGTAGCGGAAAAGGCGAAGGATATGTCGTCCAAGTTCCCAACGATCGTGGTTAAAAACGATTAATTTTTTCACCTGCTTCACTTGATGCCTGCATTATTTGCAGGTATGGTTGCTGCGAAGTTATTTTCTCTGGCGTGGGTATTTAGCTACCCACGCAGTTTACTCATCGTTCCAATCCGCGATTGCAGTTTCGATCCGGTTTGCAATTTCGGCGCACAATATATCGTGCGTCCCAATCAGAACAGGCAGCATTGCCATCATGAGGAAACATGGAGACTGAAGCAATCAGCGTTGGCGTCATCATGCAACGCACCCCCCTCGCCAATCGCTGGCAACCGTTTCAATGGCTACCCATTGAAATCGTCGGCGCTATTGTTTCCCACGATCATGCATTGAATTGCCTGCGCAATGATGCCGACGATATGCGCTGGTTGTTCAGCGGCATAAACGTCAATTTATCCAGCAGTGAAGCCGAGGGTTACTTCCTCAATATCAGTGCGCCTGCGCCTTGCTGGTTCATCATGTGGCGCCTCGAAGAAATCGATGGAGTCGAACTGGCAGTGCCGAAGGCGGTCACACTTTCCTATAATGAAGCAGCGCGCCTGATGGATGGCGGGGAGCGGGTCGATACCTTGCCGGCATCGGCCGAGGTTATCGAGCGCCTGACCGAGTTCACGCACGACTACTATCACCCCGAACCGAAACGCAAACACAAGAAACCTTCATTCGAAGGCGGTGAGGGTGTCGACAAAATGGCGCGCGCCGAAGGTGATAAACATGGCCGCTGAAGAATTTTTTGCGCGTTGGGCAAAGAAAAACGCTGACGCCTCTAAGTCGCCAGAGCCTGTACCCAACGAAAGCACAGGCGCGGTGGTTGGTGATGCTGCGCCAACAACAGACGCGCTGCCGGAAGCGCAAGCTTTGCCGACCATGGACGATGTGGCCAGGCTCACACATGATTCGGATTACTCAGGCTTCATGGCACAAGGTGTGGATGAGTCGGTCAAGCGTTCTGCGATGAAGAAATTATTCACCGACCCGCATTTCAACATCATGGATGGCCTTGATGTTTATATCGAGGACTTCAATAAATTTGAACCGATGACGCCTGCTTTCATTGCGGGTCTCAGCCATGCCAAGGGTTTGATGGATCCATTGTCGCAATTGAAATCGCCGCTCATGAAGTTGCTGGATATGCAGCCGCAGACTACAAAAGAGTTGCCGGAGGCTTCCGCGACAGAAACTGCGGAAGATATTGCAGCCCCGGTCGCTGCAGCAACCGACGCAGCTAATACAGAAACGCCGCCGGAGGACGCGGCAGGAAAAACAGAGCACGATACAAATTCATCAGAGGAGCCCAACGCAGCATCCCGCGTTGCAGATAATTAAAACATTTTGTCCTAGCCAGCATAGAAGCCAGCCAATGAGCACAGAATTCAAAGTATGTAATTGCAACCGCACCATGCCGCTCGATGCACAGGCCGGTGTACAAATCGGCTCCGCACTGGGTGGCGGCGCACTACCTATCCATAGCGAACTTTGTCGCCGTGAAGTGACCTCGTATATGAAGGCGCTTGATGGTGTTGATGATGTCGTCGTCGCCTGCACTCAGGAGCGCAGCCTGTTCGCAGAAATCGCGCAACAAAAGAATTCGGTGGCACCACTGCGTTTCGTCAACATCCGCGAAACCGGCGGCTGGGGACGCGAGGCAAAAAACTCCATTCCGAAGATGGCTGCATTGCTGGCTGCCGCCGCCTTGCCCGAGCCCGAACCGGTACCTACCGTTGCTTATCAATCCAGCGGTCATGCACTGATCATCGGCCCGGCGGAGCGTGCATTAGCCTGGGCGCAGCGTCTCGGTACGCAACTGGATATCAGTGTATTGCTGACGAAGGGGGCAGCCGGTGAAATGCTGCAAGAGCGTAGCTTCCCGGTTTTTTCCGGCGAGCGCATTGCGGTATCGGGCTGGCTTGGCGCTTTTGCCGTGCAGTGGCAACAAGCCAATCCCATCGACCTGGAAGCCTGCACACGCTGCAATGCCTGTGTCGATGTCTGCCCGGAAAATGCGATCGACCTTACTTACCAGATCGACCTGAGCAAATGCAAATCGCATCGCGATTGTGTCAAGGCTTGCGGCACCATAGGTGCGATTGATTTTGCGCGCAGCATGACGCAACGCAGTGGCGATTTTGATTTGATTTTTGATTTGTCGGATGCACCGATACTGACACTGCACCAGCCGCCGCAAGGTTATTTTGCACCGGGTAGCAATGTGCAACAGCAGATGGATGATGCCTTGCGCCTGACGCAAATGGTCGGTGAGTTCAGCAAACCGAAATTCTTCCTCTACAAGGAAAAGCTGTGTGCGCACGGTCGCAACGGCAAGGTCGGCTGTACCTCTTGTATCGATGTATGTTCGGCCGAAGCCGTCAGCCATCACGGTGATCAGATCAAGGTCAATCCCAACCTGTGTGTAGGCTGCGGCGCGTGTACCACGGTGTGTCCGTCCGGTGCGCTGGCCTACGCTTATCCGCGCGTCAGCGATACCGGCAGCCGGATAAAAACCATATTATCCACCTATGCGAAGGCCGGCGGTACACAAGCCGCCTTGCTGCTGCACAACCAGGAACGTGGTGCAGAACTGGTGAATCAACTGGGACGCCTGGCGCGGGCCGAAGGCAGGCTCAAGGGTTTCCCTGCACATGTGATGCCACTGGAGTTGCATCACATCGCCTCCACCGGCATCGATTTATGGCTGACCGCCATCGCCTACGGTGCCACGCATATTTCCATCCTGGTGACGTCGCAGGATGCGCCGCAATACGTAGCCGCCTTGCATGCGCAGATGGAAGTCGCACAAACCATATTGAGTGGCCTCGGCTATACCGGTGTGCACCTGTCGCTGATACAGGCGCAAACTGCGGCGCAGCTGGATACCGGTTTATCCACCATCCAGCCGGCGCAAGTTCCGCAACAGCGCGCGCTGTTCAATATCGCGGCAGACAAGCGCAGCGCGCTGGAGCTGGCGATCGATCATCTCAGGACGCATGCACCACAGCCGGTGGATGAAATCGCTTTGCCGGCCGGCGCGCCTTACGGCATGGTCATGGTCAACAAGGATAGCTGTACTTTGTGCATGTCCTGCGTCGGTGCCTGTCCGGAGTCGGCGCTGACCGATAACGCCAATATGCCGCAATTGCGCTTCATAGAAAAAAATTGCGTGCAGTGCGGGCTATGCGAAAAGACTTGTCCGGAAAACGCAATTTCGCTGGTGCCACGCCTTTTGCTGACCGATGCTGCGAAACAGGCGGTGGTGTTGAACGAAGCGCAGCCTTTCCACTGCATCAGTTGCCAGAAGCCATTCGGTACCGCGCAGATGATAGAAAACATGGTGAGCAAGCTGTCCTTGCACGGTGCGTTTGCCGGCAATATAGACCGCCTCAAGATGTGCCCGGATTGCCGCGTGGTCGACATGATGGCGAACAAGCAGGAAGCCGTCATCACGGATTTGAAAAGACACTGATGGCTTTGCTGCCGCTTCTTGAACCAAACATTTAACCAGGATCACCATGACGACTGCCCAAGCAATCAAGTTTGAAACCCCGGACCACGGTGAGGAAACCGGTCGTGCCGACGTGTATGGTTTGTTGGCGACGCTCTTGTATGCGCCACCGACGCAGACTTTGCTGGATACGATAGCAGCCGCACCGGCACAGGGTGACAGTGCGCTGGAGCTGGCGTGGGCGGAATTGGTCGATACATGTAAAACAGCGCAGCAGGAAGCGGTGCGGGAAGAGTACGAGCAACTCTTCGTTGGTGTCGGCAAGCCGGAAGTGATGTTGTACGGCTCTTATTATTTGTCAGGTTTTTTGATGGAAAAACCTTTGGCCGAATTACGTACCGACCTGATGCAACTCGGTTTGCAGCGATCAGACGATGTGGTTGAAAGCGAAGACCATCTGGCGACTTTGTGTGAAGTCATGCGTTACCTGATTGCATCCGATGATGTCATCAATGCAAACCTGCTAACGCAAAAGAAATTCTTCAGCGACCACATGCAAGCCTGGGTGGTCAATTGTTGCAACGCAATAGAAAACAGTGCCAACTCGCGTTTTTATAAACCGGTGGCGCGCCTGGCGCGGCAATTCTTTGAGGTGGAAATGCAGGCTTTTGATATGAGCCTGGATTGACATCCGCTTATTCGCCGGATTTCCGGTTTTAACGGAAATTTAATTTCCATTTCAGCGTCTTTAAGTGTGCAAGTTGCCAAAAGGTATGCTAACTTCTAGTCAAAGTTAATATAAGATTTAAAAAGCATATTACGTCCTGACCCAATTTACAGGAGACGATCATGTCTGAGCAGTCCAAAACCCCTCGTCGTAATTTCCTCGCAGGTTTAGGTGCAGTCGCCGCTGGCGGCGTCGCTGCCAAACTGGCTCCCGAGTCGGTCACCTCTGCAGTTTCCAATGCTCTTAGCACGCAAGAACCTGACGGCGATAGCTATCGCCTGACCGAGCACATCAAAAAATACTACCGCAGCACCACAATTTAACTACGAGGTGACAACATGCTGTTAACTCGCAAAAGCAACGCTGCTGAGCGTTCGCCTGCACGATTCTCTTCCAGCCTGGCCGATAGCCTGTCGCGTGCGCTACCCACCATGGACAGGCGCGGTTTCCTCAAGCGTTCCGGTATTGGTATCGGCGCGGGGATCGCTGCGGCACAACTAGGACTGATCCAGAAAGCCAAGGCGGCCGACGGTGCCAAAGGTGCGGACGGCAAGAAGATCGAAGTCAAACGCACGGTGTGTACCCATTGCTCGGTTGGCTGTGCTTCCGATGCAATCGTGGAAAACGGTGTGTGGGTACGGCAGGAACCGGTATTTGATTCGCCGATCAACCTTGGCGCGCATTGCGCCAAAGGTGCGGCGCTGCGTGAACACGGTCACGGTGAATACCGCCTGAAGTATCCGATGAAGCTGGTCAACGGCAAATACCAGCGCATGAGCTGGGACCAGGCGCTCAACGAAATCTCGGCCAAGATGCTGGAGATCCGTAAAGCGAGCGGCCCGGATTCGGTTTACTTCGTCGGTTCGTCCAAGCACAACAACGAACAGGCTGCGCTGCTGCGCAAATTCGTTTCCTTCTTCGGCACGAACAATACCGATCACCAGGCGCGTATCTGTCACTCAACCACGGTTGCCGGCGTTGCCAACACCTGGGGTTATGGCGCGATGACGAACAGCTATAACGATATGCAGAACTCTAAGGCAGCGTTATATATAGGTTCGAATGCCGCCGAGGCGCATCCGGTCTCCATGCTGCACATGCTGCATGCGAAGGAAACCGGGACCAAAATGATCGTGGTTGATCCGCGTTACACGCGTACCGCGGCCAAGGCCGATCAATACATACGCATCCGTTCCGGTTCCGATATTCCATTCCTGTGGGGTGTGCTGTACCACATCTTTAAAAACGGCTGGGAAGACAAGAAGTACATCAATGACCGCGTCTACGGGATGGATAAGGCGCGGGAAGAAGTCATGAAATGGACGCCGGAAAAAGTCGAAGAGGCTTGCGGCGTACCCGAAGCGGAAGTGTATAAAGCCGCTGAAACCATGGCGATGAACCGTCCTTCGACCATCGTCTGGTGTATGGGCCAGACCCAGCACAGCATCGGCAATGCGATGGTGCGTGCATCCTGCATCCTGCAACTGGCCTTGGGTAACGTCGGCAAATCCGGTGGCGGCACCAATATTTTCCGTGGCCACGATAACGTACAGGGTGCGACCGACGTTGGCCCTAATCCTGATTCCTTGCCTGGCTACTATGGCCTGGCCACCGGCTCATGGAAGCACTGGTGTGCGGTATGGGGCGTCGATTACGAATGGGTCAAGAAACAATACGTCTCGCAAGAGATGATGGAAAAATCCGGGACTACCGTATCGCGCTGGGTCGATGCAGTACTCGAAAAGAGCGAGAACCTCGACCAGGACAATAGCGTTAAAGCGATGCTGTTCTGGGGCCATGCTCCTAACTCGCAAACGCGCGGCCTGGACATGAAAAAGGCGTTCGACAAACTCGACCTGCTGGTCGTGATCGACCCTTATCCGTCTGCGACAGCAGCAATGGCTGCGATGAAAGTAGATGGCCAGGAACTGAATCCGAATCGTGCCGTGTACCTGTTGCCAGCGGCGACGCAGTTTGAAACATCGGGTTCGGTGACTGCATCCAACCGTTCTATCCAGTGGCGTGAAAAAGTGATCGAACCGCTGTTTGAATCGCGCACCGATCACATGATCATGTATCAGCTGGCGGAAAAACTCGGCTTCGGTAAAGAGCTGGTCGCCAAGATCAAGCTGGTACCGGGCAAGGGCGGCATGATGGAACCGGAACCGGAAGCGATGCTGGAAGAAATCAATCGTGGTACCTGGACTATTGGTTACACCGGTCAATCGCCGACGCGCCTGAAAGCGCATATGCGCAATATGCATCTGTTTGATGTGAAGACGCTGCGCTGCAAGGCCGGCAAGGATGCCGAAAGCGGTTACGACATGGCCGGCGATTATTTTGGTTTGCCATGGCCATGCTACGGCACACCGGAACTCAAACATCCGGGTTCGCCTAATCTGTACGACACCTCCAAGACCATGATGGATGGCGGCGGTAACTTCCGTGCCAACTTCGGCGTCGAGCGCGACGGTGTCAGCCTGCTGGCAGAAGACGGTTCGCATTCATTGGGTGCCGACATTACGACCGGCTATCCCGAGTTCGATCACATCCTGCTGAAGAAACTCGGCTGGTGGGATGACCTGACCGAAGCGGAGAAGAAAGCCGCGGAAGGCAAGAACTGGAAAACCGATCTCTCCGGTGGTATCCAGCGCGTCACGATGAAAGTGCACGGCGTGCATCCGTGGGGCAATGCCAAGGCACGGGCCGTGGTCTGGAACTTCCCTGATCCGGTACCGCTGCATCGCGAACCTATCTATGGCACACGTCCTGACCTGACGGCGAAATACCCGACCCATGACGACAAGAAAGCGTTCTGGCGCATGCCGACTTTGTACAAGTCGCTGCAGGATAAAAACATCGAGGCCAAGCTGTATGAAAAATTCCCGATCATCCTGACTTCGGGACGCCTGGTCGAATACGAGGGCGGCGGCGAGGAAACACGTTCCAATCCATGGCTGGCTGAATTGCAGCAAGAGAACTTCGTCGAAATCAATCCAAAAGCGGCAGAGGCGAGGGGCATACGCAATAACGAGTATGTGATCGTCTCCACTCCGACTGGCGCACGCATCAAGGTCAAGGCGCTGGTGACGGTACGCGTGGCGGAAGACACGGCCTTTATCCCGTTCCACTTCTCCGGTTGGTGGCAGGGCAAGGACATGCTGGATTCCTATCCTGAAGGCGCACATCCTATCGTGCGCGGCGAGGCGGTGAATACGGCGACCACTTACGGTTATGACTCGGTCACGATGATGCAGGAAACCAAGACCACCATTTGCAATATTGAAAAAGCGACTGCATAGCGAGGTATCTGGCAATAACGGTGAAGTAAAAACTGACAGATAACCAGGCTAAGGAGAAATCAAAATGGCACGAATGAAATTCATCTGTGATGCAGAGCGCTGTATCGAATGCAATGGCTGCGTGACAGCCTGCAAAAATGAAAACGAAGTCCCGTGGGGCGTCAATCGCCGCCGCGTGGTCACCATCAACGATGGCGTGATTGGGCAGGAAAAATCGATATCGGTCGCGTGTATGCATTGCTCGGACGCGCCGTGTATGGCGGTTTGTCCGGTAGATTGCTTTTACCGTACCGAAGAAGGCGTGGTCTTGCATGACAAGGATATTTGCATAGGTTGCGGTTACTGTTCCTACGCCTGCCCGTTTGGTGCGCCACAGTTCCCATCCAACGGCACCTTCGGCCTGCGCGGGAAAATGGATAAGTGCACTTTCTGCGCCGGCGGACCGGAAGAAAACGGTTCCAAAGCCGAGTTTGAAAAATATGGTCGTAATCGCCTCGCCGAAGGCAAGTTGCCGGCCTGCGCTGAAATGTGTTCGACCAAGGCCTTGCTGGGCGGTGATGGTGATGTGATTGCCGATATCCTGCGCACACGGGTACTGCGGCGCGGCAAGGGCAGCGAAGTCTGGGGCTGGGGTACCGCCTACGGCAAATCGCATAATCCGGACGCCAAAGCACCGAGCGGAGGCAAATCATGATGCGCACCTTATTGCTTTCCCTGATGGCGCTGGCCTTGTTCGGTTGCGGTGAAAAAGTCCAGTCGCAAGCCAATGCGCGCGACGCCGGTGACGCAGCGCCATGGACCGGCGCGAAGAACGATCCCTACGTCGTAAAAGGCTGGACTGCCGGGAATAAAACCGAGTGGGAAACGCAAATGCGCACACGTGCCCAAACGCAAAACGAGTACGTGAAAACCAATTAATGCATCCGCGAGGGGATTTATCATGAATACATGGTTTGCCAAACTCGCCGCCGGACTGACGCTGCTGGTAGCGACTTCCGGCCTGGCGCTGGCACAGGCGAATGATCCCGCCGCCGCCAAGGCTGCGGCGCCACCTGCTGCGCAGAGTATGTCGAATATTGAATCCGACGATGTCCTGTACATGAAACAAAACCAGGCTGAGCGTACCGAGGTGCAGCGGGGCAACCTGGCACCGGTGTACCGGCAGGTGAAGGAAGGCGGTGAACACTATTCCAGCTTGCCGGCGCTGGAAGCCGGTGTGCTGATACAGCCGAAGGCGCAATTCCCGGGGCAGGCACGTGCCACTACCGCGGGTGAAGCATGGCGCCTGTATCGCAATGGCCCGCTGACTACCTATGGCGGCTGGCTGATTATCGTTGCGGTGCTTGGCATTGCTGCTTTCTATTTTGCGGTAGGCACTATCAAACTGAAAAATGGCCGTACCGGTCGCCTGATCGAGCGCTTCACGTCGCTGGAACGCATGGCGCACTGGACAGTGGCGATCAGTTTCCTGACGCTGGCCTTGACCGGACTCATCATGCTGTTTGGCAAATACGTCGTGCTGCCGGTGTTCGGGCATACGGTATTCGGCTGGCTGGCGTACGCCTGCAAAAACGTGCACAACTTTGTCGGTCCGGTTTTCACGGTCTCGCTGATCGTGATGTTTGCGATCTTCGTCAAGGATAATTTCCCCGGCAAAGGTGACCTGGAGTGGCTGAAAAAACTCGGCGGCGCGCGTGGCCACGCCAGTGCAGGTCGTTTCAATGCGGGTGAAAAACTGTGGTTCTGGGGCGGTATGGTATTCCTCGGTCTGATTGTCAGCGCCTCGGGTTTCGTGCTCGATATGCTGGTACCGGGCATCCTGTACACCCGCGGCAATATGCAGGTCGCCCACATCATCCATCTGGTGGCGGCGGTGCTGGTATTCAGCGCATCGCTGGCGCATATCTACATTGGTACGCTGGGCATGGAAGGTGCGTACAAAGCGATGAAAACCGGTTACGTTGATGATGCCTGGGCCAAGGAGCATCACGATCTTTGGTATGCCGATATAGAAAGCGGCAAGATTCCGCGCGTACGCACTCCCGAAGCGACGGAAAAAGCAGGTACACCGATCAAGGCTGTTTAAGGAGATAGGCAGATGAAAAAAATACTGATCGCATTGCTCGGCACCATGGTCATGGCCAGTGCTACAGCCAAATTGCCGCCACCGAGCGATGAAGCCAAGGCAAAAGCGGCGGAAACCAAGAACAAGGCTGGCTGGTCGGATAAAGTTGCCGCTTATCAGTTGTGTGAATCGCAAAACAAGGTGGCCGCGCAATACCTGAAGCGTACCGGCAAGCCCAAGCCGGATATTGCAGTGCCGCCATGTACCAATCCCGGTCCTTACGTCGCACTGCAAGTAGCCACATCCACTGTCGGTGTGGCCGATGCCAAGCCGGTACCTGCGGCCGGCGCCAAGAAGTAAAGTAAGTCAGAGTCTTCCCGCCGCATACGCCTGTCCAGGCGTATGCCTGTTATCTGCTGAAAACAGCCCGATAGCGCGCATACCGTTATAATCCCACCTGCAGCACCGAATACCGGATAGTCGGGATGACTATTTGCCATTCCATACCTTAGCGCATCGTGTTTTGCATGATGCCGATAATGGAACAGCGGCGTTTTGCCCTGTCCAAGATGAGTTACCGCCATGTCGTATCGCCCTGAATTTTCCTCTACACCGGTTGCATTGACGTATGAAGTCAATGCGATAGACGAGACCGCGCAGACTTCGCCGCTGGCGATTCCCGCCGAACGTCCGTTGACGGTGTATGTGGACCAGCGCGAACTGGTGACGCTGATGACGCTGGGGGCGGCACCGGAAGCACTGACGCTGGGCTATTTGCGCAATCAAAGGCTGGTGCAGGCGATAGAGGAAATCGTAGCTATCCATGTCGACTGGACTCAACATGCGGTCTATGTGACTACCCGTGACGGCATTGCAAATATCGAAGAGCGTACGGCCAAGCGCGTCGTCACCACCGGTTGTGGCCAGGGCACCATGTTCGGTGGCCTGATGGATGAGGTCGACAGCATCGTGTTGCCCAGCGATGCGCGACTCAAGCAATCTACCTTATACAAAATCGTCAACACCATACGGACGCAGGACTCGGTCTATGCCAAAGCTGGTTCGGTACACGGCTGCGGTTTGTTTACGGCTGAAGGCGATCTGGAATACTTCATCGAAGATGTGGGTCGTCATAATGCGGTCGACTCGATCGCAGGTATCATGTGGCTGGAAAATATCAGCGGTGCCGACAAGGTGTTCTATACGACCGGCCGCCTGACGTCGGAGATGGTCATCAAGGGTGCACAGATGGGCATGCCGTTTTTGATTTCGCGTTCCGGTACGACACAGATGGGTCATCTGGTCGCAGAGAAAGTGAATATGACTTTGCTGGCGCGCTGCACCGGCAAACACTTCCTGCTGGTCACCGGCAAGGAACGCATGATCTACGAACCACAGCTGCTGGATAGCTCGCTGCGCGTGGCCTGAGTCAATTTGCCCGGGCTGCGGGTCGCATTATTTCGGTGCATACCTGTGGCTGGGTTAGAATTGCGGCTACAAAAATGAATTAGCGACGCTGCAGTCACATCTGCTCTTCTTATCTTCTTATGTCCCTTATAGACGCTACCCAGGCTGCCTTTGGCTTGCTCTTTTCGGGCGATGCTGTGCTGTGGCGCATCATCTGGATCTCGCTCAAGACTTCCATCATCGGCTTGCTGATTGCAACGCCGATCGCCGTGCTGATCGGTTACCTGATTGCGACCCGCGAATTCATCGGTCGTCGCATCGTGATCTGGATCGCACAGGCGGCCTTGTCCCTGCCTACCGTATTGATTGGTCTGTTGCTGTATTTGATGTTGTCGCGTCAGGGACCTATGGGTTCCTTGCAATGGTTGTTTACCCAGTCCAGCATTATCCTTGGCCAGGTTCTCATCGTCTTGCCGGTATTGATTGCTTTCACGTTGTCGGCGGTGCAGGCGGCTGATCCGCGCCTGGCAGAAACTGCGATCGTGCACGGTGCTTCCAAATGGCGTGTGATGCTGACGGTGCTGCATGAAGTCAGGTTCGGCGTGATGGCAGCTGTTATCAATGGTTTTGGTCGGGTAATTTCAGAAGTAGGTTGCGCGATGATGGTAGGCGGTAATATCGCCGGTGAGACGCGCACGATTACGACGGCGATTGCGCTGGAAACCAGCAAGGGCGAATTCGCGCAGGGGATTGCCCTGGGCATCGTGCTGATTGCATTTGCCTTGCTGATCAATGCCGCGATGATGTTATTGCAGGGCGATACCCGGCCGGCGAGGAATATGTGATGGATGCGCTTTTATCAATCCAGCGTTTGCAAAAAAGCTTTCACCAGCGTCGCCTGCTGGATATCGAGAATCTGTCGATCGCACAGGCACAAGCTTATGTACTGACCGGTTCCAATGGTTCCGGCAAAAGTACCTTGATGCGCATATTGGCCGGACTGGAATCGGCGGATACCGCTGATGTGAAATTCCAGGGCGAGACGGTACAGCTGTCACCTTATCCCCGCACCATGCGCGATGCCATTGTGTATGTACACCAGCATCCGGTGATGTTTTCGACCAGCGTGGAAGAGAATATCGCCTACGGTTTGTCAGTACGCGGCGTGCCGAAAAATATCATCGCTGAAAAAGTCGAAGAAGCTATCACCTGGGCCGGTATTGCGCACCTGCGTGCGAGCGTGCCGGGCTTCCTGTCGGGTGGGGAAAAGCAGCGCGTGGCATTGGCGCGTGCACGTGTGCTGTCGCCGAAACTGCTATTGCTGGACGAGCCGACTGCCAACCTCGATGGTGCGGCACGTGAACAGGTGATTGCGCTGATACCGACCCTGGTGAACGAGGGCGGCAGTGTCATCATGGCTTGCCATGACCGGGATTTGATTGCGATGCCGGGTGTGCAACGCCTGAAGATACGCGACGGCAAACTGGAAATGCGGGCAGTGAACCTGGCGCCACAAGCAGTGCCTGGCGCTTAAGGCAGGTAGAGGCAAAACAGCGCACCACCATTTGGCAGGCTGTGCAGCCTGACACGTCCTTCCCTGGATTCATTGTGATGGGCGGCCGCGATGGCGGCCGACAGGGCCATGCCCATGCCGGTCGATGGTTTCTCTTCCGGTGTACCCAATCCCGGTCCGTCATCCTGGATCGTAAACACGGTTTCATCGGCGATGGTTTTACATGCAAGCACGATAGACGACTTGGCAAAACGCAGTGCATTCTGCAATGCGGCATCCAGTGCCAGTCCCAACAGGTGTTCGTCGAAGAAGGCAATCGGCGGCATGTCGTCGGTATCCAGCGTGATGGTGATCCCGGCCTTGTTGTGCGCGCGTATCAGGCCTTTCAGGAAGTCTTCCGGATTGACCGCTTCCATGCGTGGCTGCAAGCCCTGTGTCGAAGCCTTATACAAGGTCAGGAAGCCGACCATCTTGTCACGTAATGCGAGGCAATGATGATGCGCTTCCGAGGCTTTGCCGTGGTCCAGGTCTTCCGTGAGTGCGGCCAGTTCACCTTCGAGTTCACCCAATGCATTTTTCAGGTCATGCACGATGATGGCGGCGAGTTGCGGATCCATGCTTATGCCTCCACGCTGGCTTTGACCAGGGTCTCGCGCAGGAAACGATACATCTTGGCGACGCGTTCGCTATTCGGCATCAAGACATCCAGTTGCGCCAGGTAAGCGTTGACGCGTTCGACGTAATTGCGATCCAGGCCTTTCTGGCTCATCCACAATAAATGCAATTGCGCTGCGGCGAGCAGCACGCCGGTGTTTTCAGGTGTCGCGGTCAATGCTTCCTCCAGCTTGGCCAGCGATTCATCGAACTGGCCGGCGCGCATCAATTGTGTGGCTTGCTCGACGATCAACGCGCCTTCGCTAATCGATTCATCGACGACTTTTTCTATCAGTGCTTCATTGCCGGTATCTTGCAAGACGCGCCGGGCAAAGGCGACCAGGCGGGTATTTTCATGGTCGGCCTTGATCGCCTTGGCAACGATGCGTGCACCTTCTTCATCCAGTCCTACGCAAAATGCCGCTTTCGCCAATGTCAGTGTATGGATATCAGCGCGCACACCGTCCGCCAATTCCTTCGCCGAAGCGAAGGCGGCCTGGGCCGAGTTCATATCGCCGAGACGGGCAAATGCTTGCGCCGCAATGGTGGCCTGGCGTGCTGCGAAGCAGGGATCATCCTGATGGTCCTGGGCGGCGGCGCTCAAGACGGACAGCGCATCCGCCGCATCGCCGATATCGACCTGTACCTGCGCCAGAGACAGCGCATCGGAAGCCTGTGCGGTGAGTGAGCCGCGGGTATGCGTGAGGGCCTTGTTGAAAGCCTGGCGTGCCTGTTCCAGGTTACCGACGCGGTAGGCTGCATCGCCCATCAGGCGACTGCGACGGGCCGAAGGAATGACGTTATAGGATTTATTGAAGGCATCGAGTACGGCTTCTTCATTACCTTGTGCTTCGGCGATCTGCGCCAGCAAGTCGTAGGCATCGATGAATTGCGTATTCGCTTCCAATACCTCGGTTACCGCTTTTTTCGCTTCATCGAGCTGGCCGGCTGCCTGGTCGCAACGCGCGAGGCCGAGCCGGGCCCATACCAGGTCGCTGCGCAGGCTGAGTGCTTTCTTGTAGGTCACGCGCGCATCATTGAGATTGCCCAGTTCCAGCGCCGAACTTCCCTTGATCTTGAGGATATCGACTATCCATTTCGGCTCGGCCGCCAGTACGGTATCGCATTCGGCGATGGCACCGCTCAGGTCCTTCATTTGCAGGCGGTCGGTAATCGGTTTGAGCGCTTGTTGCCGATCCAGCAAACGCTCGAGGCGATCAGCGATCTTGCCACCGGTCAGTGGCTTCACCATATATGCGTCAGGCTGGAATTCGGCGGCGCTGGCCACGCTGTCATAGCTGCTTTCAGCTGTCACCATGAAGAACATTGCGGTAGGCGACAGCAGTTTTTGCGAGCGCAGGTATTCCAGCACTTGCTGGCCGTTGGTTTCCTTGTTGAGGTTGTAATCGCAGACGATTACATCGTAGTTGGTGTTGCGGATACGTTTGATCGCATCATTCGGCGTGGCGGATTGATCGACTTGCTCGATTCCCAGTTGACCCAACTGGGTCCGTATGTTTTGTCGCATCGTCGGCATGTCGTCGACGACCAGTGCGCGCAGCTTGGCAAGACGGCTATTGAGGATAGTGGCCATTATGATGCAAGGGGTTGGGATGCCCCATCATACGGCTATGTGCCTGTGCTTGCCATTAAAAAATGCTTTTTAAGAAAGTACCGGCAGCCTCCAAGCTCAAACTGGCAGCGCGGCACGATGGCGGGCGGCGGTCGCGGCCAGTGCGGAATGGGCTACGGTATAGGCCGCTGATGGCATCTCGAATACCGGCGAACTCAGCGAGCGGCAAACACGCGGCGCGCGGATGATGGCCGGAATTGCCAGTGGCAGCACGACAGGTTTGCAATGTACCGGTCCACGTCGTTTGATAATTTCGACCGACATACGACCCTCCGTAGCCGCTTGGCACAGCATGCGCAATGGTGCCGGCGAAGACTGGTTTTGTGCCGCCAGCGGGCGGAATACGAAAGTCAGGCCATCGTTTGCAGCCGCCATCAATTGCAGGCGGCGCAAGTGATCAGGACGGGCTTCCGGCAACCAGCACAGCAAGGCACCGAAATGCACATTCTTGACTGCTTGCTCTACTGCCCAGATCCGGTCCATGGGTTTGTCGGCTTCGATCAGGATGAGGTGATCGCGATCCAGGCCGAGGTCGCTCAAGGCTGCCGAGATATGCGCCGGTGCCAGCAAAATCACGGTTTTACCTTCTTGCGTCAGGCGCGTCAGGGTAGGGGCCAGCAAGCGCAGTTCACCGATATCCGGTTGCGCCAACAGCAATTCGATCAGTACCGAAGCAGGCCAGCCGCCATTCGGCAATTCCAGGTCCAGCGCGCGATAAGCGGAAGGCTGCGGGTGGGGGCGAACAGCGTGTGCCGATTCGCCAGGCCATATGGATTCTGGAAAGGAAGCTGCGGAAAAGTTGAAATTGCTTGCGACTGCGGCCATAAAACCTCCAAATGCTGTTTTGGGATAACGCGCCTGATGAACAGGTGAGTTAGCAATATACTGTATATGCATACAGTATAAAAGGTTTTTTTTAAATTTTATTGTGGCTGATGCAATTGTGCCGTGGGCAGTACTCTAGATGTGGTCACTTGCAAAATAAACAATTCAAGCCTTGCAGTTTAAGTCTCTCTTGAACTTGTTGACGCCATTTTCAAAACTTGAGTATTCCTTAGGGACAGAAATCTTTGTTTGGGGATTTTGCGCAGCCATTATCTTATGCGCTGCAAGGCTCTTATCAAAAGCACGGCAAGCATCGTCAGTTTTCTTCAGGTTTTGGTAACTAAAACCCATGAGCAGATAGAGATTCGCAGGCATGTCGATATTTTGATTTTTTACGGCTAAAGAAAGCGATTTTTCCAAATACTCCAGAGCTTTCTGGTAACGCGTTTCGTAGGACGCCGACTTGTCCATAAAACCATTTTCTTGATAATACTTTTGCCAATTTTTGATAGCTTGAGCATTAAAAAATATGCCGTAAATACGATATGCCTGAGCTAATCCGATTTCATTTCTCTGTTCGGCGTAGATATCTATTGCTTCCCTGATTAGGCGCTCTGCAGGAATGGGTCGGTCTTGCTGCTCCACTAAATTCTGCGCTGACGCGAGCTTCCGGGCTGGATCGTCGGTAGAGGGTACCAACATCGCTGCGCACCCTGTAATCAATTGAAGAGAAAGAAGAGTTGCGCAGATCAGGAGGATTTTTTTCATCTAACTATTATGGAAGTATTTGTCGGTTAAGTAGCGTAACGCACCGCTACTTTCGTGGTTGATCAAAATGGTTTTTCTACCAGTGTCATTTTTCGGCGTAAACGCTGGGCTTCAGCCATATCCCCCGCTTGTTCTGCACGCATTGCCTGCACCCCCAGCCAGGCAAGTAAAGGCCGTCGCCAGCCTTGTGCTGAAGCTGTTTCTACCGCAGCACCGATGACTGCGGGAGAGGCGCGTTTGCCCTGTAGTAGTACACCAGCGGCAACCAGACGGGATAGTGGATCTTCGATGCTAAGCATGGCGCTGGCAGCGGCGCTGTCGGAGCTGGCACCGGCTATGGCGCGCTGCTGTGCTGGTAGTTGCGCGATTTCCGAAGACTGGATTTTGCCTGCCAGGTAATTGGCATAGGCGACTTCGGCGGCCGGTGCATCCAGGCGCAATTTTTCAAATTCGGTGCAGCCATCCAGTACCAAGCTCGCAACCTGGGCCGCGCAGCGTGTGAGTTCTACGCGAGCCAGCAAATCGATACGGCCGGTGCGCGCCACTTCGTTACGGGCAAACTGGAACTCCTGGTCCGCTACGCGGGTATTGCCTGCCAGATAGGCATTGCCGGCGCGCTCGGTCGCGTCCTTGGCATTGATTTGCCAGTCCGGGGCCGGTTTGCCGGCACAGGCGGTGAGTAGCAGGCTGAATGTTAACAGCGCGGGCAAGAGGCGGGTCGGGGTCATGGCAGGTTTAGCTCCGTGTCGCGTGCAAACGGCCATTTGCGGTTGATTTCATTGACCAGTTGTTCCACTTTGCGCAGACTGCGGTCTACATCGGCACGCAGGCTGCCGAGGTCGCCGCTGGCGGCTTTCGCATTGCCGCTGATGACCTGGGCATCGGCCAGCACTGCATCCATTTTCTTCAGGCTGCTACGGGCTTCGCCCAGCATTGCATTCAGTTGCACGATGGTGGCCTGGCTATTGCCATCCTTGCCGAATACCTGGTTGTCGGTTTTCACCAGCAAACCATCGACTTTGGCTAATACCTCATTGGCGCGGTCCAGCGTCTGGATGATTTTTTGTGCATCCTTGTCATTGCCGACCAATGCTCCCAAAGCACCGTGTCTGCCATTGAGCTTGTCAGTCAGGCTTTGCAGGTTCGTCAGGCTGGCATTAAGCGCTGATTCTGCGGAGGTCAGGTTATTGACGTTATCGATCAATTGTTTCGCAGCAGCAACCAGCAAGGGGATTTCTGCCGCGACGTCGCCGACCAGCAAGGTGCGCTCGGCCCCGGCTTCCAGCGGCGGGTCAGTGGGTACGCCGGTAAAGGCGCGGATACGCGGGCTGCCGACTATGCCGCGCTCCATCGTGAAGATGCTGGAGCTACGCAGCCAATGTGCGTCTTTCTCTGCAACGGCAACCAGGATGCGTGCCTTGCCATCCTTGCCGAGTTCGATACGATTGATACGGCCGACCGGGAAGCCGGAAAAGGTCAGGTCCATGCCGACACTGACGCCATCCGAATCGTCGGCCAGCAAGACTAATTCCTGTGTAGCTTCAAAGGCGCCGCGCGCATACATCAGGTAGGCGACAGAGCCGGCAATCAGCACGACCAGGAAGGCCAGCAGGATGACGGCCTTGAATTCAAGGTTGTGCGGCACCACCGCGCGCAATTGCGCATTCGGTGAGGCCGGTGGAGTAGTGTGGTCTGGTGGTACTTGCATGGCGATCAGGCGCAGCCTTTAGTCAGGGTTAGAAATAATTGCCCATCAGGGAAGCAATCTGAATCAACAGGATCACGAAGAATAACCTTACCATTGCCGCCAGTTCGCTGGCAGCCTTGAGGCGACTGGCTTGCGGTTCCCGCGGATTATCGTAAAGCGCGGATGCCATCGGAATCAACGATACAGCAAGACTGAAGAATAGCGTCTTGAGCAGGAAAATCATCGATACCGAAGGATTGAAGATCTGGCCGACGACCCGCGTATAGTCGGCCAGCGCCCATTGCGTAAAGCCGTAAATCGACAGATAGGTAAGGATGAGCGCCAGGACACAGCTGACGGCGGCCAGCATCCAGACCGAGAAGATGCCGGCGATTGCACGCGGGAAAAATTCCGTGCGTATCGGGTCCACTCCTTGCTGTCGCATCGCCAGCAAGTCGCCGCGTCGGCGCATTTCCGCCAGTTCCACGCCATCCGGCAGGGTACGGCGCAGCGCCACGAAGAGGGCGGCGGAGAGCGGGATCAACTCGAGCACCAGCATGCGCACCACCATATCCAGTGCGTACTTGGAGAGGCCGTAACTGAGGGCGGTGACCATCACGATACGGATCAGGATCACGCTGACCAACGATGACAGGAGTGAAAACCAGATCAGGTTGGTGCTGGTGCCAAGTACCAGTTGATGCGCAATCGCATAGCGATGTTCACGCTTGTAGGTGGTGGGCGAAAAAGTCAGCGACAGTACGATTACACCGAACAGCAGGATGCGCCAGCCGCCCAGCAACCAGCTAAAGGCGGCACCGCCGGTACGTACGATAGTCTGTGGAACAGGTACTTTTACGCTCATGCGAATATGGTAGCAGTGAATTGCCTGCTTATTTCACCTGATGGTGGAAAGTCGCGCTGCCTGTGCGCTTGTACTTTGCGCACAATACCGTAAGCTGGTGTCTTCCACGCATATGGATCAGCAAGGCTCATTAATGGATTTCTTTACACCGGAACGTATCGCGCAACTCAAAGCCTTGTCACGCGACGGCAAGCCCTTTGTCTTTGATGACGGTGATATCCGTACGCTGCATTTCGATGAGCGCATAGTGCAAAGCGCGATGCGCCTGTCGGCACCGGATGAGTTGCTGGTCCACTATACACAGGCGATGACGGGTTTCCTGTTGCTCAATCCGGCACCAGAGCACATCTTGTTGATCGGCCTGGGTGGTGGTTCACTGGTCAAATATTGTTATAAGCATTTGCCTGCGACCCGGCTCACAGTACTGGAAATCGATGCGGATGTGATTGCCTTACGCCAGCAATTCATGATTCCGGCGGACGATGCGCGTTTGCAAGTGTTGCACGCGGATGCGCAAACCTATCTGCATGAGATGGCCGCAGAAACTGTAGATGTCATTTTGCTGGATGGTTTCGATGCGAATGGCGCCGTGGAAGAGTTGAATTCTTATGCGTTCTTTGAAGATTGTCGCCGCGTGTTGCGCGACGGTGGCGTCTTGCTGATGAATATGGCTGACGATGGCGATACCGCAACCGCCGCTTTGACGCAGGGACAAGCCTTGTTTGGCCTTGGACGCTTATGGTGGCTAAAGACGGTGGGAGAGAATAGTCATCTTGCCGTGATGCTGAAAGTGACCGACAGCGTGACGGATACCGATTTACGCGCGACGCTGACGAAAATGTGTCGACAGTTTTCGCTGGAATTGATTTATCCGCGGCACTTGGCTTAGCCGGGCAAAAGCCGGCATTGAAAAAAATGCCGGTAATTTTTACAAAGTTACATGGATCAGCGCTCGAGATCAATCAGGCACAGTCCGCTTTCCGGGTCGAACGAACGCTTCAGATAGCTCGGTGCTTCCGTCAATATGATTTCCAGGGTGGGGCGCACATACGCTTCCAGCAGGTGGCCGCCATGTGCGCTGCCGTCACGTTTGCCGACGACCACATGCGCATGTATTTTGGCTGCACCATCTTGTAGCGCGATATCACCGATCAGTGAAAGTACTTCGACTTGTTCACTCACCGGGATTTTTTCATAGTCTTTTTGATTCCAGTCGAAGTAGCCCAGAGTCGCGCTGCTAAAGGCGCCTATCGCAGTGAAGCGACTTGCGGTCAGATTGTTTTCCCTGGCGAAGCGCTGGATCTGCGAGACGACTTCTTCACCGCTCTCGAGTATCAACACATATGTTTTTTCCGGTGTATCGTTAATCACTTTGCTATGCATGTTAAGCTGCCTCTCATAAATTCGATTTCGTTCTTCATCGAGCATATTGCCTCGTCCCGTTTATCGGGACACACTGCACTCAGGCGTGCTTGAGTTTGCCCCTTCATCTTGCTGCAAGTCTAAAAAGTTGGGAACTCTTGTCTGTTCTGCATCTCCAACTGAGCAAAATACGGACCACCATGTCAATCTAAAAACCGCTTTAGCGGGGAGGAAGAAATATGGTCAGTACTACCTGCACGCATGCCTGTTCCTTATGCGGGACACGCCTTCTTCGCCAGCAGCGCATTATCACTAGCAAGCGCAATCGCCATGTCGTGTCATGTCAGGCACGGCGGCTGAATATTCGTTTGAATTTTTCCTGCAAGCAAAGTGAGGCTTGCTTTGTTTAAAAAATTATTCAATCGAAATTCGGATTTTTCCTTTGCAGAAGATACGTCTTCTCCATCCGAGGAACCGGTACGCGTAGAAATTTTCAGCGCGGAAAGGCTGGAGTCACACGCAGCGCATCTTGCTGCCATTCAAAAAATAGGTAGCGCTGCCGGTGGTGCCAGCCTGGTTACTGCCGCACGCGAAAACGGCAAGATAATAACCGCAGCTCATGCCGCGATCGAACATGCGACCGGTGAGCGACGCGCGATTACTTCCGCTGCCGAATGGCTGCTCGATAACCTGCATGTGATCGACGAGAACGTTGCGAGTGTGGTCGAAGGCTTGCCGCGTCGCCTGTACAAGGCACTGCCTAAATTAATCGGTGGCAATCATGCCGGACAGGTACGTATTTACGCCTTGTGCTGGGAATTTGCCGCACACACCGATAACCACTTTGATGCTGATGTATTCCTGCGTTTTGTCCGTTCCTATCAAACGGTGCAGCGCCTGACGATGGCCGAGTTGTGGGCCTTGCCGGTGGTGATGCGGGTGGTCCTGCTCGAACATTTGCGGCGCGTCGCAGTCCGCGTCGTCAAGGCGCAGGCGGCACGCCAGGCCGCCGATGACTTTGCGAATGACCTGATCGTCATCGCGCAAAAGATGCCGGAGAATGAACAGCCCGGCATCGTCCTGCCGCCGGGGCGTTTGTTGCAGCCGTTTGTCGTGCAACTGGTACAGCGTCTGCGTTACCAGCAACCGGGCTTTACGCCTCTGCTCGATGCCTTGGGTGCACGCCTGCTGGACCAGGGGCCGACCATAGACGATATCGTCTTGCGTGAACATACGACACAAGTCGCGTCGAACCAGACCATACGCAATATCATCACCAGCATGCGTACCATCGCTGCTTATGACTGGCGTGACTTCTTTGAATCGGTCAGCCTAGTCGAGCAGAAGCTACAGACCTTGTCGAATTATGCGGAGCTGGATTTCCTGACACGCGATCGCTATCGCAAGATCATCCAGCAGATCGCCTTGAATGCACGGTATTCGGAACAGCAGATTGCCGATGCATTGGTACGGAAAATTGAATCACATCGCAGCCAGATGTCGGCCGATGATGTTGTCGCCGATGAGCGCGCACTCGATCCCGGTTATTACCTGCTGGGACGCGGTCGCAGCGACCTCGAAGCGGAACTGGGTTACAAACCACACCTGACACAAAAGCTGCGCCGTCATTACATTGCACATGCCAGCCTGTATTACCCGTTGACCATCCTGTCGGTTGCCGTACTGATCCTCGCGTTTCCTTTGTGGACGACGCATGACAAGGGAATACCGGTGGCACTGTTGGCGGTATTGATCATTGCCGGCTTGTTCCCGGCGGTTGATATCGCGGTGGCCTTTGTTAACAAGGTCTTGATGCGCCTGTTCTGGCCGCGTCATTTGCCGCGCGTGGAGCTGGCGGATATTTCAGAAAATATGCGCACCTTTGTTGCGGTACCCATCATGCTGACCAGCGAAGAGGGTATAGAAGAAGAGATACAGCAACTGGAAACGCATTACTTGTCGAATCCGGACGGTGAAGTGTATTTCACCCTGTTGTCTGATTGGGCCGATGCAAAGCAAGAGCACATGCCGCAGGATTTGCCGCTGCTGGAAAAAGCGCGTCGCTGTGTAGCAATGCTCAATACTCGTTATGGCCCGAGCAAAAGCGGGCAGACGCGTTTCTATATCCTGCATCGCCGCCGTTTGTGGAATGAAGCGGAAGGCAAGTGGATGGGATGGGAACGCAAGCGCGGTAAATTGCATGAGTTCAACCGCCTGCTGCGTGATGCGCAAGACACCTCCTTCCTGCTCGACGATATCCCGGTGCCGCGCAATGTGCGCTATGTGATCACGCTGGATGCCGATACACGTTTACCGATAGGTGCATTGCGTGCGCTGGTCGGCGTTGCGGTCCATCCATTGAACCAGCCACGGCATGACCCGGACACCATGCAGGTCATCGAAGGGTACGGCATCCTGCAACCGCGCATCACGCCGACGCTGCCGATGCAGCAGGAACGTACCTTGTATCGTCGCTTTTTCTCTGCGCGTGGCGGGGTCGATCCGTACGGCGGTGCGGTATCCGATGTGTACCAGGATGTATTCGGCTGGGGCAGTTATTCGGGTAAGGGCTTGTACGATGTTGATGCCTTCGAGCGCGCCTTGTCCGGCAAGGTACCGGAAAACACCATGCTCAGCCATGATCTTTTTGAAGGTGCGCTGGCGCGTTGTGCACTGGTGAATGACGTCGAATTGTTTGAAGATTTTCCGTCGCACGTCGAAGAAGCGGCGGCACGCCAGCATCGCTGGACGCGTGGTGATTGGCAGTTGCTGCCATGGCTGCTGAATGCCGGACGCGTTTCGATGTCGATGATAGACCGCCTCAAGATCGCCGATAACATGCGACGCTCGTTGACGGCACCGGCGATCCTGCTGACGCTGGCTGCGACTTTCTTCCTGGGCAATGCACCGGCCTGGCCGTGGCTGATACTGGCTATCGTCGGCCTGGCACCACCGGCCGTATTTCGCTTTTTCTCCGACTTGTTGCCGCATCGTGATGACCTCAGCTTCAAAGCGCACTGGCGGCGCGGCATGGCGGTCTTGCCGGATACGATCGCCGTCGTCTTTATTTCACTGGCAGTGCTGGCGCAGTATTCGTGGCTGATGCTGGATGCGATAGGGCGGACTTTGGTGCGCCTGATTTTTACGCGCAGAAAGTTGTTGGAGTGGGTCACTTCCGCCCAGGTAAGAAGGGCGAAGAAATATTCGGTCGGCAGCTTCTTGTGGCGTGGTCGTATGGGCATGCTGATCGCCGTTGTGATCGCCGCCGCGGTTGCTTTCCTGCATCCTGCCGCCTTGTGGCTGGCTTTGCCATTCTGCCTGTTGTGGCTGGCCAGTCCATTGATTGCGCGTGCCATCAGCCTGCCGCCGGTGGATACCAATGTCGAAGAGCTGGATGTCGGTGAAGAAACCGAGTTACGCCTGGTTGCTCGCCGTACCTGGCGTTTTTTTACGACCTTTGTGGTGGCGCAGGATAACTACCTGCCGCCGGATAATTTCCAGGAAGACCCGCAGCCGGTGATTGCGCATCGCACTTCGCCGACCAATTTCGGTTTGTATTTATTGTCGGTGGTGAGTGCGCGCGACTTTGGCTGGATCGGCCTGAGCGAAATGATGCGTCGGCTGGAAGCGACGATGGATACCTTGCACAAGTTGCCACGCTATCACGGTCATTTTTACAACTGGTATGAAACCGAACGGCTGGAAGTTTTGTCGCCACGTTATATCTCAACCGTGGATAGCGGCAATCTCGCCGGACATTTGTTTGCACTGGCGCAGGCTTGCAAGGATGCGCAGGAACAAAGCATCCTGCGACCGACTATCGTCGCCGGTATGCGGGATACGGTTTTACTGTTGCGCCTGGCAATAGATGGCATCGGGCCGGAGTTACGTACGCAGGCAGTCAGCATCAATGAATTGCGTAAAGGGACTGAGCAATTCAGTGATTTCCTGCTGACGACGAATGCCGTTTCGCCGGCATACACGTTTTGGGAAAAGATGGTCGAACGTTCGGAGAATCTGTTCGACCTGGCGCAAGCTTTTTCGGTAGAGATCAAGAGCCCGGACAATGAAGTGCTGACCTGGGCCAATGAATTGCGTGTGACAGTACGCATGCATTGCAATGATTTCGTCGTGATGATGCCATGGGTACACCTGGAAGCGCAGGATGGCGGCAAGAATGTCGAGTTGTGGCAGATCGTCAATTCACACATCAATATACATGTGGCACTGGAAGATTTGCCGACTGCCTACCTGGCGGCACGGCGCGATATAGCACGCTTGTTTGCGTCACAGAACCGGCTGGATCCCGACGTCATTCCACAGCAGCTGTTCGATGCGCTGGATGGCTCGCTGATGCAGGCTGCGGTACTGGGCGTCGAATGGCTGGAACGATTGGAAAACATGGAGCGCGCGACGCGTGCCATGGCAGTCGAAATGGATTTCAGTTTCCTGATGTCGCCGGAACGACAATTGTTTTCCATCGGTTACAACGTCGACGAAGGCAAGCTGGACGATAGTTATTATGATTTGCTGGCGTCGGAAGCGCGGCTGGCCAGCCTGGTGGCGATTGCCGAACGGCAGGCGCCGCCATCACACTGGTTCCGCCTCGGTCGACGCATGCTGCCCGGGATTAATGGTCCGGTGTTGGCATCATGGTCAGGGTCGATGTTTGAATACCTGATGCCGTCACTGGTGATTTCCTCGCCGCGCGGCAGCATGCTGGACCAGACTTGCCGCGATATCGTCGCGCGCCAGATCGAGTACGGCAAGGAGCGCCACGTACCGTGGGGGGTATCCGAATCTGCGTTGAATGTACGCGATCGCGCATTCACTTATCAATACTCTGCATTCGGCGTGCCGGGCCTGGGCCTGAAGCGCGGGCTGGAAAAAGATATAGTGATCGCACCGTATGCGACCGGCCTGGCGGCAATGTATATGCCAAAAAGCGCGGTCGCTAATTTCCGCAGCCTGACTGAAATCGGTGCATTGGGTCGTTACGGTTTCTATGAGGCACTGGACTTTACGCCGGGCCGTCGCGCCGAGAACCAGACCATGGCGATCGTGCGTGCCTATATGGCGCATCACCAGGGTATGTTGCTGGTGGCGTTGGGCAATGTGATCAATCGCAATGTGATGCGCCATCGTTTCCATCACGAACCGATTATTCGTTCCGCAGAATTGTTGTTGCATGAATCGCAGCCGCGCTGGGTGCAACCGACTTCGCTGGCATTGCGTGAAGAACGCGAGCGGCCGACCGTGGTGATGCCGGAATCCGGTGTGGCACGGGAGTTCAACAGCGCGATGACGGCGACGCCGGAGACGCAGTTACTGTCGAACGGACATTATGCAGTCATGATGACGGCTGCCGGTTCCGGTTACAGCCTGTGGAATAAATTGGGCATTACGCGCTGGCGTGAAGATGCAACGCGTGACCATTGGGGTAGCCACATCTATCTGCGTGATTCGGAAAGTGGCGCGTACTGGTCGGCCGGCTTCCAGCCGACTGCGGTTGAGCCCGACTCATACCAGGTCAAGTTCGCCGAAGATCGTGTACGTATCTCACGTGCCGACGGTTCCATTTCCAGCATGCTGGAAGTGATCGTGTCACCGGAAGACGATACCGAGCTGCGTCGCCTGACCTTGACCAATAACGGTTCGCGCACCCGCTATATCGAAGTGACTTCGTATATGGAAGTGCTGTTGGCACCGGTGGCGGCTGATATCGCGCATCCGGCGTTTTCAAACCTGTTTGTCGAAACCGAGTACTTGCATGAAATACGCGGCTTGCTGGCTTCGCGTAGGCCGCGCAAGGATGGCGAAACCCGACCATGGGCGGCGCATGTGGTGGCGCGTGGTGAGGGGAGTGACAGTGCAGTAGGAATTGAATATGAAACTGATCGTGCCCGCTTCATCGGGCGCGGCCAGGGTGTCAGCAATCCCTTGTCGATCATTGATGGTCGTCCTTTGTCGAATACAGTCGGCGCGGTACTGGATCCTATTTTCAGCCTGCGCGTCAGGGTAAGGCTGGAACCGGATGAAATCGTGCATCTGGTATTTTCGACGATGGCCGCGAACTCGCGTGAAGAGATACTCAGCCTGGCGGATAAATACCATGACGGTTCGGCATTTTCGCGGATCTCGGCCCTGGTGTGGACGCATGCACAGGTGCAATTGCATTATTTGCGGGTTGAGCATTACGAAGCCGAACTGTTCCAGCATCTGGCCAGCCGTATCCTGTTTTCGGACCGCACTGCGCGTGCCAGTGGTCGCGTCATACGTTCGATGCGCCTGAGCCATGCTGGCCTGTGGGGACAGGGCATTTCCGGCGACCGGCCTATCGTCTTGCTGCGCATGGCCAAGCAGGAAGATTTGCGCCTGGTATCGCAGTTACTGCGTGCACATGAATACTGGCGCATGAAGCAATTGCCGGTGGACCTGGTGATCCTGAATGAAAAAGGCGCATCGTACGCGCAGGAACTGCAGGCAGCGATGGAAGGCATGGTCCGGGCGGCGCAAGCTTTCTCGGCACAGCAGGAGCAGGCCGAGCGTGGCGGTGCATTTATCGTGCGGGCGGATGTCATTACCGACGATGAACGTACTTTGTTGCTGGCGTCGGCACGCGTGGTGCTGGAAGGCGGGCAGGGCAGCCTGGCCGAACAATTGCAGGCGCGTCCGGAAGTCGAAGAGAATGCGCCATTTTCGTGGCTCAAGCGTGAAATACAGGGGCCGCGTGCCGGTCCGCCTAGCGTGCCGCCACAACTGGCGCTGTTCAACGGACTCGGTGGTTTCGACAAGGATGGGCGCGAGTATGTGATCGTGCTGGGGCAGGACCAGGTCACACCGGCACCGTGGATCAACGTGATCGCTAATCCGACTTTCGGTTTTACCGTGTCCGAACGTGGTGCCGGTTATACCTGGAGCCAGAACAGCCGTGAAAACAAACTGACTCCTTGGTCCAACGATCCGGTCTCGGATCCGTCGGGTGAAGCCTTCTATATCCGTGATGAAGAGAGTGGTGCGCTCTGGAGCCCGACTATCTCGCCGATCCGCGTGCCGGATGCGATTTACACGACACGCCATGGACAGGGGTATAGCCGCTTCGAACTTAATTGCAGTGGCATCGCCAGTGAATTGCTGCAATTCGTCAGTTGGGATGATCCGGTCAAGATTTGTCGCCTGCGCCTGAAGAATGTATCGCGCGGTGTGCGTCGCCTGTCGCTCAGTTCTTATGTGGAATGGGCGTTGGGGGCAACGCGTGCCGATAACATGCCATTCATCGCGACTGAACGCGATGCGGAAAGTGGTGCGATGTTTGCGCGCAACCCGTGGAATATCGAATTCGGCCAACGCGTCGCCTTCATAGACCTGTGCGGCAAGCAAACGGCATGGACCGGTGACCGCAAGGAATTCATCGGTCGTAACGGCAACTTCCAGAAGCCGGAAGCGCTGACGCACGGTAGCGTGCTGTCGAATCGGGTTGGTGCCGGTTTCGATCCCTGCGGTGTGCTGCAGGCTTTGGTCGAAATCGCGCCGGATAGCGAAGTCGAAATCGTCTTCCTGATGGGACAGGCCGATGATGCGGACGCCGCACGCGGGTTGGTGCAGCGCTACCGCGCAGCTGATATCGACGAAGTTTTTGAAACCAGCCAGCGTAACTGGCACAATATTTTGCACAAGGTGCAGGTGGAAACGCCGGATCGTTCGATGGATTACCTGCTCAATGGCTGGTTGCTCTACCAGACCCTGAGTTGCCGCTTCTGGGCCCGTACCGCCTTCTATCAGGCAGGTGGCGCTTACGGTTTCCGCGATCAGTTGCAGGATACCCAGGCATTGGCACTGGTGGCACCGACATTGGCGCGTGAGCAAATCCTGCGCGCTTCGTCACGCCAATTCCCGGAAGGTGATGTCCAGCATTGGTGGCATCCGCCGAGCG
The DNA here is from genome assembly GCF_042664955.1 of Herminiimonas glaciei. Classification (NCBI taxonomy): domain Bacteria; kingdom Pseudomonadati; phylum Pseudomonadota; class Betaproteobacteria; order Burkholderiales; family Oxalobacteraceae; genus Herminiimonas; species Herminiimonas glaciei. The sequence goes on from NZ_JBHTBU010000001.1 coordinate 915,003, forward strand.
GGCGCGGTGTGCGTACACATATCTCCGATGATTTGATCTGGCTGCCTTATTGCGCAGCACACTATGTCGATGTCACCGGTGATGCGCAAATCTACGATGAGATGCTGCCTTTCCTCGAAGGCGATCCCTTGCCGCTGGAAAAAGAAGATGCCTACTTCGAAGCGCATATCTCGGAACAGATGGCCAGCGTGTATGAGCATTGCGCACGCGCACTCGACCATAGCCTGCATACCGGCCCGCATGGCTTGCCGCTGATGGGTGGCGGTGACTGGAACGATGGCATGAATCGCGTCGGCCATGGCGGCAAGGGCGAAAGCGTGTGGCTCGCGTGGTTCCTGTATGCGACCTTGCTGCGCTTTGCGCCGGTGGCGGAAGCGCGCAAGGACAAGGCGCGTGCGACACGCTGGCGCAAACATGCAGAGAAACTGAAGAAGGCAACCGAGCAGCATGCCTGGGACGGTGCATGGTATCGCCGCGCCTACTTTGACGACGGTACGCCACTGGGTTCCGCCAGCAATGCCGAATGTCGCATCGATTCGATTGCACAAAGCTGGTCGGTGATTTCCGGCGCGGGTGAGCCGGAACGCAGCCAGCGTGCGATGGAATCGGTCGATCAATACCTGATCCGTCCGGGCGATGACTTGATCCTCTTGTTCACGCCACCATTCGACAAGACGCCGCTGGACCCGGGTTATATCAAGGGTTATTTGCCGGGCGTACGCGAAAACGGCGGACAGTACACGCATGCCGCAGTGTGGTGCCTGATTGCATACTCGAAGATGGGCAAGGGTGGCCAGGCGCATGATTTGTTCAAGATGATCAATCCGGCCAATCGCAGCAGTTCGCGCACCGGGATGGCAGCCTACAAGGTAGAGCCGTACGCGGTGGCGGCTGACATCTATGCCGAGTCACCGCATGTCCGGCGCGGCGGCTGGACCTGGTACACCGGTGCCGCCGGCTGGCTGTACCGGGCCGGGGTCGAATCGATACTGGGCTTGTGCATACAAGCGGACAAATTGAGCCTCGATCCCTGCCTGCCGAATGAGTGGCGTAGTGCGAAACTGCATTATCGCTATGGTGCCGCCGTCTATAACATCACGATCCAGAATCCGACCGGTATCAGCAAGGGTGTGCTGCGCGTTGAACTGGATGGCGTGGTGATGCCGGATCACTTTGTAACAATGCGGGATGATGGCACCGCACATACGGTCACCGTACTGATGGGTACACCGGTGTTGCCGGCAGTTTAATTTCCTGTTGCCGGTCCCTGGTCCGGGGGCCGGCGTCCTTCCTTTTCATTCATCAAGCGCATTTTTTCAAGCAGGGAACAGCTGCTTAAAACTGGTGCATCTCGTCCCTTTGTTTCGTCATCCGTTCACGATAATGGTGTTCCATGCCGTCATTCCCAGCCGGGGATGGCAGCTCACCGACTATCCATAAGGATGAACACATGCTGACCGAACGCGAACTTGAAAGCTGTTACCTGGGCCAATTCATCCCTGTGCACTACCACCACAATATGCTGATGGACAATCGCCGCATGTCCGGCTTCAAGGCGGCGATTACGCACCTGGTGGCGCCCGGCGCCAAGGTGCTGGAGTTGGGTGGTGGTACCGGTGTGCTGTCATGGTTTGCGGCGGCCCAGGCGGAAAAGGTTTGGTGTGTCGAATACAATCCGGACCTGGTGGCGGAAGCGAAACGCTTCCTCGCACAGAATGTGAATGGCGAGCGGGTCGAAGTGATACAGGGTGATGCCTTTGAATACCTGCCGCCGGAACCGGTTGATGTCGTGATTTGCGAAATGATCCACGTCGCCATGCTGCGCGAAAAGCAGGTGCAAGTTATCGAATCATTCAAACAGCGCTACCTTGAAAAATTCGGCGGCCCGTTGCCACTCTTTATTCCGGAAGCAATGATCATGGCGGTCCAGCCCTTGCAGCAGGATTACTGCTTCGAAGGCTATAACGCGCCTATCGTGCAATTCCAGGAACCGACTTTCATCCAGACCGGTAGCGTAGAACTGGCGCAGCCATCGGTTTATTCGATGCTGGATTTCACGCAGGCGGTGAATCCGCAGATTGCCTGGGAAGGCGTGTTTGCGATTGAACATGCCGGCACGGTGAATGCCTTGCGTTTCGTGACCAAGAATATCCTGGCCGTCAATATGCAGCAATCGACCACGATAGACTGGTTGAATCACTACCTGGTCCTGCCGCTGGCGGAGCCGGTCAGCGTGCAAGCCGGTGATCAATTGCATGTCAGCCTGGCGTACAAGGCGGGCGGCTCCATCCCATCGTTGCAAGCGACGATGCGGGCGCAACATTTACATGTGGTGGAAGCGGAGTGGGCCTTGCAGAGCAAGCATCTGGCTGTGTATGCCTGATTGTTGAAACGAAACTGGTTTGATTGCAATAGCGAGCGTGCCGTTCCGGCTAGCTCGCTATTTTTATTTAAGCACCAGTGATACCACGGTCAGCAGGATGCCGATGAAGATGGCGACGCCCAGCAGGGCGGCGACCAGAACGTAGAAAGGATTCAGTCCGGTCACATCCTTTTCGTAATCGGAGCGGCGGCGCAAGCCGATGAAAGACCAGAAAATAGCACCCATCGTCGCAAAAAACGACATTTTCTCGGGTTCCTGCTTGATCGGTTCCGACATCATTTTCTCCTTCAGGATCAGCAAAAGCATACACCCTGTACCGCACGCTTTACAGCATCAGATGTGGCGATATTTCCCATAGCAGATTGCAGCCATGGGAAACCCGGCGTTTTAATGTTCCGACGTCAACAGGCGCAGCGTCTGGATCAGTGCCTTGCACTCATCCGGATTGCCGATGCTGATACGCAAGTATTGGTTGATGCGCGGATGATTGAAGTGACGCACGATAATCGCCCGTTCGCGCAAACCGGCCGCCAACTGGCTGGCCGGCAAGGAAGCATGGCGCGCGAAGATAAAGTTGGCAGTTGACGGCAATACCGAGAAACCGAGTTTTTCCAGTTCCTGCGTCATGTGGTCACGGCTGTCGATAATCGCCTGGCGGGTTTGCTGGAAGTAAGCTTCATCGCCATAGCTGGCGACCGCGCCGGTCAGGGCCATGCGGTCCAGCGGGTAGGAGTTGAAGCTGTTCTTCACGCGTTCCAGCGCTTCTATCAGTTTCGGATGACCCATCGCAAAGCCGACGCGCAAGCCGGCCAGCGAGCGTGACTTCGAGAAAGTCCGGATCACCAGCAGGTTCGGATACTTACGGATCAGCGGAATCGCGGTTTCACCACCAAAATCGACATAGGCTTCATCGATAGCCACCACGACATTCGGCTGTTTGACCAGCAATTCTTCGATCGCCGCGAGTGGCAGCGCGATGCCGGTAGGCGCATTCGGATTCGGGAAGATAATGCCGCCGCAGGACTGTGCATGATAATCGGCCGGCCGGATGCCCATCTGTTCATCCAGCGGGATTTCCTGGTAATCGATGCCAAACAGTTTGCAATAGACCGGATAGAAGCTGTAAGTGATGTCCGGGAACAGCAAGGGTGCCTGGTGCTTGAGCAGGGCCATGAAGACAAAGGCCAGCACTTCATCGGAGCCATTGCCGATGAAAATCTCATTGGTCGCCAGTTGGTGGTAATCGGCCAGCGTCTGCTTCAGCGCGCTGGAATCCGGGTCCGGGTAGAGGCGCAGGGTGTCGGCGCTGACCGCATGCATCGCCGACATGACGGCAGGCGACGGCGGGTAAGGGTTTTCATTGGTGTTCAGCTTGATCAAGCCCGGCAATTTCGGTTGCTCACCCGGTACATATGGCGTGAGTGTTTGCACAATAGGGCTCCAGAACTGGCTCATGACTGCTTTCCTTTTTCGATAGATACCCGCATTTTATCGTGTGCAGTGGCTAAATAGAAAATCGCCGGCAGACCAAGCCCTTGCGCTTGTGACAAGTCAATGCCTGAAGTGGTGGATTTTAAGCGCCGCGGCTGATAAATCCGGCTCATTCTGGTACAGTGCCGCCATGAGTAAATTGACCCTAGACCGCATCCTGCAATCGCAGGGATACGGCACCAGAAAATACTGCCGCAACCTGATTGAAGACGGCGAAGTCAGCATCAACGGCGTAAGCGTGACTGATTACCGCGCCGCTTTCGATACCAGCGACCTTGAATTCACGATTTTTGATGAAGTGTGGCGCTATCGCGAGCACGTCTACATCGTGTTGAATAAACCTGCCAACTTTGAATGTTCGCGCAAGCCCAGCCACCATCCGGGCGTGCTGACCTTATTGCCCGAGCAATTCACCTGGCGCGAACTGCAGCCGGTCGGGCGGCTGGACCACGATACGACCGGCATGCTGCTGATGTCGGACGACGGTCCTTTCATCCATGCGCAATCGTCGCCGAAACGCCATATTCCTAAAGTTTATGTTGCCACAACGCATGATCCGGTCACGCCGGAACTGATCGCGCAGTTGCTGGACGGTGTGCAATTGCACGACGAGCCGGCACCGCTGGCGGCGCAAACCTGCCGCATGCTGGGCGCCAATGAGCTGGAGATCGTGCTGGAGCAGGGCAAATACCATCAGGTCAAACGCATGCTGGCGGCAGCCGGCAACCATTGCTCGGCCTTGCGCCGTGTTGCCATCGGCAGCCTGACGCTGGAATCACTGGCACTGGAAGAGGGTGAATGGACCTACCTGACTGAAGCGCAACTGGCTTTGCTGGCACCGGCTTAAAGCGCGCACCAACCGTAATGACCCGGACGGGCTTGCCACTGGCAGGCCCGTTTGTTTTCGAGTGTTTCCGCGATTTGTTAATTTGCGTTAAATGTGTGCAATGCGCGACAAATGTCAGGTTAAATCTAGGCTGCCGTGCAGCCCGGCCTCGTCACACAACTTGCATTACGCTATGATCAAAAAAATATTCGCCCACACTCGTCGGAGACGGTCACTGTAATGCACGCGATCAAACCTGTCATTCAACTGGCCAAAGAGCGTGCTTTATTTCGATTCTCCACCCTTGCAGAACGCATGCTGCAAGACGCGAATATCAGCCTGGCGCAACAAATTCCCATGGCCGGTTCGGCCAATGAACAAAAATGGATTTCCGCGTCCCGTGATTTCCTCGGCACGCATGGAACCGAATTCCTCAAGCGTTTAAACCTCAGCTACATCGGCTATATCGAGCGCGGCATGCAAACCATGTATCGCGACCTGCGCCTGAGCCTGCAGGATGTGTCGGCCGATACCCTGACGCTGATGGACGACGATACGGTGACCCGCCAGATCGAGGTGGAGCGCCGCGTCCTGCGTTTGCGTGAAGCCGACCAGCAAAGCCTGGGACGGCTCAACCTGATGATCGCGCAACTGCATGATGAGCATGATGTGCGCGAACGTGAAAATCCTTTCCGTCCTTACCTGATGGCACGCGCACTGCATGATGTCCTGTGCGAAATGAATAGCAATAGCAGTGTCTGCGCGATGCTGTTCGATCATCTGTCCGGAGCACTGGCCGAACAACTGCCTGAATACTTTTCCGCGATCCGCGATGTATTTGAATCGAATGGCGTGCATGCGCGCCTGCTGGCGCGTCCGAGCGCCTTGAGCAAACGTGAGCGCGAAATGCTGGCACTGGTGAACCAGGGCGCGTATCGTGCGACTGCGGTCGACGCCGGTTTGTCGACAGGCGTGGACGGTGGCTTTCCGCAATTGCATGAAAACGTACCGGCTGCACCTGCGCTGGAACGGGTCCTGGCGCAATTGCAAAAGCCGACCAATAGTGCGGTCAATGGCCTGGGCAGCATGCCAGTCCTGCCTACTGACGGACAAATCGAATTGCAAGACTTTGTCTGGAAGATATTCAATCAGTCGGCCCCGGGCCGGATTCCGCCTAACCTGCGCTATCCGGACGGCGTGCCGCATGCGAGTGCCGCGCCGACCGCTAACAGCCAGGCCCATGCCCATCCGCTGTTCCAGCAGTTACAAGAAATGCAGCAGGCGGGTGTCACCGCGCCTGAAGGCGGCGCTGCGAACGTCGTGGCACCAGAGGATTTGCGTGAGGTGCTGGACCTGGACCAGGTCAGTGAAATCGACAAGGTGGGACTGGATGTGGTCACCATGCTGTTCGATTACATTGCCGAAGATGAGGCGCTGACTCTGGCGTTTCGGGCGCTGATTGCGCAACTGCGCATTCCTTTTGTCAAAGCTGCGATGCTGGATCCCGATGTCTTGCAACAAGCTGCGCATCCGGCACGGCAATTCCTGAATCGCACAGCTTCCATCGCCAGTGGCTTGAACGCAACTACCTCGCCGGGACAGGAAATCCATGCCGGTATGGCCGAGGCGATCGCTTGCGTCGGCAAGGATTTCAAGCAAGACATGCAAGTCTTTGCAACCGCCAGCCGGCATTTGAACCATATGGTCGAGAACGCCTTGCACGCGGCTGATGCCGAAGCCTTGCGTGCCATCGAAGCGCTGGAGCATGCGCAAAAGAATCCGCAACAGCACGATGTACTGGTGGTGCAAACCGTGAATGCCTTGCGCGAGCGCCTGGCTTCCATAGATACCGACCAGCGCGCCGTTGATTTCCTGATCAAGGTCTGGAGCAGGGTGCTGGTCTATGTCAGCGAACATGACAGCATGGATATCCAGCCTTATCGCGAGGTGGTGGCCGACCTGCTGTGGAGTGTGCAGGAAGAGCTGGATGCGAGTGAGCGCAGCACCCTGATGCGCGTATTGCCGAAGCTGGTGCAAAGGATTAAAACGGGTTTGCAGCTGCTGTTGATGTCGGACATCGAAAGCAGGCAGGTCTTGGATCAACTGGTTGCCATGCATGCTGAAGTACTACGCACGATACAAGGTAACCAGCAAACAGGTGCGCGCTCGCTGCTCAGCTTGCAGCAGCACTTTTCGACTTTGCATATAGGTAGTGCGCCGGCACCACAAGCGACGGAAATCCATGCGCCTACCGTGCCGCATGAACGCCTGCAAACCGCCTTGCAACAATTCGATGTGCGTGCAGAGCTGCATCTGGACAGTGATCTTGGCACCTTGATGAGTTCGGATGCCAAATGGCTGGGCGGCATGCATGTCGGTACCCAGGTCGAGTGGTGGCATGAGGGCGCTTATTTGCCTGCGACTTTGCTGTGGGTGGATGCGGCGCAATCGTTTTACCTGTTCCGCCTGAATGCGGTGGATGCGGCGCCACGCCTGTTGATCTATTCGTCGATTGCGCTGATCAAGGGCTTGCGGGAAGGATCGGTCGGGATGATGGAGTCGGCACCGATTTTTGACCGGGCGATGGAGGCACTGCTGAACGCCAGCGGCGCCCAGCAGTTTGCTGCGTAGTTTTACTTGATGACGCGATAGCAGGGCGTATAGGCCTTGCCCGGCAATTTCATACGGCCTTGTGCAACGAAGGCCGCCAGCAATTTATCCATCGGATCCATGATGCTGAGGTCGCCGCTGATTTCAAAGTGGCCATGTTCTTCGATCGCACGTATCCCGCTTTCCTTGACGTTACCTGCCACCACACCGGAAAACGCCCGGCGCAGGTTGGCGGCCAATTCATGCCGCTCCTGATTCTGGTGCAGCGATAAATTACGCATGTTTTCATGGGTCGGGAAAAACGGCATCTGGAACGCGTGGTCTATCTTCAGGCCCCAGTTGAAGTAATAGGCGTCGCCTTTGCTCTTGCGGAATTCTCGCACTTCCTTGATGCCATCCTGCATCGCCTGCGCCACCTGCACCGGATCATCAACGATGATCTTGTACAGTTTCTGCGCCTGCGGGCCCAGCGTGATACCGATGAAGTGGTCAATCTGCTTGAAGTAATCAGCTGAATTGGCCGGGCCGGTAAACACCAGCGGGAACGGCTGGCCGGCATTGTCCGGGTGCAGCAGGATACCGAGGATGTAGAGGATCTCTTCTGCGGTACCCGCACCGCCCGGGAATACGACGATGCCGTGGCCGATGCGCACGAATGCTTCCAGGCGCTTCTCGATATCCGGCAGGATCACCAGGTCATTGACGATAGGGTTAGGCGCTTCCGCCGCGATGATGCCCGGCTCCGATACGCCGAGGTAACGGCCGGTCGGGATGCGTTGCTTGGCATGGCCAATGGTCGCGCCTTTCATCGGCCCCTTCATCGCACCCGGGCCACAGCCGGTGCAGATATCCATTTCGCGCAAGCCGATTTCGTAACCGACTTTTTTGGTGTAATCGTATTCTTCGCGCGAGATCGAATGACCGCCCCAGCACACTACCAGTTTCGGATTGAGGTGCGGATGCAGCACATTCGCATTGCGCAGAATGTGGAAGACGGAGTCGGTAATGCCGGCCGATGATTCGAGATCAAAGGTCGGGTTGGCAATCACTTCATCGTGGGTGAACAGGATGTCGCGCAGGACGGAAAAGAGGTGTTCGTGTATGCCCTTGATCATCTTGCCATCGACGAAGGCGCTGGCCGGTGCATTCTTGATGTCGAGCTTGATACCGCGTTCGCGCTGGATGATGCTGATTTCAAAAGTGCTGTAACGATTCAGCAGTTCCTTGGCGTCGTCAGTGTCATTGCCGCAATTGAGTACCGCCAGCGCGCAATTACGGAAGAGTTTGTATAAACCGCCGTTGCGGGTGTCCAGGAGTCTGTGTACTTCGGCCTTCGACAAGATATCAAGGCGGCCGTCAGGGGAGAGCTGTGTATCGACTACTTCATATGTCATAGAGTGCTTAAATCCGAATGATAAGAGTGGGCAGGCGTGTTTATATTTTATAGGCTATGTTTTACAGGCAAGTATAGCGTCTGTGTCGCGCCGCAGGTAGTGCCATGCAGAAATGCATACAGGTGCAGGTCGGCTTGCATGTATGTTCAGACCATGAAAACGGTGCTTGGTTGCAAGGGTAGGCAGGCTGAAGATGCCAGCGCGGATGATTAGCGTTCGGTATCGGTACGCGGCGCAAAATCGAAGGCGGCCTTCAATGCGCGGTAGGCTTTTTGTGCAACCGCAGTATGGATAGGCTGGCTGACCTTGGTAATGACCGCATACATATCACCGGCCGGATCGCCGGGTATGCCTTTGCCTTTCAGGCGCAGCTTGCGGCCGATGCTGGAGCCGGCCGGGATCGCCAGTTGGACCGAGCCTTCCGGGGTTGGCACATGGACTACCGTGCCTTGTTCCGCACTGACGCTGGTCAACGGGACATCGACGTAGATGTCGCGGCCATCGACCCGATAGCGGCGGTGTGGACGGATCACGATTTCCAGGTACAGGTCGCCGGCCTTGCCCTCGCCGGTGCCGGGGAAGCCCTGGCCGGCCAGGCGCAGCGTCTGGCCTGAGCGCATGCCTTTCGGGATGCTGACTTTCAGCGTGCGCTTGGAAACGATCGGCATACCGTAGTCATCGGTCATATAGGTCGGCATCGACACATTGCAGGAAGTACCGTGAAAGGTATCCTCAAGGTCTATCTGTACCTTGGTGTGCTGGTCGCTGCCGTGGATGTGGACGCCGCGTTTCGGCGGTGTGGCCGGGCCCGGGCGGCCCATCATTTCATCCAGGATATTGCTGAAGTGTTCTTCCGTACGCGGCTTGGCGGCTGGTGGTGGTTCTTTCGGCGCGGCATGGCGTGGTGGTGCGCTTGTTTGTGGCTGTGCCTGCGCGCGTTTCGCCGATGCTTCGCGATAATTGAAGGCAGGCCGGTATTCGAGGTCGTAGGCCATGCGCTTGGCCGTATCTTTCAGGATCGCATAGGCTTCACCGACTTCCTTGAAGCGGAGTTCTGCATACATCTCCCGGCTCACGTCCGGGTGATATTTGCGCGCGAGTTTGCGGTACGCATTCTTGATTGCGTCTTGCGTCGCATCGCGCGGGATGCCTAGTGTTGCGTAATGATCCTTGAATTTCATCTGCTGGTTTTCGTGACTCGCCTGCGTCGATTTTGCCGGAATTGGTCCGCTTTCATGTAGACGGCGGTTTATGGCAGGGTCATTTTGACATGATCATGTCACGGCTTAATGGATGAATAAGGCGATTATTGTTTGTCAATTTCCAATCAAGGTACCCGCCCCTGATACTTTCAATATAGTAAATAATAGCCGTTTATGTTGTTTAAATATAAAGTGATTGCATCGATACAGCTAGGTCGATAACAGTTTGAAGGGCATACTCTCAACTTCGTTCAATAAACCGCATTTTTAAGATGAAAAGCATGACCTACGAAGAGTATCTGGACGAAGTGACGACGCTCATGACCGAAAGATTCGACCTCAGCGACGCCGCTGCCATCAAGTACGTGATGCGCGCCCAGGCCTCTGATTTCTTTACCTTGCACGATGATGATCCGGCCATGCGGACGCAAGACAGGGCGGAAAAAGACGCCAAGACGATTTTTGAGCAGCGCAATAAGTCCAAGCCGGAAATCTACAAGAAGAAATAAAGGCAGGCTGCTGGCCTCTCTTTTCACCATCCCCGGGCAGCCTAAGTGCTGTCTTTGCAAAATCGGAATCACTATGTATTTTAACCTTCTTGCCATCCTGGCTGCTGTACGCCTGTCACGGACCTCGTTTTGAGCGCGCATCCGGTGATTACATGGAATGAAGCAGGGGCCGACCGTTCGGCGCGCTGGCAATCCGAAAGCGGCCACGCCGCTCCCAAACGTGTGGTCATTGCCGACGACAAACTGACGGCTGATAGCGCTTTCCGCCTGGCGAGTGAAGGCACCGCCTTGTTATGGCGCGGTGATTACCAGAATGCACGGCAGTTGCTGCAGGCGCTGGCACGTCGCATAGAACGCAAACCACGCAAGGCGGCGACCACGCCTATCGATGCCTTCAATTTCCACCGCCAGGCGCAATCGCAACGTGCGCGCACGCTGGGCATGCTGCTGGTGGAAGTGGATGCCGAGTACGCTATCCCTTTGCGCCGTGCGCCGGATATCAAGCTGGCATGCAATGAAGCATATGGCGCGAGCACCGGTCCCTTCGTCGTTTCGTTGCGCGAAATACTGGGTTTGATCGGTGCGCATGAGTGGCGCAAGAACGGTGTTGAAATCGCCGCACTCGGTGCGCGCATCCATCCTTACTATGGCGTGTTTTCACCTGTACGCGGCGAGTACCTGAACCTGATCGCCGAAGCGCCATTGCCGTCGAAAAAACTGGCCTTCGATATCGGCACCGGGACCGGCGTGATTGCGGCCTTGCTGGCACAACGTGGTGTAGAGAAAGTGATTGCGACAGAGCAGGATGCACGTGCACTGGCATGTGCGAAAGAGAATTTGCTGCGGCTCGATTTGCGTGATCGCGTGCAAGTGCTGGAAGCCGATTTATTCCCGGCCGGCAAAGCGCCCTTGATCGTGTGTAATCCGCCATGGATCCCGGCGCGCCCGAGTTCGGCGATTGAATATGCTATTTACGATCCGGACAGCCGCATGTTGCGCGGTTTCCTCAACGGCCTGGCGGCGCACCTGGAAGCCAGGGGCGAGGGCTGGCTGATCCTGTCGGATTTGGCGGAGCACCTGGGTTTGCGCGCGCGGGACGAATTGCTGCAGATGATAGAAGCGGCCGGCTTGAAGGTGATTGCACGCGTGGATACCAAACCGGTGCATCCGCGTGCGACCGATGTCAGCGATCCGCTGCACCAGGCGCGCTCGGCCGAAACCACCTCACTGTGGCGTCTTGCCGCACGCTGATCTTTTATAATAACGACGCAACGCAGTATTCAATATATTCAGGAATCAACGATGGCCAACAAACCAGCCCGCATACTGACTTTCAAGTGCAAGAAATGCACGAAATCAGTACAGGTATTTTTGCAGAAAGTATCCGCCTGCTCGCATATCCAGCCGTATCAGGGTATTTGCACCTGCGGTGAAATCACGCGTTACGCGACCGGCCAAAAAGATGCGGTCGAGTCTTTCATGAATTCGGAAGACGGCAACTGGTCACACCACCATCACTGATGCGCCAGTTGTATTGATGGATGGCGCTGCTTAGCTATCGGTATCGATAAAACGCATTTTGAAGTTGCGCCCCTTGATATTGCCATTGCTTAAACGCGCATAAGCCTTGTCGGCAACCTTGCGATCCAGTGCGACGTAGGTCATGAATTCAAATACATTGATCTTGCCGACCTGATCCTTGCTGAGGCCGACATCACCGGTCAGCGCGCCCAGCAAATCACCCGGGCGCAGCTTGTCTTTCTTGCCGCCCATGATGCACAGCGTCACCATGGGTGCGTGCAAATCGCCGCCTTCGGCCACTTCCAGCTCTTTCAAATCAAACCATTGCACCGGCTTGTTTTGGTATTCCTCGATCAGCTTGACCCATTTCTTTTCATTCGGTGCGCACAGGCTGAGCGCCAGGCCCTTGTCCTGGCCGCGACCGGTACGGCCGATGCGATGGATATGCACTTCGGTATCTTTCGACACATCGACATTGATCACCGCGCCCAGCGACTGGATATCGAGTCCGCGTGCCGCTACGTCGGTCGCGACCAATACCGAGCAGCTTTGGTTGGCAAACAGCACCAGGATTTCATCGCGTTCGCGTTGTTCCAGTTCGCCGTATAAGGCGAGGGCGCTGAAGCCTTGTGCGCGCAATTCCGCCGCCAGTTCGCGGCAATGGATTTTGGTATTGCAAAAAGCCAGCGTGGACACCGGGCGGTAGTGCTTCAGCAGTGTCGCGACTGCTGCGTTGCGGTCATCATAGTCGACCGCATAGAAGCGTTGTTCGATCTGGCTGTCGTCATGTTGTGCTTCGACTTTGATCTCGACCGGATCGCGCAGGAACTCGGCACTGGCACGGCGGATGTCGTCGGGATAGGTCGCAGAAAACAGCAAGGTCTGGCGGCGTGTCGGGCAGGCGCTGACGATGCCGGCGATTTCTTCATAAAAGCCCATATCGACCATGCGATCGGCTTCATCCAGTACCAGTGTCTGTACTTTGGACAGATTGATGGTTGCACGCGAAATGTGGTCACGGATACGACCAGGTGTGCCAACTACGATGTGGGCGCCATGTTCGAGCGAGGCAATTTGCGGGCGCATGGGCGCACCACCGCACAGGGTCAGCACTTTGATATTTTCAGTCGCGCGTGCGAGGCGACGCAATTCATTCGACACCTGGTCCGCGAGTTCACGCGTAGGACAAATCACCAGTGCCTGTACGGCAAACCAGGTCGGGTTCAGCTTTTGCAGCAAACCTATGCCAAACGCGGCAGTCTTGCCGCTACCGGTCTTGGCCTGTGCAATCAAATCGCGCAACTCCAGTATCACCGGCAGGCTTTGTGCCTGTATCGGTGTCATCTCGCGATAGCCGAGCGAATCCAGGTTGCTCAGCATGGCAGGTGAGAGGGCAAGGCTGGAGAAGGAAGTAGCGTTCATAGGTTCTGAATTGATGCGTCTGAGGTAGTGCGGCAAAGGATACGCAGTCTAACAGGCATGGGCGGCGGATGAGGAATTCAGTTGCATAAACCTGCAATAAATTCCCCCAGGTGCAGTGGCTAGGGTATGCGCATCAAATCAAGCTCTCAGACACATGTCAGAATAGCCAGTAATTTGTTAGTCGGATTCGCAGCCATGCGCATGTTGCAAAAAAAAACGACCATCAGGTCGTTTTTTTCAATGGCATGGGGTAAATCAGAACGTCCACTTGGCCCGGGCTGAAGCCGTGTGATTCAGGTAGTCAGAACGACCTTCGGCATCGTAACGGAAGCTGATTTCCGTACCGTTCGAGGCCAGCACGCTATACCCGATACCGCCACGCGCCAGCCAAGGCGAATGCTCAATACCGGTTGTTACGAACGCTTGGCCCGGTGCACCTGCATAAGTAGCGACGATGTTGCCTTGCTGATTGATGGCATCGTAGCCAATGCCAAAGTTGGCATCCAGGCGTGAGGTAGGGCTAAAGCGATGCTGCAGGTACGCATCTGCACCAATGACCAGGGCATCCGTTTTGTTCGAGCCGACATTCAGGTTCAGTGCATCCGCGCCGCCCTCGCTATACGCCTGTGACTTGAGCCATGTGTAATCAGCACGCAAGGCAGGCGTCACGCTTGTCGTTTCGCTTAGTTCAAACACTTGTGCAATGGCTGTACCAATATGTGCGCTATAGGTGCGATAGTCGGCTTGCGCGGTACGGCTCAAGCCACCAAAATCGATTTGTCGTGTGGACTTGTTGTCATTTATGCCGACATCACCCTGGAGCGAGAAGATGCGATTGCCGTCGAGGTCTTTGCTGCCATAAGAAGAAATGACGTGAGTATCGATGTTGGCGCGTTGTGCCGAACCGCTGAAATCCATGTTGCCATTGACCGAGGTTTTGGCGTAGCCATAGGCCAGACCGAAGCGTGTGCCCGGTGCGACTTCTGTATCCGCACCCAGCGCCAGACCCCATGTATCAGCCTTGAAGCCTGCAGCGCCGCTGCGGTCGTCCTGTTCGGCACGGGAGCCAAAGACTTTGCCCCATGCATTTTTGCCGGACAGTGCATCACCGGAGGACAAGCCGCTTGTACCGGGGTTGCCGCCAGTACGGTTTTGAACCAATTTCTGGAAAGTCGACAGGGAGCCCTGAACAGCCTGATTGCCAGAGACAACAGGAAGCGTTTGCGCAATAGCACGCGCGACATCGCGGTTGTTCGACAACTGGCCCAAGGCATTAATCACATTGCTCATATCGCCAGTTGCGCCGTTGTTAAGTTGCGCATTCAAGACAGAGGCTGCACCCAGGGCTGAGCGTGGACCATATTCCTGGACAGCATCACGCACTCCGCTGTTGCTGCTTGAGACTATATGCAAGTCTATAGAATTGCTGTGCTCCAGGACTTGAAAGTCGAAAAGTGCCGAGTTGTCCCTGACATTGAATCCTGATGAAGTCAGGCCGTTGGCCGCAAAAACGACGCCGCTCAAAACATTCCCTGCACCCAAGGTATTGAGCGTACTGACATTGATGTCCATCATGGCGCCAGGTGTGAAGGATGCTGTACCTGTTACATTCAGTTTGCCGTAACCGCTGGCGCTGGCATTTGTTGCATCGATACGCAAGGTCGCGCCGGCTTCCTGGGTGTAATTGCCATTGATAGTCAAGGTGCCGGTTTCTGCATGCACGGTACCGCCGGTATGTACCAAGGTACTGCCAACCGAGCCCGAACCGGCGAGTGTGGCTCCGTTGTTGACAGTCGTTTCGCTTGTAATACTGCCAGAGCCGGCAATGCGCAGGGTGCCGGAATCAACGCGTGTCAAACCGGAGTAGATATTAGAGCCTGTGAGGGTAAGCGTACCGCTGCCCAGCTTCAAAACTCCACCGTTTCCACTTATGACGTCTCCATAAGCCACATCGTCAGATCGATTGAAGGCAAGGATGGCGCCGCTGGCGATGGAGGTATTGCCAGCAATACTCCCGGTATTGCCGCCATTGCCAATTTGCAGTGTACCGGCCGATATAGTGGTACCACCAGTATGGCTGCTGGCACCAGTCAGAGTGGTGGTGCCGCTACCTAGTTTCAGCAGTGCGCCAGCTCCGCTGATGTCACCACCGTATGTGTTGGCATCACTGCGATTGAATGCAAGTAGTGCGCCGCTGGCGATGGAGGTATTGCCAGCGATACTGCCGGTGTTGCCGCCGTTGCCAATTTGCAGTGTGCCGGCGGATATAGTGGTACCACCGGTATGGCTGTTGGCGCCAGTCAGGGTGGTGGTGCCGCTACCTAGTTTCTGCAGTGCGCCAGCTCCGCTGATGTCACCACCGTACGTATTGGCATCACTGCGATTGAATGCAAGTAATGCGCCGCTGGCGATGTTAGTGTTGCCGGCAAGAGTACCGCTTGTTCCTCCGTTACCAATTTGGAGTGTACCCGCCGTAAGTGTGGTGTTTCCGGTGCGCGTATCGCTACCGGTCAGTACGGTTGTGCCAGTCCCGCTTTGCTTGAAGTCTCCCGCACCGCTGATATCTGTATCAAGCAGGACCGTGCCCGTACTGTGAGTGATTTCAAGGAGCCCATTGGCGCGCACCAGCATACCGCCACTAGAAATAACAGCGGAGGCGCCAGAGATGGCTAAGGTCCCTGTACCACCTGCGCCCGCTTTGTTGCTGTCACCACTACCATTTGCGCCGCCGATCGTAATATTGGTCGCTTCGAGTACACCGCGCTCCAGCCGCAGCGTGCCGTTACCACCGGCACCAGCCTGGCCGGAAAGATAAGAGGCAGCACTGCCGCCATCGCCGCCTATGGCAAGACTAGCCACCGCAAGCCGATTGAGACCTATTTGAAAAATTAACGAGGCATTGGTACCCGCGCCACCGTTGCCGCCAACATGCCCGGCAGCTCCCGCTCCTGCGCCGCCACCTCCGCCGCCAATCACGACGGTGTCACGATCCTCCGGCGAGTTGAAAACACCATTGATATGCTGGACTGCAGGCGTTGCGCCGTGAAGACCATCCTGAGAGGCGGTAGCGGCACCACCACCCCCGCCGCTCGTTCCTATGACGATGACTGTAGCCTGGCTTTCCGATGCGTTAGTCTGCGTCGCATTGCCTCCGGCACTATTACCTTGACCACCGACGCCTGCAAACGTGCCGCCGCCGGCTCCTCCATTTCCGTATGCGCTACCAGCTCCACCTCCGCCGCCGAGTCCACCTGTTGCGCCAGCGCTTCCGCCGGATTGCGCCGCACCGCCTGCGCCGTTGAAGTTATCGAAGATTTGATAATAGGTTTGTGCCAATACGCACGTTGGCGCGCCAAGCGCCGTCACGAAACCTAAAGCTGCCGCCAGATGAGATTGACGCATCGTGCCAGCTGTTTTGTCAGCTTGCTTTGTTGGCCCGGAGGTGGGCTGTGATTGGCCGGTTTGACGATTGAAAATGGACTTGAAACTGCGATTCATGACGGCCGCTCCCTGCGTGCATGGTGTTATGAGAGACAAAGCGGTCGAATATAACGAAGAAAATACTATTTGTCTGTACTAAAAAATCGTACTAAGCAGATGGGCTGTGGGGATACGTCCTTTTGCAAGGTGCAAATTACTTATGTCGCATGCGCATTTGTCCAAGATTTGAAATATGAGATGCGCTTGAAACGAAAGCGGATATCAGCGAGCGACCGGAAGCGGGCTGCCGAGCATCTGGGCTCTGGCATGAACCGTATGGCGTGGCATGCAGAGAACGCAGGTAGACGATTTAGGCACTGAGTCGTACCGGACTGGCCAAGGTACAGCCACGTCCTTGCGATTTGGCGTCGTACAGGGCGACATCGGCACGCTGCAGCATGGTGTCTATGCTGTCGCTGTCGTGTTCGCGCATGGCGATGCCGGCGCTATACGAAAGCTCGAATCCCAATTCCTGGATGGAGTGCTGCGCCAGCCACTGGCGCATGCGTTGATCGTAGGCCATCACCGCGTCGGGGGTGGCGCATTTGAGCAAGACACAAAATTCCTCACCGCCATAACGGCAGAACACATCACCGGCGCGGCTGACAGCCTGCAATCCGCTCACGAACAGCTGGAGTGCACGGTCGCCGACAGCATGGCCATGCGTGTCGTTGATTTGCTTGAAATAGTCGAGATCAAGTAACAGCAAGCCTATAGGTTGTCGGTAGCGCACACTGCTGGCGAGTTCGATGCCGGACTGTAGCAGCCAGGCGCGACGATTCAGGGCGCCGGTCAGGCTGTCCTGCATAGCCAGGCGCTCCAGTTCGCGCGCTGCTTCGTCACGGTGTGCCAGCAGGATGGCCACGACTGACAGCACCATCATCGAATTTGATGACAATGCAAATATCTGGTTGACCAGGTAGGGGCCAAAGAAATTTGGAAACTCGGCGGTGTAGAACGCACCAAGCACGGCACGGCAGGCCAGCACTATCATTTGTATGCTGAGGCAAATGGCCAATAGCCAGCGCCAGCGTCCGACTGCCACTTTGGGTGGTCGACACAGCTCAACCACCACGGTGGCTATCTGCAAGGCCAGCAGGGCATTGGCCCAGCCCACCCGGAACGGATAATTTGAAAAGCCGATGCTGTAGCCGACAGTCATCAATACGGCAATGGCAATGGGCGTGCGCACGCTTACCTTGCGGCCGCACCATATTTGAAAAGCCATCGCGTTGAATACCATGCCGCTCGAAACACATCCCATCGCGAGGGTCGACAGCAGATGGTCGGCCCAGCCACCTCGTTCGACAGCGCTCGACGAAAACAGGAAAATCCAGCCCGCTGTTTGCAGCACGATCCCGGTTTGCGCGTACCGTGCGGCACGGTTCACCCGACCCATGAAGTAAGGCAGCGCCACCGCCATGATGGATAAGTTGAGTGTCATGGCGACAAACAGGGAAAAGACGTCGATTTTTTGCACTGGCTGTACTCTCAAAAAATAAGCGTTTGCAACGCAGTACCCTGGACTGCCTGCTTAAATAGTCGGGAAACCTGCCATCCGGGGCCTGGTCCGGGGACAGAGAGGGGGGGGCGCAAAAATTTGCTCGCTGTTGCGTGCATTCCGCAGCAACATGGGCGTCATCTTACCGCCTCACAACTCAAGTTGGAAGTTTGCTAACGGCTGTGCATCTTGTCGCACGTGTCCGGTGACTTGCATATTGTCCGCATGCGGATCGCAACTTCCTCGTTTCTTCACATCGCTTATTTACCCATTTGAAATCATGTAAACGCCTGAAAAGCGCGGATTTTTCACGACCAAATATATCGTTTCATAATACGGGATATTAATATCGCGCTGCATCATTAAAAAATTCCAAAGGGTAGAATATCGTTTCATATACAGAAAAATGAATTATAAGTATTTGATACATAAGGAAAATAAAAAATTAAAATATCTTATATAAGACATTGTTGCTATGCGCAATATCGCCTATGATGAAGTCAATGTTTTTTCTTGTCTTTGTTATTTCACGCACTTAACTGAGGAGAATCATCATGGCAAACCGCGAGCAACAGATAGCAGCACTCAACAGGGATTGGCAGGAAAATCCGCGCTGGAAAGGCATCACGCGTAACTACACGGCGGAAGATGTAGTACGCCTGCGTGGTTCGCTGCAGGTCGAGCACACGCTGGCACAGCGCGGCGCCGACAAGCTGTGGGAGATGTGCAATAACGAGCCCTTCGTCAATTCGCTCGGCGCACTTACCGGCAACCAGGCGATGCAACAGGTGAAAGCAGGTTTGAAAGCGATTTACCTGTCCGGCTGGCAAGTCGCAGGTGATGCCAATGTAGCGGGCGAGATGTATCCGGATCAATCGCTGTATCCGGCCAATTCGGTGCCGCTGGTCGTCAAGCGCATCAACAACACCTTCCAGCGCGCTGACCAGATCCAGTGGTCGGAAGGCAAGGGTGATCTGGATTTCTTCGCACCTATCGTGGCGGATGCCGAGGCCGGTTTCGGCGGCGTGCTGAATGCCTATGAATTGATGAAGGCAATGATAGAAGCCGGTGCTGCCGGCGTGCACTTCGAAGACCAGCTGGCATCGGTCAAGAAATGCGGACACATGGGCGGCAAGGTGTTGGTGCCTACCCGTGAAGCAGTGGAGAAGCTGAATGCTGCACGCCTCGCAGCCGACGTTTGCGGCACCCGCACTTTGGTGATTGCACGTACCGATGCGGAAGCTGCTGACCTGCTGACCTCCGATGTCGATGCCAATGACCAGCCTTTCCTGACAGGTGAGCGCACGGTCGAAGGTTTTTACAAAACCCGTTCCGGTTTTGACCAGGCAGTTTCGCGCGGCCTCGCATATGCACCTTACGTCGATATGTTGTGGTGCGAAACCGGCAAGCCGGATCTCGAATTCGCGCGTCAATTCGCCGATGCGATCCATGCCAAATTCCCCGGCAAGATGCTGGCCTATAACTGTTCGCCTTCGTTCAACTGGAGGAAGAACCTGGATGACGCGACTATCGCCAAGTTCCAGAAAGAACTCGGTGCGATGGGCTACAAATTCCAGTTCATCACACTGGCCGGCTTCCATTCGCTGAACTACTCGATGTTCAACCTCGCGCATGGTTACGCCCGTAATCAAATGTCGGCCTTCGTCGAATTGCAGGAAGCCGAATTCGCTGCAGCCGACAAAGGCTTCACTGCGGTCAAGCACCAGCGTGAAGTGGGTACCGGTTATTTCGATGCCATTACCCAGGTCATCCAGCAAGGCCAGTCGTCCACCACCGCCTTGCATGGTTCGACCGAGGATGAGCAATTTTTTGAAAGCAAGGTTGCAAAGGTTTGTATTGCAGGGCGTGCCGCGTAAGGCGTCTTGTCAAAGGGGGATCGCATCCTTGCGGGGATGCGATCTAAAGCAGAAGTGGAAACAGAGTAGTAGCAATCACAGAGTTGTACATCACTGATTCAATATATATGGAGACAAGCATGACTGAGAGCACGATAGACATCCCGGCAGGAATAGAAATTGAAGGCGAATTCAAAGCAGACTACGAACAGGTATTGACGCCTGAAGCGCTGGCGCTGGTCGTCAAACTGAGCCGCAGCTTTGAAGCCCGCCGTCAGGAATTGCTGGCGATACGAGTCCAACGTGCCAAACGTATCGATGCCGGTGAACGTCCTGACTTCCTGCCGGAGACAGCCGCCATCCGCGCCGCTGACTGGCGGATTGCACCGATCCCGGAAGCGCTGGCCTGCCGCCGCGTGGAAATCACCGGCCCGGTCGATCGCAAGATGGTGATCAATGCCTTCAACTCGGGAGCCGATGTGTATATGGCCGATTTTGAAGATGCGAATACGCCGAACTGGGAAAACCAGATCGAGGGCCAGCTCAACCTGATCGACGCCGTGCGCGGCAACATCACCACTGAGCGCAACGGCAAGCAATACAAGCTCAACGATAAGATCGCGACCCTGATGGTGCGTCCACGCGGCTGGCATCTGGATGAAAAGCATGTGCTGGTCGATGGTAAGCGCGTGTCCGGCGGTATCTTCGACTTTGCGTTGTTCATGTTCCATAACGCACATGAATTACAAAAGCGCGGTGAAGGACCGTTCTTCTATTTGCCTAAATTGGAATCACATCTCGAAGCACGGCTGTGGAATGACATTTTCGTCATGACGCAGCGCGAACTGGGCCTGCCGCAAGGTACGATCAAGGCGACCGTCCTGATCGAAACCATCCTCGCTGCATTCGAGATGGATGAAATCCTGTATGAGCTGAAAGACCATAGCGCCGGTTTGAATGCCGGACGTTGGGATTACATTTTTTCATGCATCAAGAAATTCAGGCTGGACAAGGATTTTTGCCTGGCGGACCGTGCCAAGGTCACGATGACCGTACCTTTCATGCGTTCCTACGCCTTGCTCTTGCTGAAGACTTGCCATCGTCGCGGTGCGCATGCGATGGGTGGTATGGCTGCGCTGATCCCGATCAAGAACGATCCGGTCAAGAATGAACTGGCTATGAATGCGGTGCGTATCGATAAGGAACGCGATGCGATCGACGGCTACGACGGCGGCTGGGTGGCCCATCCCGGGCTGGTCGAACTGGCGATGACGGAGTTCAAAAAAGTCCTCGGCGATAAACCGAACCAGATCGGCAAGCTGCGTGACGATGTACATGCGACGGCGGATGACTTGCTGGCCTTCCAGCCGGAAACGCCTATCACTGAAGCAGGCCTGCGTTACAACATCAACGTCGGTATCCACTACCTCGGTAGCTGGCTGGACGGTAATGGCTGCGTGCCTATCCACAACCTGATGGAAGATGCGGCAACCGCCGAGATCAGCCGTTCGCAAGTCTGGCAATGGATACGTTCAAGCAAGGGCGTGCTGGATGACGGCCGCAAGATTACGGCCGGGATGGTGCGTCCGATGATCCAGGAAGAATTGTTGAAGGTGAAACAGGAAGCACCTAACGGTAGCAGCCCAAGCTATGCCCGTGCTGCGCAAATCTTCGAAGAAATGTCGACCGCGACTGCATTTGCAGAATTCCTTACTCTGCCTTTGTACGAAGAAATTTGATTTGATGTGTCTGGGATAGCGCAAGACAGCGCTTTCTCTTTGTACGGAGTTGCCATGCAAAACCTGCGTGGCAACTCCGTTTTTTACAGCACGACGGTTTTCAGCAGGAGGCCGAGCAGGGCGCTTCCAACAATCACGTGTATCACTTTACGCTTGTAAATCAGCAAGGCGATAGCAGCAGCGATTGCCAGCAAGGCCGCGATCCAGTCGAAGCCTCCGCTAAAGCCTGTCGGCCATAGCACGTGATACGCGAAGAACATACCCAGATTGAGGATCACGCCAACCACGGCAGCAGTAATGCCGCTCAATGGCGCTGTGAACTTCAGATTGCCATGGGTGGACTCCACTAACGGCCCGCCCGCCAGGATGAAAATGAAGGATGGGAGGAAGGTGAACCAGGTCACCAGTATCGCTGCCGTGGCACCGGCAATGAATTGCAGATCGGGACCAAAGAGGGCTTGTACATAAGCACCGACAAATCCAACGAAGGCCACCACCATGATCAACGGCCCCGGATTGGCTTCACCGAGGGCCAGGCCATCTATCATTTGTGTCGGCGTGAGCCAGTTGTAATGCGTGATCGCCCCCTGGTAGATATACGGCAAGACGGCATATGCGCCACCGAAGGTCAGTAAAGCAGCCTTGGTAAAGAACCAGCCCATTTGCGTCAGCGTATGATGCCAGCCCAGCGTAAGGGTCAGCAGCGCCATCGGCGCACACCACAGCAAACCGCCTATCACTAATATTTTGCACAAGCCTGCCCAGCGGAATTGAGCATGCGCAGGCGGTGGCGTGTCGTCATCGATAAGCGCAGCACCATATGATTTATCCGGCTGGCCATGGCCGCCATTGACGGAAAACTTCTGTGGCATATAACGACTGCCGAGGTAGGCCAGCAATGCAGCACATGCAATGATAAGCGGGAAGGGAATGTTGAAAGCGAAGATGGCGATGAAAGAGGCAGCCGCTATCGCCCACATCGCGCTGTTTTTCAAGGCACGTGAACCGATGCGGTGGACCGCATGTATGACAACAGCCGTAATCGCCGGCTTGATACCGTAAAACAAGCCTGCGATCAGGGGCAAATGACCATAAGCAATATATAGCCAGGACACGGTAATCAGGAAAAACAGCGAGGGCAGGACGAATAACAGGCCGGCCACTATGCCGCCTTTGCTACGGTGCATCAGCCAGCCCATATATGTCGCCAGCTGTTGCGCTTCCGGACCGGGCAGCAGCATGCAGTAGTTCAGCGCATGCAGGAAGCGTTTCTCACTGATCCAGCGCCGTTGTTCGACCAGTTCCCTGTGCATCAGTGATATCTGCGCCGCCGGCCCACCGAAACCGAGGAAGCCCAGTTTGAACCATAGGCCCAGTGCCTGGGTGAAACTGACGGTTTCCGGTGCAGTGCTGCTGGCCGGCAAATCAAGCGGGGAAGGCTGGCTCATGGTGGCTGTTCTTTTGGGATAGGCGAGACTATTACATATTGCCAAGAAACGGATGTAAAAATATTTCAAATATTTAGTTGCATAGCGAATTACTTTGATCTATGCTGCAGTCATGTTTGATCACTGCCTCTATTTCAATACGACAGCTTTGGCCCGCGTCCTCGAGCGCGAATGGACCAAGGCTTTCAAGCCATTCGGCCTGACGCCGGCGCAAGCCTTCATGTTGCGCGCGGTACTGGCGAATCCGGGCATGTTGCAGAGTGAGCTGGCCGCGACCCTGGCGATTTCTCGCTCGACCGCGACCCGTACACTGGATGGTTTGCAGCAGATGCACCTGCTGCAGCGGGTCGCGACCGAACGCGATGGGCGGGAAGCAGCGATCGAACCGAGTACCGCGGGTTTGGCCTTGCGTGAACAGCTGGATGCCGCCAGTGGGGAAGTAACGAAACGCCTGAAGAAAGAGTTGGGCGCGGCACAGTTTGATGAAACGGTCACCAAAGTTAAAAAAGTTCGCTCAGTCATTGCCTGAGTTTTTTTAAATAAGTAGTTGTATGGCAAACTAAAAAGGAGCCTCAAATGCCTATCCTGAACGTGAAAGTAAGTGCTGAAAAAACACCTGAATTGACCGGCCAGATCGCCGAGTTATTGCTGGACCTGACGACCCGCATCCTGAAAAAGAAACGCGAAGTCACCGCAATTGCCATCGATTATGTGAGCCACGATAGCTGGGTGGTTGGCGGCCATCTCTTGAGCGAGCAAAAGAAAAACAGCTTTTACTTCGATATCAAGATTACGGATGAAACCAATACCAAGGATGAAAAGGCGCAGTACATCCGGGAAGCATTTGCCGGTTTCGAGCGCATCCTCGGCAACCTGCATGAAGAGAGTTATATCTATGTGCAGGATGTCAGGGCGGCTTCCTACGGTTATGGCGGTTATACCCAGGAATATCGTTACCAGCATTCAAGCTGATCGCCAAAAATTATTCTTGAAACTTCAAATTGAAGAAGATATCAATACTTATGAATGTCATAATTTAAAGATAATTGGACGTCCGCTGCAAATCAAGGCGAAGTAAGGGTTCCTTCTGGCTGTTTTGCAACGAAGTATGGTGTCTTTAAAGAATAATGAATAGGAACAGCGCCTTGAATACAGAAGAGTACCAATCCAGTTTCAGGCTTGCGGAGGCTTTTTATGAAAAAAATGAGCTGGATTCAGCGAAGAAATTATTAGCTGAAATATCCGAGGCAAGGCCGGATGACCACCAGGCTTTTCGTTTGTTGGGTTTTATCGCCGGGCGTCAAAACGATTTCGTTAAAGCGGCGGAGTATTTGAGTCGTGCAACGGCAGTACAGCCTGATTTTATCGAGGGATGGTATTACCTTGGAAAAGCATTCCATGAGATAGAAAAATTTGATGAAGCGGTTAAGTGTTTCGATGCTGCGGTTCGTTTATATTCTGACTTTTTTGAAGCACTGCATGATAAGGCGCGCGCGCTTTGTGCTTTACGTCGCTTAAATGAAGCTATCCAGGCATTCGAGCTTGCTTACAAGTTAAATCCAAATTCCGCCGAACTCTGGACAAATCTTGGCTGGGTCTTTGTGCAGCAGAGGCAATTCGACAAAGTAATCATTTGTTGCAACCAGGTATTGAGATTGCAAGCTAACGATGCCATGGCTTTGCGCACCAAAGGCGATGCTTTTTTTCATCTACAGCAGTATGCGCAGGCAGTGAGTGAATACGAAAAAGTATTGCTCGTTGATCCCGATTTTGAGGAGGCGCGTGGTTCTTTGTTATATGCAAAGCTCATGGCTGGCGATTGGTCCGACCTTGAATACCATTATGCATTGTTGAAAACATCAATTCATCAGGGCAAGAAATGCGTGACGCCTTTTGTGATGGCTATTCTGTCGAATTCGCCGCAGGAGCAATCGCTTGTAACCACCAGGTACACAACAGATTTGTATCCGCCGGCAAAAATGGCAGTACATAAGCCCAATCCGAAGCAGCATGAACGTATTCGGCTGGCCTACTTGTCTGCCGATTACCACCAGCACGCTACCGCATTTCTAATGCTGGAGCTGTTCAAAAAACATGACCGCAAACGGTTTGATGTGATTGCAATATCGTATGGCCCGAACGACGCTAGTCGAACAAGACAAGAGTTGAATGCCAGTTTTGATGAGTTTATAGATGTACAGGGTAAGAGCGATCGTCAAATCGCAGAACTGCTATCCGAATTGAAAATTGATATCGCAATTGATTTAAAAGGTTATACAGATGATGGAAGACCGGGGATTTTTACTTATTGTGCTGCCCCCATTCAAGTGAGTTATTTGGGTTATCCAGGGACTTTG
This sequence comes from Herminiimonas glaciei, assembly GCF_042664955.1. NCBI lineage: Bacteria > Pseudomonadati > Pseudomonadota > Betaproteobacteria > Burkholderiales > Oxalobacteraceae > Herminiimonas > Herminiimonas glaciei. Next base: position 940,742 of record NZ_JBHTBU010000001.1, read on the forward strand.
GGGGCTGAGTACGTCGATTATTTGATCGCTGATAAGTTTTTGATTCCTGACGAAGAGGAAGCGCTGTATTCTGAATCTATTGTTTTCTTGCCCGATAGTTATCAGGTAAATGGAAGAAACCGTGAGGTAAGCCAGCCATTGCCTACGCGCGCAGATTGCGGATTGCCGGAACGAGGGTTCGTATTCTGTTCATTCAATAACACCTATAAAAACAATCCGGCAGTGTTTTCTATCTGGATGAATTTGTTAAAGCGGGTCGATGACAGCGTTTTATGGTTGCTGACGAAAGCCGGTGGCTTTGAGGAAAATATCCGGAATGAAGCCCTAAAGCGCGGCATTGATCCGAAGAGAATTATTTTCGCAAAAAATATGCCGTTGCCTGAGCACCTGGCACGAGTGGCGCGGGCAGATTTATTCCTGGATTCTTTGCCATGCAATGCACATACAACGGCAAGCGATGCATTGTGGGTGAATGTGCCCGTTGTCACTTGTGTTGGTTCTACATTCGCGGGTAGGGTAGGGCAAAGCGTGTTGAATGCGATAGGGATGCCTGAGTTGGTTACGCATTCATTGTCGGAATATGAAGAGTTGGCCTTCGATCTGGCTACGAATCCGGATGCCTTATCGGCCGTACGAGGAAAATTACAGCATAAAATTAAAACATCTCCTTTATTCGATGCGGAACGTTTTGCATACCATCTGGAATGGGCTTATGAGGAAATGTGGCAACGCTTTGAGTGCGGTGAGGCGCCAGGGCGGATGCTAGTGCCGGAAATGAGGTGACTTTTTTGTGTTGAATAACTGCATTCAATATAAAGGGATCAAATATGAAACTGGATCAACTGGATCACCTCGTCCTGACGGTTAAGGATATAGAACTGACGATCGCTTTCTACCAGCGTGTGCTGGGTATGGAAGTCGTGATTTTCGGTGCCGGGCGCAAGGCGCTGACTTTCGGGAATCAGAAGATCAATTTGCATCAGCACGGCAGGGAATTCGAGCCCAAGGCCGAGCATCCGACGCCGGGCTCGGCCGACTTGTGCTTCATCACTTCGGTGCCGCTGGACCGGGTGCTGCAGCATTTCAATCAATGCGGCGTTACCGTGCTGGAAGGGCCGATCCGACGTACCGGTGCGACCGGTCCTATCCTGTCGCTATACCTGCGCGATCCTGATTTCAATCTGATTGAAGTGTCGAATCGCATAGTGGAAGACGCAAGCCCGTAACACGGCTGTCGTGACAGATGTTTACGGTGTCAGACACAAGTCAGGCTTATCAAGTATCCTCTCCGATTGTTTGATTTATTCGCCTTTGCATGGCTATGACCTGCAAAGGCTTTATCTTTTTCCTCCATGACTCACAAGATAACGCCATCGACTGTATTGCTGCTCACGCTTGCGCCCATGATGTGGGCCGGGAATGCGATTGTGGGTCGGTCCGTGAATGCGATGGTGCCGCCGGTGACATTGAATTTGCTGCGCTGGGCGATCGCAATGTTGATCCTGTTGCCACTGGCGAGCTGGATTTTTCGGCGTAATAGCCCGTTCTGGCGTAACTGGCGGCGCTTTTCCGTGCTGGGCCTGCTCGGCGTCGGCTTGTATAACACCTTGCAATACCTGGCATTGCAAACTTCGTCACCGATCAATGTGACCCTGGTGGCGGCCAGCATGCCGGTGTGGATGCTGCTGATTGGTTCCCTGTTCTTTGGCGTGAAGGTCTCACACAAGCAGACCGTAGGTGCGGTCTTATCCATCGTCGGTGTCCTGATCGTGTTGAGCCGCGGTGAGTTGCGGCAGTTATTGGCGCTGCGGCTGGTCGCCGGCGATATCTTCATGATCATCGCAGCCATCGTCTGGTCTTTTTATAGCTGGCTGCTGACGCTGCCGAAGGACCCGGAAGAGATACGCCGTGACTGGGCTGCCTTCCTGTTGGCGCAAGTTGCATTTGGCGTTGCGTGGTCTTGCTTGTTTACGGCCGGTGAATGGGCGCTGGGTGACTTGTATATAGATTGGAGCTGGCCTTTGGTGGCGGCGTTGATGTTCGTGGCGATAGGGCCTGCCATCATCGCCTTGCGCTGCTGGGGCCTGGGCGTGCAAAGGGTGGGGCCGACCATTGCCGGTTTCTTCAGCAACCTCACGCCATTGTTTGCCGCGCTGATGTCATCCGCTTTCCTCGGCGAGATGCCGCACCTCTATCACGGCGTCGCTTTCATATTGATTGTTGGTGGCATCGTCGTTTCTTCACGACGCTAAATGTTCGCGTGGCCAATGCGACACTTGCTTTGCATCGTCAAAACGGGAGGGCTGCTATCGCCTCCCGTCTCAGGCCGGAACTATCCTGTCCTTACCCATGCTTTTGGCTTCGTACAACGCGCGATCTGCCCGTTTGAGGGTATCCTCGTATGAGCGATCTTCCGGCATCATGGTTGTCACGCCTATGCTGGCTGTGACGACAGTATCTTCTACTGAAAACCGGTTTAGCTCTTGCCTGAAGCGATCATGTAAACGTTCAGCGAGTTGCATGGCTTGCTCAAGCCCGGTGTTGGGCATGGCGATCACAAATTCATCACCACCGAAGCGGCACGCAGTATCCGCTTTCCGGATCGCTGAACGACAAATGTTGGCCACCGCCTGGATAATTTCATCCCCTGCGAGATGTCCTTTGGTGTCGTTGATTTTCTTCAGGTTGTCCAGGTCAAATATAAAGATGGAAGTCGGTAGGGAATACCGAACGAATGACTCGTAGTGCAATGTCAGATCATGCTCGAGTTTTCTTCGGTTGAACAGGCCGGTCAGCTGGTCGGTATCGCTTAACTCCCTCAGCTTGCCTTCCAGAAGATGGCGCTCTGAAATATTGCTCGCGACCCAGAGCACTACCTCTTCGCCGTCTACCAAAAAGCTCAGGGCTTGGATGCGTCCTTCAAACCAGATCGGGTCCTTGGGGCCGTCATCGTCGAGGCCTTTTACATCCCGGTTACTCAGTTCGTATTCTTCGACCAGTAATTTTCGGGATTCCAGTGCCTTGTCTATCTGTTCGAGAAACCAGTTTGCTTTCTCAGGCTTGATCACGTCTGAGATATACAGGCCGATAAGACCGGTACCATCGTGGTAATAGCGCGTATCGCGGCCGCCGAACACCGCAACGTATTTTCCACTACGAGACAGGATGAACGCTGGATCCGGCAAAGCCTCAAGAATTAGGTCCATCTGTTCAAGATTGATCATGAAGCGCTTCTTCCGAGCTGTTTATGGGGAGGCAGATAATGAGCTTGAAAAGTACAGATGCTCTCTGTGCCAAGGTTTATCGGGTAAATGTGCTTAGTCTGGCCCATCGCTGTGATGGTGACTGAAGCTGCCATTATGCCATCGCCAGTTGATGGAGTGTCCTGGATGCAGCGACCAACTTGGCGCATGGCAGCCATGCGATGGCATAAAAAAGCGACCATCAGGTCGCTTTTTATTTTGGATCTATATTTGAAAAATACGAAAAGCGATAAAGCAGGGCCGTTAATTGGTGGTCTGGTCTTCCGCTTTTTTCGGTGGTGGGATGTATTCAATATTCCCCAAGACCAGCGCACGACCGGCAAACAGGCCACCGGTCGTTTCCAGCGCGAAGCGCTCGGCATCGCGGCTGCGTACTTCAGCAATCAAATCTTCGGCTTCCTGTACTTCGGAACCCAGCAGGATGACGGCTTGCTTTGCCATTTGCAACGATGCTTCAAACGTTTCGCGAACGACGAAATCGGCATTGTGTTTGATTAGCTCAAGGGCATGTTCACGGTCAAAGGCGCGTACCACGAGTTTTGTATTCGGACATTCTTGTTTTGCCGTCTCTACAATTCTGGTGACAGCGTTTTTATCGTTGATACATACCAGGATGACTGATGCCTGTAGTGCACCCGCAGCGTGCAGGATATCCGGGCGCCCGCCGTCACCATAAAAGACCTTGAAACCATAAGGTTCAACGGCACGTATGACATCCGGATCACTATCGATAATCGATAGCTTGGCTCCCTTTGCGAGCGGACCCTGGCTCGCAATCTGGCCAACCCGGCCAAAACCTATGATGAGGACGCTGGCCTGGATATCCCTTGGTTCTTCCATGCCATCGAGTGACGCGACTATTTTGCCGCCAAAGCGTTTGTGCAGTACCACCACCATCGGGGTCAAGGCCATCGAGAGTACGACGATGGCGGTGATGTTGGCATTGATTTCAGTTGAAATCACATTCAGCTTGAGCGCTTCCGTGAAAAGTACGAAGGCGAACTCGCCACCTTGTGCCATGAGTATGGCGCGGTCGATTGCTTCCGCGTGATTGCTTTTTGCCAGCCGTGCTACGCAGTAGATGCAGAACGCTTTAGCCATCATGAGCGCCAATACGCCGGCAACGACGATGCGCCAGTTGCTGGCGACGACATCAAGGTTCAAAGCCATGCCGACGCCGAGGAAGAACAAGCCCAGCAGCAAGCCGCGGAACGGTTCTATGTCTGCTTCCAGTTGATGGCGGAATGTAGATTCCGACAGCAGGACGCCGGCCAGGAACGCTCCCATCGCCATCGACAAGCCACCCAGTTCCATCAGGAGTGCGGCACCGAGTACTACCAGCAGGGCGGCGGCGGTCATGACTTCGCGCGCCTTAGCTTTGGCCAGTACACGAAATAGCGGATTCAGGAGCCAGATGCCGGCACCTATCAGTACGGTCAGGGCAAGGGCGGCAAAGATAATCTTTTGCAAAACGGGGGCGCCATGGGTGGCGGCGGCATCGGCTGGTGCGAGGAAGGCGACGATCGCCAGCAAAGGAACGATCAGCAAATCTTCAAATAATAAGATGGAGACTATGCGTTGTCCCCTGGGTGTTTGTATGTCGCCGCGTTCGCTGAGTACTTGCATGACGATGGCGGTCGAGGTCAGTACGAAGCCGGCGCCGGCGACAAAGGAGACTTGCCACGGGAAGCCGAAGGCGATGCCTACACCTGTGAGCAGGATCGAACTTGCCACCACCTGCATGCTGCCCAGGCCGAAAATCTGTCCCCGCAAGCTCCACAGATGCGAGGGTTTCATTTCCAGGCCGATGATGAAGAGGAACATGACGACACCAAGTTCGGCAACATGGATGATGGTTTGCGCATCCGACATCAAGCCTAAGCCTGATGGGCCTATGGCCAGTCCGGCGGCCAGATAGCCCAGAACCGATCCAAGGCCGATGCGCTTGAAGAGCGGTACGGCTATTACTGCAGCGCCCAATAAGGTCACGATGCCAACTAACTGGCTGGTGCTTCCTTCCATTGCCATACATTTTTCCTGGTTTTATGGGTAAAGCTTGAGGAGGGCGTTATATCGGGAATAAGGAGTGATCATTTTAAGAGTTTGGTGCCGGCAATTGTCGACATTTCTTATTTGTTTGTGGGTCCAATTCAGCGCCACAAACAAAAAAGCCCGCGACCAAAAGGTAGCAGGCTTGATATGAGGGTTTCGCCAGTCCTATAGTGGAAAGTGCAAAACCTGGGCGAGTTTCCTCACCGCGAACTAATTATGCGCTTATTCAGGGAAATGCACAATGATGATTTCAGGCAACACTTAAAGCGCCAGTTGTTAAGCCCACGACTGTTCCTGCCAGATATTCCACTGGATGATCTTGTCGCTTTATCTATATTGTTAAGGTGGTATGTTGATGAAATAAGTCATCTGTAAATTTTCACAAAATTATAGTTCATTAGTAAAATATATTGGAGTAAAATAAAACCCGGTCACAAATTTACGGATGTTTGCATCATGAATCGAAGAATTGCTTATCTGGGTATTGCCTGCATGACGGTGCTGTTAAGCGCCTGTGCGGATATGGGCAATATCAAACCACAGGCGCAACGCATGGATGCGAACGCGTTGGGTGGTGGCACGGTCATTTCGCAAGCGGCCGTCAACGATGCCGCGCAATGGCCGCAGCAGCAGTGGTGGCATGCATATGGTGATGCACAACTGGATGCGCTGATCGCTACCGCCTTGAGCGACAGTCCGAACCTGCATATTGCGGAGGCACGCGTGCGCCAGGCCCAGGCTTATGCCGGGATGGCGGAGTCGGCTACCTTGCCGAATGTCAGTGCGTCGACTTCCATGACACGTCAATTATTCTCCGCGCACGACTTCATCCCGCCACCGGAAGCAGGGAATTACGCCTGGTATAACCGGGTTGCGGTAGAAGCGACTTACGACCTGGACCTGTGGGGTAGGCATCGTCAGGAACTGGCAGCGGCGCTGGATGAAGTGAAAGTGTCGTCGGCAGAATCGCAGATGGCGCGACTGGCGCTGGAAAACAATATCGTGCGCAGCTATGTGCAATTGTCGCTGCAGTTTGCGTTGAAGGATATTGCCGAAGACACCTTGTCGCATCGCGAAAAAGGTTTGCAGGTGATGCATAAACGCCTGGCCGCCGGCCTGGCAACCGAGATGGATGTGACGCAGCTGGAAGCCGCCATCCCGCCTTTGCATATACAGATAGAGCAATACGACGAAGCGATAGTTGTGTTGCGCAATCAATTGGCGGCACTGACCGGCAAAGGCCCGGCAGAAGGCGAGAAGATCACACGTCCGACGCTGGCGCTGGATAACAATGCCTGGTTGCGTTTGCCTGCCGTATTGCCGGCTGACCTGATTGGTCGGCGTCCGGATGTCGCCGCACGCCGCTGGGGGGTGGAAGCGGCCGGCAAGCAAATTGAAGCGGCTAAAGCTGCGTTTTATCCGGATATCAACTTGATGGCTTTCATTGGTTTCCAGGGTATAGGTTTTTCCAATTTCCTCAAGGGTGATTCAGCTATACGCGGCATAGGACCGGCTATTTCATTGCCAATTTTTGATGGTGGTCGCCTGCGCAGCAACCTGGGGGCGCATACCGCAGCCTACGATATTGCGGTCGAGAGTTATAACGGTACGCTGATCCATGCGCTGGAAAGCGTGGCCAATACGCTGGTCGTCGCACAATCCCTGCAACAGCAAAAGAATTTGAACGATGGCGCGCTGGTGACGGCAAGCAAGGCACGTACACTGGCCAGCAAGGGTTTTGCCGCCGGCATGACGGATTTCCTAGTGTTGCTCAATAGTGAAGTCGCCTTGCTCACGCAGGAACAGCAGCGCGCGCAAATTACCGCACGCATGCTGGAAAGCCATGCGGCACTGATGCTGGCATTGGGTGGTGGCTATCAGCCGGAACCAGTTGACGCAAATGGTGCCAAGCCGGCTGTGAATAATATGAACAGTAACAAGGACAAGCCATGAGTAATTTTGACAGTACCGTACGCCGTATCGCGCGTTGCGGCGAGCGCATGCCTGAGCATCCGAAGCAATTGGTGACCTTGAGCCGTCTCGCTTATCACATCCAGAAACGCACACAGGACCAGTTGAATGCGGTGATGAAGGAACATGGCCTGACCAGTGTCAGCTATACCGCTCTGATGGTGCTGTACGGTTCCGACGATGAAACCCAGCGCGCCTCCGACCTCGGCGATGCCTGTTCGGAAAAGCCGGCGAACCTGACGCGTATTTGCAATGACCTTGAAAAGCAGGGCTTGATCAAACGCCGCTTCAGCCTGGAAGATCGTCGCAGTGTAGAGATATCACTGACCACCGCTGGCCGTAAGCGGGTCGAACAAGTGTCACCGGATTACTGGGCCATTTTGCATCAAACATATGACGGCCTTAAAGAGAAAGAGCTCGCGCTGCAGGAAACCATGCTGCGGCAGGAACTGGCCAACCTGGAAGCCAAAAGCCCGGAATGAATACCGCTGTCGAATCAGAAGCACCGTCTGCAACACCGGCACCGCCTGCCGCGTGGCATAGACGGGCACGCGTGATTGCGCAAGATTGGCTGGACACGGAAGGACAGCGCTGGATCTTCGTGCTGAAGACTTTACTGGCCGCCTTCCTCGCTTTATGGATAGCTTTCCGCCTCGGCTTTGATTCGCCGCGCAGCGCGATGATGACTGTCTTCATCGTGGCCTTGCCAAGCAGCGGGATGGCACTAGAAAAAAGTATCTATCGCCTGCTAGGCACACTGGTCGGTTGTGCCGCCGCACTGACGCTGCTGGCCCTGTTCCCGCAGCAGGCGATGCTTTTGTTCATCGCACTTGCGGTATGGGTCGGCTTTTGTACTGCCGGTTCGGCCTTGATGCGCAATGCGCGCTCTTACGGTTTTGTGCTGGCCGGTTATACCGCATGCATGATTGCAGTACCGGCGATCGATGCACCTTTGCATGTCTTCAACCTCGCTGTGTCGCGCGTGACGGAAATTTCGCTGGGCATCTTGTGTGCCGCCCTGGTGAACGATGCCTTGTTTCCCAAACACCAGAGTGAACAATTGGTGCAGGCGGTGCGTCGTCTGTATCGCAATATTGCGCAGTTGTGCAGTGATGCGATGCAAGGGCGCTTGAGCCCGGAGCAACTGGAACGCTTGCACCTGCAATTTGCCACTGAAGTAGCCGCGCTGGAATCCGGTCGTGCGGCAGCTTTCTTTGAAGCCGGCGATATCCGTACGCGCAACCAGCAACTGCACGCTTTCAATGCCGCCGCGATGGTGGGCCTGACGACTTTCCACACCTTGCATCAATTGATGCAGCGCTTGCGTAATCGCGGCGATATGCTGGTGCCGGATGTGATGTTGCCTTTGTATGATGCATTTTCGAAGGCTTTGCTGGTCACGAATATCCCGGCGCGTACCGCAGTCGAAGTCGGCATTACACGTGACAAGCTGCAAGCCCTGCATGCGCTTTTATCGCAAATGATTGCCGACGCGCGCGAGGATTTCCGTCGGCATGAATACAACGATGAGCAGAGATTAAACCTGGATACCGCGCTGGAATTGATGCAGCGCTTCAGCGACGAGTTTTATCAGCTGGTGGTGATTTATCACGATTTGCCAAAGCGCCTGTCCGACAAACCGGCCAGGACTGCCGGACAGATACTCAGCTATAGCGCGAAGACGCCACCGATGATTGCGCTGGCTGCCGGTTTGCGTAGCGCCGCCGCCTTGTTGCTGCTGACCCTGGCCTGGCATGGCCTGAACTGGCCGAGTGCCGGTGGCGCTGTGATCATCACCGTTATTTTTTGCGGACTGGCTGCATCATCGCCTGATCCGAGTGGTTTGATCCGCCAGACTACCTTGGGTTTTGCAAGTGCTACGCCATTTGCATTCTTCTGTGCATTCTTCATGCTCAACCATGTCGAAGGTTACATGATGCTGGTCTTGGCAATGCTGCCATTTTTGCTGGTAGGTGCGTATATCAGTACCTGGCGCAAGGTGGCCGGTATTGGTATCGGTTTCAACCTTATGTTTGCGCAAATGATCGCACCGGAAAACCTGATGCGTTTCGATGTGTTGAATTTCATCAATGACAGCATGGCGCAAGTCCTCGGCCTGATCCTTGCCGGTTTGATGTTTGCACTGATCCTGCCGGAACATAAGCAGGGTTCGCGGCGCCATATTGCCGAATCCTTGTGGGGTGAAGCCTTGCGCTTGTGCATCAGCGATACAGCCAACCTGCGTCATCATTTTGAAAGCAGGGTACGTGACTTGCTGAATCAATTGAGCATGAGCATACGTGGTACCGCCGATGCGGCGACGCGTCGTACGCTGAACCAGGCCATTACCTTGCTGGAAATCGGCCATGCGATTATCGATTTGCGTGATTTGAGTGCACGCCTGAAACCGGGGCATCCGGCGCGGGTGGCGAAAGAAAAATGCGTCGCCAGCCTCGCTGATTACTTCCGCAAGCCGCAGGCGCCGCAGCATGCGCGTGCGTTGATAGAAATACGGGCAGCGGGTGCGATGTTGCGTAGCCTGTTGCTGGATAAGGACACGCTGCAGGCAAATGAAGCTGCGCAATTGCAGCGCGCATTGACCGACCTGCACCTGATTCATGCATCTTTGCTGGACCAGTCCTTGAATGAATTTTCTACTGAAGCTGCATTAAACGGAGCAAGCAACCATGCCGCGTGAGATTTCCATTTTTGGCGTATTGGCGCCGTCGCTGTTGCTGGTGTTCCTGTTGGCGGTCGTCATCCACATCGGTGTTGACTGGCTGTGCGGCCACTTTGGTATCTATAAACATGTCTGGCATCGCTCGCTGTTCAGGTTGTGCCTGCTGGTTTGCATATTCGGCGCACTTGCGCTCATCATTTATTAGAGAACTCATTTCACAAATCGCCGTGAGATGCGTTCTTACCAAAAGCGGTGCTGGCAAGGCGTGCGACGCGTCGCATAGTAGCCTATGCGCAAGGAGCACAACGCGGCCAGCGCCGCTTTTGGTAAGAACCCGGAGGGAACGGGCTATTTGGGCGTATTGCTGCGTTGCGTCGCTTGCCAAGGGGACCACCCTTGGCAAGCGACACGCCTTGCACTACCTCCCAAATAGCCGCGTTTGCACTCACGGATATTTGTGAAATGAGTTCTAACAGAGGATCACTCTCATGCGTACGTCCGCTTATCTCCGCTACATCATCACCGGTGTATTCCTGTTGCTTGCCATCCTGTTCGGCAAATACCTGTGGGATGACAATATGTATTCGCCATGGACGCGCGACGGTCGTGTCAAGGCAGACATCCTCCACATTGCACCGGATGTATCCGGCATCGTGACGAATGTCGCGGTGCGCGATAACCAGTTCGTGCATAAAGGCGATATCTTGTTCAGCATCGATAAAAGCCGTTATGCACATGTGTTGACACAAGCCGAAGCAACACTGGCGGCACAACAGGCAGAGAAAGGCATGCGTAGCAAGGAAGCGGCACGACGCAGTACCCTGGATGCGTCTATCGTCACCAGTGAGAATCGCGAAGCTGCTGCTTCACTGTCATCGATTGCCGGTGCCAAATACCAGGCAGCGGCCGCAGCGCGTGATACTGCGCAATTGAACCTGGAGCGTACTGATGTGCGTGCACCGGTGGATGGCTATGTCACCAACCTGCATGTATATGCCGGTGATTTTGCCACTGCAGGTGTGCCGCAGCTGGCGGTGATCGATAGCAATTCCTACTATGTCAGCGGCTATTTTGAAGAAACCAAATTGCCTTACCTGAAGGTCAACGATAAGGTCGAGATACGCCTGATGAGCGGCGGTCCGGCGTTGCAGGGCCATATCGAAAGCATTTCACGTGGTATTACCGATAGGGATGCAAGCACCGGTCGCGAGTTGCTGGCCGATATCAACCCGACCTTCAACTGGGTACGCCTGGCGCAAAGGGTGCCGGTGCGTATACACATAGACGATCTGGATAAAAATCATCAGCTGGTGGCAGGGATGACTTGTACCGTGATCGTCCAGCCGGGCAAGAAATAAGTAATTCGGGCAAGCCTTCCTGGACGGGAAAGCTTGCCTCAGGTCGCAACGATGCCGTAAGGAATACTGCAGCGTGCATCCTTCAACGCGCCGGCCCACCAATGCAATTGTGCCAGCATCATTTCCATCGATTTTTCCGCGCGGGCCGGTGCGAATAAATGCCCGCGCTCATCGAATTGTTCCCACGCATTCGCGAAGCTGACACTGTTGCGCATGGTTGCTACATGCAATTCGCCAAATACCTGGCGCAATTGTTCGACTGCACGTAAACCACCTGATACACCTCCATACGAAACAAAGGCCAGCGGCTTGGCTTGCCACTCCCTTGAGACCGAGTCGATCAGGTGCTTGAGCGGAGCAGGGTAGCCGTGGTTGTATTCAGGCGTAATCACGATGAAGGCATCGGCCCGGTCGAGGCATGCGCGTAACACATTCAGGTCCACGTTTTCTTTGCGATCCAGTTGCGGTTGCAGGGATAGCTTGGCCGGATCCACGATTTCCAGTGCGAATTGCGGATGCTTGCGGACTTGCGCGCAAGCCCAGTTCGCCACAGTGTCGCAGTAACGTCCTTCACGGATGCTGCCGTAAATCAGCGCAACATTAATTTTTTCATTCGTTCTGGTTAATTCACCAGTTGCAAGGGCTGGTAGCAGTGCGGACATCGAACCTCCAAATGCTGTTGTGCGTCGTTTTAGATGGAGCGCCAATAAATCGGCGCGCTGATAATATACTGTATATGCATACAGTTAAAAAGAAATAATTGCATGCGCCACCGGTTTGCACTCATGCGCTTCAGGGCTTGCCGTGCGATGTGAAAATAGTGTAAAACCTCAACTTAACTTGAGGTCAATAGGCGCGATGAAAAAAATCGATAAAGAACACATCCACATGGAAATGACGGTAGGCGAAGTCGCTGCGCGCAGTGGTGTTGCGGTATCTGCGATTCACTTCTATGAGGCGAAAGGCTTGATCTTCAGTCGTCGCAACGCCGGCAACCAGCGTCGCTATGCACGTGATGTCTTGCGTCGCGTCGCCGTGATCAAGGTGGCGCAGCGCGCAGGAATTCCATTGGCATCCATCGCCGCGGCATTGGCAAGCTTGCCGCAAGGCCGTGCACCAGGTACCCATGACTGGGCGCGCTTGTCTGCCGGTTGGCGCGCAGAGCTGGATCTACGCATAGCAAAAATGACGCAATTACGTGACCAGCTCGACCAGTGCATAGGCTGTGGTTGCCTCTCGATCGAGCATTGCGGCTTGCGTAATCCGGGCGATCAATTGTCCGAGCAGGGGGCCGGGCCGCGCTTGCTGGAATCCCCGTGAAGGATGGTTTTGCCTAAGTGATCGTTCTTTAAATAGGACGCTAAGAGTAAAAATTGCTATCTATCGCACTTTTGTCTTAAGAATTATTGTTCGTCTGTGGCCGGAACGATCCGCCAACAACCCAGACAGATTCTTAATTTAAAGGAGCAATAGCCATGAGCAAGCCATACACCCGCCTCGACAAAAACGATGTTGCCGTTCTACTGGTGGATCACCAGGCCGGTTTGCTATCGCTGGTACGCGATATCGATCCGGACAAATTCAAAAACAATGTGCTGGCGCTGGCCGACCTCGCTGCCTACTTCAAATTACCCACCATCCTGACCACCAGCTTCGAAGATGGCCCGAATGGCCCGCTGGTGCCGGAATTGAAAGCACAATTTCCCGACGCCCCGTACATCGCCCGTCCGGGCCAGATCAATGCCTGGGATAACGAAGACTTCGTCAAGGCCATCAAGGCGACCGGTAAAAAGCAATTGCTTATCGCCGGCGTAGTGACTGAAGTCTGTGTCGCATTCCCGGCCTTGTCCGCACTGGCCGAAGGGTATGAAGTCTTTGTCGTCACCGATGCTTCCGGCACCTTCAATGAAATCACCCGCGATGCCGCCTGGGACCGCATGTCGCAAGCGGGTGCACAACTGATGAGCTGGTTTGGTGTCGCCTGTGAATTGCATCGCGACTGGCGCAACGATATCGAAGGTCTGGGTACGCTGTTTTCCAATCACATCCCGGATTATCGCAACCTGATTACCAGCTATACGACGCTGACGAAGGCGAAGTAAGCAAGGTCGCCTGGATAACTCGCAGTATTTCAACAAGAAGCCCGTGCATTGCATGGGCTTTTTGTTGAGCGGAGACAAGCGCGCTTGAGGTGTTGGTCGCCGCTGTTGGCCTAATGAACCGGTTCAGGATTGATGTGGATACATACAACAGCGGATTTTAAATAATTGGACAGGGTAAGGCTCTCCGCACATAATGATAATGTTTATCATTCTCATTTAAATGCTCCTCATGTCTACTTTTCATCGGCTTCGTCCCGAAGTCGCCGCAGTGCGCTTTGCCGTTCTTGCACTTTCCTCCCTCTCCGTGACATCTGTACTGGCGCAACAAGTTGCACCCGGTGCCGCAGAAAATACCCTGCCGGCAGTGGAGGTGACCAGTAGCCAGGATTATGGCTTTGTCGCGCAAAAGGCGGTCTCAAGTACGAAATCAGACAAGCCCTTGTTCGAAACGCCGCAATCTATTTCAGTGTTGACGCGTGAATATCTGGATTCGCGACAGGTCACATCGTTGAATGAAGCGATCCAAAGTACGGCTGGCGTCTCTTCCGGGGGCTTTGGCCGTCGTGGTTGGGATGACTTTTCGATCCGCGGACAACGTGCATCCGAGTCTATCTATGTCGATGGACTGAAGTTGGGCCAGAGTAACTGGATCGCGCAGGAGGTATACGGCGTCGAGAGCATCGAGATTGTGAAAGGACCGGCATCGATCAATTTCGGGCAGATGCAGCCGGGCGGCATCGTCAATATGGTGAGCAAACGCCCGCGTAGCGATGCCTTCAACCAGATCGGATTTACGGTTGGCAGCTATGGCTATCGCCAGGGAACCTTTGACTTTGGCCGTCCCTTGCAATCGGAAAATGGCAAGGCTGCTTTCCGCATCAACGGCATGGCGTCTGATGCGGACGATCCGACAGATTATGTCTGGTCCAAGAATCGCTACATTGCGCCATCGCTCTCGCTCGATCTGGGACCGCGGACTGACTTCACGATTCTTGCCGCCATCAATGAACGTCAATATATACGGCAGCAAGGCCTGCCGGTGTTGGGATCTATCCTGGCTGCGCCGGGTCGTGCGGTAAGGAATAGTTTGTTTACAAGCGATCCCAGCGTTGGTCCATATGATGCGTCACAACGCACACTCGGTTATGCGCTGACACATCGCTTTGATTCAGGCTGGACCTTGCGGCAAAACTTCCGTTTCCTCGATATGGACCTGAAAGGCGCCCTGGTCAGTTTGAACGGGCCATTGCAGGCCAGTGGAAATGTCGTACGGAATGTATTGTTGCAGGATATATCGGAACGTAGTGCTGCATTGGATACTAATATTGAACGCACGTTTGCATTTGGTGGTGCGCAACATGCGATCATGTTTGGCCTGGACCTGAATCAGGACAAATTGAAGGAGTACAGCCAGCGTTGCGCAATTGATCCCCTAAATGTTTACAGTCCGGTGTATGGCAAGGCCATACGTTCCTGTGCCACAACGACGAGGGCGCAAACGGATCTTTCGTACACGGCACTGTATGTGCGGGACCAGATCAAATTCAACGATAAGCTTTCCCTGAATATGGCATTGCGCCATGACAGGGCGACGACGGAAACATTGCTATTGGCATCGGGCAGTCGCAAGAAAGAAGATAGTGATGCAACTACCGGCAATGTCGGGTTGATGTATCAGGTAACGCGGAATATCGCGCCTTACATCAGTTATGCGACATCTTTCCTTCCGGTCGCGGGAACCGATGCATTCCAGAACCAGTTCAAACCGGAAGAGGGGAAGCAAACCGAGCTGGGGCTGAAATTTCAATCTGATGACAAGCGTCTGAATGCTTCCTTCGCCTATTACGACCTCACCAGAAAGAATGTGACGACCAGTGATGTGAATAATCCCGGCTTCAGCACCCAGGTAGGAGAACAGAGTAGCAAAGGTTATGAAGCGGAACTGGTGGCGGATTTACGCAATGGCTGGACCCTCAGTGCAGCTGCATCCGTTGTCGATGCAAAAATCACGCAAGACACCAATCTGAGCAATATTGGCAAGCGGGTACAAAACGTACCGGAACGCAGCGGCAACCTGTGGGCAAACTATCGCTTCGGCGGTGCCTTGTCTGCATGGGGCTATGGCGTGGGTTTGCGGCATGAAAGCAGCAAGACTAGTCCTGCTGTCACATATCAGGTACCCGGCTACACGGTGGCTGACGCGAGCGTCAGCTATCAGGGAAAAGGCTATCGGCTTATGTTGAACGTCAAGAATATATTCGATAAAGATTACTACGCCGGCGTCTTGAGTGCGAATGCGGTTCCGGTCGGTGATCCCCGTATTGTCATGCTAAAAACGGTATTTGATTTTTAAGCGTTTACTGCCGGGAATATTTAAAGGAGATATCCATGCATTTGGATATCTCCTTTATTTTTTACGCAGCAAATATGACAGTCTGATGACGCAATGTAGTGACTGATAGAAGAATGCACCCGCTTGCATAAAAATTTGAACTATTTTTACCGCATGCCTGCCAAATTCATCTGCCGGAAAAAATCGGTGCGCTTAATATAGTCATTAAACAATTAAAAAACGAAAGTGGGATGACATGGAAGTCGAACTGAAGTTACTCATACACCCGCAAGATGTCCAGTCTTTCAAGAAACATCCACTGATCAGGAAATATGCGCAGGCCAATCCGGTCGAGCAAAACCAGCTGGATATCTATTTCGATACCGATGATCACGATTTGAAAAAATGCGGTGCCGGCTTGCGGGTGCGGCAGGTGGGTAAAACCTGGACGCAAACCTTGAAGGCTGGTGGAAATGTCGCCAATGGCTTGCATCAGCGACATGAGTGGGAGTCGCAGGTCCATAAGCCGGAACCCGATCTGTATGCGTTGAGGAAATTGATCGATGTGCACGGTGAGTGGGATGAGTTGATTGCATCGCCACGGATCGCGGCCCGGCTGCATCCGATTTTTACGACGTCTGTGCACAGAACGATATGGCAGCTGCAACTGCCGTCCGGAGATGAAATCGAATGCGTGCTGGATGAAGGAAATGTCAATAAGCTGAATTACAGCGAGCCGATCTGCGAAATCGAACTCGAACTGAAGTCGGGCAAGGCTTTGCATCTCTTTGACTTTGCTTTGGAGTTGCTCAAGAAGCTGCCACTGCGGATCGGAAATGAAAACAAGGCCGAACGAGGATACGCGCTCAATACCTCAAGGAAGTTTGCGGCTGTAAAGGCTGAGGGTCTGCTTCTTTCCAAAAAAATGTCCATCAACCAGGTCTTCGAGGCCATAGCCGGAAATTGCTTCCAGCAAATCCAGGCGAATGCCGCGGGGGTGGCGGGCGCGGATAACATCGATAGCCTGCACCAGATGCGCATAGGGCTGCGCAGATTGCGTTCAGCTTTTAAGTTGTTTGAAGAAGTTATCGTCGTTCCTGATGATTTGCAGCAGGAATTGGATTGGTTGTCAGATGCAATCAGCGAAGCGCGCGACTGGGATGTACTGGCGACCAAGACGCTGGAATCAATCAGGCTTGAAGTTCACGACAGTGAGCTGGAAGAGGTCAAACAGGCAGCCCTGACCAAAGCCGCTGCACTGCATCGCGTTGCGGCGGAAGCGGTCGATTCAGCTCGTTATACCCGGCTTGTATTGTCGTTTGCGCGCTGGCTGCAGGGCAATGAATGGCGCGAATCCCTGCCGCAGTTGAAGGGCAAGGATTTAAAAAAACGGCTGAAGATGTTTTCACGGGACATGCTTGAGCACGACCAGCGACGCTTGAAAAAGCGCGGACATCAATTGAAGGATGCGGATGCCCAGACACGCCATCGGGTTCGCATCGCGGCCAAGAAAATGCGCTATGACACCGAATTTTTCCAGTCCCTGTATCCATCGAAAGAGACCAAGGCTTATGTCGCGGCACTGGCTGAACTGCAGGACAGCTTGGGTAGCCTGAATGATGTTGCGGTCGGCGATGACTTATTGCTGGAAATCGAAAAGGATCAGTCCGGACTGACCGGCATGACCGGTTTCATCCGTGGTTACCTGGCTGCACGCGCAGCCGAAGATGAACAGAAAGTAAAGAAATTGTGGAAGAAGTTCAAATCGAAACATCTTCCCAAGTAGCCCATCGCCCATTCCTCCTTTGTCATAGAGTTGTCACGATTCTTGTGTAGTCTGCCGATGGTTCAACTGGACGGCGTGCTCCGTCCTGACTCCTTGTTCCAGAGATTACCTTCGAATAATGACAGGCAACCCGGCATCAGTCAGTGTGCTTGCGCTGTCTGCATGCCTGCTTTGTTTCGGCATGTTGACAACGCAGGGAGGCGTACGCGCGGAATCTTCAGCCGCGTTGCGCCCGCCATCGTTACCGGGCAATACCACTTCCGACACCGGGCAAGAGTCTGGGGCAGCCATCCATTTCTCTATTCCACGCCAGCCATTGGCATTGGCGCTTGACCGATACGGTGCGCTAACCGGATTGCCGATTTTCTTTGATGCTGCCCTGGTAGCTGATCGGATGGCATCCGCGGTGCAGGGACTCTATACACCGTTGGTCGCCTTGCAGATCATGTTGAACGATACCGGCCTGATGGCGCGTCATACCAGGACCGCAAACCAGGATGATGCCTTCGTGTTGCGTTTGATAGATACACCGTCTGCGGAACCAGCCAAAGCAAAAGACAGCGCAGAGTTGCAACTTAGAATCCGGCAATACGACGGCCTGATCCAGATGCGTATCCGGGACGCGCTGTGCGGGAACAAGCGCATAGTGCACGGCGACTATCGAATTCCTGTTCGTTTCTTTGTGAATGCGGCCGGCCAGATCTGGAATCCGGAGCTACTGGCATCGACCGGTGAACAGGCACGGGATGTGAATATTCTCGATACGCTCAACGCGGTGCGACTGGAACGCACGCCGCCGCCCGAGATTGCGCAACCTTTCACCATGGTTATCCTGCCACGCGCGCTTGCGCCTGGTGTGGAATGCCCGGCTGCACATTGAGGGCCGGTTATGTCTGATACGGCACTCCTGATCCTGCGTAATTTCCTGCTGTCACGCTATGACGATTTGAAATATCGACTGACGCGGCGGCTCGGTAGCGCAGACCTGGCGGGAGACGCCTTGCAGGATACCTGGTTGCGCCTGGAAAGCGGGCAGGAGATCAGCAATGTGCGTGATCCGTTGGCTTATTTGCTGCGGATTGCGGTCAATGCTGCATATGACCAGCAACGCGGTTTAAGTCGCCTAGCAACCGAGAGCGAGCTGGAAGCGGTGATGGAAGAGCATCCCGATCCGCAGCCGGGGCCGGCCGAGACGCTGGAAGCAAAGTCCGAGCTGGCGGCGCTGATTGCGGTGATCGAACGCATGCCGCTCCGGCGCAGGCAGATATTGATCATGGTGCGCTGGGAGCATTTGCCGCAACGTGAAGTGGCAAAAAAATTGGGGATTTCGTTACGGACGGTCGAGCAGGAATTGAAGAAGGCGCATGACTATTGCGCCGCCTGCATCGACCGGGCGGAAAAATAAAATGTGGTTTTTATCGTTTCAAGTTGTCTTACCTAGATAAGCACATCTTCGCTCGCAAGAAAGCAATGAATACAGACACACATAGCGGAATGACGGAGCAAGACCAGATCCAGCGCGAAGCGCAGGCCTGGTTGCGTCGTCTTGCGTCGGGTGAAGCGACACAATTGGATATCCAGGGCTTCCGGCGCTGGCGTGAGAAAAGTCCTTTGCACTGGACGACATTTACCGAAGCCAAGCGTTTGTGGCAGATGCTGGACCCGGCTTTGGCGCAAGTGGCACAGCGTGAAGCGGTGCGCGCTGCGAACGGAACACGGCTGGCTGGGAGCAGGCATGGGCGTCGTGCATTTTTGGGCTTTGCGACCGGAACGGCTGCTGCGGCCGGTGCTGCGATTGTTTATCCGCCGCTGGGATTATGGCCGGCACTCAATGAATGGCAGGCCGATTACCGTACCGTTACCGGCGAACAGCGCATGCTTGCATTGGCAAATGGTGTCAATCTGGAAATGAATACACAAACCAGTGTGAACCGGCTAAGTGCGCAGGGTGAAACTCCGGCCGGCATCAAGCTGATTTCGGGTGAAACGGCAATCGACCTGAGCGCTTCAGCGCAAGCCTTTAGCGTGAATGCAGGAGCGGGGCGCAGTATTGCGCAGGCATCCCGTTTCGAAGTGCGGAACCTGGATAACAAGGTGTGCGTGACCTGTATAGAAGGCGAAGTGCTGGTTGAGCATCCGCTTGGGAAGCGACGCGTACATGCGCGGCAGCAAGTGGTGTATGACGCCGATACCTTGAGTCCGCCCGCGACAGTGGCACTGGCGGACTGGTCCGCCTGGCGCAAGGGAACCCTGGTTTTTTGGCAAACGCCATTGGACAAAGTGGTCGCCGAAATCAATCGTTATCGTCCGGGCAAGGTCGTCTTGCTCGCCAGTCATCTCAATAATCGTGCTGTCAGCGGTCGCTTTGCGATTGCGTCGCTGGATACCGTATTGCTGCAAATTCAACAGTCCTATGACTTGAAGGCACATACGCTGCCGAATGGCATCCTGGTTTTAAGTTAGTAAATAACGGAATACATGCAGGATGATTTTTCGATAAAAAATTTATTTAAAAATACATTCAAAAAATTCCGCGGTTTTTGTTTTGCTGTTCAGTCTATCCAGTAAGAGGCGCTCACTCAGAAATGAAAGCGTTGTTCATACCTATCTATTGATACTGGGGTTTAGATGAATATGCATACGCAGGGCAATCATAAGCAGTCTGGTGCAAGCAAGATAAATCAATTCCGGGTTTCGCCTCTTGCACAGGCTATTGCTTTAGCTTTGGCTGCCGGCAGCGTGACAGGTGATGCATATGCGCAGCAAGCGTTCAGCGCTGCATGGTATGCCCAGAAGGGTGTAGTGCAAGCCGCGGCAGTCGCCACCGGCAAACTGCCGAACGGCATGCCGGCAATGCCGGCCAGTTCCCCGGCACTGCAACAGCAGCAAGCCAATACCCAATTACAACGTTCACTTGCCAACCTGAATTCTGCCGCCCGCGCGATTGCCCTGGCGCAGGCCCAACAAAGCGCAGCCCGACTGGCCGCGAATGGCACAGTGCCGGATGGCCTAGGCGTCGGCGGCCTCGATGTTGGCAGCCTGGTCAACAGCTGGATCAACGCGAACGGCCCGACGCAAAGTACGGCTAACGGTAAAACCATCGTCGACATCAAACAAACTGCCGACAAAGCGATCCTGAACTGGGAAACCTTCAATATCGGCAAGAACACCATCCTGCAATTCGAGCAGCAAGCCGACTGGTCAGTACTGAACCGCATCAACAATGCCACTGCACCCAGCGTGATCCAGGGCCAGATCAAGGCGCCGGGCACGGTCATGATCGTCAATGCCAACGGCATCATCTTCAGCGGCAGCAGCCAGGTCAACACGCGTAACCTGGTGGTCGCCGCAGCGCACATCCTCGACTCGCAATTCAATACCGGCATCTATAGCCCGAACCTCAACACCGCCAGTTTCACCGGTGCCAATGGCAATGTGCTGGTAGAAGCGGGTGCACAGATTGCCACGCATGATCCATCGGCTACGGTTACCGCTGGTGGCGGTTATGTTTTATTACTGGGCAAGGAAGTCAATAACGCCGGTGAGATTGTCACGCGTAAAGGCCAGACCACATTGGCAGCGGGCGACAGCTTCTTCATCCGCAAAGGCGTAGGCACGGAAGGGAATACTTTCAGCACTACACGCGGCAATGAAGTCGTCGGCAAGATCGACGCCGGCAGCGATGCCGGCAAGGTCACGAATACCGGCCTCATCATGGCGCGTGAAGGTGATATCACACTGACCGGGCGTGATGTACAGCAGAACGGTGTCGCCGTTGCGACGACCACCGTGAATACCCGTGGCACGATCCACTTGCTGAATTCGGCCAGTGATACACAAGGTAATGTCACATTAGGCCAGGGTAGCACCACCGCCATCCTGATCGAGGACGATGGCAAGACCACTGCACTGGATAGCCAGCGTGATGCATTGATCAAGGACTCGGCAATACAGGATGGATTGCGTATCAATGGTGCTAATAGCAGCTTTGATAATCTCTCGGTGCTCGCTGATCGTCGCGATCAGTCACGCGTTGAAATCGTGTCAGGCGGCGATGTACATTTTGCCGGCGATTCCCTGACGCTGGCGACCGGCGGCCAGATTGCCGTCAGTGCAAAGAACAGGACCTTCGTTGCCGACAAGTCCAGTGTGGATGTCTCCGGTGCGGTCGGCGTCAACGTCGCGATGGAGTCCAACAATGTGCTGGTCAATGTACAGGGTAATGAATTACGCGATTCACCCGGCAATCGTGATGCCGGCTCCCTGTTCAATAGCAATGTATGGGTCGACAGACGCGAACTGATCCTGGTGCCGGCCGGTACCGGCGGTTACGCCAGTGATCGCTGGTATGCAGCAGGCGGCTTGCTCGAAGTCAGCGGCTATCTCAGCAACCAGGGCCACAGCATAGGTGAATGGGCGGCGCAAGGCGGTACCCTCACTTTGGGCGGCAACGAAGTCATTACGCAGCAGGGCTCGGCCATCAACCTCTCCGGCGGCAGCTTCAATGTGCAGACCGGCATGATCAGCCAGACCTGGCTGAAAGGCAGCGACGGGAAATTGTACCGGGCCGACCAGGCCCCGGCCGGGATCAGTTACACCGGTATCTACAAAGGCTATGAAGACAAGAACGAACGTTGGGGTGAGAAAGCCACCAAGTATTACTACAACCCGCTGATCGCAGCGCGCCAGCGCCTGGAGAATGGTTATACCGTCGGTCGCGATGGTGGCAAGTTAATCATCAATGCACCCACTGCGGTGATGGAAGGCGAGTTGATTACGACGGTCTTCAATGGTGAGCGCCAAATCAAAACTCGTGATGCTGTCAGTGATGGCTACCGCCAGGCGCAGACCGCGGTGGCACTGAACGGTCAATTGGCAGTTGGCCGCTACGGCATTAATAATGGTGCCGGCATGTTTGAATCGGATGTGCGCTTCGGTGAGGTGGACAAGATTACGGCAGGCATGTCTGCCGATAGCAGCTTGTCACCGACACGTAGCGGTACTGTCTGGTTTGACAGTGATTACATCAATGCGCTGCAGTTGGGTGAGCTGGATATCGCCACCAGGGAGTCGATCACGATAGAACAGGCGTTGACACTGGCGAATGGCGGCAAGCTGGATTTCGTTGCGCCGGTGATCGATATCAAAGCGGATATCACCGCACGCAGCGGCAGTATCGCGATGAACAATACCTTCACGGCCGGCACCGGTCGCGGTTCATCGGAAGTGCTGCAAAAGAACGGCAGTTCGTCGATCACGCTGCGCGAAGGCATGACGCTGGATGCGCGCGGCCTGTGGGTGAATACACTATTGAATGAAGCGGATAACGGCAAGCTGGCTTATCTGAACGGCGGTACGGTAAAACTGCAATCGACCAATGATGTGGTACTGGAAAAAGACAGCCTGATTGATGTCTCCTCAGGTGCGGCGGTTCTCCCTGCCGGCAAGAGCAAAGGTGGACGTGGCGGCAGTGTTTCCTTGCTGGCCGATGTCCCCAATGGCCGAACGACCCTGGACGGCAAACTGACGCTGGATGGCAGCATACGCGCGTATGGCACGGATGGTGGTGGCGCCTTGATTGTTGAGGCGGGGCAGGAGATTGTGCTCGGCGGTGAAGCCGGGGTTCCGGGGGCAGCGACATCATTGCATATCGATGCCGAGCTGTTTCGCAGTGGTTTCTCCAGCTATAGCATCAACGGGCATCGTGGGCTTACCGTTGCAGAGGGTGCAATCATTGATGTGCTCATGCCGGTTTATCGCCGGTCGGCAGGTGGCTTGAGCGCCGTCACGGGAAATGATCCATCCAGCGTGCTGGAATTGTGGACACCTCCTTTGTATAAGGAAGATCCGCGAGCAGGTATCCTGACCCGGCGCGCCGGTGCCAGCCTGTCGCTATCAGCCGGGCAGGCGGCGGTCGATAATGGTCAGGCAGCCTCGCTGACTATCGGCAAAGGTTCGATACTGTCTGTCGACCCGGGGCAGACGATGAACATCTCCGGCGCCGCCGTGGGGCAGATGATGATCGACGGGACCCTCAATGCCTGGGGTGGGGCGATCAAGGTCAATGGCACTTCGTTTCAAGACGATGGTTCCCTGATCTGGATCGGACAGAATGCGGTGCTGGATGTCGCGGGACGTGCTTACACAGCGTTGGACATGCAGGGACATCGTTATGGCGAGGTATTGAACGGCGGCGCGATCTCCATCAATGCAGCTACGATGTTCGTGGTAGTACGTGATGGCGCGCAGCTCGATGCCTCAGGCACGTCTGCAACGCTTGATTTGGTCGGACGTGGGGCCGCCAACATTGCAAGTAACGGTGGTGCGATTTCTTTTGAGTCTTCAAACGGTTTCGATCTCGGCGGAAGCTGGCTGGCAAAAGGCGGTGGCGCCGGCGCGGCGGGCGGTAGCCTGGCGATCAGCCTTAAAGTCCCGTTTTACTCTGATATTACGCATCCAGGCAACCGGCCGCGCGATCTGGTCGTGACGCAGCTTGCGCCAGGATCCATCCTGGCGATAGACGCCACGCCAGCCTCGGCCGCCGATAACCTGGTCTATGGACATGCTGTCGTTGGTGCAGACCAGATTAATGCGGGGGGATTCGATAACCTCAAATTGCTCAGCGCGGATGTCATTTCCTTTGATGGCGACGTGTCGCTAGCGATGGGGCAGAGCCTTGAGCTGCGGGCGACCTCGCTGGCGTTGACCGACAGTGCGAGGAACGATGCCCGTGTTGCGATATCGGCACCCTATGTGCGTCTTATCGGCTTCGCTGACACCGGATCGACCTCATCGACACGCCAGAGCGCGGCGCAGTTCAATGTGACGACCGGGCTGCTGGATGTTCAGCGTTCCCTCCAGTTCGGCATCAGCAGCAGCAAACCGGGAGTTTCGTTTGACCGGCGTGGTTTCGCCAACGTCGAGTTGCAGAGCAGCGGTGATATTCGCTTCCTGTACAGCGGCAGTCCGGCTCCGACCATCCTGCAGACCCGCGGCGATCTCGTCCTTGCCGCGCAACAAATTTATCCTGCGACCGGCGCCAATGCCATCGTCCGGGCCGGCTGGCTGAGGGGACTCGGCGGCGACGCTTTTTACGATCCCGCATACAGCCTTACCATCCGCGGTATCGGCCAAGCGCCTGCAGCCCAGCCTTTTTCGGCGTTCGGCAGCTTGACTTTGGGTGCGCATACGATCAATCAGGGTGGCGTCATCCGCGCACCGCTCGGCTCGATTAACCTCGGTAATGAATCCGGTGCCGACACGATTAATCTCCTGCCCGGCAGTATCACCTCGACCAGTTCGAGGGGACTGCTCATGCCATATGGCGGTACGGTCGACGGTATCGATTGGTATTTCGCCGGTAAAAAGAGCGAACTGGAAGGTGCTGTTTCTGCGGCCCGTGGGGTTTCGCTGACCGGCGTCAAAGTTGATGTGATGGAGGGCGCGACCATAGACCTGTCGGGTGGCGGTGACCTGACCGGTGCGGGCTTTGTCAGCGGACGTGGTGGATCGATCGACATATTGCTTCATGCGCTGATCGACGCGAATCCCGGTAATACAGTGAGTAAATCGGGTAATGCCGTCTATGCAATCGTGCCCAGCCATACTTCCGGCTATGCGCCGATCGGTCCGGATGCCGGTGCAGGCGATCCACGGGTAGGGCAACAGATTACCCTTGATGGCAGCGTACCCGGACTTCCTGCCGGTACTTATACGCTGATGCCTTCGCGCTATGCCTTGCTACCCGGTGCGTTCCGGGTTGAGATCGCTGCGACCGCCGATCCGCGTGGCGCAACAGGTACTACTGCATTGCAGGACGGTTCCTATCTGGCCGCAGGCCGCCTTGGTTTTGCCAATACTTCCATCCGCGACACTCTGGCGCGGCAGGTGATCCTGACCCCCGGCAAGGTGACGCGTAGTTATTCACGCTATAACGAAACCAGTTACGGCAACTATGCATTGGCCGATGCGGCACGTCGCGGCTTGCCACGCGCGATGATGCCGCTCGACGGACAAAATCTCTTCCTCAACATCGTACCCGGTGCGGGAGCGGATGCGTTCCACTTCGATGGTGTGGTGGATTTCAGTGCAGGCAAAGGTGGTTATGCAGGTTCGGTCAGCCTGGTAGGTGAAAATACCGGCAGCGAGATCGAAATCCTGGCGAGCGGCGCGACCGCCACTGCCGGCTTCACCGGTGTTTCAATCTATGCCGACGACCTCAATGCATTATCTGCCCGTCGCTTGACCATCGGTGCAAGGCCGAGTGTCACCTATGGTCAGCAAGGTAATTATGTCCAGTTCGAATCCTCCAGCAAGTCATTCGACATTACGCTGCGTGAGGGAGCCATACTGCGAGCAGCAGAAGTCTTGCTCATCACCGGCTGGGAACGCGAAACCGGCCCTGGCGCGATCACGATTGAAGCCGGAGCCGGCATCAGCACATTGGGCATGGGTTCAACGCCCTTTGATTCACGAGATGGATTTATCTATACGCCACAGCGCTTGCAAAGCCGTGATGGTGGTGCGATGCTGGTTGTGTCGAATGGCTGGCTGGACGTGCTGCCGTCTTCGGCTATTTCGCAAGGTGCGATCCTGATTGGTGCCTGTGGTGCGAGCGGTAACTGTGATGCGAAGACTACGCTTTACTCTGAAGGCACGATTGCATTCGCCACGACCAATCGTTTTGAACTTGGCGACAATGTGCTTTTTGGCACGCGCAATCTTTCGCTTGGCGTCGGTGCCGTCAATGTCGGTACATCTGCCGCGCTGGCTGCAGCCAGTGCAGCGGGCCTGCTACCCTCGGGCCTCACGCTTAACCAGACGGTGCTTGACCGACTATTGCAGGGCGATACTTCGACTGGTGCCCCGGCACTCGAAAGCCTGATCCTGAATGCCACTGAAGCAGTTAATTTCTTCGGCACCGTCACGCTCGATACCTATGATGCCGCGGGTAAATCCCGTATCGCCAACCTGGTGTTCGGTACACCTGCCATTTATGGTGCCGGTGATGCCGCGGACGTCGCGACCATTCGTACTGAAAACCTGGTCTGGAGCGGTACTACCGGCGGGCCGGGGTCGATTATTGCGGGAGGTGCCGGAACCGGCAGCGGTGCGCTTACTATCGATGCGGAGCGCATCACTTTCGGTTATGGACCCAAGGTCCAGGTTAGCGGAGCGGATGCGGCGGCGCGCCTGGCGCTCGGTTTTGCGAACGTCAACCTTAAGGCCAGCGAGCGGATTACCGCCAACCACAAGGGAAGCCTCGCCATCTATCAGAGCCAGGGTGCCTATGTGGCGGGTGAAGGCTACAGCTATGCGGGCGGCGATCTTAATATTGTCACGCCGCTCCTGACCGGTGAAGCAGGTTCGATCAACCGTATTACTGCCGGTGGCGCGATCCGTGTGACGGCACCGGCGGGTGCGACGGCCGCCGAAGTGATCGGTGCTGAGGGCCTCGGTGCCGAACTTGCACTCAATGCGAAGACGGTGTCGATCGCTACGGCGATTACCTTGCCGAGCGGCCGCCTTACTATCACCGCTGCCGATGACATCCTGCTTGCAGACGCCGCCCGGCTCGACCTTGCCGGACGCGAAGTGAAGTTTGACGATATCAAGAAATATAGCTGGGGTGGCGAAGTCATTATCGAAAGCCGCAACGGTGACATTCGCCAGGAAGCGGGTTCGATCATCGACCTGTCGGCCAGATTCAATCATGCAGGCCGACTGACTGTATCTGCACTGGCAAACGATGCCGGCCTGGTGGATTTGCAGGGGACGATTCTCGGTACTGCCAGTGGTGAATATGATGCGGGCGGAACGATCGTTCCTTATCGCAGCGGTTTCATAGACTTGCGCGCGCAGCACCTCGGAGAGGGTGGCACACTCAGCCAGCAGTTCGCCGGTTTGAACGAACGTTTGAATGCCGGTGGCATGTTTGGTGGCCGTGGCTTCCAGCTCAAGCAGGGCGACCTTGTCATCGCTGATGGTGTGCGCGCGGGCGAGGTCAATGTTTCGCTTGATGGCGGGCACCTTACTGTTACCGGCACTATCGACGCCAGCGGTGCCGAGGTCGGCGCTATCCGCCTGGCAGCCCGTGACGGCTTGACGATTGCCGGCAGCGCGGTACTCGATGCACATGGCGAACGACTGCGCGTCGACAGCTATGGCAAGATCATTGATAGTCCCAATCGCGCGATTGTCGAACTGACTTCCGGTAATGGACTCCTCACTTTGGCGTCGGGTGCACGCATCGACTTGCGGCACGGCACGGCAGCTACGGCTGGATCGGCGCCGGGGCAATATGATGGTGCGCCGCGCGGCACGCTGGTATTGAACGCGCCTCGTCTCGGTGGGGCGACCGCCGGTGATATTGCGATCGACGCCAGCGGTGTCATTCACATTGATGGCGCCCGTTCGATTGCAGTCAACGCGATGCAGCGCTATGACGATGCCGCCTATGGTACGGATCCGGCGGCGAGCGGTCGCCCCTATCAGATAGTCAATCAAGACTACCTGAACGAGAAGCATGCTGACAGCGTCAATTTCATCACTGCGGCCCTTGCGAATACCACGCTGATGGACGGCAAGCTCGCCGGCCTGAACAATGCGACATACCGAGATGCTTTCCATCTGCGACCAGGTGTCGAGATCGTCAGTGCGACACCCGACGGCGATATCATCGTGCAGGGCGACCTCGACCTGTCCGGACATCGTTACGAAGGTGTGAATCCCAATTTCCAGCGCACCGGTGTGTACGGTTCGGGCGAGGTTGGCGCACTGACCATCCGGGCCGGCGGTAACCTCGATATTTACGGCAGCATCAATGACGGTTTTGCACCGCCACCTGAAACACCCGACGACGATGGCTGGATACTGCGCCCGGGGGTGTCACCATTCGTTGATGATGTCATCGTACCGCGCAGTGGCGTGACGCTTGCCGATGGCACCAGCTATCCGGGTGGGCGCACACTCAACTACGATTTTCCGGTGAAAGAAATGACTGTGGCCACAGGTACACGGCTGCCGGTTGACGCGGTACTGAATAGCACGTTGACCTTGCCGGCGAATACCATCCTCGCGGGCGATATCCGTGCAGAGGATGGCACTTTGCTGCATGCAGCAGGTACGCGCCTGACTGCGGCAGTGACGCTGACGTCGGGCACGCGTTTGGGTGCTGGTTTCATTGCGTCTGCCAGCCTGTCGCTGCGTGCGATGGTCTGGCCCAAGGGCGTGCCCCTGCCTGTGGGCCCCTTTGGTGAAGCGCCCCGGCTCGATGGCAACCTGGCGTTGCCGCTTGGTGGCCTGATCCCGGCGCGCGCCGATCTCAAACTGCCTGATGGCGCAATCTCGGTACCTCTGCGTCCGGTCGATGCAAACGGCCGGCAGGGAGCCAATTGGGCGGTGGCGAGCATGTTGCCGGCGGGATCGCAAAGCTGGTCGATGCGTTTCGTGGCAGGCGCGGATTTGACGGCTGCCGACAGTCGTCTTTTGCGACCACGCGATGTGGCCGGCAACCTCACCCTGGCCGACACACATTATTCGGTGTTTGACCGACATGAGATCACCATCATTCCCGGGACGCCGGCGCAGCCTGGTGGAGTATGGTACTGGTCGGAAGAAGGTGCGGCTATTTTTGGCGAACAGGCGGGAACCCGGATTTCGGACGATTGGGGACCGAACGGACTTTGTACTGACGCGCCGAGTTTCTGCGTCTTCCACACGCAAAGTATTACAGCGGACGGAATCGCAATGTGGGGCCTCGATGTCGACTGGGCGGGATGGGGTTTAAGCGGCCCGTTGCGACCTGGCGATCCTTTGCCTCTTGGCTATGAATTTTTCTGCGAGGGCGTGGGTTTGTGCGTTGCGCTCGGTGGCCCGGGGACTCCGGGCACCCCGGATCAGGTTATTGTCGGTGATCTCATCGAATATATTCCGCTCAATCAAAACTTCAGCGTGGTGCGTACCGGCGCGGCCGATCTCGACCTGATCGCCGGCGGTAATCTGGCGCAGCGTTCGCTGTACGGCGTTTATACCGCCGGTACACAGTCGCCGGGCGTCACCGCGGCATTCGACCAGGCACGGGGAGCGCGCCGCGACGGCAAGGTACTCGGCAAGGAAGGTGCGGACTATGAAAGCCTGGTGAGCGGTGATGGTCGCCTCTCACATGCCTGGTATCCGACCGGCGGCGGCAACCTGCTGTTGCGCGCCGGTGGTGACCTCACAGGTGACCTGATGTCTTTGCCGAGTGGCACCAGGCCGCCCAACGCCGATTCCGGCAACTGGCTATGGCGGCAGGGTCATGCGCCGGGCAGTGACGCCGGCGCAGCATGGTGGGTCAACTTCGGTTCCTATGTGGCGAACGACGACTATCCGTATTTTGAATATAGCAGGATCCCCTATCTGGTCGGGTTCACCGGCTATGGGACGCTGGGCGGCGGCGACCTGAGGGTAGAGGTTGGCGGTGATGCCGGGGTGGTCGACAGAATCGCCGCGACTTCCCGCAGCCAGGGACTAGTGCTGGCAGTCGCATCGACCGGCCGCGTCAATGCGCAAGGCGATCTGGCGCTGACCGGTGGCGGCGATCTGGACGTGCGTATCGGCGGTCGTCTCAACCCGAGTTTCCCGGGGACTGCCATCGATATTGGTGGCTCGGGCGGTGTCCTGATGCCGGAGCCGCGACTGGATGGCGTAATCGCTAATTTGCGTGGGAGTGTCGCGCTGAACGCGGCCAGCATCGGCAATATCCGTTTGAAATTCGGACCTTTTGCAAACGTCCAGAATCCGAGGGAAGAGCGCCCCTATGATCCGTTCACCGCGACGGCGGCCGACAGCATAGGCGGGCCTCTCCTGCTGCCGGGCGATGCCGTCTTTACGCTGGCCACGCGCGGCGACCTGGTGGTCGGCGGCGTCATCGACGGCACCAGGCGCGAGATCAGCGATCAGGACCTGGGTAAACCGGCACCGGCCTGGTTCAGCCTGTGGAGCGATCGGACTGCGATCGACCTGTTCGCCGCTGGTGGAGATCTCACGCCGGGCAATGCAAAGATGCTGCGCCCCGCAGCAAATGCATCCGATATTTCCTATCCGTCCATCCTGCGCGCAGTCGCACCTTCGGGCAGTCTCTACGCGGCCCAGGCGCTACTCCTCGCGCCGTCGCCGAACGGGCAGTTGGAATGGCTGGCGGGCGAGTCAATCTATGGCGGAGTCGTGTCGCGCTCCAGCGCCGATCCGGCCGTCCTCACGACGCCGTTCAAGCCCGTGACACAGGCGACCCTCGATCCGGGGGCGTTTACAGATGAGTACAATTTGTTTGCCTTCGGCGCGAATACCGCTTCGGGTGGATATACGCTGGCCCCGGCGCGCTTCTATGCACTGGAGGGCGATATTGTCGGCCTGATGACCGGTGAACTGCAGACGGGAGGCTGGCTCCAGGGCCAAACCCTTTATAGCGCGGGTGGCGCGGTCTGGATGAAGGCCGGGCGCGACATCATCAACAGCGGTCACAATCTTGCTGAGTCAGCTGCCGTTTCTACGGCAAGTAGTGGCGGTGCGCGGGCGCAGAGCAACCTCATTGTTCACACTTCCGATACCGATGTCTCTATCGTTTCCGCCGGCCGTGATATTCGTTACAGCTCCTTCACCGTCGCAGGTCCAGGTACGCTGGAGATTAGCGCCGGGCGCAACATCCTGCTGGATGATCGTGCCAGCGTCACCTCGCTTGGTGCCTTCGTCCCGGGCGACAAACGTCCCGGCGCGTCCATCACCATGATGAGCGGTATGGGCAACGGGGTGGATTGGGCAGCGATGCGCGCCCGCTACCTTGACCCGGCCAAACTGGCTGATCCGAACAGGCCCTTGGCCGACCAGCCGGGCATGGCGGTCAAGATTTATAGCCGGGAACTGACGGACTGGCTGGGTCAGCGCTATGGTTTCGTCGGCACGGATGAAGAAGCCTTGGCCACTTTCGACGGATTGGCAGCGGAACAGCAACGTATCTTCCTGCGTGATATTTATTATGCGGAAATCCGCGAAAGCGGGCGGGAATATAACGCGCCGGACAGCAGCCGCTTCGCTTCTTATCTGCGCGGTCGCGAGACGATTGCCACGCTATTCCCAGAGGCGGACAAGGATGGCAGGGCGATCAGCCGTAGCGGCGACATCATCATGTTCGGTGGCTCCGGCGTGCGTACCAACTTCGGTGGTGATATCCAGATGCTTGCACCCGCAGGCAAACTCGTGATCGGTGTCGAAGGACAGGTCCCGCCTGCATCGGCCGGCCTGGTCACGCAAGGTACCGGCAATATCCAGCTGTATTCGGAAGGCAGTGTATTGCTCGGCCTGTCACGCATCATGACCACTTTTGGTGGCAACATCTTCGCCTGGTCTGCAGAAGGTGACATCAATGCCGGTCGCGGTGCGAAGACCACCGTGCTCTACACGCCGCCGAAGCGCGTCTACGATCAATGGGGCAATGTGACGCAGTCACCACAGGTGCCTAGCTCAGGCGCAGGTATCGCGACCTTGAATCCATTGCCGGAAGTGGCGGCGGGTGACATCGACCTGATTGCACCACTAGGTACCATCGATGCAGGCGAGGCGGGTATCCGGGTCTCAGGCAACGTCAATCTGGCCGCCTTGCAGATTGTGAATGCAGCGAATATCCAGGTACAGGGCAAGTCGACCGGCCTGCCGATGATAGCGTCTGTCAACGTCGGGGCATTGACCAACGCCAGTGCAGTGGCCAGTTCGGCGGCAGCGGCGGCGCAGGATGTGATGCAGCGTGAGCGCAATGAAGCACGTAAAAACCTGCCGTCGATATTTACGGTGCGTGTGCTTGGTTTTGGTAATGATCCGGCCGAAGACGATAAGTCACCGGCACCGAGCAACAAACGTGCACCGGCAGGGCAGGCGCATTACGACCCGGACAGCCTGTTCCAGATGGTAGGGCATGGCAAGTTGACGCCGGAGCAGGTAACGCAACTCACGGAAAACGAGCGGCGTAATTTATCCCAGGGGAAATAAGCAGGCGCGATACCCGTTCCATTGGTCCTGCAAGGGGCAGCGGAACGGGTATGCATCCCCGGAAAATAATCTGCTGCGTTGCTTGTCTTCACGTTCAGGATATTTACATTGCCAGTTGACGATCTGCATTCGTCGCCCGATTACACGAGAGCCCATCAAAATGCCATCCAGCTCGGTTGCAATCCATTCCTTTCCTGCGCAAAAATTGCAGGATTATTTGTTGGCAAACTACAGCCATTTGCATAAACGCCTGACGCGGCACCTCGCTTGCCCGGACCAGGCCAGCGATTGCCTGCATGATGCCTGGTTGCGCCTCGGCGAAATGCCGGTGACGGAAGAGGTAAAGAATCTGGAAGCCTATGTCTATCGCGTGGCGTGCAACCTGGCGATCGATAATGTGCGCAGCAGCCGACCGTGGCAGTATGTGGTGGGACTGGAAGATGCGATGGAATACATTGCAGACGATGCAGCCCGCCCGGATCAGATCGCCGAGTTGCGTTCCGAGCTGCAGGCGGTTGATCGCGCCTTGCATGGCTTGCCGCGACATCACCACGACATCCTGCTGTGCCTGCGTCTGGAAGAGCTGACGCGGCAGGAGGTTGCGCTACGGCATGGTATTTCGGTGCGCAGTGTCGATACCATGTTGCGCCAGGCGCTCGATTACTGTGCCGAGCAGACCGGCCAGCTGGTCATGGGCGGCGTCAGCAGTCCGCGCCGTTGCCTGCCGCGGCACCGGGAAAGCAAGGCGAGGGCGGCGATGAGTGCGGCTTTTTGATGCAGCCAAAAATAATTTAAAAATACTTTCCTGAGCCTGCCTCCAAATCGGTTTCCCGTGGGTAGTACCTGTATCAACCGGATTATTGCAGTGGCGATAGTTCCTGTTGGTCACACTTATCCACTACAAAAAGGAAACCATCATGAATAAGCTCCATTCCGTTGTCGTCCTGGCCGGTTTTGCCGCATTCTCCAGTGCATGGGCAGCGCCATTTACGCAAGATGCACTCCCTGCAGCAGTGCAGGTTCCTGCTGGTAACCACGTAGCGATGGAAACCGTCGGTGCCGGTACCATCACCTATGAGTGCAAAGTCAAAAAAGATACGACCGACCAACATGAATGGGTATTCGTAGGTCCTGATGCTGTACTGTCGGATCGCAGCGGCAAGGCGGTAGGCAAATACTTCGGCCCGCCAGCAACCTGGGAAAGCAATGATGGTTCGAAAATCACCGCAACCCAGCTGGCAGTCGCGCCCGGCGGCACTGGCAACATCCCGCTGCAACTGGTGAAGGCCAATCCTGCCATGGGTAACGGCGCTATGAGCGGCGTGACTTTCATCCAGCGTGTAGCGACCAAAGGTGGTGTGGCTCCGGCTTCGGCATGCGCCGCAGCCAACCTGGGCGCGAAGGAAATCGTCAAGTACCAGGCTGACTACATCTTCTGGAAAGCCATGTAATGTCGACCTTGCCCGTCACAATTGTCGGCGGGCAAAGTTGCAGCAGTTATAATCGGCTGACACGACTGTTTGCAGCCGATTACTTACTGGCGTATCTATCCTTGAACGAAGAATCCTTTGATTACGATGCCGCCTTGCGGGCTTGTGCCCGCGGTGAGCAAGAGGGGCTACAACAGATCTACCGGCAGGACGGCCAACGTCTGCTGGGTGTCGCGTTGCGCATAGTGCGGCAGCGTGCATTGGCTGAGGATGTCTTGCATGACGCCTTCGTCAATATCTGGCGCAAGGCAGGCAGCTTTGATGCTGCACGTGGCGCAGGGCGTGGCTGGATACACAGCATAGTGCGGCATCAGGCCTTGAACCTTATGCGTGATCGCCAGCAGGAAATATATACCGATGAAGATACGGTAGAAGCACTGGATGCGCAGCAGGGCGAGCATGCACATGATCCGTTTGAAACGCATGTTAACCTCGGCAAGCTGGATGACTGCCTGTCGCATCTGGACCAGGCCAAGCGCAGTAGTCTCTTGTATGCCTATGTTGACGGTTGTAGTCATCGCGAAATTGCAGAACGCATGAAGTCGCCCGTAGGTTCAGTCAAGGCGTGGATTAAACGGGGTTTGCTGGCCTTACGGGAGTGCATGGGATGAATGAATCGGATGAGGAGTTGCAGCAGCTCGCCGGTGAATACGTACTCGGCACGCTGCATGCTGCGCAACGCAGGGAGGTCGAAGTTCGCCTGTCACGGGAAGACGCATTGCGGCATGCGGTCGAACAATGGGAGCAGCGCCTGATGCCGCTCACCGCTATCCCTGAACCACAGGAATTACCACCACAGCTGTGGCCGCGTATCGCCGCCAGCATCCGGCCGGCGACACGCGCGCTGGAATCCGGCTGGACCGGTTTATGGAATAACGTACGTTTGTGGCGTTTGCTGAGTGCGGGCAGCATGGCTGCCGCCGTTTTGCTGGCAGTGCTGATGGTGACGCGCCCGGTTGCGACTGAAACCAAATTCATGGTGGTGCTGGTCGATCCGAAAGCACAGACGCCGGGCTGGATAGTACAGGCCAAGCTGGGACAACAATTACAGCTGCAACCATTGGGCAAGGAAGAAGTCCCGGCCAACAAATCCCTGCAATTCTGGACCAAGGGTGAGGGCTGGAATGGGCCGGTCTCGTTGGGTCTGGTCAGCCCGGGCAAGGATGCGACTTATACGCTGGATCATTTGCCGCCTATGCAGGAGAACCAGCTCTTCGAAATCACGCTGGAACCTGAAGCCGGTTCACCTATCGGTCGTCCGACCGGGCCTATCCTTTACATAGGTCGTGCCGTCAAACTGACGACTTAAAAAACAGGCGGCCTGCTTGCATGGCCGCCTGTCTTCATATCATGCCTTGGCTTGCATCCGCTTCCCGAACAAGGGTTTTTGCACAGTCTGCGTCAGCAATACGCCTATCAGGGTTACGCCACCGCCGATCACATGGTAGGCATGCATCGCATCACGCAGCCAGATCACGGCAAACAAGGCAGTCAATACCGGTAACAGGTTGATGAAAATGCTGCAGCGATTCGGTCCCAATTGTTTGACACCTTCTATCCACAGGAAGGACAAGATAATCGATGAGCCTATACCTGCGTAAGCGATCAGCGGTAGGGTGCGCGCATCCAGTTCCGCCGCGCCCGGCGGCAACATCACAAACATGGGCAGCATGAACAGCAAGGCTGCGCAGGCCTGGATATAAATCGCCTGCCAGGCCGGTACGTTCATCTTCCAGTGTTTCAGCAACACGCCATACAGCGCATACGAAGCTGCCGCCAGCAACATCAGCAAGTCACCGAGATGCACGCCGGAGCTGAGCGCGGCGGAGAGATTGCCTTGCCCGACCAGGTACAGGATGCCGCCAAAGGAAAGTATGCCGCCGCCCACCATGCCCAAAGTGATGGCTTCACCCAGCACGATCACGCTGAGGATGGCGGTCAGCAATGGAATCAATGCAGTGACGATGGCCATATTGGTTGCGGTCGTGCTTTCGGCCGCGCGATAGGACAGGCTCTGGAACAAGGCCATCGCCAGCAAACCGGACAGCGCGAGTTTCCAGAGGTGACGACGGATCACGGCCCGGTTACGCCACAAAGGTCCGAGCATGACCGGGCTCATCAGCAGCAATACCAGCACCAGGCGGTAAAAGGTAATCGCGGTCGGTGAAATCGCGGAGGCGGCGAGTTTGGAAACGATGACATTCCCGGCCCACAGCACGATGGCAAAGAAGGGGTAAAGGAAAGCGGAAAAAGCAGGCGTATGCGCGTTGGTACTGGGAGATGCGGACATAAGACACTCTCAACATTCTTGATGGCGGGAGCTAATCTTGCCTTGATCGGCGTAGTCGTTCGCGTGCTAATATGACTTAACTTATCGCAAAAGTGACAATATGGCTGACGCCACTCCCTACCAGGACCTGGTCGGTTCCGATGCACCTGCCGCCGCACTGGCCATCGATTACCCGCACGGGCATGTGATTCCGCCGCACCGGCATGCCTATGCGCAATTGCTGTATGCGCTGGAAGGCGTGTTGACAGTTGAAACGCAGGATGGGCGCTGGGTGGTGCCGCCTACGCGCGGTGTCTGGTTGCAGCCGGATGTCGATCATCAGGTCAGCATGCGTGGCGACGTCAAGATGCGTACCGTATTCGTGAATCCGACTTTCCTGCCCAATCTGCCGCAGCAGAGCTGTGTGCTGGACATCCCGCTCCTGCTGCGTGAACTGATCGTGTCAGCGATAGGCATAGCGCCAGATCTCAAAGTCGGTACACGCGATTGGCACTTACTGCATTTGCTGGTGCTGGAATTGCGCTCGGTGCCGGTCCTGCCTTTGTATTTGCCTTTGCCGGCGGACAGTCGCCTGCGCGAGATTTGTCAGCAGACCATGCTGTATCCGGATGAGCAAAATACGGTGCAACAGCAAGCCGAGCTGCTCGGTATTTCCACACGCACTTTCCATCGCCTGTTCCTGCGAGAAACCGGCATGCGCTACGGCCACTGGCGGCAACAGGCCCGGCTGTTATTGGCCTTGGAAAGCCTGGCGCGCGGCGACAAGGTCATCGATGTAGCACTCGAACATGGTTACAGCAGCCAGAGTGCGTTTGCCGCGATGTTCAAGAAACATTTCGATATTTCCCCGAGTCGCTTCTTCCGCTGACGATATTGAGACGTACGCTTACTGGAAATCCCGGCTCGAGATGGATAGCTCACCAAGGAAGTACGAGTGATCGACGATGCGTTTCGCGACCAGATGGCGTACATCATCCTTCGATTGCCAGATGCCGTAGACCGTCATCAATTGCGCATTCAGGATTTCCTTGCGCTGCTTGTCAACAAGGTCGGGCCAGATGATGACATTGGTGATGCCGGTTTCATCTTCCAGTGTGACGAACATGGTGCCTTTGGCGGTCGGAGGTCGTTGCCGCATGGTGACGATGCCGGTAGTACGCGCGATTTTGCGGTCGGCAAAGCCTTTCATTTCCAATGCAGAGGATAAATTCATTTGCTTCAGGCGTGGTCGCAGCAGCGCGAGCGGATGGCGTTGCAGGGTCAGGCCGGTACTCGCATAGTCGGCGATGATTTCCTGCCCTTCGCTGGCCGGCGGCAGGATCACGGGGGCTTCGATAATCGGTGCGTCGCGCAACAAAGCCGGCGGCGGTAGCATGGCGGCGACTTCCCATTTGGCCTGGCGGCGATGCCCGGTGAGGGCGAGCAGGGCATTGGCGCGCGCCAGTGCACCGAGTTCATGCTGGTCCAGCATCGCACGTCGCGCCAGGTCATCGCTACTGGCAAAGGGACGACGCGAACGGGCGTCAACTATCCGCGCGGCGGCGTCCGTCGATAAGCCTTTCACCATATGCAGGCCCAGCCGCACGGCCGGGTATTGGGCGTGTATGTCTTCCATCGTCGATTCCGCTTCGCTGATCATGATGTCGACCGGACGTACAGGTACGCCGTGGCGCTTGGCATCCTGTACCAGTTGCGACGCGGAATAAAATCCCATCGGTTGCGAATTCAGCAGGGCGGCGAGGAAGGCGGCCGGTTCATGTCGCTTGATCCAGGCCGAGACATAGACCAGCAGGGCAAAGCTGGCGGCATGCGATTCGGGAAAACCGTATTCGCCGAAGCCCTTGATTTGTTCGAACAGGCGATCGGCGAAATCGGAGTCGTAACCATTGCGGGCGAGACCCGCCTTGAGTTTTTCGCCGTGTTTTTCCAGATTACCTTTGCGTTTCCATGCTGCCATGGAACGGCGCAAATCATCGGCTTCACCGGGCGTGAAATCTGCTGCGAGTACTGCAATTTGCATTACTTGTTCCTGGAAAATAGGAACGCCACAAGTACGTACCAGGGCTTTCTTGATGGATTTTCCGTAGTAATTTATTTTGTCCTTGGGCAGACGTCTATTCTTCAGGTAAGGATGCACCATGCCACCCTGGATAGGACCCGGCCTGACGATGGCGACCTGTATCACCAGGTCGTAATAACACTTTGGACGCAGGCGTGGCAGCATCGACATTTGTGCGCGCGATTCAATCTGGAACACGCCTATCGTATCGGCGGCACAAATCATTTCATAAGTGGCGGCATCGTCATCATGGATATCTTGCAGCTCAAAGTCGTGGCCGCGCCGCAGGCTGATCATTTCCAGCGCACGCCGTATCGCCGACAGCATGCCGAGCGCCAACACATCGACTTTCAGCAAACCTAGTGCATCGAGGTCGTCCTTGTCCCATTCAATGACGCTGCGATCCTTCATCGATGCATTTTCTATCGGTACCAGGCGCGCCAGGCTGTCTTGCGAAATGACAAAACCGCCTGTGTGTTGCGATAGATGACGCGGAAAACCGATCAGGGTTTGCGTCAGTTCGACCAGTTTTTGCACGATAGGGGATTCCGGGTCGAAACCGTTTTCCTGCAAACGATCCGCGCCGATTTGTTTGCCATCCCACCATTTATGCGATTGCGACAAGAGATTGATTTGTTCGAAGTCGAGGCCGAGCGCCTTGCCGACATCCTTCATCGCCGAGCGTGGCCTATAGGTGATCAGCGCCGCCGTCAGTGCGGCCCGATGGCGGCCATATTTTTGATAAATGTATTGCATGACTTCTTCACGCCGCTGGTGTTCGAAGTCGACATCAATATCCGGCGGTTCATTGCGTTCACGTGAAATGAAACGTTCGAACAAGACACTGCTGCGCGCCGGATCGACTTCGGTAATGCCGAGGCAATAACAGACGATGGAATTGGCGGCGGAGCCACGACCCTGGCACAGGATATTTTTGCTACGGGCGAATTTGACGATGTCATACACCGTCAGGAAGTAAGGCTCATATTCCAGCTCTTGTATCAGGCTGAGTTCATGTTCGATGCGTGCATGGAATTCTTCCGGGATGCCATTTTTGTAGCGTCTTTGCGTGGCGCCTTCATACACCAGGCGACGTAGATAGGCAGACATGGTTTCGCCTGCCGGCACGATTTCTTCCGGGTATTGATAACGCAACTCTTCGAGCGAGAAAGTGCAGCGGGCGGCGATCTCCAGGCTTTCTTCCAGCAATGCGGCCGGGTAGATTTGCGACAGGCGTAAACGTGAACGCAAATGCTGTTCGGCATTCGGTTGCAAGTCCAGTCCGCATTCGGCAATGGATTTGCCGAGGCGTACCGCAGTCAGCGTGTCTTGCAAGGGTTTGCGTGAACGTACATGCATGAGGACATCACCCATCGCGACCAGCGGCAATGCCTGTTGTGTGGCTATTTCTTTTAACTGTGCAAGCCAGTGTTCATCGCCGGACCAGTGCAAGAGTTCAACGGCAATCCAGGCGCGACCGGCAAAGTTTTGCTGCAACCACGCGGCTTGCCCGGCCAGTTCCTCATTGCTGCTGCCACGCCGCGGCAGCAGGATGGCGAGGCAATCCGGTAAATGCCTCAGGTGCGCAACGGCTGCATGCGCATCGAGGTCGCTGCGATACAGGGTGTAACTGCCTTTGGCGGCACGGCGTCGTGCCAGCGTGATCAGTTCGGATAAATTGCCGTAACCATTTCGATTGCATGCGAGCAAGAGTAATTTGCTGCCGCAAGCCAGTTTGATTTCACTGCCTATGATGAGGTGCAGCCCATGTTTTTTTGCTGCTACATGCGCCCGTACCACACCTGCCAGCGAACATTCATCGGTAATGGCAAGGCTGCTGTAGCCGAGGTCGCAGGCGCGTTCCACCAATTCTTCCGGATGCGATGCACCATGCAGGAAGCTGAAGTTGGAGCGGCAATGGAGTTCCGCATAGGAGGGCAGGCGCGGCAGCATGGTATGTCTTGCTGCATGTCAGGCAAATAAGCCATGCAGGAACCAGCCGGAGCCGGACACGGTGCTCGTCGTGCGCAAGCGAAAAATCCACAGCAGTAAATGCTGTTCGTTTTGTGCGATGAAGTAATCACGGGTTGCCAGTGCATCATCCCACCAGCCGGATTCGATACGCTCCGGCCCGGTCAGCAAGGTCAACGGACTTTGGTAAAAGGGTTTGTGCTGGTGGGTGTTCAAGGCCAGCGGTTGTGGCAGCAGCCAGGCCGGGCGCAGGCATGGCGGATGCGTGTCCACAGCTTCATCAGATGAATTACGCCGTGGGTTTTGGTGTGTGCTTAGCACGCTGCTGAGGATGCTTTTTTCCGGCCGGTGATCGGCAAAGACGGAAAGCTGGCGCACTGCTTCATGCCCGAGACGGCTTTGCAGGCGCTCGACCAGGCGTCCGGTATTTTCCGCATCCGAAGTCGGCGTCGGGAACAGTTCGGTATTCGGCGCGGCTTGTGCGGTGATTTGTTCGGCCTTCAGGCTGATTTCGATGACGGGTGCAATCAGTTCCAGTTGCGCCATTCGTTCACGCAGCAATAGCGCAAGATGGTCGATGTCGCGGCTCGGCATGCCAAGCATGATGCTGACATTCGTGCGGCGGTGATCGCGCTGTCGGCTCGATTCATGATGCAGGCAAAGCGTGATGCCGGCCACTGCCGCGTGGCGCGCACTCAGCCAGCCCGTCAGTTGCAGCAAGAGGCGGCGCGCGGCAAACAGCAATGCTTCGGTATTTTCCACGCGGGCCGGGAGTTCGAGTTTGACATCGAATATCACCGGCGCTTCAAACCATAGATGCGCTTCTGCTTCCGTGCCATACGCGCGATCCAGTTCACTCAACAAGGCCTGGCCGAAGCGGCGCGCCACCCCCGCGCGTGGCAGTTGGCGCAATTCACCCAGGCGACGGCAACCGATGCCATCCAGGGTCTCCAGATGCACTTGCGCACTATCGAGTACATGCAAGGGCAAGGGATCGAGTGCCTCATTGATGTCGCCATCATGTGCAAACACTTTGCTGATTCCGTTCGATTGCGCGCGTAACCATGCCGCACCGGCAGTAGCGGCACTTGCCAGGCGGGCCTGCAGGCCCAGCTCCAGCAAACCGCCGAGCAATTGCGTCGCGATGCGTTGATGGCCGCCGAACAGGCGCAGGCTGGCACTGATTTCCAGCAGCAGGCCATCCGGTTTC
Source organism: Herminiimonas glaciei (assembly GCF_042664955.1). Taxonomy (NCBI): domain Bacteria; kingdom Pseudomonadati; phylum Pseudomonadota; class Betaproteobacteria; order Burkholderiales; family Oxalobacteraceae; genus Herminiimonas; species Herminiimonas glaciei. Next base: position 982,327 of record NZ_JBHTBU010000001.1, read on the forward strand.
AGCACCACATGCGGCGTGAAATGCAAACACCAGAGCGCGGCTTCCTGCAATGCCCTCGCTTCCTGTCCGGTATCGCGCTGCAGTGTTTGCAGTCCGGCCGCCAGCGCACGGGCACTGGCTTCCGACATGCCCGCACGTATCCCTGCGTCTTCCGCCAATTGATTGCACCAGCCTGCGACTTGCCGTTCACAAATGACGATGGGGGCATCGGCAAATGGATCCGGTTCGCAGGAGATATGCCTAAGCCGGCAGCGTAGCGCGGCGTCTAGCGGCAGTTGCGGCAAGTGAAGAGCGATCCACAGCATAGGAAGGAGTATCGGCAAGGGTGTTGTTTGCTGCGCGGCTGGCCAAAGGACGGACCAGGGTTTCAGGAATTGTGAGCGGCAGGATGAGTGGCGCGGCATGTACCGGTCCACGCCGTTTGATGAGTTCGACTGAAATACATCCGCGCGCCGCCGGTTGGCAGGCGATGCGCAGCGGTGCGGGTGATGATATTTCCTGTGCGCTCAGTGGACGAAAGACGAAGGTCAAACCTTCGCCGCCTGCCGCTGCCAGTTGCAAGCGGCGCAAATGATCGGTGCGCGCTTGCGGCAGCCAGCACAGCAGTGCGCCAAAGCCGGCGCTTTTCAAGGTTTGTTCTATCGCCCAGATGCGATCGGCCGCCTTATCGACTTCGATCAGGATCAGTTGCTTCAGCCTGATACCTAAATCGGCTAATGCCGCGGCATATGGAATATGCGGCGGTGCCAGCAGGATCACGGTCTTGCCGGCTTGGGTCAGGCGGGCCAGCGTAGGTGCAAGCAAACGCAGTTCGCCTATACCGGGCTGTGCCATTAATAATTCAATCAATACCGATGGCGGCCAGCCACCCTTGGGCAGTTCCCGGTCCAGCGCCTGGTAGCCGGATGGAACCGGGCTGGCATGATAGGAACCCATCTGGTCGGCGCGCCAGACGGCATCCGGCAAGGATGGCGGAATCTCGGGCGTGGCAACAGGAAAGGCAAAGGATAGGGCGGCAGCCATAAGGGCCTCCAGGTATTGCTTTTGGTTAAAGCTTCAATTGATTTACAGGTGTAAATATACTGTATATATGTACAGTATAAAAGCTTTGCCGGAAAACGTGCGAATTTATTTGAGAGCCTTGCTGAAATGCTATCGACGCGAATGTGTGGATTCCACTTAGCAATATTTTTGCACCGGCTTTCTTGCCCGTTTTATGATGAGGGTCCCGCCACGCCATTAGAGCAACAATGAAACAAACACTCCCACAGCAACCGACCCTGGTCGGCACAACCGTAGAACTCCGTCCTTTACAAAAAGAACACGCCGCGCAATTGGTGCAAGCTGCGACCGATGGTGAGTTGTGGAATATGAAGGTCACCGTGATCCCGGGGCCGGATACGGTCGGGCCATACATTGCGACGGCGCTGGAAGGACGTGCAAATGAAACCGTCATGCCTTTCGTCATCGTGCGCCGCGATACCGGCCAGATCGTGGGCAGTACCCGTTTCTGGAAGATAGACCTGGCGAACCGCAAGATGGAAATCGGCCATACCTGGCTCGGCAGTTCGATCCAGCGTTCCGGCATCAATACGGAAGCGAAGCTCTTGTTGCTGACTTACGCCTTCGAAGAGTTGCAGGCGATACGTGTGCAATTCACGACCGATGAATTGAATGAGAAATCACGTGCGGCGATTTTGCGCATAGGCGCCAAACAGGAAGGCATAGTCAGGAATGAACGCATCATGCCGGATGGTCGCAAGCGCAACTCGGTACGCTTCAGCATCATCGATTCCGAATGGGATGAAGTGAAGGCCATGCTGCAGCAAAAGATGGCGCGCTAAGTTTCATCAACAACGGGCCGGCTGCAATAAATCAATTCAGCAAGAGCCAGCCAAACCAGAGTCCCACCGCCAGCAAAAGCAGCGCAACCATGCGCTGCAGCTGTGCGACATTCAGCGCAGCGGCGGCACGCTGTCCGGCGAAGGAGCCCAGCAGCATCAGCACACCGCAGATCAGCGCGAGCTTGATATCCAGGCGTCCTTCCAGTGCATGTACGGTACTGCTGGCCAGCGCAATCGGGAATTGTATGGCCTGGGCTGCGAGCACCGCGAAGGGCAGCGGCTGGCGCATCAGCATCAGCAGCGGCAGGATCAGGACCGGACCGCCGGTACCGGTCAGCGCCGACCCGAAGCCGATTAAGGCTCCCAATATAAACAGGCTCCGGACGCTGAGGAAAGCGGCCGCTTGCGCGGCAATATCGAGCGGACGCAAACCGCGCCAGCCTGCGAACAGGACCAGCGACATCACACCAAACATCAGGCTTCCGGCTGACAGCAAATGCACGGTCAGTGCACCGCCGGCGGCACCCAGCAAGGCACCGCCGAGCAAGGGCAGGCAAGCTTGCAGCAGTTCGGGTTGGCGTCGCATCGGACCCAGTGCGACGAGTGCGGGCAGGGCGAAACTGAGGGAGGCGGCGGCAATCGCCTGCGGCAAGGGAATGCCGCCCAAATGCGTGAGGATAGGAACCAGCAGTACGCCACCAATACCGCACGCGCCTATCAGCGCACCGGTCAGCAGGATGGCCGGCAGCATGAGGGCGGCGCTTGCCATGCTCAGCATCCGGCAGCGGCTTTCATGCGGTTCAGGGCGATTTTTATTTGCGGATTTATGTTGGAAATCATCTACGTCATTATGCCAGAGCCGGCCCCTTGATGCGGTGCCGGATGCCTGTGAAAACGATGACGTCCGCGATATTGCGCTGGCGATTTTTTCGTGTCAGCATGCAGCGATAATCCCCAGTCTATGAAGTATCGGGGCCTTGCATTTTTTCTTATCCTTAAGTTGTTATGCGGACGATACTTTTCCTTGGACTTACCGTGGCGGTTTCCTGCGCGCAGGCGCTGGACAGCAATATCCAGAATTCATTGGGGATGAAGTTTGTATTGATCCCGGCCGGTGAGTTTGTGATGGGCAGCGATGAATCAAGCGAGGCGATGCTGCGCCATTATCCGCAATACGATCACAAACGTTTCGTCGAATTGAGCGATGAAGGTCCTGCACATAAGGTGCGTATTACGCACCCTTTTTATTTCGGCCAGTACGAAGTGACAGTGGGTGAGTTCCGCCGCTTTGTTGATGCTTCCGGTTACCTGCCTGAATCGGAAGCAGACGGTACCGGCGGCTATGGCTATAACCCGGACTATGACCCGGCCAAATCCACGCGCGGCGATGCCTTTGAAGGTCGCAATCCCAAATACTCATGGCGCAATCCCGGCTTCCCGCAAGATGACAATCATCCGGTGGTGAATGTCACCTGGAATGATGCGGTGGCCATGTGCAAATGGCTGAGCAAGACGGAAGGGCGCACCTATCGTTTGCCGACCGAAGCGGAATGGGAATATGCCGGGCGCGCCGGGACCCGCACCCGTTATTACAGTGGCGACGATCCGCAATCCTTGCTGAGTGCGGCGAATGTATTCGATGCCGATGCCGCAAAGAACTGGCAGCAGTGGAAAAAATTTGCACTGGATGGACCGGATGGCTTTGCGTTTACCGCGCCGGTCGGCAGCTTTGCGCCGAATGCCTTCGGCCTGTACGATATCCACGGCAATGCCTGGGAGTGGACGGCGGATTGGCATGACGAACGCTACTATGCCAAATCACCGGTGGACGATCCGCAAGGTCCGGCTGACGGAACAGTACGCGTGCGGCGTGGCGGTTCATGGCATACCTGGTCCTTCTATGCGCGCTCGTCCTACCGCAACTGGAATTCCCAGGACACGCGCTATACGCTGGTCGGCATGCGTTTGTTGCGCGAGGCCGACTAACTGTTATGCATGGGCGACTTCAGCTGCGATCAGCGACTGATGCACACCCATCGCCGCCATCACGCCGTCTGCCATCGCCAGCGTAATATTGTGCGGTACCCGTGCCGCGTCACCGGCGGCGTATACGCCTGTCACTGTCGTCAGTTTTACATTGCTGGTGCGCACGATTAAACCCATCGGCGTTTCATCGAAGGCGCAGCCGAGTTGCGCCGCCAAAGGACAGCTTTGTTCCGCCTGCACTGCAACGAATAGCGCATCCAGTGGGATGCTGCGGCCATCGGCCAGGCGCAATCCATCGAGTGCCGGGGATGCTCCCTCGATGCTGATGACAGGTGTTGTTTCTATCTTTACCTTGCGTTTTTGCAGCAAGGTCAACGCTTCTTCATCCAGTTCCACTTTGCCATTGGTGAACAGCGTGACATCGCCCCAGTCGGCGACGATGGAAGCCTGATGGACCGACATCGGTACACTGGCGAGCACACCTATCCTGCCCTGGTTGATTTCATAACCGTGGCAGTAAGGACAGTGCAATACCGTCTTGCCCCAGCGCTCCTGCAGGCCCGCCAGTTCCGGCAGGCGATCACTCAGGCCGGTGGCGAGCAAAAGTCGTCGGCCTGCATAGTTGTTGCCACTTTCGGTACGGATCGTGAAACCGCCACCTTCTTCTTTTGCTTGCACCGCGTAGTCGCTGACGAAGGAAACCGTCGGATACTGTGCGAGTTGCGCGCGCGCCTGTTCCAACAACTCACTGCCCGGTGCGCCATCATGTGTAAACACACCATGCGAATGCGCGGCAAAACGGTTGCGCGGTTGGCCGCCGTCTATGATGAGGATAGGGCGACGCGCACGTGCCAGTTGCATGGCGGCCGAGAGTCCGGCAAAGCTGCCGCCTATGATGATGGCATCGTAAATTTTCATTTGTGTTCCTTTGCGTGCAGGGAGGCGTAATAAGGTGCCAATTGGATACCCTTGAATAGATCTGCCAGGGTGATATTGGCCAGGCTGTTTGCGAACAGCGCTTCCGCTTCTGCATAGGCTTGGTTCAGTGCGGTGCTGACTGCACGTTCAAGCTGGCACACCGGAGCGTCTTCTTCCAATTGCAGCGGGACTGGTTCGTTCAGTGCGGTATAGACATCGCGCAAGGTGATGTCGGTGATGGGACGCGCCAGTGTCCAGCCGCCGCCGTGTCCGCGTCCGGACTGCACCAGTCCGTTTTCACGCAATCCGGCCATGGTGCGCCTGACCACTACCGGATTGGTTTGCAGGCATAGTCCCAATGCCTCGGAAGTCATGGGTTCGGCCTGGTGTGCCATGTGCATGAGTGCATGCAGGGAGGCGGATAATCTGCTGTTCTTTTTCATGTAACTATAATAGTTACAATATAAGGCCAAAGTCAAGCAGGAAAAATATATGAGGGGAATAGGGCGGCTGGCTAGTAACGGCTTCTGCGCTTGAGTTGCGCTTCTAGCGCATCGATACGCTCGAGCAAGTCCAGCGCCAGTGCGACGCCCGGTGTATTGACTTCGAGGTCTTGCGCCAGATGTTGCGCAACCCTGGCGCGTCGCACCGCGGCACCGCTAAAGCGCCATTCCTGCGGTTGCTGCCCGTCCGCTTCCAGCACGCCTTCAAAGACCCAGGCCGTAATCAGGTCTTGCGGTGCATTGCAGGCTTGCGAGAGCTCGATCAGGGTCAAGGTCACATCATCGTCGAGCAACTGGCTTTCACAGTAAACACTTGTCGTCTGGTTCATGATGCGACCTCCTTACAGCGCTGCGCGTGGATTGAAATCGAAGGCTTGCTGCAGCGTGCGATACGCCGCTTTGGCTTCTTCGCTAGTGGCCGGTGGCAAGGCTATGTTCAACACTACATACAAGTCGCCGGCTTCCTTGCCGGGTATGCCTTTGCCTTTCAGGCGCAATTTGCGGCCCGAGCTGGAGTTGGCCGGTATCGTCAGTTCCACCGAGCCGGCAGGTGTCGGGACCGTGACATTTGCACCCAGTGCCGCTTCCCACGGTGCCAATGGCAAATCGAGATACACATCGCGGCCATCGACCCGATAACGTGGATGTGGACGGAAGGTGATTTCCAGGTAGAGGTCACCGGCCTTGCCTTCACCTATGCCGGGGCCGCCCTGGCCGGCGAGGCGCAAGGTTTGCCCGGCACGTATGCCTTTCGGGATGGTGACGCTAAGCGTGCGGTCCCTGGTGATGACATGGCCGTTTTCATCGACGACCGGCATGCGCAACGAGATACTGCGCTCGGCACCGTTATATGCATCTTCCAGGTCGATTTGCACTTTGGCATGATGGTCTTCGCCTTGTGCATGCATGGCACGCCCGCGACTGTGGCCCCAGCCGCTCTGGTGGCCGAACATCTGTTCGAAGTAATCACCGAAATCGCTACCTTCACCGAAGCCGGGATGGTCACCGCGCCCCCTGAATTCAAAACCTGCATCGCCGTTAGGCGGTGGCTGGAAGTCCTGGCCGTTTTGCCAGTTAGCGCCGAGCTGATCGTAGGACGCACGTTTTTCCGGGTCTTTCAGGACCTTGTAGGCTTCGCCCATTTCCTTGAAGCGTGCTTCCGCATCCGCTTCCTTGCTGACATCCGGATGGAATTTGCGTGCCAGTTTGCGATACGCATTTTTAATTTCATCCTGCGTCGCATCGCGCTTCACACCCAGCGTTTCGTAATAGTCCTTGAATTTCATGGTTACGACCTCGCAACTTGTTCAGGGGGAAATTCTGTATCTATCGTAATGAGTATCTACACTATGGTGCCGAATAACTTGCCTATGAGTGAGGTAACGATCATCGCCAATGCGCCCCAGAAGCCGACGCGCAAGGCTGCCGGTAATAGTGGTGCACCACCGGCCTTGGCCGCCAGCATCCCCAGGCATACCAGGAATAACATCGAAGTCAGGCCCAGTGCCGGCACCAGGATGGCACCCGGCACCAGCAAGGCGGTCAGCAAGGGCAGGGCGGCGCCGAGCGAGAAGGTGACGGCAGATGTAATTGCCGCTTCGACCGGGCGCGCTGCCGACGCTTCGTGGATACCCAGTTCATCGCGCGCATGTGCACTCAAGGCATCGTGCGCCATTAGTTGCTGTGCCACTTGTTTGGCCAGTTCAGGACTGACGCCGCGCGCAACATAGATGGATGCCAATTCACGATGTTCGGCAGCCGGTTGGGCTATTAGTTCCTGTTGTTCACGATCGAGTTCGGCTTGTTCGGTATCGGCTTGTGAGCTGACCGATACGTATTCGCCGGCCGCCATCGACATCGCACCGGCAACCAGCGCGGCGACGCCGGTCAGCAGCAATTCACTGCGTGCCATATCGGCGGATGCGACACCCAGCAGCAGGCAGGCGGTGGAGATGATGCCGTCGTTCGCGCCGAGTACTGCCGCACGTAGCCAGCCGATGCGACCGTTGAAATGTTTTTCGGAACGATGATCCGGCATCAGCCCGCTCCCTGTTGATAGTTGTTATGCATGTTTTCACATGTTAAGGGCCGCAATGGCGATCTGACAAGGAGAATGATGGTGCTGCCCGGCTTATGTTTCAAGTCCCTGCATCGGGCCTGAGTCTGGCGCATTTTTGATCCACATCAATCCATTCTCATTTCGCTTTGCTACAGTCAGCCATCGCTATGGAAACCGAAGGATGACCGTGTTGGATACCGCATTTCCCAAATTGAAACTGAAGAATAAATTGCTACTGCCCATCGTGCAGGGTGGCATGGGCGTCGGTATTTCTGCACACGGCCTGGCCGGTAATGTCGCCCGGCTGGGTGCGGTCGGCACGATTTCCAGTGTCGACTTGCGTCGTCATCATCCGGACCTGATGGCGCGTACGGATAAAACACGTGACAAGGCATTAATCAATGAAGTGAACCTGATCGCACTGGACCGTGAGATACGTGCGGCGCATGCGATCGCCGAAGGCAATGGCGTGATTGCAGTGAATGTCATGCGCGCTGTTGCCGAGTATGCCGCATATGTCCGCCAGTCGTGCGAGAGTGGCGCGGATGCGATCGTCGTGGGGGCCGGCTTGCCGATGGATTTGCCGGAACTGACCAGTGAATTCCCGGACGTGGCTTTGATACCGATTTTATCCGATGCGCGCGGCATCTCCCTGATCCTGAAGAAATGGATGCGACGCAAACGCTTGCCGGATGCAATCGTGATCGAGAATCCGCAATATGCTGCCGGTCACCTGGGCGCGGCAGGGCTGGATAGTGTCAATGATCCGCACTTTGCATTCTCAGTCGTACTGGAAGAAACGCTGCAATTGTTCAAACAACTCGGCCTCGAAAGTGAAAACATTCCACTGATCACCGCCGGTGGCATACACAGTCCGCAGCAGGTAGGTGAATTGTTTGCACTTGGTGCGAGTGCCGTGCAACTGGGAACGCCGTTTGCTGTCAGCGAAGAAGGTGATGCGCACATCAACTTCAAAAAAGTACTGACACAAGCACGTCCGGAAGACATCGTTACTTTCATGAGTTGCGCCGGTTTGCCGGCACGTGCGGTGAAGACGCAATGGTTGAGTAACTATCTCGACAAGGAAGCCAAGTTGCAAGGCAAGGCCGGGCCGAAAGAATGCACGGTCGGCTTTGACTGCCTGCATCAGTGCGGTTTGCGTGACGGTATCGCCAAAGCCGGGCAGTTCTGCATTGATACGCAATTGGGCTTTGCATTGCAGGGTGACGTTAAACGCGGCTTGTTTTTCCGTGGCTCGGAAAAATTGCCTTTCGGTAGCGAAATCCGTCCGGTACGCGAGTTGATTGATTACCTTTTGAACGGCGTCATGCCGGCAGCGGCCACTGCTTAATCCATTTATCCGGCGCTTGTCCGTATCCTCCTACAGCATGTCGGGGTGACGCAGACCCCGCATCTGTTATATCCTCGACCACTGTCAATCGCGAAAATCCGCAACCCGAAGTGGTTCCAGACAAGGATAGAGAGTATGCGCAAGTGGCAAAAGATATTGCTGTCAGTGCTGGCAGTTGTAGTGCTGCTATTGGTGCTGGGCGGATTTGCGCTGCAAAGGCTGACAGATAGCGCGCACCTGACCGAGCTGGCACGCAGCAGCCTCAAGCAAAGCTGGAACCGTGATTTGACCATAGGCGGCTTGTCGCTGGACTTGCTGCCGTATCCGCGCTTGCGCGCGCGCGATGTGCGCATTTCCAATCCCGACTGGGCCAAGGACAAGTATTTGTTGCAAGCCGATGAGGTTCGCGCACGGCTGTCATTGCTGCCTTTGTTGCGCGGCAATGTGGTGGTCGAAGGTTTACTCGTCAAGGGTCTGCAACTTAATCTGGAAGTCGCTGCTGATGGTCGCCGTAGCTGGGAAATGCCAAAGACACGAACCCTGCGCACCTCCCAATTCGATTTGCTGGCCCTGCGGGCCGATGGCAGCACCATCAATTACCGCACCCCCGATACCGAAATCAAACGCTGGCGACTGGAACGCTTGCGGGCCAGCGGCGACAGTGGTTTGCGCAATATGGCTGTCAGTGGCCGCGTGGTGCGCGGGCAGTATGGATTGCAATTCGACGGCAAGCTGGATGATTTGTCGGCGCTTGGTACACCGCATGCGGTCAGCAAAGGTAGCCTGACGCTCAAGTCCGGCGAAACGCAGGCAAGTGTCACCGGACAATTGCCGCTGGATAGCGGATTGCAGGATTATGATTTTGCGCTGGTCGTGGATGCGGCCTCGATGAAGGAACTGTATGGTTTCCTGCAGGTGGACCGGGCTTCGCCGGTGCCGCTCAAGGCAAGCGTCCTGCTGCAGGCGAAAGACGGACTATCCGCCTTCACAGACCTGAAGCTGCAACTCGGCAAACTCAATTTGAGCGGCGCTGGAAAGTGGGCGCGGAAGAATGAGCGGCCAAACTTTGATGCACGCCTGCAAGCCGATTACATCGATATGGAACAAACCTTCCTTGACCTGGGCCAAGCGCCGTTACCGGAAAAAAAAGAGGGCGAGCTATTTCGTGACAAGCCGCTGGCCTGGCCTTTGTTGCGTGAAATGGATGGGGTGGACGGCAAGCTGGACGCCACCATCGTGCAGTTGAAGTTGCGCTCGGGAGTAGAGGTCGCGAATGCACAAGGCACGATGACATTCACCGGTGACAAACTGAACGTGCAACACTTTTCCGGTAGCTTGTTGGGCGGGAGCGCGACAGGCGATATTGTCCTGGAAGGGAAGAAACAGGCAGTGCAGCTGAACCTGCAACTCAACGATGTTTCACTGGGAGGCTGGTTCAAGGCCACCGGAAAAAAAGTCGCCATCAACGGTGGTGCGATGAAGGTCGATGCCAAGGTGCATACCAGTGGTGCATCGATGAAGGATTTGGCCGCCGGCCTGAATGGTCCGGTCGATATCCGTATCGGCAGTGCGCAGATCCTGTCGCCGGGTGCAGGCAAGGCGGAATTCTGGCTGACCGGTTTGTTTTCGACCAAGGATGCAACGCGCATTGACCTCGCTTGTGCCAGTGGTCGTTTGCCATTTCAATCCGGCGTGGCCAAAGGTGCGGGCATCGTCGGTGCGCGTAGCGACGTCAGTCAGTTGCTGACCAGTGGCGAAGTCAACTTGCGTCAACAAACCGTGGATTTGCGCGGTAGCGTGAAAGTGCGTTCCGGCTTCAGCCTCGGGCTGTCCAATTTCTCGGATGGGGTAAAGATAGCAGGTCCCATCGGCAAGCCGCAATTGAATATAGATGAATCCGGTACCCTCGGCACCATCGCCCGTATCGGGGCCGCGATCCTGACCAGTGGCGTCAGCATCGTCGCGACCTCTATCTGGGACGGTGCGAATCCCAAATCCGATCCCTGCCAGGTGGTATTTGCGTCCCGCGCCGTCAGAAAGAAGAACAGCAACTAGACGGCTGATCTTCGATAAAAGCGCAATAAAACGCGCAATAAATGGAATTGCAGCGCAACAAAAGCTATGATGGCGGCAGTTTTTGTTTCGTAATGGGGATGGCGCATGGCCACAATTGACGATATTGTCAGCAAGCAAAAGGAAGGCGCGCAGTTCGTTGTCACTGCACAGATGCTGCGACTGGATCCGGAAGAGTTCGATACGCTGGTCCAGGTCTGGCTGGAAGACGGTCCACCCGGATTCGAGCTGGCAGGTGTGCCGCACCGTTGCTGCCGTGATGGCGAGTTCTATATAGATCGCATTACCGTCAGAAAAACCGCCACCGAAAAATAAGGCGGAACAAGCGCTACAATCACGCTTCTCTTTTAATCCTTCATCTTATCTATCGTGCCCAACCGCCTGCCTGTATTGCCGCAATATCTCCTGCCAAAGAAGGCCCTTACCGCGTTTGCCGGTCTGGTTGCGGGTGCCAAGGCAGGACGTGTGACGACTGCACTGATACGTTGGTTTATCGGTAAATACAAGGTCAATATGACGGAAGCGGCGAATCCGGATATCACCAGTTACGCCAGCTTTAACGAATTCTTTACGCGTGCCTTGCGGCCCGGTGCTCGGCCACTGGCAGATGCAGACTTCATTTGCCCGGTCGATGGTGCGATCAGCCAGTTCGGCAAAATTGAACAAGACCAGATCTTCCAGGCCAAAGGCCATAGCTATTCAACTACTGCGCTGGTCGGCGGCAATGCCGAACTCGCTGCGCAGTTCGAGAACGGCAGCTTCGCCACCCTCTACCTGAGTCCGCGCGATTACCATCGTATCCACATGCCATGCGACGGTCGCTTGCTGCGCATGATTTATGTGCCCGGTACCTTGTTTTCAGTGAACCCGACCACGGCGCGTGGTGTGCCCGGTTTGTTTGCACGTAATGAGCGTGTGGTGTGCTTGTTCGAAGGTGAATCAGGTCCGTTTATCCTGACGCTGGTGGGGGCGACGATAGTCGGCAGCATGCAAACCGTATGGCATGGCGTCGTCAATCCGCCGCGCCTGGATGCAGTGCGCGAATGGCATTACGACAAGCAGTATCTGCAATTGAAAAAAGGCGAAGAGATGGGCCGCTTCCTGCTCGGCTCCACCGTCGTGATGTTGTTCCCCAGGGATATGCTGGCCTTCACGCCGACATGGCAGCCGGCCGGTGCCGTGCAACTCGGCGAAGTAATGGCAAACCGGGTGCCGCAATCCGTGCCGCCATCCCTTGTCCAGGCAGGGCAGCAATAATTAAATAGCTGCCGGGCTCACGCGCCTGCCGACATGGTTTTTAGTTGCCTTTGGAGGGGAAGGGATGGTCCTCATCCACCAGTCCCTTCAGCTTTTCTTCATTCTTGATATCGTCCGATAACAAGCCATGGTCCGGATGTTTGACCTTGCGCAGCTCTTCCACGCTACTCAGTTTGCCGCTTTGCTTTTCCTCGTCCTTGCTTTCGGTGTTCCAGGGCTGTGACATAAGGATCTCCTCGTTAGGGTGAATATATAGCCTGCGCAGCCAACGCTTGCCTGCAAGGCGACGCGAAACTTGCATGGAAACGACATCCGCCTGCTATGCTTCGCAGACGATAAACCGAATTAATTGTACTTCAAGGCCATGAGCTTCCTGCTGAATCTGATAGAACAATATGGCTTGCTCTTTGTTTTTGGCAACGTATTGCTGGAACAATTGGGCGCACCGATACCGGCCTACCCGACGCTGGTGATTACCGGTGCCTTGCTCGATAAGGGTGACTATTCAGCACCCATGCTCTTGCTGGTGGCGGTGCTTGCAGCACTGATCGCTGATTTTGCCTGGTATATGGCCGGCCGCCGGTATGGCGGACGCGTGATGGCGCGCCTGTGCAAGATTTCGCTCTCGCCTGATTCCTGCGTACGGCAAACCGAAGCCATGTATATACGCTATGGCCCGGCTTCCTTGCTGGTCGCCAAATTCATTCCCGGCTTTGCTTCGGTCGCCAGTGCGCTGGCCGGCGCGATTGGTACACGACCTGCCAAATTCATCATTTTCGATGCCTTGGGCGCGGCGCTGTGGGCCGGTTCGGCCATCTTCCTTGGTTCGTTGTTCAGCTCGGCGGTGGCCGATTTGCTTGATATCCTGACCAGCCTGGGTAAGTGGGGCATCTTGCTGGTAGCACTGGCGTTTGCCGTCTACCTTGCAAAAAAATGGTGGCAGCGGCATAGTTTCCTGAAGGATTTGCGCATGGCGCGCATCACGGTCGATGAACTCGATCAATTGCTGAAAAACGGTACACCGCCGACCATTATCGATGTGCGTTCCGGCCTGGCGCAGCAAGGCGGCAAGATCCCCGGTGCGATGGTGTTATCAGATGATGACATCAGTGCATTGGTGGTGAATGCCGAACTGGATTCGGAAGTGATTGTGTATTGCGCCTGTCCGAATGAAGCTTCCGCCGCGCGTATCGCGAAGAAGTTAATGGCACGCGGTTACCGTCGTGTGCGACCGCTGACCGGTGGCATAGACGCATGGGTTGCAGCCGGGCATTCCATTGATGAATTTGTCTGATTTCAGGATAGGACTCCATTCATGCTGATCCTTTTCTTTAAAGCCGCGATCCTGGTGCCTATCACCATGTTGCCCATCATTAATCCATTTGGTAACGCACCGGTGTTTGCCAGCCTGCTGGGTAATGTCAGCCGCGATGTCGAAAAGAAACTGGCACGCCAGGTGGCGCTGAATTGTTTCTTCCTCTTGTTGGGTGCGATGTTCATCGGTTCGCATGTACTGATGTTCTTCGGCATCTCGATTCCTATCGTGCGTATCAGCGGCGGTTTGCTGGTTGCCTTCACGGCGTGGAGGCTGCTCAACGATAACGGCCAGGATGCGATACGTACGCAGGTCGCGACCGCGCCGATGGAAGCATGGTCGGATGAAGAGTTCAAGGTGCGCAGCTTTTACCCGATCAGTTTTCCGCTGACGGTAGGCCCCGGTGCGATTGCCGCATCGATTACGCTGGGCGCAAGTACGCCGGCACGTTTGCTGGACCAGGTCATTTCACTCGGCAGTGCTGCGGTGGGTGCGGCGATGACGGCATTCGTCATCTGGCTTTGCTATAACTCGGCCAACAAGATGGTCAAGATGCTGGGCCGGCTCGGCACGATGGTGATGCTGCGCCTGTCGGCCTTTATCCTGCTGTGTATCGGGGTGGAGATTTTCTGGACCGGAGTGGTCGGCCTCCTGGTCGAAGCCGGCGTCGCGATCCAGTAATCATGCGTCGCAGTCAGGACGCGGCGGGAATGCGTTGTTGATACTCGGCTTCCAGGCGCGCGTGGGTCGCCCAGAACTGGCGTGGCTGCTGCCGGTTCAGGCGGTCTTCGAGTATGCCCAGATGGGTATGCCAGCCGCTGGCGACACTGACCATTTCATTGCGGTTCGGCAAACGGCTATGGGTCAGGATCAATAAAGTTTGTTCGCCTTGTGCCTGCAGTTCGAAGCGAACTTCGGAACTGCGTCCGTCACGTTCATTCCAGGTGTAGCTCAACAGATGGGGTGGTTCGCACAGCGTGACATGTCCCTGTTGCCGGTGATTGGATTCATACGGCAGGAAGCGTTCCGGCGTGGTTTCCGTCGTCAGGTTTTTAAAGTTGAAACAAAGCTCGGCCTGTCCACCCACATACAAGCCCATCTCGCCGGAAGCCAGCCAGGTCGCGCGTTTATCCGACTCGGTCAGGTATTCCCACACCACCTCCACGCTGGCCGGCAACAGCTTCTTCATATGCACGGTTGCATGGTCTGTCGCTACGCCATACTCGTCTGCTATTTTTCCCATCACTTTCTCCTTTTCTTCGCCAATAGTTCGCGTTCCAGTGCGTCCAGGCGTTCGCTCCAGAATCCTTGATAAAAGCGCAGCCAGTCTTCGGCAGCGGCCAGCGGTGCGGCTTCCAGTGAGCACAAATGCGTACGGCCCTGCACACTGCGACTGATCAGGCCTGCATGTTCCAGCGCCTTGACGTGCTTGGAGGCACCGGCAAAGGACATGTCGAAAGGCGCAGCCAGCTCGCCTATCGTGCGTTCGCCATCAGCCAGCAGGCGCAGCATCCGACGTCGGGTCGGATCGCTGAGTGCATTGAAAACGGCATCGAGTTTTTCAGAATTTAATTCAACCATGTGGTTGAATATAGCAGGGTTAAATTAAATGTCAACCATTTGGTTGAATTAATTATTCGAATGAATGGGAGGGAGGGGTGAAGCCTGCTTGCGTGCATGGCGCACGCAAGCAGATGCGGACTTACTTCAGTGCGCCGTTAAGCAGCAGGAAGCCTGGTAGCCAGCCGGTGAAAATGCCACACAGCAAGGCGACCACGCCGGTGATTTTGGCGATCTGTTTTCCTGCGACGAGCAACAGGAAGAACATAAACCACAATACCGCCCACGCTGCCCAGTTCAGGCCGAACCAGACACCCCAGGTGCTGGCAGCGGTTTGCAGGGTTTCAATTGCGACCGGTATCGCGGTAATGGCGACGAACAGGCTGAACCAGCCGAGGCCGCGACCATCGGCGCCGTTATAGCGATTGAAAGCAACCCAAAAGTAAGTGAAAGAAAATAACAGGGTGAGGGCGGCAGCTTTGACGGAGCCTGCATCGGCATTCGCACCGAAAGCCAGTTGCATGGAAATCAGGAAGGTGACGGTGCCTGAAAAAACATTGATGACCCATATCTCCTTGTCACCAATGCGACCGAGCAGCCACAGGCCGTTGAGGCATAGAACTGCGCCCACATAGAGTAGTGAAAAACCTAATAGCATGACATCTCCTTGCTGAACGAGGCAGCGATTTTAATTATTTGACGTTCAAAAAGATAATAGGCAACTCATATACGCTTCATATCGATAGCCGTATGCGGGAGCAGCGGGATTGCGCCGGCGAAACCCTTGCGGGCTCGCCGGCGTTTCGCTCATGCCAGGTGTGACTTCAGTGGCTGATCATCCATGGTCGCTTGCCGACGAAGGTTTTATTTCCGTTCGGGGCGACCAGGGTTGATTTGCTCTTCTTGCCGGAAGAGCAGCAACTGCATCCGGAAGGATGCGCTTTGGATGCGTAGTTCTTGGAGCTCATCGGTTCATGCGATGATTTTTCATTGGTGCTCATCGCATGTCGGCGTGCTTCAGGCATCAGCGCCAGGCTCGGTGCGGATGCCCAGGTACGGTCAGCCGCCGCCGCGCAGTGCGGGCAATCGATGGGATCGTTGCGCGCTGCGATAGTGCGCACCGCCTCGAAAAAACCGCAGTCCTTGCAGACATAATCGTAGGTTGGCATGACTTTCTCCTATTACTTGAGATCGCGCGACAGAGGCATACCCATGCTTTTGAATTTCTGCACCACAGGGCCGGCAGAACTCGGGTTGATATCAAAGTCGAAGATCTGCGTCGGCAACCACAAAGTGGCGCAGGAGTTCGGAATATCGACCACGCCACTGATGTGGCCTTGCACCGGTGCCGTACCCAGGATCGAATAGGCTTGCGCGCCGGTGTAGCCGAATTTCTTCAGGTATTCAATGGCGTTCAGGCAGGCCTGGCGATACGCGACGTTGACGTCGAGGTAATGCTGCTTGCCGTGCTCATCCACCGAGATACCTTCAAAGATCAGGTAGTCGTTGTAATGCGGGGTGATAGGGCTGGGTTTGAAAATCGGATTCTTGATGCCGTAGGTGGCCATGCCGCCTTTGATCACGGTGACTTTCATGTGCACCCAACCGGCCATTTCAATCGCGCCGCAGAAGGTGATTTCGCCATCGCCCTGGCTGAAGTGCAAATCGCCGACCGACAAGCCTGCGCCTTTGACATACACCGGGAAGAAGATTTTCGAGCCGCGCGACAAATCCTTGATGTCGCAGTTACCGCCGTGTTCACGCGGTGGCACGGTACGTGCGCCTTCGGCTGCTGCCTTGTCGCGTGCTGCACCTTTCATCTTGCCCATGTGCGCGGTTGGGGCGAATGGTGCATTTGCCAGTGGCGGGACGCGATCAGGTTCGGTTGCAATCAGGCCGGTTTCGCGTCTGTTCCATTCTGCCAGCAATTTAGGATCAGGCAGGCAGCCGATCAGGCCCGGGTGGATCAAGCCTGCGTAGTTGACACCTGGCACGTGGCGTGACGAGGTGAACATGCCTTTGATATCCCAGATCGATTTTTGCGCTTCAGGGAAATGGTCGGTCAGGAAGCCGCCGCCGTTCTTCTTCGAAAAGAAGCCGTTGAAGCCCCACATGGATTCCTGTTTGGCACCGATGTCGAGCAGTTCGACGACCAGCAAGTCGCCTGGTTCTGCAGTGTGGACGCCGACCGGGCCGGTCAGGAAGTGGACGGTGGTGAGATCGACGTCGCGGACGTCGTCGGCACTATCATTGTTTTTGATATAACCGCCGGTCCAGTCGTATGTTTCGAGGATGAAGTCGTCGCCCGGGTTGACCCAGGTCGCCATCGGGATGTCCGAATGCCAGCGGTTATGGACATTCTCGTTATCGTAGGGTGATTGATCCAGATCTACTTTAATCAGGGTTTCAGCCATGATGTCTACCTCTCAAAGTTATGTTTATATGGATGGAACCCGGATTTCCCCGATGCTGACTATCCAGCGCGCGCGCACCTGGAGACTGCGATCCGAGCATTCCGAACTAGATAATGTATGGACTGTGCGTTTATCCCAATACGTCAAACGGCGTACATGCAAAACTGCCCATGCTTCTTGTGGGATGGAAACTCACCTTGTGAAATATTTTCAATTCCTGTAATTTGAAAAAGCAGGCAAAATTTGCAGGAGACTATCGTTGACGGTATTTGCGATATAAAAATCACATAAAGCGCATATGAACGTAACGAGACATGAAAACCGGTTTGCATTGCAACGCAGCATTTGCCGACCATCCAATTCTTCATCCAGCTGATGGCCCAACAAAAAATCTTTCGCATACGCCGCGAATACAACCGCTGGGTCGCCAATGAGTCGATTGAAGATTATGCGTTGCGCTATACACCGCGGCATTTCCGCAAATGGTCGGAGTGGCAGCTAGGCAATGCCGCATTCGGTGCCGCGTCCTTCCTCGCACTGGAAGCGATCGGCGGTGCCATCGCGCTGAATTACGGTTTCGCGAATGCGGTCACGGCGATCCTGACGGTGATGCTGATTACATTCCTGACCGGTCTGCCTATCAGTTATTACGCGGCGCGTTATGGCATCGATATGGATTTGCTGACCCGCGGTGCCGGCTTCGGCTATATGGGCTCGACCATCAGCTCGCTGATCTATGCCAGCTTCACCATCATCTTCTTCGCATTGGAGGCCGCCATCCTGGCGGTGGCCCTGCAGATGTGGATACAGTGGCCGCTATGGATCTGGTATGTGATTTGCGCCTTGTTCATCGTGCCGCTGGTGGCGCGCGGGATTACGCTGATCTCGCGTTTGCAGATGTGGACGCAACCGCTGTGGCTGATCCTGCTGGTCACACCTTACCTCGCGATCTACTGGAAAAAGCCGGAGGCGTATACCGAATTTGCACAATTCGTTGGCGCCATTTCCAAAAGCAATAGCCTGGATCCCGTCATGTTTGGCGTCGCCGCCACCGTGGCCTTTTCACTGGTGGCGCAGATCGGCGAACAGGTCGACTTCTTGCGCTTCCTGCCGGAGCGTACAGCGGAGAACAAACGGCGCTGGTGGACTGCCATCATCGTGGCAGGTGCTGGCTGGATCGTGCCGGGCGGCTTGAAAATGCTGGGTGGTGCCTTCCTCGCTTACCTGGTATTCCAGACCGGCGTGCCGGCAGAGAATGCGATGGAGCCGACGCGCATGTATTTGCTCGGCTTTTCTTATCTGTTCAGCGATCCGGTGTGGATACTGGCGATCACGCTGTTGTTCGTGGTCGTATCGCAGGTAAAAATTAACCTGACGAATGCATACGCCGGTTCGCTTGCATGGTCGAATTTCTTTGCGCGCCTGACGCATAGCCATCCGGGGCGGGTGGTGTGGCTGGTCTTCAATTGCCTGCTGGCTTTATTGCTGATGAACCTCGGCGTTTTTGCTGCACTGGAAAACGTGCTGGGCCTGTATAGCAATGTGGCCGTGGCCTGGGTCGGTGCGTTGGTGGCTGACCTGGTGATCAACAAACCTTTGGGCTGGAGCCCGAAAGGGATCGAATTCAAACGCGCGCATTTATACGATATCAATCCGGTCGGCCTCGGCACCATGCTGCTCTCGGCCAGCATCGGCATTGCTGCTTTCTCCGGCGTATGGGGTGCGAAAGTCGCAGCATTTTCGCCATTCATCACGCTGGGCATGGCCTTCGTCGTTTCGCCTTTGCTGGCGTGGCTGACGCGCGGTCGCTACTACCTGGCACGCAAGCCGACCGCAGTCGGTTTGCCGGGGCAGGCGGTGAAATGCGGCGTCTGCGATAACAGCTTCGAATCGGAAGATATGGCGCATTGCCCGGCTTACGGCGCGCCTATCTGCTCGCTGTGTTGCACGCTGGAATCGCGTTGCCATGATTTGTGCAAGAAAGAATCACGTACGGCGGAACAGGCGCAGCAATTATTGTCAGCCTTATTGCCGAATGCCTTGTCGCACCTGGTCAACCGGCGCGTCGGCAATTACATGGTGGTGGTGCTGTCTTTATGTGCGGTCGGGGCCGCGGCACTCGGACTGGTGTATGCGCAAGAAATTTCATCGCTGACTACACTGAGCGATCGTTTGCTGCTCGATAGTATTTTCCTCAAAATTTCTGCAGTGTTATTGATCATCGTTGCCGTGTCCAGCTGGTGGGTGGTACTGGGTAGCGAAGGCAGGCATCTGGCGCAAGATGATTTGAACCGGCAAAACGAATTGCTGACACAAGAGATTGATGCGCATCAACGTACCGATGCGGCATTGCAGAGTGCGAAAGAAGCAGCGGAGTCGGCAAACCAGGCGAAGACGCGCTATGTGGCCGGTATCTCGCATGAATTGCGTTCGCCGCTCAAC
This sequence comes from Herminiimonas glaciei, assembly GCF_042664955.1. NCBI lineage: Bacteria > Pseudomonadati > Pseudomonadota > Betaproteobacteria > Burkholderiales > Oxalobacteraceae > Herminiimonas > Herminiimonas glaciei. The sequence continues at coordinate 1,002,049 of NZ_JBHTBU010000001.1, forward strand.
AGTATCCTCGGTTATTCGCAAATTCTGTTGAAGAATGAACAGCTTGATGCAGCGCCGCGCACCGCGATCCAGACCATACAGCGCAGCGGCGAACATTTGCTGGGCCTGGTGGATGAACTTCTGGATTTGGCGCGTATCGAAGCGGATCGCATGCGGCTGGAACCTGCGCCGATTTTGTTTGCCGCTTTCCTCGATGATTTACTCAGCATGGTGCGGCCGCAGGCTGAAGCGAAAGGTTTGCGTTTGCAATATACGCATGGCGGCGATTTGCCGCATTACGTATTGGCGGATGGCAAGCGCTTGCGCCAGATATTGATTAACTTGCTGACAAACGCGCTGCGCTTTACCGATACCGGTTCCGTCACGCTGCATGTGGAATGCAGCAGCGCCTCTATGCGTTTTGATGTAATCGATACCGGCATCGGGATTGCCGTGCAGGATCGGCAGCGTATCTTCCAGCCGTTTGAACGCGGTGCCGCCGGACGCTTGCGCGGTGAGCCGGGCGCAGGCCTGGGGCTGGCGATTACCGAGAAGCTGATCCTGATGATGAATGGCAGCCTGAACCTGATCAGTACCCAGGGGCAAGGCAGTACCTTCGTCGTGCGTTTACCGCTGATGGAAATCAATGCATTCGAAGCCTTGCCGCAACGTGACGTGATCGGCCATACGGGTGCCGCACGCACCTTGCTGGTGGTGGATGACCAACCGGTACAAAGGCATATGTTGAGCGGCATGCTGATTCCGCTGGGTTTCAATGTGCGCGAAGCGGCCAGTGGTCATGAATGCATCGATTTATTGCAAGACTTTATACCGGATGCGATCTTGCTGGATATCGGCATGGATGGCATGGATGGTTGGGAAACGGCGCGCCATGTACGTGCGTCCAGCGGGATTCCGATTATTTTCGTATCGGCGGATTTGTTTGAAAACGATCCCGTGAAATTGAAGGCTGCCGGTTGCCAGGATTTTGTCGGCAAGCCGGTACTCGAATCGGAATTGATGCTGGCCTTGCAAAGACAGTTGGGCCTGGAATGGATATATGCCAGTACACCGCCACCGGTGCCGGTGACGGAAGCCTTGCCGGAACGCCTGGAGTTCCGGCAAGCTGCGATCAAGCAATTGTTGCAACTGACCCGCATGGGGCATATCGCCGGCCTGCGCCGTGCAGTGGACAGGCTGGCAGCGTCGGATCCAACCGTCGTCGCATCCTGCAACGTAGTAAGATCATTGCTGGATCGTTTTGAGTTGGGCGCATTGGAGAACGCATTAATGGAGAATGAACGTGTCGCATCACCTGATTGATAATCCTGATGACCGTCCGGTTGTATTGCTGGTGGACGATGCCCCGAGCAGCCTCGGCGTCCTGTGCGAAACACTGGAGAGTGCCGGTTACACCGTGCTGGTAGCGTGCGACGGCGATACCGCCTTGCGCCGCCTGAGCCTGGTGACGCCGGATGTCATCCTGATGGATGCAGTGATGCCCGGCATCTCCGGTTTTGATGCCTGCCGCAAGATCAAGGCCGACCTCTCGACCAAACATATCCCCGTCATTTTCATGACCGGCCTGTCTGATACATCGCATGTGCTGGAAGGCTTTGCCTGTGGCGGTGTTGACTACGTGGTCAAGCCGGTACGCGCACCGGAAGTGCTGGCACGCTTGCATACGCATTTGGGTAATGCCCGCATGGCGCGCTTCGCACTGGATGCGATTGATGTATCCGGCCTGGGTGTCATCATGCTCAATGATGAAGGGGCGATATCGTGGTGCTCGCCTTGCGCGCGCCAGTTGTTGACGCAGTTCGGTATTAATCCGGATGCATTGACGGTGCCGCAATCATGGTGGAAAGGCGGCAGTGGCATGGAGCTGGTTGCGCCTGTCACGGAGCCCACCGGTCCCAGCCTGCTGGTCCGCAATATGGGTGCCGCCGGCATGGATGAAAGCATGTTGCTGATCGAATTGAGCGGCAACCATGCCTTGCCGACCGGGCGTCTTGCCAGTGCTGCGCTGACGCCACGCGAAACCGAAGTCCTGTCATGGCTGGCGAAAGGTAAAACCAATCGTGATATCGGTGAAATCCTGAAGATGAGCCCACGCACCGTGAGCAAGCATCTCGAACATATCTTTGAAAAACTCGGGGTGGAAACGCGCTCGGCCGCTGCTGCAATGGCGAGTGCGCAGGAAAGTGTGGATGCGCGCCTACCGAAGTGGCCGCATTAAATCCATTACAGCTTGCATGTCGTAGTCATGCGTCCGTAGCAATACATCGGGTGCAGGCGGGCAGAGGGGCTGTATGTGCTGATACAGCCGCCTCTTCATACCATATGCGTAATACGCTGCCCTAAGCATCCATGCTCCCGCGAGTTTAATCGATAGTCAGCGCGACCACGACTGCTGCCATGCTGACGGCAATACAAGCAGCCAGCCATTTTTTCAGCCGTTTGCCGCGTTCGACCAGCTGTATGGCTGTTATGCGTTTCATGACAGTGCGAGCTCGCCCATGGTCGAGTCCAAAGGTGTGACATCCAGGATCTTCAGCTTTTCCACGCGCTTCGATGGCAACGCAACTTCAACCGTAGTCAACGCCTTGCGTCCGATCAGGGCCAGGCCGATAGGCGTCAGGGCTGAAATCAGCGCGAGTTGCGGGTTGGCATCTTGCGGACAGACGATGGTCAGCTTGCGCACTTCTTCCGTACCGACCGGGCTGTATGAGACGGTCGAATAGAGGGTGACATAGCCTTTGCGCTGGACATCGACCGGCAGGATGATGGAAGTCGAAATGATGTCTATCAATTGTTCACCGGCGTTGATCTCAACTTCACCCATGCGCAGCAAGTGTTCGGCAATGCGGCTTAAGGTGGCGGCATCGTTTTGGGTCAGGTAACGTTCGTTTTTCATTTTAGTAATAGCTCCGGGCCGACCTTGAGGCCGACCAAATAATGACAAGAAAAATGGCGATACGGTGCAGATGCAAACAGCATCAACACAGTGTGGAATTTACGAGTGGGAGGCTCGGGAGTGATGTGGGTGGAACGAAGCTTCGTTCCTGTGGACACTCACCGAGCCTAAGGGAGGCAGGCGAGGTCTCTTACAAAAGATGACTGCGAGTACATCTTTGCGACTGCATGCACGGTGGTCGAAGTACGGCCTGCGAGTAAAGTGCGCACGCGCAACTCTTCCTTGTTCGGCGCAGAACTGATGCGTTTCGACAGGAAGGTTGGGGAGGTCATTACAAGCTGTGGTTGCAAGTTGGGGATAGGGTGAGTATAGCCATTTAGAATATTCCGTCAACCCGGTACTATTTTGACCAGTGTTTACACCGACTTATCTTGCCAGTTCATGGATGGCCATGTCGGCGACGGCGAGTGCAGTGCTTGCTTCCATGTCATCTTCGAGGAACCACGCGGCCGATAAGCCGGCGTAAGCCAGTATCCATTGCAACAGGCGTGTGCGTTGCAGTCCGGAGTGTGCGACCACGACCTCGAGTTGTCGCAGGAAGCGGGCAGGAATGATGGCGGTCTCGAGTTCGGGATTGCAAAAGATGTTCGCATAGTCAAAGCCGCGCTCACCGAGCAGGCCTTTGGGATCGATGGCGAGCCAGCCGCGTGCGCCAAAATCGAGGATGTTGCCATGGTGAATGTCGCCATGCAGTACGACCATATTCTGTGGCCTTGCCAGCAATTCACGGGCCACGGCAGCGCTGTAGGTGAAGATGCCGCCATATTTTGCGGCGGCCGGTTCCAGTGCCTGGAACCATTGCGTCAGCGGTACCAATGACGGCAATGGCTTATTCCGTGGTGCATGCAATTGCGCCGCGACCTTGCACATAATGCTGCTGGCTTCATCGTCCTTGCCATGCAGTGCCATATCCAGCAAGGTGCTTTTGCCTTCGGCTCGCTCCAACAGCAAAGCGTCGCCGTCGTACGCCATCACGCGGGCGGCGGCATCACCATCCCACCAGGCCATGAGCAGGCTGCCGTTTTTTTCTTCATCCTCCGTGGAGACTTTCAACATCGCAGGCATGCCGGCCATGCGTACCGGCAGCAATTGGGCGCCGGGCGTCACGATGGCTGCGCCATCAGGTGTGAGTTGCCAGCGTTGCAGGTAAGGCTCGAACATGGATATCAATTACGGGTAAGAGAGCGCCGATTATGGCATGGCTGATAATCGTTACAATGACGGCTTCATCTGCCAAGGTTTTATCCAGGTTTGATCATGCAAGCAGTAGTCGATAATAAAAAAACTCCTGTTGCGGCGGTAATTGCCGTGCTGCTACGTGGGGATGAAGTTTTGCTGGTTAGTCGCAAAAATCCGCCTGATGTCGGTTTATGGGGTTTCCCCGGCGGCAAAATGGACTTCGGCGAAACGATGGAAGAGGCTGCGGTACGCGAGTTGTACGAAGAAACCGGCGTGCGCGCCCATGCCGGACAAGTGCTGACTGCCCTGAATGCTTACGACAAGGATGAGGCGGGCCGGATATTGCAGCATTTCGTCCTGCTCGCGGTATTGTGTGTATGGCAGTCCGGCGAGCCGGTCGCGGCCGATGACGCCGAAGATGCGGGCTGGTTCCGCCTGTCGGCGCTGCAGGACGGTACTTTGGAATTGAGCCAGGATGTATTGGAAGTGGCGCAGCTGGCGCTGCGAGTGCAGGGTGTTGCCGTCAGCTAAACGCCGCCCACAGCAGCGAGACGCCGGAACAAAACAGCAAGGCGTCGAGCAAATGCTGGAACGCCTGGTTGCTTAACTTCAGGACCACGGCTTTGCCGATAAAGGTTCCTGCCATCAGTGATGCGCCGACCAGCAAGCCCTTGATGAAGATGTCCAGCGGCATGGCGCCGAATTCGCGGAAGGTGATGACTTTGGTGACATAGAGCATCAGCGAACTGGCCGCTTCGGTCGACAGGAATGCACCTTTGACCAGGCCGTAGGCGGTGAACGCCGGCACACTGAGCGGGCCGGTCGATAGCACCAGGCCGGTCAGGAAACCGATCAGCGCACCGATGATGGAGAGCTGCCAGAGTTTGATCGTGTAATTGCGTGCGACCAGCCAGCGCCGCGCCGGGATCATTGCGATGAAGAAAATGCCGAGGCAAATTTCGATCAGGTGCGAGGGCAGGGCCAGCAAAGTCCGTGCGCCGATTGCCGCCGCCGGAACGCCGGTGATCGAGTAAGCGGCAAAGGCGCGCCAGTCGACCAGTTTCCACCAGGCCATGACACGGGACAGGTTGGCCATGACGGCCGCCACCGCCATGATGGGGACTGCCTGTTTCGGCCCGAAGGTATATACCAATACCGGCAACAGCATGATGGATGAGCCGGTGCCGATCACGCCGCTAATGGCGCCGGCCAGCAATCCAACCATCAGGACGAAAATGTAGGAGCTCATGTTTTATAGGGTTGGCATTCGTGAACGCTCTGCGTTTCTTGTCGAATGTGTCCGCTATAGTAATGCAAGTCAGGGATTTTAGTTTGGGCCGCGTAGGCTGCAGAAGGCGGCGCACGGGGTTACACTCTCGCTACATCAAAGAGATCGTCATGAGCATAGTAGATAACAGAAAAGCATTTCACGATTACTTCATAGAAGATCGTTATGAAGCGGGCGTCATGCTGCAGGGTTGGGAAGTCAAAGCCATACGCGCAGGCCGGGTACAACTGAAGGAAGCCTACGTCATCGCGCGTGGCAATGAAATCTTCCTGTTCGGCGCCCACGTCAGTTCACTGAACAGCGCTTCATCGTTTTCTCATCCGGAAGCGGTACGCACGCGTAAGCTGCTCTTGCACGCAGCTGAAATCAAGAAATTGCTGAGCAAGGTCGACCAGTCCGGTTTCACCATGGTGCCACTCAACCTGCACTGGGTGCGCGGACGCGTGAAGTGCGACATTGCGCTGGCCAAAGGCAAGAAAGAATACGACAAGCGCAACACCGAAAAAGACCGCGACTGGATGCGCGAACATCAAAAAATCATGAAGATACATCGTCGTTAAGCCGACGAACTATCAAGAACAAATGCCATGAAGTTGAAATTCAGCCACATCGATATCCTGGTCGGCAATCTGGAAGAGGCCTGCGCTTATTACGCGCGGCTGTTCAATGCGCAGGTTTCTAAGACACTGGTCTGGCGACGTGACGGTTTGCATGTGCGCTACGCGGTCGTGCGCTGGGATGGTGAGCGCTTCATGCTGGTCCAGCCTATCAGTGGCAACCTCAAGGAACTGATGGATAGCAAAGGCGAGGGCACGATATATCGGCATTGCTATACAACGCCGAATATAGAGGCGGCCTACGATGAGCTGGTCGCGATGGGCGTGCAGCCGGAAAATGAAAATGGCAAAGCGCTGGCGCGTGACAATCTGAGTTCGCCGAGCGGAGCGCGCATTATCTGGCTGCCCAAGAAGTTTGGAAATTTCTCTATAGAATTGCTGGAGGAAGGGGAGCTGGAGAAGTTTTTGGTGGAGGCCTTTGCCTAGGCTGGTAATGATTTCAGCTGTAATCAGATGCAGGGCGGTGCGATCCGGGTAATTCAAGTTTCCGCCAACCCAGTCGTTATACAAGACATCCTCTATTCAATGTATGGATACATGCATTAGATAAGCCAGAGAGATGATCTTGAATCCTAGGTATAGCGATCTGATGATAAAAATGACAAAAATAGCGGGGGCAGCCCTATGACATCCATGTCTGCATTGCAGTCTACGGTGTCACGTTCCGGCGTGTCCTCTACTACATCCCCCTATGTCGGTTCTTCCCGGGTGTCGTCCGACTCGACTCAGACACAATCAGCGTCCACATCGCAGTCGTCAACAATAGTCACACTAGGCGCCAACAATCAGAATCTCGCAGTAGATCCGACTTATTCGGTCTCCGCGCCTATCTGGAAGGTGCGCTCGAACGACGCCGTCTCTACCCTCATGGCAGGGAATTTTTTCTCGTCATCTGTTAACAATCGCCTTAACGGCCTGGGCAGTGCATTGCTGGGCATGTTGAAGGATGGTGTGGATGGCTTTACGCAATCCGTCTCGCTTGCAAGCAGTGAGGCGGGTGCAGTGACGTCTACCGATACACAGAAGACCTCCTATCCGGCGGCCGAGATTAAGCTGCAGATCCGGACTCAAAGCGGTGTAGATGTCGAGATCGTATTGGGCAGCGAGGATGATCGTCTGCAAGTGCAGATGCAAAGCAGTGGCGATTTGAGTGAAGCAGAGCGCACTGCGCTGGGCGATATGGCCGCAGGCTTTCAGAATGCTATCGATGGTCTCACTGCGAAGCCGCCAGTACTTAATCTGTCCGGCCTGACGAAGTTCGATACCAAGGTTTTGTCTTCGGTGGATTTTCAGTCCAGCGTCACGCTGGATAAGGATGGGCCACAAAGGCTGGCCTTCCATGCAGACAGCACGACCCGGACTTTGAATGTTGATGGACCGGCTGGCTCCATGAACGTCAGCGTTGATATGCGTGACTCTTCCGTTTGGGGTAATGCCAAGCAAAGAGCCGCCGCCATCGATAGCTATTTGAAGCAGTTTGATAAAGCGGCATCACGCGGCAATGCCGACAAGGCTCTGGTGGGCATGTTCAAGGATGCTTTCTCGCAGATGAACAGCGACTATGTCGCGCCGACCCAGCAACCCAAAATTTCATTGGCTGATATCGATCATGCGATGTTGACTGGTCTGGCTGATTTCAAGGCTAGCGTCAAACAAGTGACTACCTCGCCGAATCCAAAGAATTTGAGTGAGGTCGATGCTTTCTCCTATGATGCATCGCAGTCCACGCAGGTAGGCGGCATCAATCAGTTCAATCGCAGCATCTCGCAACAGCAGCAATCGAATTTGAAGGCGAGTTATCACATGTCACTGGTGCCGGATGTGCCACTGATACTCACCAGCGACAACAAGTCGCAAAATTATTACTACAAGCAGATAGATGATACGGCTCAGAGCAAGGTAGGGATTTCCTATACCAAAGGCGTATTGAGTGAGGCGTATGCAGAGCAATCAGCCAAACAATCTACCCGTACCTCCAAGTATGAATTGGGTGTGTTGACGGATGATTCCACTACGCCATTCAATGCATCACAGAAGCGCGACATACTGGAATCGCTGAAGCCGCTGCTGGACGATTTGAAGAATGAGAAGCCTTCTGCGCTGTATAACTTGCAGCAAAAATTACTCGAAGTGCATAGTGATATCCTGCTGAAATCTGATCCGGCTGATCTGAAATCCAAGGACTGGACCATTCCTGTCCCGCAAGAATAAGGCGCTCGCAATAGCTTCAGAAAGTAGAAGCCAGTGCAACCGCCTCGGCTTTTGCTTGTTCCAGCGTTTCCTGCGCATGTCTATCCCAAGTGTGCTCGACTTCTATGCTTAAAACTTCTGCTACGCCTATGAATTTCAGCCAGAAATCCATGTAAGCGGCCTGGTGCTCGAAGCCCGGGTTCGTCATGTCCTTGCCCTGGCTTTGACCGCGGACGTGTATCACCAGCGCGCGTCTGATGGTCAGCAAGGGAGCGTATTGCGTGCCGTCGAAGCTGAACAACATATTGCGCTGGCTGACCAAGTCTATCAACTGCTTCAGCTTGTACGGATAAGAAAAATTCCACATCGGTATGCCCAGCACGATGCGATCGGCCTGGCGGAAACGCTGCACCAATTTTTCTATGCTGGTCCATGCCGAGTGCTCGGCCTCATTCAGCGCTTCATTCGCCACGCGTTTGTACTTGGCACTTATCGCCTGACTATCAAAGTCGGGCAGATGTTCTTCCCACACATTCAGCGTATCCACTTCCATCCCGGGAAATCTGTGGCCATATTCCTGGATGAAAGCCTGGCTAATAGAGATGGAAGCCGACTGCTCGCCACGCGGAGAGCAGACTATATTCAACAGGCGCATGATGCATGTTCCCGATATAAGAATTCAGTATGCTTTACACAGCAGCAGGATCAACTTTATTGATGTCTATGCCGTAACGCTGTATTGCCTCGGTCAGCTTGGCACGCGGGATAGTGCCGTCGTCCGCTAGTACTTTCAGTGCGGCCAAAACGACGAAATGCCTGTCCACCTCAAAGAAAGTGCGCAGGGACTCCCTGGTATCCGAGCGACCAAAGCCATCGGTACCCAATGCGATGTATCGCCTGTCGGTGATGAAGGGGCGGATCTGATCGCCAACTATCTTCATATAATCGGTTGCGATCACAACCGGGCCACGACGGTTGGCCAGGCATTGCTGCACATAAGGGATGCGCTCTTCTTCGTCCGGATGCAGCATGTTCCAACGCTCCGCAGCGAGGCCATCACGCCTTACTTCGGTCAGGCTGGTTGCGCTCCAGATGTCGCTGCTGACGCCGAAATCCTGTTCCAGCAGCTCTGCCGCAGCGATTACCTCGCGCAGGATGGAACCGCTGCCCATTAGTTGTACATGCGGAGTTTTCGCTTGCGGCTTCGCGTGCTCGCGCAACAGATACAAGCCTTTGAGTATGCCGGTCTCCGACCCTTCCGGCATGGCTGGATGTTGATAGGCTTCGTTGAGCAGCGTGATGTAGTAGTAGATGTCTTCCTGTTCTACATACATGCGCCGCATACCGTCATGAATGATGACTGCCAGTTCGTAAGAGAAAGTCGGGTCATAGGAAATGCAGCTTGGGATGACGGATGACAGGACGTGGCTATGGCCGTCATCGTGTTGCAATCCTTCGCCCATGAGGGTGGTGCGTCCGGCCGTTGCACCCAGCAAAAATCCGCGTGTGCGCGCATCGGCAGCAGCCCATGCAAGGTCACCAACCCTTTGCAGTCCAAACATCGAGTAAAAGATATAGAAAGGGATGGTTGGCAAGCCATGATTGGCGTATGCAGTTCCTGCCGCTATCCACGAACAGATGGCACCGGATTCATTGATGCCTTCCTGCAGGATTTGCCCATCCTTGGCTTCCTTGTAGTAACTCAGTTGCCCGGCGTCTTGTGGTGTATAGAGTTGACCGACATAGGAGTGGATGCCGATCTGGCGAAATAGTCCTTCCATGCCGAAGGTTCTTGATTCGTCCGGGACGATGGGTATCACCAGTTTGCCGAGATTCTCATCCTTTAACAGCGCTGTCAGGATACGTACGAAGGCCATCGTCGTCGACACGCCGCGCTCACCGCTGCTCTGCAATTGACTGGCGAAGGCCGACAGCGGTGGTACTGCGAGCGGCGCGACCTGGCTGAAGCGTGCCGGGATATGACCGCCGAGGGCTTTTCTCCTTGCTGCGAAATAACGCGCTTCCTCGCTATCCGGTGCTGGGCGCAGGTAAGGCATTTCTTCCAGTTCATCGTCGCTGACGGGCAGGGCGAAGCGATCGCGGAAGGTGCGCACGGCGTCGGCGCTCATTTTCTTCAGTTGATGATTGATGTTCTGGCCTTCGCCTGCTTCACCCATGCCGAAGCCTTTTACCGTCTTGGCTAAAATTACCGTTGGTTGTCCTGTGGTGCGCATCGCCTGATCGTAGGCGGCGTAGACTTTTTCCGGATCGTGGCCGCCGCGCGTCAACTTCCATATTTCGTCGTCGCTCATATCTGTCACCATAGCCAGCAGCTCCGGATATTTGCCGAAGAAATGCTGCCGTACATAAGCGCCATTTTGCGACTTGAAGGTCTGGAAATCGCCGTCGACGCATTCCATCATGCGCTGCCGCAGCAAGCCGCTGACATCTTTCTCCAGCAAGCGGTCCCAGCCGCTGCCCCAGATGACTTTGATCACGTTCCAGCCTGCCGCGCGGAAAGTCGCTTCCAGTTCCTGGATCACTTTACTGTTACCGCGCACCGGGCCGTCAAGTCGCTGCAGGTTGCAATTGACCACGAATATCAAATTGTCCAGGCGTTCGCGGCCGCCGAGCGAGATCGCAGCCAGCGATTCCGGTTGATCCATCTCGCCATCGCCAAGGAAAGCCCAGACCTTGCGTCCTTGCGGTTGCTTTAATCCGCGATATTCCAGATATCGCATATAGCGCGCCTGGTAAGCGGCTGTAAGCGGACCCAGTCCCATCGATACCGTAGGGAATTGCCAGAAATCCGGCATCAGGCGCGGATGCGGATACGACGACAGGCCGACACGATCTGACTCGCGGCGGAAATTATCCATCCTGGCTTCGTCGATACGTCCTTCAATGAATGCGCGGCCGTAGATGCCGGGGGCAGAGTGCCCCTGGATGTACACCATGTCGCCGTCAAACTCATCGGTGCGACCCCGGAAAAAATGATCGAAGCCGACGTCATACATTACTGCCGCGGATTGATAGGTTGCAATATGCCCACCGACGTTCGAATGCTTGCCGGCGCGCAGCACCATGACCATCGCATTCCAGCGGATATAGGCATTCAGGCGACGCTCGATGCCGGCATCACCCGGATAAGCCGCTTGCCTTTGTTTGCTGATGGTATTGATGTAAGGCGTGGTCACTCGTCCATGCAAATCGCCATGGCGTGCAAGATCGAGATCGGCCAGCTTGTCAAACAGATAGTGGGCACGTGGACGTCCTTCGACATCGATAACGGCGCTAAGCGCATCCAGCCATTCTTGTGTTTCTTGCGGGTCAATATCGACTTCAACGTACGGTTGATTCATGCGGATCTCCGAAAAAATTTCAGGCGTGTCGAGGCCGCTCGCAACAAGGCGAACCGGCGTCTTTGGTAGTGCTGATAAATGATTGCAATTGCAATCGTATGGATGGCAATCCTACAGTGGTATCATATGAATTGCAAATGCAATCGATATAAAAATAATTCAGTAAGGAGCCAAATGAACACGAACGAACCGGATCTGTGGTTTTCCTTTGTGCGTACCCATCGTGTGCTCATCAAGGAAATCGAACGTCGCCTGGCGGATGCCGGCTTGCCGACATATGCGTGGTACGACGTGCTGTGGGGGCTGGAAAGCGGCAAGAATGGCACACGTCGCATGCACGAACTGGCTGAAGCACTCGCCATTGAACGCTACAACCTGACGCGCCTGGTTGATCGCCTCGAACAGGAAAACCTGGTCACGCGTTCGCGCTCGGCAGAAGACGGCAGGGCGGCCTTCGCAAGCATTACCGCTGAAGGGCGCGCCTTGCGCAAAAAAATGTGGAAGATCTACGAAGCTGCAGTCTCTGAACTGTTTCTCGCGCAGTTTAATGATGAAGAGCGACGTTCCCTTGCCAGCGGACTGGATCAGGCCGCGCTGGCGGCGCGGAACACTGACTAGGATGCTGCGAAGCAGAAGCGTTGCAATGATTGCCTGCCCATGACGATTTCCGTTCGTCCCGCCCAAGCTGGTGACAAGCCGGCAATGCGCGAACTATTCCTGCGTTCGCGTGTGGAGACTTTCGTTTGGCATGCAGTCGACTCCTTCCAATTGGAAGACTTTGACGTGCAGACGCAAGGTGAACTACTGTGGGTGGCAGAAGACGCTGCCCAAATCGTTGGCTTCATATCCCTGTGGAAGCCCGACAATTTCATTCACCACGTGTACGTTGACAGGCGCTGGTCCGGACGCGGCGTAGGGCGACAGCTACTACGCTTGTTGCCGGGTTGGCCTGAAACACGTTTCCAGCTCAAGTGCTTATGCCTGAACGAGGCTGCGCTGGCGTTCTATCGTAGCTGCCATTTTGTCGAAACTGGAAGTGGTGTAGCGTCGGGTGGCGCATACCTGGTGCTGGAATCTACCGGGGTTGATTGATTCCTGGCCTGCTTCCGGCCAGAAGTACTAAATTCTCCGCGCCCGCCATCGGCCGATAGCGGTTATTTACGCCAATGTAAAAATGTTTTTTGCTGATCGTGCTCCATGGCGAGGCTGGCGTGTAGCACGTTTGCGCTACATACAAACATAGCGTCTATCTATAGAGTGTCCTGACTTAAAAGAAAATGGCTGATTTATTGGCTTTTGCATTTCCACCGCTCTGCCGGAACAGGTCAATATGAACAGCAACTATCGCATCGTCTTCAATCCTAAAACAGCTGCCTACAAGCTCGCATCCGCGCGCGGTAAAGGAGGGACGGCCAGAACGGTTCTCGGTTCCGGCTTGACGGCGGTGTTGCTATGGGGGACAGGGTGTGCGCCAGCCTGGTCGCTGCCATTTTTGATGGTTGATAACTTGCCAGCGACTACGTTTTCAGGTGGCCCAATTACTGACTACGGCGGTGCATTTGTGGGGATGAATGCAGCAGGCCAGCTAAATATAGAAAATGCCGCTGCAATCAGCGCGATCCAGAGCTATATAGGTTGGGCCCCGACTGCCACGGGCGTGGCGATTCTCACCGGAGCTGGTTCAAACTGGACTAGCGGGGTGATGTATGTCGGGTTTCACGGCACGGGCACAGTTAACGTCGAAGCAGGCGCTGCTGTCATCAACGACGTGACCATCATCGCTTCCGAAGTAGGCAGCCAGGGCTCGATGACTGTGAGTGGTAGCAATTCCAGGCTGACCAGCTCGACGGAATTGGGAGTGGGGGCTTTGGGTACAGGGTCGCTCAATATCAAAGCTGGCGGAACTGTTCAGAGCGTAATCAGCACTATCGGAGGGGTATCGGACGATTCCCAGGCAAAAAGCGGCAATGGCACGGTGAACGTGAGTGGGCTGGGTTCAAGTTTTGTGAGTTCATATGCCTTGCTCGTAGGGTATTCCGGTACTGGCAAGCTCACTATCGAAGACGGCGCAACTGCCAGTGCTCAGATTATTTATCTGGGCGGGCAATCCGGCGTCAGTGGCGAACTAAGCGTGAACGGAGCAGGTTCACAGCTGACAGGCTCAACCCTGATCGTGGGAGCGCAGGGGATCGGAACGCTGAATATTTCTAATGGTGGCTTGGTCAACAGTGCAGACGCCACCATAGCGCTAGGTGCCGCGAGTACGGGCGTCGTGTCGGTCAGTGGTCTGGACGCAAAATGGCTTAATCAGTCTGGCACAGTGATCGTCGGTGGCACGGGCAATGGCACACTCAACATCAGTGACGGCGGCGCTGTTTTCGCGGACAGCCTGACATTAGGGCAGAGTACGAGTGGCCGTGGTGTACTCGCGCTCAGCGGTACCGAAGGTCGTCGTGGCGTTTTGCAGACGAGTATTGTCGGCAGAGGTACAGGCGCAGCCAGCCTCATCTGGGAGGGGGGCGTTTTACGCGCCCAAGTCAACAACACCAATGTCATATCCGGCTTTGTAGTCGGTGAGGTCGATGTTCGCAGCGGCGGTGCTTTTATCGATAGCAACGGTTACGATATTGGACTGACGACTGCCGGCTTGTTGGCGGGGGTGGGCGGACTGACCAAGCAAGGCGCTGGGACTTTGTCGCTTGCCGGATCAAATACTTATGCTGGTAATACTACGGTGTCCGAAGGCCGTCTGCTGTTTGACAGCTACGCGCAAAGCGCAAGCCAAACACTGGGTATAGGTGTATCAGGCAACGTGAACTACGGCAAACTAGCGGTCACCAATGCGGCAAACTTTGCTGCCGATGCCAGGATCGCCGTCGACGTGCGTGATATCAGTACGCTCGCCAAAGATCAGATACTGGCCGGCGTTATTTCTGCCGGCACATTGAATGCATCAACCTTCAATGTGACTGACAACTCGGCAATTTTTAATTTCCGCGCAGCGATCAATGGCAATGCCGTGGATCTGACTGTGTTGCCGGGAGTGGCAGTCTACGATGCAGTAAGGAATAGTGGGGCATCTGGCGCATCAGGCGCGGCCCAGGTTTTCGACGACATCATCAACAATGGATCGACTGGTGACATGGGTGCTGTCGTGACTGCGCTCGGGTCTTTGGCGACCCAGGGCGAAGTCGGGCGCGCGGTCAGTCAAACACTGCCAGCGCAAAACGCGGGCGTGACGCAAGTCGGCAAGGGCGTGTTGAACACTGTCAACAAGCTGATAGAGAATCGCCAGGGCGATAGCAGCGGTATTTCGGGCGGTGATAATTTCAGCAATCGCTCTGCGTGGCTCAAACCTTTCGGCTCCCGTGCCAGTCAGGATGATAAAGATGGTATCTCCGGTTTCAATGCGACGACATGGGGACTTGCTGGCGGTATCGAAGGAGATCTCCGCCAGGGCACACGTATCGGCCTGGCCTATGCTTACGCCAACAGCAAGGTCAACGGCAATACCGCTTTGTCCGGTGCGCAGCAACGCGTGGATGTCGATGCGCATGTGCTGGCCTTGTATGGGGCGACTGAACTGGCGAACGGTATGACGCTCGGTTTCCAGGGCGATATCGGACAAAACAGCAACGACGGTACACGCAACATCAACTTCGGTGGCCTCAATCGCACGGCGACGTCTGATTACAAAACCTATACCGCACACGCCGGTATCAGCCTGGCAAAGTCGCTGGCGCTGGATGAACGCACCAGCATCACGCCGCGTATCCGTGCTGATTACACCTGGTTGCGTGACCAGGGTTACAGGGAGCAAGGCGCCAACGCGCTCAATCTCGATGTGGCGAAGAACAGCAGCGAAGCCTTCGTCCTAGGTGCCGATGCGCGCATCAGCCATGTGTTGAACGATCGCAGTCGGATCGAAGCGTATGCGGGTGCAGGCTACGATACGATCAATAAGGCCGGCAATATCGTTGCCAGCTATGCAGGTTCATTGGGACAGGTATTCGCGACGCCGGGAGTAAGCCACTCGCCGTGGTTGTTTGCCGGTGGACTAGGCTATGTGCACCAGACGATGGGCGGCACGGAGATATCGCTACGTTACGACGTTGAAGGCCGTAGCGATTACACCAATCAATCTGCATCGGTGAAGGCAAAGTGGGCGTTTTAGCCTGAAAGGCGGATCAATTGTGGCAGGGCAGCGCAGTTGCTATGTCGCAGATGGGTCAGTAAGTAGGATTATGTTCTAAACGTGGGGCAGTTTTCGATGCAAATCCACACCCGGCGCCTACTATCGATCAGAAGCAGGCAGCTATACGTGCTCAGCTCCTGAGGCAGTACAAACCGTTTCCCATCTTGCGCACTTAGGGATGAGACCAAGCAGCTGATTTGTAATTGAAAAACGGACAGGACATCTACTGCATTTACAGTATTGTCATACGTTTCTGACGTTGATATGCTGCCGGCTTAAATCATAAAATATGGCTGGAGGCTCAAGTCTGATCGCGCCGACTAGCTGCGTGACGATACTTTCGATGTCCTAAATGACTACCCCTCACAAATATCGGCGTCCTGCACGGCCTGGCACAGCCTTTCCGCTGGCAAGCTTATTGATCGCATCCTTGTCTATTTCAGTCGCACCGGCATCAGCGCAAACCATGCCCGATGCCGGACGCCTGCTGGACGATATTCAGCCCCCCCGGCAATTGCAAAAAAGTAGCGTCGAGGCACTTCCTGCGCCCTTGCCACGTGCGCCGTTACAGCTTCCGGCTGATATCAAAGTCCAGGTCGAGACCATCCGTATTACGGGTGCCCAGGCATTCCCGGCGGCTGAGTTGCAAGGCCTCGTGGCCGACCTGACCGGCGGCCAACATAACCTGGCCGAATTGGAACAAGGCGCCATGCGTATCACGCAGCATTATCGGGAGGCAGGCTATATGTTAGCCCGGGCCTATTTGCCGACGCAGGAAATCAAGAACGGTGTAGTCGACATCCAGGTACTGGAAGGACGGCTGGGCCAGCTCTCGCTGAACAACCAATCCAGCTTCAGTGATGAACGCATACGCGAACAACTGGCGGAGATAACGCCCGACCAGGCTTTGCGTAGCGACACGGTAGAACGTGGATTGTTGCTCTTGAGTGATATCCCTGGGCTGCTTGTTCGCTCGACCTTGTCGCCAGGCGCTTCGCTGGGCACCACTGATCTGGATATTCAGGTAAAGAATGGCAAACCTTATGATGCCAACGTTAGTGTAGACAATCTGGGTAATCGTTATACCGGCGAAGCACGTATCAATGGCAGCGCGACCTTGAACAATCCTTTGGGCCTGGGTGATGCACTGCAATTAAATGCCTTGAGTTCGGGGAGTGGCCTGGTCTATGGGCGTTTGAGCTATCAATTGCCGCTCAATCGCCAGGGCACCCAGATTGGAGCGGCCTATGCCCAGATGCGCTATCGACTCGGTGAAGAGTTCAGCAATCTCGATGCGCATGGCACGGCACGTATCGCCAGTTTTTATCTCATCCATCCGCTGCTGCGTAGTCGCCAGGCCAATCTTAATCTGCAAATTAATATTGATCACAAAGAGCTCGACGACAACATTGATCTGACGTCCACCTCCACGAGCAAGACACTCAATAATCTGAGCGTGGGTTTGTCCGGTTATCGCAACGACGATGCGATGGGTGGTGGTATCAGCCACGGTAGCCTGAGCGTCACCGCGGGCAAGCTTAAGCTCGACGCCGAAAGTGCTGCGTTGGACGCTCTCGGCCACAATACGCAAGGCAACTTCGTCAAGAGCAATATCCAGCTCGGTCGATTACAGCGCTTGAGTCAGCGATGGAATCTGTCAGGGCAATTGAACGCGCAATACGCTGGCAATAACCTCACTTCCACGGAAAAGATGTCGCTGGGCGGTGCCTATGGTGTACGTGCATATCCACAAGGTGAAGCGCCCGCCGACGATGCCTGGTTGCTTAACCTGGAGCTGCGCTATGACCTCACACCGCAAACGCAAGCGCTATTGTTTTACGACGGCGCGGAAGGTCGTCTGAATCACAAGCCTATAGCTGTTGATGGAAACAATCGCCGCTCGCTGTCGGGCGTGGGTACGGGCATACGCTGGGCTGGACCGCAAGGCTTGAGCCTGCAGGCCAGTGTAGCCTGGCGCACTGACGATGCACCGAATTCCGACAAGGACAAGACACCTCGAGCCTGGCTGCAGATAGCCAAGCGCTTCTAAGACTCAGCAAGAGGAAATACCATGCAAGATTACCACTGCTCCGTCCGCCATATTTTCCGCGAAGACAAGCCGCAATATCGGCTCAGCCCGGCGCATCGCATACTGGCAATATTTGCCGGTAGCGTAATCGCCGTGGCGACGCCATTAGCCTGGGCAGCCCCGGCAGATGGCGTGGTGACCAGTGGCAGCGGCAGTATCAGCAGCAGCGGCAATGTCACCAACATCGTTCAAGGTAGTAACAAGCTTGCGATCAATTGGAGCAGTTTCAATATCGCCAGCAATGAAACGGTCAATTTCATTCAGCCTGGACGCGATGCGATCGCCTTGAATCGCATCATTGGTAGCGGTGCCACCGAAATCTACGGCAAGCTTAACGCCAACGGCCAGGTATTCCTGCTGAACCCGAATGGCGTGTTGTTCGGTGCCGGTGCCAGCGTCAATGTCGGCGGCCTGCTGGCCAGTACCCTGAATCTGAGTGATGCTGACTTCAATGCCGGTAACTACCGTTTCACTTCTCTTGGCAATAGCACCGCTGGCATTGTCAATCAAGGCAGCATTACAGCTGCAAACGGCGGATACGTCTCTTTATTAGGTAGCCAGGTTAGCAATCAGGGCACCCTGGTCGCCAGGCTAGGCAACGTAACACTGGCAGCAGGCAGCGACATGACGCTCGACTTCGCTGGTGACGGCTTGTTAAGCGTCAAGGTCAATCAGGGTAGCCTGCAGGCGCTGGTGCAGAACAAACAGCTGATCCAGGCCGATGGCGGCACGGTCGTGATGCACGCCAAGACGGCGGACAATCTGATACAGGCGGTCGTCAATAACGACGGCATGATCCAGGCCAACGCTGTGGATACACGCGATGGTCGTGTCATGCTGGTCAGCGACAACGGGCAATTGCAATTGAATGGCGGCATCCGCGCGCAAGGTGGTCAGGTGTTGGCCGATGCCGGCAACGGAGACACCATCCTGCAAGGCCGTGTCGATGTGTCAAATGCGACTGGTAAAGGCGGCCAGGTCAGTCTGCTGGGTGATCGCGTCGCTTTGTTTGGCACGGCTCAGGTTGATGCCAGCGGACGTGACGGTGGCGGCACAGTTTTGATTGGTGGCGACTTCCAGGGCAAAAACGCTGCGGTACGCAATGCCAGCCAGACCGTCGTATCAGCCGCTACGCAGATTGATGCCAATGCAACAGGGAAGGGCGATGGCGGGCGCGTCATCGTTTGGTCCGACGGTACGACGGTGGCGCAAGGAAAAATCAATGCGAAGGGCGGCGATAGCGGTGGCAATGGCGGCTTCGTCGAGGTATCCGGCAAGCAGACGCTCAATTTCAACGCCCAGGTCGATACGCGCGCTGCCCTCGGCACCATGGGTACCTTGCTGCTTGATCCGACCGATCTTGACGTGGTCGATTGCGTGAATAGTTGTGGCTTCAGCCTGCCGGTCATCAGTTTTGGTGACATACCGAGCGGCGGTCAGTCGACCATACGGGGGGCTACCTTGAGCAATGCCACCACCAATGTCAGCCTGCAAGCGACCAACAGCATCAACTTCTACGATCCCGTAGCTATCGCCGCTGCAGGTAAATCGCTGACCGCAGAAGCCGGCAACACCATCAATGTGTACAACTCCATTTATGCTCCCGCCAATGTCACTTTAAAGGCGCCGTCTATCTATATTGCGAGTAATGTCGATGCCGGCAGTAGCGTCCATTTGCTGGCCGATGGCCTCACCATATCGGGAGGGTCAGGCGGCTTCGTTGCGGCACCAAAGGTCATTATTGAACCCTACAGCGCCGGATTTGGCGTGTCTATTGGCGGACTAGGGCTGGGTAACAGTCTGACGCTGTCAACAGGTAGCCTGTCTGGGATAAACGGAAATTCCGCCTTAACCCTGATAGGCAGTAACATCGAGCTGAACACTACACTTAATCGTAGCGGCGACACTATCATGGTGGCCAGCAGCAGCTTCTCAAGCAGTGTGGCCAACATGTCTATCGGTGGCCGCTACCTGGTCTATACTGCCGATCCCACTACCAGCAACCGCAACGGTGCCGGCTCCTACAGCAAGCATTACAACGTGAGCTATGACGGCACCACGCCAGACTATGCCGACACCGGTAACTGGTTTTTCTATAGCATTGCGCCGACTTTGCAACTCACTCCCACCGGCGGCTCAATAGTCTATGGCAACGCACTGCCTTCCGGCTATACCATCGATACCGGAGGATTGATAGACGGTGACACACTGCCCACCGCCGGCCTCTCCGGCACCGCTTCGTTCGGCGTCGCAGCTGGCAATACGTCGGCATCAGGCCATCTCAATGTGGGCAGCCATGCGCTGGATTACACCGGCAACCTGGCCTCCAGCCTGGGTTATCAAATTGTGTCCAATGCAGGGAATGTGACGGTCACGCCGGCGACTCTGTCGGTCAGTGGTGCCATCGCGCAAAACAAAATTTATGATGGCAATACCACTGCCACTATCAGCAGCGGCATGCTTAACGGTTTGCTGGCAGGCGATGCGGTCTTCCTCAACCAGAACGGCAATTTCGACAGTGCATCCATAGGCACTGGCAAGACTGTCAATCTGGCGTTCAGCCTCACCGGTGCTGACCAGGGCAACTATATATTGAGCAATCCAAGCGGCAACACGCTGGCCAACATCAGTAGTAACACGCAGAACACGCAAGCTCTGGCTTGGTATCAGGCTGCGATCAAGAGCACGGATCGTCCGGATTTTGTTCCGACATTCACGACACAACGCAGCCTGAATATTGTTCGTCAGGATACGGCAGCGACTACTCGCGTGCATCAAACTGAGCAGCAGAGCAGCGATAGCAGCAACGATACCGCTGGCAAGACTGATGCCACTAACAGCGTGTTGACCATCATCGATGGCGGCGTATAAGCGACAGGAATCCTGCGGAAACAGACGATCACTCCAACGCTGAGGATGGACCGATAGCGATCCTCGTGCGTGGGGTGCAGTTTTACTCGGGGTCGACGTTTAACAATGACTGCGAGATGTACCGACAGCATGCCAAGAAAATCAAACAGTAAAAAAATGGCCCGTTGAAAAACCGGGCCATTTTTTATTGCAAATCGCAAGTCAGTCTGCCGATTTTACGAAGTCGGAAACAAGCTCAGTCTATTGCCTTCTGTCCGGCAACTACTACCGGAAGCGGGAAGGCGCTAGGAAAATCCCTGTCTCGCTATCAGGCGATCCCTAGATTCAAATCAGGCGATCCCGATTCCTTCTGTTTCTGTTAACGCCCACGATGCAGCAGCACATTCATTCCGCTACGCGATAAGCCTGGTTTTTTCGCGTACGGGAGTGTTGTGCTGTGCGAAACATTTAGCAAATGGCGTCAAGAGTCTTTCCAATAATTGAAAGCTATTTGTTTCGTGTAAATCGGTTTCATTTTGTTCATTGCCATTCCTTAGGAGGAGACATATGAAGTTCAGTACCAAAAGTTGGTCGAAAATTGCCCACATGGGTATCACGATCGCCGTTGCCATCGCTGCTTCATCAGCGGCGATAGCCGGGTCAACAGAAAAACAAAATTTACCGGAAGTGAAATATGAATCCGGCGTGTTGCCCAAGGTTTGGTTTAGTGGAGGCCCAGGTTGTGCGACTTTCACAGACGACTTCCAGGTCAATAAATACAACGACAATTTCTACATCCTGCGTCAGTCCGGATGCACGCATACCGAAAAACCTTTTTTATACATTTTGTTTGGCAAGAACAAGGCTATCCTGTTCGATACCGGTGCCGGTAATAACACCGATCCGACCACCGGGCGTGTGCCGAATGTAGTCGCTGCCGTTGATAAGGTAATCAATGAATGGCTAGCGAAGAATAACCGTTCATCCATACCATTGGTAGTGACGCACCTTCATTCACACTGGGATCACACCTGGGGTGATTTCCAGTTTGAAAAACGCCCTAATACGACGTTTGTAAAATCTGGCGATGTGGGAACCCTGCAGTCTTTCTTCGGTATCAAGAATTGGCCCCAGGACACCGCTACTTTTGACCTCGGCGGCCGTATCCTCGACATTATTCCTATTCCCGGACACGATGCGACCAGCATTGCCGTCTATGACAGGGCGACGGCGGTCTTGCTCTCCGGCGATACCGTGTACCCGGGCCGTATTTATATCAATGAACCTGATCCGGACCTGTTCCAGGCCAGCATACAGCGGCTGGTCGATTTCACCAGTACGCGTTTGGTCGTGCATGTGCTTGGCACGCACATAGAGCAACGTGCACCTTATCTCGACTATGCAATCGGCGAGCACTACACACCGGAAGAAATTCCGCTGGAACTGGGCCGCGCTGAATTGCTCGAGTTGCTTGAAGCTTCGAAGTTGCGCACGGAGGTAGGTGGCAAGAAGCAAGTGACACAAAAAGCGTATCGGGACTTCACGATCTGTGACGTCTATCCGAAATGCACACCGGTAAATTCTGCACCGCGCAAATAAGCCCTTGGTGGATGGCTGCTTCCGCCAGCCATCCATGGCGATCTCTCGCCGATCGCCAACGTGTCGCTGCCGAAACGCCATAAGGAAGCGATCGGCGTCTATAGTTTTGCCAACTACATTGATGCCGCCGGACAGGCTGCAGGCAATCTCACCAAACACAAAAATATAACGATACGGCTAAGGCCTGACCATGTGGTTTATTCAGGCAGCTAATGCCTTATCCATCGGAATTTCGTTCTCCCAGCTTACGGACTGCTTGCGTGGCTGGTGTTATTGAAGGTCCGCTTTCGGCCAAAGGTGGATGTTCAATTTTGCCCTATATTCATGGGATAGCGAAAAGATGCGGACAGGCCGTATTCTTGGACTTTGATAATTAGACGATTTGCTAATGATCCAAAGCAGGCATTAGTAATTGGAGATCAAAGGAAAAAAATGGAATTTAGAAAACAGCTGGAGATTCAAAATTTACAGCCAAGAACTCCAGAACAGATTCGCGCATTGAGGAGACAATTGCGCATCTTTGGCATCGGTTTTATCGGCTTTGGTATATGTGGATTTTTTATTCCGGTTAGCGAGGTCGCGCCGCGTTCGCTATGGTGGCTGGTAAGCATTATAGGCGCCGAGAATGTACGGAACATTTTTTTGACGTTAATGGTTTTGCTAGGGATGGCGATTTTTGGAGCCAGTTTCATGAAGGTGAGATATCCGCCCTCTTTAAAAAAAATGCGGTGATCGGGGCAGTAGATATCACTTGTTCTATTCGAATCATTGCCAACAAGCTTCTGCTTATGCTTAGAGAAGTCGCGCTGCAAATTGCAGGATGTCTGGCACCGGCCGGTATTGGAAAAATTCTTTTATGTACGGCAGCGTACATAGTCAAATGACGCGAAATGATACGTTTCTTCTTCACCCTACAGGAACGCATCATGCCCACACGACAGCGCTCGAAGGATACGATGCTTCCAACTATTTTTGAGGCTATCTGATTTCTCCTTCATCCCCTTCATACTCGTCCCGGTCGCCATTATTTTTTGTAATGAATGGTGGTTCCGGTCGCCATGACGCAGACGATACGCGGCAAACGATCGAATCCGCGATGCAGGCGGTGGGGCGTCACTATCGCGTCTTCGTGATTGAAGATGTGGGGCAGATCCAGGCTACTGTGCAGCAAGCTGTGGATGCGGCGCAGGAGCAGGGCGCGGCGGTTGTGGCGGTGGGTGGTGATGGAACGATTAATGCAGTTGCCAATATCGTGCTCGGTAGTGGCTGTGTCTTTGGCGCGCTACCGCAAGGCACGTTCAATTATTTCGGTCGCACGCATGGCATACCGGAAGATATTACTAAATCGCTGCAGGATTTATTGCATGGCACACCCGTTCCGGTACAGGTTGGCGAGGTAAATGGCCATGTTTTTTTGGTCAATGCGAGCGTGGGCCTGTATCCGGAATTGCTGGAGGATCGTGAGTCCTTTAAACAAAAATATGGTCGCAGCCGATTGGTGGCGATATGGTCAGCGATCGCCACGGTGTTTGGGAGGCACCGGCGCTTGCACCTGAAGCTGGAACAGGATGGCAAAACCAATGTAATGCGCACGACGACTTTAGTCATCGGCAACAACCGTTTGCAACTGGAGCAGGTCGGTATGCCGCAAGCGGAGGCCGTGGTGCAAGGGCAGCTTGCAGCGATTGCCGTGCGTCCCGTCGGCAAGCTTGCGATGTTGTGGCTGGGGGCATGCGGTGCACTGGGGCGCTTAGGTGATGCTGAACATGTCATTGGTTTCAGTTTTCGTCATCTTACTGTCGCCAACCGCAGTGGTTTGCGTAGCGTGGATGACACGACAGCAGGGCAAGAAAGCACTGCCAGGGAACGCCTAGGGAAGAAAATCAAGGTTGCCGCGGATGGGGAAATAATGTGGCTGGATAGTCCGCTTGAGTTTCGCGTCGCAGCAGAACCATTGCTGCTGATTAAGCGTCGACACATGGCCGCCGGCAGTGCTGATAATCATCTTAAAGAAGAAACAGGGACGGGAGGGAATGCTGCATGAAGACCGTGCTGCACATTTCCGACCCGCATTTCGGTACCGAGCGGACACCCGTCGTGCAAGCGCTGGAACGACTGGCGCACGCACACAAACCTGGTCTGCTCATCCTGTCAGGGGATATTACACAACGCGCACGTGCCGTCGAGTTTAAGGCAGCACGCGCTTTTGTAGAACGACTTGCGATTCCTTCCCGGCTTGTTATTGCCGGCAACCATGACATTCCATTGTTCGATGTATGGGCCCGCATTTTTCATCCTTATTCGCGTTATTGCCGCAGCTTCGGCACTGAGCTGGAACCCGTCCATGACGATCCTGAATTACTGGTGATCGCTGTCCGTACCACGCGCCGCTATCGACACATTGAGGGTGAAGTGTCAGATGAACAGATTGAACGGGTAGCAGAACGTTTGCAGCACGGTGATGACAGGCGTTTACGTATCGTTGTCACGCATCAGCCGGTATTTGTCACGCACGCGGTCGACCAGGAACATTTGCTCCGCGGGCATCAATGGGCGATTAACAGATGGGCCGACGCAGGTGCCGACCTGGTACTCGGCGGTCATATTCATCGGCCATTCACTTGCGCATTACATGAGCAATTTACGAATTTATCGCGCCGTGTCTGGGCCGTGCAGGCAGGTACTGCCGTGTCGACCCGTATACGTCACGATTCCAATAATTCGGTCAATTTCATTCGCTACGGTTTCCAGGATGCGCCGCTACGCTGTACCGTCGAACGTTGGGATTACAGCGATGCAGCGGATGATTTTTTGTTGATAGACAGCGTCGAGATAGAACGCTCTATGACTGGCAAGACGCTTTGATCCGTTTAGAATTCCTCCTTGCACACAGTATCGAATTCCGGGATTTGGTTTTATCATAAACGGCTGAATACTTGCGGCGATTAATGGAGCAGGACAAAGACGGAGACAAATCATGCCAAAAAAACTAAAGGCGAATGAACGTGACGAATTGCTTGGCGCATTGAGGGGCAGGTTCGACAATAATATGCATAGGCATCAAGGCTTGAAGTGGGATGCGGTACAGGCAAAACTGGTCGCGCATCCGGACAAGCTATGGTCGCTGTATGAGATGGAAAGGACCGGCGGCGAACCGGATGTGCTTGCGCATGACAACGGCGAATATGTCTTTTTTGATTGCTCCGCCGAAAGTCCGAAAGGCCGTCGCAGTGTTTGTTACGACCGTGCAGCGCTGGAATCGAGGAAAGAGCATTTGCCCGAAAATACCGCCATCGATATGGCGGCCGAGATGGGCATAGAGCTGTTGTCCGAAGCGCAGTATCGGGAATTGCAGAAATTCGGCATCGTCGATGCGAAGACTTCAAGCTGGATCAAAACGCCGGCGGATATCAGGAAATTGGGCGGTGCGATCTTTGCCGACTTCCGCTACGGCCATATCTTCATTTATCACAATGGCGCATCTTCCTACTATGCGGTCAGGGGCTTCCGCGGTGCGCTCAAGGTTTGAAACTGCCTGCGACAAGCCTAGAAGCCTAATCCCCGTTCCCGCATCAATTCCACCATCCAGTCGACGAATACACGCACACGTGTGCTCAGGTGGCGATTAGGTGCGTAAACAATCGATAGCGGGATGCTGTCCGCTTTCCAGTCGCTTAATAGTGGCACCAGCAAGCCCGAAGCGATGTGTGGTTTCACCATGAAACCCGGGCTATGCATGATGCCGAGCCCGGCGAGTGCCGCCGCCAGCATTGCATTGGTATCGTTGATGCCGAGGAAATGACGTCCGTTTACATGGATACGCTCATTGCCTTGGGTCAGCTCTATTGGCAATTTCCGTCCGCTGCCGGCAAAGAAATAGCGGATCAGGAGATGGTCGTTTTCGAGGTCGGACGGATGCTCGGGTACACCATGCTTGCGCAGATAGGCCGGGCTTGCCGTCGTAAGCAGTGGCATGACGCCGATTTGACGTGCAATCAGCGATGGATCGGTGATGATGCCGCCGCGCACGACACAATCAACCCGGTCACCCAGCAAGTCAACCGGGCGATCGCTGACACCGATATCGATTTGCAGGTCCGGATAACGTTGCTGGAATTCCGGCAGTGCCGGTATCACCAGCATGGTCGCAATCGTTGCACCCATGTCGACCCGCAACTTCCCGCGCGGATTGGATTGGGCGCTGCCTATCGCCAGATCGACTTCCTGCCATTCATCGACCAGCCTCGCCATGCGTTCGTAATATGCCGTGCCGTCATTGGTGGTCGATACCCGTCGTGTTGTACGGTTCAGCAGCTTGACGCGCAGGTGCGCTTCCAGTGCCTGTACCAGCTTGGTTACCGTGTTGCGCGGTAATTCGAGCGCGTTGGCGGCTTTCACAAAACTCCCGGTTTCCACCACCGCTGTAAATGCACGTACAGCCAGGAACTGATCCATTTCGGCCTCTTTTATTGTCACTTAATAAGGAACACTGATGTTATTTATAGCATCTTTATCACCTTAATAGTGATAACTATACTTTCTCCATCGATAGGCTGAATGCGGGCACAAGGCGCCGCAAGCCCGACCAGGAGAAGAATATGAACCAGCAACGTGTACGCATCTATGAACAAGGTGCTCCGGAAGTAATGCGTTATGAAGCCGCGCCGGCCGCGATCGGCACCCCGGCAGCGGGCCAGGTGCGCCTGCGCCAGGATGCGGCAGGAATCAATTTCATCGATACGATGTTCCGTGACGGCACGGTCGGTGTGACGCTGCCATTCAATATGGGGGTGGAAGGTGCAGGTGTGATTGAAGCGATCGGTGCAGGAGTCAGCGACTTTGCAGTAGGTGACCGTGTCGCTTATTTTTTCTCGTTTGGTGCGTATGCAAAGGTGCGCACAATAGAAGCGGATGCCTTGGTCAAACTGCCGGCTGATGTCTCTACCGAAACCGCCGCAGCGCTACTGACCAAGGGACTGACTGCATGGATGCTGCTGAAGCGGGTACATGCCATCAAACCCGGCGACACGATACTCGTACACGGTGCTGCAGGCGGTGTCGGCTCGTTGCTGACACGCTGGGCCAAAGCACTCGGTGCCACCGTCATCGCTACTGCGAGTGCGTCCAAGGCGGCACTGGTGCGTGCCCATGGGATAGACCATGTACTCGATTCCGGTGCAACTGATCTGGCAGAGCAGGTACGTGCGATTGCTCCCGGTGGTGTCGACGTGGTGTATGAATTTGTCGGGCAGGCCACCTTTGCACAATCTGTCCAGGCATTGCGTGATGGCGGCCATCTGGTCCATGTCGGCAATGCTTCCGGCGCGCCGCAACAGGGCTACCAGGATCAACTGGCACAGCGTGGGATACGTTACACGAAACCGGCTACCGCGCAGTACGTCAACAACCGGCAGGTGCTGGAGCTGGCCAGCCACGGTTTGTTCGACGCCTGGCGTACCGGTGTGTTTGGCGACGTTGAGCCGGTGCGCTATGCCATGGCGGATGTGGTGAGGGCGCACCGGGATTTGGCCGCGCGACGTATTTCGGGTCCGGCCATCCTGCTGCCATAAACCCCGGACTGACAAGATCGCATCCTAACTTAATCAAAGAGGAATCATCATGAGCAAAAATACTGTAAACGATACAAGTGAAGTCGCCAAAGCGGTCATCCGCCGCAATACCGAAGAGGTGCAGGGCAAGGGGAATTACGCCTTATTCGATCAACTGTTTGCGGACGACTTCCTGGACCATACGCCGCAACCGAATTCGACACCGGACAAGGCGGGTGCGCTGAAGCTTTACAAGACCTTGCGCGGCGCCTTCCCTGATTTCCATGCGGTGATCCACTGGCAGATCGCCGATGGTGACCGTGTCACTACCTACAAGACTTATCACGGTACACAAGAGGGTGAATTCCTGGGAATTGCACCTAGCGGACGGCGTATTCAATTCGAAACCGTGGATGTCATGCGGGTACAAGGCGGAAAAATTACCGAACACTGGGGCGTCGCCAATCTGTACTCGCTGGTGCAGCAATTGAGTGCAGCTTAAAGTTGTTTTGGAAGCATTAGTGCATCTCTCCATAATAATACCCGGGTATTATTGACACTTTATTTTTATCCGGGTATTATTTGCTCCATCGAATAATGATGGAGTAAGCCATGTACGACCTTCTTGCCAAACCCACTACCGCCTTCCAGGGGGCGCGGCTCCTCGCGTCCGGTGCCTTGCTGGAGGTTGCCCTTGCCGTCAAGGCTGCGACCGACAGTGGTACGGCCGAGACCATCCTCGTATTTGACGATAAGAGCGGCCGCGTGATTGACCTGGACCTGCGCGGCTCCAGCGCGGACATCAGCGAGAGACTGGCGCAGCCGGCACCAGCGCCAACGGGTCGCTTCCGGTCGCGTACTGCAGCCGAATCTGCGAAGGAAGAAAGCACCGAACCGCGCGGACGGGGACGACCAAAACTCGGTGTCGTTGCCCGTGAAGTCACCTTGTTGCCACGGCAATGGGAGTGGCTGGCCGAGCAACCGGAAGGGGCTTCTGCCGTGCTGAGGAAACTGGTGGATGAAGCGAAGCGTAACAATAGCTCGCAACAAAGAAAGGCGGCGCAAGAGGCCACCTATCAATTCATGTTGGCGATTGCCGGTGATCGTCCCGGTTATGAAGAAGCGACACGCGCGCTTTTTGCAAATGATCGCGTGAAACTGGAGCAGGGCATCGCGGAATGGCCGGCAGATATCAAGGCGCACATCCTGCGTTTGTTATCAGTTGCCGACGTCCATGAGGCAGGCTAGAGATCATGCGAACAAAAACCGATCCGGAACCGACGCAAAATCAGGGAATGAGCCTGCAATGAAATCCGTAAAAGCAAATGGCATCGAACTGGCGTATGACAGTTTTGGTGCCGAGCAGGATGAAGTCATTTTATTGATCGCAGGACTTGGTACGCAGATGATCCGCTGGACTACGCCGTTCTGCGAGGAACTTGCGCGGCAGGCTTATCGCGTTATCCGCTTCGATAATCGCGATGCCGGATGTTCAACACATTTCGATGCCTCAGGTACGCTTGATTTTAAAGAGCTGGCTTCCGCACTGATGGCCGGGCGCAGGCCGGATGTGCCTTATACCTTGTATGACATGGCTGCCGATGCAATCGCTTTGCTCGATGTGCTTGCTATCGAACGTGCGCATATTGTTGGTCGCTCCATGGGCGGCATGATTGCGCAAATTATGGCCAGTGAGCACCCGGCGCGGGTGCTGTCGCTCACATCGATCATGTCATCCACCGGTAATCCCGGGTTGCCGCAGGCCGCGGCTGATGTAATGGCGAGCATGATGCGTCCCCGACCTGATCCTTATACCGATGAAGCAGGTTTTTTGTCACAGGCTCTCGCATTCGCACGCCGTATCGCCGGCAGTGCTTACCCGTTTGATGAAGAGGCGCATCGCATTCTGATACTGGAAGAAGTCAGTCGTGCCTATGATCCTGCCGGTAGCAGCCGGCAAATTGGTGCAATGGCGGTAGCCGGTGACCGGCGCGCGCGGCTTGCGTCTGTTTCACAGCCGACGCTGGTGATACACGGCACGGATGATCCTTTGATCGTTCCTGCGTGTGGCAAAGACACTGCGCGCTCTATTCCGAATGCAGAATTGATGCTGATCCCCGGCATGGGACATGACTTGCCACAACAGGTTTGCCCTATGGTCATCAATGCCATCGTGCAGAATATGAGACGCGCCGGGAATATCTAGGTTTGGTAGGCACATTTATACGTAACAACGGTTGATGTGTCTTACACTTAATTTAATGTTGTGGTTAGTAACAACTAAATCTTTATGTTTACCCCATTGAAGTTGTGAATGTCAGCTATCGGCCAGAAGCAGACATAGGTACAGATGTCTGCTCCGGGACGGTAGGCATACCTACAGATGTTGCTGCATACGAATCACTCAGACTGTTGGAATCGTTCCACCGTCAATTACGAACTCCCCGCCATGCATTGAAGCCGCTCGGGATGAGGCTACGAATGCGACTAGCTCAGCTACTTCGCGAGGTTGGGCTGGCCTGCCAAGTGGTATTCCGCCCAGAGAGGTCATCAGAAGACGACGTGCATCTTCCAGTGAGATTGCGTGGTCTTCAGATATGCGTTGCATCATGGCCTCTGCAGCGGTGGTTTCGACGAAGCCTGGCGCTACAGCGTTAACACGAATGCCAAGTGGGCCGAATTCCTTGGATAAGGACTTACTGTAGTTTGAGAGGGCTGCCTTAGCCGCGGCATACGCAACTGTCGATTCATAAAGAGGCAATCGACTCTGAATGGATGTGATGTGAACGATTGCCCCTGCTTTGCGCGTCACCATCCCAGGAATGACTGCGCGGTCCAAACGGACTGCTGCCATAAGGTTGGACTGGATTGCGTTTTCCCAAATATCGTCAGTCAGAGCTAGTGCACCACCGTTACGAGCATCAGAACCACCGACATTGTTGACTAACACATCAACTTGGTTCTGCCATATGTGTGCGATTGCTTCTTGGACAATGGCACAACCATCCTTTGTGGACAGGTCGGCTTGTATCAAAGTTACGCCATTTGGCAGAGCCGATTCGCTCGCTCGTCTTGCCGTGGTGATGACCTTTGCGCCACGCTCCGAGAACGTTTGCACAATGGCGGCACCAATTCCCTTGGTGCCGCCTGTGACCAGAACGTTCTTTCCTGCAAAATCGTGCCCACTCATACTGTCACCTCCAAAGAGTTAATTAGGTCGCCGACAGTCAAAAAATGAAAATGGAGAACTGCGGGACTTCCGGGGAAATTTCCGTAAACTGAAGCTTTAAGCACATAAGCTTTATCGTTCGATGTCACCTGGATTGGAGCAATGTACGCGGAGTACTTGCTTGCCGTTTCGAGCTTCCAAGCCCTGATTTGGTCTCGGCCGCGATGAAATTTCCCTTCGTCTTTGACCACGGCATCTTGAGTAAAGCACTTCGTTACAGAATCAATGTCATGACTATTCTCAGCGAGAACATAAGCGGCGATTGGTTGTGGAATCATGGTTTTCTCCTTGGTTGAATATGTCCATCTTATGAAATTCAATTGCAGAGATAAAGATGCTTTAAGATGAATGGTTATGAACTATTGGTTCATAATATTTTATTTTTGAGAGGTACTTGATTATGGCAACCATCTCGCTTGATTCCATTCGGATGTTCTTGGCTGTAGCCGAAGCACGTAGCTTTACGGCTGCGGCTCAGGCATTGGAAGTTACTCCGACAGCTGTGAGCAAAGCGATTCGATTAATGGAAACCAATCACGGCGTGGCGCTGTTTCAAAGAACGACCCGGAGCGTTGCATTGACGGAGGCCGGGGTAACGCTTTATGAGCGCTTGTCTGTAGCTGCTGGGCAAATCGATGAAGCATTCAGTTTAATGAATGAATATAGAGCCCGTCCCATGGGTACTCTTAGGGTGACTGCACCTAGAGCGTTGGGGGCAATTGTCTTGAAACGTTTGGTTGCTACATTAAGAAAAAAATATCCCGAGCTGCGTTTGGACTTGTCGCTTAATGACGGAATAGTCGATTTGGTGAAAGATGGCTTCGATGCAGGAATAAGACTTGGACATGCATTGGAGCAGGATATGGTTGCAGTACAGATTAGCTCAGATTTGCAATGGTCGGTAGTCGCATCGCCAGCTTATCTAAGCGAGGCCGGAACTCCACAAAAGCCAAGGGATTTACTCACTCACCAAACGATTCAGTACCGATTTGTGAGTTCCGGTACTGTTCCTCCATGGCGCTTCACGCTTGATGGTGAAGAGCTGTTACTGCAAACTGAAAGGTCTTTGGTCGTGAATGACACTACAACTATTGCTGATTTCGCTCGTCAAGGCTTGGGACTGGCCTATCTGCCAGACATCGAAATAAAAGATGACCTGAAAGAAGGTAACCTCAAAAGAGTACTGACTAAGTACGTTCCGCCAACGCCAGGTCTCTTCCTTTATTTTCCACAAAGGTCACAGAGTCAGCTGAAACTAAGGGCGCTTATCGAGGAGGCTACCGCACTGAAACAATAGATGGGCAATGTGACTCGTCCGTTATCGGCCAAGAGCGGACATCGACAACAATTTCGAAACCTACTTACAAGATGAGATGAAATTTCATGCGACATGAACGTTAAGAAGTCATTTCCGCTTACCAATGGTGATTCGTTAGTACTTATTGACATGCTAGGACGCGCGAAGGCTGCGACCTGGGAAGACGCGAATCGTAATGTTTATCGATTTGACCCTTCGGGAAGGGTGATTTGGAGGATTGCAAGCAGATCTGAAGCAGATGAAAAGCTACCGTACACAAATATCTATTTCGGTGAGCTTGGAGAATTGATGGCCTACTGCTGGGACGGTGATGAGTACGAAATTAATTCAGACACAGGTGATATTGATATCGGAAGATTTTTGAAATGATTTGATGAATAGTTGTTAAGCGGTGAACGATAGTCACTATCGGCCAAAAGAAGGCGCAAAGAGAAAGTAAAGGGCGGCCGTTGGTCGCCTTTTTTTATTCTTTCGAACGGAGTGCACTGCTCAAAGTGCTGCCTGCTGCGGCAAATATTATGAGTGCTATGGCCGTCCACTGAATAATGGTCAATTTCTCGTCAAGAATCAGGAAACCTGCAATAGCGGCGATTGCAGGGGCTGTGCTTACGACGAGGCTAAAGAGGGGCGCTGCCATGCGGCGTAGTGCTGTCATCTCCAAAGAATATGGAATCGCGCTCGATAGTGCTGCTACCACGAGTCCAATGAGCAGTACCTTTGAAGAGAGTAAAGCTGTTCCCGCTCCTGCGATGCCAAATGGCACAGTGACTAACGCGGCAACTACCATGCCCCACGCAACGGCATCAACGCCTTGTTGTGACGACACCTTCTTTCCTGCCAGGATATAGAAAGCCCAAGATAGCGCCGCGCCGATAGCGCACAAGACGCCAATAGGGTCTAACACGGGCGCACCGCCATAAAGAGGGAGTAAGAGAGCGAGGCCACAGATAGCCGCTACAAGCCAAATGAAGTCCCATCGTTGCTTGGCTCCGAGGAGAACAACTGACAGCGGGCCCAGAATCTCAATGGCTACCGCAATACCAATTGGAATGCGTGCAAACGCCTGATAAATGAGAAGATTCATCAATCCTAACGTGACACCATATTTGATGAGGTTCTTGTAGATGCTTTGGCCGGGCATCGCATTCCACGAGCGGCGAATGAGGACTAGCAGGCAGGCTGCAAGGCCAATCCGAAGGGAGGTCATGCCAGCAGGGCCAACCAACGGGAATAGTGTTTTAGCAAATGCAGCCCCGATGTTCTGGCTGACTAGGGAAGTGATGACTGCAATGGCACCAACGATAGGCTGATTCATATTGTTGCGGATTGGTGTGTTCATTGGGTCATTATACGGATGAGTTCTGGGAGCAGTTTTGTGTCTTTCAAAGGTAATTAAAATTATTCTGAGAGAACGGCTGCCTGCTTCTGTCTGTCTTTGAAATGTCTTGTTGGGATCGAAAACGCCCCTTCAGATGTAGTCACCTGTGGGTGTAATAGGCGTTTCTATGTTGGTGGACCTCAACCACATTGCGGTGGCGATTCCTTGTCATCGCGTGGTCCGTCGTGATGCGAGCTTGCCGGATATCGTCGGGGTGTGGATCGCAAGCGTGAGCTATTGCGTCGGGAAATCAACAATTGACGGATGTTTTCATCGCCAGATTCCACGCTCATCAAACAACTGAATTGGAAAGGTATCAGGTCCGAACTCAATTGATGAGTAAATAGCCTCAACATCTCCAATAACAAGTGATCCCTTAAATGAAAAACCCGTCTCAAGGACGGGTTTTTTATTGCTGCCGGTTTAGGCCAGCGTCGCCATATCGATCACAAAGCGGTAACGGACGTCATTCTTTTCCATCCGTTCCCATGCATGGTTCACATCTTTGATCGCGATCATTTCAACATCGCTGACGATATTGTGTTTGCCACAGAAATCGAGCATTTCCTGCGTTTCCGCCATGCCGCCTATGCCCGAGCCGAATATCGATTTGCGCCCGAAGATCAGGTTGCCACCGATGATAGGATCAATCGCGGTCAACACACCGACCATGCCCATTTTGCCGTCCAGCTTCAGCAAGCCGAGATATGGATTGACGTCATGGCCGACCGGGATGGTGTTGAGCAGGAAGTCAAAGCTGCCGGCATGCTGGGCCATCGCAGCCGGATCGCGCGAGACCAGGATGTCATCTGCACCCAGGCGCTTGGCATCCTTGCCTTTGTCGGGTGAGGTAGTAATCATCACTACATGTGCGCCCATCGCCTTGGCGAATTTCACGCCCATATGACCCAGGCCGCCGAGACCGATGACACCGACTTTCTGTCCGGCACCGACCTTGACGTGGCGTAACGGTGAATAGGTGGTGATGCCGGCGCACAGCAAAGGCGCAACAGCTTTGATATCGAGGTTGCCAGGCACCTTGACGACAAAACGTTCTTCCACCACCACGTGATCGGAGTAACCGCCGAAGGTCAGTTTGTCACTGCCGCGTTCAGTGCCGTTATAGGTCCAGGTTGCGCCTTCGGCACAGTACTGTTCGAGATCCGCGTTGCAGGCTGCGCACTGGCGACATGAATCCACCATGCAACCGACGCCGGCAATATCGCCGACCTTGAAGTTCTTCACATGTGCACCGACTGCCGAAACGCGTCCGACAATTTCATGCCCGGGCACCATTGGATACAGGGAGTTTGACCAGTCATTCCGTGCCTGGTGCAGGTCCGAATGGCAAATGCCGCAATACAGAATATCAACGCAAACATCGTGTGGCCCGGGTTCGCGACGTTCGAACTGGAATGGTACTAAAGGGGACTTTGCATCTTGAACCGCGTAACCATGAGCGTGCGCCATGTTGAATCCTTTCGAAGTGATCAATGGAAGGCGCAATATCGCGCGCCTGATTGGGTTGCATGAAAGATAGCAGGCATTCTTTTATTTGATTAGACTATTAATTTCGATAGCTCTTATGAACTTGGTGCATAAATGAAAAGAGATGACTTAAGTGACCTGGCTGCTTTTGCGACAGTGGCGGAAGAGGGTAATTTCACCCGCGCCGCAGCCCATCTCGGGATGTCGCAATCGGCATTGAGCCATGCAATCAAGGCGCTGGAGCAACGCATAGGCTTGCCCTTGCTGACCCGTACTACGCGCAGCGTGTCGACTACCGAAGCCGGCGAACGCCTGTTGCGCACCTTGCGCCCGGCGCTCGATGGCATCACGGCGGAACTGGCGAGCCTGAGTGATCTCAGCGAAACACCACGCGGCGCGGTCAGGATCACGACCGATCAGATTGCCGCACGCTGGCTGATCCAGCCGGTGCTGGCCCGCTTCGTCGAGCAATATCCAAACATTACGGTGGAAGTAAATAATGACGACGGCCTGACCAACATCGTTGCCGATCGTTTTGATGCGGGGGTGCGTTTGGGGGAGTTGATCGAGCAAGACATGATTTCAGTGCGCATAGGACCCGACGTCAAGGTTGCCATCGTTGCGTCACCGGCCTATCTGGCAAACCGTAGTTTGCCCTTGTCACCACAGGATTTGAAAAATCATCTTTGCATGAACTACCGCCTGGCGACTGCGGGCGGACTGTATGCGTGGGAATTCACCAGGAACGGTCGCATGATAGAAGTTCGGGTAGATGGCCCGCTGATCTTCAATGACTGGACGCTATCGTATGCCGCAGTGCTGGGAGGTGCGGGCATAGGTTATTGCTTCGAACATCAGGTTGAACAAGACATCGCCGATGGCCGTCTCGTACGCTTGCTGCAAGACTGGTCACCGACCTTCCATGGTTACCATTTGTATTTTCCTGATCGACGCCGTACACCGGCGCTCAGCGCGCTGATCGATGCATTGCGCTACGAAAATCTGCCTGCTCGCTAAGAGCAGCTTTGTTCTCGCTTAGCCGGCCCGTGCCTCGCTCGGCGGATGACCAATGATGCGCTTGAACGCGCGACTGAACGAAGCTTCCGAATCGTAGCCGAGGCGACTGGCGACGGTAGCCATACGCATGCCTTCATGCGCGATCCAGTGCCGGGCCTGGAACATCTTTACGCGTGCCACGTACTTGGCAGGTGTTTCGCCGACCGCATTGGAAAATTTTTCCACGAAGCTGGAGCGCGACGCGCCCATGACAGCGGCCAGTTCAGCCACCGACCATTCGCGTTCCGGTTGATTGTGGATGGCGGCCAGCACACGACCAATTTGCGGACAGCGCACGGCGGCAATCCAGCCGCTAGCACCGCTGGACGCGCATTCCACCCACGCCCGTATGATGCTGGCAGCCAGCACGTCAGCCAGGCGCGCCAGGATGCCGCAAGCACCGATGCGATCGAGTGCAATTTCGCGCTCCATTGCTTCCAGCATGACAAGTACGGCAGGATCGCGCTGCGCCAGGTCACAGGCGCGCATCACATCCGGCATCATCGCCAGCAGCGGATGTAATGGATCCAGGTTGAAACGCATCATGCCGCAAAACAATATGTGCGCAGCTGTTTCATCGTCAGCGACAACTTTGTGTGATGATTTCTCGTCATTTACCAGGAACAGGTTTTCCGACACCACAGTGCGCGCCAGCGCATCGACATCTATCGTCGGGACTTCGGGTGAGCTTGCCAGTACATGGAAGGTGCTGCGCGGCAAGAGCAGGGCGTCGCCGGGATTCAGGCGCATCCAATCGGTTGTCTGCGTACGTATCCAGCAATGTCCTTGCGCGATGAAATGGAAACTTGCTTCCCGTTTCGGCGGAAAGGCAATCGCCCACGGTTCGTGCATTACGCAGCGGCCGTATTCAACGCCGTCGAGTCGTAGCCCGAGCAGGATTTCCGTCAGGGTGTCGCGCGTATCCTTGGGATCCATGTTTGTATCCTTCACACTTTCCATTAATGATTTGGACGAATAGTCATGATATAGGATTTTAATGACATGGAAAGTCCAAGTTGGCGCTTGTAAACTGCGTTCTCTACAATATTTTGAGAATCGTAATGAATGACGCTACTTGCGCTGAATGTCCTGATCCCCAATTCGCGGCTGGTGCCGGTGATACAAGCACCAGCGCTGCGGGTAGCGCCAACTGGGCCGGTATCACCAGCCTGGCACTCGGTGTCTTTGGCCTTGTCACGGCTGAATTCCTGCCGGCCAGCCTGCTGACCGCCATGGCTACCGATCTGGGTGTTTCCGACGGTGCCGCTGGCCAGGCTGTTACTGCGACGGCGCTGGTCGGGGCCGGTGCCGCGCTGACGATACCTGTTTTCACCCGTAACTTCGACCGCAAGCGTGTGATCCTGACACTGACTTTGTTACTGGTACTGTCAAATGTACTCGCGGCGACCGCAGAAAACCTTTCCGTATTGCTGGTCTCACGTGTGCTGCTGGG
This sequence comes from Herminiimonas glaciei, assembly GCF_042664955.1. NCBI lineage: Bacteria > Pseudomonadati > Pseudomonadota > Betaproteobacteria > Burkholderiales > Oxalobacteraceae > Herminiimonas > Herminiimonas glaciei. The sequence goes on from NZ_JBHTBU010000001.1 coordinate 1,039,845, forward strand.
CATAGGGCTGGGCGGATTTTGGTCGATGGCTGCCGCGCTCGCAATGCGCCTGGTGCCGGATAACTTGTTTGCACGGGCGATGTCATTCATCCTCACCGGTGTTTCAGTCGCCACCGTAGGCGCGGCACCGATCGGTGCTTACATGGGTAACTTGTGGGGCTGGCGCAGTGCCTTTGTTGCTGCAGGCATCGTGAGTGTCATCACGCTGATCGTGCAACTCTTCGCGATTCCGTCATTGCCGCCGAAGGACAACCCGAGCCTGAAAGTACTCTTCGAACTGCTACGCCGCACCAATGTAAGGGTTGCCTTGTTTGCCGTGCTGCTGGTCATTTCCGGACACTTCGCAGGATTTACTTACATCCGTCCATTGATGGAAAACATAACGCATCTGTCAGTCAGCGCCATCTCGGCAGTCTTGCTTGGTTACGGCGTCGGCGGTTTCTTCGGTAATTTTGCCGGTGGCTTCATTGCTGAACGCAGCGAGCGCTACGCTGTGGTGTTTGGCGGGACACTTATCGCCGTGTTGGCGGCTACCCTGTGGATCGCCGGCAGTTCGGCCATCGTGGCGGCGGTAGCGATTGCACTGTGGGGTTTTGCCTTTGGTGCATTCCCGGTCGGTTTCCAGACCTGGATCGTGCGGGCCGCACCGGACCAGGCAGAAGCGGCGGGCGGCCTGATGGTTGCTGCATTCCAGATTGCGATTGCCAGCGGTGCCATCGGTGGCGGCATACTGGTAGATCATGTAGGCGCGCTTGGCGGTCCGATTTTTGCCACCATTGCACTGACGCTGGGCACCTTGCTCACATTACGTTACGGTCCGCGTACGGTACGGGCGTGATGAGTGATGTTGCGGCGAGCAAATTAACGCTCGCTGTAACTCCTCTTTAAGTAAATCATGAGGCAGAATGTTCGCTTACTTCATTAATGATCATGAACGATTGCTGAACGATGCCGCTAACTACTACCGCATTGGCCTACGATGGAATCGCAGAACGTTGGCTCGACAAACACTTTGATCCGAGTAACGGATTAGCTCAGCACGAACGGGCATTGCGTTTTCTTGGTGCTGAAGGTGAAGGATGGGCGCTGAACGTAGGTTGCGGCTGCAATACGCGATTTAATTCCCTGATGCGTGCCCATCATTTGCACATTGAAGGCATCGATGTATCCAGACGCATGATAGAGCTGGCGAGGGAAGCCGACCCAACGCTAAGCCTGCACCATGCGGATGTATGCGCGTGGCAACCGCCGCGGACTTATCGCTTCATCACAGCGTGGGACAGCATCTGGCATGTCGCTCTCAAGGATCAGCGTCCATTGATGCTGAAGCTTATGCATGCGCTGGATGCCGGTGGTGTATTTCTCTTCACTGCAGGCGGGCTAGACGCCGAGAGCGAACACGTCGATGCTTATATGGGGCCTGAACTCAATTACAGTACTCTTGGCATCCCGGGTCTGCTTAAGGTAATTGATGACGCCGGCTGTATATGCAGGCATCTTGAATTCGACCAATATCCGCAGAAACATCTTACCGTCATCGTGCAACGGCTTTGAGTTGGCAGGGATGAAGAGGGGGGCAGACCCGGATTTCAAACCCCTCGGCACAGTCCCGTACAGTGCAATTTTTCTGTCATGTGCGTTTAATCCCTTTTTATTTCGCGCGCCAGTACTTCACCGCTGCGCCTATCCAGCATCATTTTCACTTTGCGATGCTGGCTGTCATAAGCAGTTACCTTGAGCAACAGACCACGCACTTCCGCTTTGGTGATTTGTAATCCTTGTGCGGTGACGCGGCGCTCGAGTTCCTCGTAGCTGAGTGTTTTGGCGGTCGGAATTGGCGTCAGTGTGTTTGCGCTTGTAATCGGCGCTGGTTGTGCCGCCACCGGCCCGGCTTGTACCGCAAAGGCAAGGGCCGCTATGATGGCTACGATGACGGTGAATTTGATTACGTTCTTGTCCATTTGGGAACCTCGTTGAATGACTGCCGGATTGGCAACTCCCGTTATACGCAAGGCTTGCTGACATCCACCTCGCAGGCGGCGTCAGCTAAATGTCAGCTAGCGTTTCTATATACTGTTGTCATGCTGAAAAAAATCTTCTTCCTGATGCTCGTCCTGATGCCGGTCGGATTGCCCTTGGTGGTGTCGGGCAAGGACAAGGATCACGATGTCGCCTATGAGGCCTTGCAACGCGGCCAGATTTTGCCCTTGTCGAAAATCCTGGCGCAAACCGCGACACAGGTGTCCGGTGAAGTGATCAAGGTGGAACTCGATAGCAAACGGCTGGAATACAAGCTCAAAGTCTTGAGTGCCAATGGCCAAGTACGCAAAGTGCGGGTGGATGCGCGCAACGGTACACTGCTGAGCATCAAAGATGATGATTGAAAGAGATCACTGATGAGAGCCTTGCTGGTAGAAGATGATCCGGATGTCGGTCAGCATGTATACGAAGCGCTGCAGGAAGCAGGTTTCGTGGTTGACTGGTCGCGCGATGGCAATGACGCCTGGTTCAAAGGCGATGTAGAAGAGTTCGATGTCGCAATCCTTGATCTCGGTTTGCCGCAGCTTGATGGCTTGTCAGTACTCAAACGCTGGCGCGCTGCCAAGCGTACTTTCCCGGTCCTGATCCTGTCGGCACGCAGCAACTGGGCCGAAAAGGTCGAGGGCATAGAAACCGGGGCCGATGATTATTTGGGCAAGCCTTTTGAAATTGCCGAGTTAATTGCGCGTACGCGTGCGCTGGTACGTCGCGCTGCAGGCCATGCCGATCCGGTCCTGACTTGCGGCGCACTGACGCTGGACACCCGGCGCATGACCGCGACTGTCGATAAACAGCCGGTTCGTTTGTCACCACTGGAATTCCGGTTTTTCTCCTATCTCGCACATCAGCCGGGCAGGCCGGTATCGGCCGGGGAACTGGCCGAGCATTTATATGGCGATAGCGACGGTGTCGATACCAACGCCATCGAGGCACTGGTGTTGCGCATGCGGCGTAAATTCGGTGCAGACCTGATCGAAACACGTCGCGGTTTCGGTTATATGCTCGCAGGATCAGGCGATTGAGAGCGCATTCACTACGTTTACGGCTGTTGCTGGCGGCGGCTTTCGCGGTCCTGGTCGCGATGCTGATCGCCTGGTTCGTGATGACCTGGCTATTCGCCCGGCACATCGAACGACGTGTGGCGATGGAACTGGAAAATGAAGCGATTATCCTGCTGGCCGACCTGAAACTGAGTCCGCAGCAAGAGCCGCAGGTAGATGAAGCTCCGGCAAATCCCCGTTTCAACCTGCCTTCCAGCGGCTTGTACTGGCAAGTCAGTAACGCCCAAGGCATGCAGCGTTCACGTTCACTCTGGGATGAATCGCTGCCCTTGCCTGAACCCTTGCCGCCACTGAGTGCCTGGCGCACGCGCAGCGTTGATGGCCCTTTCGGTCAGCGCTTGTTCCTGCTGGAGCGCAGCATCTCGTTATCTGCTGGTAGCCAGCCCATCCTGTTGCAACTGGCGCAAGACAAGGTCCTGCAATATGTTGCGCGTAAGGAGTTTGGCCGCGACCTTGGTCTGTTTCTCGCGATACTTGGTGCGGTATTGATTGCCGCCGCGGCCTTGCAGGTGAGCGTCGGGCTGAAACCTTTACGAAAATTGCGACACGAGTTAATACGTTTGCAAAACCATCCTGCGTCACGCCTGACCGATAGCCATCCGCGTGAAATCGCACCATTGATCGATGCCATCAACCGCCTGGCCGATGCACGCGAAGCCGATCTGACCCGCGCCAAACGCCGCGCTGCCGACCTGGCGCATTCATTGAAGACGCCGCTGGCAGCACTGGAAGCGCAGAGCAACCGCGCCCGTGCGGCTGGTGCCAGCGAAGCTGCAGACGGCATTGAACATGCAATCAGTGCGATGACGGCGGCAGTCAATGCAGAACTCGGCCGTTTGCGCGTGGATACGGTGCGCAACCAGCTCTACACCAGCGCTGCTTCACCACAAGAGGCAGCGGAACAAATTGTCGGCGTGATAGAACATACGGCGATAGGCGAGTCGCTGGTATTCGATGTCGATATCCCGCCATCATTGCGTGTGCCGGTACCGCTCGACGACCTCAAGGAATTGCTGGGTGCCTTGCTGGAAAATGCGGCGCGCTTCGCCCGCCGACGGGTCTGTATGCAAGGTCAAATGACTGCGGCTGGCAAGGTAGAGCTGATCATCGAAGATGATGGACGCGGTGTGGATGCGGTGATACTGCATACGCTGCAGCATCGCGGCAAACTGGATGAAGCCGGCCCCGGTCATCAAGGGCTGGGCCTGATCATTGCGCGTGAACTGGTCGAAGCAACCAATGGCCAGATACAGCTCACGCACAGTGCGCTGGGTGGTTTGAAAATAGTCCTGAGCTGGCCGTCGGCGTCGCGTGCCGATACGGCTCAAACCTGAGCATAGCCTTAGTTCGTGTTGCGGCCTGAGTCTATGCCACTCAGTATGAGATCGATACCGGCCAGGAAATCCTTGCGGTCATCGTGCGCCAGCAAGTAGCTCGCCATGCTGCGTGTGTATGGATAGTTTGCCGGGTCGAGCTGCGACCATGCAGCAGATACCCCATCCAGCAGCTCTGATCTCCTGACTTCCCCGCTGCGGGCGAGCAGGGTGTTTGCAGCGTTTTGTGCGCCGACACCAAGCATGTAGTTCAACAAGGCAGATACCGTCGCCCACTGCTTCGACTTCGGTACACCGAGGGCGTCTACATGTGGCCCGACGCGTTCCAGTATGCGCACGATGGGCATTTTTCCGCCGGCGCGTATGAGTGCCGAGCCTGCCCATGGGTGTGCTTCCATCATGTCGAATATGCCCAGCGCAAGCTTGCGGATCCCGGACTTCGGTGTCGTGTCTCTTGCCTGTGCGTCTACCGTGCGTGCCACGATGGCATCGCAAGCGGCTGTCAACAAATCACTTTTGTCGGCGATATGCCAATAGATGGCGCCGGGGCCGGTGGCGAGTTTTTCCGACAGGGAACGGAAGGTCAGTCCGCTTTCTCCCGTGCTATCCAGTATTTCTATTGCAGCTTCAATGATGCGTTCGCGGGAGAGGGATTCATCGCGTCGCTGAGTGCCCTGTGTTTTTTTATTCATACCGTATCTTGACACAAGTGGAACGATGTTCCAATATAATGGAATGACGTTCCACAAAGGCTGGGGGATTTACTTTGGCCGATGTCATAAATGAAAGAAGCAGAATGAATACCAAAGTAACTATTATCGGCGCGGGCCTCGGCGGCCTGATGCTGGCGCGGGTGCTGCACGTACACGGCATAGACGCGACGATTTATGAAGCGGAAGCTTCAGTCCATGCCCGCAAGCAGGGTGGTTTGCTTGATATCCACGAGTACAACGGCCAACTGGCGCTCAAGGACGCAGGTCTCTATGACAAATTCATCGGGATCATCATCAATGGTGCGGACGCAAAGCGCGTGGTCGACCAGGCCGGCACTATCCTGTTTGATATGCCCGATATCGGAAACGGCAGTCGTCCTGAAGTTGATCGTGGGGATTTACGCCGCATCCTGCTGGAATCACTGCCGGCCGATACGATACGCTGGGGCTACAAAGTGACAGCCGTCACTGCACTCGGGAATGGGCGCCACGCAGTATCGTTCGCGAACGGGGAGCAGGTCATTAGTGATTTGCTCGTCGGTGCCGACGGTGCCTGGTCGCGCGTTCGTCCCCTTGTTAGCGATGCGAAGCCCGGATATACCGGCACTTCATTTATCGAGACACATCTTTTCGCTGGTGACAACGGACACCAGGCCGGTCTGGAAATCGTAGGCGGCGGTACCTTGATGGCGACTGCGCCGGGCAAGGGCATCTTCGCGCATCGCAATGCGGACAGCAGTTTGCACATGTATATCGCATTGAATAAAGCGGAGGAGTGGATCGCCGGTATTGATTTCTCCGCTCCGGCAACGGCCATGGCGCGTGTCGCGCAGGAATTCGACGGCTGGGCAGCGCAACTGATCGGACTGATTACCGGTGGTGCCAGCCTTCCTGTAGTGCGACCTATACATATACTCCCGGTTGGGCAGCGCTGGGAGCGCGTAGCAGGCGTGACCCTGCTGGGCGATGCGGCGCACCTGATGTCGCCCTTCGCCGGCGAAGGGGCCAATCTTGCATTATTCGATGGTGCGGAATTGGCGAAGGCGCTGATTGCTCATCCTGACGATGTCGAAGCGGCGCTGCTCGCATATGAAAAGGAAATGTTCCCGCGCAGCGCGACTATTGCGGCGGAATCGGCTCGCAATATGCACATGTTTTTCGATGATCGCGCACCGCAAGGCGTGCTGGACCTGTTTAGCAGCATAGGTGCGGAGCGTGCGGCTACAACGTCTTAAGATATGCCGCGCGTTTGATCTGCTGACTGTAGTCACCAGATTATCTTGTCTGCTTCAGTCCGGTCGCGTCGGTGGCCTTCGAATGTTTTCAGCATGAAGTCGACCAGTGCACGGGTTTTTGCCGACAAGTGATTTTTAGTCGGGAACACGATGTAAACATCCGCGGGGGGAAGCTTCCATTCCGCCAGGATGACCCGGAGCCGGCCCGAGCGGAGATAGGGGGCGATGTCCCATTCAGAGCGCATGACGATGCCATGTCCATCCAGTGCCCAGGTGGTTGCGCATTCGCCGTCATTGGCACTCAAGGTGCCACGCACCTTTACCGTTTCTTGTTTGTTGCCGGAGCTGAAGTGCCAGCTACCGTATATCTCATCGCTTTCCCGCAGCAGGATGCAATTATGGTTTTGCAGGTCACGCGGGACGAGGGGAATGCCGTGCTTTTTCAGGTAAGTCGGGGACGCACATACCAGGCGACGATTGTCGGCGATCTTGCGCGCAGTGAGTCGCGCATCCGGTAACTGACCGAAGCGGATATCGGCATCCAGGCCTTGCTCGACCAAGTTGACCGGCCTGTCCGTCAGGTGCAGTTGTACTTCCACGTCCGGATATTCACGGGCAAACGCAGAGAGTTGCGGCGTAATGTGGCGTCGGCCAAAACCGAAGGTCGCGCTGACTTTCAACAAACCTTTGGCAGTGATATTGCCGCCGGATATGCGTTGTTCCAGCGCTTCGAGTTCGGTGACCAGGCGTGCACCGTCGGCCAAATAAATTTCTCCTTCCGGGGTCAGGCTGATGCGTCGTGTGGTGCGATTAAGCAAACGTACGCGCAGGCGACTTTCGATCGCGGCGAGTCGCTTGCTGACCGAGGGCGGTGTGACCCCCAGTTCCTGTGCTGCTGCAGCGAGGCTGCCACGTTTGACCAGCAAGGCAAAAAAGGCCAGATCCGAGATACCGTCCATTGATTCCTAAAACGACCGAATGAATTAATTGTGCGGAAATTATATCTGCTGCGATTACGAATAGCATCTGGTCTCAGACAAAAAACAAATCGGAGACAACATGAAGCTTCCTATGCTTATCGCGGCGGTCTTGCTACCGCTGGGCCTGAGTGCCTCATTTGCGCATGCAGATAACTATCCGGCCCGGCCGATCCGGCTGATCGTGCCGTATGCCCCGGGCGGTAGCGCCGACATCGTCGCGCGTCGTATATCCGACGAGTGGGCCAAGGCACTCGGTGGCGGCATGTATATCGAAAACAAGGCGGGTGCAGGCGGCAATATTGGCGTGGATGCGGTCGCCAAAGCGGAACCGGATGGCTATACGATAGGTTTGCAGACAGTGTCGCTGGCGATTAATCCGTCGATCTTTGCCAAGATGCCGTACGACACCCTGAAGGATTTGGCGCAAATCAGTACGGTCGCCACTTCGCAGCATGTATTGGTGGTCAATCCAAACTTTGCGGCGAAGAATACGAAGGACCTGGTGGCGCTGGCCAAGGCAAATCCGGGCAAGTTTAATTACGGCTCAGCCGGTAGCGGCAGCACCTTCCACATGGCGGCGGAATTGTTCAAGTCGGTTGCCGCCGTGGACATCACCCACGTGCCATACAAGGGCGGCGGCCCGGCATTGATCGACACCATTTCAGGCCAGGTTGATATGTGTTTTCCGGTACTTTCTGCCGCGACACAACATGTCAAAGCCGGCAAGTTGAATGCGATCGGCGTCACCGGGCCGAAACGCTCGCCACTGATGCCGGATGTACCGACACTGGCGGAGTCGGGCGTGCCGGGGTATAGCTTCGAAACCTGGTTCATCGTCTTTGCTCCCGCAGCGACGCCGAAACCGCTGATCGACAAGCTCAATGCGGCCCTGGTGAAGGCCTTGAACGGTCCGGTCCTGAAAGAAAGGATGATCAAGGAAGGCTTTGATCCCGACCCGTCGACGCCTGCCGAAGCAAAAGCGAAGTTGGTGAAAGAATTGGCCCTATGGTCGAAGCTGGTCAAGGAACGCGGTATTACGGCGGAGTGATGTAATGGTCGGCTGTATTTGAAAAAGATTCCGGCACAGACCTGGTGCCGGAATTGGTGGATACTCATGGTAGACGCGGCAATGATTTAAACTGTGCCGATCAGCACATATCCACCATGGAGCAGCAAAATTTCAGCCGACAAACTCAGCGCACAAGACCTGGCGCACATCAGCGACCTTACGCTGGATCACTATAACCAGCGTGCCGCAGACTTTTGGGCAGGGACGCGCACGCATGATGTCAGCCAGAACATCCAGGCGCTGCTGACGCATATCCAGGTCGCCGCACCATACACCATACTCGACCTGGGTTGCGGTCCGGGACGTGACCTGAAGACTTTCAAGGAACAGGGACATCACGCGGTCGGCCTCGACGGTTCGGCCGAGTTTGTGCGGATGGCGCGGGATTACGCGCAGTGCGAGGTGTGGCAGCAAGATTTCCTGCAACTCGATTTGCCTGCCGAACATTTCGATGGCGTGTACGCCAATGCTTCCTTATTCCATGTGCCCAGCCAGGAGTTGCCGCGCGTATTGCAGCAGCTATACGCGACGCTGAAGCCGGGTGGCGTGCTGTTCAGTTCCAATCCGCGTGGACAAAATGAAGAAGGGTGGAACAGGGGACGTTATGGTGCCTACTACGAGCTGGAAAGCTGGCGCGCGTTCATGACGGCCGTCGGGTTTGTCGAGCTGGAGCATTACTACCGGCCGGCCGGGCTGCCGCTTGAGCAGCAGCCGTGGCTGGCCACGATCTGGCGCAAAACCTGAGCCTTTACGCTAAGTAGTGGCCCGCACCGGTTTCTTTATCATGAAGACGATCACCGCGGCGAACAGGCAGGCGATACCCGCTGCGTACAGCGCCGGTGTGTACGCCATCAGGATGGTGCGCGACAGGCCGGCACCGTAAGCGGCAAATGCGCCACCGATCTGATGCGCGGTAAAGATCCAGCCAAAGACCATGCCGGCCCTTTCCTTGCCGAATTCGGCACCTGCCAGTTTCACCGTCACCGGTACCGTTGCAAACCAGTCCAGTCCGTAAAACATCGCGAACAGCGACAAGCCATACAAAGTGAATTCCGAATGTGGCAGCCAGATCAGGGACAAACCACGCAAACCGTAATACCAAAACAGCAGTTTGCGGTTGTCATAGCGGTCGGACAGCCAGCCGGAAAGAATGGTGCCGATGAAATCGAAAGCGCCCATCATCGCCAACACGCTGGCAGCAGGAATCGCCGCCATGCCGTAATCACCGCACAGTGATACGAAGTGGGTCTGGATCAGGCCGCTGGTGCTCAGGCCGCAAATAAAGAAAGTACCGGCCAACACCCAGAAAGTGCGATTGCGCGATGCGCTGCGCAAGACGCGGAAGGGTTCCATCATCGTCATTTGTGCGGTGGCCGGCAATGGTGGCGGTTCGCTGCCCGGCGCTGCGCCATAAGCAACTGCGCCCACATCATGCGGCCGGTCACGTACCAGCAGGAAGGCCAGTACCGCTACCGCTGCACAGCACAGGAAAACCGGGATCACCGACATGCGCCAGCCGTAGTTCTGGATCAGCCATGCGCCGAACGGCAGGAAGATCAATTGACCGGTCGCCGAGCTGGCGGTCAGCAAACCGAGTACCAGGCCGCGACGTTTTTCAAACCAGCGATTCGCCACCACGGCACCCAATACCAATGCCGTCAGGCCGGTACCGGTGCCGAGCAACAAGCCCCACAGCAGGAACATTTGCCACAGCTCGGTCATCATGGTCGAGAGTGCCAGACAGGCGGCTACCAGTACCAGCGCGATGGTGATGACCTTGCGCAAGCCGAAGCGTTCCATGAAGATCGCGGCGAACGGGCCGATGAAACCGAATAGTACGTAACGCACGGCGACTGCCGATGAAATCTGGTCATTGCTCCAGCCGAATTCCTTGCTCAATGGTTGCAACAGGACGCCGGGCAAGCCCAGCGCGGCCGACGATGTCAGCATGGTGAGGAAGGTAATCGCGACGATCACCCAAGAGAAATGTATTCCTCGGCGGTCCAGCCAGGTTGACAGCGATTGAGCGTACATAAGAATCCTATCGTTGGATCTATGGGAGAAAGGGAAGTAAATTCAGGCAGTAAAAACTCAGGCCGCAATGCCACCGAGCAATTGCTCGCGGGCGACAGCCAGTAATTCATTTGCAATCGGATAGCCTTCGGTGGCGCGTGCCAGCGCCATCGAGCCGACCATCATGCTCCATTGCGCGAGTGCGGTCTTGCGGCGCACGGCAGGGTCCGGCGATGGACATAGCGCGGCAAGGATTTCGACCAGCTCTTCGGTACCGGCCATATACGCGGCACGTACCGGTTTATCCAATGCTTCGCGCGCGACGTCGGTGGTCAGGGCGGCGCCCGGACAACCATTGCCGACATCGCGGACTTTTTGCGAAGACAGGTAGCCGTCGATGATGGCGTACAGCGCCTGCTGTTCATCCGATTTGCCTGCCATGCGCTGTTGCCAGCGTTCCGATGCTTCGCTGAAAGCGGTGGCACAGGCGACTGCGGCCAATTCATCCTTCGATGAAAAGTGGCCATAGAAACCGCCATGCGTAAGGCCGGCGGCGGCCATCAAATCGGCGACGCTGACGCCGTTGAAGCCTTTTTCGCGGAATAGCTTGGAAGACGCTTGTTCGATGGCGGTGCGGTTGAGGTCGGTTTGTTCCTTGGATACGCGTGGCATGATGGCACCCTGCAAAATTGATTAAATCGAATAATAGATGACGATCATCATAAATGCAATAGATGTTGGTCATCATCTAAAAAGTGTCTGAAATAGGCAACTGACGGGTAATGGTTGCGCCAGCTAGGCAACTTAAAGTCGGGCAGCGGGTCTGTCCATCATCGTCGCTGACACAAGGTGGTGTTGCCATGAAGATCTATCAAAAGACAGATTTACCGGTCGTGGAGATCCGCCGCTACCTGGAACCGGGTCCCATCGTCTTGCTTACTTCGCACTGGAAAGAGCAAAACAACGTCATGACCATGGGTTGGCATACAGTAATGGAGTTCACGCCTGCACTGGTCGGTTGCATTATTGCCGGCGGCAACCATAGTTTTGAAATGATCAGGCGCAGCCGCGAATGCGTGATCAATATCCCCAGTGCGGAATTGATAGACACCATCGTCGGCATCGGCAATTGCTCGGGGGCGGAAGTCGATAAGTTTGAAAAATTCAATTTGCTGGCAGCCAAGGCGAATAAGGTGAAAGCGCCGTTGCTACCGCAATGCTTTGCAAACCTCGAATGCCGCTTGCACGACCAGAGCATGGTCGGCAAATACAGCTTCTTTATCTTTGAAGTGGTGAAGGCGCACATCGCGAGCCGGCCAGGCTGTCCGGCCATGGTGCATTACACCGGGGATGGTGTCTTCCGTGTGTCCGATAAAACCATCAGTCGCAAGGCCGGCTTCCTGCCGCAAAACCTGTAAGGCCGTCGGCCTGTGTCAAAAGTCGGTCCAGGTGCTGCGATCGTCGCCCGGATCGGTTTCACTCCGACGCCGTATCGCTTCCATGATCAATGGTTCGGCCTCCTGCCAGCGCTGCATGATCATCGGATCGTCTGATTCGCAAAAGAGCGCACTAAACAAATGATTGTCGACGGCGTACATATTGAAGAGTGCGGTATTGATGATCTTTGAATAGAAACGTTGCGTTTCCATATCCATATCGGCAAACATTTTCCTGTCGCTCATGGCAATCTCCCGCACAGAGATGAGTGGTTGTTGCACTTCATTATATGCAGCCGTGCCGTAAGCGATACTTTTTTATGCCCGTGCGCATCTAATCCGTTGCTTAATGGCAGTTGCACGATGGCTGTTACCGGATGAACAGCTGCAAACAAGCCGCAAATGAAAAAAGAGCAAACATCGCTGTTTGCTCTTTCTGTCGCGAAACAAAGATTGCCGGCTGATTAATAGGCGCCCATGTAATCGCGCTTGCCGATTTCTATGCCGTTATGGCGCAGGATGGCGTAAGTGGTGGTGACGTGGAAAAAGAACTGCGGCAAACCGAAGCTCAGCAAATAAGCCTGGCCGTTGAATTTTTTCTCTTTTGGTGTGCCCGGGCGCAAGACGATTTCGCGTGCTTCCTGGCCATCGATTTGTTCAGCGGCGATGCCATCGATGAACGCCAGGGTTTTGCTAATCAATGCCTGCAGGTCGGCAAAGCTTTTTTCGCTATCGTCGAACTTCGGTACTTCCAGGCCGGCCAGGCGCGCCGAAACGCCGCGCGAGAAGTCACAGGCGACTTGTACCTGGCGCAGCAGCGGGAACATGTCCGGGAACAGGCGGGCTTGCAGGTAGGCTTCCGGCGCGATGCCTTTGGCAGTTGCGTATTCGTCGGTCTTTTTGAGGACATCGCTGACGCTATTGAGCATTTGCTTGAAAACAGGAACTGAAGCGGCGTAGAGGGAGATGGTCATGTGACTTCCTTGGGTGAATGGTGACGTGATTATAGGCAGGATTGCAAAGCTGCGTCGGCCGCCACTTTATTCGCCGGTTTTTGGGTGGTAAGCCTGCTGTTGTGCAACAAATCCATCGAAGGCGGCCAGCAACGGCAGATACTTGTCCGCGTCATGTTCCAGTTGCATGAGCGCATGGCAGGTCGCTTCAAAAGATGAAAGCTGTTCGGGTTTGTGCGCCTTGCGTATGGCGTAAGCCGAGGCAGGTGGATCGGCCAGCGGCAGGCGCGGCAATTGTTGCAGCAAGGGATTCAGGTACAGCATCTTGCGGCTTTTACGCCAGGTTCCATCCAGTACCACCAGCCGATATCTGTCCTTGCTGGCCTGTTCCGGCCACGGTGGCGGCAAGGCCAGCAGGGAGTCGGCGCTGGTATCCGGGTAGAGCAGGACGGGGTTGATTAGCCGGTCATCGGAACTGCCATCGAAGTCTTCGTATAGCAGGCGATGCAACTCATCTGCCGCAAATGTTTCACCCACGGCGAGACGGCTGTGCGGCAAGCTCAGGTGCAGCAGGCGCGCACTGTTCTTCGCATTGCCTGTTTCGAGCGGATGCTGCAGGAACAGGACTTCCACCTCATGCTCGACGGTCTTGATCCAGTGACAGATGCAAGCGCTTTGCGCACGCAGGCAACGGTTGCAGGATGGACGTTTGGCGACTACTGGCATGGCTTCCTGTTGGGTTTAAAAGGCGGAAAAACGTCGGGCGAATTTTTCGCTGCGGAAGTGTTCAACCACATAGTCGACAAACACACGGGTTTTTGCGGGCAAGAGTTTTTGTGCCGGGAAGTATAACGAGAGTGTGCCCATATCGACATACCAATCGGGCAGGACACGTTTCAATAGTCCGTTTTCCAGATAGCGCAGCGCATTCGGCATCGATACCAGCGCGATACCCAGCCCGCTTTGCGCCGCTTCGCAGGCTGCATCAGGATCACTCATCGTCATGCGTACGCGCATTGCCACTGGTGCCTGCTCATTGCCCTTATTGCGCAGCGACCATGGTCGTATGCGTCCGGTTTGCGGCGAGCGTATGAAGACGCCATCGTATTGCGCGAGGTCGGCAGGCGAGCCGGGCGGAGTGCGCGTATCAAAGTAATCCGGTGCAGCAACCAGTACGCCGTGGCTCGGTGCCAGCGTGCGTGCCACCACGCCGGGCGGCAATTCGAAGCCACCGCCCAGCGCCGCGTCAAAACCTTCGGCAATCATATCCACACGACGGTTATCGAAATGCCAGTCCGGCGTGATCGCCGGGTAGCGGGTGAGGAAGTCGCGCAGTAGCGGCAAGATATAGGTACGGCCAAAACCCGTGCCCATGCTGATCTTGAGCGTGCCGGCCGGTTGTCCGTCGGCGCTGGCCAGGTTGGCGACCGCAGACTGGATGACGGCCAGTCCGCCGCCGACTTCTGCCAAAAAGCGTACACCGGCTTCGGTCAGCGTCAGGCTGCGCGTACTGCGCTGGAACAGGCGTACACTCAGGTTGGCTTCCAGTCGCGCCACATTTTTACCCACAGCTGCTGAAGTCAAACCCAGTCGCCGTGCGGCTTCCGAAAAGCTTCCCGCCTCTGCGCTACGCACAAAGCACTCTATGCTGCTCATGGTTTCCATATGTGCACCTTAAACTTTTAGTATCAACAGATTATAGTGATTGCTATCTATTCACAACATAATCATTGTTCGATACTGGCTCCGTGCTGTTTTTAATGGCTTACCCCTTTATTGATACTTTTACGGAGAAAAAATCATGTCGAATACCAATCAACTCACAGGCAAAGTCGCTTTCGTCCAAGGCGGTTCCCGCGGCATCGGTGCCGCCATTGTGAAACGCTTGGCGCGTGACGGCGCTGCCGTCGCCTTTACTTATGTCAGTTCCGCCGATAAAGCGAAGGCAGTGGCACAGGAAATAGAAGCCGTCGGCGGACGTGCACTGGCTATCCATGCCGACAGCTCAGATGCTGGTGCGGTACAACAGGCGATACAGGCAGCAGCCAAGGCTTTCGGCCGCATCGATATCCTCGTCAACAATGCCGGCGTACTGGCATTGGCACCGGTGGAAGATTTCAAACTGGAAGACTTTGAACGCACAGTCGCGGTGAATGTACGCAGCGTATTTGTCGCGACGCAGGAAGCGGCGCGTCACATGGGCGACGGTGGTCGCATCATCACCATCGGCAGCACGAATGCCGATCGCATGCCGTTTGCCGGTGGCGCAGTGTATGCGATGAGCAAAGCGGCCATCGTGGGTTTGACCAAAGGCCTGGCACGCGACCTCGGTCCACGCGGCATTACAGTCAACAATGTGCAACCTGGTCCGGTCGATACCGATATGAATCCTGCCAATAGCGATTTCGCCGATACCCTGAAAGGTTTAATGGCGGTTGGCCGTTACGGCAAGGATGAAGAAATCGCCAGCTTCGTTGCTTACCTGGCCGGTCCTGAAGCGGGCTACATCACCGGTGCCAGCCTGACGATAGATGGTGGTTTTGGCGCTTAACATTATTGCGTAAATGAAAAAGGCCTGCACATGATGCAGGCCTTTTTGTATGCGGCTGACAAGTGTTAACGCCGCTCAGTTTTTCTCGCGTGCCAGCATCAGGAATTCATTGCGCAAGCCTAGGTTGGTGCGCATTTCACCCAACAATGCCGATGTCACGGTTTCTTCACCCGGCGTACGGATGCCGCGGCTTTCCATGCACATATGGCGGCAGCGGATGACGACACCTACCGATAAAGGCTGTACATGTTCCATTAGCGTATCGGCGATTTGTATCGTCAGGCGTTCCTGTACTTGCAGGCGTTTGGCAAAGCAATCCACCAGGCGTGTCAGTTTGGACAGGCCGACGATCTTGCCATTCGGCGTGTAACCGATGGTGGCAGTGCCAAAGAAGGGCGCCAGGTGATGTTCGCAATGGCTGTAGACGGGGATGCCGCGTACCACGATTAATTCATTGTATTGCTCGGCGCCATCTTCAAAGACCTTGAGGATTTCTGCCGGATCCTGGTCGTAACCGGAGGTCCAGTGCTTCCACGCTTTTTCCACGCGCTGTGGTGTTTCGCGCAAACCCTGGCGATCTGCGTTTTCGCCGAGATGGGTCAGTAAACGACGCCAGTCTTCCGTGGAGAAGTCGTCGGGTTGTGCCGGATCTGTATGTGTAGGCTGTTTCAATGTCGCTCCATCTGCTGCTTGCTTGTCTGTCGGTGTGCTCGGTTTTTAAGCGCGTTGGGCATGATTGTAGCCTTTATGTCATAGAGCCTGCAGGCGACGCTGATTTTCGGCAAGTTTTGCGGTCTGGTTTCGCTGCTGTCGATATGCTCTGCTGACGGGTGTTTTCATTGCACGGCCGCAAGCACGTGCGCATTGCATGTCTGGACAAACTGCCTATACTGAATTTGGGAGCAGGTAAGTAAAGGAGACATCATGAGACACAGACTTTATTATTTTCTTCCGGACATCAACAGTGCCCGTCGCGCTTTTGACAATATGTTGCTTAGCCGTATAGAGCAAAAACATATTAGCTTTATTTCCAGCGCCACGCCGCTTCCACATGATTTGCCGGAAGCCAATTTCCTGGTTAAAACTGACGTGCTGCACGGTGCTGTTGCAGGCATGATCATCGGTGCCATCCTTGGTGCCGCCTTCGGAGCCTTGCTGATCAATTATTACGAGGTCGGGCCGGCAACCGTGTTGGTGACAACCTTGATGGGTATCCTGTTCGGTGGCTGGGCTTCCAGCATGGCGGCGGCAGCGATGCCAAATTCACAGCTGAAAAAATTCATGCCTGAACTGGAGCGCGGCAAGATCCTGATGATTGCGCATATCCCGTCACGTCGTGTCGAGGAAATTGAAAAAATGCTGGCAGAACGCCATCCGGAAATTCGCTTTAGCGGTGAAGAACCGCATATCCCGGTTTTCCCTTGATTGTGCCGCTTTGATTGAAGGATACCTGCCGTTCCCGGAGCGGACATCAACGGCAGGATGCAAGTAAGGTAGTTACCGAGTCCGCAGGTAAGTGATCGGTAGCTGGATTGTTAACGGAGGTTGCTATGGAACTTCACATGCACTCGCATCATTGGGAGCAACGCATGCCGGATTGGACTGTGGCAGCGGTTTCCGGTTTTGCTGCAGGCGCGGTTTTAATGGTGTTGGAACTACTTTGGTCGACCATCATTATGGGGGCAAGTCCCTGGGTGATGTCGCACATGATTGCCGCGATCGTGCTCGGACGGGATGCGCTGCAGTCCACTGATTTCAGCCTGGAAGTAGTCGGCGTTGCGCTTGCTACGCATTATGTATTGGGGATAGGACTGGGTCTGATCCTGGCCGCAATTATCGTACCGTTCCGTTTTGATTCAAGCATAGGTATGGTCTTGCTGACAGGTGCAGTATTCGGTGTATTGATATACCTGTTCAACTTCTACGGTATGGTGCGTTTCTTTTCATGGTTCGCCGAATTGCGTGGCTGGACGACCGTGATTGCCCATGTCATTTTCGGTATGGTCGCCGCTGCCATGTACTGGAAGCTGGAACAAGTAAAAAAATAAAGTGTGCTGCGCAGCAATCTAACGCTTGGTAATTAATGGTCGCGCTTGTGAAAAACGATGAGGATCTGTTCGAGCCTCATCGTTTTTTTATGCCTGGATTAATCGACCGGATTAATAACCGATGGTAAAGCGTTGACGGCTGTGTGCAGGTTTTTCCAGTTCATCGATAAAGGCAATCGCAAAATCCTTGAATGAGATCCAGCTGCGGCCGTTTGCATCGACCAGCAGATTATCCTTGCCGAGACGGAATTTGCCGGTACGTTCTTCTTCCACAAATTCTGCCGATGGCGAGAGGAAGGTCCAGTCCAGTTCTTTCTCCTGCAACAAGGTGTTGAGGAATATGCCACCGGCGCTTGCTTCCGCTTTATACGCTTCCGGGAAATCAGGGCTGTCGATGAGGCGTACGCCCGGTGCAACCAGCAGGCTGCCGGCACCGCCGACCACCAGCAGGCGTTTGACGCCGGCTTTCTTCACCGGATTGATGATGGCGCTGGCCGGGATGCCGCTGAAGTGTGCCGCGCTGAACACTGCATCGTGTCCGGCCACGGCTTTTTCCAGCGCCGCTGCATCGAGTACATCCACATCAATTGCAGTTACACCGGCGCGACCGGCCAGTTTAGATGTATTGCGGGCGAGCGCAGTGACGCTGTGGCCGCGACGCAGTGCTTCTTCCAGTAACTGGCTGCCGGCACGACCGGTGGCACCGATGATGGCAATCTTGCTCATATGTTTTCTCCTAAAGGTTGAATGACGCTCTTAGGTTAGTTGCTTAAAGCAGATATAAAAAGCGTATTATTCAAGATAGTTTGTTTCTAAAAACGGTCAAATAATGGATAGACTCAGTGCAATGCAAGTCTTTGTCAGTGTAGTCGACAGTGGTAGCCAGTCGGCTGCAGCGGATCAGCTCGATCTGTCACGTCCGGTCGTATCGCGTTACCTGGCGGAACTGGAAGAGTGGGCCGGTGCCCGTTTACTACACCGAACCACACGCAAGCTCAGTTTGACCGCGGCGGGTGCAGAAATGTTGCCACGCTGTCGCCAGATGCTGGAGCTGGCGACCGATATGAAAAACGTGGTGGCACTGCCGGAAGATGCGCCGCAGGGTTTGTTGCGCATCACGGTCAGCACCTCATTCGGACAATCGCATCTGGCCGCAGCAGTCGCCGATTACGTGAAGTTATATCCCGGTGTGATGGTCGACATGCTGGTGCTGGACCGGGTGGTCAACCTGGTGGAAGAACGCATAGACCTGGCGATACGCATCAGCAAGGACTTGGATCCGAACCTGATCGCGCGCAGGTTGACGGTGTGCCGTTCGGTGGTCTGCGCAGCACCGGCTTACCTGCGTGAGCATGGCAAGCCGACCCAGGCCGAGCAATTGGCCTTGCATAACTGCCTGACGCATTCGTATTACGGCAGTGTATGGCTGCTTGAGCGGGAAAATTTACCGGTCAATGTGGCGGTCAAGGGAAATATCAGTGCCAACGATGCAAGTTCTTTGGTGCAGGCGGCTTTAGTCGGTGCCGGAATCGCCATGCTGCCGACTTTCCTCGCTGCACCTTATATCCGTTCCGGCCAATTGCTTCCGCTATTGCCTGAATACCATCCACAGGAATTTGGCGTGTTCGGCGTGTATGCATCGCGCAAACATATGCCTGCAACTTTGCGCACGATGCTGGATTTCCTGGCGCAGCGCTTCACTGACGAGCCGGAGTGGGACAGGGCGGTTTGATGGCAAATATGCAATGTGGACGGAAAGCTGCGTATTTCCATCCTGAAAACACTTTCATTTGACATTGCTGCTTCGCAGCATTATTTTCAACTATAGATGAATTGTTTGCATGTGTAAGCCGAAAACCCGGGTGCTATGATCGCAAAGTCAGCAAAACTGGCCACGAACCCATGCCCGGTATCTATCCCAAACCGGCACCCGCAAACGTCTGTCAATCCAGCATTTGTAGCAATTTAGTAGATAGCAGCTGCTTTTTGAGGCAGTGCACCATCCGGCATGATCAGAAGACCTGTTTTTATACAGAAATAAGCTTCTGTGCTTTCGGCCTGACAATCTGATTTAACACATATTATATGAGCTCCATTCCACTAAGCACTACCGCCAGCGATCGTACCAAGCTGGAGGACAGCATTTACGCAAAAGTTACCTTGCGTTTGCTGCCATTCCTCTTCCTTTGCTACGTTGCAGCTTACCTTGATCGCGTCAACGTGGGCTTCGCCAAGCTCAGCATGTTGAACGACCTGCAATTCAGCGAAACCATTTACGGCCTCGGCGCCGGTATCTTCTTCATCGGTTACTTCCTGTTCGAAGTACCAAGCAACATCATCATGCACAAGGTCGGCGCACGTCGCTGGATCGCCCGCATCATGATTACATGGTCCATCCTGTCTGCCGCGACCATGTTCGTGACGACACCAACCATGTTCTACGTCATCCGCTTCCTGCTGGGTGTAGCAGAAGCCGGTTTCTTCCCTGGCATCGTGTTGTACCTGACCTACTGGTTCCCGACTTCGCGTCGCGGCCGCATGAACGCATTGTTCATGATTGGTATTCCTATCGCTGGTGTGGTTGGCGGCCCTTTGTCGGGCTGGATCATGAATGCCTTCGCCGGCATGAATGGCTGGCACGGCTGGCAATGGCTGTTCCTGCTGGAAGCCTTGCCATCGCTCGCTCTCGGTATCATGACTTTGTTCTACCTGCCTAACAGCATCCGTGCATCGTCGTGGTTGTCGGAGGACGAAAAAGCTATCCTCGAAGCCAATATCGCAAAAGATAATTCCGTCGGCGACAAATCGCACTCGGTAGCGGGCGTCTTCACCAATCCAAAAGTTTGGTTGATGGCTGCAATCTATTTCTGCTGCATGATGGGCCTGTACGGTATCAGCTTCTACCTGCCAACCCTGGTCAAGGCTTCCGGCGTGAAAGACGCACTGGATGTCGGCCTGTTGACTGCGATTCCATACACCTGCGGCGTGATCGCTACCTTGCTGGTGGCACGTAGCGCTGACCGTATGCGTGAACGTCGCTGGCACTTTGCGATTGCAAGTGCATTGGGTGGCCTCGGCTTGTTCCTCAGCACCGTCTACGGCGACAACGTTGTATTGGCGTTGATGGCCTTGTCGCTCGGTACCGCCGGCATGTTGTCGACGATGCCTGTGTTCTGGACTTACCCAAGCGCGATCCTCGGTGGCGCAGCTGCGGCGGCCGGTATTGGCTTGATCAACTCGGTCGGTAACCTGGCCGGCTTCGTCAGCCCGACTATCGTCGGCTGGTTGAAAGACGTCACCGGCAGCACCAACGCCGGTATGTACTTCGTGGCCGGCGCACTGGTACTGGGCGCATGCCTGGCACTGTTGCAACCACGTTCGCTGGTGAACAAGTAAGCCTTGTTTATCACTGCTTAAAAAAAGCCCGCTGATGCGGGCTTTTTTATTGTCACAAGTATTTGTACGAAGGTTCAAAGCGAATAGTTGAGGACAGATTGGCGATCGTTAATGAGAAACATTCTCATATATCTGCTACCATCGGGTCTTCTTTTCCTCACAATTTTTTAACAATGCCTCTTCAACACAAATCTCATTCCTCGTTCATTTACTCCTTCCTTTTTCTTGTACTGAGCATGTTCATGGGCGCACACAGCGTGGCCGCGGTGACGGCTGACGAGAAAGCGCAAACCGTCGTGCATATGCTGGATTACATCAGCGTCGACTATCCGGAGTTTGTGCAGAATGGGAAGGTCTTGAACCAGTCCGAATTTGAAGAGCAACTGGAGTTTTCGACCCAGGCCCTGACGCTGTTAAAGGAAATGCCGGCACATGCAGAGCAGGCCAGCCTGCTCGACAAGGGACAGGCATTGCGCAAGGCGATCGATGGCAAAGCCGAAGGCGCTGAAGTCTCGAAGCAGGCGAATGCCTTGCGCGCCGATGTGATACGCGTCTACAAAGTGGCAGTGGCACCGAAGGCGACGCCGGACCTGCTGCGCGCCGCACAACTATATACCGCCAACTGCGCAGCCTGCCATGGCGCGACCGGGCGCGGTGACGGGCCACTGGCGAAAGGCATGGATCCGGAACCAAGTGACTTCCATGAAGAAGGGCGCATGAAGGTGCGCAGTATCTACGGCTTGTACAACACCATCGCGCTCGGTGTCGGTGGGACACCTATGCGTGCTTTCACTGAAATTACCGAAGAAGATCGCTGGGCCCTGGCTTTCTTTGTCGGCACATTGCGCGGCTCGGAAGAAGATGTGAAGGCGGGTGAAGCGGCGTGGAAAAAAGGCGAAGGTAAAAAGGAATTTGAAAACCTGCGCGCACTGGTGACACAAACGCCGGATGAGATTGAACAACGCGGCGGCAGCTCACTCGCGAAGGTACAAAGCTATCTGACCAAGCATCCGGAAGCGATCAAAATCGCTGCGCCATCACCACTGGAATTTTCGCGCGAAAAATTGCATGAATCGCTGGCCGCATATCAGTCAGGCGACGCCGGTGCTGCGCGTCAACTGGCGATTACCGCTTATCTGGAAGGCTTTGAATTGGTTGAGAGTAGTCTGGATAATACCGACGGCGCACTCCGACAAAAAATAGAGATCGAAATGATGGCACTGCGCGCCTCTATCGGTGCAGGCAAGCCGGTGGAAGAAGTCGCCAAACAAGTCAAGGATATCGAAGCCTTGCTGGAGCAGGCCGATGAAGCATTGTCCGGCGACCTGTCGGCAACTACCGCCTTCATCAGCGCGCTGCTGATCCTGCTGCGTGAAGGCCTGGAAGCCATCCTGGTGCTGGCCGCGATCATTTCCTTTGTCGTCAAGACCGGTCGTCGTGATGCCTTGCGTTACATCCATTACGGCTGGATGGCAGCAGTTGCATTGGGCATCCTGACATGGGTTGTTGCGAACTATGTACTCACGATTTCAGGTGCAAACCGTGAGCTGACCGAGGGCATCACGGCGCTGGTCGCCGCCGCCATGTTGCTCTATGTCGGTTACTGGTTGCATAGCAAATCCTATGCACAAGCCTGGCAAAAATTCATCCGTGAACATGTCAGCGCTGCACTGGAAAAGAAAACGATGTGGGCCATGGCCAGCGTTTCCTTCCTCGCCGTGTATCGCGAACTGTTTGAAATCATCCTGTTCTACCAGGCGCTGTGGGTGCAAGTCGGTGATGACGGCCAGGTTGCGGTATTGAGCGGTATCGCTACCGCAGCCGTGTTGCTGGCAGTGATCGCCTGGGTCATCCTCAAGTACAGCGTTCGTTTGCCTATCGGTCCATTCTTTGGCGTCACTTCGGGCTTGCTGGCATTCCTGGCCGTGGTGTTTGCCGGTAACGGCATCGCTGCCTTGCAGGAAGCCGGCGTGATTGAAGCGGATCGTATCAACTTCATCACGGTGCCGCTGCTGGGCATACATCCGACCATGCAAGGCATTAGCACACAAGCGATCGTGTTGGCACTGGTGGTCATCGGTATCTGGATGTCACGCCGTGCGGCGCATGCAAAGTAGTTTGCTTGCCACCACTGAAGGAAAAGCCCGCTGATGCGGGCTTTTTTAATATCTTTTGCGAGTTGACGGCCTGTTAACTGGCCCGGAGCGCCAGGATTGATGGAAAGCATCGATAAATCACACGGCATCCCCGTGGCGACGGATAATAGCGGCCACGTCATTTTGCGCATCAATTTTGGAATTCCCCCATGGAAATTAAGGTCAACTTTCTCGATAAACTGCGTCTGGAAGCCAAGTTCGACGACTTTACAGTCATAGCCGACCAGCCTATCCGTTATAAAGGTGATGGTTCGGCACCCGGTCCTTTCGATTACTTCCTGGCTTCATCGGCCTTGTGTGCGGCTTACTTCGTGAAGCTGTACTGCGTCACGCGCGACATCCCGACCGAGAATATCCGCTTGTCACAAAACAATATTGTTGATCCGGAAAACCGCTACCAGCAGATTTTCAAGATCCAGGTTGAATTGCCTCCGGATATCCTGGAAGTGGACCGCCGCGGGATTTTGCGTTCCATTGAGCGTTGCACCGTGAAAAAAGTGGTGCAGGCCGGCCCCGAGTTCGTTATCGAAGAAGTGGAAAATCTCGACGCTGATGCGCAGTCCCTGCTGACATTGAAGCCGGATGCGGATGCCAGCACCTATATCCCGGGCAAAGACCTGCCGCTGGAGCAAACCATCGCCAATATGTCGGGCGTGCTGGCGAACCTCGGCATCAAGATTGAAATCGCCTCATGGCGCAACATCATCCCGAATGTCTGGTCCCTGCATATTCGTGATGCGCATTCGCCGATGTGCTTCACCAATGGCAAAGGTGCGACGAAAGAGAGCGCGCTGGCATCGGCACTGGGTGAATACATCGAACGCCTGAGCAACAACCATTTTTACGCCGGTTCCTTCTGGGGCGAAGACATCGCCAATGCAGAATTCGTCCATTACCCGAACGAGCGCTGGTTCAAGCCCGGTCGCAAAGATGCGCTGCCGTCTGAAATCCTGGATGACTATTGCCTCGAAATTTATAACCCGGACGGCGAGCTGCGCGGTTCGCATCTGATCGACACCAACTCCGGCAATGTGCAACGCGGTATTTGTTCATTGCCGTATGTACGGCATTCAGACGGCGCGGTGGTGTACTTCCCGTCCAACCTGATTGAAAACCTCTACGTCAGCAATGGCATGAGCGCTGGTAACACGCTGGTCGAAGCACAAGTGCAATGCCTGTCTGAAATTTTCGAGCGGGCGGTGAAACGCGAAATCCTGGAAGGTGAAATCGCCTTGCCGGATGTGTCGCAAGAAGTGCTGGCGAAATATCCCGGCATCCTCGCAGGCATCAAGGGCCTGGAAGAGCAGGGCTTCCCGGTGCTGGTCAAGGATGCATCGCTGGGCGGGACTTACCCGGTAATGTGCGTCACCTTGATGAATCCGCGCACCGGCGGCGTGTTTGCATCCTTCGGTGCACATCCAAGTTTCGAAGTCGCGCTGGAACGCAGCCTGACGGAATTACTGCAAGGACGCAGTTTTGAAGGCTTGAATGATTTGCCGCGACCTACCTTCGCCAGTGAAGCAGTGACCGAACCCTATAACTTTGTCGAACACTTCATCGATTCCAGCGGCATCGTATCGTGGCGCTTTTTCAGTGCCAAATCGGATTACGATTTTGTCGAGTGGGATTTCTCGGGTCAGGGTGAAGATTCGAATGCAGATGAAGCCGCGACCCTGTTCGGTATTCTCAAGGACATGGGCAAAGAGGTGTACACAGCCGTATACGACAACCTGGGTGCTACCGCCTGCCGGATTTTAGTGCCGGGTTACTCGGAAATTTATCCGGTAGAAGACTTGATCTGGGATAACACCAACAAGGCCTTGCTGTTCCGTGCCGACGTATTGAATATCCATCAACTGGACGAAGCCGGCCTGGAAGCACTGCTGGATCGTCTGGAAAACAATGAGCTCGATGAGTATTCCGACATCGCCACCTT
This sequence comes from Herminiimonas glaciei, assembly GCF_042664955.1. Lineage (NCBI taxonomy): Bacteria > Pseudomonadati > Pseudomonadota > Betaproteobacteria > Burkholderiales > Oxalobacteraceae > Herminiimonas > Herminiimonas glaciei. Next base: position 1,064,766 of record NZ_JBHTBU010000001.1, read on the forward strand.
GATAGGCATCGAATTTGACGAAAATACGGACTGGGGGCAACTGACGGTCCTCGAATTGAAGCTCCTGATCAATCTCGCCTTGCAGCAGTTTGATGCGGCACATGAACTGGTGGGTGCCTTCCTGCAATACAACGATAATTCGGCCGAGCGCGGCTTGTTTTATCAAGCCCTGAATGTGGTGCTGGAAGTAGTACTGGATGATGAGCTGGAACTGGACGACTATGTGGTGAACTTCCGCCGCATGTTTGGCAATCCTCGCATGGATGCAGTATTGGGCTCGGTGGATGGCAGCGTGCGTTTCTTTGGTTTAACGCCGACCAGCATGAAACTCGAAGGACTGGATAGGCACCAGCGCCTGATTGATAGCTACAAGAAATTGCATAAGGCCCGGGCCAAGGCGGCGGCCCTGGCAAGCTAGCTTGTCTGTCATCGGGGAGGCGATGAATGCCTCCGATAGCGCGGCGTATTAACTCATGGAAGGAATTATGAGCTCATATTTTTTTATGTTGTTAGTCGTGGCGGCTGGTGCCAGCGTGGCATTTCAGCAAGTCCTTAATGCCAATCTGCGCATACAAATCGGCTCGCCGTGGTGGGCTGCGTTTATCAGCTATTTCGTCGGCCTGGTCGTTACGCTGCTTATCGCGCTGGTGGTGCCCGGTCCCAGGCTGATCGAGGCTTTACCGAAAGGCGGCGACTGGTTGCCATGGATGGGCGGCATCTTTGGCGCAACCTTCATTGCCATCACCATCCTGATGGTGCCTAAGCTGGGCGCAGCGACCACCATTTCCCTGATCGTTGTCGGGCAGATGCTGCTGTCCTTGACGATGGATCATTTTGGCTGGTTAGGCTTGCCGGTGCAGCCGATCAGCCTGCTTAGATTGACCGGTGCCGGGCTGCTGGTACTTGGCGTAGTGCTGATTCGGGCATGACAAGTAATTTGCCCGGTCGCTATACCGCCAATAAGGACGCCACGGCAATCTGCTGATCCTGCGTCAGATCCAAATCTCGCACCAGTTTGTTCATTTGACCCAGCGCCGAGGTGAGGGCGCCGTTCAAAGTGCTGATCGTTGATTGTACTTGCAGCAGCTGTTTCTGCTTTTCGTCCGGGCTCAGCCTTTGGTTCGCCATGATGGCATTCAACTTTTGCTGCTGTTCAGCTATCTGTTCCTTGAGTTCGCGGATCCGCTTGAGCAAATCCTTGATGTTGTCTGGAACGTTGCTGTTGTCGATATCCTGATTACGGGCCGGTTGCATGGCGGCCTGCCTTTTGGCGGAAAGAGCCTGTCCCAGGCTGGATAGCGTGACCCGGGTGCCGGCTGGTTTTTGATCGGTTTCGCCATTGGCCGCGCTGCCGGCTTGCGTGGCAATAGCTTCCTCGTCTTGCGCAGTTGCAGGCAAGGTGGTCGCGGTGTTGCTAACGGATGTGATGTTCATCTGCAAACCTTTCGGCTTAAGGATTGGTTAATCATTAACGGCAAGATCAAAATAAAGTTGAGCGCGGCTCGCCTTTGATCATCCCGGACGACTGCTTATCGAATAAAAAAGCCCGCATAGGCGGGCTTTTTGGTTCAACTGCATGGTTTGTGGCTAGGTTAGCTCAACGGGTGTAACAAACATGGCTGAAGACCAGACCTTACTGTCATCCTGCTGGCGACCGGTGAAGTAGATCGGATGATGGCCGAAGGAAGTCTTTTTCAGTTCGACTTCAAGTTCACCCTGCACCGTGACCGGTAGTGCCTGCTCCGTCAAACGTTCCAATGCCAGGAATAACTCGGTTCCGCCCAATTCCTGCCTGAGTCCGCCTTCCTGCAACAAGGACGCACCGCTGATTTCCCATTGGAAGCTTGGTACATGTTTGAACGGATTCGGCTGCAGCGGATCGCCGACCTTGATATAGCTGTCTATGGTTCCTTCTATGCGTATCGTGCAGTTTTTCAAATTAGTGATGTCGATATCGATACTGTCGGCATCGCCATAAGTGTCGCTGCGGAATACGATGTCGGTCGTGCCTTCGCGCCAGCAGTTTTCTTCGCCATGTTCAAAACCATGTGACTGGAAGCGATTGATGGTGCCATTCAGTATCGTGATGCGACCGCGCCATGAAGCCCAACGATACCGATCCGGCACGCGTGCGCCGCCCCAGCGCAAGCGTATCAGGCGTTCCGAATATCCGAGTTCCTGATGCAGGTTGCGTTTCCAGATCAGGCCGGTGTGATCATAAGCGGCGATTTCATCCCACCCCGCACCGCCGAGGAAGTTGTAGTCAAGCTTCAGCGGACCGGAGTGTGTGAATTCATCACCCTGGATATGTTTACCTGCATGCACCAGCAAGGCGGTATGCTCACCGGTTGTTGCCCAGGTGTGGCGTGCGCGCAGTGCGCGTCCTATGCTGCGACGATCCAGCGACTCGGCGATGACGCCTGTCAAGCCACCGTGGACACCGAATACCTGCGTGCCCGGAGGGCCACCACCCGGGCGACCGCGGTGTTCGTCACCGCTGGCAGCAACGCCGATGCGATAACCGCGGGTGATGACGTCTTGATAGAGCCAGCCAAAGTGGCCCCAGCTCGAGGCGATTTCGACCAGGCGTTCCAGTTCCGGATGATGCCAGTCCGGAATATAGCGGCGACCACCGACGTGCGGCATGATCAAGTGTTGCTCAGGATCGTCGATATAGGCGGCCCATAGTTCTTCCACCGGCCAGCGTCCGGTTTCGACGGCGGAACCCTTCATGTCTTCATTCCACAGGAAGGTGCGGTTGTGTTCGCCGCGTGCGTTGTACGGGAAGTCGGGAGCCGCATCACCGAGGAAGACCACATTGTGGTCGCCGCCGGCGGTTGAGCTGCCGCACCATTCCTGCACCGGGTAACAAACAAAATGTCCGGGCTTGTTGAATTCTTCGACGGTATCCACGCCGAGTTGCCAGTTTTCATCGGTGATCTGGAAGTCGTTCGCGGTATAGCCGAGTACATCGATGCCGCCGATGTCGCGCGCATATGCTGCGTTGTAAGCCGGGCTGTTGGTGCCGACCGTGTCGCTCGCATGTACATGCAGGTCGGCATAGTAGGAACGCGGTGCCGGGAAGCTGTCGTTTATGCTGAGGTGGGCGACTGCCGGACGGATGTGCGTGTGTTCGGGCAGTTCCGCGACCAGGCGCAGGTCACCCCGATCGCTTGGCAAGTCGTCGACGCCTATGCTGGCCCAGGCAGTGTCAGATAAAAGATCGGGCAAGGCATGTGTTTTTTCATAGACGAGTGCATCGCCGGCGTACGCACGCAGCAAGAGCTTGCCGGCTTGCGCATGGCAGGCATTGCCCCAGCGATCCTGCAGCGAAAAACGGAAGGGAGCAGTCTGTCCACTGCGTACGAAACGCGGGCCGGCAATCAGCAGGCGTGCCGCTGCGCCGGGTGCCATGTCGATCACGATGTCACCCGGAACGGCAGCGAAGCGCGAAGTGCCGAGCGGGTCGACGTAGCAGCGGAAACGGAAGCGATCTTCGGTGAAAGTCTGTACCCGCGTGCCCGGACCGCCACCGCGCCGGTCGCCTAAGCGCAGGATGATGTGGTCGCCGGCATTCAGGTAACCGTCGACGACGTCGACGATGATGGCTTTCTGGAATGGACGTTCATGGCCTTTTTGATCGAAGCGTACCGATAAGGATTGCACGGTGGCCGGACTTTGGCCCGGCACCAGTTTGCCGGACTGGTATTCGGCGCTGATGTAATTGGCGGCGGTCGGGTCGCTGGTCTGGAACAAGGCCCAGTCGGAATAGAACTTGAAGGTGGCCTTGAACCAGCCACCATCGGCGAGACCTGCCGCGCCTACTTCATAGTCGATGACGATTTCATTCCAGCTGCCTGTTTCGAGGCGATTGACGTTGCAGTTGACGCGACCGACGAAGGGCAGCTTCTTGTTTTGTACGTACAAGCCTGCCGGTGCATGGTGCGGCCCCAGCTTGCTACGCAAGGCCTGGTATTGTTGCGTGAGGTCTAAAGGATGGTTCTTGCTCATGATGTGTCCTGATTATTTGCTATTTAAAAGTCCGAGGCCCGCTTAGTGGCTGCGCCAGCGTTGGTAGCGTCGTTCTATGCGTCGGAAGACCAGGCTTTCAGCCAGCCATGCAATGAGTCCGATCAATACGATGCCCAACAGTACCTGGCTGGCATTGCCTATCTGTCCGCCGGTGGAAACCATCCAGCCTATGCCATGTGATGCACCTATCATTTCGGCCGCGACCAGTGCGCGCCAGGCCTGGCTGAAGCCGACCCGCAATGCAGTGGTGAAGGCGGGCAGGGTAGCAGGGAAGTAGACGTGTACCAGCAGTTGCAAACGATTCGCGCCGAGGATGCGCGCAGCGCGTACTTCACCGCCGCGTATCGCCTGTACGCCATCCTGTATTGCCAGTGTCATAGGACAAACGGCGGCGATGAAGATGACGACGATGATCGACAGATAGCCGATGCCGAAGATGATCATGGTCAGCGGTGCCCACGCAATCGGCGGGATCGCCATGAACAGGCCGTTCAAGGGCGTGATGAAATCGCGCACATTGCGTGAGATACCGGCGGCGGTGCCGACGATGGCAGCGACCACGATGGCGGCACCGAAGCCGCCCAGTTCTTCCAGCAAACTGGCACCCAGGTGTGCCCACAGCTTGCCGCTTTCCAGCCAGCGCCATCCTTCCTGTGCCACTTCCCATGGCTGTGGCAGGATGTAGGACGGAAAGCGAGTGGCCGCCAGGCTCCACACCAGGAATAGTGCAGGTAAAGAGGCCCAGCCCCACGATGGTTTTAAACCCGGTATGCGCATGCCTTGCCTTAGTGTTTGGCCGGCGCTTTTTCAGCGCGCTGTTGCCATGTGGTGTCGATAATTTCGGTGGCACGCAAATCCTTGTTCAGGAAACCGAGCGCGCGCGAGTAATTCATCAATTGCTGGATGAATTGCACGTCGTTTTGCTGGATGCGATCCGACCAGCCTATGCGTTTACGCGCTTCCCTGACGACTTCAACCGGCTTGATTTCACGACCGTCGGCAGTTTTGACGGTCGGGATTTCGAAAGCCTCTGCGATGATCTGGTTCGCTTCATCCGGATGCTTGTTCAGGAAGTCGATGGCGCGACGATGTGCGCGCAAAACTTTGACGATGTCGTCGGGACGTTGCGCCAGCGTACGCGGCATCGCCATCACGATGTACCACGGGTATTGCGGGATCGCCTGGTTGACGTCGAGCACCAGGCGGGTATTGCCACGCAGCAGCGCAGTGGCGATAAACGGTTCCCACGTGAAGGCGGCATCGACCAGGTTGCGATCAAGTGCCGCCGGCATGTTCCCGGCCGGCATGTTGACGATGGTGGTGTCGCGGTCAGGCTCGAGGCCTGCCGCTTCCTTCAGGACGTAGCCGCGTAACAAAACATCCATGCCACTGCCTTTGGCGACGCCGGCTATCTTCTTGCCCTTGAGGTCGGCGACGGTGCGGATAGAACTGTTTGCCTGTGTAATCACTGCCGCCTGGCCGTAGTTAACCTTGGCCAGGATGCGGCTATTGAGGCCGCGTGCATACCATTGGAATACCGGTGGCGCACCGATGTAAGCCATATCTAGGTCACCGGCCGACAAGGCTTGTTGCAGGATAGGCCCGTCGCCGAAGGATTTGATTTCAACGTTGACACCTTCTTCCTTGAAGTAGCCTTTGCGATCGGCAATCACTGCCGGTGCATTGGCCATTGCGTAGACCCAGCCGATGCGGATGGGTTTTTCCTGGGCTTGTGCGGTGGCGGCACCGGCCCAAGCCAGCGCGAGTGAGAGTGTGATGAGCAGTTTTACGGGCTTCATGGCGTACTTTCAAAAAGAAGTGGGAAGGAGTGCGCGTTATCAAGTACAACGGCGTTCGGGAAATCTGCGCTCGATGGCGTGGAAATACTGTCCAGCAGGCTGCTGCTGTATTCATGGAATTGCGGCAGGCGTCGCGTCTCACGGTGGATGCGTGGGCGTGGCAAGTCGACGGCCACGGTATGCCTTACGCCTTGCGGCGCCTTGCCGAGCACGACCACGCGATCGGCAAGGAAGACCGCTTCGTCGATGTCATGCGTAATAAAGACCACGGTTTGCTTAAGCGTTGACCAGAGTCGCAGCAATTCTTCATTCATGCTTTGGCGCGAGATTGCATCGAGGGCGGCAAAGGGTTCATCCATCAATAGCAATGTCGGTTCCATCGCCAGCGTGCGCGCCAGCGAGATGCGTTGCTGCATGCCGCCGGAGAGTTGATGTGGCAGGCGCTGTGCGGCATCGGCCAGGCCTACCAGTGCCAGTGCTTCACGTGCTTTTTGTTCCCGTTCGATGCGGCTGACGTCAGCCCGCATGCGCAAACCGAAGGCCACATTGTCGAGCGCGTTCAGCCATGGGAACAGTTGCGGTGACTGGAATACATAGCCGAGTTCCTGCATTTCCGGCCTGGCCTTGTGTTCATTGATCCGGATACTGCCCCTCTGTGGCTGCAGGAAGCCAGACAGCAGATTGAGCAAGGTGCTTTTGCCACAACCGGAAGGGCCGAGCAGGGCGACGAATTCGCCGGGCTTTGCCTCTATCGAAAAGTCACTGAATACCGTCTGCCCGTTTTCATAGGCAAAGTCGATATGGTCGACCCGAAGATGAGCCATCTGTTTCTCGTACATGACAGGTATCCGTTGAACAATGAAGAAGAATCCGGTGCAAAAAATGCATCACAAGCATGGTGTTTGCAGGGATTTTTGTCATAATACGTATTAATACAAGTTCGACGAACGAAGACTTTTGCATATCCTTATTCGTTTTCCTTTTTGTCAGGCGGCGATCTATCGTGAATAATCGCTGTTCCTTTGCCACTAACCATGAATATTGAGTCAGCCGCATGCATGCCAGTGATACTTTGATCCGTAAGAACGTCACCTCGATGTATGAACAAATCGCCGCCCAATTGCGCGAAGAGGTGCTGGGCGGCGCGTTCGAGCCATCCGGCAAACTGCCGTCGGAAGCCGAACTGGTAGAACGCTTCGGTGTCAGTCGTGTCACCGTGCGTCTCGCGCTGGGGCGGCTCGAAGAAGAAAATGTGGTCGAACGCAAGCAGGGCAAAGGCACTTATGCCACCGGCAAGCAGGTACGGCATGCACTGGATGCCTTGCGCAGCTTCCATGATTCGCTCTTGATGCAGGGCTTGAAACCGAAGATGAAATTGCTGGCGTTGGACCTCGTGCCGGTACCGGAACAATTAACGGCGCGCTTCGGTAAGAAAGTAAAGGAATGCACCTTCCTGCAGCGCCTGCATCTGGTCGACGATGAGCCGATCGCGGTCGGGGCCAGTTATTTGCCGGCAGCGGTAGCGGCGATGGAATGGAATGAAGCGGAGCGACAACCGAATTACGCGATCCTGAAGAACCTTGATGGACGCGGAGTGGCACGCGCCGATGTAGCGATAGGCGCGCAACTGGCGGATCGCGAATTGGGAAAACTATTAAAGGTGAAGACGGGCAGCGCCGTGCTGGTGATGACACGGACTTCCACCACTGTCAGCGGCGCATGCTGCGATTACTCGGTTTTCTATATACGGCCTGAGCGTTATGAGTTCGTCGCCAGCTGCAGCTTCTCTGCAGGTGCCAACTAAGTTGGCTGCCTCACCCGGTCGTTGGCAGTCGCACTAAAAAGTAATGTGGATGGCTTCTGCATTACGACTCTTCGCTTCGCCGTGATACACGGCTTCAATATTATTGCCGTCCGGGTCTATCACGAAGGCGCCGTAGTAACCGGGATGGTAAAAGCGTTCGCCCGGCGCGCCATTGTCTACACCGCCATGCGCCAGGGCTTCTTTATAAAACAGCTCAACCATCGCCCGGTCTTTCGCCTGGAAGGCAATGTGATGACGACCCGTCAGCCTGCCTTGTGCGGCTTCGCTGTCGGCAGTCGAAATGAATAATTCATCGGCCCAAAAAAAATCATCGCCTTCGCCACCCATCGGGATATCCAGTGCCTTGAAGACCGCGGAATAAAAGGTACGGGAAGCGTCCAGGTCGGCGACGATCAACTGGATGTGATCTATGAGACGGCCACGATAGATTTCCATTGTTTCCATGATGCATTCCTCATGAATTCGGGGATTCAATTTTTCCAGAAAACGCCGGGCTTTGCGATCTTTTATTTGCGCCGGTATTTCTTCTTTCCTACATTCCTCATAAGCAAATACAAAAATATTCGTAAGCAATGCCGGGTGCTGCGGCTAGACTCGCTGGCACTTATTGCCCATGGTTAAACTTTATTTGGTGAGGTGTGTATGAAAACAAAATCCTGGTTGAGCAAGCTGATGATCGTGGCCTTCCTGTTTGGACCAGTACTGCAGGCCACGGCGGCGCCGGCAAAAAGTGCAAAGCTGACTGTGCTGTACGACGCCTTTGGTAAAGACAATAAACTGGAAAAGGATTGGGGCTACGCGGCACTGATTGAAGTCGACGGCAAGCGCATCCTGTTTGATACCGGCAATAACGGCGACATCCTGAAGAAGAACGCGGCGGCAAAGAATGTTGACTTGAGCAAACTGGACCTGGTGGTGATGTCGCATCGCCATGGTGACCATATGGGCGGCCTTACTTATGTGCTGAGCCTCAATCCCAAGGTGAAAATTTACGCGCCCAAGGAAGGCTTTGGTGTGTACGGTGGCCATCTGCCGAGTAGCTTTTATCCGAAGGATGCAACGCTACCGCCTGAGCAGCGCTATTACGATGGCAAACCGCCTGATGTACTGCGCTTCGGCAGCGCCTGGCCGGGTGCGGATTTCCAGTTGATCGATAAAGACACCGAGATTGCGCCTAACATCCATCTGATTTCGCAAGTATCGGACAAGAAGGGCACACTGGAATTGCGCGAGTTGTCGCTTGCGATTAATACGGTGAATGGCGTGATCATCATCGTTGGTTGCTCACACTCGGGTGTGGAAAACATCGTGACTGCAGCAGTGCAGATCAATCCCAAGATCCAGTTTGTCGGTGGTGGCTTCCATTTGATCCAGGGCCAGGCCGAAGAAGTGGGCAAGGTCATTACCGCACTGCGCGATACCTATAAGGTGGCTTACATCGCCCCGGGTCATTGCACAGGTGAGCTGACTTTCACGGCGTTGAAGAAAGCCTTTGGCGATCATTACTTGTACGCCGGCCTCGGCACCGTGTTTGAACTGAAGGAAAGCGTGAAAGCCATTGTCGCCAGGGGCGAGAGTGTTACGACCGCATTGAATGCGGATGACTTCCGGGATTTACGCAATCACCTGGCATTGAGTGATGATGCCGAACATATACTGCTGGCCGAAGGAATAGATCCGCATGCAGATGAGCATGGTCACCAGCATTAAGCATCGTTGCTGACAGATATAAAAAAGCCCGCAATAGCGGGCTTTTTATTTTTCAGTCGTCGACACTCAGTCATCAATAGAGTCATGCGTATCGGCGCTGCCTTTGCGCCAGTAACCGGAGGCGCGTATCCACTTCGGATTGGCATGGTGCACTTCAATCAGATGCGCACGCACAGCTTTGGCGGCGGCGGATTCACAGGCAACCCAGGCGTGGAAATCACCTTCCGGCAATGCAGTGTCTTCGAGCGCAGTCAGTAAAGGAAATTCGCCGGCGGTTGCCTTGTCACGATAGGCCCAGACGATCTGTACATTGGCTGCAGTCGGCAGGTCGACCTTGTCTGCCGCGGTATCGACTTCGGCAATGACGATGGCATGCGCGTCGGCCGGCAGTTCTGCCAGGCGGCGCGAGATTGCAGACAGGGCAGTGTCGTCGCCGACCAGCAAATGCCAGTCAAAGTCCGTCGTCACGATGAAGGAACCACGCGGTCCACCGACGCCGAGGCGTTGGCCGGGTGTCGCTTGTTCAGCCCAGCGCGTCGCCGGGCCGGCGAGGTGCAAGGCGAAATCGATTTCCAGCGTCTTCGCCACCGGATCGAAATTGCGCGGTGTGTAATCACGCATGATCGGCTTGATCCCGTTCGGCCAGATTGGGCCATCCGGTCCGGCAGTCGGTAAAGCCAGCATGCCGTTCGCATCCGGGAAGAATAGTTTGACGTGATCGTCAAAGCCCGGGCTGACGAATTCGTCCAGTTCATCACCACCTACGGTAATACGCAGCAAGTGCGGTGTAATGCGTTCGGTCTTCACAACTTCGACTGCACGGAAACGCAGGGTATGCCGTACACGTTGCGGTATGCGGTTGGGATGCGCGCCTTCAGCGGGATTGTTTGTCGTCATTAAATTTGCTCCAGTTGTTGTGCAGCGCGATCGAGGATGGCGGCGAAGGCATTCGCCTGTTCCTGCGTCAGCGTTTCGCCGGACAGGCGCATACGCATTGCTAGCTTGAGGTTTTCTATCGCACGTTTGACTTGCGGCGGACGTCCGCCACGGGGACCGGCACCATCGACGCCACCATTCAGGCGCAACAGCATGGCATCGACCATCTCGCGATGTTCGTCGAGGTAACGCAAACCCGCATCGGTGATTTGATAGCGCTTGCGTCCACCCTGGTCGGCTGCTTCCACGCTGAGCAGTGCAAGTTCTTCCAGCAAGGTCAGGGTGGGATAGACCGTGCCCGGGCTCGGGCTGTAAGCGCCGCCGAGGCGTTCTTCGATTGATTTGATTAATTCGTAACCGTGGCTGGGTTTTTCCGCGATCAGGTGCAGCAGCACGAAGCGCAGGCCGCCATGGCCGAATATGCGTCCTTCACCGCCCATGCGCCGGCCGCGGCCACCGCCGAGATCGTCGCCGTCGTTGCGGCTGGCCATATGGTGGGAATGGGAATGTTGATGATGTTTCATGATTTTTCCTATCTAGTCCGTATCTAGAACAATTAAGATATATCTAAATGCAGTCTAAGTCAAATCAGATAGTAATAAAATCCGGTGCGTCCGGACTTCATGCTTGCGGGCAATATCCTGTCTTTCGGGTTTCGCCTGAGCATGAATCCCCATCGCTGGTCATAATGGCCGCTGGGTATGAATAGCTGAATAACAGCTTGGATATGGACTTATTTGATGAAATAGAGCGCGGGCGAACCTGGCGCGAAGAGCTGTGCGACGGTGCTGTAGTTTTGCGCGGCCATGCGCTGGCTATTGAAGCCGGCTTGCTGGGTGCGATAGATGAAGTGATTGCGCAAGCGCCTTTGCGCCATATGACGACGCCCGGCGGCTTTCGCATGTCGGTGGCGATGACCAGTTGCGGCCGCTACGGCTGGGTGACGGACAGGAGTGGTTATCGCTACGATGCGGTCGATCCGGATAGTGGCAAGCGGTGGCCGCAGATGCCCGGAGTGTTTTTCAAGTTGGCGCAGGAGGCTGCGTTGGCGGCCGGCTTTGCCGATTTCGTGCCGGATGCCTGCCTGATCAATTGCTATGAGCCTGGCGCGCGCATGTCCCTGCACCAGGATAAGGATGAGCATGACTTTCGGCAGCCCATCGTTTCGGTATCACTCGGGATTCCTGCCGTGTTCCAGTTTGGTGGTGACAGGCGTGAAGACAAGGCCATGCGCATTCCGCTGCAGCATGGCGATGTGGTGGTCTGGGGTGGGGCGGCGCGACTGCGTTATCACGGCGTACTCGCGCTGAAACCGGCGACGCATCCTTTGCTCGGCGCGCGCAGGATTAATCTGACTTTTCGCAAAGCAAGCTGATTTGAATATTCATTCTTAATTTGAATATTCGCTTCAGCTTGTTTGCATGGTGCCTGTTGCTTATTGCTCGGCAGCCGTTTTCAGGTTGTTGAGCCCGACAGCAAAATCATCGCCAACCATTTTATCCATGCTGAAGAATACGCTCATCAGCTTGGAGACGTAGTTGGCCGGTCCATACATGGCCCAAGTCACTTGCGTGGAATCACCTTGCGCCTGCAAAGTGAATTCCGCCGTATTGTGCGCTTCGAAAGGCGAGAGGAAATCGAGCTTGATCACGATCCGTGACGACGGCGTCGATTCAGTGATTTCCATCCGGCCCTTGCCTACATTTTTATCGCCATCCCATTCATAAATCGCGCCTGTGCCACTGGCTGCGCCACTATGCGTGCGTTTCATGGCCGGATCTTTTTTCTCATACGGCGACCATGTGGTCCAGCGATGGAAGTCGTTGATGAGTGCGAACACTTTTTCCGGCGCAGCTTTGATGGTGGTCGTGCGTTCGACACGGAAAGTGTCCGGCTTGGTCGCGGCAAAGATAAGGATGGCAACGAGTACGACCAGGACGGCAACGGCGATGATTTTGAACATGTAGGGTCTCCGGGATGCGGGTTGAGTAGTTTTTCTTGTCGGTGGGTGTCAGGGCCGGTCAGGCGAGGCCGGCGTCCATTTTTGCGCGTATACGGTCTTCTTGTGCGCGCAGTTCCGGTGTGAATTCTGCGCCGAAATCTTCCGCTTCGAAGATCTGGCGGATTTCGATTTCCGAATCGGCGCCGGTCGGGTTCGGGCAACGCTTGACCCATTCAATCGCTTCTTCTTTCGATTTCACTTTCCAGATCCAGAAACCTGCGATCAATTGCCGGGTTTCGGGGAACGGGCCGTTAACGACTGTGCGCTTGTCACCGGAGAATTTGATGCGCGCTCCTTTTGAGCTCGGATGCAGGCCATCGCCAGCTTGCATGATGCCGGCATTGACCAGTTCTTCATTGAACTTGCCCATATCCGTCATCAGTTTTTCATCCGGCATGACGCCGGCTTCCGTATCCTGGTTCGCTTTGATAATGATCATGAAACGCATGTTGCTACTCCTTTGATATTTGAGTGCCCGTTTTTATTTGGCTGCTTCTTCTGTACACATTTTCTGCGCGCCCGCACGGATCTCTTCCGGGCTGAGGTCGCGTATATGGGTTGCGATGGACCATGAATGACCGAACGGGTCTTCCAGTACGCCATAGCGATCACCCCAGAAGGTATCCGCCATCGGCATTTTGGCGATGGCACCTGCGGCAACTGCCCGGTTGTAGACGGCATCGGCATTTTCCACATACAGATGGATGGTGACCGGGCTGCCTTTCAATGACTTGGGTCCGAGTGAACAAAATTCCGGATATTCATCCATCAGCATCAGCGATGAATCACCTATGCGTAAATGGGCGTGCATGATCTTGCCGCCCGGGCCGGGCAATATGGATACGTCGGTGGCGTGGAAGGCTTTCTTGTAAAACTCGATGGCAGCTGCCGCATCGGCGCAAACCAGGTGCGGTGTCAGGCTGTGCATTCCTTCGGGAATGGCTTTTACTGCAGGCTTATTCATTGTGTGCTCCTCATGGGTGTCTCGAATGATCCCTGTCTGTGGTCCGGATTCTCTGGCGCGCTACTCATGCCGGAATCTCTGTTGTCGTGTTTTTCTGTTTCATATTGCTCTATCAGGTACAGCAGCCTTTGCATCTCCGCCTGTTCGTGTTCAGTGCGGGCCGAAGCCCACAACTGATCGAAGCGTTGAATCATGTGCAGGTAATCGACCTCGTTTGGGTTCAGCGCTTGCGATTCGGGCGGGAAGTTCATAACGTTCTTTCCTTGGGACTGTCTGCTTGCCGGATGCTGCTTCAGGGTTGCAGGTCAAACAGGGCTTTGCCGGTTTCCATCTCGAACGGAGCGGAAAAGTGCTCATGCACGATTTTCCATTTGCCGCCGATCTTGCGATAGCCGGTCGTCATGCGCATCCATGACGCGTTTTCCTTGCCGTCCTTGTCTACGCCGCCACAGCGATTGAGGCAATGGCTGAATGCCACATCGTTGCCGGCTGCGATATGTATGTCCTGGAACCTGAAATTCATCTGGGGAGCCATTTCCATACAGGCCTGCCAATGCTTTCTGTATACATCCCAACCCTTGAATTGCAAGGCAAGGATGGCGTCGTAGGCGACGATATCGGGTGCGTAAAACGCCATGGTGGCATCGAGGTCGCCGACGGTAACTGCTTTTTGCCAACTATCGAGTAGTGCGCGGATTTCTGCTTCTGCTGCGGTATTTCCTGTCTCCTGGCTCATACTGTTTCTCCTATGGAAGGGTGTTATTGTGTACAGTGTCCATAAATAATAGTACAACTAGTGTACGGTGTACACATTTATTCAAGATGACGAAAAAAATAGCAGTTCCGCAACGCAAGACTTACCGCCACGGGGATTTGTACCGGGCTTTGCTGGAGGCGGGAACGCAACTGGCGCGTGCCGGAGGGCCGACGGCAGTAGTGTTGCGCGAAGCAACGCGGCAGGTCGGGGTGGCACCGAATGCGGCATACCGGCATTTTGCCGATCGCAATGCCTTATTGCAGGCGGTTTGTTTTGTCGCACAATCGCAACTCGCGCAGGCGATAGAAACCGAAATGCGGGCATGCGCGGATACCGGTAATGCCGCCGACCTGGCGCGGGCGCATGTCCGCGCAGTCGGTACCGGCTACCTGCGTTTTGCGCGGGCGGAGCCGGGCCTGTTCCGCACCGCGTTCTCGGTACACGAAGATTTGCAACAGGCGAAAACACCGGCGATGGCGGGGGAAAGCGGGCTCACGCCATTCCAGTTACTGGGTTCGGCACTGGATGAATTGGTGGCAGCCGGTGCGATGACGGCCGATCGGCGCGCGGGGGCGGAATTCCTTGCCTGGTCCGCCGTGCATGGCCTGGCGATGTTATCGATAGACGGACCTTTGCGCAGCCTGAACGATGAACAGGCGGCAGCGGTAGGCCAGCGCCTGATCGATATGGTGGAACACGGGATGCCGCTGGCGCGCGGCTGGGGTTGAGGATGGACTTGTGTTTAAGGTCGACGCAAAGGATCGAGCAGATGTCGTAAGGCATTGTGATCAAGTTCATACATCAGCGCGATCAGGCTGCCCAGTTCACCCGATGGAAAACCTTCGCGGGCAAATCAGCCGAGATAGTGGCCGGGCAGGTCGGCCAGCAATCTATCCTTGTATTTGCCGTAAGGCATGGTGCGGGTCACCAGTAGTTGCAGTGCTTCTTGATTCATTGCTCGTCAGTGTGGTGATGCTCAGCGCGCCATGATAAACGCAGCCCGGGCTTGCTGCATGCTGTTTATAAAAGCTAAACGTTCGAAATATTGTCGCCAGAAAGTTTTTTCCAGGAACAATCTCCTCTAGGGAATTGTCTTATAATGAGAATCATTGTTATTTGTATTGGCTCGCTGTGAATCTTTCCGAATTGCTCCCATTTACTCCTGCCGTAGTTGACGAAGTCATCAATGTTGAAGGCGATGATCCGATTGCCAAACGTTTGCGCGAGCTCGGTTTTGTT
The DNA here is from genome assembly GCF_042664955.1 of Herminiimonas glaciei. Lineage (NCBI taxonomy): Bacteria > Pseudomonadati > Pseudomonadota > Betaproteobacteria > Burkholderiales > Oxalobacteraceae > Herminiimonas > Herminiimonas glaciei. Next base: position 1,080,030 of record NZ_JBHTBU010000001.1, read on the forward strand.
TCCGGCGAAGCGGTGCGCATCGTGGCGCGCGGTCCGATAGGTGCCGATCCCTTATTAGTGCAAATCGGTTTCACCCGTTTTGCTTTGCGTCGCTCCGAAGCGCAGCGCGTACGCATCCACGTCGCCAGTTAATTTTTATATTCCATGTCCATTTCCCGCATTGCGCTTGTCGGCAACCCTAACTGTGGCAAGACTGCCTTATTCAATCAACTGACCGGTAGCCGCCAGAAAGTGGCGAACTATGCCGGTGTCACGGTTGAACGCAAGGAGGGGCGCTTTACCGCGCCGTCCGGTCGCGTCTTCAGCCTGCTTGATTTGCCGGGTGCCTACAGCCTCGATGCAACCAGCCCGGATGAAGTAATTACCCGCGATATCTGCCTCGGTCGCCGGGCTGGTGAAGCCGCCCCTGAGCTGATCGTGTGCGTGGTTGATGCAACCAACCTGCGCCTGCATTTGCGCTTCGTGCTTGAAGTCAAACGCCTCGGACGTCCGATGGTGCTGGCACTGAATATGATGGATGCGGCGCGCAAGCGTGGGGTCACGATTGATCGCGCAGAGCTGCAACGCCAGCTCGGCATGGATGTAATTGAAACCGTCGCGATTCAACATGGCGGTGCGCAAGACCTGGTCAAACATCTGGACCAGGTGGTGGCCAAGGAATTGGTAGCACCCGTGGTGCATGAAGGCGAAGTGCATGAACAGGTGCGCAAGATACTGGCCGCTGCGGTCGTGATGCCGACGGCGACATCCGGCATCGATGACACGATAGACCGCTGGGTTTTGCATCCGGTATTCGGACTGGCGATCCTGGCACTGGTGATGTTCTTTATTTTTCAGGCCGTGTTTTCCTGGGCCGAGCCCTTGATGGATGGCATTACCGCAGGTGTGACCGCTACCGGTGAGTGGTTTGCCGCGACGCTGCCGGACGGCATGTTGCGCAGCCTGATCGTCGACGGCTTGTTTGCCGGACTGGGCGCAGTGCTGGTGTTCCTGCCGCAGATCCTGATCCTGTTCCTTTTTATCCTGGTACTGGAAGAATCCGGTTACCTGCCGCGCGCGGCTTTCCTGCTGGACCGCCTGATGTTCAAGGCCGGGCTGACCGGTCGCTCCTTCATTCCCTTGCTGTCCAGTTTTGCCTGCGCGATTCCCGGCATTATGGCGACGCGCAGTATCCAGGATCCGCGTGATCGTTTGACGACTATCCTGGTCGCACCATTGATGACTTGTTCCGCCCGTTTGCCGGTATATACCTTGCTGATCGCCGCTTTCATCCCGAGTAGCACGGTGTGGGGTATCTTCAATTTGCAGGGTATCGTGCTGTTTGTCTTGTATGTAGCCGGTATCGTCAGTGCGATGGTGGTGGCGTGGTTCATCAAGCGCATGCGCAAGGACAAGAGCGAACATGCTTTGCTGATGGAATTGCCGTCTTACCGCATGCCTGGCATCCGCAATGTGGCGATTGGTTTGTGGGAACGCGCGCTGATTTTCCTGCGTCGCGTCACGACCATCATCCTGTCCCTGACGGTATTGCTGTGGTTCCTCTCGACTTTCCCGGGGCCTCCGGAAGGCGCGACCCTGCCGGCGATTGATTACAGCCTGGCCGGCCAGCTCGGCCGCCTGATGGAACCGATCTTTGCACCTATCGGTTTCAACTGGCAGATTTGTATTGCGCTGATCCCGGGCCTGGCAGCACGCGAAGTGGCGGTAGCGGCTTTGGGTACAGTATATGCGATGTCGGGTAGCGAAGAAGCGGTGGCGGCACAACTCGGCCCTGTGATTGCTGCGCAATGGTCGCTGGCGACCGCGCTGGCCTTGCTGGCATGGTATGTCTTCGCGCCACAATGCCTGTCGACGCTGGCGGTGATCCGGCGCGAAACGAATTCATGGCGTACAGTGGCGGTTTCAGCCGGTTACCTGTTTGGCCTAGCTTACCTGGCGGCATTCCTGACTTACCAGATTACGAAGGCACTGACATGAGCGCTTATAACATCGTGCAAGACGTGATTATCGCGGCGCTGGTATTTTTCAGCGCGCTGTATGTGTTGCGCCGCTTGCTGCCGAAGTGGATGCGGGCACGGCAAGAGGCACTGGCGACTTTGCTGAGCAAGCCGTCGCGTCCTTATCCTGTGCGTAAATTGGGTGTGTTCCTGATGCCCGGCGAAAGCGCGGGTGGTGGTTGCGGTAGTGGTTGCAGCACTTGCTCTACCTGTGAAAGCAATCCTGAAGCAGGAGCCGAAACAGAGTTGAAAGCAAAACCGCTGGAATTCCAGCGGCATATTTAATCAGGCATACAAACGACAGCAGTGCTGCTGTCTTGATATCAAGCGAGCTTACTTCAGGTTAAGCTTGGCCATGACCGGCTGATGCTGTTCTTTCGTCAGCAGGCGATGCAGGTAGTTCGCATCCGCCGTCCGATTTGCATTTCCGCGCGCATTCAACAAAACCATGATGGCATCGCGTCCTGCTGTGTGTACACGCATGATGATGCAGCGTCCGGCTTCCTGCGTATAACCGGTTTTCGATAAAGAGATGGTCCAGTTCTTGTCGCCCACCAGTCGATTGGTGTTGTGATACTGGCGCATGCGACCATTGACGTCGATCAGGTCGTTGCTGACAGTCGTGATTCTTTCGATGTCCGGATACTTGGAGGCGGCCAGTGCCAGTTTGGCGAGGTCGCTGGCGGTCGAGGTGTTATAGGGCGACAGCCCGGTGGGTTCTTCGATATTGGTACGACGCAGGTTCAGCATGTGCGCTTTGCTGCGTACTGCCACCTTGAAGTGTTCCAGGCCGCCCGGATAGCTGCGCGCCAGTGCATGTGCCGCGCGGTTGTCCGACGACATCAGCGCCAGCTCCAGCAGTTCGTGGCGCGAAAAAACGGCACCGACCGGAACCCGTGATGAACTGAACTTCAGGGTATCGACATCCTCTTCCTTGATGCTGATGCGCTCATGCATATCGGGTTTGGCGTCCAGCACCACCATCGCAGTCATCAGCTTGGTCAACGATGCAATCGGGACGATGTCAGTGGCGTTTTTTTCGAATACGACCTTACCGGTGCCTTCATCGATGACGATGGCGTGTTTGGAACCGAGGGAAGTGGCAGAGGCGGAGCTTGCAGCAGCGATGGCAACAGCGAAGAGGATGGAACGGATCATATACGCTCGGGTGAATTTCTTTGAGCGAGAATAATAGCCTCGTTTGTTACGACAAGGTTGCGCTTAAGCGGGCTGCGACTGACTATTTTTTGTAACGGATATCAATTTGTTCAGACATTCACTGAAGCATTGATAGTCGAGAGGAGGGGACTGCTTGAAGTTTTGCTCCTGCTGCACATTTTTTAAGCTGTGCAGCAGGGCGCTCAATTGAATGAGGCTGGTGCGGAAGATTGAATCCTGAAGGATTATTTCTTCGGCAGGTTTGGATCGACGGTTTGTGCAACCGCTGCAAACATGTCTGCAACAGTTTCGAATTGGTTTTTGCCCAGGTACTCGGCTTCACGCATCAGGTGCATGGCGAGGGCCGTATTGTTTTCTTCGTTGCCGCTTTTCAGGCTGCGACCGAGGTGGCGGCAGAAAGAAAGGATCTCGCTCCTGCTGTAGGTATCTTCTGCCGGGGCTGTGTCTGTGTTCTGATCGCTCATTGATGCTCCTATAGGTTGGTATGAGTAAGAGACAAATAGTATCCAATCAGGGCGGGGTTTGTCTCCGTATGTGACAAATAATCATTTTTGGCTGGTTTTGGCTGCCAATTTTAATTAAATAAATTACATTCAATTTGCATCGTAATATATTGATTTAATTGGAATTTAATTTTCTATTTAAAGTGAATTCTAGTTTTTATGGTTTCGTTATGGAAAGTGCCTGGTGGCGCATGAATTGCTTGGGTGCGTATGTAAAAGTGCTGCCAGGGTATTTTCCTGGTGCAAGAAAGTGAACGTTCTGGCATCAGACATGCCAAAGCGTGCTGAACCGATAGCTATAAAGGAGCCCAATGCAACGTCGTGATTTACTCAAAGCTTCCGCCGCGCTGACCCTGGCCGGATTCCATGCACCTGCGCTGTATGCCGCCGGCAGCAATACCTCCGACCTGAAAGTCCTCGGCAAGGCAGAAGCCTTCGATTACGCATGGCTGAAAGGCCAGGCGCGGACTTTGGCCGGCAAGCCCTACCATGCGCCGGACTATCCGGTACCGGCTGCAGTCAAGGCGCTGGATTGGGATCAATACCAGGCCATCGGCTATCGCGACGATCATGCTTTGTGGGCCAAGGACAAACTGCGCTTCCAGGTCAAGTTCTTCCACCTTGGCATGTACGCCAACCAGTCGGTCAAGATCCATGAAGTGAAAGACGGCAAGGCGGTCGAACTGGCTTACGATCCGGCCATGTTCAATTACGGCAAGAGCGGCCTGAAGGGCGCAGACATGCCGAAAGACCTCGGCTTTGCCGGTTTCCGCGTCAACTTCCATACTGATTTGGTGCGTGACATTACCGCCTTCCTCGGTGCGAGTTACTTCCGCGCAGTTGGCGGCGAATGGCAATACGGCTTGTCGGCGCGCGGCCTCGCAATCGATTGCGGGATGGAACGGCCGGAAGAATTCCCGCGTTTCAGCGAATTCTGGCTGGAGCGACCGGCGAAGCAATCCAGCCACCTGGTGGTGTATGCCTTGCTCGATTCGCCGAGTATCTCCGGCGCCTACCGCTTTGAAATCGCACCGGGTGCGACCACCCTGATGGATGTCGATGTCGCCCTGTATCCGCGCAAAACCATAGAACGCATGGGTATCGCCCCTTTGACCAGCATGTTCCAGATGGGTGAAAACGACAGGCGCATCAGCAATGACTGGCGTCCGGAAATCCATGATTCCGACGGCCTCGAAATGTGGACCGGCAATGGTGAATGGATCTGGCGCCCCTTGCTCAACCCGGAACATCTGCGCTTCAACGCCTACGCTGATGAAAACCCACGCGGCTTTGGCCTGATGCAGCGTGATCGCAATTTTGACCACTATCAGGATGACGGCGTGTTTTACGATCGCCGACCCAGCTTGTGGGTGGAGCCGAAAGCCGGCTGGGGCAAGGGTTCGGTGCAGCTGGTCGAAATCCCGACCGTCGATGAAACCTTCGACAATATCGTCGCCTTCTGGAATCCGGACGCCAAGCCGCAGCCGGGACAGGAACTGCTATACGGCTACAAACTGCACTGGGGCGCGAAGATGCCATACGCGCCGAAGGCTGCAACCGTGGTTGCGACCCGCACCGGTGTTGGTGGTGTAATCGGCAAGAAACGGACCTATTTCTCGTGGCGCTTTGCGGTCGATTTCGCCGGTGGCGACTTTGCCTTGCTTGGCAAGGACGTCAAAGTGGTGCCGGTCATATCGACCACGCATGGCACGGTGGAAATCACCTCGGCGCGGCCGCTGCACGATATCAAGGGTTACCGTGCGATCTTCGACCTGAAGGTGGGGGATGAGGTAAAAGGGCCTATCGACTTGCGTTTATACCTTGCCGCGGATGGCCAGCCACTGTCGGAAACCTGGCTGTACCAGTGGACGCCGCCTAGCGATCGCAGCTTCTGACCTCGTTTCCAGACGGGGAGCGGTAAGGGATTAGCGCTCCCGGGTTGATGCAACATTTGCTGATTTCATCTGGCAAATGTTGCAATGAATCAAGTTTTTGCCGGTGCTGCCGATTACAATAGGTATTCCACCACCCAATCCGGCTCCCAGTCCATGCTGACTCTTGCTTCGATCCTGACCACCACTGCGTTGCTTAGCCTCGCAATGGCGATCGTGCTGGGATCGCTGCTGCGTTCCAATGTGGCCGGTGTGCAGGAATGGTTTGCATCGAACCTGATGGTGGTCATTTCGCTGCCTTTGCTGGCTTTGCGCGACCTGATCCCGGACTTCATTTCCATCGTTATTGCCAATTCGGTGCTGGCCTTGGCCGCCGCCTATTACTACGTGGGCTGTGCGCGCTTCGTCGGACGACCGTCGCGCTGGGGCTTGCTGATCACAACCATCGCGGTGCTGGCGGTGGGCCTGGTGATCTGGCGCTATGCCGTCAACAGTATCCCGGTGCGGGTGCTGATCATGACGACCTTCTTTACCCTGGTCTGCATTTCCGCCGCCGTGGTGTTGTTGCGCCACCGTCCACCGCATCGCAATCCGTATAACTATTGGTTTGCCGCCTGCCTGGCGCTGATTTTTGCGGTATGCCAACTGACGCGCGGCATCTATTTCATCACGCTGGACCAGCCATCGAACACCATGATGTTTGATACCTTCTGGAATATCGTGCTGATGGTCATTGGTGCCGTGACCTTGCCAACCATGACCATGGCGGCGGTGATGTTGACGCATGATGCGATGCTGGCCAACCTGGAAGACGCCGCCAATCACGATCACCTGACCGAAGCCTTGTCGCGCAAACGGCTGGAAGCGGTGGCGCGTGAACAAATCCTGCGCGCCGGCAAATTCGGCCGGCCCTTATCCCTGTTAATCATCGATCTCGATCATTTCAAGCGCATCAACGATACTTTTGGCCATGCCGGCGGCGACGAGGTATTGCGCGAATTCGCCCGCATGACACGGGCTTCGCTGCGGGATGGTGACGCACTCGGTCGCCTCGGTGGTGAAGAATTCGGCATCCTGCTGCCGAATACCGATACTGCCGGTGCGCTGGCGATTGCACGCCGCCTGCGCGAAGATTCTGAGCGACACCTGATTTCCGGTACTTTCGGCGAATGTCATTACAGTATCAGTATCGGTATCGCGACCTGGCGCGAAGGCGAAAGCTTTGATCGTTTAAGCATACGGGCCGACCGTGCGTTGTACACTGCAAAGAATGCCGGCCGCAACCGCGTGCTGGTGGATGAGCATGCCGGTGCCGATAGCCTGGCTCCTGCCGCAGCCTGAATTGGAATAGGGCAGGCAGTCCTGCCACCTGGCTATCCTCTCGCCAACGATCGTTAACAAGGGAGGGGAAGCGATGTACATCCTCTGGACTTACCTCAAACCGCACGGCCGGCTGGTCGCCCTGGCGCTGCTATTGGCGGCCATCAGCCAGGTGCTGGCACTGATCGACCCCATCATCCTCGGCAAAATCATCGACGAATACGCGATCCGGCCGGTCGGCAAGACCGACCAGCAACTGGTTTCCGGCGTCCTGACCTTGCTCGCGCTGGCTTTGGTGATCGCCGTATTGTCCCGCCTGGCCAAGGCTTTGCAGGAGTACCTGACACGGCTGGTGGTGCAAAAGCTGGGCACCGAAATTTTCAATGATGGCTTGCGCCAGTTGCTGCGCCTGCGTTTCCAGGAATTCGAAGACTTGCGCAGCGGCGAAACCCTGTCGCTGCTGCAAAAAGTCCGTGCCGATAGCGAACGCTTCATCAATTCCTTCGTGAATACAGTCTTTGCCGCGATAGTCGGCATGGGCTTCCTGACCTGGTATGCGGTGACCAAACACTGGATGCTGGTGCCGGTATTCCTGATCGGCGTGCTGGTGCTGGGTGGCCTCACTGGTCTTTTGAGCCGTGAAATCAAAAGCCAGCAGCGCTCCATCGTGCGCGACACCAATCGCAACTCCGGTTTCATCGCTGAATCCCTGCGCAATATCGAACTGATCAAAAGCCTGGGCCTGACCTTTGCCGAAATCCGTCGTTTGCAGGCGCAAACGATAGAGCTGTTCGCGCTGGAGATGAAGAAGGTCAAACGCATCCGCCTGCTGTCCTTCCTGCAGGGCACGACGTTGGTGGTGCTCAAACACGCCATCCTGTTTGCCTTGCTGTGGCTGATTTTCCGTGATGTGCTGAGTACCGGCGAACTGATTGCGATGCAATTCATCTCGGTTGCCATCCTCGCGCCCCTACAGGAGCTGGGCAATATCATCATTGCCTATCGCGAGGCGGAAGCATCCTTGCTGAACTTCGACATACTGATGAAGAAGCCGGTCGAACGCGGTTCGAAGTCAGCGATAGATATCGGTTCGATCAGGGATGTGCGCTTTGAAGATGTGAGCTTCAGCCACAAACACGCGAGTGAACCGGCCTTGCAGCATGTATCGTTTTCAGCCGGACTGGGCGACACCATTGCCTTTGTTGGACCGTCCGGTTCCGGCAAATCGACGCTGGTGAAGTTGCTGGTCGGTTTGTACACGCCGGCCAGCGGTGCGGTGTATTACAACGATGTTTCCACCAGGGACTTGCGCTATAACCGCGCGCGGCGTCAGATCGGCTTCGTGACGCAAGAGACGCATCTGTTCGCCGGCACCATACGTGAAAACCTGCAATTCGTTAAACCGGATGCGACCGATGAAGAAATCATCGCTGCGATGGAACAGGCGTCCTGCGCCTATTTGCTGGAACAATCGCCGGAAGGTCTGGATACCATGATAGGCGAGATGGGCGTCAAGCTCTCCGGTGGCGAAAAGCAAAGGCTGTCGATTGCACGGGCGCTGATCCGCCAGCCGCGCCTGCTGATCTTTGATGAAGCGACTTCGGCGCTGGACTCGCTGACGGAAGAACAGATTACCGATACCGTGCGCATGATTTCAGAGCGCAGCACGCAAATCACGATCCTGATTGCGCATCGGCTATCAACCATCATGCATGCGAACACCATCTTCGTACTGGAAAAAGGACATATCGTCGAAAGCGGCAGCCACCTCGCTTTGCTGGAGAGTAAAGGCCTGTACTACGCGATGTGGCGCCAGCAAATCGGCGAACGCAGCAGCTGGCCCGGCAGCAAGCAGCATGAAGCCGAGCCGGAAGAGCCGGAGAACGATAAGGATGCGCAAATGACGATCTTCAATTTTGGTGAATGAACGCTTGTCAGAAGATGCCGACAGTGCGGCAGGCGGTTTTCAATTCGCGGGGGACGAGGTAAGATAAGGGCATGTTTGATCTCTCATTAATGGGGCGCCTGTCGTTCACGCACGCGTCACCTACCAAATCTCCGTTGCAGCCTGGTCGTAACTTCCTCGGTATCGCCGAGGAACGTGATGCGGTGTTGTATGTTCCAACCGGCCTCGAGCCAAATGCTGCAGTCCCTTTGCTGGTCATGTTCCATGGCGCCGGTGGCAGCGCGGAAAAGGTTTTACCTTTCCTCGAAGAGCATGCCGAGCGCAATAAATTCCTGCTGCTGGTACCGCAATCGATGTACGTTACCTGGGACATCGTGATAGGCGGGAACGGGCCGGATATCCAGCGCCTGGGCCAGGCCCTGACCGAAGTTGCCTCCCGTTACCTGATCGACCAGGAGCATTTCGGTTTTGCCGGCTTTTCGGATGGTGGCAGCTATTCACTGTCAACAGGCATCACCAATGGTGACCTGGTCAGCCATGTGATCGTTTTCTCCGGTGGTTTCATGTCGGTCTTCATGCAGGAAGGCGCGCCCAAGGTATTTATCTCGCACGGCCTGGTCGATGAACAATTGCCGATTGAAACCAGCGCGCGTCCGCATGCAGCCAAGTTGAAAGCAGCCGGCTATGACGTTGAGCTGGTCGAGTTTAACGGTAATCATTCCATCCAGCCGCCTATCGTTGCATTGGCAGTTGAGTTCTTTTTGAAGTAGGGCACTTGAAATAAAGCAGAGCGGTCGCATTACTAATTAAACGATGATGTAAAGCCGATGATGCAATGTGTCATGCTATCGTTTTTCGCTATCTGATTAATGAGTTTGTTGAACTTGCCGCTTGATGCGGCTTGGTTCAAAATGCAAGAGCGTACTTTCAAACATGCCGAAATAATTCGGCTGTGGTTTATCAATAACCGAGGAGTGATGTATGAAGAAACCTGTTAAAGCTACCAAAGCGGTAAAAGCTACCAAGACCAGTTCGGTAGCAGACATCAAGCGCAGACAGCGTGCGCCACTGATTACTCCAAGCGATATGGGTACCAAGGCGACCAAGGATATTTCCGCCGCCATGAATGGCGTGCTGGCAGATGTGTTCGCGCTTTACCTGAAAACCAAAAACTTCCACTGGCATATGAGCGGCCCGCATTTCCGCGATTACCATTTGCTGCTGGACGAACAGGCTGTGCAAATTTATGCGATGACGGATCTGATCGCAGAACGTATCCGTAAAGTAGGCGGTATGACTTTGCGCTCGATCGGTCATATTGCCCGTACCCAACGCATCCAGGATAACGATGCGGATTACGTCGAGCCAAATGACATGCTGGCTGAATTGCGTGAAGACAATAAGTTGCTGACTTCACGTTTGCGTGAAGCGCATGGCGTTTGCGATGAACACCACGATATCGGTACCACCAGCCTGATCGAAGTCTGGATCGATGAAACCGAACAACGTACATGGTTCCTGTTCGAAGCTGGTCGTAACGCTGATTCGACCGGGCACTGATATTTGCGTTGTTTGACGCATTAATAGCTGCAGATAAAAATGCCACCTTTAATGGGTGGCATTTTTTATTGTCGGCTCGTTGTCGGTTTGCTGGGATTGATGCTGTTCTCTCTTCGATCAGACTTGGTTTGCCGGGGGCGGCCCGGCAGCCGCTCACTTTTCTTGTCTCGCCAAGAAAAGTAAGCAAAAGAAGGCGACCGCGAAGCCGCAGCCCCTGCGGGGTTCCCGTCTGTGCAAGTCAAAAAATGGGAAGCGGACGAAACTCGCTGCGCTCAGACAACGTCCACTTCTTTTTCCATTTTTTGCCTCGCACAAACGGCAGCGTCAAAGCGGATAACAACAACAGCCTCTTGGACTCAAACGTCGCCTGAAAGGCAGTTGTTTTTGACGTGTCGGGCCGAAGAAATACATTCATCAACACTAGCAAACGTATTCAGACGTGCACAATCTCCACAGTTATATGCGCGAGTTCCTCATGTATCGCCAACTGCTGGCGAAAATAATCCGGCGTGACAGCTTCGTGCACTGCCAGCGTCAGTATGCAGGCGTACTTTTGCTTGCCGACACGCCAAACGTGTAAATCACAGATCGCGGCCGGGATCGGGCTGGCGGCAATCACTTCGCGTATTTCCTCGACCACCGGTGCATTCATCTCCGCATCCAGCAGCACACGACCACTATCCCTGATCAGGCCATAAGCCCAGATCGATACCAGTGCTGCGCCGACGATGCCCATCGTCGGATCGAGCCAGCTGGCGCCCCATAGTTTGCCGCCGAAGAGTGCGATGATCGCCAACACTGAAGTCGCAGCATCCGCGATCACATGCATATAGGCTGAACGCAGGTTCAGGTCATGATGGTGCTCATCGTGTTCGTGACCATGGTCGTGATCGTGTCCATGTGCATGGTCATCCTTCAGCAGGTAAGCGCAAGCCAGGTTCACCACCAGGCCGATGACGGCTATCGCAATGGCCTGGTCATAGTGCACCGCGGTTGGATTGATCAGGCGTTCTATCGACTGGTACAACATCAATCCCGCAACCAGCAAGAGCAGCAGGGCGCTGGTGTACGCGCCGAGTACTTCTATCTTCCATGTGCCGAAAGCAAAGCGCTGGTCATTGGCATAGCGCCGCGCCAATACATACGCCATCACCGCCAGGCCGAGGGCGACCGAATGCGAGCTCATATGCCAGCCGTCGGCCAGCAGGGCCATTGAATTGAAGGCGTAACCGCTGATGATTTCCGCCACCATCATCACCGTCGTCAACAACAGCGCCCATGCAGTTTTCTTTTCCGCGATCGGATTGCCGCGATTGAAAATGTGCTCGTGCACCAGGTGATCCGGCGTTTTTGGAGTGTTCATATGGGTTACTCGTGAAATTTAATATACTATACCCCAGTATATTAACAGGCAGTTTGAAAGGATGTTTGCAAATGTCACATACCAAGGGCGACAGGAAATTGCTGGCACGTGTGCGCCGCATGAAGGGGCAGGTCGAGGCGCTGGAGAAAGCGCTGGCCGGCGATAGCGATTGTGGTGCCGTGCTGCAACAGATTGCGGCGATACGCGGTGCTGCGAACGGACTCATGGCGGAAGTACTGGAGAGCCATATCCGTGAACATCTCGGTGCACAGCCTGTTTCAGAAGAGGAACACCAGGCCGATCTGGAGCAGGTCGTTACAGTCCTGCGTTCATACCTGAAGTAGTCGTCATTGCCATTATGCGTTCCTGTCCTGCTTATGCCGAATAACATGGGCAGGGCAGTGATGCACTTCTTTCCTTTGAATTCACAGCCGCCCGGCTCGATCCGCTGCCTTCATGTATCATCTGCGCGCTACTGAAGTGGCGAGGAATTGAGCATTTCAATAGTTGTGAGAACCATGCTTTAAAAGCAACTGTAAGGAACGGGAATTGAAAAAATTGATGTTGGCGGCTTTGTTGTTGGCCTCTTCCGTGGCACTGGCCCATGATGATGCGCACACCAAGGCGGTATTCGATGTGAGCAAGGCCGAGCAAAAAGAATTTGGTATCGCCGGTGATCCGGCCAGGGTGCACAGGACCATCAAGCTGGTGATGCGCGACGATATGCGTTTTACACCGAACCGGATCAAGGTCAAGGAAGGTGAAACCGTCAAGTTGGTGATCAAGAACAAAGGCAAGATATTGCATGAAATCGTGTTGGGGACGACCGCACAGTTGCAGGAGCATGCGGCAATGATGCGCAAATTTCCCACGATGGCACATGAAGCACCGTATATGGCGCACGTAAAGCCGGGTGCTATCGAGGAAATCGTCTGGACCTTTAATCGTCCCGGTGAATTCGATTTTGCCTGCCTGATTGCCGGTCACTTTGAAGCCGGTATGACAGGAAAAATCCAGGTTGGCGAAAAGAATCGCCGCAATTACTTCAATTGATAGCCCATCCGCATTAAATCGGCAGTGCCCTGGTCCACAGGGTACTGCTGCACCCCTCCCAGTATCCCCATCCCGTCATATTTCCGAGGCAATTTTTACGCCTTGTTTACACCCGCCACCCAAGTCTTTACGAATTTTTTAGATTGATAAGACTACGCTTCTATTCATCGTAAACCTGTATGGGGAAGATGGATGGACATAGTATTTATCGCCGCAATCGCGGTGTTTTTCCTGCTGCTTGTGGCCTACACAAACGGCTGTAACAAGCTGGGAGAACGCCAATGAACATGTTTTACCTGGTGGGCGCGGTAGTTGCCGTCGGCCTGCTGATTTATTTGCTGGCGGCCTTGTTGAATGCGGAGGAGCTGTAAATGACGACGCAATCAATTATCTTGCTGGCGGTATTCCTGCTGGTTTTACTGGTGCTGGCGTATCCGCTTGGCACCTACCTGGCCAAGGTCGGCGGCACTGCGCCTATACGCGGGCTGGGCTGGCTCCTCCGATTTGAGCAATTCCTGTATCGGATGGCGGGCAGCAATGCGCAAGCCGAGATGGGCTGGAAAGGCTATGCAATAGCCTTGCTGGTCTTCAACGTGCTCGGCACTTTCTTTGTCTATGCGGTGCAACGCATGCAGGCCTGGCTGCCTTTGAATCCGCAAGCCTTTGGCAATGTCAGCCCTGATTCATCGTTTAATACCGCCGTCAGCTTTGTTGCCAATACCAACTGGCAAGGCTATGGCGGTGAATCGACGATGAGCTACCTGACGCAAATGCTGGCGCTGACCGGACAGAACTTCTTTTCCGCCGCGACCGGTATTGCCGTGATCTATGCATTGATACGTGGCTTCAGCCATCGTTCGGTCAAATCGATAGGCAACTTCTGGGTCGACCTGACACGTTCCACCCTGTATGTCTTGCTGCCTTTGTCGATCATCGTCGCCGTCGTGCTGATGAGCCAGGGTGTGATACAGAATTTCTCATCCTACAAGGATGTGGCGCTGATCGATCCGATTACTTACCAGCAGCCTAAAGTCGGTACGGATGGACAGCCGGTGGTCGATGACAAGGGTGCACCAGTACTGGAAACCCTGACTGCCAAAACGCAAACCATCGCGATGGGCCCGGTTGCTTCGCAGGAAGCGATCAAGATGCTGGGTACCAATGGTGGTGGCTTCTTCAATGCCAACTCGGCACATCCCTATGAAAACCCGACTGCCTTCAGCAATCTGGTGGAAATGCTGGCGATCTTCCTGATCCCGGCGGCGCTGTGTTTCACCTTCGGCCGCATGGTCGGCGATATGCGCCAGGGCTGGGCCATCCTCGGTGCAATGACCTTGCTGTTCGTCGTACTCACCGCAGTCGTGATGGGGGCCGAGCAACAGGCGCACCCGGGCCTGGCTGCGCTGGGCGTGGACCAGGACGCAAGCCTGCTGCAGGCCGGCGGCAATATGGAAGGCAAGGAAACCCGTTTCGGCATCAGTGCTTCGACCTTGTTTGCTGCTGTAACGACAGCGGCATCCTGTGGTGCGGTCAACGCAATGCATGACTCATTTACCCCGCTGGGCGGCATGGTGCCTACGGTCCTGATGCAATTGGGCGAGGTGGTGTTTGGCGGCGTTGGCACCGGTTTGTACGGGATGCTGGTATTCGCCATCCTGGCCGTATTCATTGCCGGCCTGATGATAGGACGTACGCCGGAATACCTGGGCAAGAAAATCCAGGCTTATGAAATGAAGATGGCTTCGCTGGTGATCCTGGTCACGCCTTGCCTGGTGTTGTTGGGTACGGCTATCGCGGTGGTGGTGGACCCTGGTAAAGCCGGCATTCTGAATCCCGGTGCGCACGGTTTTTCCGAAGTGCTATATGCCTTTACCTCGGCCGCTAACAACAACGGCAGCGCCTTCGCCGGACTGTCTGCCAACACGCCTTTCTATAACGTGATGCTGGCGATAGCGATGTGGTTCGGTCGCTTTGCCGTGATCGTACCTGTACTGGCGATTGCCGGCTCACTGGCGGCGAAGAAACGACTGGAAGTCAATGCCGGCACCATGCCGACGCATGGCCCGTTGTTCATCGCCTTGCTGGTCGGAACCGTGCTGCTGGTTGGTGTCCTCAACTATGTACCGGTACTGGCACTCGGCCCGGTGGTAGAGCACCTGCAACTTTTCAAATAACAAGTTAGGGACAGGCGGGCATGACCGTCCGCCGTCCCGGATCAATTAAAGAGAATCCATTATGCGTATGTCAGAACCAAAGACAGCCAGCATGACGCGCAAGAACCTGTCGCTGTTCGATAGCAAGCTGATAGGTCCGGCTATCGTCGATTCGTTCAAGAAACTGAATCCGCGTGCACAGTTGCGCAGCCCTGTGATGTTTGTCGTGTATATCGGCAGCATCATCACCACGCTGTTGTTTATGCTATCCATTACCGGCCAGGGCGAAGCCAGCCCGGGCTTCATCCTTGCCGCATCGGTGTGGCTGTGGTTCACCGTGCTGTTTGCCAACTTCGCCGAATCGCTGGCGGAAGGCCGCAGCAAGGCGCAAGCGGCATCCCTGCGCGCCTTGAAACAAACCGTACTCGCCAAAAAACTGGCGATACCGAAACACGGCACTACATGGTTGCCTGCCTCGCCAGCGGATTTGCGCAAAGGCGATACGGTGCTGGTGGAAGCCGGTGATGTAATCCCGGTCGACGGCGAAGTGATAGAAGGTGTGGCTTCGGTCGATGAAAGCGCGATTACCGGCGAATCCGCACCGGTCATCCGTGAATCTGGCGGTGATTTTTCAGCTGTTACCGGCGGTACCCGCGTGCTGTCGGACTGGCTGGTGGTGCGAATTGCAGTGAATCCGGGCGAAGCCTTTATCGATCGCATGATTGCGATGGTGGAAGGTGCGAAACGCCAAAAGACACCGAATGAAATCGCTTTGACGATCTTGCTGGTGGCCTTGAGCATTGTGTTCCTGGTGGTGACGGTGACCTTGTTGCCGATGTCACTGTTCTCGGTGGAAATGGCGAAGGCGGCCGGTGTCGCCAGCTCGCCAATCACGATAACGGTATTGATCGCCTTATTGGTGTGCCTGATCCCGACCACGATCGGTGGCTTGCTGTCGGCGATAGGTGTGGCCGGCATGAGCCGCATGATGCAGGCGAATGTGATCGCGACTTCCGGCCGTGCCGTTGAAGCCGCAGGTGATGTGGACGTACTGTTGCTGGACAAGACCGGCACCATCACACTCGGTAATCGCCAGGCTTCCGAATTCTATCCGGCACCCGGTGTGACGCAAATCCAGCTGGCCGATGTGGCGCAGCTGGCATCGCTGGCGGATGAAACACCGGAAGGCCGCAGCATCGTGATCCTCGCGAAACAGAAGTTCAATATACGCGAACGCGATATCGCCGCCTTGCAGGCGAGCTTCGTCCACTTTAGTGCGCAGACCCGCATGAGCGGTGTCGACCTCGGTGAACGTGCGATCCGTAAAGGTTCGGTTGATGCGGTGAAGAAGCATGTGGAAGCATTGGGCCGCAGTTTTCCGGAAGAAGTGTCACGCTTGGTCGATGACATTTCGCGTCGCGGCAGTACGCCTTTGGTGGTGGTCGATGACGGTCGTGTGATGGGGGCAGTCGAGCTCAAGGACATCGTCAAAGGCGGTATCAAGGAACGCTTTGCCGAACTGCGTCGCATGGGTATCAAAACCGTGATGATCACAGGCGATAACAAACTGACAGCTGCAGCAATTGCCGCCGAAGCCGGCGTCGATGACTTCCTGGCGGAAGCAACTCCGGAAGACAAGCTCAAGCTGATCCGCGATTACCAGTCGCAAGGCCGACTGGTGGCGATGACCGGTGACGGCACCAATGATGCACCGGCACTGGCACAAGCTGACGTCGCAGTGGCGATGAACTCCGGCACACAGGCGGCGAAAGAGGCCGGCAATATGGTCGACCTCGATTCGAATCCGACCAAGTTGCTGGAGATCGTCGAAATTGGCAAGCAAATGCTGATGACGCGCGGTTCATTGACGACTTTCTCGATTGCGAATGACGTCGCCAAATACTTCGCGATCATCCCGGCCGCTTTCGTGACGACTTATCCGCAACTGAAAGCGCTGGACATCATGCAACTGAGCAGTCCGTCATCGGCCATCATGTCGGCTGTCATTTTCAATGCGCTGATCATCGTCGTACTGATCCCATTGGCTTTGAAAGGCGTGAAGTATCGCGCGGTGGGCGCTGCCGCCTTGTTACGCCGCAATATGCTGATCTACGGCCTCGGCGGGATTTTGGTGCCGTTCGCCGGTATCAAGCTGATCGACATGATCCTGAACGTTCTCCATCTGGTGTAAAGGATATATATTATGAAATCCACTTTTCGTCCCGCATTGATTCTCTTTGCAATGCTGACCCTGATTTGCGGTGTGATCTATCCGTACGCAGTAAGCGGCATCGGCAAGCTGGTGTTTCCCGGCCAGGCCGACGGCAGTATCGTTACGCAAAATGGTGCGGCGGTCGGCTCCAGCCTGATAGGGCAGGCATTTACATCGCCACAGTATTTCTGGGGGCGTCCGTCTGCAACCGGCCCTATGCCGAATAACGCATCCGCTTCCGGCGGCTCCAACCTAGGCCCGACCAATCCGGCCTTGCTGGATGGCGTCAAAGGCCGCATTGATGCATTGAAAGCGGCGGATCCCGGCAATACTGCAGCGATCCCGGTCGACCTGGTGACGGCTTCCGGCAGTGGCCTGGATCCGGAGATCAGTGTGGCGGCAGCTTACTACCAGATGCCACGCGTGGCACGCGAACGCAAAATGGCGGTGGAAGAAGTCAAAGCCATGATAGATCGCATCAGCCAGCCGCAATACATGGGTTTTTTCGGTGAGAACCGTGTCAATGTACTGACATTGAACCTGGCGCTGGACCAGCGTTAAACCAGGCGTAAAGCGCCAAGTTCGGGGGCTGTGTAGGCAGCCCCCGAATGTGTCACAATCGATGCCTGACCACCGTTAGAACTCATGCCATCCAGCGAACACCAACGTCCTGATCCCGATACCTTGCTGGCGCAAATGCAGGCGCAGGACCGGCGTGCGTCGCGCGGCAAGCTGCGTATTTATTTCGGTGCTTCGGCCGGGGTCGGCAAGACCTATGCGATGCTGAATGCCGCACGCAGCATGCAAAGGGAAACGCTGGATGTGGTGGTCGGCCTGGTGGAAACCCACGGTCGCAAGGAAACCGCAGCCTTGCTGGACGGGCTGGAGATCCTGCCACGCAAGGATGTCGCTTACCGCGACAAAACCATCGCTGAATTCGATATTGATGCCGCACTGGCACGCAAGCCGGCCTTGATCCTGGTGGATGAACTCGCGCATTCGAATGCGCCGGGTTCACGCCATCCGAAACGTTGGCAGGATGTGGAAGAGTTGTTGGGCGCCGGCATCGACGTGTTTACCGCCGTGAACGTGCAGCACCTGGAAAGCCTGAACGATGTCATCGGCGGCATTACCGGCATCCGCGTGGCGGAAACCTTGCCGGATACCGTATTCGACCAGGCTGATGAAATCGTGCTGGTCGATATCCCGGCCGATGATTTGCTGACGCGCCTGAAGGAAGGCAAGGTTTACCAGCCGCAGCAAGCCGAACGCGCATCGCGCAATTTTTTCCGCAAAGGCAATTTGATCGCCTTGCGTGAGCTGGCCTTGCGCCGTACCGCGGACCGGGTGGAAGACGATGTCCAGGCCTATCGCGTCGAGAAGTCTATCAATGCGATCTGGAAAACCGATTCCGATTTGCTGGCCTGCATAGGGCCGCGTGCCGGGGCCGAACATGTGATCCGCAGTACCGCACAACTGGCCGGCCAGCTGAATGCGCAATGGCATGCAGTTTATGTCGAGACGCCGCAATTGCAGCGTTTGTCGCCGACCGAACGTGAACGCATATTGAAGACGCTGAAACTGGCGCAAGACCTTGGTGCCACTACCGCAGTCTTGCCCGGCAACGATATCGCGCGTGAAATTGTCAACTATGCGCGCAGCCATAATTTTTCCCGCATCATCCTCGGCCGCAATCATACACGCTGGCCGTGGCGCGCGCCGCATGCGCAACGCATTGCCAACTATGCGCCGGATATCGACCTGATAGAAACCGGTGAACGCCAAAGCAGGGAAGTTGCAGCGACGCCACGCGAGAGCGGTAGCACGCAGGATGATGATGTGGTGGATAACGGTAAATCGCCTTACCTGCCATATGCGTGGACCGTCGCCATCTGTGTTTTGACGGCCCTGATTACAACGCCGATGATGCCGCACCTGGACCTGGCGAATATCGTCATGCTCTTCCTGCTGGCCGAGGTATTGATTGCGGTGCGCTTTGGTCGTGGCCCGGCGGTGCTGGCGGCTTTCCTCAGTGTGGCGGTATTCGACTTCTTCTTTGTTTCGCCGCGCTTTTCCTTCGCGGTCAGCGATGTGCAGTACCTGGTGACTTTTTCCGTCTTGCTGGTGGTCGGCCTGATCGTCGGGCAACTGACGTCTGGCTTGCGTTTCCAGGCCAGGATCGCAGCGCAGCGTGAAGGGCGGGCGCGTGCCTTGTATGAATTTGCACGTGAACTGTCCAGCGCCTTGCAGGCCGAGCAGGTATTCGAAACCACGCAAAACTTTATCCAGCGTACCTTCCGCGCGCAGGCCGTATTGTTGTTACCGAATGATGAAGCGCGCCTGCAGGCCGCGCAGGGGCACAGCAAGGAACTCGATATCGGTATCGCGCAATGGGCTTTCGATCGCGCCACCCCGGCCGGTATGGGCACCGATACCTTGCCGGCCAGCGTCTATTTTTACCTGCCTTTGGTCGCGCCCATGCGCACCCGCGGCGTGCTGGCGATCAGGCCGGAGAACCGGCGCTGGATGCTGATTCCGGAACAAAGACGGCAACTGGATACCTTTGCCGCGCTGGCGGCGATTGCATTGGAACGCGTGCATTACATTGAGGTGGCGCAGGACGCCTTGCTGCGCATGGAGTCGGAACGTTTGCGTAATTCCTTGCTGGCGGCGATTTCGCATGATTTGCGTACGCCGTTGACGGCACTGGTTGGTTTGTCCGAATCATTGACACGCTCCAAACCGGAGCTGGCTGCGGCCCAGCAGGAACTGGCGCATGCCTTGCATGAAGAAGCCTTGCGCATGGGGAACCTGGTGACCAATCTGCTCGATATGGCACGCATACAGAGTGGCGAGGTCAAGCTGAACCTGCAGTGGCAACAGTTCGAAGAAGTGGTCGGCAGTTCCTTGCGCGCGGTGCAATCGCTGCTCGGCAGGCATCAGGTGCATACCCGGCTGGCAGCAGGCTTGCCATTGGTGAATTTCGATGCAGTGCTGATCGAGCGCGTGTTGTGCAATTTGCTGGAGAATGCGAGCAAATACACGCCGGCCGGTTCGCAGATAACGATTGCCGCCGAACTCAGCGGGCAATACCTGGATGTCGCGGTTTATGACAACGGTCCCGGTTTGCCACCCGGCCAGGAAGAAGCTATCTTTGAAAAGTTCACCCGTGGTGAACGCGAATCGGCGACGCCGGGCGTCGGTTTGGGCCTGGCGATTTGCCGCGCCATTATAGAAGCACATCATGGCACTATCCGTGGCGGACATTCGCCGCAGGGTGGTGCCGCCATTATCTTTACCCTGCCTTTGGGCACGCCTCCCGCCATGCCGGACCTGGATGAAGGCGAATTACAGAACCAGACACCATGAGTGAATCAGTACCGATAGCCTTGCTGGTCGAAGATGAACCGCAAATCCGGCGCTTTGTGCGTGCCGCGATGGAGGAAGAGGGCTGGCATGTCTATGAGGCGGAAACCATGAAGCGCGGCCTGATCGATGCCGGTACGCGCAAGCCTAACCTGATCATCCTCGACCTCGGCTTGCCGGATGGCGACGGCATGGACTTCATTGCCGACATCCGTGAATGGTCGCCGGTCCCCATCATCGTGCTGTCAGCACGTGTCAGCGAAGGTGACAAGATCAAGGCGCTGGATGCGGGGGCCGACGATTACCTGATCAAACCGTTCGGCGTAGGTGAATTGCTGGCGCGTGTGCGCTCGACGATACGCCGGCATCGCCGGGTCGATGGCGATGCGCAAGGCAGTTTCAGCTTCGGCGACGTGAAGGTTGACCTGAATGCGCGCCTGGTGACCAAGGCGAACCAGATGGTGCACCTGACGCCGACCGAGTATCGCTTGTTGAGCGTACTGGTGGCGAATGCCGGTCGCGTCGTTACCAATCCGCAATTGTTGCGCGAGGTGTGGGGGCCTTCGCATTCGGAGAGCGGCCACTACCTGCGCATTTATATGGGGCATTTGCGGCAAAAGCTGGAAGACGATCCGGCCCAGCCGCGTTACCTGCTGACCGAGACTGCGGTCGGTTATCGCCTCCTGCAGCCACTTTGAATCAAGCGGCTGTCAACAAATAAGCACCGACAGCTGCAATGCCGGCACCACCCATACGTACCACCTTGTCCGCCATTTGCTTACCGGCGACCAGGCCGATGAGCAAACCGGTGGCGTGCAGGAGCGCGGTAGCGAGCACGAAGCCGGCGCCATACAGCGCTGCCGATGAACCATGCGGCAATTCGCTACCGTGTGCATAACCATGGAACAGCGCGAACACGGAAACAATGGTGGTGCTGGCCCATAAGGGCATCTTGACGGCAAAGGCAATCAACAATCCCAGTACTGTCACCGAAGCGGCGATACCGCTTTCCACCGCCGGCAACTGGAAGCCACTCATCGCCAGCAAGGCACCGGCCACCATCATCAATGGAAATGCCAGCGTCAAGACCCATAAAGCCGAGCGTTTGAGTTGCGTCGCCCACAGGCCGACGGCGAGCATGGCCAGCAGGTGATCGATACCGGAAAACGGATGGGAAAAACCGGAGCTGAAACTCATGGCGCTATTCATCATGCTTTCCGGATGATCGGGATGGGCGAGTGCAGTGCCGACTGCGAGGCAGCCAAGGGCAAATACACCGATGCGCGCGGCAGTTTTATTTGAGAGGGAAAACATGTTGGGCTCCTTCGGATAAATCGATTCGAATGGTATAAAAATGCAAGAATTAGTTCTTGCGCTTTTCATCCAGCAAGCCTTGCTTGCGGATGTATTCGATGACGGTTTCGACACCGTCACCGCTGCGTAAATTGGTGAAGACGAATGGACGTTCGCCGCGCATCCGCTTGGCATCCTGCGCCATGATGTCGAGGTTGGCACCGACATAGGGTGCGAGGTCGGTTTTGTTGATGATCAATAAATCCGAACGCGTGATGCCGGGGCCGCCTTTGCGCGGGATTTTTTCACCGCCGGCAACGTCGATGACGTAAATGGTCAGGTCCGACAATTCCGGGCTGAAGGTCGCCGCCAGATTATCGCCGCCGGACTCCACCAGGATTAAATCAAGATCAGGGAAGTCAGCACTCATACGCGCAATGGCTTCCAGGTTGATCGATGCATCCTCGCGGATCGCCGTATGCGGACAGCCGCCGGTTTCCACACCCATCAGGCGTTCCGCCGGCAGCGCATCGGCGCGCAGCAGGATTTCCATATCTTCCTTGGTGTAGATGTCATTTGTGATGACGGCCATGTCATAGCTGTCGCGCATGCGTTTGCACAGCATTTCGCACAGCGCCGTTTTGCCGGAACCGACAGGGCCGCCGATGCCGACGCGGAGTGGATTGGGGGAGGAAGGATTACTCATAGTTTTATCAATCAAAAATTTAATTCGGGGAACGAGTTCAAGAACGATACAGACGGCTGTACTGCACTTCATGCTGCATCGACAGCAGTGATAATCCTGGCGACCAGTTCGATAATTCTTCATCCGGCGATTGCTGCGCCACTTGTGCCGCGACTTCCAGTTCGGCTTGCAGGGACAGCAGCAAACGCTGCCCGGCAACCTGGCCCAGTGGTACCGATTTCACACAAACCAATACCTGGTTCTCGGCCCACGAAAACAGCATGCCGAGCAAGGCCGCTTCCGCCGGCACCTTGAGCGTCACTGCGGCATAAGCCAGCGCAGTCGGCAGCGGCACCTCGGTTTGCGCCTGTAACAGTGCCAGCATTTCCGCATCACCCAGTTGCAGGTCGCTGCATAATTTGCCGAGCGAATAACCCATCTGTATGGTCTCGGCACGGAACTCTGCAGTGTCGCGCGCGGCGATGAAGCGCTCGGTCCAGCTTTCTACCGCAGCCGCATCGCGCTTTTCAAATGCCTGCAGCAAGCGCCATAACACCGGTGCTTCAAAGCGCGCCACTACTTCGTGCAGTACATCGATAATCCAGCGCCTGGCACCGACTTCATCCTTTACCGTGCCGTTTTCAATAGCTGCCTCCAGTCCTTGCGAATAGCTGTACGCGCCTATCGGCAGCGACGGGCTACTCAGTTGCAGTAGATGGAGCAGGGCCTGGGCTTGCATATCGATACTTCCTTATTCCGCTTTGTCGCTTGGGCGATGTATCTTTTGCCGCAATGGAATCGGCGCCAACGGATGATGAGCATCGTCACCATGGTGGTGATGGCCGCCGCCATAAGCACCGGATTCCGGTTCGAAGGCAGCCAGTTCTTCCTCCACCTTTGCACCGAGGCCCTCCAGCATTTCCTTCAGCACCGCGTCCTTGCGTATGCGCAGGAAGCCATTGCCGATCTGTGCCTGGGTATGGCGATTGCCGAGATGGAAGGCGCAACGCAATAGCTGGTGCGGACTCAGGGCTTCGACCCGATAGGTCGGTTCCTTGGCCGCAGTGATCTTGACGATGCGACCGTCATCGCCGCGCAAGATATCGCCATCACGCAGGATGGTGCCGCGCACGGTGAAAACAGCAACGTCTTCACCCGAAACCATGGTCGCGCGCAAGCGGCTTTTTTCGCGCTGGTCGTAGGGCAGGATCAGTTCACCGTCGATTTGATCGGCTTTTTCCAGTTTGGTATTAAGGGTCAGCATGATGGTTTTAAAATAAAAAGTAGCGTTGTGCCAGAGGCAGGATCTTGGCCGGTTCACATACCAGCAGCTCGCCATCGGCACGCACTTCATAGGTTTCCGAATCGACTTCCATCTTCGGCGTCGCGCTGTTGTGGATCATGTCGCGTTTGCGCAGATGGCGCATATTCTTGACTGCGACCACCGGCTTGTTCAGTTTCAGCATGTCGCCTATGCCGGCATCAAAGGCTGATTGTGAGACGAAGGTCATCGACGTCTTCAGGCCACCGCCATAGGCACCGAACATCATCCGGTAATGTACCGGTTGCGGTGTCGGGATCGAGGCATTCGGATCACCCATCTGGGCCGCGGCAATCATCCCGCTTTTCAGGATCATCGATGGCTTGACGCCGAAAAAGGCCGGTTTCCACAGGACGATATCGGCCACCTTGCCGACTTCGAGCGAGCCGACCACATGTGAAATCCCGTGCGTGATGGCCGGGTTGATGGTGTATTTGGCGATATAGCGTTTGACGCGGAAATTGTCATTGCGCGCCGGGTCGCCTGCCAGCGAGCCGCGCTGCACCTTCATTTTGTGCGCGGTTTGCCAGGTGCGCATGATGACTTCGCCGACCCGTCCCATGGCCTGCGAATCGGAAGACATCATCGAGATCGCACCGATGTCATGCAGGATGTCTTCGGCGGCTATTGTTTCGCGCCGGATGCGGGATTCGGCGAAGGCGACATCTTCGGCAATCGCCGGATCCAGGTGATGGCAGACCATCAGCATGTCCAGGTGCTCATCCAGCGTGTTGACGGTGAAGGGCCGGGTCGGATTGGTGGAGGACGGCAAGACATTGGGCTGGCCGACGGCAGCGATGATGTCGGGCGCATGGCCGCCACCGGCACCTTCGGTATGGAAGGTATGGATAGTTCTGTCCTTGAAGGCGGCCAGTGTGTGTTCGAGGAAACCACCTTCGTTCAGGGTATCGCTATGGATCGCCACTTGCACGTCAAGGCGGTCTGCAACCGACAGGCAATTGTCGATAGCGGCCGGGGTCGAACCCCAGTCTTCATGCAGCTTGAGGCCGATGGCACCGGCGTGCACCTGTTCTTCCAAAGGCGTCGGCAGGCTGACATTGCCTTTGCCGAGGAAGCCCAGGTTCATCGGAAAGGCATCGGCGGCCGACAGCATCGAATGGATGTGCCAGGGACCAGGCGTACAGGTGGTGGCGGCAGTGCCGACAGCGGGACCGGTGCCGCCGCCTATCATGGTGGTGACGCCGCTCATCAATGCTTCTTCTATCTGTTGCGGGCAGATGAAGTGGATGTGGGTATCGACGCCGCCGGCCGTGACGATCATGCCTTCACCTGCGATGATTTCAGTGGCGCCGCCGATCGCCATCGTGACATCCGGCTGGATGTCCGGATTACCGGCCTTGCCGATGCCGGCAATCTTGCCGCCCTTGAGGCCGATATCGGCTTTGACGATGCCCCAATGTTCGACGATGACGGCATTCGTGATGACGGTATCCATCACATCCTTGTAATTGCGTTGCGACTGGCCCATACCGTCGCGTATCACCTTGCCGCCGCCGAACTTCACTTCTTCGCCGTAAGTAGTGAAGTCCTTTTCGATTTCAATGAATAATTCGGTATCTGCCAAACGCAAACGGTCGCCGGTGGTCGGGCCGAATATTTCGGCATAAGCCTGACGCGATATCTTGCTCATTATTTGCCTTCCTTCTTATCCAGCGCGCCCATGACTTTGGCATTGAAGCCATAGACCTTGCGGTCGCCGGCCAGCGCAACCAGCTCGACCGTGCGTTCCTGGCCCGGCTCAAAGCGCACGGCGGTACCTGCAGTAATATTCAGGCGCATGCCATAGCCGATTTCACGGTCAAATTTCAGCGCCGGATTGGTTTCATAAAAATGAAAATGCGAACCGACCTGGATCGGACGGTCGCCGCTATTGGCAACCTTGACGGTAGCGGTGGCGCGGCCGACATTGAGTTCGATGTCGCCTGGCTCCACCAACATTTCTCCTGGGATCATATGGTTTCCTCTTTAGTGATGGCGCTCAGGGAATCGGATGATGCACGGTGACCAGCTTGCTGCCGTCCGGGAAGGTGGCTTCTACCTGGATGTCCGGGATCATTTCCGCCACGCCTTCCATCACATCGGCGCGTGTCAGGATTTTTGCGCCGTCCGACATCAGTTCGGCGACGGTCTTGCCATCACGTGCACCTTCCATGATGGCGGCCGTGATCAGCGCAATCGCTTCCGGATAGTTCAGTTTCAGGCCGCGCGCCTGGCGTCGTTCCGCCAGCAAGGCGGCGGTAAAGATCAGCAATTTATCTTTTTCTCTCGGGGTCAGTTCCATATGTGCTCCAAAGCTAGGTGTTCCAGATGCGCGGGATGACCGCATCGCGTTGCATTAATTCGGGACGTATGCGCTGCCATGCGCGTGTCATCCAGAGGCGGGCGGTTTCACTTGAATGCCCGAGGTAACGTGCCACCAGCACTTGTTTCATTTGCGTGGCGCCGCTGCGGCCGCCCTGCGCCAGTGCGCTGGATTCTTCACGCAGCTCGTTGAGGAAAGCCCCATTCATGGTCTTGCCCACCGCGATCAGCGTGGCGCAAACGGTGTAACCGGCCAGCGACAAAGGGCTGTGCATGGCCGTGCTACGGGCTTGCAGCGCGCCTTGTTCAAACCACAGCAATTTGCCGCCACGACGGATGCTGGTACGTTGCGCCACGCGGCCACTGTCGAAGGTTTCGCCGGATGCGGTGCGGCCGAAGCAAAGGATTTCACCGCCGATATAGCGGGCATCGGTAGCCAGCGTCACATTGTGTTCGAGCCGGACATCGGCTTCGTTGAAGAAGATGGTTTCCTGCGGCAGCCATTCCAGCGCGGCATCCGCCCCGACTTCGAGGCTGACCTGTTGCTGTGACAGCTGGCCGTTGGCGCGGTACCACTTGCCGGCGCCGGGCGTGGTCAGCAGCGCATGCGCATGGTCGCCGACCCGAGCCGTGATGGTCAATTGATCGCCGCCGACGATGCCGCCAGGCGGGTGCACGATGATGGCGTGGCATACGGCCGGATGTTCCGGGTAGAGCGGCTTTTGTACGCGCAAGGGGCCGAAGTGACTACGTTCGGTCATACGGGTGGTGCCTGCATCGTCAGTGAATGCCAGCGATAGTCGCGCCTGGTCATTACGAAAAGACGCGATTCCGCTCTTGTTCGTATGGGTGATGGCGCTGCTCGTATCGCTCAGGCGTTTCATGCAAGGTTGTTTGACAGGTGAAATTCAAAATGATCGGTTGGCGGCAATTTATACGGCCAGGTGTTTCTTGACGTTGTCGTCATCCATCTCTTGCTGGCTGCCGGAAGCTACAACTTCGCCGCGCGACAGCACGACGAAGGTATCTGCCAGTTCACGCGCGAAATCGAAATACTGTTCGCACAGCAGGATGCCGATATCACCACGCTCACGTAACAGGCTGATGACACGGCCGATATCCTTGATGATCGACGGTTGTATGCCTTCGGTCGGCTCATCCAGGATGATCAGTTTGGGTTCGGCCAACAAGGCACGCGCAATCGCCAGTTGCTGCTGTTGCCCGCCGGACAGGTCGCCACCGCGCCGGTGCAGCATTTCCTTCAGGACCGGGAACAGTTCATAGACTTCACCTTTGATTACCGAAGCCTTCTTGCCGGATTTAGTCGCCATGCCCATCAGCAGGTTTTCTTCGACGGTCAGGCGCGCAAAGATTTCTCGACCTTGCGGTACATAGGCGATCCCAAGAGCGGCACGTTGATGCGGCTTCAGTTTGGTAATGTCGCGACCGTCCAGGCTGACATTGCCAGCGGCCACCGGGAGCACGCCCATCAGGCATTTCAGCAGCGTGGTTTTACCGACGCCGTTGCGCCCGAGCAGGGACAGGCATTTGCCTTTCTCGACCGACAGCGAGATGCCGCGCAGCGTATGTGCCGCACCGTAGTATTGGTTCAATTGATTAACTTGCAGCATGTCTTTATCGTCCCAGATACACTTCGATTACGCGCTCATCGGCCTGCACCTGCTGCATGCTGCCTTCGGCCAGGACCGAACCCTCATGCAGCACGGTTACCTTGTCGCCTTGCGCAATTTCTTCGACGAAGCCCATATCGTGTTCCACCACCATGATCGAATGCTTGCCGCGCAATTCATTGAGCAATTCTGCGGTGCGTGCGGTTTCCGCATCGGACATGCCGGCCACCGGTTCATCCAGCAGGATCAATTGCGGTTCCTGCATCAGCAGCATGCCGATTTCCAGCCATTGTTTTTGTCCGTGCGAGAGCAGGCCGGCGATACGGTGTTCCTGGCCGTTGAGGCGGATCAGCCTGAGGATTTCTTCAATCTTGCCTATCTGTTCCGAGTTCAGGCGCGCAAAGAGCGTGGTCTTGACGCGCTTGTCCATCTTCATCGCCAGTTCCAGGTTTTCGAATACCGTGTGCTGTTCGAATACGGTAGGGCGCTGGAACTTGCGGCCTATGCCGGCATGCGCAATTTCATACTCGGTCAGTTTGGTCAGGTCTATGCTCTGGCCAAAGAAGGCGGTGCCGGAAGTCGGTCGTGTTTTACCGGTAATGACATCCATCATCGTGGTCTTACCGGCACCATTCGGGCCGATGATGCAACGCAGTTCACCGACCGAGATATCCAGGTTCAGTTTGTTGATCGCCTTGAAGCCGTCAAACGAGACAGTGATGTCTTCCAGGTAGAGGATGACGCCGTGCGCGGTATCCAGGCCTTCCGGTTTCAGGCGTGAATAGGTCACGCCGTATTCGGCATATTCACTGTCATCAGGCCGGTCAGATGGTTCGTTGCGGCGCATTTTTTCAGATCCGAGTTCGCTCATGTTGCGGCCTCTTGTTTTTTGAATTTTTTGACGAGGCCCAGGATGCCTTGCGGCATGAAAAGCGTCACCAGGATGAAGATCAGGCCCAGCGCGTATAGCCACAAGTCAGGGAAAGCGGCGGTGAACCAGCTCTTCAGGCCGTTGACGGTGAAGGCGCCGATGATAGGGCCGAGTAGCGAGCCACGTCCGCCCACCGCTGCCCATATCACCATTTCAATCGAATTGGCCGGGGACATTTCAGATGGATTGATGATGCCGACCTGCGGCACATACAAGGCACCGGCAATGCCGCAGACGACGGCCGACAAGGTCCAGACAAATAGCTTGAACCACAAAGGGTTGTAGCCGATGAACATGAGGCGCGATTCCGAATCACGTACACCTTGCAGCACGCGGCCCAGCTTCGAGGTCACGATGGCGCGGCACACGAACAGGGCGGCCAGCAGGAAGGCCAGCGTGACCAGGTAGAGCACCGCCTTGGTCGATGGGGCGGTGATGGTGAAGCCGAGTATGCGTTTGAAGTCGGTGAAGCCGTTATTGCCGCCGAAGCCGGTATCGTTGCGGAAGAACAGCAGCATGAAGGCGAAGGTCATCGCTTGCGTGATGATGGAGAAATACACGCCCTTGATGCGTGAACGGAAGGCAAAGTAACCGAAGATAAAGGCCAGCAAGCCGGGAACCAGTACCACCAGCAGCATCGCGAACCAGAAGTGCTCGGTCATCCACCAGTACCATGGATATTCCTTCCAGTTCAGGAAGACCATGAAGTCCGGCAGATTGCTTTGATACACACCATCACGCCCGATGGAGCGCATCAGATACATGCCGTGTGCATAACCGCCGAGGGCAAAGAAGACGCCGTGGCCGAGTGACAGGATGCCGGTATAACCCCACACCAGGTCCAATGCCAGTGCCGCCATGGCATAGCACATGAACTTGCCGACCAGTGCGATGGTATAGCTGGAAATATGCAGTGCATGATCGGCCGGAAAGCACAGGTTCATGATCGGCAGCAAGGCCAGTACGATGGCGCAGAAGACGATACCGATCCAGGCCGGACGTGAGAAGAGGGAAGGTTTCAGGATGGTAGTCATTCCACGCTCCTGCCTTTCAGTGCAAACAAGCCTTGCGGACGTTTTTGGATAAAGACAATGATGAAGACCAGGATCGCGATTTTGGCGAGTACTGCGCCGGCGACCGGTTCGAGGAATTTATTGACTTCGCCGAGGCCGAAGGCGGCGATCACGGTACCGGCCAGTTGACCGACACCGCCCAGTACCACCACCATGAAGGAGTCGACGATGTAACCCTGGCCGAGGTCCGGCCCGACATTGCCCAGTTGCGACAGCGCGACGCCGCCCAGTCCGGCAATGCCGCAGCCAAGGCCGAAAGTCATCATGTCTATCTTGCCGGTGGAAACGCCGACACAGGCCGCCATCCGGCGGTTTTGCATGACGGCACGCACGAACAGGCCGAGCCGCGTTTTGTTCAGGATCAGCCAGACTGCCAGCACAACGAAGAGTGCGAAGAAGATGATCACGATACGGTTATAGGAAAGCACGAGTGAACCGAGTACCGTGACGCCGCCCGACATCCAGCTCGGATTGGCGACTTCGACGTTTTGCGCGCCAAAGATGGAGCGCACACCCTGCATCAGGATCAGGCTGATGCCCCAGGTGCACAACAGGGTTTCCAGCGGCCGGCCATAGAGCCAGCGTATTACCAGGCGTTCCAGCGCGATGCCGACCGCAGCGGCCACGATGAAGGCGGCGGGCAGCGCGACCAGCAGGTAAGCGTCGATCGCTTCGGGAAAGAATTTACGGAACAGCAGTTGGCAGACATAGGTGGTGTATGCACCTATCATCAGCAATTCGCCGTGCGCCATATTGATGATGCCCATCAGGCCGAAGGTGATCGCCAGGCCGAGGGCTGCCAGCAGCAGAACACTGCCGAGCGAAATGCCGTAAAACAGTTTACCGACGAATTCCGTGATGGTCAGATGACGATTCAGTGCCGACAGGGTATTCACGGCTTCGCCGCGTACACCGGCATCCGGCTCGACATAGCTGCCGTCAGGATTCTTTGCCAGCATTTGTTCCAGTATCGGTTTCAGGCTGGCGTTGCTGGTGTTGGCGAGGGTCTTGACTGCGGCCTGGCGTGTTGCTGCATCGGGGGCATGCAGATTGGCGGTTGCCACGACCTGTTGCAGCAACTCCCTGATGGCAGGATCGCTTTCTTTTTCCAGCGCCTTGTTGATCAGCGGGATTTGCGCCGGATCGGCGGTTTTCAACAAGTCATTGGCGGCCGCCAGGCGCGCATTCCTGTCCGGAGCAAACAATTGAAGACCGGACAAGGCACCTTCCACTGCGCCGCGCAAACGGTTGTTGACGGTGATGCCCTCCGCATCGTCGGGAGCGGGGCCGGTTTTATCGGTGGCTGGATTGAAGGCGTCACTGCCGTCTATGATGAATACATCGCCGGCAGGTGTCGCGTACAGCGCATCGTTATTGATGGCTTGCAGGATTTTTTGCGCATCTTCATTCGCCAGTGCGGCGATTTCCGAGACCGCCGCAATACGTGCGTCTGGATCGTCACCAGCCAATGGCTTGAGCAGGGCAGGGTCGATCGCTGCATAGGCGCTAATGGCTTGGGTGTATAGCCACAGGCTCAGCATGCCGAGGGCGAGGATTCTGGGAAGCAGTCTCATGATTTTTTCATGGTGTGGCAAGGCGGAATGTCCTGAACGCAGATCGCGAAAGCTATGCCAAATGAACTTCAGGTATGAAGTGGATTACGCCGGATGTGAACGATCATTCACTCGCTGTTATCCGGCGCAATACCTGTTTGCATACACGGTTGCCGCATCGGCAACCGCTGATCCGATTACATTTTTTGCTTGCTTTCGTTACCCGGGATGTACGGGCTCCATGGTTGCGCGCGGATGGTGGTCTTGGTTTTATTGACCACGTTGAACTGACCGTCAGCCTTGATTTCGCCGATCATCACCGGTTTGTGCAGATGATGATTGGTTTTATCCATCTCCAGCGTGTAGCCGGAAGGGGCTTTGAAGGTTTGGCCGGCCATCGCTGCGATCACTTTGTCGGTATCGGTGGACTTGGCTTTTTCAACCGCTTGCTTCCACATATACAGGCCGACATAAGTTGCTTCCATCGGGTCATTGGTTACAACTGTTTTGGCATTCGGCAGTTTTTTCGCAACTGCGTAGTCCTTCCATTTTTTGATGAAAGCGGCATTGACCGGATTCTTCACGGACTCAAAGTAATTCCATGCCGCCAGGTGACCAACCAGTGGTTTGGTATCAACGCCGCGCAATTCTTCTTCACCGACCGAGAAAGCCACGACCGGGACATCCGTCGCCTTCAAACCTGCATTGCCGAGTTCCTTGTAGAAGGGCACATTGGAGTCGCCGTTAATGGTGGAAATCACCGCTGTCTTGCCGCCGGCCGAGAATTTCTTGATGTTGGCGACGATGGTCTGGTAATCGGAGTGGCCGAACGGTGTATAGACTTCATCGATATCGGAATCCTTCACGCCCTTGCTATGCAGGAAGGCGCGCAGGATCTTGTTGGTGGTACGCGGGTAGACATAGTCGGTGCCGAGCAGCACGAAACGCTTGGCACCACCGCCTTCTTTCGACATCAGGTATTCAGTGGCGGGGATGGCTTGTTGATTCGGTGCGGCACCGGTGTAGAAAACATTCTTTTCAAGTTCTTCACCTTCGTACTGGACCGGGTAGAACAAGAGGCTGTTCAATTCCTTGAAGACCGGCAGTACCGATTTGCGCGAGACCGAAGTCCAGCAACCGAACACGACGGATACCTTGTCCTGTGAGATCAGCTGTCGTGCCTTTTCCGCGAACAAAGGCCAGTTGGAGGCCGGATCGACGATGACGGCTTCCAGCTTTTTACCCATCACACCACCGTTGGCATTGATTTCATCAATCGTCATCAAGGCCACGTCTTTCAACGAGGTTTCCGAGATTGCCATGGTGCCGGAGAGGGAGTGCAGGATGCCGACCTTGATGGTGTCGGCGGCGAATGCGGAGGGTAGCCAGGAAGAAGTTGCAAGTGTAAACGCGCCAAGTGCTGTTGCTTTCAGGATGTTGCGACGTGACATGAAGTGCTCCTTCAGTGTAAGGGAGGGTAAATGTAAGGACGGGACCGCCTGCTTGCTTTAGCAGATTGCATGCCAATCACTGAAAATCCGGCAGGAGGCTATTTGACTGGCTTTGCGAGGAGGGAGAAATATGGCGCGATCAGCGCACGCACCATTTGGATGATTGCTTATCTGATATTGGTGCACGGGAAACATTTCCGCCCTTGAATGGGGCGTGCGCCTGAAGTCTTGGTGCAGGAGTGTGGATTTAAGCCGTCGGAATCGTGGCTTATTGAATTTTTGCGCAAAGATGGGCCATGCCTTTGCACTGTTGCAGGCAGTTGTTGCCGCAGTCCAGCCAGGCTGCCGGCGTCAAAGTGGTGCGTGCGATGGAGGGGGAGCCGTAATTATCCCGGCGTTTATACACGCGCTTACCGAGGGATAAGTGCTGACAATAGCCGGATAGGGATAGCGGTCAGCGTCTGCGGGCGCTTATGGATTCCATTCATTCAGGAAGGTGTCGCGGAACTCATATAGCCATTGCAGCCGCTGTTCACCGAGCCGACGGCCGGCCTCGGTTTGCATGGTGGCTGGCAGGGTCGCCAGTTTCACGGCAATGTGATCCAGCGCGTAACGCTTGTCATCCAGTTCGCGCTGCGTACCCAAAGCATCATCCGGATGTGCCAATGCGCTGCCCATGCGGCCAGCGATATAAAACAGGCGCGCCAACCCGACTGCGCCCAGTGCATCCAGCCGGTCAGCATCCTGCACGATCCGTGCTTCTATCGTAGTCGGTGTAATCGCAGCGGAAAAACTATGCGCTTCAATTGCATGCGCCAATGCCGGCAGTTTGTCGGCAGGGAAATCCATCGCTGCCAGTTCGCGGCAGGCCAGTTCGGCCGCCTGGCGTGAAGCCAGATGGCGCTGCGGATCGTTCTTTGGCAGGTTGACCAGGTCATGCAGATAGCAGGCCGCCTGGACTACCAGTGCATCGGCTTCCGGATGCTCGGCCAACAGGGTAGCTGCGGTTTGCCAGACGCGGTGTAAATGATTGATGTCATGCGCGCCATCGTCGCCGGCGGCGTCTGTCGCCAATTGGATGAAACGTGTTTGCCAGGTGGCAGAAGGATGGTTCATGAAGGGTAAATGCAGGGATACGGATCCTGCATGATAACAGCCATGTGCTGCAGGCCGGGTATCAACCCGGCCTGCAGACCTTGGCTATCTTTCGCGGCGTTCTTCCTGCCGTGGGGCAGGGCGTGGATGCTCTTGTGCATGTTGTTGTGGCCGTTCCTGTTGCGCCCTTTGCTGCACATGTTGCTCAGGGCGCGGCGCTTGTACATGAGGTTCCTGCCGTTGTGGCATTTGCATGTGTTGTTGCTGTTGCGCGGCATGTTGCACCTGCGGAGACGCTTGTGGATGAGGCTGTGGTTGCGCCATGGCCGGCCTGTCAGGTCGCGTCTCAGGATGGAATTGTTGCTGCCTGAAGTTTTCCCGGGCGGCACGGTCCTGTTCAGGCCGCTGGTTGATACCGCTGCGCTGTACATCTGCGGAACGCAGGCTGGTCGGTGCACCGCCGGGATTGGCCATGTTATGACGCGATGATGGCTCCTGTATTCCCGTCGAGTTCAGTCTTTCACCGGTTTCGGAACGTGGCCGCAGGTCCCGATTGCGCTCAGCGTTATGTGACTGCCGTTCTTGTGCCACGGCAGGCTGTTGCACATGGAATTGCGGCGCTGCTCCACCTGATGGGGCGGGCGGGCGGACGCCGGCATGTTGATCAGCTGCAGAAAAATGCGGCATGGTCATCGGGCCATTCTGCGCCGGACGGTGTTGGTTGGCGTTGGCAGCATTCGGCCCCGGATTGCCGAAATTAGGGCGATTGCCGTTTTCATTGCCATTGAGCGCCGGCCGGTTCGGCGACGAGAAATTATTCGTCGTAATGTGCGTATCGTAGTTGCGATTGATCGTAATGCTGGAACGCGGTGCATATACCGTGTTGTTATAGGTTACCGCCGGACGGGCCCAGCCATTGTTTGGACCATAGTTGGGGCCATAGCCGTGGCCGCCCCAGTTCATGCCCCAGGAATGCCAGCCCCAGTCGCCGTGATGGGTGAGGGCGGACCCGACGATGATGCCGACGCCAAAGGAAATAATGCCACCGGCAATCAGGTCGCCACTGCTATAGCCGGGGTGATAGACATAGCTTGGATAAACCGGAACCGGCGCACCATACACCAGGCCCGGATTGTAATTTGGCACATACACGACGTTCGGCTGTGCGGATTCGATCACGATGGTCTGTGCTGGCGGCGGCACCGAATAGTAGCGCGCATCGTTGGCATATTCAGGTGGTGGTGTCAGGCGCGGACTGGCGCTGACCTTCATTTGCGCATTGCTTTTCAGGTTGCCCGATTGTTGCGCGCGCAAACGCATGGTCTGTACCGCATTCATCACATCGTTCGGGGCGTTGGCGTAAGCGACGCCAAGCGCCGTGGTCCACTGGATGTTGTTGGCCATCTGGCTGAGTACCGCCGGGAAGGCTGTCAACGATTTGACGCTGACATCCCATGGCTGTGTATTGGCCGCATCTTGCAATGCATTGCCTTTCAGCGCCGGATTCTGGTTCAGCCATTGGTTGGCTGCCGTGATCTGATCCGGATACTGGGCGCCGGCCAGCACTTGTGCCAGCAGTTTGTCCGGGAATAAGGCGATCGGTGCCACCATTTGCGTTAATTGTTCCGCCGTCGGTGGCGTATAGGCTGGTGCGGCCGGGGCCGGAGGTGTGGCTGGAGTGGTGGTGGTATCGGCTACCTTGCTGTCTTCGGTCTTGCCGCAGCCGGCAAGTGCCAGCATGCTGATGACCAGGGAAGATGCAAGGACGGTATTAAATGTTTTTTTGTCAGCTTTCATGTTCTACACCTGTCAGCTAAATTGAGGGAATCGCATTTGCGTATTTAAATCCCGATGGATCTAAAACGGCTGCCAACAATCGGCAGTTGACCCGGTCTTGTTACTGACTGTAACAGCTGATAGCGATTCCGGATGCAGCAGGTCGAAGACAACTGATATTAAGACCTCATTTGGTGGCTGACAGTTCCTGCGCGCGGTACAGCTTGCCCAGGTGCATGGGCTGGCCGTACCGGCTGGCTCCTCATGCGATCAGAATGTCTTGCTGAGGGTGAGGATAAGGGCATCTTTGCCCATGAACTTGCCATTGACCGGGGATGCATAGGCAGACTTGTCGGCATCGGTGCCGATATAAGCCAAAGCTCCGGTAAACAGTCCGAAATCCTTGCTGACACCGATTTTCCAGTCGGTATAGCTGAGCCTGTCATTGCTGACACCCGCGTTATCGCCGGCGACCTTTTGATGGCCTGCGTGCAGGTTGAGGATGTAGCCATTGCTGATATCCAGGTTGGCACCAATGTCGAGGTAGCCGCTATTTTTGCTGTCAACGAAACCAAACAGATTGGTCACTGAGTGCGAGTATTTAATGTAAGCAGGGCCATAGCCCAGCTGGCCATAGACCTCGGTGGTATTGGCGTTTGGATTCAAACCGTTTGATGGGTAAACATACGTCAACACGCCGAGGTCGTATGTCACATCTTTAGCCAGTTCGCCGCGCTTGCCACCATAGATATCGAGTTCCACATCGCCATTGCCGCCGCCATCCTTGACCCATTTAATGGTCGAGAGCCAGGTGCCGGCATAGAAGCCACTTGGGTTGTGCACATAGTCAGCGCCACCTTGCAGTGCAGGTTGCAAACGCGTTTGTGAAATACCGCGGTAGCGATAGTCGGAGACCACTGCAGCGTTAAAGCTGATTTCATTGTCCGGCTTGCTGTCTTCTGCATGTGCAATGCCGGCGGTGAATGCTGCGGCGATGGCGACGACTAAGGTTAATTGTTTCATGCTGCCTTTCCTGTTAATTGAAGTTGAGATTGCGAACGCCAGCTTATTCGTCAGCATGTAAAAAATTTCTAAAAAGACGCGCTGGATCTATAAACGTCTTGTATAAATTTCGCGCGTCCGGCGATTAATGCTGGGCTATTGGTTTCGATCCGGACATTCATTACATCTTGCAAAACGAGCGCGAGTTTATCTTTGCCGGAAGCAGACATCGGTGTCATCGGCAAGCGCAGGGTTTCACGCAATTTTCCCTGTATCGCCAATGCCGCTTTGACGGGGCCGGGATTCGGTTCGGAAAACAGCAGGCGTATCAGTGGCAGTAAAGCGTTAAACAATTCGGCCGCTTCTTCGTTTCTTCCGGCCCGGGTCAAATCGTATAGGTGGACGAAGAGATCCGGCCGTATATGTGCGGCTGCCGATATCGCACCATGACCACCCAGCATCAGCGTGCTGAGCAACAAGGCGTCATCGCCGGATAAGAGTTGCAGCCTGGTACTGTCCAGTATTTCCTTTACTTGTGAAAGTTGGCCGCTGCTTTCCTTGACGGCTGCAAAGCGCTCGTCCTGCGCCAGGGCGGCAATGGTAGCCGGGTCGATATTGACGCCGGTGCGTGCCGGGATGTTGTAGATGATGATAGGCGCGCCGGCCTGTGCCGCGATCGCCTGGAAGTGCCACAGGATGCCTTGCTGCGACGGCCGCACATAAGATG
The DNA here is from genome assembly GCF_042664955.1 of Herminiimonas glaciei. Lineage (NCBI taxonomy): Bacteria > Pseudomonadati > Pseudomonadota > Betaproteobacteria > Burkholderiales > Oxalobacteraceae > Herminiimonas > Herminiimonas glaciei. The sequence continues at coordinate 1,117,394 of NZ_JBHTBU010000001.1, forward strand.
GCGCGGACAATAAGTAGGCGGCCGGGGCATGCCGGTTAAAACGTTTCGCTTTCTCTGCGACCGTGCGTGTGCTGCTGCCGCTGATACCGATGGCGACCGGGCAACGATAGGCGGCCACTTCATTGATTGCCGATAACAAAGCCGCTTGTTCGATGTCGTCCAATGCCGCCGCTTCGCCCGTGGTGCCGCACACCACCAATCCATGTACGCCGTGATTGATCAATTCATCTGCCAGTTTTTGTGCGGTAGGCAAATCGACTTCGCCATTCTTGAACGGCGTAACGATAGGTACCCAAATACCTGTAAAGGAAGTCATTGCAAGCTCTCTCTGTTGAAAATCAAAATAAATCAGGCGTAGGTGATTTTTCCAAACTCGGCACTGGGCAAGGCCCGCATCACCGCAGTCATGACCAGTTCCGTGGCCGAATTGCTGAGACACAACCAGACCTTCATCTTGTTGGCATGTGCAATCGGCTGTGTACGCATGAACACTATCCATTCGCCACAGGTACGCATGACCAGGTGCCGCAGCTCAGCAACGCAATCGGCGCTGATAGTGAGTAACATCAGGCATTCATGCGGACGCTTTTCATTGGTGACTAATGCAGGTGTGCTGATCGGCGTTACCGCGCCGGAGGCGCTGGCCTGGACTGACGATGCGACGCGGCTTAATGCCGGTGCTGAACGGGATGGGGCGAGGGGTGCGGGCTTATTTCGTAATACTGTGTCTCGTATCAATATCGGGACTTCTGTTTGCATCAAAGTGCTGCGGTTCATGGAAACCTGCAAGGTCGTTGAGATGCGAAACAGATTAGCAATTGCGATATAAAAATTTTCTAAAAGGTTGGTGCCGCAACGTAAACGCCATATAAAGATTGCCGATGTTGTTTACACGGGGTCGGCAGCAATACAGTTTTTACAAAATTTTTACACGATAAGCGCTATGGTTGCCGATTGCCTGCGGGCTTCGTGGATCACTGTCGTTCTGATGAATACCTTCTCTCAATACCTGTTGTCGGAAAATATTTTTCTGGGCTTGCATGCTGCGAATAAATTGCAGGCTTTCGCGTTGATCGCGGAACGGCTGGAACGCAATTGCCAAATCAATCGCGCATCGGTTTACCAAAAATTATATGAACGCGAAAACATGGATAGCACCGGGCTGGGCGACGGTGTGGCGATTCCACATGCACAGGTGGCAGGCATCAGCCAGCCGATAGCGGCATTTGTACGTTTGCATGCGCCGCTTGATTTCGCCGCACCTGATGGGCAGCCGGTCAGCGAATTGTTTGTGTTGTTGCTGCCGTTCAGAACGACGCGTGATCATTTACAGATATTGGCCGACCTGGCAGGGATGCTGTGTGACCCGCAGTTCCGTGCACGTCTGGAGCATGCCGTCGAGGTGCCGGCGGTATTGCAGTGTTTGCAGAAGCAAACGCTTGCATCTTAGTCAAACGCAGGTCATTATCTTGTCAAACAACTAAATCCATAGTTGAGTAGAATAGGCTGACAAGCTTGAGATAGTACCTGTATGGACTATCTGCCCGTACAGGTATGTGTTTGCACGATAGATCGCGATTTTTCATCACTACTAAAGGGAGCACATATGAAGCGTATTCTGGTTGCCGGTATTTTAATGGCTGCGGCGGTATCTTCCGTTCATGCGCAGTCGAATCTCCGATTCCTGCAAGACACACCCATCAGCAAGTTCAAAAAGGTCGATACCGACCTGATGTTTAAAACCCTGTATCAAGCGCTCGATACGGCCGACGACGGTAAGACTGTCACCTGGGAAAATCCGAAGGCTTCAAACAGTGGCAGCATCACGCCTGCCAAGGATCCGCAAGGACGTGCCGATTGCCGCCTGGCCAAAGTCGAAAATCGTCACCTGACCCTGCATAGCAGCCACGACGTTGTATTTTGCAAAGTGGCTGGCAAATGGAAATGGGATAAGCCAAACAAGTAATAAACAAACACCAGCAGCACAACTAGCGTAGCAAGCAGCTGTCTGATCCATCCATACAGGGGAACACTATGATGAAACGTTTAATCGGCATGACATTACTGGCTGCCAGTAGCATCGGCCATCTCGCTATCGCGCAGGATAAGCCGGCAGCGACTGAAGAGGTGCGGGTATTGAAAAAGCCGGGCAGCCTGGGCGTCGGTGAAACCGTTACCACACGCGGCACGATTACATCTGTTGATCAGGCGGCGCGCCTGATGACGGTGCAACGCGCAAACGGCGAGACAGTCGTGGTACAGGTCGGCAAAGGCGTGAAAAATTTTGACCAGATCAAAGCCGGTGACCAGGTTGTGTATCGCGTCGGTGAAGCTGTCTTGCTCGAGTTGAAGAAGAAGGGTGACGGCATACGTGAACGTATCGAAACCGAAGGTGCCGGCGTATCAAAACCAGGCGAGAAACCAGGTGTGGTCGTCGCGCGCCAGGTGCAGGTTGTGGCTGACGTGACTGCCATCGATAAAAAGAAAGGCAAGATCACTTTGCGCGGTGTCAACGAAACCCGCACACTGAAGGTGAAAGATCCTAAGGTACTGTCCAAAGTGAAGGTCGGCGACCAGGTTGAAATCACCTATCTCGAAGGTGAAGCCTTGTCGGTAGAAGCAGCGAAATAAGAAGGGCGCATCTCACGCACTATCGTGAGATGTGTTCTGCGATCAAGCCCGGCCATGCGGTCGGGCTGGTTTATTAATGGCATCCGCCACTATGCGTACCGAGGTTTTTCGGTTCGCTGTCTTCCGCATTCGCCAATCCCTGCAAGATCCCGCATTCCTCTACCGTCTGTGTCGTCAGGCAGCGGCTGCGCAATTGCTTCAATTCCGTTTGCAAGGCTTTCAATTCCTTGATGCGATGGGACACGTGTTCTATATGCTTGTCCAGCAGGGTGTTGACGCCCGCACAGTTTTCTTCCGGCGTATCACGGAAACTGAGCAAGGTACGGATTTCATCCAGCGTCATGTCCAGCGAGCGACAATGGCGAATGAATTGCAGGCGTTTGACGTGTGCATCTCCGTACAAGCGATAGTTGCTGCTCGAACGCATCGCTTGCGGCAATAAATTCTGTTGTTCGTAATAACGTATGGTCTCTACCGAAGAGCCGGTTTGCAGCGCCAACTCGCCGATTTTCAATGCTTGCTGTGTCATTTGAGAACCCTCTGACAAGTAATTCAAAATACCGCTTGACCCTATAGTCACTACAGGGTTTCTAATACATACAATAGTGACGGACCGATAGCTTTGCAAGGAGAGATTTATGCACTGTTGCGACCATGACCACAATCATGACCATGGCAAACCAGCGGCAAACCAGCCGGAAGCGGTGGCCACGGGTGCTGCGCAAGCCATTTTGCTGATCCAGAAGATGGATTGCCCGACTGAAGAAAAGCTGATCCGTGATCGTTTTAATAAGATGGCGGGCATCGTCGGCATGGAATTCAACCTGATGCAGCGTGAATTGACCGTGCATCACAACTTGCCATCCGTGGCAGGGATAGTTGCCGCCCTGAAAAAACTGGACCTGGATCCGGTCGTCAAATCCGATACGCAAAATGTCGAGCGTGAAGGTTTGGCGGACCATGGCGAGTTATCCGGTGATTATCGTATTTCGCCATTGAAATGGACCTTGATGGCGATCTCCGGCGTGACTGCAATCGCTTCCGAAGTCGTGGCATGGACCAGTGGCAATGAAACTTCGTGGCTGGTGATAGCACTGGCGCTGGCGGCGATCCTGACCGGTGGTCTCGATACGCTGAAAAAAGGCTGGATCGCCTTGCGCCATTTCTCATTGAATATGAACTTCCTGATGTCACTGGCCGTCATCGGCGCTGTGCTGATAGGACAGTGGCCGGAAGCGGCAGTCGTGATCTTCCTGTTCGCAGCGGCGGAGATGATAGAAGCGCTGTCACTGGATCGCGCACGCAATGCGATCAAGGGCTTGATGGCAATGGCGCCGGAGATGGCGACCGTGCGCAATGAAAACAATGAATGGTTACCGCTCAGCGCGGTACAGGTACAACTGGATGCGCTGGTGCGCGTCAAGCCGGGCGAACGCGTGCCGCTGGACGGTATCATCGTCGACGGCCAAAGCACGATCAATCAGGCACCGATTACAGGTGAAAGCATGCCGGTCGCCAAACAAAGCGGTGACACCGTCTTTGCCGGCACCATCAATGAACGCGGCACCTTTGATTATCGTGTGACCGCCTTGCAATCGAATTCGACACTGGCGCGCATCATCAAGAGCGTGCAGCAAGTGCAGGGTGAGCGTGCGCCTACCCAGCGTTTTGTCGATCAGTTCGCGCGCTATTACATTCCTATCGTCGTGTTGCTGGCGATCCTGGTCGCGGTCTTGCCGCCTTTATTGCTGGCGCAGCCGTTCCAGCCATGGTTGTATAAGGCACTGGTATTGCTGGTGATCGCCTGCCCATGTGCGCTGGTGATCTCAACTCCGGTTACCGTCGTCAGTGGCCTGGCTGCGGCGGCACGCCACGGCATCCTGATCAAGGGCGGCGTCTATCTGGAACTGGGACGCAAGCTGAAAGCACTGGCACTGGATAAAACCGGCACCATCACGGTCGGTAAACCGGTCGTGACCGATACACAGCAAATCCATACCGGTGATTTGCACGGCATGTTGCGCCTGGCGGCCAGCCTGTCGCAACGTTCCGACCATCCGGTATCGTCAGCGGTGGTTGCGCACTGGCAGGCGCAACAAAGCACAGAGGCTTTGCATGAAGTCAGCGATTTTGAAGCACTGACCGGGCGCGGTGTGCGCGGCATGATAGGTGGTGAACCCTATTACCTTGGCAACCATCGTTTAATCCACGAACTGGGCATTTGCGGCCCCGAGCTCGAAGCGGCGCTGGATGCGTTTGAGCAAACCGGCAAGACTGCCGTGGTACTGGGTTCTGGTGCCTCGCCTTTATTGATACTGGCGGCAGCCGATACCATCCGTGACAGCAGCCAGGCCGCGGTAGCCAAGTTGCAGCAGATGGGTGTGCAGGTCGTCATGCTGACAGGTGATAACCCGCATACCGCGGAAGCAATCGGTGGCAAGGTCGGCATCAGCGATGTACGCGGCAATCAATTGCCCGACGATAAACTGGCGGCGATTAATGAATTGCGCGCGCGTTATGGTTACGTCGGCATGGTGGGTGATGGTATCAACGATGCGCCGGCACTGGCCAAGGCCGACATCGGCTTTGCGATGGGGGCGGCGGGTACTGATACTGCGCTGGAAACCGCTGACGTTGCATTGATGGACGACAACCTGGGCAAGTTGGCAGATTTTATCGGCCTGAGCAAAAAGACGCATACCGTACTGATGCAAAACATTACGCTGGCGCTGGGCATCAAGGCAGTCTTCCTGGTACTGGCACTCGGTGGCGAAGCAACTTTGTGGATGGCCGTATTCGCCGATATGGGGGCCAGCCTGCTGGTGGTCTTTAATGGTTTGCGCCTGTTACGTGCAGTCTGATACAACAGCTCGCAGCCATTGTATTTGCCCTGAAATAAAACGATGTTATGATTCAGACCGTGAAAAAACTGCTGATCATCCTGATGCTGTTAGCTCTGCCGCTCCAGTTCACCTGGGCTGCGGCAGCTGCCTATTGCCAGCATGAGAACGCCACTACAGGTGCGCACTTCGGTCATCACAAGCATCAGGAAGACACTGAACTGCCGGGCGACAATCCACAGTCGTTGAAGGTACATAAAGACTTCCATCATCCGGATAGCCAGGGCTTGTTCCTGTCACAATTGCCGCCGGCACTGATCCCGCTCGGCAATGTCCACACCGAGTTGCATCCTCCGCTGTACTCCTCGCATATACCGGACGGGCCCCGACGGCCTGACCGGCATCCCGTCGCCTGACTCGACGGGACTATCTTTTCATTTAATTCACACTGAAGTCTCGTCGAATTCTTTCCCCATCCACAGGAGAATTCGATGTACAGGTATTTATTGCCGCTGGGCATAGCCGCGCTTGCGCTGGCACCGGCGTTTGCACAGACTTATGGACCGGTTGAAAGTGGCCTGACCGCAAACCGTATCGTAGAACCGGCCGCCGGCCTGACGCTGGAGGCCGCGCTTGCGCTGGCGCTGGACGGCAATGCGGACCTGTCCGCTGCGCGTAATGAAGCGGCGGCAGTCGATGCGACGATCAAACAAGCCGGGCTGATACCCAATCCCGAGGTCTCGGTACAGCTTGAAGGCGCGCAGCGTGACACACGTACTACTACCTGGCTGGTGAACCAGCCGATAGAACTCGGTGGCAAGCGTACCGCGCGTATCAATGCCGCCAGTCGAGCTTACGACACTGCGTATGCCGATTTGAACAGCAAGCGTGCAGAAATACGCGCGCTCGTCATTACGGCTTTCTTTAATGTCCTGAATGCACAAGAACGTTTGCGCCTGGCCGAAGCTTCACTGCAACTGGCACAACGCGGCAGCTTGGTGGCGTCACGTCGTGTGGCGGCGGGCAAGGTCTCGCCGGTTGAAGAAACCAAGGCGCGCGTAGCGGAAGCAAATGTGCGGCTGGAACTCAGCCAGGCGAAAAGTGAACTTGTGATTGCACGCAAACGCCTGGCGGCGACCTGGGGCAATCCTGTGCCGCGCTTCCCGCAGGCGCAAGGCAATGTGGAAAGCCTGCCTGCCTTGCCGCAATGGCCGGAACTGAATGCACGCCTGAACCAGTCGCCATTACTGATACGCGCGCGGCATGAACTGGAGCGCCTGCAAGCGGTTGCGGAAGTCGAGAAGAGCCGCCGTATACCGGATGTCACCGTCAGCATGGGTGTGAAACAGAATGGTGATGCCGGCAACCAGGCGGTGGTCGGTTTGTCGATTCCATTCCCGATGTTTGACCGCAACCAGGGCAATATCCTGGAATCCTTGCGCCGTGTCGACAAGGCACGGGATGAGTTGAACGCGACGGAAATCCGCCTCGATGGCGAAATGGCGCAAGCATATGAACGCCTGAATACCACGCGGATAGAAGCCGACACCTTGCAACGCGACATCCTGCCGGGTGCGCAAAGCGCCTACGATGCTGCCACTACCGGTTTTGAATTCGGTAAGTTCAACTTCCTTGATGTACTGGATGCGCAGCGCACCTTGCTGCAAGCCAGATCGCAATACTTGCGCACCTTAGCCGAAGCCCACAGCGCCGCCGCCGAGATCGATCGCATCCTCGGTGCGCCTGCCTACGCCAACAAGCCATAAGAAGACATCATGAAAATCAATTTGAACAAAAAACAAAGCATGACCATCGCAGCAATCATTGCCATCGGTATCTTGTTGGGTGGCCTGATCCTCCTGTCTGGAAAAACCGGTAGCAGTGCCGGCGATAGCCACGGCCACGCCGACAGTCATGGCGATAGCGAACATCATGCCGAGAAGAAATCCGGCGACAAGGATCATGCCGATGCAGATAAACATGCAGATGGTGAACATCACGCTGAAGAAGGCAAAAAAGCGGACGCCGGCAAGGAAGAAACTGAAAACAAAATCCTCCTGAGCGATGCGCAAATCAAAGCCGCCGGTGTGAGCCTGCAAGTGGCCGATGCCGCGCATATCAAGACCGCGCTGGTCTTGCCGGGTGAAATCCAGTTCAACGAAGATCGCACTGCGCACGTAGTGCCACGCCTGGCCGGTGTCGTACAAAGCGTACCGGCCAACCTCGGGCAGCAAGTCAGGAAAGGGCAGGTATTGGCCGTGATCGCCAGTACCGGTTTGTCCGAACAGCGCAGCGAATTGTTTGCCGCGCAAAAGCGCCTGACACTGGCCAAGCTCACTTACGAGCGTGAAAAAAAATTGTGGCAAGAGAAAATTTCGGCCGAACAGGATTACCTGCAAGCGCAGCAAGTACTGCATGAAACCGAAATCGCCGTACAGAATGCACGCCAGAAATTGTCGGCACTTGGTGCGGATGCAGGCTCCGCCGGTGCGTTCAACCGTTACGAAATACGCGCTCCCTTTGATGGCATCGTGGTGGAAAAGCACATCTCGCTGGGCGAGGCGGTGAAGGAAGATGCGAATATCTTCACGCTGTCCGACCTGTCTACCGTGTGGGCGGATATTGCAGTCCCGGCCAAGGATCTGAATGCAGTACGTGTCGGCGAAAAGGTAACCGTGAAAGCCAGCGCATTTGATTCCACTGCGACCGGTACCGTGGCTTATGTCGGTTCCTTGCTCGGTGTACAGACCCGTACCGCGAATGCCCGCGTAACGCTGGCCAATCCGCAGGGCACCTGGCGTCCGGGCCTGTTCGTGAATGTGGAAATCGTCGCGAATGAAGTGGAAGTGCCGGTTGCAGTCGCGACTGATGCGATACAAACCATCAATGACAAACCGGTGGTCTTCGTCAAGGTTGCCGATGGTTTCATTGCACAGGAAGTCAGTACCGGCCGCACCGATGGCAAACGGGTGGAAATCGTCAAAGGCCTGAAGGCGGGCAGCGAATACGCGGCCGGCGGCAGCTTCGTCATCAAATCGGAACTGGGTAAAGCCAGTGCCGAACACACACATTGATGCGAAGGAGCCTTCATCATGTTTGAACGTCTCATTAGCTTTGCGATAGCGCAACGCTGGCTGGTCATGCTGGCTGTAAGCGGCATGGCTGCATTCGGCATCTACAACTACCAGAAGTTGCCTATCGATGCGGTACCTGACATTACCAATGTACAGGTGCAGATCAATACGGCGGCACCCGGTTATTCACCGCTGGAAACCGAGCAAAGGATTACCTATCCGATAGAAACGGTGATGGCCGGCTTGCCGCACCTGGAACAGACCCGTTCGCTGTCACGTTACGGCCTGTCGCAGATCACGGTGATTTTCAAGGATGGCACCGACATCTATTTTGCGCGCCAGATGATCAGCGAGCGGATACAGGAAGCGCGGCAGAACCTGCCACCCGGCATCACGCCTGCGATGGGGCCGATTTCAACCGGCCTTGGCGAGATTTACCTGTGGACGGTAGAGGCGAAGGAAGGCGCGAAGAAGCCGGATGGCTCCGCCTACACGCCGACCGACCTGCGCGAAATCCAGGACTGGATTATCAAGCCGCAATTGCGCAATGTGCCGGGCGTCACCGAGATCAATACCATAGGCGGCTTTGCGAAGGAGTACCAAGTCGCACCGGTGGCCGAACGCCTGGCGTCCTATGGCCTGAACCTGCAGGATATCGTCACGGCGCTGGAACGCAATAATGGCAACGTCGGTGCCGGTTATATCGAAAAGCGCGGCGAGCAATTACTGATACGCGCACCGGGCCAGGTGCAGTCGATTGCCGATATCGGCAACATCATCCTCGGCAATGTACAGGGCGTGCCTATCCGCATCCGCGATGTCGGTGAAGTCCAGATCGGACGTGAATTGCGTACCGGTGCGGCGACCGAGAATGGGCGCGAAGTCGTGCTGGGTACGGTCTTCATGCTGATAGGGCAGAACAGCCGTACCGTTTCGCAAGCGGTTGACAAAAAGATGGTGGAGATCAATCGCAGCCTGCCGGAAGGCGTGAAGGCGGTGACCGTGTATGACCGCACCGTGCTGGTCGATAAAGCCATCAATACGGTGAAGAAGAATCTGCTGGAAGGTGCGGTACTGGTGATCGTCGTACTCTTCCTCTTCCTTGGCAACTTCCGCGCCGCCCTGATTACCGCGATGGTGATCCCGCTCTCCATGTTGTTTACCTTTAGTGGAATGGTGACCTACAAGGTCAGTGCCAACCTGATGAGCCTGGGGGCGCTCGACTTCGGCATCATCGTCGACGGCGCGGTGGTGATCGTGGAAAACTGTGTGCGCCGACTGGCGCATGCACAGGCCGGCAAGGGAAGGCCGCTGAATCGCAGCGAGCGTTTCCATGAAGTGTTTGCAGCCGCAAAGGAAGCACGGCGTCCGCTGATCTTTGGCCAATTGATCATCATGGTGGTCTACCTGCCTATCTTCGCGCTGAGTGGCGTGGAAGGGCGCATGTTCCATCCGATGGCCTTCACCGTCGTGATCGCGCTGGTTGGCGCGATGATCCTGTCCATCACCTTCATCCCGGCTGCGGTCGCACTCTTTATCGGTGACAAGGTCGCGGAAAAGGAAAATGTGCTGATGCAGGCAGCCAAGCGCTGGTACGCACCGGCGCTGGATTATGTGATGGCGAACAAGCCGGTGGTGCTGACCTTTGCCTTCGTCCTGGTCTTGCTGTCAGGCTTGCTGGCGACGCGCATGGGTAGCGAGTTCGTGCCTAACCTGAATGAAGGTGATATCGCGATCCAATCCCTGCGCATACCGGGTACCAGCCTGACGCAATCGGTGGAAATGCAGAAGCAGCTGGAAGTCGCGCTCAAGAAAGCGCATCCGGAAGTTGAACGCGTTGTCTCAAGGACAGGCACGGCGGAAATTGCATCCGATCCGATGCCGCCGAATATTTCCGACGGCCTGGTCATGCTCAAACCGGAAGCTGACTGGCCGGAGCCGAAGAAATCACGCGATGAATTATTGCAGGCGATACGCGATACCGTCGCCAAGCTGCCGGGCAATAACTACGAGTTTTCGCAGCCTATCCAGTTACGCTTCAATGAGTTGATATCCGGCGTGCGTAGCGATGTGGCGGTCAAATTGTTTGGCGATGATATGGAAGTGCTGAATGATACGGCGGCCGAGATCGCGACGGTACTGGGCAAAATACCGGGGGCGGCCGAAGTAAAAGTGGAGCAGACCACCGGCTTGCCTATGCTGACGGTGAATATCGACCGCGAAAAAACCGCACGTTATGGTTTGAATGTGGCCGATGTGCAGGACACCATCGCCACCGCCACCGGCGGCAAGGAAGCGGGAACGCTGTTCCAGGGCGATCGCCGTTTCGACATCCTGGTACGCCTGCCGGAAAACGTGCGTAATGACCTCGAAGCCATCAAACGCCTGCCTTTGCCATTGCCGCGTGAACAGGGTGGGGCGGCGCGCACCAGCTATATTCCGCTCGGCGAAGTCGCCACGCTGGATGTGGCGCCGGGGCCGAACCAGGTCAGCCGTGAAAACGGCAAGCGCCGCATCGTCGTCAGCGCCAATGTGCGCGGACGCGACATCGGTTCTTTTGTCTCCGACGCTGAACAGCAAATCGCCCAGCAAGTCAAAATCCCGGCCGGCTACTGGATGAGCTGGGGCGGACAGTTCGAGCAATTGCAATCCGCCACCGAGCGCCTGCAACTGGTGATCCCGGTCGCGCTGGCGCTGGTCTTCACTTTGCTGTTCGTCATGTTTGGCAATATGAAAGACGGCTTGCTGGTCTTCAGCGGGATACCGTTTGCGTTAACAGGTGGCATCATCGCACTCTGGTTACGCGATATTCCGATCTCCATTTCTGCGGCGGTCGGCTTTATTGCGCTGTCAGGGGTGGCAGTGCTGAACGGTTTGGTCATGATCTCATTTATCCGCAGCCTGCGCGAAGAAGGGCATGCGCTGGCCGCCGCAGTGCGTGAAGGTGCCCTGACACGCCTGCGTCCGGTCTTGATGACGGCCCTGGTGGCCTCGCTCGGTTTCGTACCGATGGCAATTGCCACCGGTACCGGCGCCGAGGTGCAGCGACCGCTGGCGACCGTGGTTATCGGTGGCATCCTGTCGTCTACCATGCTGACCTTGCTGGTATTGCCATTGTTGTATCGGATGGCTTATCGCAAGGAAGAAGAGGCAGAGCTTGCTGCGGGAGTCACGGTAAATAGCTGAGCGCGCACATGAAAATGGCCGGGTGGTGCATAATCTAGGGCTGGATCCATGTCGTTTTACGCGACGGATCACACCGTGGATGCATGCAGGCAAGCTGAGTACCCCGCAGCATCCGGTCATCGTATGAAAGGCAGTTCAGGCAGTGAAACCGAGCAGAAATGATCCTTGCCCTTGTGGCAGCGGCAATAAATACAAAAAATGCTGCGGCAAGGTGATACAGATAGCACCCGTACGCCCCGTACCGGCCAGCAGCGAACGTCGCGAATGCGGCGATTGCACCGCCTGCTGCGACGGTTGGTTGAAGTCGACCATCTATGGCCATGAAATGCGCCCGGGCGTGCGTTGCCACTTCGTGAAGGATGGCGGTTGCACCATTTATGAAACGCGGCCGGAATCGCCTTGCCGCCAGTTTATTTGCGGCTGGGTGGATGAGGGTAGTCCGTTTCCAGATTCGTTCAAGCCGACCCAACTGGGCGTCATCATCGTGCAGACCACCTGGCGCGGCCAGCCGGCCTACCGCCTTGCATATGGCGGGCGCGACCTGACGAAAGCGGAACTGGAATGGATGATGAATTTCAGCCAGCAAACCAATCGTCCATTCTTCTATGAACAACATGGGCAAACCCTGGGCTATGGCCCGGCGGCCTTCCTCGAAGACATGCAAATGAAGATGCGGCGCGGCATCCCGCTGTTTGAATCGCACGCAGCGGCACGCTAAGTCCTTGACCAGTTTATTGAATCGGGGCTGAAGCAGTTAAAAACTGTTTCAGCCCTTTTTTTATGCAGCTTGATACCTCAGAGCGCATCTGTCTCGCGCCTGTACTACCGCGCAATCATCTGCCCACATACCTATATTGTTGTTGGCGACCATTGCTGTCATCTCCCGGTCATTCTGTTTGCTTAGCATTGCGCTGCTTTTGAAGTAATGCCTGCTGCGGTTAAGGTCGGCAAGTGAACTTCAAGTCCTCCCAGCCCAATGTAAACGAGCACAGATGATTAATTCGCTGCAGCGGTATTTCTACCAGCCGAACCAACAATTTTCCTCCCTTCGTATTTATTTCTATCGTGAGCGCCTCAAGGCTTTGGTGTGCCTGTTGGGCATCATCTTGCCCTTTGTTTTGTTCCTCGTGATGGCGGACAAGATAAGGAACGGTGGTTTACTGGCACTGGAGCGTGCGTTCCTGTGGGCATTGCGGGTGCAGGCGGAATCATTGCCCAGTCATTTCGCAGTATGGATCTCGATGTTGGTAACGGTACTGAGTGTATGCATGTTGTGCTACCTGCTATATCGACAGCTGTGGCGCACCGCCTTGTTCTGGCTGCTGGCGATTGCCGGTGCCGCCACCCTCGGCAATGTGATGAAAGGTTTGATACAGCGGGCTCGCCCCGAGTTGTGGCTGGATACCGCGGCAACTTCATTTGGCTTCCCTAGCGGACATGCGACGCACTCGATGGCGATCGTTGTTGCATTGCTGGTGTTGTTGCGCGTCAGCAGCTGGCATACGACAGCATTGCTGACAGGCCTGGTATTCGCGGCGCTGGTAGGGTTAAGTCGCATGTATCTCGGTTATCACTATCCGAGCGATATTCTTGCCGGCTGGATGCTGGCCTTGTTTTGGGTCATGACATTGCGCGTTTTATTCAAGCATAGCTATCTGACGCTGGATCACAGGCAGCACTCGCGGTGATTGCCTCGCGGAATAGTTGGTGCAGCAATTGAATTTCGTTGTGCGCTGGCGTACAGTCTGTTTGTCGGACCCGCTTTACTATCATTCTCAACAGGCTATCCATCATAGAAGGAGTTGATATGAGCAACGCGTGTAGAGAAAGTACCTCTCTGTTAGCCATCCACCTGATCGAAGAACAATTGCGGGTATTGCCGGTCTCGATTGCAATGATCCTGCAATCGACCAAGGCCGGTGATGTCGAGCCCGGCACCGCGCCCGTGCTCATGCTGCACCGGAAGAAGAAACAGGCAAAAACCGGTTCCGCCGGCAATATCGTGGTCGACAATGCACAAGCGACTACCGTGCTGGATCTCCAGGCTTCCAGCAAAGCCTTGCATGAAAGTCCCTTGCAAAAGATGACCTATCTACGGGTCGTGATCAGCAATGCCTTGTTGTCGGTCGGGATGTTCCTGAAGGAACATAATCTGGCGTCCATGCGCACGCCGGAAATCCAGTTCCTGGACCACGTCATGGATGCCATCCTGAATGCGAATACCTTCAAGGTAGAGCAGGGCTATATGCCAATGGCAAGCTTTGACGGCTTGGTGATAGACAGTTCGCTGGACGGCAAGCCATTGTTTGGTGACGGCAAAAGCGAGGGCTTCATGGAATTCGGCGATGCGGTTGCCTTGTTGCAGTGGCTGGCCCATTACCTGCACAAGGAAAAGCATTTTGTCAGCGGCGGCGACGCCGGCTAGACACAGCAACAGCCGCTACCAGCCTATCTGCCACCCCGTCCGGGGTGGTTTTCACCTGATTACAGCTCCTTTGCTAATCACGGCCTTTTTTGCCCTGCGTAAAAATAACTGGTTATAAATAGCATATTCGGAAAAGCCCCAATACCTTTGAATCGCAAAGTTTTGACTGTTATATTGAATGCAGCCAACCCATACCGGGTCGAATTTGATGCATTCAATATTCGGGATAGCCATGAATCTGCCGCTTACTTTCTCTTGTGTAACGCTTGCACTCATCGCCTTATCTGCATGCGACCGCAATTCACCTTCCGCACCGCCCAGCCCCACACTTAATACACCTGCCGCAGGGCAAGCCGCTCCTGCCGTCACACCGCAATCAGGCAATGAAACCAGTACCAAATCCGGCAGTGGCCCCGCTGAAGGCGGCACTGCAATCGGCGGCATGGTCGGCAACCAGGAAAAAGACGGTGCCAAGAGCGGTGGAGCTCCGGCCAGTACCGGCGGTGACGGCAGCGCACCCAAGAAATAAACACAGTACAAATCAATAGCGGGGCTACACGCGGCCGCGTTAAATAACGACCAGATAAATAACGAACATGCATTTGTTGGATCCAAACCGAGAGCAATAAAAACCTTGCAGGAGGGCTACCCGATGGACATGAATCGCAGGCAGTTTTTTAAGGTAACCGGAGCCGGGCTGATGGCTTCCAGCATGGTTGCGCTGGGCTTTTCGCCGACACTGGCATTGGCCGAAACGCGCAACTTCAAGCTGGCACGCGCCACCGAAACCCGCAATACCTGCCCGTATTGCTCCGTCGGTTGCGGCCTGATCATGTACAGCCTGGGTGACAAGGCCAAGAACGTTACATCCGACATCATCCACATCGAAGGCGATCCGGATCATCCGGTCAACCGCGGCACCTTGTGTCCGAAGGGCGCAGGCTTGCTCGACTTCGTGCACAGCACCAATCGCCTGAAGTATCCGGAAATCCGCGAACCCGGCAGCACCGAATGGAAGCGCGTGTCCTGGGATACCGCAATGGCGCGTATTGCCAAGCTGATGAAGGAAGATCGCGACGCCAACTTCATCGCCAACAATGCAGATGGCAAAGTGGTCAATCGCTGGGTCAGTACCGGCATGCTGGCCGCTTCCGCATCCTCCAATGAAACGGGCTACATCACGCACAAGGTGATGCGTTCGATGGGGATGCTCATCTTCGATAACCAGGCGAGGGTTTGACACGGTCCTACGGTAGCCAGTCTGGCTCCGACGTTTGGACGAGGTGCGATGACCAACCACTGGGTGGACATCAAAAACGCCGATCTTGTATTAATCATGGGTGGCAATGCCGCCGAAGCCCATCCTTGCGGTTTCAAATGGGTAATCGAAGCCAAGCACCACAATAAGGCCAAGCTGATTGTTGTCGATCCGCGTTTCACGCGTTCGGCTGCGATGAGTGATTACTACGCGCCTATCCGCGCCGGTAGCGATATCGCCTTCCTCGGAGGCGTGCTCAACTACCTGCTCAGCAATAATAAAATCCAGCAGGAATACGTCAAAAACTATACCAATGCCTCTTTCATCGTCGGCGAGGATTATGGTTTTAGCGATGGCTTGTTCACCGGTTACGACGAAGCCAAGCGCCGCTATAACAATAAGAGCTGGGGCTACGAGCTGGACGAGAAGGGCTTTGCCAAAGTCGACCCAACGATGGAGCATCCGCGTTGCGTACTGCAGGTAATGAAGCATCATTACTCGCGCTATACGCCGGAAATGGTCAGCCGCATCACCGGCACACCGAAGGATAAATTCCTCAAGGTGTGTGAAATGATTTCGACCACTGCAGTGCCGAACAAGGCCATGACCGTGATGTACGCATTGGGCTGGACCCAGCATAGCCAGGGTTCGGAAATGATACGTACCGCGGCCATCATGCAACTCTTGCTCGGCAATATCGGTATTGCCGGCGGCGGCATGAATGCCTTGCGCGGCCATAGCAATATCCAGGGCCTGACCGACCTCGGCTTGCTGTCGAATTCGCTGCCTGGTTATCTGTCGCTGGCGACCGAGGCCGAGCAGGATCTCGACACGTATTACAAGCCGCGTGCGCTGAAGCCGCTGCGTCCTAACCAGATGAGCTACTGGCAAAACTATCCGAAGTTCTTTGTCAGCCTGCAAAAATCCTGGTGGGGCAATGCCGCCACCGCCGAGAATTCCTGGGCTTTCCACTACCTGCCGAAGATCGACAAGGTGTACGACATCTTGCAAGCCTTCGAACTGATGAACCAGGGCAAGCTGAACGGCTATATTTGCCAGGGCTTTAATCCGGTCGGCTCATTCCCGGACAAGAAGAAAATCATCAATGGTTTGTCCAAGCTGAAGTTCCTCGTCATCATCGATCCGCTGGCGACAGAGACCGCTGATTTCTGGAAAAACTATAACGAACATAACGACGTCAACAGCAAGGATATCCAGACCACGGTGTTCCGCCTGCCGTCGACATGCTTCGCTGAAGAAGACGGTTCGCTGACCAACTCCGGTCGCTGGTTGCAATGGCACTGGAAGGGCGCGGAACCTCCGGGTGAAGCGCGCGGCGATGCTGAAATCATTGCCGATATCTTCCATCGGGTAAAAACCGCTTACCAAAAAGACGGCGGCGCTTTCCCTGACCCTATCGTCAACCTGACCTGGCCGTACAAGATTCCGCACAGCCCTTCGGCGCAAGAGCTGGCAATGGAATACAACGGCAAGGCCCTGAGCGACCTGGCCGATCCGAAAGATGCGACCAAGATACTGGCGAAGGCCGGCGAGCAGGTGTCCGGCTTCGGCTTGCTGCGGGATGACGGTAGCACCGCCTGCGGTTGCTGGATTTATGCCGGTTCGTGGACGCAGGCCGGTAACCAGATGGCAAGGCGTGACAATTCCGATCCATGGGGCATAGGTCAAACACTGAACTGGGCCTGGGCCTGGCCGGCCAACCGCCGCATCCTGTACAACGCCGCATCCAGCGCACCGGACGGCAAACCATGGGATGCCAAACGCAAGCTGGTGCAATGGAGTGGCACGAGTTGGGGTGGCTCGGATATACCGGACATCCGGCCGGATGCAAATCCGGGCGAAGCCGATAGAGTTCAGCCTTTCATCATGACGGCCGAAGGCGTGTCGCGCCTGTTTGCCCCGAGCGGCATGGCGGAAGGTCCGTTGCCCGAGCATTACGAACCGTTCGAATCGCCATTGGCAAACAATCCGATGCATCCGAACAATCCGAAGGCGAGGGCCAATCCTGCGGCGCGCGTGTTCAAGGCGGATATGGAAAACCTCGGTACGGCGAAAGACTTTCCGTATGTGGCAACCAGCTATCGCCTGACCGAGCACTTCCACTATTGGACGAAAAACGTACTGACTTCGGCCATCATCCAGCCGCAGCAGTTTGTTGAAATTGGTGAAGAACTGGCGAAAGCCAAGGGCATAGGCAATGGGGATTGGGTGAAAGTCTCTTCGAAACGAGGATTCATCAAGTGTGTGGCATTGGTCAGCAAGCGCATTCCGCAGTTGGATTGCGATGGCAAGAAAGTCGACACGGTGGGCTTGCCGAATCACTGGGGCTTTGTCGGTGTGGCACGTCCCGGTTATCTGGTGAATACACTGACCCCGTTCGTGGGGGATGCGAATACACAGACGCCGGAATACAAGTCGTTCCTGGTCAACATCGAGAAGGCTTAAGGAGTCACTATGTCCTCACTACAATCCCTTGATATTGCACTGCGATCGGCGACCACCACGGCCAGTCCGCAAGCCCGCACGCATGTGACCGAAGTGGCGAAGCTGATCGATGTCAGCAGCTGTATCGGCTGCAAGGCTTGCCAGGTTGCGTGCATGCAGTGGAATGATCTGCGCGACACGGTCGGCGACACCATAGGCACTTACGACAATCCGCGCGACCTGACGCCTGATTCATGGACCGTCATGCGTTTCTCTGAAGTGGAAGTCGAAAGCAAGAGCGAAGGCATGCGCCTGGAATGGCTGATC
This sequence comes from Herminiimonas glaciei, assembly GCF_042664955.1. Lineage (NCBI taxonomy): Bacteria > Pseudomonadati > Pseudomonadota > Betaproteobacteria > Burkholderiales > Oxalobacteraceae > Herminiimonas > Herminiimonas glaciei. The sequence goes on from NZ_JBHTBU010000001.1 coordinate 1,135,580, forward strand.
CGCAAGGACGGTTGCATGCATTGCGATGAACCGGGTTGCCTGAAAGCCTGCCCGGCACCGGGTGCGATTATCAAATACACCAATGGCATCGTCGACTTCATCAGTGAGCATTGCATAGGTTGTGGTAACTGCGTGATCGGTTGCCCGTTTGATGTGCCGCGCATCAGCAAGAAAGATGACAAGGCTTATAAATGTTCCTTGTGTTCGGATCGCGTCGGCGTCGGCCTCGAACCTGCATGCGTGAAGGCTTGTCCGACCGGTGCGATACGCTTTGGCAGCAAGGAAGATATGCACACCTTCGCCGCTGAACGCGTGGTCGACCTGAAGGAAAGGGGCTACGACAAGGCGGGGGTCTATGATCCGCAAGGCGTCGGTGGTACGCATGTGATGTATGTGTTGCAGCATGCGGACAAGCCGAACCTGTATCACGGCCTGCCGGAAAACCCGAGCATCAGCCCACTGGTCTCCTTGTGGAAAGGTGCCGCCAAACCGCTGGCTGTCGCTGCAATGATAGGTGCCACCATCGCCGGCTTCTTCCACTACATCAAGGTCGGGCCGCTGGACGCCGATGCGGAAGACGAGCATGCCGCCAAACCACCGGCTGGTCCCGGTGGCGAGCCTGAAAAGCACAACGCAGATATAGTCTGAGGAGTAGCGACATGGCAAAAATCATAGAACGTTATCCGGACCGTACCCGCCTGAACCATTGGGCGGTGGCCTTGCTGTTTATTTGCGCCGGCCTGACCGGCCTTGCGATCTTCCATCCATCAATGTACTTCTTCAGCGCCTTGTTTGGCGGTGGTTCATGGACACGTATCCTGCATCCATTCTTCGGGGTATTGATGGTGCTGGGTTTTGTCTTTCTCTTCCTGCAAGTCTGGCGTGACAACTTCTGGACCAGGGAAGACAGCGCGTGGGTGAGGAAAGCACCGGAGCTGCTGAAAGGCAATGAAGAAGGCATGCCGCCGGTCGGTAAATACAATGCAGGGCAAAAAGTCGTGTTCTGGCTGTTCGGCATCAGCCTCGTCCTCCTGTTTGTGACCGGCTTCATGTTCTGGCAACCATGGTTCGCCAATTTCTTCCCGATAGTGGTACGCCGGATCGCAGTGCTGATCCATGCGATAGCGGCTACCGTGCTGATCCTCAGCGTCATCATTCACGTCTATGCCGCAATCTGGGTCAAGGGTTCGGTACAGGCGATGACACGCGGTACTGTCAGTGAAAAATGGGCGCGCAAACATCATCTGCTCTGGTATCGGAAAATCAGTGGCGAAAAGTAAAGTTTGAGGGCACAATCGATTCATGACCATCAGCCAAGCACGTCCTTTGCTCAGTCCTGAAGAGATTGCTGTCCGCGCCGGGCAACAAGTTCCTCACCTGCATATGCCGGAACGTTTCGATGTGTTTTCTGCACGCGAAAACCGTTTGCGGCAGCATGCTGCATCCCATGCGATGCAGGACTTCCTTGTCTTTGCCGCTGAAGTGGCACACGCCCAACACCAGGCCTTGCAAGCATATCCGGCAGTTGTTTTGCCGGATGCCGAAGCCCTGGATGCGGCGCGCAATACGGCGCAAGCACCATTGCCTGCCGCCCTGTGGCCACGCGATCCATTATGGCGTGTCGCGCTGTGCGATATGCTGGATAAATTACTGCCACGACTGGCCAATAATCCGGCGCAAGCGGTAGTGCAGGAACTGCAGCAAATGAGCGATCAGGAAATGGAATTGCAGGCTGATCGCTTGCTCAATAACATCATGTTCGGCCTCAAGCTGTCTACCGCACCCTTGATCGCCGCCGGTTTGCAGGCTTACTGGACGCATATGCTGCTGGCTACAGTTGCCGCACGTGGTGATGACAAGCTGGCACCGTTTGGCCGCATCGGTGACTCCACACGCTGTCCTTGCTGCGGCAGCCTGCCGACGGCTTCGATTTCACGTGTCGACGGCGAAGGTAATTATCGTTACCTGCATTGTTCACTGTGTTCGCTGCAATGGCATATGGTGCGCATCAAATGTAGCCACTGCGAAAGCACCAAGGGCATCCATTATCATTCGCTGCAAGCTGCCGGCGACACCACTTCGAGCAATACGGTTTCGAAGGAAGCGGTAGAGGTTGAAACTTGCGATGAATGCAATCATTACCTGAAGATCGTTCGCATGGAGCGCGACATCGCGGTCGAGCCGGTAGCTGACGACCTGAGCTCGGTGATCCTCGACCTGCTGATTTCAGAAGCAGGCTATCAACGCCACGGCGTGAACCTGCTCTTATTATTCGGTGATCCGGAAACGGCTGAAACCGGCAACGACGGCGGAGGCGGCTAGTGGCGGCGACCGGAGAGTCCGTGGTACACGGCTCGAAGGCCAGTCCGCAGGATCTGCCTTCGATCGATAAATTGCTGCGCTTGCCATCGGTGCAGCCCTTGCTCACAGCGCATGGTCATACATTGGTCGCCATCCAGGCGCGCGTCCTGCTCGACAGTTTGCGGGTGCAAGCAGTGGCCGGCAGCCTGCAACTGGCAGATATCCAGGCAGAAACCCTCAGTATCAGCCTCGCCCTCGGCATAGAAGAACGTCTCGCGCCCCGCATGCGTCGCGTGCTCAACCTGACCGGCACGGTCATCCATACCAATCTCGGTCGCTCCGTACTGCCGCAGGCGGCGATCCGTCATTTGACGGCGATGATGGAAGGGCCGAACAACCTCGAATATGACCTGGTCGATGGCGGTCGTGGTGATCGTGACAGTATCGTCGAAGGTTTGCTGTGCGATATCACCGGTGCGGAAGCAGCCACAGTAGTGAATAACAATGCCGCCGCGGTATTGCTGTCGATTGCCGCTTTAGCCGGCGGTCGCGAGGTCATCGTCTCGCGCGGTGAGCTGGTAGAGATAGGTGGCGCTTTCCGCATGCCGGATGTCATGGCCAGTGCCGGTGCCATCATGGTTGAAGTCGGTACCACCAATCGCACGCACCTGGCCGATTATGAGCGTGCAATTAATGCACGCACTGCGATGCTGATGAAAGTACACACCAGCAATTACGCAGTTGAAGGTTTTACATCTTCTGTGCCGGAATCCCAGCTTGCGCTACTGGCGCGTGAACGCCAGGTAGCCTTGGTGACCGACCTCGGTAGCGGTTCACTGGTCGATATGGGGCAACTGGGCTTGCCGCAGGAACCGACACCACAACAAATGCTGGCTGCTGGTTGCGGTGTGGTGACATTCTCCGGTGATAAATTGCTGGGTGGGCCACAAGCCGGTTTGATCGTTGGCGAACGTGACTTGATTACGAAGATACGCAAATTCCCGATGAAGCGCGCCTTGCGCCTGTCCAAGCTGCCGCTGGCCGCACTGGAAGCCACGCTGACGCTCTACCTGCAACCGGAATTGTTGACACGTGATTTGCCGACCTTGCGCTGGCTCACACGGACCCCGGAGCAGGTGACTGCAACGGCGCAAGCCTTGCTTGAACCCATGAGTGCAGCATTGACCCCACGCTACACCGTCAGCTTGCAAAGTATGTCCAGCCAGATCGGTTCCGGTTCCTTGCCGGTAGATCGCCTGCCATCCGCCGGTCTTGCCATCTCGCCCGTGCTGGCCGGGAAGCGGGGTACAGGCACCGCCCTGGACCATCTTGCGACGACCTTGCGTGGTCTTCCATTACCTATCATCGGACGTGTCGCGGATGACAGCCTGTTGCTGGATTGCCGATGCCTCGATGATGTCACTGAAGTTCTGGCGCAGCTCGCGACCCTGCGCGAAAGGCTGGCATGATCGTTGGCACTGCCGGCCATATCGATCATGGCAAGAGTGCGCTGGTACGTGCACTGACCGGGCAGGAAGGTGATCGCCTGCCGGAAGAAAAGCGCCGCGGCATTACGATAGAACTCGGTTATGCCTTCATGCCGGCAGCGCATGGCGGCATGATAGGTTTTGTCGATATGCCCGGGCATGAAAAACTGGTACGCACCATGGTTGCCGGTGCCAGCGGTATCGACTTCGCCTTGCTGTTGGTCGCAGCGGATGACGGCATCATGCCGCAAACGGTAGAACACCTGAGCATCCTGTCCCTGCTCGGAGTGCGGCGTGGTGCGGCGGTGATTACCAAGATTGATCGCGTTGATGATGTACTCAGGAATCAACGCATAACTGAAGTGCAAGCCTTGCTGGCCGCAGCAGGGCTGGCGGATTATCCTGTGCTGTGTGTATCCGCCTTGCGCGGCGACGGCGTCGAAGACTTGCGGCAGTTACTGCTGGCTGAAGCCGAGCGTGGCAAATCGGATATTGCGCCTGTAAACGCTTTTCGCATGGGCCTGGACCGGGCATTTACACTGGATGGCGTCGGAACGGTAGTCGCCGGCAGCATTGCCGAAGGCCAGGTCAAGATAGGCGATATGCTGTGCCTCGCACATGCGCCTGACAAAAGCTATCGCGTACGCAGCCTGCATGTACATAATCAAAATGTCGAAAGCGCACATGCCGGCCAGCGTTGCGCAGTCGGCCTGGTTGGACTGGAACGCAGTGCAGTGGAACGTGGACAAATGTTATGTGATCCCGCCATTGCGCAAAGCTCGGATCGCATCGATGTATTGCTGCAAGTAGCCGCGACTGAAGACACACCTTTGCGCTCCGGTACGCTGGTACACCTGCATCTGGCGACGCAAGAATGCATGGCTTCGGTAGCGATACTCGGCCAATCGATGCTGGCACCGGGGGAATCCGGACTGGCGCAGTTGGTGATGCAGGAAGCGATTAATGCCTGGCATGGCGACCGTTTCATCTTGCGCGATGCCTCTGCCAATCGCACCATTGCCGGTGGCAGTGTGCTCGATACCCATGCCCCGGCGCGTTATCGGCAAACACCGCAACGCCTGGCTTTCCTGCAAACACAGCGCAATGCCGATCCGGCAGTGCGCCTGCAAGGCGCGTTGGAACATGCACCGTTTGGCGTGAATAGCGCCGAGTGGCTGCGCAGCGCAGGCTTGCATGACTGGCCGTTCGCACCGGATGCACTGGCCGGTATCGTATTTGGCCAGGGCAGGGCATGGGCAATCGCGCAGGAGCGCCTGCAAGAAAATGAGGCAACAGTCATCCATGCCTTGCAAGCTTTCCATGCCAGGTATCCGGAAGACATAGGACCGGACCTGCAAAGGGCACGTCGCCTGGCAGTGCCGCGCATGCCGGAAACCTTGTGGTCGCAGCTGGTGGATCGCATGGTGGCCAATGGTGTGCTCGCCAAACGCAATGGTTTCCTGCATCTGGCCGAGCATGGCGTGCAATTGCTGGCCGCAGAAAAGATAGTGGCAGAACGTGCTTTGCCGCTGCTACTGGAAGGAGATTTCGATCCGCCATGGGTGCGTGACATCGCTGTCACGATCAGGCAGCCGGAATCGCAAGTGCGTCATGTTTTTATCCGCCTGGCGAAAGCCGGTGACGTGTATCAGGTCGTCAAGGATCTGTATTACCATCCACAGGTAGTACGCAAGCTTGCAGCCCTGGTGCGCCAGATACATGAACGCGATGGTGAAGTGACGGCTGCTAATTTTCGGGATGCGACAGGATTGGGACGCAAACGTGCGATCCTGATACTGGAGTTTTTCGACAGGATAGGTTTCTTGCGACGCGTCGATGACAAGCATCTGCTGCGTCCTGGTACAGTTTTATTCCCCGCAGGGGAATGATGTAAGAATGGAAGGAAATCGTCCCTGGTGGGGCGGCTGGGCTTCAAACCCAGTTGGTGGCGCCATGCGTTGCCGGGTGGGTTCGACTCCCGCTTCCTTCCGCCACATTCTCTTTGCATGCTGTTGCGGCATGCAATGTCGAAGTACTCAGCGCGTCATGACACGCCTGAGTCCGAAGCTGATGGCATCGACAGCACAGACCAATCCCAGCATCGCAATAATAACGCTGGCAGCTTGCTGCATCTGGAATAGCGACAGGTGGTACTTCAGCATTTGCCCCAGGCCGCCGGCACCGACCACGCCGAGGATGGCGGCAGCGCGGATATTGTTTTCCCAGCGGTATAAAACATAGGACATCATTTGCGGACTGCTTTGCGGCAGCGTCGCATACAGGAAGGCCGCGACCGGATGTGTACCGTTGATGCGCAGCGAAGACTCAGGCAAAGGCGGGCAATTCTCAAGGGTATCGGCGAACAGACGACCCAGCACACCTATCGTATGGATGGTCAGTGCCAGCGTACCGGCGAATGGCCCGAGGCCGGCTGCAATCAGAAGGATGGCAGCCCACACCAGCTCCGGGATGGAACGCAAGACATTCAATATGCCGCGTGTCAACACGCGTGCGCTCATGCCGAAGCGGCCGCTGGCTGGCAGGCTCAGCAATAAACCAAAAAAGGCGGCGAGCAAGGTACCGATAGCCGACATCGCCAGGGTTTCCAGCGTTGCATAAGCAATCTTTTCCAGGAAGGCTGGTGCCAGCTCGGGTGGGGAAAAGCCGCGCAGGAATTCGATACTGGTGCGTATCGCATCCTGGCTAAAGAAATCGCGCCACTTCAAAGGCAATGACACAAAGCTCGCAACAATCAATAGCAGGATGCCGAGCAATAGCAGTACGGTCGACCAGCCGGCTTTCGGCGGTATTGGCATGGCAGCGGATGGCTTTTGCATCATTCCAGCCTCCGTCTCAATAATGCCGATACGCCATCGGCGCAGGCAACCAGCAACACGAAGACCAACAGCATGGTGGCCAGCTCGTCACCGGCCATCATCTTCATCGATTCATCCATGCGCTGCCCAAGACCACCGGCACCGACAAAACCCATCACTACAGAGCCGCGGATCGCGCATTCCCAGCGGTAGACCGTATAGGAAACCAATTCAGAAGCAGAAGAGGGCAGTGCGCCATACAGGAAGGCAGCGAGGCGGCTGCTGCCGTTTTGCAGCAGGGTGTCGCAGGCCGCTGAGTCGGACGATTCGAGTATGTCGGCGTACACCTTGCCCAGCATGCCGCAATAAGTCAGTGCAATCGCAAGCACACCGGCGGTCGGGCCCAGGCCGACGATGCGTACCAATAGCAGGGCCCACACCAGTTCCGGCACGCTGCGCAGCAATACCAATAGCCAGCGTACCAATTGACGGAACATCTTGGCCACAGTTGCGACGCGGCCTGTGCCGAGGCGCGAGACAGACAATCGCTCGGTTGCCAACAATGTCATCGGAATCGCGCCGAGCAAGGCCAGGGTCATGCCGGCGGTCGCCATGGCGACCGTTTCCCAGGTTGCGGCGGCAACCATATGCAGGAATTCTGCCGAGTGGGCAGGCGGGAAGAAAGTCGTTAGAAATTTCCAGGTCGCCCGCAGGCTTTGCTCGTCAAACAAAATCCACGGTTTGAACTCTGCAAACACCAGCATCGGCCACAAGACGATAAGCACCACGATAAAACCGATGACGCGGCTGCGCCAGGCTGGATCGCGGTGTGTCATGGCGAGGGAGGCGGGTGTACTCATGGCTGTTTCACAGTCATCAGCAACGCGGTGGAACGGGCGTGGGAATAAGTGCCACTTCTGACGGTTCGCCATCGGGCGTCGGCATCTTGTCACTATTGCGATACAGTGCTTCTATCATCGCGTCGCTGACATCCTGCTGTGCCGCATCGAACACGATACGACCATCGCGCAAACCAACGATGCGCGTGAAATTGGCGCGTGCCAGTTCAACCTGATGCAGGCTGCAAATCAGTGTGGCCTGGCGTTTGCCGGCTTCCTGTTGCAGTACGGCCAAGGTTTGCAAGGCCAGGGTCGGATCCAGCGCGGATAATGGTTCATCCACCAGGAAGACTTCGGCATTCGATACCAGTGCACGCGCCATGCCGCAGCGCTGGCGTTCACCGCCCGACAAATGGTCAACACGTGCATACAACTTATCCTGCAGCTTAAAACGTGCCAGTGCTTCGTACGCAACATCCGGTGCGATCGGACGTACCAGCGAACGCATTGCCTGCCATATGCTCCATTGCGGGAGAAGCCCGGCCAGCACCGCATTCACGACGCGTTGGCGTGGCGGCAAAGGCGGTGTTTGCGGTGCGAGGAACAGGCGCGCGCGCATCGCATGGCGCGCACTGCTGGACAGTTGCCACGGATCTTCGCCGAAGATGCTCAGCTTGCCGGATTCCGGCTTCAGCGCGCAAGCCAGCGTATGCAGGAGGCTGGTCTTGCCGGCCCCCGATGGTCCGATCAGGGCTACTTGCTCACCCTGGGTAATCGATAGATTCAGTTCGCGCAAGGCCAAAGCAGACCTGGCTGCGCCACTGTGGTGCACAGAAATATTATGTAATTGGATGGTCATGCCGCGCTATCTGGGATGGACGGACAGCATCACCCCCGGACCGGAGGCGATGCTGAAGACCGTATTATTTCAGCAAACCGGCATTACGTGCGGCAGCTTCGATCGCAGTGTAGTTGGAGGCCTTGGTCGGGATGAAGCGCGTTGCACGCTGCAGCTCCAGGATTTCCTTGCCTTCAGGGTCATTGCTGTTGAGGGCAAGGAAGGCATCCGTTATTTTCTTCTGAACGGCCGGATTCATGTCGGAACGTACGCTCCAGTTGTAATCGTAGTAACCGGGCGTGGTGTAAAACACGCGCACTTCCTTGGGATCAACCTTGCCGGACGCGACGAGTTTTTCCCATACCGAGATATTCAATGCGCCGGCATCCACCTTGCCACCGGCCACCGCGGCCACGGTTGCATCATGCGCGCCGGAAAAAGACACGCGCTTCATATCGGTATCAGGATTGATCTTTGCTGCCAACAGGTAGGAGCGTGGCATCAAATGACCGGAAGTCGAGGATTCGGAGCCGAAGCTGAAGTTCTTGCCCTTCAGGTCAGCCAGTGTATTAATCGATTTATTGGTGGTGATGAAGACGGACTGGAATTTCTCATCTTCTTCGCGCTGTACCAGCGGGGTAACCTTGCCGCCGCTGCGTACATTTGCCTGCACAAAGGTAAAGCCGCCAAACCAGACCATATCCAGTTTGTTATTGATCAGGCCTTCTACCGATGCGGCGTAATCAGTGACAGGTGTGAACTCCACCTTCATGCCGAGTTTCTTTTCGAGGTAATTACCTAAAGGTTTGAACTTGCGCTGCAGTTCGGTTGGTGCTTCATCAGGAATGGCAGATACGCGTAATACTTGCTGAGCATGTACCAGACTGGTCGTGCTCAGCGTCAGCGTAGTAAGTAGGGATGCCAGAAGCAGGGAAAGTTTGGGCAGACGGATCATTTAACACCTCATATAGGGTAGGGCGTGAATAAAAATTTCAACGTCAATGAAGCGAACTGTATTTTGAAACTCGGGAACTACGGGAGGGCATTTACGGCTGTTGCAGTGAGAGCGCCGCTGTAGGGCAGCACTGCAGCAAGTCTTTCACGATATGTGCATATATGCAAGTAATTGCGTGGCATTCATCGCTGTTTACAGGGTTAAATTACCGGCTGCAAACAGGCTCAAACAGATAGTTAGCACCAGTCACCACATGCTGCAAAAACGAAACGAATGGATAGTTGGACGATTATTCAAATATCGTATGATCGTCAAATATTTTCCCAATCCGATCTCGGACAATTGCTTCACTAGAATTTTTAGGGAGGCTGGATCATGAAAAGCGTGAAATATCTGGAGCAAGTACAGAACAAGTATGAGTTGAAAAACGATGCCGCACTGGCAGAGAAATTAAAGATTACCCGTAGCGCCATCAGCCTTTATAAAAGTGGCCAGCGCGTGATGGACGAAGACACCTGCCTCAAGGTGGCGGTCGCACTGAAACTGGATAATCCTATGTCCGTGTTAATGGCGGCCGGGATGGACAGGTCCAAAAAAGCAGGGCAGAAGTCATCGTGGGGATACTTCTCGCGCAAGCTGTCGAAAGCCGGTTAACTTCACAACACTACAACTCACTTCCGGAAATGTGCCTGATCGGGATTTCGGCCAAAACCACACCCTCGAGACAGCGCACATTTACCGCCCATCCTTCGAATGTTTGCATCCCCAGCGCCACTTCCCTGGCGCTCAGTTTGCTGGGCTTGCGAAACGACAAAACGCCACACCGAGGGCAGAAATAATCCCTGGCTGTCTTGCTGCGCCATTCATAAATCGTCAAATCTTCCATTGGTGTAAACAGGCGCAAAGCTGCAAACGGAACCCTGTGCATCAATCCGCCGCGACGCCTGCAAACAGAGCAATCGCAACTGCGGACATGATCAAGGTTCATCTCGACTTCGAAGCGACAGGCACCACAGTGGCAGGAGCCCTGGTAAGTTTGCATGGAGATAGAGGCGCCTTACAGCAAATTAAAAGGCGTAACCAACGCCGGCGCTGATCGTGGTGTACCGGGTCCGGCTATCAGGTTCCCATGTCACCGTGCCGCCGACCGGGTAATTGGCACTCGCGCCATATTTAAAGGCAGAGTAATTCAGGCCCACATTCCCGCGGAACCTTTGGCTGAATGCATAATCCGCCGACAGGCCAACCTTGTACAGATTGGAATTTCCCAGCGAACCATTGAAGCCCAGCGGACCGCCGACGCTGATATCCGCGCCAGTAGTCCGGCCGATCAAAGCATTGGCGCTCAACACGAGGCGCGGCATCGGCGAATATTGCGCGAGGGCGCCGATACCGTAGTAATTATTGGTATAGGTTTCGCCCTGATTGACGCCCCGTTTCCATTCGTGACGGCCAAACTCCAGGTACGGCGTGAGCATCACCGCCTGGTTCACACTGAATCCTTTGCCCCAACGCAGGCTGTAATCGATCAGGGTCGCATCATTTTGCTGCACGGCGGAGCCGAATGCACCGCCGGTCAAAAGAGAGCCGGTGTAGTCGGTGTGGCCCTTGTTACGGCTGTACTGGAATTGCAGGTAGTCATTACCGAACAGCCAGTCCTGCATGACGGACGCCGAAACCGCAAAGCCGGGCACCCAGCCTTTTTCGGTATTCAGGGTACCAACAGCCGTGCCAAAGCGCCCGTCGTTGGTTTCCTTATAGTCGACATAGCTCGAAATGGCCTGGAAGCCGATCTGGTTATTGGAGGATTTGATTTCCTGGATTTGTGCCAGCGCACTGGCACAGCATGCGGAGGAGGCTGCAAGGATTATCGCTTTACGGATATTCATTTGAGTCTCCGGCGGATTATGAAATATTGAATATCGTCATGCCCGACTGCAGATGCTATGCATTCTAATTATGCAACTGTCTGGAGATTAATGCATTAAAGACTTCGTTTGATGAAATCATTGAATTCCTCGTTCTTATTGGTCGTCACATTGATCGTTTAAGCAAACCGGTATCATTAATGTAATATCTTCTATAGACAATATTGCGTGGAGGAGTGACCCATGAAACGCTTATCGATACGTGCTTTGTTTTTATCACTTGCCGCAGCCACGGTGCCGGTCGCCAACGCCGAGCCCGTTGCCGCAACGAGCATCGATCCCAAGGAATTAAGCTCGAAGGTCTGGCAGACCACGGCTGTCTATGAGGAGAATGACCGGTCCCACAACGTGATCGAACGTTATCCCGGCGTCGTGGGCATCTCGATCTGGGACGCAGCAAGCAACCGGTTCGAATACTTTGACCCGTCTACCGGACAGTCGCGGCTTTCCCAGGGCGGCGCCGGCTATTTTTTCATAACCGGCGACAAGCGTTATCAGATCAATGTCTTCGACGGAGGTGGCAAGGCGCTGGTCCGGCGTTTGGAAATATTGAACCGGCAAGAATTTACCTACTCAAGGGTCGTGCCGCAAAACATGACGAGCGGTAGCCGGGAAGTCAGAATCTATGTTGTCCACACACCATACGCGGGCCCGTTCAAGATTCGTTTCAGTGAAAAACATCCCACACCGTGATTGCTGCCGACACCAGGAGCTAGGGATAGAAGCTTACGGACGATGCGGACGAGCGCATCCCATAAAAGCGCTCGGAACTAAAGTTCCAACCTTCCAAAGTCAACTGAATTTCATAAAAATCAACAGTTTACAAATTTATTTTGATGCTTCCTCCTAACTCAGATAGCAACTTTAGTTCCTTTTTATGGAAGTAATTTTGTAAAAATAATGCTGCCGGAACTAAAGTTGTTAAAACTATGCGCGCTTTTTATCAAGGCCGGACATCGTTATCTTGACATCGCATCGTTTTGAACTAATGTAAAAAGCCCGACCTTAAAACGCGCCTTTTGGACCGCGTTTCCTGAAGGTGCTTTGATGAAATCAAATCCTTCATTGAAGAGTACGCAGCGTTTGCATGTAATGGACGCATACCGCGCGCGTGGGCATAGAAATAATAATCTTTGGCTAATTTACAGTCCCAAGATGAATGCCGACTGGTTGCTGCCTAGCGATCGGCAACTTGTTCATTGGATACATTTTCTAGAAATTAATCCTGAGGTCAAATCCTTTGACCTCCATCCCGAAAACATCATTTCTCACGACGAAAAAGAAGCTAGAGGAACGCAGCTCGATGCCATAGTTGAGTTGACTAATGGTAAAACAGAGTGGCATGAAGTAAAAAGTACGGAAAAGGAGCTGGTCGAAGCCCGACCTCAACTTTTGGCTCAATCTTCCGCTGCGGCCAAACAAGGAGTTTCGTATCGTGTTTTCAGCGACAACGAACTCAAGCCGCATGTGCAATCTGCTTGTAGGTGGCTGAAAGCTATTGCTTTCGCCGCAGCCATTCGGGATCAGCACCAAACACCCACTCTAATAGCGCTTATTAGTAGATTGCGAGATCAATCAGATGGGACAGTTGGAGAACTGCTTTCCGATTTGATTGATTATGACGAATCGGTGGTAATGGGGCTTCTTGTTCGTTACGCGCTTCAAAGCCATATCTCCTTAGATCTTACGAAGAAGCCATTCGGCAGATCTACAAGATGGACATGGAATCAAAGGGCTCGATATGTGGAGTCGTAGAGAGGCCGTAGCTACGGCATTACCACTTGACCTCTGGCCGAAAGTGCAAAAAGCAGCCTTGAGGTCTGAAGATGTCGAGAAGTACGAGAGCAATGAATTGGCAATGCGTCTCTATTTCGAATACCAGTCAGTAAAATTTATTACCGAAAGAACCGGCATTGCCGCCGCGAGTCTCCCACGCATGGCGCGAAAATGCTTGGAAATTGCATCTGACGGAAAGATATTCGGCTTTCGGGCACTGGTACCACATGTTCGGATCGAACCATATAGGCGTCGCGCGCCATTAGGGAGGAAATTTGGCGAGCAGCAAGGCGGCCAAACCGGTGCGCTTGGCATGATGTTGGATCGCTTTCCTGAATTAGAAGAAAAACTTACTCGCTTCATCAGGCAAGATGCAAAGTACAAAGATGTCCCAGAATTTCGACTGCGATCTCGCGACCTGCATAAACTTTTTATTAAGGCTATCAAAGAGTACGGGGTGAGTGCTTCCGAGTGGCCTTTTACAACCAAACATCGCGGGATTAAATCCATCCGTAGTTTTATGCGTGATGTCTTAGACCGAAACTTTAAGCGCGCTGTAAATATCAGGGAGGGGGCAGCTGCGAAAGCACACCTTAATGTTGGTACAGGGCACGCGCCATTTTTGTATTTCAGTGAGCCTTATGATGTAGTGGAAATAGACGCATATCGAATTGACTGTCATTCAACTGTAACTTTTCGCACTCCAGAAGGAACTGAGAGAGATCTACTTCTGGACAGACTGTGGTTGATTGCAGTGGTAGAGGGTGCTTCCGCAGCTATATTGTCCTACTTGGTCGTGTATAGGAGCGAAGTAACGAAAGAAGACGTGATTAAAGTTGTACGCGATGCCATCACAAAAAAATGGCATCCAATAGAGCTTACTGTTGACGGGCTGAATTACCCTCCCGATGCTGGACTACCAAGCGGAATTATAGAGAGGGCTTATGGCGCGCTTTGGAGCGTCACTAAGCTTGATGGTGCATTGGCGCACTTGGCGCAACCGGTTCATGAGAATCTGCGGAAAGGCCTAGGATTCGTCATTAATTGGGGAGCAGTAGCTCATTTTGAGAGGCGAGATAGTGTTGAGCGCACGTTTGGTCAAATCGCCGACAAGCTGTTTAAACGACTGCCATCCACAACTGGAAGTAATCCGCATAGTGGTCGTGCGCCCAATGCGCAGAAAAAAGCGTTAAAGCATAAAATTAGGGCTGCAGAAGTGGCTGAATTATTGGATGTAACGATCGCTCAACATAATGCCACGCCGAATTCAGGCCTTTCAAGTTTATCTCCATTGCAGTACCTACAATATCACCTAGAAGGTGAAGTTCCGCTTTGCACAATCAGACACCTTCCTAAAGAGATGTCAAAGAATGGACGAACATTCTCTACTACGATCAGTGTCACCGTGCGTGGGGGGAGAGAGTCAGGACGTCGCCCCTACATACAACTCGACGGTGCGCGTTATACGAATCCAATTCTCGCTGAGGCTGGCTATTTAGTTGGAAAACGTTTGTTTATCGATATTGATAATGCCGATGACGACTTCCGCCAAGTGCGAGCCTACCTAGAAAATGGTGCGGATTTCGGCTATTTGTGTGTCCAGGGAAAATGGGCGCACACCAAACATAGCCGTAGAACACGTAAGGTCATAAATAGTTTGGTCTACCACAGGACTATTGTGGTGTCTGAGTTTGACGACCCTGTCCACATCTATATGGCATATCTCGGCAAGACCAACTCGAAAACTAAGAGAGGAATACAACCTCTTTCTGCAAAACAAGTAACCAAGGCGACGCAGGTTTCTAGAGAATCGGGCCTTGAACTTGTTATCGATGCCAAAGCAAAGCCTGATGAATCCCATATTCGTACGACGAAGGTTGTTGCTAATCGTAGTTCGCTGTTGGATACCCCGGTTGTAGGCTTGATGAAAGTAAAAAATCGGAGATAGGAGTTTGTATGCCAGAGTCGATCAATACAGTTGATCCTGCCATCATCGGCAAGGCGGAACCGTGCGAACTCTCACCAAGACGCCGTGAGCAGCTGTTGGAGTTTCACCCTGTACTTGAACGGGACTACACGCTTCCCACACCCATGCTCGAACGTACGTACAGAATTGCACGAGAAAAAGTATGGACCAGACGTACTGGCGTCGTCTTTTATGCGACTCCTAGAATGGGTAAAACAACCTGCGCCAAGGAGATTCAAAATCTGTTGAATAACGAATTCCCGCGAACATATACGCTACTACTAAGTGCTCGACGATCAAAGCAATCGTCGGAATACCACATGTATTCGTTGATACTAGAAGCCAAAAAACATATCTTGTCGAGCCGTACAAAAGTAGGTTTTCTTCTGGAGAATATTAAGACCGACACAATTCTAAAGTTGAGCAAAATTGGAGGGTCCCAGTTTGTCTTAATTGTGGACGAAGCACAGTTATTGTCAGATACGGATCTGGAACAACTTTTCGTTTTGCACAATGCCCTAGATCTGATGAAAATAAAAATGACGACGATATTCTTTGCCCAACCTCAAATCATGCATCGCCGCGCTGCACTATTGGTCAGTGGGCAACATCAAATCATCGCTCGCTTTCTCAGCGAACCCATAGCTTTTGAAGGTTGTTCCAGCATGATTGAGTTGCAGCTTTTATTGAAAGCCTATGACGAGCAGTCTGAATATCCTGAAGGATCTGGCTGGAGTTACACACGCTTTTTTCTTCCGGAAGCATTTGCCAAGGGATTTAGGCTTCATCGTTACGCATCCAAGCTGTGGGAGGCACTAGCCGCAGCCGCTGGCCCACTAGGGCTTGGTATGGTTCCAATGGAGCATGTATGTTTGTCTATAGAGTATTTGCTACTCGCATCAAAAAAGGAAGACTGCAGTAATTTTTCAATCTCGGATAGCGATATTGCGATTGCAGTCGAATCGTCGAACTTAGCCAGTTTCAGTGCTCTCCTTCAGTCGCCCAGTAAGGAAGGTGGATGGGAACAATGAAAATTAATTGGAACGAAGAGAGTCGGCTAACCTGGCCTGACGGCAGTCTTGCCCCCTACGAATCCAGCAAGATGATCGTCAGAAAAATCATCATGCTTAATCATGTCGATATCAATGAGTTAAAAAAGCTAATCGAAATTGATCCTAAGTTGACCTCGGCCTATGACATTGCGAATTTGTCCTGCAGCGGATGGATTAATTTCGATAAATTGGCACAGCTTTTGAACGCAAAAAAACATGAAGTATTGAACGGCTTTGTAGATCAAATCGTTCCTATCAATGGTCAACAGTTTTTAACTCGTTATTGCCCTCAATGCTGGAAGCATAAGTACCATTGTTCTTTGTTTGACTTGCCCATCCTACGGCAGTGCCCTTGGCATCGGTGTGACCTTACCAGTGGTTGTAATCGATGCGTTACCAGAGCATCGCTCAACGCGATATGTAAAAGCCAATCTCCTTCTAGTTGCTCAAGGTGTAGCAGGGAGTTTCTTGGTTTCGAGGAAGTAATGTCATCTAAGCAGATGCCTCCGGACCTGTTGACGCAAATTAGCGAATGTTGTGATTCCTTTGCTGCTTGGATTCATGTGCTCAACGAGAAGCTTGGCGACAGCAGCATGTTGCTCAAAGAACTATTCGATGGAGCGGATCTAGATGCGAATGATGGAAAACGATGGCTTCTTGGACTGGCAATAGCTGTAGCTGGCCCCCCGCCTGAAGGATGGGAATTTTTCTTCGAGCCTATCGCTGCTGATCTAGTTCGTTTAGAAGGTGTCATCGATGAAACTCCTATCTACAATGAGTCCTGCAATAGGCAGCATTTACTTCAAAGTGATATAGGGCATTGTTACAGAAGTCTCAGGCGGCATATTGCCAATGCTTATGTCCACAACCACAAAGACTGCTTAAAAGAGCTTTTAGGGTTGGATTGCTATGAGGCCAATGCGCTAAATGGCGTTTTGGTCTGTCCTGTTGCGCTTGCATTCCTTACATGGAGAATGTCGATTGAAAATGTAGTGCTCGATCAGCTGAAAGATAAAAGAGATGCAAATACCCAACTGAGTTTCATGGGGCCTTATCCGGCGTTTAGACTTTCAAACAGAGATCTTCTGCGATGGAGTTACTTTTCATTTTTCTGTATCTGGCATCAGATTAATGAACGATGCGGCCGCAACAGATTCAGAATAGAAAGAATTAATTTAAATAGGGATGGGCATGTTCTTTGGAAATGCAATTTTCCTAGCAAAAAACAAGACGCATTTCAGAATAAGTCCAGGCAGAGAGTAGGGCAGTGCCACGCAGTTTTTCCATCTTCCGATAGGCTCGTTAAAGCTGCTGCTGGCAAATGTGATGAGAGAAGACGAGCAGGAGAACTAATGCTAGATTACCAGACTTACAATAACTACGCGATGTTCGCTTCCTGGACGGGCAAGAACCGTAAATTGGGTGAACGACGATTTACTATTTCGAAAACCAAATTCTTTCGGAATCAGGGCCATTATGATTATCTCTATGTCTAAACGCCTGGAGATACGAGAGTTTTAAACGACACTCCCCATAATTGCCCGAATGCATCAAATCAACTGCGTAGTGCGTCTTAATATCTCACCATAATGGTGAAATCATCTGTTTTCCATTTCAAAATTAAATACTTTGCGAGAATTTTTTAAAACTGCTATAAAATAAGCACAATTATGCGACGCTTACTAGTCATCCTCATGCTTTTGATCGTACCGCTCCAGATTAGCTGGGCAGCGGCAGCGGTTTATTGTCAGCATGAAAGTAACCCGGTAACTGTGCATTTCGGTCACCATGAGCATAAGCATATTGCATCGTTGAGTGATCAAAAAAGTGATGTGCCGAAGTCTAGTTCGGCATCTGATATAGATTGCGCATTCTGTCATCTTGGTGGCATTGCTATTGCAGAAATTCCTGCAGCCATTCTGATTTCTGACATCGTTAGCGTAACACCACGTATACCTGACACTTCTATACTTGCTTCAATTCTCCCTCCGCGTCCAGAACGCCCAAAGTGGGTCTACGCCGCTTCCTAATCCGGCACCCGCTCGTTCTATTTTTTCCTCGTTCTTGATGTAGTTCATAGCGTTGGCTGCTGGATTCCCTTTGTCTATTACTAAGGAAATTCGATGCAAAAGCCGTTATTGCCGCTTCTATTTGCGGCATCTCTAACATTACAAATTCCTGCTTACGCGCAGGTAATATCGTCATATGGTGGCGAAACCACTCAAAGTGGGCAGATGAAGGCAGCTAATATCTCGCTGCTCACACTTGCTGCCGCTCTAGATCTGGCATATGGCGCCAATTCCGAAATTTCTGCTGCTCGTCGTGAAGTAGAAGCTACGGAAGGGATGATTCAACAAGCTGGAATCATTCCTAATCCTGAGCTTTCTACTACGATAGAAGACCTCAAACGTGACACGCGTACGACGACGGTTCAGATCAGCCAGCCCATTGAACTTGGGGGCAAACGGAGTGCACGTATCGCAGCCGCCGAACGTACCCGAGATCTTGCGTTAGCAGATCTTTCAGCCAAACAAGCTGACATACGAGCGCTCGTAGTCGCTGCATTCTATGACGTAGTTATCGGTCAAGAGCGTTATCGGTTAGCCTTAAGCACAGTTGAACTAGCACAGCGAGCAACGACCATTGCCTCGAAACGTGTATTGGCAGGGAAGATTTCTCCCGTTGAAGAAACAAGAGCACGTGTCGCCGAAGCCGGCGTACGTATCGAACTTGCCCAAGCCTTAAATGATTTGGGGACAGCACGACGCGAGCTGGCCGCTACCTGGGGAGCTCGTACTCCAGACTTCGACAAGGTACAAGAACCTGCTGAAGATCTGCCTCCTCTTATTCCTCTGCCTGCTTTGATGCAGCGCCTCGAGCAATCTCCGCTTTTGGCGCGTGCAAGGATAGAAGTTGAGCGAAGAAAAGCTATGACTGCGGTAGAGCGCTCACGCAGGATCCCTAATGTCACGCTCACTCTAGGTTCTAAGCGAGATGAGCAAGTGGGTCGTAATACAGCAGTAGTTGGTCTATCTATCCCGTTGCCACTATTCGATCGCAATCAAGGAAATATTCTCGAAGCCCTACGTAGGACTGACAAAGCACGTGACGATTTGACCACAACCGAAGTGAGTTTGAATCGTGAACTTGGGCAAACGCACGGACGTTTAAGTACTTCAATTACTGAAGCAGAAATGCTGAAGTCGGAAGTCGTGCCTGCCGCGCAACGTGCCTATGAAGCAACGACCAAAGGTTTTGAACTAGGTAAATTTAGCTTCCTAGAAGTCCTTGATGCTCAACGCACTTTCTTCCAAGCCAAGTCGCAGTACTTGCGCTCGTTAGCCGACACACACCGAGCCGCAGCCGCAATTGACCGTCTGCTTGGCGAACAATTTTCTGCCACAAAGAACTAGAGGCCACGATGAAAAACATTCCCCGTAACAAACAAACCACCTTCATCATAATCGTAATAGCTATCGGCCTTCTTTTAGGAGGCTTGATCTTAGTCTCAGATCCGAAAGGCGCGCAAAATGAAGAGTCCGGCAAAGGACATGCGGAAACTAAGGAGCACGCTGACACTGAGCATCATGGAAAAAAAAGTGCGACAAAACATGATGATGCGGGTGGGCATGAAGACAATGAGCATCACGCCGAATCAACGCCTCAAAGTGGTCCTAAGGGCGGGAAATTATTCACTAAAGATGGATACAGCCTTGAGCTGACTATTTCTGAAAATGAGGGCAAGCCTCAATTTCGTATATATACCTACCAAGATGGAAAGCCAATCGATCCAGCCGCGACTAAGGCCGTCGTAATTCTGGAGCGACTTGGACGAAGCCCTCAAAGTATTTCATTCTCAAAGGAGAATGACTATTTAAAAAGTAACTCGATCATCGAAGAACCTCACTCATTTAAGGTTCAGATCAAGGCCACCAAAGGCGACCAATCATATGAGTTCTCATATGCGCAAGAAGAAGGCCAAGTTGCTATGAGCGACGAACAATTAACAAAAAACGGCGTAAAAATCCTCAAGGCAGGGCCTGTCCGCATCAAAACAGAGTTGCAACTAATCGGAGAAATTCGTCTTAATGAAGACCGCACCGTCCAAGTGGTACCTAGACTAGCGGGCATTGTTGAATCGGTCCGTGCAAACGCTGGGGATCGGGTGCGTAAGGGCCAGATACTTGCAGTGATATCTAGCCAAGCGCTTTCCGATCAACGTAGCGAACTTCTTGCCGCTCAAAAACGTCTTGCGTTAGCTCGTACTACCTATGAGCGCGAAAAAACATTGTGGGAAGAAAAAATATCTGCTGAACAGGATTATTTGCAAGCTCGTACCACAATGCAGGAAGCACAAATCATTGCACAAAGCGCGCAACAGAAGCTCGCTGCTTTAGGTGCGTCACCATCCTCGACAAATCTGACTCAATACGAAATTCGATCGCCAATTGATGGCGTCATCACTGAGAAGCGTATTTCTGCCGGAACAGTTGCGAAAGAAGACGCAAATATCTTTGATATTTCGGACTTGTCCACAGTGTGGGTTGATCTGACCGTCCGCGCTCAAGATATCAATGCCGTAAAAACTGGTCAAAAAGCGACTGTGAAGGCGACAGCATTTGATGCTGAAGGCACTGGAACGGTTTCGTATATAGGTTCCCTCGTAGGCGAACAAACGCGCGCTGCTAAAGCACGGATAGTGATGGCGAACCCTAAAGGTACTTGGCGTCCAGGCTTAGCAGTTAACGTTGCGTTGGTGTCTGATGAAGTCGACGTTCCTGTGGCAGTGACGACGGACTCTATCCAAACGTTAGGCAATGCAACCGTTGTTTTCGGTCGCTATGGTGAACTCTTTGAGGCACGACCGCTTGAGCTTGGCCGTCGTGG
Source organism: Herminiimonas glaciei (assembly GCF_042664955.1). Taxonomy (NCBI): domain Bacteria; kingdom Pseudomonadati; phylum Pseudomonadota; class Betaproteobacteria; order Burkholderiales; family Oxalobacteraceae; genus Herminiimonas; species Herminiimonas glaciei. The sequence goes on from NZ_JBHTBU010000001.1 coordinate 1,156,425, forward strand.
CGCGAAGTACGTTGAGGTTCTGAAGGGGCTAGAGACTGGAGAGGACTATGCAGGGACAAACAGCTTCCTTATCAAAGCTGAATTAGGCAAAGCGTCCGCTAGCCACGCTCATTAAGGATATCGATATGAAACAGATCATCGCGATTATTCAGCCGCATAGGCTTGACGCTGTCGAACATGCCTTGCAAAGCCTTAGTCATTTGCCTGGTTTTACCTTGTTTCAAGTACGGGGTCACGCAAGAGGTCGTGGAATAGGGCATCTATTCGCAGCGGATGAATGGAATCCAGATATGCATGAGCACACTGCGCTGCTGATGTTTTGTTCTGACGACATCGCCCAAGAAGTTGTTGAAGCTATACGAAGCGCGTCGCACACCGGCAATACAGGAGACGGTCTAATTGCCGTTTCCACGGTTGATGACATTGTGCGCATACAAAGTGGCGAACGCGGCAACGCAGCCCTCTAGCTCAAGGAAAATTCATGTTTGAGAAAATCATTCGCTTTGCCATCGACCAGCGATGGCTGGTCATGTTAATGACATTAGGTATTGCAGCATTTGGTATCTATAGTTACCAGAAACTTCCTATCGATGCTGTACCAGACATTACCAATGTCCAGGTTCAGATTAACACCAGCGCTCCAGGCTATTCCCCATTGGAGTCTGAACAACGGATTACCTATCCAATCGAAACCGTTATGGCAGGTCTGCCTAAATTGGAGCAAACGCGCTCCATTTCGCGGTATGGCCTGTCCCAAGTAACGGTCATCTTCAAGGAAGGGACCGACATCTATTTTGCTCGACAACTGGTCAACGAACGAATTCAAGAAGCAAAAGATAAGTTGCCTCCAGGTGTTGTCCCAGCGCTAGGCCCAATTTCGACTGGTCTCGGTGAAATCTATATGTGGACAGTCGAGGCTGAAGAAGGTGCATTGAAACCGGATGGAAAGCCCTACACGCCGACCGATCTGAAAGAGATCCAAGACTGGATTATCAAACCGCAATTACGTAATGTCCCTGGCGTCACAGAAATCAATACTATTGGCGGCAACGCAAAGGAATTTCAAGTCGCACCATACCCCGGGAAATTGATGTCTTACGGGCTTTCTTTAGCGGATTTAGTTACAGCCCTGGAACGCAATAACAACAACGTCGGTGCCGGTTACATTGAGAAACGTGGCGAACAGTACTTGATTCGTGCCCCAGGACAGGTGACTGACTTGAACGATATTTCAAATATCGTTATCGGTACCAAACAAAGTATTCCTGTGCGAATCAAGGATGTAGCTGAAGTTATGCTTGGCTCTCAATTGCGAACAGGTGCTGCCACAGAAAATTCTCGTGAAATAGTCTTAGGTACGGTGTTCATGCTGATTGGCGAAAATAGCCGTTCGGTGGCCGAAGCCGTAGACAAAAAAATGGACGAAATTCGCCGGACATTACCGGAAGGTGTGGTGGCGGCTACTGTCTATGACCGCACGGTTTTGGTTGATAAGGCAATTGCAACAGTTAAAAAGAATTTGATGGAGGGGGCATTACTTGTCATCGCGATTCTCTTTCTTTTCTTAGGCAACATTCGCGCTGCAATTATTACCGCGATGGTAATTCCATTGGCCATGCTTTTTACGTTCACCGGCATGGTCAATAACAAGGTAAGCGCCAATCTTATGAGTTTGGGGGCGCTAGATTTCGGGATCATCATTGATGGTGCCGTTGTTATCGTAGAAAACTGTATTAGGCGGCTATCACACGCCCAAGCGCACGCTGGAAGGTCTTTGACACGAAACGAACGCTTCCACGAAGTCTTTGAAGCTTCAAAGGAGGCGCGTCGTCCACTGATTTTCGGGCAACTGATCATCATGGTTGTGTATCTCCCGATTTTTGCCCTATCAGGGGTAGAAGGGAAAATGTTCCATCCGATGGCATTTACGGTGGTGGTGGCTTTATTTGGAGCGATGATTCTTTCGCTTACCTTTATCCCCGCGGCTGTAGCGCTTCTCATCGGTGACAAAGTTTCTGAAAAAGAGAATCGTCTGATTGGCTGGTCCAAACGTCGCTATGAACCGATGCTGGATTGGGTAATGGATAGAAAACCGCTCGTTCTTACAACTGTTAGCGTTACGGTAGTGCTTTGCGGCTTGTTGTTGACACGTATGGGAAGTGAATTCATCCCGAGTCTCAATGAGGGTGATATTGCTCTGCAAGCGATGCGAATACCTGGAACTAGTTTGACGCAATCGATTGAAATGCAGAAGGAGCTCGAGCGGAATCTTCGAACTTTCCCTGAAGTAAAACGCGTCTTTGCAAAAATTGGTACGGCAGAAATTGCGACAGATCCGATGCCGCCGAATGTCGCTGACACTTTCATCATTTTAAAGCCAGAATCTGAATGGCCGTCTCCTAAACGTACAAAAGAAGAGTTGGTCATGGCTATGCAGAAGGTTGTAGCTCAGGTCCCCGGCAATAACTATGAATTTACGCAGCCAATCCAAATGCGTTTCAATGAACTGATTTCAGGTGTGCGCGCCGACGTTGCGGTGAAAGTATTTGGTGACAATATGGACGTCATGAACGCCACTGCGGATCAGATTTCCGACGCACTATCTAGCGTGCCGGGTTCTGCTGACGTGAAAGTAGAGCAAACTACTGGCTTACCTATGCTAACAGTTCAGATAGATAGAGATAAGGCAGCAAGACTGGGAATCAATGTTTCTGATATTCAGGATGCTCTGTCTATTGCTGTAGGTGGACGAGAGGCAGGGATATTGTTTCAAGGTGATCGCCGATTCGACATCCTTGTTCGTTTGCCTGATGACTTACGTAACGATATTGACGCTATAAAGCGTATACCTATTCGTTTGCCTATTGCGGAGGGCCCTACGCCCGGTCAAGTTGGTTATACGCAACTCGGCGAAGTAGCAGACCTTAATCTCGCACCAGGCCCTAATCAGGTCAGTCGTGAGAATGGGAAACGTCTCGTTATTGTGACAGCCAATGTGCGGGGACGTGATATCGGTTCGTTCGTAATGGAGGCTCAGAAGAAGATTCAAGAGACCGTCAAAATACCTTCAGGCAACTGGATCAGTTGGGGCGGCACGTTTGAGCAACTGGAATCCGCCACAAAACGTCTACAGATCGTTGTACCAATTGCTCTATTGCTGGTATTCCTGCTTCTCTTCGTTATGTTTGGCAATGCCAAGGACGGGATGCTTGTCTTCACCGGTGTTCCTTTCGCACTAACCGGTGGCATCGCAGCGCTTTGGCTGCGAGACATTCCTCTTTCAATTTCGGCGGGGATTGGCTTTATCGCGCTTTCAGGTGTCGCTGTTCTTAACGGCTTGGTGATGATTTCATTTATTCGAAGTTTGCGCGAAGAGGGTAGAACGCTTGATATCGCGATACACGAGGGCGCATTAACACGACTGCGGCCAGTATTGATGACGGCGTTGGTTGCGTCCTTAGGTTTTGTACCGATGGCGATCGCCACAGGTACCGGCGCAGAAGTTCAGCGACCACTCGCCACTGTCGTCATTGGCGGAATTATTTCTTCGACGATATTGACCTTATTGGTGTTGCCGTTGTTGTACAAGATAGCGCATCGCCGAGACGAAGAAGGGCCTGCTGATTCCGAAAACTCACAACCAAGTTTCATGCAAAAACTCGCGTTCTGGAAAAAATGGGGCAATTTAAGCTCTAAAAGTATCTAGGTGAGGGGGGGGTGTCGGGGCTAAGTATGCTCCGACGCCCCTATTCAAGAAGGTATTGAATAGTACGAACGTATTAGTACTAAGAAGAGGACTAATGTGGACTGGAAAATGGAATTGCTATTTGCCGCCAGGATCGTGCTTTCAGGTCTGTTAGGCGCAATTATTGGCCTTGATCGAGAGCGTCAAGGAAGCGATGCAGGCGTGCGTACTTGTATGGCTATTTCGATCGGCTCTTGTGCATTTAGTCTTATCTCGCTTCATGTCGTTAATGGCGAGCCAACCAGGATTGCTGCACAAGTTGTGAGTGGAATCGGCTTCCTTGGCGCAGGCGTGATTCTCCAAGTTCGAGGAAGAATAGAAGGACTAACGACAGCAGCTACCTTATGGGCGACTGCATCTGTTGGTATGGCAAGTGCGTTCGGTATGTATGTGCTCGCAATACTAACTACTGCACTCATCTATGGCATGTTAGTGCTTCACCATTTCCCTGGATGGAAACGTTTTACGCGCAGTAAATGCAGGGCTAAAAATGAAACTGAGTAGTCTGGTAGTGGAAAGTGGATTTGTATCTTATGGCAGTTAACAAAGAAAAAAGGAAAACATCATGGGCATCTTTGAGCGACTTTTAGGTGGCGGACATCATCGTCGGGATGGCGGTGGTCATCACGGTCGATATGACAATTCTTATCCGAGAAATCAGGACGAAAACTGGGGTAGATCACAGCCCACGGCAGCACCATCGACTCTGTGCAATGCGTGTGGCACTTCAAATAGCAGTGCCGCCCGGTTTTGCCAACAATGCGGCACGTCGATGACTCCACATAAATGTACGGGGTGTAATGCAGATATGGCTCAGGGAATGAAATTCTGCGGAAAGTGTGGCAAGGAACGTTGACAAGAGTTGGCTGGAAGGTTGCACGTTAAACGTATATTCAACGAGACAGATAATCTATTTGAGGAATCTCATGAGCGCCGGTCATAACCATGCACTACCAAAAGGGCAGAATCAGAAGTATCTGCTGATAGCGTTCGTATTAACGTCAACTTTTCTGGTCGCTGAAGTAATAGGCGGGTTGGTAACAGGAAGCCTGGCATTGCTGTCTGATGCCGCACACATGCTGACGGATGCCAGCGCACTAGCTATTGCGCTGATAGCGATTCAAATAGCCAAACGTGCTGCCGACTCACGACGCACGTTTGGCTATCATCGCTTCGAAATATTAGCTGCGTCATTCAACGCGATCATGCTGTTTTTCGTGGCCATGTACATTCTCTACGAAGCATATCGCCGCTTTAAGTCACCGATAGAAATCCAATCGATGGGGATGCTGATTATTGCGTCTCTGGGACTGATCATTAATCTGATCAGTATGAAATTGCTGAGCTCCGGAAAGGATGCAAGTCTCAATGTCAAGGGGGCTTATCTTGAGGTATGGAGCGATATGTTGGGTTCAGTTGGCGTTATCGCTGGCGCATTGATCATTCGCTTTACAGGATGGGCCTGGGTTGATTCGGTAATTGCGGTCGGGATAGGATTTTGGGTTCTTCCACGGACATGGATTTTGTTAAGAGAAAGTATAAATGTCCTACTGGAGGGGGTGCCTGAGCATATTGATCTAGAAAAATTGCGCAAATCGGTGTCCGATATTGCAGGCGTCCGAAGTATTCACGACTTGCACGTTTGGTCAATTACAAGCGGAAAAATTAGTTTGACCATGCACGTCGTTAGCGATCTTGAGGCCTTTAACAAAGATAATTTGTTGAAAGAAATTCAAACAACACTGGCCGAGCAATGGGAAATTCACCATACAACGATACAGATGGAGGCAGAAGCATGTGATCAAGCCACGAACGAGCACACCTTTGGTCCGACTGGTGAATCCGAAAAATATCTCACACCAGAAAAATGAAACTGATCCATTAATGGAATGTTTCGACTTGATTACACATTATGTTTTTAGAAAATAGATGGGTACCGATGAATCTCGCCAATACGCTTATTGGCGTATCGATAATTATCGCCATAGTCATTTTTGGTGCATTAATTTGGTTTGGCCGTTCGGGAACGAAATCTTCTACACCACGAAATGAAAAGCAGCATAAAACCAAGAGAAAAAGACGGAAGTTGCGTAGAAAAAAATAGTATATGCAAATTTAATTGGTCATATATTTAAGTGATATTCTTCTTTTTCTAAAGGTCGGTAGAGGCATTAAATTACAAAATCATGGGCATATCATTTTCGAAATACTTCTCGTTGTTAATGTTGGTCATATTTGCATTTATGACCAACGTTGGCATATGGAGTAACCATTCGAACTGGCTCACTCATGATCTTGAACACAACGTGAATGTCATTCCTGATCAGGCGACGGCAGATTATGTTGCATTGCATGATGTTGAGTCGCCAGACGATATTAGCGCCACAAGCTCTTTAGCTGTCGAACACGAATTACTTCATGCTGCCAATCATTTACAGTATTTTTTAGGAACAGAACAGAAAATTTCGCTCCTTCCTCTGTCTACGATCATAAAGACATACCCCCATTTTAGGGAGCTCCCTCTCGCAGCATTTGACGCACCTTTTCGCCCCCCTCGATCCACCGCCCTCCCAATCTAGCAGTCCGCCTGCGATTTCGTGGGCAGCTGTCGGTTCACTGTTAATAACTAAAAAGTACATCTTGCACAGAAGTTTCGTCGCAGCCTTAGCCGCTGCGTCTGATAGCTCTTGTTTGCGCTTGTTGGATTAGTTTTCAAATGAATGAATAAATATTTCGATCTTTATTCATTCATCGTCCACGCGCGCCCGCAATTTGTCGTGAAAGAAAAGAGAAGTGCGATGGAAAACCTATATTCAATCTCTAGTTTTGAAGACGTCAAGACTTCCTCATACAAGTTGTCCGTAATTGTCCCTCTGTTCAACGAGGAGAGTGTTTTGCCGATTTTTCATGAACGTTTGAAAAATGTACTTTCAGACCTTAATCATGATTGGGAAATTATCTACGTTGATGATGGCAGCACTGACAGATCATATGCTCTGTTAGGGCAACTACGTGCAGATAACCCAAAGGTCGGCATAGCTCGTTTCACCAGAAATTTTGGCAAAGAAGAGGCCATGAGCGCTGGGTTGCGTTTGGCAACCGGGGATGCTGCGATCATTATCGATTCCGATCTTCAAGACCCTCCTGAACTCATTCCGAAAATGATCACGGCATGGCTGGCCGGTGCCGACATTGTGAATATGCGTAGGCGCCAGCGCAGCGGTGAGTCGTGGCTAAAAAAAGCAACCGCACATGCTTTCTATAGAGTCATTAATCGCTTAAGTGATGTGCCAGTACCAGCAGACGTTGGGGATTTTCGTTTGCTGAGCAAACGCGCGGTAGATGCACTTAATCTCTTAGAAGAGCGCAATCGCTTTATGAAAGGCTTGTTTGCCTGGGTGGGATACAAACATGTGACGTTGGATTACGACCGTGACGCCCGTGCAGCCGGCACAACCAAGTGGCGTTACTGGAGACTATGGAACTTTGCACTTGAAGGCATTACTGGCTTTTCGGTCGCACCTTTAAAAATCGCAACTTATCTAGGTTTGGTCTTTTCGAGTATGGCATTTCTTTATGCCTTGTATTTTTTGGTAAAGACATTGCTCATTGGCGAGTCGGTGAGGGGATTTCCAACATTGATCGTCACTGTGATGATTCTCGGCGGACTGCAATTGATGGCTATTGGAATTATCGGTGAGTACTTAGGACGTCTTTTTATTGAGAGTAAGCGTCGTCCTCTCTATCTTCTAGAACAATACCAGCCTCCATCTCAATCTGAAGATAGCGTAAATCCTGCGATCGGTTCCTATCAAGAATCTGTCATGTGGACAAATAAACATTGAGTTCCATATATGCCTGCGAACAAATTACTTAAGTCCTATCCGGACATTTTATTTGCTTCGGCTACGGCTATCGTCTTAGTCGCCCTTTGTAATTGGCAATTTTGGACGACGCTCACGAAAAATATGTCGCTATCTGGATTTTCCGGAGCTGCCTTCATTTTTTCTTTGCTTTTGCTTTTTACCTGGTTGTACGCCGTCTTGCTTTTATTGATCCCCGGGCGTACTGCAATGAGGCTGCTAGGCGTCACCTTAATTATCGTAGCTTCTTCTAGCGCTTATTTCGTCGACAATTTCGGTATTGGAATTGACCTTGAGATGTTTCGCAATGTCGCGCAAACAGACTCAACCGAAGCATTTGGTTTGCTTAATGTCCGTCTTCTTGCCTATATTTTAGTGTTTGGCTTTGCTCCAGCATGGGTGCTATGGAAGATCAAATTTCAGCCTATTTCATTTCGTAGATACGCTCTTCAACGGATCGTATTCATTTGGATTGGCGCGATCTTTGTTCTTGTGGCGATACTGCCTCAATCGGGGAAATTTGCCACGTTCTTAAGAGAGCAAAAATCAGTACGTTACATGATGAACCCCGGCAATCTGATGTATGCAGCTTGGAATTATGCACGTCATGAAGCCAGGCCATCAGATTCTGCCGTAACAGATATTGATGGAAACACGCATCGCGTCATTTCGACCTCTAGTTCTAAACCATTGCTCATCTTCCTCGTCATTGGGGAGACGGCCAGAGCAGTCGATTTCCAGCTGATGGGACATTCGCGTCAGACGAACCCGAAACTCAGTGCGATAAGCAATCTTTATCGTTTTACCAACATGACGAGTTGTGGAACATCCACAGCTGTTTCATTACCCTGCATATTTTCTGGATTAGGTAGAGAAGACTTTGACGTTGTCAACGAGCGTAACAGAACAAATCTACTTGATACACTATCTAAAAATGGCATCGCAGTAGAGTGGCGAGACAATAATAGCGGCTGCAAAGGAATTTGTGTCAGGGTTAAAACTGTCGTTATGCAACCTCAAATGGCTCCATCGTTGTGTGAACAGGACTACTGCCATGACGAGATATTGCTCACCGGATTGTCGGAATCAATTACTCAACAATCGACAGATCAACTAATGGTCTTACACAAAATTGGAAGTCATGGGCCAGCATACTGGCGTCGATATCCCGCAGCCTTCGAAGTTTTCAAGCCAGCATGTCGTACAACGGATTTAGGGGCATGTTCTCTAGACGAGATACATAACGCCTACGACAACACAATTCTTTATACCGATCATGTTCTTAGCCAAATGATCAGCATGCTCCAAGGCCTGTCAGACAAGTACGACACCGTATTTCTATACGTCTCTGACCATGGTGAGTCGCTTGGTGAGAATGGTTTGTTCCTGCATGGCGCACCGTATTACTTTGCGCCAGATGTCCAGAAAAACATCCCCCTTTTGTTATGGATGTCGGAAGGGTATCGCAGCCGGATGGCAGTTGACGCCAACTGCATGAAGTCATTGCAAACCAAATCGTTTAGTCATGACAACATTTATCACACGATTCTTGGCATGACAGAAATTGAAAATGCTGTCTACACGCCAAAGCTGGACATGTTAAGACAATGTCGTCGTTTATAAGGAGCGGTCAAATGGACAATGTTACAAACAAGGGGCACATACCTATTGGAAACCAAAGTTCGGATGATCGCTTCTGGGAAACATCGGTACGGTTGTTTAGCAAACGATTGGAGATCGTCGCTTCTAACATCGCGAATGCGGATACACCAAACTATAAAGCGCGAGACATTGATTTTAAGACGGCCTTAAATCGAACGTTATCAGCGCCAAATAAGCTCGCGCCATCAACGACCTTACCGCCATCAGCTGCCGTGAATGATGTATTACCTAAACTTTTATATCGCACCCCTTATCAACAGAGTATCGATGGCAATACCGTGGAGCTTGATGCGGAACGAGCAGTATTTACAACCACCGCAATCCGCTATGAATTTGCAATGGAGCAGGCCGTGAGTACATATAAGGAATTAAGTGATCTTTTCAAAAATTTGAAGTAGTAGTTTCCCTATTAATGCATTGCTTAACGATGAGCGAACAAAAGAAAATGGCCTGAAAGGGCCAGGTTCTATATGAAATTCGGAGGTGTTTATCCGCCGTATATTTGTTCAAATTTTCGTGGCTCTTCGCTAGTTCGGGCCTGCTTCAGTTCAGCCTTTGTTTGCGATCGGCTTTTTGCTGCTTCTGCTGACTCCAGGATCGGATAGGCGCTATCCGAAGTCGTTAGTTCGCCTGACGTTATTCATTCGAAAATGTACGACTAGAATCCTTATCCTATCTGTAGAGATCGAATTTGAAGCTATGCATTAAATCACACTGAATTTCTCCTCTTTCATTAAATTAGGTTAGACTATATAAAACTTTGTAAGTACAGCTAATGCAACGCTCACTTTCATTATTTTCCCGTTCGATTGCCTTGCTCCTGGTCATGACTGTTCTGACCTCAGGAATAGCAATGGCTGCCTACGTCTGCCCGCAGACTTTGGTTTCGGTGCAAGAAATGGCAACGGGTGACATGCCATGTGCAGGGATGGACATCGAAAAGCCAGTTCATTGTGCTGAACAACAATCAGGTTCCGAACAAGCACTTGAGTATTTGGCAACAGCACCTTCGCTGACACCAAGCACCGTTTCTTTCATCATTCCGGCCGTTCTGCCGATTATTCCTGCCGTCTTGGCATCAGCTTGGACTAGCGCTCCTCTGGAATTAGGCGTAGACCCGCCTTATCTCCGAACTCAACGACTCCGCATTTGATTTAACCCTCAGTTGTTCCGCTGACCGGCAATGTGCCGTGGTCGGCGTTCGTCTTTACTACTGGGGGTTATATGTTTTTGCGTATCCACGCGCGACTGAATTGTCAGTCGCGCAATCTCTGTCGAGTCTGCGTTTTACTGGCGCTGACTGTTGGCACATCTCTTGTTCACGCCCAATCTAACGGGCTTACATTAAACGAAGCATTGCGGCTTTCATTGCAGCGGTCATCTCTGACCAAAGCTGCCAATGCTTCCGTGTCGGCCAGTCGCGAATCCGCGGCGAAAGCTGACCAGTTACCAGACCCGATGCTGAAAGTAGGCATCGACAATCTACCAGTGACGGGTAGCGACCGTTACAGCACTACGAGTGACTTTATGACCATGCGTAGGATTGGAATCGAACAGCAATGGGTCTCTTCCGATAAGCGTGTTGCACGTTCAGAACGTGCCCAACGCGCTGTCGAAATGGAAGAAAGTACATACCTAGAAACCATTGCCAAGGTAAGGGAAGAAGCAGCCAAGGCATGGGTCAATGTACTCTACGGCCAGCGCACATTGGCATTGGTCAGCGCAATGGAAAAAGAGGCCGCGGCAGACCTCAATGCGATGAATGCTGCACATCGTGGTGCCAAAGTAAGCGCTTCGGACGTGATGCAAGCACAATTGACGCTTTCTCAGGCGGAAGATGCAACGCGAAAGAACTCACAGGATTTAAGAAATGCACGCCTTGCGTTAAGCCGTTGGACCGGCATGCCAGCCGCTACTGTCGCGGACGAGACGCCTACACTGACCTCACATGTGCCTGGGTTGCCAGTAGAAGAACTTGAAAAATATCATCCAATGCTTTTATCTGCGCGTCGAGCGGTCAATCTGGCTGATGCCGACAGCACCGTCGCGACACGCGAAAGCCATCCTGACTGGTCGTTCGAAGCGTCATATAGTCAACGGGGTAGCCAGTACTCAAACATGGTGTCCTTTGGCATCAGCATTCCTCTAGCGGTTAATCGCGCACAAAAACAGAATCGCGACATCGCTGAAAAATCTGCCCTGGGTACCAAAGCCAGGATGCAGTACGAAGAGGCATTGCGTGACCTGCAAACTGAAATCGAGAATCAGTCATCCACTCTGGAAAGTCTCAAATCCCGTGTCGTGCAACTCAATACGCAATTGCTACCGCCTGCATCACAGCAGGTGGAGCTGGCAACTGCAGCTTACCGTTCGGGTGCCGGCAGTCTAAGTGCCGTTTTCAATGCGAAAAAAATGTTGTTGGAACGACGGCTGCAAATAGTTGAGCTTGAAAGAGAAGCAGCACTGACTTGGGCTGCGCTGGAATATCACGTGGTTCCACACGACATGGTGTCTGCAGGAGAAATGAAATGAAAACAAAATTCGCATTGAAAGCGATTGTCTTGGTACTAGCAGGTGCTGGTCTGGTGTTTGGCGGGTATTGGTTCGGGACACAAAGAAATATGGAGGGCGCAACTACATCCGGCGCGACAACCGGGAAAGTTGACCCAAAGACGGGGCGCAAAGTCCTGTACTGGCATGACCCCATGGTCCCGGGAAACAAGTTCGATAAGCCTGGCAAAAGTCCTTTTATGGATATGCAGTTGGTTCCGGTTTATGCGGATGAAGGTTCGGAAGATGGTGGGGTTAAAGTCAGTCCAGCACTTCAACAGAATCTCGGTATTCGCTTTGCAACCGTAAGACGTGAAGAAGTACGAGATGCATTTGAAATGGTCGGCACGACTCAGTTTGATGAGAGTGCATCGGAAGTCGTGCAAAGTCGCGTGACGGGATACATCGAAAAACTGTATGCCCGCTCACCTCAGCAACGCATTAAACGCGGAGAGGCAATTGCTTCTATTTTCGTTCCCGACTGGATTGCACCGCAAGAGGAGTATCTGGCACTCAAACGTGGTGGCAATACCGAACTGGCGGCAGCCGCTCGACAAAGAATGCGAGCGATGTCTATCCCGGACGGATTGATAAATCAGGCGGACCGTACCGGGCAATCACAAAAACACTACACCCTGACATCGCCAGTTACAGGTGTTATTACCGAGTTGTCCGTGCGCGATGGCGCGATGGTTGCGCCAGGTGTGACTATCGCGAAAGTTTCTGGTTTAAACAAGGTTTGGCTGGTAGCAGAGGTACCAGAGACGCTCAGCAATGCCGTGCGCTCCGGGATGACGGTTGAAGCGATGTTCTCCGGGGACACGAATAGAAAGTATAACGGCAAGGTTCGCGAAATCCTGCCGGGTATCAGCACTGCAACGCGGACCTTGCAGGCTCGACTGGAGCTGGATAATCGTGATGGCAGTCTTACACCTGGCATGCTCATGCGTGTTCGCCTGGATGCTGAGAAGCCAGTTTCGCGGCTTCTGATTCCGAGTGAGGCCGTGATTGCAAGCGGCAAGCAATCCGTCGTCCTAGTGGTTGGTGAAAACAACAGCATGCAACCTGTGGTGGTTACGACTGGCCGAGATACCGGCAACGATACCGAGATTTTGAGTGGATTGAATGAGGGGCAGAAAGTGGTCGCCTCGGGACAATTCCTTATTGATTCGGAAGCAAGCTTGAAGTCAGTGCTACCTAAGTTTGCTGGAAACAACCAGACAATGCAGCCGGCAGCATCTGCTGTTCACCGGGGCATAGGCACGGTGGAGAAAGTAACGCCAAAAGCATTGACCCTGTCGCACAAACCCATTCCGGAGCTTGAATGGGGGGCGATGACGATGGACTTTAACAAGTCAAGTCCTGAGCAATTCAGCGAAATAAAAGCAGGGCAGGAAGTTGAGTTCTCGTTCAAGGAATACGATGACGGCTATCTGCTCGAAAGCGTGAAACCGGTTGGAGGCAAGCGATGATTGCGCGAATTATTCGCTGGTCTATTACCAATCGATTTTGGGTACTACTTGCCGCGCTCGTCATCGCAGGATGGGGGCTCTGGTCGTTGAACAAAACGCCTTTGGATGCATTGCCAGACTTGTCAGACACGCAAGTCATCATTCGCGCTCAGTATCCCGGCAAGGCACCACAGATAGTGGAGGACCAGGTCACTTACCCACTAACTACGGCGCTGTTGGCCGTTCCCGGCGCCAAGACCGTTCGGGGTTATTCCTTTTTTGGTGACTCATTCGTCTATGTTCTTTTTGACGATGCCACGGACCAATACTGGGCTCGCTCCAGAGTGCTGGAGTACATCAGCCAGGTGCAAAGTCGCTTGCCTCAGGGTGTACGCGCAGAACTTGGGCCGGATGGAACTGGAGTCGGCTGGGTATTTGAATATGCGCTGGTCGACCGAACTGGGCAAAACGACCTCAGTCAGTTGCGAACATTGAACGACTGGTTTCTGAAGTTCGAGCTCAAAACCGTTCCAGACGTGGCCGAGGTCGCCAGTATCGGAGGCATGGTGAAGCAGTATCAAGTCATCCTCGACCCGGACAAGTTACGTGCTTTCGGTATCTCGCATGCAAAGGTGCTTGATGCATTGGCGAAGGCAAATCAGGAATCCGGTGGTTCGGTCGTCGAAATGGCTGAGACAGAATATATGGTGCGTTCGCACGGGTATTTGCGTTCACTAGAGGATTTTCGCAATGTTCTGCTCAACGCAAATGAGGCAGGGACACCTGTGTTGCTTCGGGATGTCGCGACAGTTCGCATTGGGCCTGAAATGCGGCGCGGGATTGCTGAGTTGAATGGCGAAGGTGAAGTTGCTGGTGGCGTCGTCGTCATGCGCTCTGGTAAGAATGCGCTGGAAACCATCAAAGCAGTCAAAGCAAAACTCGCTACTTTGCAAAGTTCGCTTCCTAAAGGCGTGGAAATCGTCACGACCTACGACCGCTCCAAACTGATTACCGCGGCAGTGACCAATCTGCGCGACAAGCTGATTGAAGAGTTTGTTGTGGTCGCACTGGTTTGCGCGATATTTCTATTTCATCTGCGTAGTGCCTTGGTCGCCATCATCTCGCTTCCTTTGGGCGTGCTCGCGGCTTTCATTGTGATGAGATACCAAGGAGTCAATGCTAATTTGATGTCGTTGGGTGGCATCGCGATTGCGGTGGGTGCTATGGTCGATGCGGCAATTGTCATGATTGAGAATGCGCACAAGCATCTTGAAGCCTATTCGCACGCACATCCAAATCAGGAAATTAGCCCGGGTGAGCGATGGGATTTGATTGCAGAGTCTGCGATTGAGGTTGGGCCAGCGCTGTTCTTCTCGCTCCTTATCGTTACGCTATCTTTCATTCCTGTATTTGCCCTGGAAGCGCAGGAGGGTAAGCTATTTGCACCATTGGCCTATACAAAAACCTACACCTTGGCTGCCGCGGCTGGCCTGGCGATTACGTTGATACCAGTATTGATGGGATACATGATTCGCGGGCGCATCCCGAGCGAGGCTGCGAATCCGATTAATCGCGTATTGATACGAGTGTATAGGCCTTGGTTAAATGCTAGCCTGGCGCATCCGAAATGGACGATTGCGATAGCGTTTATTGCTCTCGTCCTGACGGTGATTCCGCTGTCCAAGCTAGGTGGCGAGTTCCTGCCACCTCTGGACGAAGGTGATTTGCTGTACATGCCTTCTGCGTTGCCGGGATTGTCTGCGTCCAAAGCCAGCGAATTGCTGCAGCAGACAGACCGCCTCATTAAGACAGTGCCTGAAGTCGCTACGGTCTTTGGTAAAGCCGGCCGTGCAGAATCTGCAACCGACCCTGCACCTTTGGAGATGTTTGAAACGACGATTCAGTTCAAACCGAAAGACCAATGGCGTCCTGGTATGACATCTGCAAAGCTCATTGAAGAATTGGACCGGATAGTCAAGGTTCCTGGGCTATCGAATGTTTGGGTGCCGCCTATCCGTAACCGTATCGACATGCTTTCGACCGGAATCAAGACACCAGTCGGTGTGAAGGTGTCTGGTGCCGACCTAGGCCAAATCGACAGAATCGCCACGCAAATCGAAGCCGTCGTCAAAAAAGTGCCAGGGGTGACTTCTGCATTGGCGGAGCGCGTAAGCGGTGGGCGTTATATCGATGTCGATATCGACCGGGCAAAAGCAGCGCGATATGGCCTTGCGGTGACGGACGTGCAATCGGTTATCTCGTCCGCGATTGGTGGTGAGAACGTTGGTGAAGTTGTGGATGGACGCCAGCGCTTTCCTATCAATGTCCGCTACCCTCAGGATTACCGTAACTCTGTGCAAACATTGCGTGATTTTTCTATAGTCACAGAGAGAGGTGCGCAGGTAAGGCTGGGGGATATTACGAACATCAAGGTGACCGACGGGCCACCAATGATACGCAGTGAGAACGCGCGGCTTTCTGGCTGGGTCTATGTCGATGTGCGTGGGACCGACTTGCACACAGCGGTGAAGGCAATGCAGGCAGCAGTGGCAAAAGAAGTAAAACTCCCACCTGGATATTCCATAGGCTGGTCGGGACAGTTTGAATACCTGGAGCGAGCCGTCGCCAAGTTACAAACCGTCATTCCGCTAACGTTGGCGGTTATCTTCATTCTTCTGTATCTGGCGTTCCGTTCTACCTCGGAAGCGTTCCTGCTCATGTTGACTGTGCCTTTCGCACTTATCGGCGGCTTCTGGTTTGTGTGGTTACTGGGTCATGCCGTCTCGGTGGCGACTGCGGTTGGGTTCATTGCATTGGCGGGACTGGCGGCTGAGTTCGGCGTTGTGATGCTTGTGTATCTACGCAACTCCTTGAATCAAAAATTGCAGTCAGGCCAACCGCTGAGCAAGCAACTCATTGCGGAAGCGATACGAGAAGGAGCTGTACTGCGTGTGCGTCCCAAAGCCATGACAGTGGCAGTTATCTTGGCCGGTCTTATCCCAATTATGTTCGGCAGCGGTGCTGGCTCTGAAGTAATGCAAAGGATTGCTGCACCGATGGTGGGTGGCATGATTACCGCACCATTGTTGTCGCTTTTTGTGATTCCAGCGGCATGGCGTTTGCTTCAAGAACGCAAATTACGTTTAGCAGTACGAACCAAATCAATTTAACTACTAAGGAGTATCAAATGAAAAAATCGCTTTTAAATCTGGTAGCCGTCTGTGGATTTTCTTTGTTGGCTGTGGATGTCTACGCTGAACAAGGTAGCAAAGGTATGGACATGGCAGGTATGAAGATGGATGGCATGCCAGCGAAAACAACGAACACGACAGTCTTGGCGGATGGCGAAGTCAAAGCCATCAATAAGGAGAGCAACAATATTACTTTGAAACACGGGCGCATCAAAAGCACAACAGTTGAAATGGGGCCTATGACAATGTCGTTTCCAGTGAAAGACAAAGCTCTACTTTCCAATGTTAAAGCCGGTGATAAAGTGAAATTTACGGTTGAAAATGTAAATGGCGAGGCAATAGTAACTGTTCTATTAGTTCAAAAGTAATTAGGCACTTTGGTTTCGTCATGGAAAGCGGCCGGAGTGGAAGTTTCTCTACTCTGACCGCGGATTGATGACCGATAAGCGATCCTGCTACAGAAGTTCAATGGCAAGAACAACCTGTTAGTCCTTGTAAAATGCCGCACGTTTCTACATGCCGAACACCTGAACACCGTTTGCGTAATACGACCAATTGGTTCTCCAACTTCAACAGCGCTTCTACGCGGGTTTTGACCTCTTGGATATGGACATCCAAGAGCGCATTGACCTCGCTGCAGTCCCGATTTGGATTGTCCCGGAAGTTCAGTAATGTCTGGATTTCTCCCAGTCTCATGTCAAGCGAACGGCAATGGCGGATGAACTGCAATCGTTCTACATGTGCGTTGCTATATAGTCGAAAATTGCCGTCGCTGCGCGCTGGCTTTGGCAATAGTCCTTCCTTTTCGTAATAGCGGATGGTGACGATCTCACATCTCGTCCGTTTGGCAAGTTCACCAATTTTCATTTCCATGGTTCATCCTTATATATTGCTTGACTCTATAGTAGCTATAGGGTCTTTAATAAGCAATACGGAAATCTACATTAAGGAATTGCTATGAGTGATTGCGGTTCAAAGGGATGCGGCTGTTCGACCACGCCAATCAGTCAGCCCACCGAGCAAGTTGAATTGACGGATGGGCAGGCTCAAGCCGTCTACCGCATCGAGAACATGGATTGCCCCACGGAAGAAGCGTTGATCAGGGCTAAGCTGGCTGTGATGCCGGGCGTGCTCGATCTTGATTTCAATCTAATGCAGCGCACCTTGTCCGTGCGGCATGAATTGCCTTCGCTGGCCCCGGTTGAGCAAGCCTTGAAAGCCATAGGCATGCAAGCCGTACTTATGAATAAAGCTTTTGGGGAACAGACTACCAAATTGGTCATCGCCAAGATGGACTGTCCAACGGAAGAAGCGCTGATCCGCAAAAAGCTTACAACGGTGATTGGGGTGACAAATCTCGATTTCAACTTGATGCAGCGCACTTTGTTGGTGACTCATACTGCGCAAACCTTACCAGAAGTATTATCTGCGCTGAAATCACTGGATTTTGAGGCGCAAGTGCTCGATACGCAGATTGTCGCTTCTTCGCCAGCAGGTATCACAGACACGCCGACGAAATGGTGGCCACTTGGCATTTCTTTGGTCGCTGCCATGTCTGCAGAAGCAGTCTACTGGTATCACAGCGGCAACCATTGGGCAGTCGTCGTCCTTGCGCTTGTCGCCATCTTGACCGGCGGACTTTCGACTTATAAAAAGGGCTGGATTGCGCTCAAAAACCGCAACCTAAACATGAATGCCTTGATGTCTATAGCGGTCACGGGGGCGATGCTGATAGGGCACTGGCCGGAAGCGGCAATGGTGATGGTGCTGTTTACCTTGGCCGAGTTAATTGAAGCTAAATCGTTGGACCGAGCACGCAACGCAATTCGCGGCCTGCTTGATCTGGCACCAGAGCAAGCAATGGTGCAACAACCGGATGGTTCCTGGCGCGAAGAGGCTGCGAAAAAGGTGGTCATTGGTAGCAGGGTTAGGGTCAAGCCAGGTGAACGTATTGCACTCGATGGGGAAGTGTTGGAGGGGCGTTCTACGATCAACCAAGCACCAATCACCGGCGAAAGTCTTCCAGTTGAAAAAGCCCCTGGAGATCAGGTGTTCGCAGCCACTATCAACGAATCCGGTTCATTCGAGTATCGGGTTACAGCTGTGGCCACCGATTCCACATTGGCTCGCATTATTCACGCGGTAGAAGCTGCGCAAGGTAGCCGCGCACCGACCCAACGTTTCGTTGATCAGTTTGCGCGTTGGTACACGCCATCCGTGTTTGGTGTGGCGGTCGCGGTTGCCCTGATTCCTCCGCTATTCATGGGCGCTGCATGGCTTGACTGGATTTACCGTTCGCTGGTTTTGTTGGTCGTTGCTTGCCCATGTGCATTGGTGATTTCAACCCCAGTTAGTATCGTCAGTGGTCTTGCCTCTGCCGCACGTCAAGGTATCCTCATCAAGGGTGGTGTGTATCTGGAAGAGGGGCGCAAACTTCGCTGGCTTGCACTGGATAAGACCGGCACGATCACGCATGGTAAACCTGCGCAAACCGATTTTGTAGCGTGGGGCGATGAGTTGCCTGCCGACAGTCGTCGGATTGCCGCCAGTCTCGCATCGCGTTCTGACCACCCCGTTTCTAAAGCCCTCACGCAAGCCGCGAAAGACGACGTCGTTGCGCTTCATGAGGTTGTCGAATTCGCTGCACTACCTGGTCGTGGTGTTCGCGGCAGCATTGACGGTATCGTCTATCACCTTGGTAACCATCGAATGCTCGAAGAGTTAGGGCATTGCACCCCTGAATTGGAGAGCCGTCTCGATGCACTGGAGAGTGAAGGTAAAACAGTAGTAATACTGGTCGGGCCAAAAGGTGCGCGGGCTCTCATCGCGGTAGCTGACACCATCAAAGAAAGTAGCAGAAGCGCAATAGCCGATTTGCATGCACTTGGCATTAGCACCATGATGCTGACAGGCGATAACACACACACGGCACAGGCGATTGCCACCCAAGCCGGCATTGATCGTGCACATGGTAATTTGCTACCTGAAGACAAGCTGCGCGAGGTAGAACAGTTGGCGAAGATAGGTAAAGTCGGCATGGTAGGTGACGGGATCAACGATGCCCCCGCGCTGGCACGCGCTGACATCGGATTTGCCATGGGTGCCGCAGGGACCGATACAGCTATTGAGACGGCCGACGTGGCTCTCATGGATGACGACCTGCGCAAGATTCCGACATTCGTGCGGCTGTCACGTGCGACGGCTCGGGTTCTGATGCAAAACATCGTACTGGCCCTTGGCATTAAAGCGGTGTTTCTGGTGCTTACCTTCACTGGCAACGCGACCATGTGGATGGCGGTGTTTGCCGATATGGGCGCTAGTTTGCTTGTCGTGGGCAACGGTTTGAGATTGTTACGTAAATGAATTGGAAATTCGTTCTTTATGAATGGTATGGTTTTAACGTTACGTTGTTCCAAGCGGTTAACACTGGAACACCTGCCTCACTTGCGCCGTTGGTGTCGTTCTTTAGCTTCTTCGGAAGTTATTGGACAGCTCCTTTGCTACTGGCAGGGCTGTGGTGGTGGTCGAAAGAAGTAACCGATCCAGGTCGCGCGGACGCAGTTTGGCAGCGGCTCATTGGTTTTATTATTGCCTTCCTGTTGGGCTTGCTGGCCGCCACTGTATTAAAACTGGTATTTGACTTCCCGCGTCCGCCCGTCGTTCTTGGCGAATTGGTACGTGTTATCGGTGAGCGGGAACAAAACTATAGTCTGCCAAGCGGACATGCCACTTATTCGGCATTAGTTCTCGGCGTGCTTTGGCCTTTGGTGGGCCGCCGCGGCCACATCGGCTTGGTGCTCTATGCTGTTTTGGTTGGCTGGTCGCGCATCGCTGCAGGAATGCATTTTCCGGCTGATGTGGTGACGGGCTGGTGCCTAGGGTTGGGTAGTGTCGTTCTAGCCGGACAACTAATATCGCTTACCACTCCCGCGTGGCAGGTGATTCGCCACAAGTTGTTTTTAGTCTGGTATGCGGTGGCGGTTTGTGCCTTCATAGCTGACCAGCTCACAAAGCTCATCATCGTCCGCACGTATGCATATGGCGAACAGGTTGAAGTAACGCCATTTTTTAATTTTGTTCATGTGCTGAATCCGGGGGCTGCGTTTAGCTTTCTGGCAAACGCAGACGGTTGGCAACGCTACTTCTTCATCCTCCTTGGCTTGGCAGTTTCGGCTTGGCTGATGCGCATGCTGAAACAGGGGTTACCACGCCTCGAAGCTCTGGGATACAGCTTAATTCTAGGTGGGGCGCTTGGAAATGTCGCTGATCGTCTGTTACGGGGGCAGGTCGTAGACTTCCTAGATTTCCACTGGCAGAACACGCACTGGCCTGCCTTCAACTTTGCCGATGTCGCCATTATGTCAGGAGCGGCCTTACTTATCATAAGCACTCTAATCCAAGGCAAAGCAACTAACGTAAGCGCAACTGAGCGTCACACGCATTTGAAACCGTAGGTCAGTTTTGATGTTAATCAATACAGTCATGCGACAAATTTACGTCTGTTCTTTTCATACAAATGATTCAATCTTAGAATGTGAATAATTCTTATTTTTATATTCATCATGCATATCCGTTCAAAGTTTAGCCTTTTCATTACTGCCGTTTTCTTGGCTCTTTCAACCAGCGTTATTTCTGCTAATGCCCAAGATACGGTGACTCAAGAAAAGGTAAAGCAAATATGGCAAGTGCTGGATTACTTGGCAGTTGATTACGGCGCAGCGGTACAGAATGGCGTAGTGGTTAGCAAAGACGAATATGGCGAGATGCAGGAATTCTCTGCGAACGCAGAAAAGCAATTGTCCGAGCTACCAAAAACAGACGCTAGCGCGAAATTGGTGGCACAAGCAGGCAAGCTTCAAAGCATGATTGCTGCCAAAGCGCCTCCTGAAGAGGTGGGTAACTACTCGAGAGCTTTGGCAGCAGAAGTGCTCAAAGTCTATCCAGTGCCACTTTCACCAACACAGGTACCCGATCTCAAAAAAGGCGGAGCACTGTATCAAGCAAATTGCGCTTCGTGCCATGGTGCTTCAGGAAACGGTGACGGTCCGCTTGCTAAAAGTTTGAATCCTCCTCCGATCGCTTTGTCGGACAAAGAACGTGCTAAAGAGCGAAGTGTCTTTTCGCTGCAGCAGATTATTTCCCACGGTGTTGCTGGCACCTCTATGCCAAGTTTCGCTCAACTGTCTGAAGATGATCGTTGGGCTATCGCCTTTTTTGCATCCACCATGTCTTATACCGATGCTGATCGTGCGGCTGGTAAGAAAGCATGGACGGAAAACAAATCGCTCCACAATGCGGTACCAAATATCAACGCCCTAACGCAAGCCACTGAAACAGGTTTGGAAAAGCAGATAGCATCAAACGCACGTCCAATCTTGGCGCATCT
Source organism: Herminiimonas glaciei (assembly GCF_042664955.1). NCBI lineage: Bacteria > Pseudomonadati > Pseudomonadota > Betaproteobacteria > Burkholderiales > Oxalobacteraceae > Herminiimonas > Herminiimonas glaciei. Next base: position 1,178,273 of record NZ_JBHTBU010000001.1, read on the forward strand.
CCGCAGCGAGCCAGACCAATTGATGGCCTCTAACGAGGACAGTCTTGCATTGGCGAAGAAGCGCTTGTCAGAGAGCGTTCAAGCATTGCAAGCGGGCGACAAAGCAAACGCATCTCGACTGGCTCTTTCTGCCTATCTGGATGGCTTTGAAATTGCTGAGCCGGCGCTCGCTGCTAAAAATAAAGAGCTGTTCAATGATTTGGAAAAGGGCATGGGTGCGTTCCGCGCAATTGTGAATCGTGGTCAACTTGACGAAGCAAAAAACGCGGAACAGCAACTGCAAGTAAAGCTGACCCAAGCGCAAGACGCATTAGCCACCGCTACAGATGATCCGCTTGCAACATTCCTTGGCGCCTTCACCATTCTTTTACGCGAAGGTTTGGAAGCACTGCTGGTTGTCGTCGCGATGGTCGCATTTTTGAAAAAGGCAGATCGACGTGATGTGCTGGTATACGTCCATGCTGGTTGGATTGTGGCATTAGCCGGTGGCGCCGTCACTTGGGCTGTGGCGACTTACCTGGTTGATTTAAGCGGCGCAAGTCGCGAGATGACGGAAGGGTTCTCGGCAATATTCGCCGCGGTTGTTCTTCTTGGAGTCGGGATTTGGATGCATCAGAAAAGCATGGCGGGACGTTGGCAAGCATACGTGAAAGAAAAACTATCCTCGGCACTCAATCGTCGCTCAGCGATGATGCTTTTCCTCTTATCCTTTGTAACAGTTTATCGCGAAGTTTTTGAAACAGTCCTTTTCTATGCGGCACTTTGGACCGGTGGAAATGGTATTTATATGTTGCTCGGTATGGGCGCAGCAATTCTGATATTGACTGTGGTTGCATTTGTTTTGCTTCGCACTTCAGCTCGTCTTCCTATCGGGAAATTCTTTGCTGCCAGCTCAGCACTAGTGGCAATACTGGCCTTCGTTATGGTTGGCAAAGGAGTGGCAGCATTGCAGAAGGTTGGTGTTTTCGAGATTTCCCCACTCCCGTTTCCACAAATAGAACTGCTCGGAATTTTTCCAACTATGCAAACGGTCGTTGCGCAAACATTGATAGTGGCAATTATTATCGCGAGCGTTGTTTACAACATTCGGTCAGCTAAAACGTAGAAGACTAAGACCGCCGTGATTAATACCTTTTATAAGATAGGGTCACGTCAGATTTCTGTTCTTATCTCCAGATTATTTGACCGATTCTATCGGGCTAATACAGCGCCTCCAAATTCTGCATCCTGTACTGGATTGGGCTTAGCCATTGCTTAATCCAGTATGCTTTTACATGGAAAGAAAGGAAAAGCAACAAGTGTAAAAATGGATTTACCACTTTCGCCTTATCATCATCCAAGTATTGATCCTGAAAAGGCGTACATAAGAGCTGGACTTATTTTTCAACTGTGGATTGCTGCGTCCAGTGCTTTCTGATCTGTTCATGGACTTTTTCCTGAGCTGCGAGCGCCGCGTTGGATGCGGCCAGGGCCAACTCTAAGCGATGTGCCTCTTTGCCCATTTCATTTGTCTGCAGTAATGTGTCGAATACTTGCTTTACAAGCTCTTCTATACGCACGTCTTTTTCGCCAATCTGAAGTTCAAGCAGCGCGTTTCGTTGTAGAGCTTCGTGCCATTTTTCTAATTTTTGCCCGGCCTCTCTTTCTTGATTTTTGAGCTCGTAAATAGATTTCTGCGCGTGCGACAAGTCGGTTACTAGTCTCGCGCCTTCTTGATTAAGCCGAGTGACCTCATCCTGTTTGACGATCATACTTTGCTGCAACTGGCGCATTTCAGCCTGCAATTGTTGAACTTGGTGTTCATGACGGCGTTGATCCTGATCTCGCTGCTCCTTCATCGATTGGCGATAATGCTCCAACGCCTCGCGCGAGTGACGATGCTTTTCTTCTAATGAAGCGCGATATGACTCGTTTTCTAGTAAGCGTTCCTTAAGATTTATAACCTGTTGATCCGCTGCGCGTCGAACAAGCTTCTCTTCTTGGAGGAGCTCTAGCATCTCAGATTTTGATGTTTGCTCCTGGAACAGATCAGCCTCAAGTTGGCCAATTTGGTTACGCAGGGCAGCAACCGTGTTTTGAAGCTCAGAAATTGCGGTGATGTGCTCGCGATTTTTCTCGTCACTCTGCGTAAGAATCTCTTCAATTTTGGAGTCGGCTTCGGTCTGCAATTGAGCCGCCAAACGATTCACGATATCCAATAGAGATTCACTTATCGACGGAGCAGGGCGGTCAGCTGCATCATCTAACTCTTTGAGATATTTATGGATGGTTGTCTTAGATCCAGTATTGCCAAGAGCGACTCTTACCGCATCGACAGAGGGATTGATTTGCTGAGCCAATAATGAATCTCGGGCTTTTTTTACATCCGATTTTAACAATCCTGAGCGCGCCATAATTTTCCCATTTACAAATAAGATAATGTATTACGTAATACGTAATTACATACTAATTTAACCCTTATATTTCACTCATTCAAGATTAAATTAAGATTGGGTAATATTAAGTTATCCGATGTGATATTGATTTTAGTTGTCGTGCGGCAATAATTGAAGTGTAATGGACCGGTTACTTCCTGATTAACTAGTACCGGGATCTCATGTGAATTGGCGACCACCCGGCTTTCTTTAAGGCTGACAATGCAAGCTCCAAACACATTTACTTTGCCTCAAGACCTGCTTCCGGAATTTGGCACCTTCGCGGATGAGCTCATTCAACTAACCCCTTCCGAAACTGTGCTAGGGCAGGGTGTAAGGCAACTTGTTAAAACGAAATCCCTACTAGATCTCCTCACCAAAGAAAGAGGAGGCTCCGCTGTAGTTGGCCAAGTGATGGGATCCCATTATTCTTATGGAACGATAGACGCATACAGTTATGTGCATGCCTTGTTGCCATTCTTTCGCTCACCACGGGAGCGCAGCAAAGAATCTGCGGATTACAAGGCGCTGGTTTCTCCGGAAATAACAATTGGGGAAAGCTGGAAATGGACACCAGAGAGCGAAACAAAAGAACACAACGATGCGGTGGTAAGGGCATCATTCAATGCACTCGTGGAAGAGAAAAGTTCACACGCCGCCAGTTATACCCTTATCCCGAAGTTGGGTCTGGTCTTGGCTGCAGAGGGCAAAAATCGGGTCGCATTATTTCGGAAACTCGATTTACCAATCCCTGCATTGGTAAGCGATCAAGACTACCCGGACGCAAAACGAATTCGTCTTATTTATCTTGACAGAGCAACGTTTGCCATTCTCGATGATCGTTACGTGCAACGCCTGGCTAGTCCTGAGTTAACTCGAATAATTCTGGAGCCATATGGCGTCAAGGTAGAAAAAGTTTGGCCAGAATCTTATCCATCTTTGGAGCGGATATTTGAAGCATTCGACCGTAAAGCATACTCGGCCGACAGCAGATTTAACGACATTGATATGCAACCAGTTCAGTATCGGCAGTTGGCCGACGAGACGATCATTCCAGCGTCGTTAATGGATTTTGAAAAAGGCCTAAGACCGTCGTTGCTCACGATTTTCTATGGATTTGCTATCGCTCTAATGTTGTCGGTGATTACAGGCATGTTTTGGGAAGTACGATTGCTATCGACGATAACTCTTTCATTGGCCGTGACTTGTTATGCCGCGTTAATGCTTGCATTCGCGCCACTATTTCGCTGCCAAGTCCAACAACTCGGAGAAGATGCGGCCCAGAGGCATCGGCTGGATTTAATTGAGAAATATAGTCGAAACAATCCATATTAAGAATGGCCCACTGACGACCGCGCGATAGCCAATTCCGGGAAGTATTAGCTGAGTTTTTCGGCTAAGCTATCGTGATGAACAACGTTGATCACTATCTCTATGCTGCCACGCGCGAGAACACGCGTAAAAGTTATCAGGCAGCCGTTCGACACTTCGAGGTAGAGTGGGGCGGTTTTTTACCTGCAACTGCGAACAGTGTGGCGCGTTATCTTGCGGACCATGCCGAATTACTATCGGCAAATACGTTGCGCCAGCGTTTGGCGGCACTAGGCCAGTGGCACATCAACCAGGGCTTTCCAGATCCAACGAAAGCGCCGATCGTGCGGAATGTGTTTCGCGGTATCCGTGCGTCGCATCCATTGCAGGAAAAACAAGCAAAGCCTCTTTTGCTAGCAGAGGTAGAGCAAGTAGCAATATCCCTGAGTACTGCCGCTGCTCAAGCTCAAGAAATGGGGGACCGGCCACTGTCTCTCCGCCTTAAACGAAATCATGCACTTTTGCTCATCGGATTTTGGCGCGGATTTCGTGCTGATGAGCTGACCAGGCTCGCGGTTGAGAGCATTAGCGTGACGCCAGGAGAAGGCATGATTTGCTATCTTCCACACACGAAAGGAGATCGGCAATATCGCGGAACGCCATTTAAGGTGCCCGCGCTGGCTAAGTTATGCCCTGTGAGTGCCTACCAAGATTGGCAAAATGCGGCCCAACTAGAAGAGGGACCTGTTTTTCGAGCCATTGATCGGTGGGGGCATGTAGGTGAGCGGGGCATGCATGTCGATAGCATAGGACCGCTTCTACGTTCAATCTTGTCTGAGAACGGCGTTGTATCAAGCGAACTCTACAGCAGTCACTCTTTGCGTAGAGGATTTGCAAATTGGGCTATTTCCAGCGGATGGGATATCAAAACATTGATGTCGTACGTTGGATGGAAAGATGTGCAGTCTGCCGCTAGGTACGTAGATGCAGCAGATCCTTTTAGAAACCATCTGCTTTCGAGCGTTTCGTAACACTGTATCAGGGCGCTATAGTAGGTAGCGACGTTCATTCCGAATGCGAAAATCGCGACTCTCAACTAGTGCAGAAATGCACGCACCCTCAAAAAATCGACTATAACCACTCAAGGGGCGCATTTGTCAAAAAATAGCCACCACCCCCTCACTCGCCCCCAAAACCGCTCAATTGTGTCTTTTATGGCGTTAGGAAGCGCATTTAATTTTTCACTGTAAAAAAAAACAGTGAAACCATTAGCAATCACATAAAGAGAGTGCTAATATTGCCGAGCTGAAAACAAAAAGTCGAAGACGCCTCTCGACGTCTCCGACTTTTGACTCAAAGCACCACGGCTCCCAAACAATGCTCCCGCGAAGAAACTTGTTTGGTAAATTTTTAGTACTTAAAGCGGTCTGCATTATATGAGCGAGAAATCTGTGACGTAAAGCTTTTAAATGTAAATGTTTTTATATTGCAACATTTACTGGTCAAGATCAACCGGCTTGTTTCTGTAGTCGCTTTGGCATAGAGAAAGGACTTATATGCCTCAGCATTTGGCCGATTGTCGCCAAGACAATCTAGCATTTCATTTGGATCACTTCCTCAGAGGTGGCAAATGAAACGCGATATTTTCCCTCCCCAAAAACACGGCTACTCTGGCCGTTCGAGCTCAGCATTTTTTAGATTGGCCGAAGTCATTGGGAAAAGCAATGAGCCGACCCAAACTCAATTCTCGATTCTTCAACGTGCTTACGAAAGCACTGCAGAGCACCTGGCAGAATCCACGTCCTTCAAAGACCAATTTGAAGAAATCCACGCGCATGGATCGCGGCAACTAGGCACCTTGGTCAGGCCGCGTGATGAAGGACGAGATGGCTTCGACGTTGATTTGATTGCCCGCCTGCCTCACTCTGCATACTATTTATATAGTGATACCGGCGGGCCGTCACGATTACTAATGAATTTGTTTCAAGCATTGCAAAGCTATGCCGACAAACATCAGTTACAGATAAGGAAATGGGAACGTTGCGTTACGCTCGAGTATGCGAGCGGTATGACCGCAGATATCGCCCCGGTTATTGACGCGCCTCAGCATGCCACCGCATACGGTGATACACACGCCTTGATTCCAGATCGGGATCAGCGTGCGTTCCACTCCACAAATCCTCGAGGTTACGCAAAATGGTTTGATCAGGTGGCGGCTATTTCGCCAATATTTACGCTAGTGGAGCGATCTATCAGTGCTATGGATTCTGTATATAGCTCGACCGAAATCGCGCCATTGCCTGATGCACAGGAAGTTTTCCAGCGCATGCTATGCCGGCTGGTTCAGATGGTGAAGTTACATCGGAACGAGTTTTTCTTCGGAAAGAAAGATGCCCCCAGCTCGACCTTTATCACTACATTGGCGGCTCTGGCCTATGAAGACCAGGCGCGAATTCCTCACGAAACTCCGTTGGACTTATTGCTTGATATCGTGCACTCGCTGCCACTATATTTTTCTAGGGAACCGGTAGGGCATCGTCTCGAAGAATGGCGCTTAGACAATCCATCTACCAGCCGTGACAACCTGGCCAGCGGGATGAATACACCTGCGCACCAAGCTGCATTTTGGGTCTGGCATGCGCAGTTGGTTGGTGACATCAAAGACCTGGTGATATCTATCGAGGATAGGGCTGGATTCGATATTCTTCATAAAAAAATCCAACGTGTGTTCGGCGATCGCGCGGCCCGTGCGATACAACAAAATCAATTGGAACATCGAAATACTGAACGCAAAGCTGGGACGGTCACTTTGCTCACTGCTTCAGCAGTTCCGATGACTATTGGATCAAAGAGTCATAACTTTTTCGGGAAGCCGTAATGGCTTTTCACCGAAAGAAAATGCCCACTCTGGCTGAGAGGGCATGGGAACTTCGCCAATTGCACTTGCCAGACTCTCGCGTTGAGCTACGTGGCGGCCGTGAATTAATTTTCTATTTTGCGGTATCTCCGAGTGATTACTCGCGGCTTTATCAATGTACGCTTCATATCAAAATGGGAGATCCATTTCCGTGGGTGGTTGTCCGCTCACCGGATCTTCACGCACTGACAATTGACAAAATAATTCCGCATATATACCCATATGAAGGGAAGGGAACCAAGCTCTGTTTGTGGTGGCCATCCGGACATGAGTGGAATCAACAAATGAAGCTGCGTGAGACTTACATTGCATGGACAGTTGAGTGGCTGAGCTATTTTGAAGATTGGTTAGCCACAGGAATATGGGAAGGGGGTGGGAAGCACCCTGACGATAAATGTATCGCCAGGCACGTAATAGAAGGTTCACGCTGCGCAGGAGATACTTAAATGGCGACAACAACGATTGCCGCGTTCGATGATTTTCTACGAGATCAAGTCAATCTGGATTCAGCCATTACTGACACAGCCCGACGAAGCAGGGATTGGTTGATGGATCGTATTCATGGGTTTCCTGTCGTTGATCAGTTCTTCCCTAAGTTGTATAACGAAAGAGATATATTTTTTGGTTCGTTCGAACGAAGAACAAAAAAAAGACCGCTGGACGACATCGACATCATGATTGGCCTACACGCGGATGGAGCAACTTATGAAGAGTATGGCGGCAAAATATTTATATCAACTACGAATGAGACTTCTGCACTCTTCAAACTTCGATTTGAAAATAGTAACTACATAAATTCAAAACGTGTAATCAATAAGTTCGTGAATGCGTTATCAAACATACCGCAATATGGCAATGCGGAGATTGGTCGAAAAGGAGAAGCTGCAGTATTGAGCTTGAATTCGTATCCATGGGTGTATGACTTGGTTCCCTGTTTTTATACTAGTCCGGATGTGAATGGAATTGAGTTTTATCTGATACCGGATGGAGACGGGAATTGGCAAAAAACAGATCCCCGAATTGATCGGGCGAGAGTTACTCGACTGGAAAGAAGTCGCGGTAAAAATCTGCTTGATGTAATCCGCCTCGTAAAATTTTGGAATCGCCGCCCAACGATGCCGTCACTTCCGTCATATCTGCTTGAAAATATGGTGCTGGATTATTATGAGCAATCGATTTGCAATATCTATCCTGATTTAGAGTTTAGAGACGTCATAAATTACATTCGAAGCGCTGTCTATCATTCGGTATTTGATCCGAAAGGTATTCAAGGTGATTTGAATAATGTTGCCTGGACAGAACGAGTTGAAATAGCCACTAGATGCGCTTTGGATTATGCAAAAGCCCTCGAAGCTAGGGAATTCGAATCTAAAGAAGACTATCGGGGTTCCATCAATAAATGGAGAGAAATTTTTGGCCCCACATTTCCTACGTTTGGTTAAGTGACAGCGATGAATAACATAGTAAAAAAACAGAACAGTGAAACTTCTATTAAGCGTCTTGCTGCTCAAAGTGCATTGTACTCAAGTGCAAAAAACTTTCTCGCGGCGCAGTTCGTTTTTAGCGTACCCGTTGCTGTCTTAATTGCGTTTGTCGCCTTAACGTTAGACAAAGAGTTGTTTGGTCTCCCCAAGACAGACATAGCCTGGTTTGTAGGACTCTCTTCTGGAATGTCTTTTCTGTTGATAGAGCTTTATCTCAATCCTGTAATGAATTATAAAAAGGAAACTGCGGCAAAGATTCAACAATATTTTGACTCAGATGTACTTGGCATTCCAATGTGCAATATCACTTATGGAAAACCGCTGGATCAAGAGATTGTTGAGGTATGGGCAGAAGAATCTTTTACCAGCGGCACACCAAAAGAAGAGTTTACCAATTGGTATCGAGTTGAGGTCGATGCCTTGCCGATGGAAGTGGCTCGCATTATCTGTCAACGAGCCAACTGTTGGTGGGATGAGGATCTTCGGCGTCGCTATAATAAAATGATTCGCGTTGTTGGCATTGCTCTCTTTGTCGTGATTCTTATTATTGTTCTCGCATTGGATTGTACGATTACTATAATTCTCGGACTGATTGTTCCATTGATTCTGCCATTCGTCTCGGTTGCATCTAAAGTAATACAAGAGAATCTAGAGGCCATAACAAGACTTGCTTCAATGCGTGAGGCCATTAACGATGTTTGGCAAAGAATCTTGACTAATGTTGCCACTAACGAAGAATTGATAGGATTCGCAAATACGATACAAGCGGGCATCTATAACAACCGCAGAAATAATCCACTAGTTTTCGATTGGATACACCGACGCTCAAAACGAAAACATGAAGACACCACAAGTGCAACTACTGCGTCTTATGTGGCTGAGTATCGGCGGTCACGAGCATCTTGACGGAGGTCTGGATTGTTTATGCATGCAATTGATGACTACCACCCGCTTTTGGAGATAAAAAATGTTCTCTAACTTTTTCTGCGAAATAGGTTTGTCGCACTTTTTGGCATAGAAGCATGCAGCCCTCCGCCGCCTGGTTCGATTACGAAATTGTTTTACGCGATATTTACCGCCTCATGTTAATGATTGAGTATCGCGCCAATATAAATAGCCCTACGCTTAACGACAATAAATGGCTGAATGAGCTTCACCAAAAGTACTTTAGTAATGAGGCAGCCCATCTTTTGGTATCCATTGCAAGTTCTGTTAGAAGGATACAAGACACGGAATGGCGTTCACTTTCTGCAGATGAGCGCTCAACCTTAAAGGGCAGGGTAGTAGGAGATAAAGAACGCGTTGGCTTCCATTTACTGGGGTCTGGCAATGGCGTGCTTAATTTTGGTTTGAGAGATGCATGTAATTACATCATGCACGCCCACACTATTGAATGGCATGCAGCAGGCAACGGCAGTTTATCCCAAGCATATCGTTTACCTTTTTATGATCTTGTTTTGGAATCGTTCAAACGCGCAGACACCAAGAACATTTTATTGACAGAGGAAGCTGTCTATTTAGCCGACGATACGGCAGGGAAAAGTTGGGAAGTTTTGATTGAATTAAACAAATTTCTGAAAGCAGCGGCTAACAAAATCTCCGTTGATATGACTTCAGTAAATTCTTAATTTATTTAAAACAGGCGGATCATTTCCTGAGCGTCGTAAAAAATGAATTTGGCGACATATTAAGTTCGCAGATAGGTCTTTTGCACATAGGTTCGTTCAAGGAAGTTCGTTTATTAATAAAATTGATTTTTGGTAAAAATATGAGCATCAGTCAAAAAATTCGATCATTACATTGCGGGTTTCAGCGAGGATTGGGATTCGAAGTCATTGCTGGAGAGAACTGTATTTTGATCAAGAATGTGCCATTTGAGCTAGAAGGCATCATTGCAAAATGGATCGATGAATTGCCAATAGAACTAATGAGTGGTCCTGTTGCCTTGGTAAAGCTCTACCCAACTGAAGGAATGGCACTAACTGAATCCGGGTGGAGTGCGTTTATTAGTTGGATGACCGAAACGTTAAACAGCGCGCAGCACGAACCAAATTTTCCGCTGAAAGTACGACAATCAGCTAAAAGCTCTGCTCAGTAAGTCTATAGGTGAGAATTATGGCTGCAACGTTGAAATTGTCGGATGAATTAATTGATCTTGCTACGCCATACGCTGTTGCGGCGCATAGGTCAGTTTCGCAGCAGATTGAATACTGGGCTCGCTTGGGAAAGGCCGCTGAAGACAACCCTGAGTTGCCTATTGAATTTATAAAAAACACATTACTTGCCGTTGCCGAATCGGATGCCAAACTACACACCGATTACTCAATTCGTAACTAGGGGCAATGTTCGCTCTCGAAATCTCTAGATTAAAGGCTCTGTTCGAGTGGACCCGAATCGGAAGTAAAGTTGTTAAAACTATGCGAAGGGGTAGATTTTACATCTTTAGTTCCCCCAAATTTACAACTTTAGTTCCGCAGCCTATAAATGGGGTGCTTTAGCAGTTGTTAGTTTTCGCGGGAGTTTATGCTTAATTTCGTATAATTTATATTATGTCAAATCACTCATGGAGTTAAACGAGCGCTCTATGCACTTCTGCGTTCGGCAGTTGGTAATGCCGGCAGCGCGCTTGCCCATCTCACCATAACCATCCTCAAGTGACTTTCTCAACAGTCAGGATAGTTCCTTGCCTTTAGCTCCAGCCAAGATTGGTTAGTCATCTAATCCCGGTCGGCGGCAAGCCAATGCCTCAGGCTCAGAGGCACGGCATGCACGCCAGTTGCACTCTTATTCCAGCTTGACGCCCGAGCTCTTGACAACCTGCCCCCAGCGCGCGATTTCGGACGCGATCATCGTGGTAAATTCCGCCTGTGACATGTTCGGAATATCCGAACCGGCATTTGTCCAGTTTTGATGGATTTCCGGCGATGCCAGCGCTTTCTTGACTTCATCCGTCATGCGCTCGACCACCTCAGGTGGCGTGCCCTTGATTGCCCACAGACCGTACCAGGTGGATACTTCATAGCCTGGCACACCGGCTTCCGCAGCGGTCGGTACATCGGGAAAGCCCGGTGCGCGCTTGGCCGATGCGACGGCAAGTGCCTTGATGCGGCCGCTCTTCACATGGCTGGCCGAGGAGCCGAGCCCGTCGAACATCATATCGAGCTGTCCCCCGATCAAGTCCTGTAGCGCCGGACCTGCGCCGCGGTATGGAATATGGGTAATGAAGGTCTTGGTTTGGATCTTGAACAGTTCACCCGCCAAATGATGCGAGGTACCGTTACCGGCCGAGCCGAAGTTCAGCTTGCCGGGATTCTTTCTGACGTAGTCCAGCAAACCTTTCAGATCCTGCACCGGAACACGCTGTGTGTTGACTACGATCACCTGTGGGGGCGTGGCAATAACGGTAATCGGGATGAAATCTTTTTGCAGATCGTAAGTGAGCTTTGGATACAGCGCCGGTGCAATTGCATGATGCGCTGCCCCAATGAAAAATGTATATCCATCAGGTGCTGACTTCGCTGCTACGCCCGCACCAAGGGTGCCACCTGCGCCACCGCGATTATCGATGATGACCGACTTGCCGAGCTGTTTGGTCAGTTGCGCTGCCAGCGGACGTGCAAAAGCGTCGGTTCCGCCGCCCGGCGGGAACGGCACGATCAACGTCACCGGCCTGGTGGGCCAAGTCTGCGCAAACGCACTAACGGATAGGCAAAGTCCAGCTACCACCAAAAGGGGGATTCCAAGCTTCATGATCCTGTCTCCAAAATTGTATTTTTTTATATTAGGAAATCGTCTGCATACAATAACCTCAGATCTTGTATACAATCGCCCGTATTTCGCAGGATTATATCTATGGAATCTTTTGTCAAGATAATTCTTTAGTTATTGAAATAACATTTTTTTGAACAAGGTGAAGCTCGGATTCAGAGAAAAAGTGTGTATTAACACGTCAATTACAGGCAATTTGCTGCGCAAAACCGCCCTCCTTCTGTCCACCCATTACCTTACTGCTGCTGTCGTCCGAAGTAGCGGGCGCTACGCCCGGTGCATCACTGGAAGCGCCTGACGACGTACCACCGCAACCCAGGATCATCGTCCCCGAGTTCATCAGGTTGATGGCGGTATTACGCGCTTGCGCAAGCGGTCCACTCTGCAGCAACTGTGACACCGTCTGCCCCGGCGTTGATGGGCTGTACAGCTTCGAAGTGACATTGCCGCCGGCCGGCACATATGCGCCGCTGACGCCGTAGCCGTTGATAGCGATGTTGCCGCCGGAGGTGACGTTTTGCGCGAAGTTGATCTGGTCCAGTGTATTGGCGGAACCAGCGGAACCCGCCGTCAGATTGACGTTGCCCGTTGCGGCAATATCGCCGTTGATGGTCAGGGAATGGCCGCTGGCTGTGCTCAGCGCCAACGCGCCGCCGGTGCTCACCACGTTGCCCGGTGTAGGCGTAGCTGGTCCGACGATCAGGTCCGACGAGCTCGTGACGCGAATATCACCCGCTGGTGCTGTCAGCGATGCGATGCGCGGCACCGCGGTATGCAAGCCACCGTTGCCATCGATAGCGCCAATGCCGCTGCGCGCCGAGGTGCCGTTGGCTGTAACGCTAAGTGTGCCGGCCGAGATGTCCTTGCTGCCGGTCCCGCCGTAGACCGTGCCGGACGAAGTCAGCGCGACATCACCGCTACCGGCATCGATCAACTGGGCAATGGTCAGCTCATTTGTAGAGCCGCCGGCAACTGTCAACGCAACATTGCCGCCCAAGGTACGCACGCCGCTCAAGGTGCCGCCGCCCGCCTCAATCAGTGTATTGGCCGGTAATGCGCCGACCGTGAGGCCCGCACTATTGTTGTACGAGAGCGCCGTGCCATTGGTCTCGGCCACCAGCGTTGAGACCAGGTTGCCGGCATTGTTCAGGATGACGTTGCCGCCTGCCGAAAGGGCGAGCGTATCGACCTCAATCGCACCACTCTGTGTGATGTTGCCGCCACTGCCGAGGAAGATCGTCGTCGTGGTCGGATTGATGTCGGTCGCGATTGCCGTCCCCGGGCTGGTGATGCCTGCCACGTGGATGTCACCAGGTGCTGAGGCAGCGTTGTAACGGTTGCCTATACCGATGTTCGGTGCGATCACGCGGTCGAGACGAGTGATTGCGAGACATCCACCGACGCCACCCACCTGGCAAGTGGCCGAACCTACAGTGATCGACCGCGCGGCGGTCCGGGTCTGTAGTGACACGGTGTTCCCCATGACCGTGTCATTAAGCGTCAAATTATCCGTTTTCAGTGTCACGCTGGCGGTACCGACGTTGATCGGCTTGTCGACGGTGAGCTGGTTAGAAGAGATGCCGGTCGATAACTCCAGGTTCTGGTTATTGGTCGACAGGCCGTTGATGGTGCTCACACCATCGAAGGCCGTCACGCTTGCGATGGTCAGGTCACCGGCGACCTGGATCTGTGATGCTCCCGCGACGCCGGCACCACCCTGGTTCAGTACGCCGCCGAGCGTGTTGAAGTTATTGCTGGTCAGGTTCAGTTGCGCCGAACCCGCAGCCTCCACCACCAGTGTGCCGCCGGTAGCGGTCAGCGGTGCACCGGCAGTCTGGCTGATGCCAGCACCGTCGGACTTGAGTTTGATGGTTTCACCGGCCCCGGCGGTGATGCCGCCGATACCGTCGATCGCTTCAACCGAGATCTGGTTGGCTGAGCGATAAGTAAACGAACCACTGGTATTGCCGGCGATGCTTCCAGTGCCATTGGCCTGGTCCAGCAGGACGCTGGTACCGGTGAACGCAACTTTACTGATGCCATTTATGGTGGCACCGGCATCTTGCGTAATCGCGCTGCCGGATACCAGGTTCAGGCTTGAGCCGATGTTTTGGAACGCCCCGCCGCTGCCGTTACCCAGCGCCGATTCGATCGTGAGCGCGCCGGATGTAGCGGAGCCGATGTGCAGGACAGATGCGTGCACATTATTCAGTTCGGCGCTGGTCAGGCGCAATACGCCACTGCTATCGGCGGCCAGTGCGCCGACCTTGATCAAGGTGCCCGCGGTGTGTGGTGCCAGGGTGACGCTGTTGCTGCTGTTGATGGTTCCCGCCAGGCTCATGTTATCGGAGTTGATCGTCGTCGTCCCGCTGCCGCTGGAAATCGAGGTGCCGGCCTGCGTTGAGACCAGGCCATCCGTGCTACCTGCATTGATCGTCAACGCACCGCCCGCCGTCGAGATGCTTGATGTGCCATTAAGGGTCACGCCGCTTGTACCTTGCATGTAGAGAACGCTGCCATTGGTGGCGATGCTGCCGTTGCCGTTCATGACCACTCCGCCGAGCGCATTAAGTACCGTCGTGCCATGGGTGTTTAACTGTCCGCCGTTGCCGATAGTGATGGCTTTGGATGCGTTGGCGTTGGCGATGGTTACTTGCCCCGTCGTCAGCACGTCATTGATGATGACGTTAGCGCCGCCGCCATTCAGCGAAAGCATTCCATTCAAAGCGCCGCCGTTGTATAGATCCAGTGCACCGGAGACGGTCACGTCAGCTGTTTGCGATCCATTACCGATATAAATATAGCCTGAGGTATCAATAGTGCGCAGTTCATCCTGAGTGAGGCCGAGTACACGGGTACCGGCTGCACCGCTGATATCGGTGGCGCCGACGCCCACATGGATCTGTGTATCACCATTGCCCGGACCGATAGCGACACCGCCGCTGCCCGCGTGCACGGCGCTGCCGGTGAAGGACATCGCATCCGCCTTCAGGTTGACGAGTCCGCCGCCACTGTTGACGCTGGATCCTGTCGCCATGGCGAGCTGGGCGTTGGCATCGAACGAAAACAGCTGAATGCCGCCGCCATTACTGTTAATGGTTTGCCCGGCCGCCAGCGTGGTTCCGCCTGCGCCGTAGATAGAGATGTTGCTGCCACTGCTGGTAATGTCCTTGTTGATCGTGGTCGTGTAGCCGCTGGCGTTTTCAAGGTATACGACGCCGGCAGCCTGCTGCTGGATACCGTAATTGCTGGTTCCACCCACCGACAGATTGGTGCCGCTGTTTGCCAGGCGTATCACTCCGGTCGATGTATTTTGTGCTTGCACGCTATCGCTCATGATGCCGAGCGTAAGCGAATTGGTGGAACCGTAGATACCGTTGGCGGCTTTCATGTCCAGCGCGCCGGCCTTGATGAGGTTACCGTTCAGCATCTGGATCGTGCCGGCGCTGGTGAGCGACACAGTGCCATTGCTGCCTGACGAAATGGAACGCGCGTCGAGCCCGCTGTCGGCACCCAGTATGATGTCGCCGCCATTGGCGGTCAGCGTGACGTTGCCGGCATTAAGGGCAGCTGTGCTGATGCCGCGTGCAGTCAGGGCTTGCTGGGCGGTCATGCTGATGTTGCCGGTCGACGAGTTTACGGTGCCGACGTCGATATTCTGCGTCGCAGACAGATTCACATTACCGCCGGTGATGATGGAGTTATTGTCGCTGTTCAGATTGCCGCCAGTGCTGAGCGTCAATGCACCGCTGCCTGTACTCAGGTTGCCGGCAACGTTAAGGTTGCCTGTTGAACTGATATTAACGGCGGCATTGTTGCCGTAGTTCGAGCCCGTGTTCAGCGTCATTTGGCCGCTATGGCTCAGATATAAGCCTTGCGGACCAGTGCCCGATGCACCGATATGGAAGTCAGTATTACCGCCGCTGACTGCGCTTGTCAGCAAAGCGTTGGACAAGGTGCCGATCGCGCCGCTGCTACTGTCTTGCAGTGTGAGATTGTTGGTGCTGATGATGCTGGAAGCGCCGGTACGGGTGATCGCACCAGTGCCGCCTGCATTGAGCGAGACGCTGCCGGCACCGCCGGTAGTGATCGCACCCGCGACCTCGATACCATAGGCAGAGCCTGCAGTAGTCGAGATATCAATCAAGGCGTTAACCGAGCCGGTGTTGATCGAAGCGATCGACAGGTTCTGGTCGTTTGTCACCAAAACATCGCCACTGCCAGTGACATTGGCAGTCAGCGTACCTATCTCGTTATGTGCTCCCGTCAGGTTGATGCCGGTGGCCGAATTGATGGTAACAGCGCCACCCTTGACGATGCCGTTGCCCAGCACCTGCCCGTTATCCGCGGTCAGCGTCAGTAAGGAAGGGGTTCCCATGCTACCGGCATTGACGCCATAAGTCGTGTTCGCGATCGTCAGGTCGCCTGTCCGCGCAGTCAGGCTCAAAGCTCCCGAGCCAAAACTGAGTACACCGTTCGAGCCGTAGACAGTACTAACTGCAAAGCCACTGGAGTTGACGAAACTAAAGCCCCCTGCACTAGTGCTGTAACCGGCCAGGTAGCTCAGGGTGTTGGCGTTATTGTTAAGTGTGACCGCTCCTTCGTCGGCGATGATCGATGCCGATAGTGCGTTGATCGCTGCGGTTTGGCTGATATCACCCTTGTAATCGCGCAAATAGAGGGAGCCCGACGGTGCCGAAATTTGCCCATCGATGGTCAGGCCCCCGGTGGCGGGGCCTGTGCCGGACATGATCTCTATGGAACCATTGCTGGAGGTGACGCCGACTTGCGTCGGAATCGCGCCGCCCGCCACGGTGCCTATCGTCAACCCATCGTAGTCGTGGTAAGTGAAGCCTGTGGCACCGGAACCGGCCAGGGTGCCGACGGTATTTCCGTTATGTGTAAGGGTCACACTACCGCTATCGGCGATCGCTGCCAGCGTTGGCACTGAGATCACGGAGGTTTGGGTAATATTGCCGCCCGTGGTGTACAGCGATAGCTTCCCTCCTCCAGTATTGGTGATCTGCGAATTGATCGCGATGCCGGTGGTAGCCGACAAGGTCAGTTCGCTGGAGTTAGACCAGAGGATCGGGGACAGCACCGTGATGGAGCCGGTACCGGTGTAAACATTGACGTCCGACAGGCTGAGCTGGTTGGTGAGGGTTGCTGTTGTCAGTACGGCGGGCGTATTGTTGGCTTCGTACACGAAAGGTGAGCCACCGCTTTGCGTGATATAGGTATCGCTGCCGTTGGCGATGGAAATATTGTTCGGATCCAGCAGCAAGGTGCCTTTCTTTCCGAGTGGAGCACGCAGATCGACCGTGCCACGGAAATCGAGGAATTGTTTGCCGGATGCTTCAGCCAGACCGCCGTCGCCACCAGTCGCGCCACCTCGCGCTGACAATTTACCCGCCATCGATGTCGCGCCATCGGCCCAGACTATAATCTTGCCGCCGTCACCGCGCTCAATTGCATCGGCCTTGATGCTGGCGTCGCTGCCGACTACGGTTTGCTCGGCGTTTTGCACCGCGGCGTTCTTGCCCTGGTAATCACCACCGACCAGCACGGTACCGCCACCGGTCTGGCCGCTGGCATCAATACGTGCGTCGCCGGTCAAGGCCACACGCTGTCCCAGCACCTGCACTTCGCCACCCTGCCCGACGCCGGTAGCACTGGTGACACTGCCCGCTTCGAGCAACGTGTCGCGGCTGGCCTTGAGCACGATCTTGCCATTCTCCCCAAGCACCGCGCTATTCGCATTCAACTTGCCACGCTGGTTGATCAAGGCCGCATAGATACCAATCTTGCCACCCTGTGCAATCACGTCGCCCAGGTTCAAGGCGCGGTCCGTCGGTGCAGAGACCACCACCTGCATATCCGGATTGCTCGAATCCGCCAGTTGCACACTACGTCCTGCCGCTAATACCACTTCGCCTTTCGGCGACGTGATGATGCCGCTATTCGTCACATCCGGTGCAATCAGGTAGACCTGCCCACCCGATGGTGTCGTAATCGCGCCCATATTGTTTACTGCACCGGCGACGTCACCCGCTGTAAATTTGTTTTTGCCGGCCAGGAAGTTACTGTCTGAAATCGCCAGCGTCGACGCCACCAGGCCCGCTACATTGATTTGCGCACCCGCACCAAACATGATGCCGTTCGGATTGATCAGGAAGACGCGGCCATTCGACTCCAGCGCACCCATGATCTGACTCGGATCCTGGCCGGTAATGCGGTTCAGGACACTGCTGCTACTGTTTTGCTGGATGAAACGCACCAGCTCACCCGCATTGATCGAGAAGCTGTTCCAGTTGATGATCGCGCTCGGGCTATTGGTGATCGTATAGACGTTGCCATTCTGCGAGAAGGTCACCTGTCCATTCACCACCGTCGGGTTGGATGGATTCGCTACTGCACTACCGATGCCCAGGCAGGCTGCCAGTACAGGTGGCAGGAAGGCGCAGCGGATGGCCCAGGCCAAAGGTTTTGGTGTGTTCACAGCCATATTCATAGGGTTCTTCATCGTGGCACCTTAGAAAGACAAGGCAAGACGGGCATGTACACGGTTGTCACCACTACGGGTAGTGGTCGCTTCTGCATGCAGGACATGGCCGACATCGACCTGGAAGTTCACGTCATTGCCTAACTGCAAGCGTAGACCCAAACCGACGCTATTGATAGAAATGGTGCTGAATTCACCGGGTAAAGCGTGGTTACGTGTCAGATAGGCATGATCATAGAAAGCCAGGGCCCGGCATTGCCATTTACCGCTGCCGCATAGCGGTGCGGTATAGACCTCGAAGTTACCGGTGATACCGGAGTCGTTGGCCACTTCGCGTTCCAGGAAACCGCGTACCGACGCTGCACCACCGGCACCAAACTGTTCACCCGGAATCAGTGCATCTTTGGTGTATTGGCCGTTGATGATGGCGCGCGCCAGCCATTGCTCCGGTAGCGCCTGGGTCAGGCTGCCGCCCACACGGATGGCGGTGTAATTGGCCTTTGCATCGAAGCGCACGCGGTCGAAGTCACTTTGGCTACCGTTGGAACCACCGGAAATATTGTGCAGCAAGGTCGTGGCGAAACCGATGGCACCATCACCCCAGCTCCAGTCACCCTGGTAGCCGACGCTGACCGGACGCACGGTAATGTCGGCACCCAATTCAACCCCGAGCAACTGCATGCTGTTCTTGTATTGCTTTAAATCGATGCCATACATCAGCTTGGATGCGTAATTGCCGACGGTAGCCAGATTCTGGTTGTAGCGGGCGCCGTACATGGAGCCTTTACCGCTGACGGCGATATCGAAGATACCGGCGGTCACTGTCCCGGCATCCACATCCGAATAGCTCGCATAGAAATCCATCGAGTCACCCAGTGCATACAGCGGGATGTGGTAACCGATGCCATAGACACCGACACGGCTGGGTTCTTCCAGGGTGGTGGTGTACTGCAGGCTCATGACATGATCGAGGCCAAACATATTGGCGTTTTGCAGCACGACACCGGCACGGGTACGGCCGGTGGAGGCAACGCCGGTATTGTCGAAATTGATGGTGGTACGCCAGACCGATTCATCGACCACCGCCAGTGTTGCATCAACTTCATCATCCTGCTCGGCCGACTTCATGCGCATCGTGACTTTCTTGGCCGGGTTCTCATTGGCCAGCTTCAGGCTCTTGGAGACGGCTTTGAGATCGGGCGTTTGACCTTCTTGCAGCGCGGGTAAGGAACGACGGATGTTCGCATCATCGAAATGGCTGTTACCTTCGATGACGACATTGCCGATCTTGGTTTGCACCACATTCAACACCACCGTGCCCTGGTTGAGTTCCTGTTCCGGTAAATCGATACGCACCAGTTGGTAACCGCGTGCGTGATAGGCCGCTTCCAGCGCTTCCAGTGCCTTCATCACATCAGCGAAATCACGGTCCTTGCCCAGGTAAGGTGCCACCAGGCTATCGACGGTCTGCGGCGGCAATAAGGTATTGCCGCGGACATCGAAGCGATTGATATCGAAGTGGATGGAAGGGGTAGCGGTATCGGCGAATGCCGACGCACAGCTCACAGCCAGCAGGGTGCCGGCCAGTACAGACATCAAACGGTGTTTCATCGGATCGCCCTTGGGCAGCGTAGTTGTTATGGTTTTAGGTAGTCGCCACCCGGGGTGCGTAGCCATCCTGCCGTGGCTTCCAAGTCTACAGAATTTGTATTTCCTGCAAGTAAAATTTCCACAGAAAAATTGGCATATGATGCCGGGAAGATACAGTTTTTACAGGCTTACAGGAAACGAACGTTACCAAATTCAGAGTTATTATTTCCCTGCGGAAACAATACTGTAGCTAGGCCAGGCAAGCGACACTTGAAGCAACTATCAGATCAGGCAGTAAATGTGGCAGCATTGGATTTCCCCGGATAAATATTACGATCATGTCTAACAACAAACTCCCCGTCCTTGAATACCTGCAAAAGTCACTTGCGGGCACCCTGCAGGATGGCGACACCACGCACATGCAGTACCCCACCCCGATTTCACAGACCTTGGGCATTCGCATCGTTGAAGTTGGTATGGGTACGGCGACTGTGGAGATAGATGCATCGCCGGATTTGCATGGCAATCAGCAGGCAACTATCCACGGCGGTTTGATGTGTGAACTGGCCGATGCAGCGATCGGGACTGCCCATTCAACCTTGATGGCAGAAGGCGAATCATTCGCCAGCATCGATTTGAAAATCAATTTCTTCCGGCCGGTGTGGGCCACTAAACTTCGCGCTACGGCGAAGCCGATACAGAGCGGCCGTACCATCACCCATTACACCTGCGAGATCGTGCGCGATGATGGCAAGGCAGCGGCGACGGTGATCAGTTCTGTCATGACCCTGCGCGGTGAGCGAGCACAAGGACGATAACAAGTGTCATCTGCCCCACTTTTTCGCATAGAGACTGGTTGCATGCTGATATAAGGTCCCCAAAAGCAGCAATAAGGACATGGGTAGCGCCAGCGCCATGCAAGGGATCATCAAAAACAGGAAAAACTCTATGATGGATGTGAAGTCATAACCCCAGCGCAGGCAGTCACCTATCATTTTAAAGTTGCCGCCACATTCAAAATAATTAAAAGCCCAGCCACCAAATTGCCATCCCATATATGTAATAGCCACCGGGGCGATCGCCAAGCCATAACGTGTCGGCCAGGATAAGCGCGCATGCCAGTTTAGTAATATGAATGGCGGAGCAAACAGGTAGAGCGGGAGTAAAAGCAGTTGCAAGAAGAAGAAAGTCATGAGCGCCCTGCAATGACGATGAGATGCGCCATTACAGAGCAGATAGATACATTTTGATATCCCATAGCTATGGGATTAGTTCAGTTGCATGCAACTGTCCCTACTGCACCCGCCACCATGCAGGCAACAACTCCATCACATCCGTCCGCCCAAAACGATCATCGATCAGATGAATGAAGCCCTGGTCTTCTTGCGTGCGTATCACCCTGCCCGCCGCCTGCACCACTTTTTGCAAACCTGGATAAAGGTAGGTGTAGTCATAGCCTTTGCCAAAAATCGCATCCATACGCAGACGCATTTCTTCATTGATGGGATTCATTTGCGGCAGGCCGAGCGTGGCGACGAATGCGCCTATCAAGCGTTCGCCGGGCAAGTCCACACCTTCAGCAAACGCACCACCGAGCACGGCAAACCCTATGCCTTGCCCGCCATCAGTGAAACGCGCAAGGAAGTCCTGCTTTTCACTTTCACCCATGCCGCGTGATTGCTGCCAGATGGTGATGTCCGGATATTGTCCGGCAAATAAATCGACCACCTGCTTCAGGTAATCAAAACTGCTGAAGAAAGCCAGGTAATTGCCGGGAACATTGCCGTACTGCGTAGCGATCAATTTTGCGATGGGTGCCAGCGAGTGCGACCTGTGCTGGTAGCGGGTCGAGATGGTGCGTGCTATGCGTACCGACAGCTGCTGTGCCATGAATGGCGACTCTACATCTATCCACGCCGTGTCGTCCGGCAGTCCCAGCATGTCGGAATAGAAATGATGCGGCCCCAGCGTGGCGGAAAACAGTGTCGCCGAATGCGCAATGGCAAAACGTTGCTTGAGGAAAGGTGCCGGGACGATATTGCGTATGCATAGCGTGGCCTGTACGCGGTTGCCGGCTTGCGTGTCACGCGTGATATCAAACATCGAATGCTCGCCGAATACTTCGGCCAGTTTGGAGAATTGCATCGCATCGAAGTAAAAGCGCTGCAGCTCGGGACTGATGCTTTCCGGTTCTTCCGTCATCAAATCGGTGATATCGGTACCGGCCTGTTGCAAGGCAAACAGGAACTTCTCCGCAATCGAATGATAGACCTGGTAGGCGGCCTCCTGGTTTCGATACAGCTCATTCCATTGCCGATTCACCCGATCCAATACGGTTTTCAGCGCTTTCGGAGCTGACTTGCGTGCGTAGCGGAAGCTGCCTTGGTCCAGTTCGGCCGAATACATCTTGCGCGCACGTTCGACCATATTGTGTGCCTCATCCACCAGCACTGCGGCCCGCCATTCGTTTTCAGCTGTCAAACCATAGAGCATGGCGCTGATGTCGAAGTAGTAGTTGTAGTCGCCGACCACCACATCGCTCCAGCGCACCAATTCCTGGCTCAGGTAATAAGGACAAACCTGGTGTGCGAGTGCAATCGCGCGCAAGGATTGTTGGTCCAGCACGACTGCCTGTACTGCCGCCTGGCGCGCCGCCGCGACGCGATCATAAAAGCCTTTTGCCAATGGACAGGATTCGCCATGGCAGGCCTTGTCCGGATGCTCACACGCTTTATCACGTGCTACCAGTTCCAGTACACGTATTGGCAGCAGCGGGGCACCCTCTTCCCTGCCCGCCCGGATCAAATCTATCGAATCGAGCGCCAGGCTGCGACCCGGGGTCTTGGCGGCGAGGAAGAATATCTTGTCTATCTTTTGTCCGGGGCTGGCTTTCAACAAGGGGAAGATGGTCGCAACCGTTTTGCCGATGCCGGTCGGTGCCTGCGCCATCAAATGACGGCCGGACAAGACTGCCTTATAAACGGATTCAGCCAGATGACGCTGGCCGGGGCGGAACTCGGCGTGCGGAAACCTTAGTTCGGTCAACGCCTTGTCACGCGTCAATCGGTGCGCCGCTTCTTGCTCGGCCCAGACGATGAAACGTTCGCACAATTGGTCAAAGTGCAGCTCCAATGTTTGCGCCGAGTACTTCTCGGACAGCATTGTTTCCTTTTGCGTGCCGATATCGAAGTAGACCAAAGCAACGTTCATCTCCTTCAAGCCGCGTGACTGGCACAACAGCCATGCGTAGACCTTTACCTGCGACCAATGCAGGTGGCGATGGTTGTCCGGCATCGCATGCAAGTCACCGCGGTAAGTCTTGATTTCTTCGACGCGATTGTAGCCGGGGTCATAACCATCGGCGCGACCGCGTACACGCAATTGTTTATAGAGGCCGCTCAATGCGACTTCGGCTTCGTAATATTTGCCCCTCCGGGATACCACGGTGCCGTGGCCAGCGATACCTTGTTGTGCAGTCGGGGCCGGCGTAAAGCGCAAGTCCAGGTCACCTATCTTGGCGGTGAATTCGCACAAAGTGCGGACCGCAACGACATAGCTCACGCCGCCTGCTCCAACCACTGGACATAGGTCACCGCGACCGGCATTTGGTGTTCGATGCAGTAATTGAGCCAGCGGACCTGATTATCCTGCAAACGGTCACCCGGCCCTTTCACCTCCAGCATCCGGTATCGTTGTTCCTGCGGCCAGAATTGGATGAGGTCAGGCAAGCCGGAGCGATTCGCAGGAATATCGCGCAAGATGCGGGCAAAGTATTTCTTTAAATGTGCGGCAGGGATGCAATGCAAAGCCAGCTTCAGCAAGTCTTCATTGATCGTGCCCCAGAAAACGAAAGGTGACTGGATGCCCTCTTTCGCCGCAAAGGTGTCGGCTATGGTTTGCCGATAGCTGCCATCATCCAGTCGGGCCAGGCATTGATCGAAAATTTCCTGTCTCTTGTGCACAAAGTCAGCACTATGTAAATCCACCGGCCCTTGATGGAAAGGATGGAAAAATGCACCCGGCAAAGCAGCAAAAACCGCCGGCCAGCACAGCAAGCCAAACAATGAATTGATCAGCGTATTTTCGACGTAAAACACTGGCGCATCCGTGCTGGAAAGATGTTCCTGTACTGCTTGCTCAACCGAGATTGCCACTGCCGGGTATGGCAGGGTCAAGTCTTCAGCTTCGATCACGGGAGCTTTACCAGGCGCGAGTTTGGCGTGTCCGAGCTTGCGGCGCAAACGCGGCAACATGCGCAGCACGGCCTGATGTTCGGCCTCGCTTTCCGGTTGGCTCAGCGCAGCTTCCGCCAATTCCAGTGCTTCCCCTACCGCATCATTCTTTTCCAGTACGCGTATCGTCCTTGAACGCGCACCGGCATAGCTGCACTGACGATAGAGTTCCAGTGCAGAGTCCAGCTCCTGGCAGCGTTCATATTCCTGCGCGAAGCGGAACAGCAATTTATTGCGACGTCCTTCCAGCCAAAGGTTGGCATAAGGCGTCCTCGGGATATCCGGCACGATCTCATCCAGATAGTTGCCTTCATCAAAGCGTACCCGGCAGCGCTGCAGGTGCAGGTAGTCGTCTATATCCTGACGGCTACGAAAGCCGCGCGATGATTCCGAAAACTCGACCTGTTCATAGCGGTAGATGCCGAGATCCGACAACACGAACTCAGACCAGTCCTGGTACAGGTTACCGAAGAACATCAGGCGCAAACGTTCGCACAGCGCTGCAACCCGCACTTCATAAATGGATTCTGTAATATCCGGCGCCCACTGATTCAGTGGCCGGACTTCGGGAAAGGTGTGCTCCAGCTCTGCCTGCAAATCACTCTTGCGATTCAAGCTGCCGGCGCCGGTAATGCGGAATGCTCGTAGCAGTTCGGCTTTACGCAATAAGGCAAATAACTGCGCGATACTCAAGGGCGGGTTATGCCAGAGCCAATCCAGTTCGAGTAAAGGCCGGGCTGCGGCATCCGGACAAGCGATCTCGGCGTAGACCAGTTTGCCGGAGCGGAATACCTCCCCTTTGCGCATCACCATGCGTACCAGCAAGGCACGCGAGGCTTGCGGCAGGCGGGGAAACTGTTCGATGAAGCCGCGTTCTTCATCCGATAGCAAATCGCTGTAGCGCTGCCCTATCCAGTCAAGGACACGCTGGAAATTTTCCAAGTAATAGTAAGGATCAGGAAGCGTTGGAAGCATGGACAAAGCGGGACAACTTTTCGATAGGCTGTGGCTGGCAGCGGCAAAGCGCCTCATGCCTTGCACTGGATATAAACACAGTATATTGAAGCGTGTGGAAAATCACAATGCCCGGCTGCCAACTCCTGTTAACGCCTGCTGCCGTACGGAAACAGCTCCCTTAGTCCTACGCCCGTTGAAGCCGCTGTCTGATAGTCCCCACCAGCGTTGGGGTCTATATTCAGTTATCGATCTGACTATATGGATCGGATGACTATTCACCGTATCATTTTCCGAGGAGTTCCTATGCAAACGGTATCCAAACAAGCAAGCCCATCCGCACGTCCTGCCGTCAAAGGTGTGAGCAAGGCCCTGCCGGATGCAGTCGACCTCTTGGTCGACGATCACCAGCAAGTCAAAAAGCTGTTCAAGGAATATGAAAAACTGAGCAAAAAGAACGATACAAAAGGCAAAGTCGCCGTCGCCCAGAAAATCTGCGATGAATTGACCGTCCACACGCACATCGAAGAAGAAATCTTTTACCCGGCGCTACTGGAAGCGATGGGCGAAAAGGATATGAAGGACATGCTGGATGAAGCCGTGGTCGAGCACGCGACCTGTAAAGACTTGATCGCACAAATCCGCGACAGTGCCGGAACCCACCCGCTGTATGACGCCAAGGTGAAAGTCTTGAATGAATACATCGAGCATCACGTGAAGGAAGAAGAAACGGAAATGTTCCCCAAAGCGCGTAAATCGAAACTGGACCTGGACTTCTTCGGCATGATCATGAAAGACCGCAAGCAGGAATTAAAAAACAGCCTGAACTGAAGCTGAAACGGATACACCCGGGCGATAGCGAAGATCCATTGCTGCCTGCGTACTGCTTACGCTGGCCGCAGCCGGATCTCGCTATCGCTTTTTCATGTTCGATTTGCCGGCAGGGTCAGTCCCTCCCTTGTATAAACAGCAGGCAGGCTTTATTATCCAAGTAATTTCTTTGATATTTATCGCCATACTTGGGAGATGTTCATGCCTGTCACCAACACCGCCATTCCGGGCGCATCGCGATGAGCGCGGCCGATTCCATCTGGCTGTTCCAGGCGGTGCATGCTGCCGGCCTCAGTATCTGGCTATCAATCGCGGTCATCAATAACCTGCAAGCATTTCATGCTTCGGTCGCTGCCGTCGGCGGCACGATGGCCATGGCCCCGTTCCGCCAAGAACCGCGCATCGATATCCCGCTGCTAACGCGTGCAATCGATTCAGTTACCCTGCACCGCCTGGCCATGCTGCTGGTACTGGCCCTCCAAATCCTCGCGAGTGTGTCTGGCTGGATCGGCAGCTATGAATTGCTTGCCGCTGACGGCCTGCCTGGCGCACGTCCGTGGCTTAACTTGGCCTTATGCAGTTTTGCCGCCTTCATCTTTGCGATGCACCTGGGCGGTTTGTGGTTCGCCTATTGGATACGCCAGGGGGAACTGCAACTGACGCACATCAGTTTGCTACTCTGGGTGTTGGCAGCCTTCTTCCTGTTCAACTTCCCGTGGGCATAAGGAAAGTACAAAGCGATGCGTGAACGACTGGAAAAACTATTGGCCGAAGGCCGCGACAACGCCCTGCTCCGTTTCGGTCTCGGCAATGCCTGCCTGCAGGAAGATGATGCGGAAAGCGCAGTCATCCACCTGCAACAGGCAACGCAGCAAAACCCGGGCTACTCAGCAGCATGGAAGTTGTTGGGCGTCGCGCTACGCAAGCTGGAACGCCTCGACGAAGCGGAGCTGGCCTGGAATAGCGGCTTGAAAGTCGCGCAAGAGCAAGGTGACCTGCAGGCGGTGAAAGAAATGACTGTCTTCGTTAAACGCCTGCATAAGTTGAAGTGAAACCGGATTCAAAATTATGCAAGACACCCTGTCAATCAGTCCGGATTCTGGTATCACATTGCGTCCCTTGCAGTGGCCGCAAGATGGTGCGCGCCTGAAGGACTTTGATGCGTCGTATAGCAGCCCGGTTATCTATGAAGTGGCGCAAGATGGCATGGCATTTTCCTTGCAGCAGATTGTGCTGCCAGAGCCTTTTCTTAAATGCTATCCGATGGATGATATCGCTGAAGACGTGGCCGATGCTGATGCTTCCTGGGTGGCGGAAGATAGCGATGGCAAGTTGGCAGGCCTGGCGACGGTTGAATACCAAGAGTGGAATCACAGCCTGCTGATTAGCGGTATCTTTGTCACGCCGGCATATAAGCAAAAAGGCATAGGTCGGGCACTGCTTGGATTGATCGATGCTTTTGCCCGCAAAACCCCTGCTCGTTGCCTGCAACTGGAAACACAAAACACCAATGTGCCGGCGATTCATTTCTATCTGAAACAAGGCTTCCGCCTGTGCGGCATCAATACCGGTTTATACGATCCGGCGCAGGTGCATCCGCATGAAGCAGCCTTGTATTTCACGCGCGACCTGCAACGCGATTAAAATCCGTTTTAGTTCTATGCCAGGGACAATAGCGCCAAAGCGATGATGCCCGGAAGCGCCTGCACAAACAGTATCTTCCTGTTTGCAGTAATGGCACCAAAGATACCGGCCGCCACGACACAGCAGAGGAAGAATATCTTGATCGGGTCACCTGCCGCGCCGAGCCAGATACCCCAGATCAAACCGGCTGCGAGAAAGCCGTTGTACAGCCCCTGGTTCGCTGCCAGTACTTTGGAGTCTGCTGAAAATTCGGGCGTCAGGCCAAATGCCTTCCTGCCCTTGGGCGTGTCCCACAAAAACATTTCCAGGTACAAGATGTAGAGATGCAGGACAGCTACGAGTCCTGTTGCGATGACCGCTATCGTGTACATATTCTTGTCTCCTATGACAGTGTCAGCTAATGGGCAGGACCAAGGTCTAGCGCGTTGCAACGATGAACAAACGCGGAAACGGCAATAGCACCGTGCCGTCCTTCAAGGCCGGATAAGCATCGCGCAAGGCTTCCTCATAACGCTTAAGGTAGTCTTTTTGCTCTGCTTCATCCAAAGGTGCGAGATAAGGCCGCAGCCCGCTGCCTTTGAACCATTCGACGACATCCGCCGCCCCGCCCGGCAAGGCGTGGTAGTAGGTGGTGCGCCAGATATCGACACTCTTGCACAGCGGTCGTAATAATTCCTGATACCAGTTTGCATTATTGCGCGGTGAGCGGGATATGCCGGCCAGCTTGGCTGCCCATGCTCCCTCTGCTGCAATCTTGCGCATCAGTTGATGCGCCGGTTCGTCCAGGTTGTCCGGCGTCTGTACTGCAAGTACGCCACCTGGCAACAAATTATCGACCAGGCGCGGATACAGCGTCGCATGGTCGGGCACCCATTGCAAGGAAGCATTGGCAAAGATCAAATCAAATTTTTCCTCCGGCTGCCAATCCTGTGCGCCTATCGTTGTGAATGCTATACCGGGTAAACGCTTGCGTGCCGCATTGATCATATCGGCGGAACTATCGAGGGCGGAAACACGCGCGTCGGGAAAGCGTGCAATCAGTGCTTCAGTCGAGTTACCCGGGCCGCAACCGATATCGATCGCTGTGCCAACGCTGGCACGCGGGATTGCGTTGAGCAAATCCCTTACCGGCCTGGTCCGTTCATCTTCAAACGTGGCGTACTGCTTTGCATATTGCTGGGCCCAATTCATATAGCGCCTACCTTTCGTACAAATAAATCGGGCGAAATATGCATACACACATTTCGCCCGGGAGACTGCTTACCTGTTTATCTTTGCATCACAACGCCAAATCAGCCGCTTCACGTTTTGGTTGTGGCGCAGGAGCCGCTTGTGGCACCACCGTGCGATCAATCGCTGGCGGCGGTGTCAGTTGCAGGATCTGGCCGGTGCTCAGCCATTCCTGATAAACCTTGTCCGGCGAATCATTCAGCTTGGTACCGTAACTGGGAACGATTTGGCGGATTTTGCTTTGCCATGCCGGCGAAGCGACTTTATCCTTGAACACTTTTTTCAGTACGTCCAGCATGATAGGTGCGGCGGTCGATGCACCTGGCGAAGCACCCAGCAAGCCGGCTATGCTGCCGTCTTTTGATGCGACGACTTCGGTACCGAGTTTCAGTACACCGCCCTTGTCAGCGTCACGCTTGATGATTTGCACGCGTTGACCGGCTTGCCACAAACGCCAGTCTTCTTTCTTCGCATTCGGGAAATATTCCTGCAATGCTTTCAGGCGATCATCATCCGACAACATTAACTGACCGGCCAGGTATTCAACCAACGGGTACTCAGCCACACCGACTTTGACCATAGGCCAGACATTGTGCGTCGTCGTGCTGGTGATCAGGTCAAAGTAGGAACCTTCCTTCAGGAACTTGGTGGAGAACGTCGCGAATGGTCCAAACAGGATCACGCGCTTGCCATCCAGCACACGGGTATCCAGATGTGGCACCGACATCGGTGGCGCACCGACCGAGGCTTTACCATAGGCTTTGGCCAGGTGGCGTTCTGCAATCGCCGGGTTCTCTGTTACGAGGAAAGAGCCGCCGACCGGGAAGCCTGCATACTCATTGGCTTCCGGGATGCCGGATTTTTGCAGCAGGTGCAAGGCGCCACCACCGGCACCGATGAAGACGAACTTGGCATCGGTTTCGGTTTTAGTGCCATCCTTCAGGTTCTTGTACCCTATGCGCCATGTGCCATCCGCATTGCGTTTGATGTCTTGCACTTCGCTGGAAAGCTTGAGCGAGAAATTCGGCTTGGTTTGCAGGTTGGCGACGAATTGACGGGTGATTTCGCCAAAGTTGACGTCGGTACCGATAGGTGTCCAGGTTGCTGCGATTTTTTGGTTGGCCGGACGGCCTTCCATCATCAGCGGCACCCATTTCTTGATCTGTTCAGGATCTTCCGAATACTGCATGCCGCGGAACAAAGGGCTGGCTTGCAATGCATCGTAGCGTTTCTTCAGGTATTTGATATTTTCATCACCCCAGACAAAACTCATATGCGGCGTCGAGTTGATGAATGAGCGTGGATTTTTCAGGATGCCGTTCTTGACTTGCCAGGCCCAGAATTGGCGAGAGATCTGGAAGGCTTCATTGATTTCAATCGCTTTCACGATTTCGATCTTGCCATCCTTGGTTTCCGGTGTGTAGTTCAGTTCGGCCAGTGCCGAGTGTCCGGTACCGGCATTGTTCCAGCCATTCGAACTTTCCTTGGCGACGCCATCAAGGCGTTCAACCATTTCCATGCTCCAGCCCGGTTCAAGTTCATTGAGCCAGATGCCCAGCGTTGCACTCATGATGCCGCCGCCGATAAGCATGACATCAACTTTTTTAACCTCTGCTGCATGCAGCGGTGTGACAACGAGGGTGAAGATAAAGCCAAATATGGCGAGGTAATTTTTTTTAAACATTATCGAATCCCTTATTCTTTGCTTTTCATGTGTATGCAACGGTATTTGCTTACATGGATGGTCCACAGGACATGGTGTGAGCTGTGGAGTGCCGACTTGGTGAAGATTCAATACGGTGAAACGCGACCGCCAGTGATTGATACTGTGATCGTTTTGCCGCGGAGAAACTCATCGTGATAACGACCGCATGAATTTTACTCCTCCTTCCGTTTCCAGGCTGGATAGCTGATTTTCTTGCTTGTTTTCAGGCCTTACATTGCATTTTGACTGCTATAGTCCAGCCTGCCAGCGCCTGCCTTTCATGCAATTGCAATGTGCAGATCCCTGGTGCAAGGTAAAAGTTCAACTGAGAGCAATAAATGAAATTGAAGTTTCTGTTCCACCCCTTATTGGCCATGTCATGCCTGCTGCTGGCTACCGGTGCAGCGTCCGCCGCTCCCAGGGCCAAGCCCTTGCATCTGTATACCTTTGAAGATTGCCTGGTGGTCGGCATTAGCGATGGCGATACGCTCAAGGCACGCTGCGGCAAAACCGGTGCGTATGAAAAAATTACAGTCAGGCTGAGCGGCATCGACACACCGGAACGCAAACAGGCTTACGGCAATCGTGCGCGCAAGGCATTGAGCGACATGGCATTCCGCCGGCAAGCCGACCTGATCTGCAATGCACATGATCAATACGGGCGCCATGTCTGCAAAGTGATGGTCGCGCCTCTTTCCGCAACCGATGGACCAAAGACACTGGATACGGGACTGGCACTGCTCACAGTCGGCATGGCCTGGTGGTACAAGGCATATGCACACGAACAAAGTCCGCAAGAGCGTGGACAATATGAGTTTGCAGAATTCGAAGCGAAGTCCAAACGTGCCGGCTTGTGGGCCGATGCCAATCCGGTGCCGCCATGGGAATGGCGCCGGACTGAAAAAGCCCGCCAGCATGGTGGCTAGAAATACGTTTTAATCAAACGCGCTCAAATAAAAAGGGAATCCTGCACATACACAGGATTCCCTTTTTAGCTTGAACAACAAGCTGATTACTTATCGGTATCCGCTTCCAGCGCCGCACCGATCGCATAGAAATGTCCGCCGGCGATATAGTGCAAGCTACCCAGCTCCGGGCTGGCATCTTCAAAATGCCAGTGCCCATCCTTGAACACACGTGTATCGGACCACGCGCCCGTCACTTCGCCTATGAACAAGTCATAAGTAGTTTGATTATGTGGTTCGGGAATCAGGCGACAGGCGAGCCAGGCCGAACAGCCGGCGACGAAAGGTGCATCGTAGCCATCGATATGGAATAGTTCGACCCCGGCACGCTCCAGTTTGTCCGCTTCCTGCAGCAAGCTGCTGGTACCGACATCGTGCGTCAATTGCAACTGCGCCACGGTCGGCACCTGGATCACGAAACTAGCACTCTTCTCGACCAGCTCGCGCGTCCTGGTCGCCTTGTCGATGACGACTGTCAGCTTGGGTGGCGCGAAATCCAATGCGCAACACCATGCCGCCGCCATGACATTGTCCACACCCTGATGGGTGGCGGAGACCAGCACCGTAGGGCCGTGGTTTATCAATCTGTATGCTTTTTCCAGCGTAACCGGCGCGATATGCGTATCCATGTACTTATCCATGCTGAAACTGATGAGCACAAATGATAGCCGGGATTCGCGCCCTGCATCAGCGCTGCAGCAATACCTGCTGCGTGCGTACTGGAAATTTATTGATAGCTGGCGATACTCAATGTGTAGTCTGACTTGGCACCACGACGCGCCACCGCGCGGTTCAGATAAACGCGCACCGTGTAATTGCCGGTAAGCTTCACCTGCTGCTTCCATTGCGCCTTGTCTTCCATTTCACCGACGAACAGTGCTTCGCTGCTGTTTGGCGGCAGGATATTGAAATGGGTGGAGCTGGCCTTGGTCGCTTTCAGCGCAACCGACAGCGTCGCGCCTTCTTTGACATGCACGACATAATCTTTGGTCGACTTGTCCGGTCCTTTCAGCCGTCCGCGTATGGTAACCGGCGTTTCCCCGCGCAACTCCACGGTATGGCTGGGAATACTGGTTTGTGCCAGCACATCGAACGATGCCAACAGCGATGCGGCAAATAAGCTGCCAGCCAACAGGCCGCCGCGTAGTGATTTGTTCAAGTCGATCAACATGGGAGTTCCATCATTGCATGCTCAGGATCGAGGCATCACAGGTATGCCTCGATCCCGTTCAGAGTATGTTTATTTGAGACGGATTACACCGCAAGACAGGCGTTTGCCCGAATTGCCGGTTGGTTGCGTCGTGAAATCATCCGGATCGGCGTGCACGATCAAGCCTTTGCCGATGATGCTATTGCTGGCATTCGGATCAAGGCTGATCTGGCTGGTAGTGAGGGTCAGCACCGCAGTACCGTTGGAGTCGGGCGACAGGTTGCCGAAGTCACCGGCATGATGTTCATTGTGGCCGGGTGCGCCATGTTTTTTTCCATCCGGATTGAAGTGACCACCGGTACTCATGCCATCCGGTGCGCTGCAATCGCCTTTTTCATGGATGTGGAAACCATGCAAGCCCGGCGACAAACCGGTAATACGTGCCGCGACTTTTACCTTGTCGCCACTTTGCGAAAAGATGACGGTGCCATTGGTTGTATTGCCTTGCGTCGGCTGCATGACGGCTTCGGCGCTAGGACGGGAACCATAACCGGCACAGCCGGCGGCGATGATTGCTGCACTCAACAGGGTAAGGACTGGAAGGGTTTTCATGCGTAAGCTCCTCTTTTTAATGTGGATGATACGGACGACAAAATTACCTGCGATACACATTCCTGCTACCGGATCAGTGCTGGCGCCACCTGCGCATGGACGACAAAGCGCAAGCGGCGATCCTTCTTTGTACACGCCTAACTGCGAAATGCCAATTTTTCATGGCATTTTTTCTACACTTTCATAATGACGCCGCAGGCGGCGACAAGTTCCGCCGCCAGCGTTTTAGTATGGGTGGATGCTTCGGTTTGCGCATGCAAAGTCAACTCCAGATCCGGCACCTCGCCAAAACCGTCTGCCACGCCCAGCACATTGTGCCGCCCTGCTTCCGCCAAACGCCGTGGCAATAAGCTGATGCCCAAACCATCCTGTACCGCGGCGCTGACACTGGCCAGGCTGGTACTGACGAAACCAATGCGCCAGCGGCGTCCGATCGCATCCAGCGCATGTGTCATTTCATTGCGATACAAACCGCCAATAGGAAAAGCCACCAGCGGTACCGGATCGCGTACTGCAGCAGGACGATCAGGGCTATCGACCCAGCATAAGGGCTCCGGCCAGCTGGCGATGCCGGGTGCACTATCCTTGCGTTGCTTGACCAGCGCCAGGTCCAGCTTGCCCTGTTGAAACATCCGGTATAAATCATTACTCAGGCCACTGGTAATTTGCAGGCGTATGCCGGGATAGTTTTCTGCGAAAGCGGCAAGTACCGGCGTCAAGGCATGCGCGGCAAAATCTTCCGGCACACCGAGCTGGATCTCGCCCTGCTCTACACTCTGCGTCACTTGTGCCACCGCCTCATCCATCAATTGCAGGATGCGCCGCGCATAAGCCAGCAGGCTTTCGCCCTCCGGCGTGGTCGCCACATAACGTCCGCTGCGGTTCAGCAAATCGCAAGCGAATTGTTCTTCCAGCCGGCGGATTTGCTGGCTCACCGTGGATTGCGTCAGGTGTACGCTATCGGCGGCGCGGGTAAAACTGCCGGTGTCAGCAACGGCGACAAAGCTGCGCAAGAGGATGGGATCCAGCATCTGGTATTACTTTCGCTATGTTTGATATCGTATGGGATCGAGGAGTTTTTAATGATTTTTGCAGTGCTTAATCCACTGCATCTCATTCAAACATTTAATTTTCAAATTCACAAGAGCCTGCCTAAAATGAGCTTAATTCACCTGCCGGTCTTGTCATGTTGAAACGTTTCCTGTCACTGATTCTTCTCGCCTGCACCATGCTTGTCTTACCTGTCCACGCGACGCCCTTGCTGCAAGCCGTCGCCACCAATGATCTAGACGCCGTACAAAACATCCTCAAAGATCCGGCCAAACGCGCCTTGCTGGAAAGCCGCGACGAACTGGGTCGCACTCCCTTGCTGCTGGCGACCGACCATAACCGGATCGCGATTGCACGCGCACTGATTGCGGCCGGCGCGAATGTGAATGCCAAAGACAGTCGGCAAGACAGTCCTTACCTGCTGGCCGGTGCACAAGGCCGGCTGGAAATACTGAAAATGACGCTGGCGCATGGTGCCGACCTCGGCAGTACCAATCGTTATGGCGGTACTGCATTGATCCCGGCCGCCGAGCGCGGTTATGTTGCCGTGGTGCGCACCCTGATAGATGCCGGTGTAAAAGTCGATCACGTCAATCGCCTCGGCTGGACCGCTTTGCTGGAAGCGATCATCCTGTCGGACGGTGGTACCCGCCATCAGGAAATCGTACGCATGCTGATCGCGGCAGGTGCTGATGTAAACCTGGCGGACAAGGATGGCGTGACGCCGCTGCAGCACGCACTGCGCCGCAATTACACGGCGATGACGACAATGTTGCGCAGCGCCGGCGCACACTGAACACCCCCCGGAATTTGCCAAACAATAATCACAAAAGGAGTTAACACATGTCATCAAATCACGAAAAATTCCTGCGCGAAGCAGTCCGCCTGGCGAAAGACAACAAGGCACGCGGCGGTCGTCCTTTCGGTGCGGTACTGGCGGTCGGCGGTGAGTCCATTGCGATCGGCGTCAACAATATTGTGCATAGCAATGATCCGACCACGCATGCGGAGATGGAAGCAATACGTGTCGCCAGCCAGAAACTGGGACGCCCGAACCTGAAAGGCAGCGTGATTTATGCGAGCGGACATCCGTGCCCGATGTGCCTGGCGGCGATTCTCTTGACGGGTGTGGATGAGGTTTACTACGCATTCGATAACAATGATGCGGCACCTTACGGCTTGTCGAGCGAAGCGGTCTATCAAAAACTCGGCGTGACTTTACAGCCGCAACCCTTGCCGCTGACACGGCTAGATGTAGGTGTAACGGCAGCGCAGTTGTATGGCGGCGAAGCGTAAAAACCATCAGATCGAAGATAAAAATGCCTGAACTTGTTCAGGCATTTTTTATGTGCGTTCCCTTATAGCGATATTTTCCCGGCTGAATGTATTCCTGTTCAATTCTGTACAACAGGATTTGCATTTTTCAGCTAAGATAACACTCATATGTCAGTGTTTCTGGCAAATATAAGAGGAGAATCGCATGGGCATCTTGTCTACCCTAAAGGCATCACAATGATAGCCATCATCTTTGAAGTCATTCCACACCCGGAACTCAAGCAAAACTACCTGGATACCGCCGCCGCACTGCGCCCGCATCTGGAAAAAATGGATGGTTTCATTTCGGTCGAACGTTTCCAGAGCCTGACGAATCCGGGCAAGATCCTGTCACTATCCTACTGGCGCGATGAAGAATCGGTGCAAAACTGGCGCAACCTGGAAGTGCACAGGAAGGCACAAGCCGCCGGTCGCAATCACATATTCGAGGATTACCGTTTGCGGGTGGCGCATGTATTGCGCGATTACGGCATGAATGAGAGGGACGAAGCGCCGACTGATTCACGGCAGATACACCAGGCCTGAATTCAGGATCGTCGCGGAAGTACATCGAGCTGCAGCACAAACGCCGGACAGTGTCAGCACTACCGGCGTTCTTTATGTTCCCTGTCGAACTTCTTCTCGGCGTCGGCCAGATGGCTAATCAATATATGTGAAATGATATTCACGCCTATGCCGGCAAAGATGGCCGGCACCAGGTACAAGGCCACCGACATCTCCGACGCAAAAACACTGTCGTCCAGCAAGGATGGCGTATCCTTCGCCATGATGCGCAACAAATGCAGGAGGAAGATATTGCCGCCTGATACCGCGATCAGGAGCACTCCAAACAGCAGCACCATCTTGCGTGAAATCGAACGCTTCCACATCATGTAACTGTAAATGCCGATCGGAATCACAAAAGTGCAGACGATCAGCATGAAAAACTGAATCTCTACAAATACGGAATTATTCATTTCCAGCCCTCATTTGTACCGTTCTCCGATCAGGCGGGGCGCCGGCATCGGCATCCTTGAAGCTTCAGGCTATTTTAAGCATGCGAATGTAAAGTTATTCCTTAGCTTTTACGCGCTTTTGTAAAGTAATGAAACGCTCAGGTTTTTTATGCAAATGCGCCATATAATCAATTTCCCAAATCGCGCAGATATCACTCGCCGCAAATGACAGCAAATTCCGAAGCCAGCAATCCACCACCAGTTCGCCCTAACCGTACCCGTGCGGGCAAGACACGTCGCACCCTTATCTGGACCCTCGTCATATTAATAGTCGCCGGCCTCGGCTTTTGGTGGTGGAAAAGTCCATCTTCCGCGGACAAAGCGGCGCAAGCCGGTGGCGGCGGCCGTTTCGGCGGGATGAATATGGTGCAGCCGGTCTCGGTGCAGGAAGTGCGGCGCCAGGATATACGCGTTACCGTCAATGCCATCGGCAGCATTAACGCGGCCAATACCGCCATCGTGCATGTGCAAGTCAGCGGCGTGCTGCAACAAATCAATTTCAAGGAAGGCCAACAGGTCCAGGCCGGCCAGTTGCTCGCGCAAATCGATCCGCGCGCCTTCCAGGCAACCCTGGGCCAGGCCGAGGGTGTGCTGGCACGCGATAAGGCACAACTCGACAATGCCCGCATCGACCTCGCCCGCTACAAGGACCTGCTGTCCAAAGACGCCATCCCGAAACAGCAACTTGATACGCAGGAAGCACTGGTACGCCAGCTCGAAGGTACGGTCAAATCCGACCAGGGCACGGTAGATAGCGCAAAACTGCAATTGTCGTACACACGTGTCACCGCACCGATCGCCGGCCGCGTCGGCCTGAAACAGTCCGATCTCGGCAATGTGGTGCAGCCTTCAGACACCAACGGCATCGTCATCATCACGCAAACGCGCCCTATCGCCCTGGTATTTTCCGTGCCATCGGCCAATGTGCCGCTCATCACCAATCGCTTGCGCACGAATGAAACGGTCGCGGTTGAAGCCTGGGATCGCACCGGCAAAACCAAACTGGCGACCGGCCAGGTGGCAACTGTCGACAATGCGATTGATGTCACGACCGATACCATCAGGGTCAAGGCGCTGTTCCCGAACCTGGACGACGCACTGTTCCCGAACCAGGCCGTCAGCGTCGTGATGCAACTCAATACCCTCAAGGATGTGCTGGCAGTGCCACAAGCGGCGGTATTGCGCGGCTCGCAAGGGTTTTACGTATATGTAGTGAATGCCGACAGTACGGTGAGTACGCGTGTCGTCAAACCAGGCGCCATCGATAGTGGCTGGATGGCGGTCGACGCCAAACTGGAACCGGGTGAGAAAGTCGTGATCGATGGTACCGACCGCTTGCGCGAAGGCGGCAAGGTCGAAGTCATTGCGGCCGATCCGAAGCAGCGTGCAGGTGCCAGCGCGCCGCCGCCAGACAGCAAGCGTCGCAACATCCCGCCCGAAATGGCCGAGAAACTGAAGAATATGAGCCCGGAAGAACGCCGTGCCTGGTTCCAGCAAAACGGTGGTAGCAAGAAGCAAGACCAGGGCAAGCAGGACAAGCCAGCCGCTCCGTCTAACTGAAGTAGTTCCAAGAAACCTGCACCATGAATCCATCACGCATCTTTATCGAGCGTCCGGTTGCCACTTCGCTCTTGATGCTCGCGATCCTGCTGGCAGGCCTGCTGGCGTATCGACTGCTGCCGCTATCCGCCTTGCCGGAAGTTGATTACCCGACCATCCAGGTCACCACCCTGTATCCGGGTGCCAGCCCGGACGTCATTTCGACCACGGTCACCGCACCATTGGAACGCCAGTTCGGCCAGATGCCGGGTCTGAACCAAATGACCTCGACCAGCTCCGGCGGTGCTTCGGTAATTACACTGCGCTTCTCGCTGGGCTTGTCGCTGGACGTGGCCGAGCAGGAAGTACAGGCTGCAATCAATGCCGGCAGCAATTTGCTACCCAGCGATTTGCCGATGCCGCCGATTTACAGCAAGGTCAATCCGGCTGATGCGCCGGTGCTGACGATAGCAATCACCTCGCCTACGCTACCCATTATTAAAGTGCATGACCTGGTGGAAAACCGCCTTGCGCCCAAGCTGTCGCAAGTCGACGGCGTCGGCCTCGTCAGCATCGCCGGTGGCCAGCGCCCTGCGGTGCGCATACAGGGCAATCCGCAAGCCCTGGCTTCGCTCGGTTTGTCGCTGGACGATATCCGTACCGCCATCGTGGCGGCCAACGTCAACCAGGCCAAGGGTAGCTTCGACGGTGCGCAACGCGCGTCAACCATTGATGCAAATGACCAGCTGAAGTCGGCTGCCGAGTATCAAAACCTGATCATCGCGTGGAAAAACGGCAATCCCCTGCGCCTGAGTGATGTCGCGCAAATCGTCGACGACGCGGAAAACCTGCGCCTTGCCGCATGGGTGGATCGCACGCCCGGCGTGATTTTGAATGTACAGCGCCAGCCGGGCGCGAACGTGATCCAGACCGTGGATCGTGTCAAAGCCTTGCTACCCAAGCTGCAGGCATCGTTGCCGGGCTCGGTGGACGTGCAAGTGATCGCGGACCGTACGACCACCATCCGGGCCTCAGTCAACGATACGCAATTTGAATTGCTGCTGGCGATTGCGCTGGTGGTGATGGTGATCTTCCTGTTCCTGCGCAGCGCTTCCGCCACCATCATCCCGAGCGTGGCCGTACCTTTATCGCTGGTCGGCACCTTCGGCGTGATTTACCTGGCCGGTTTTTCCATCAATAACCTGACGCTGATGGCGCTAACTATCTCGACCGGTTTCGTGGTCGATGATGCGATTGTCATGATTGAAAATATTGCGCGTTTCGTCGAAGAAGGCGACTCACCGATGGAAGCGGCGCTCAAGGGTTCCAAGCAAATCGGTTTCACCATCATTTCGCTGACTGTATCGCTGATCGCAGTCCTGATCCCCTTGCTGTTCATGGGTGATGTGGTCGGTCGCCTGTTCCATGAATTCGCTATCACGATGGCCGTCGCGATCCTGATTTCAGCATTCGTGTCACTCACGCTGACGCCTATGATGAGCGCGCGCCTGCTGCGTCCTGAACATGAAAACAAACCAACCCGCATCGGCAAATGGAGTGAAGAACAATTCAATCGCATGGTTGCCGCTTACGGTCGTGCACTGGTGTGGGTGCTGGACAGGCCGCGTGCGACTTTGGGCGTATTCGGCCTGACACTGGCGCTGACCGCATTCCTGTACGTGTTGATTCCGAAAGGCTTTTTCCCGGTGCAGGATACCGGCCTGATCCAGGTCATTACCGAAGCCACGCAAACCAGTTCCTTTGAAGCGATGTCGCGTCGCCAGCAGGCACTGGCCGATATCATCCTGCAGGATAAGGATGTCGACCATCTCGCCTCTTTCATCGGTGTCGATGGTGCGAACCCGACCCTGAGTACCGGGCGCATGCAGATTACACTCAAGCCGTTTTCCGAGCGCGATGCCTCCGCCAGTGACATCATCCGGCGCCTGAATGAATCGACCTCGCGCCTGCCCGGCATTACTGCCTATATGCAACCGGTACAGGATTTGACGATTGAAGACCGTGTCTCCAAGACCCAGTATCAATTCCTGCTCAGTTCGCCTGATTCCAACGACCTCGCCAAGTCCAATGAGTTATTGCTGGCACGCCTGAAGGAAATCCCCGAGTTGGTCGATGTCGCCAGCGATTTGCAAAACCAGGGCTTGCAAACTTACGTCCAGATAGATCGCGAAGCGGCCGGTCGCCTCGGCGTAACGGTCGCGGCAATCGACACCGCCTTGTATAACGCCTTCGGCCAACGTTTGATTTCGACTATCTATACACAATCGAGCCAGTATCGCGTCGTGCTGGAAGCGGAAGCCGGACGCCGCCGTGGCCCGGTGTCGCTGGAAGGTTTATATGTACCGGTGACGAACAACAACAATAACGCCTTGAATGGTGCCGGCGGCACCAGCGCCACCGTCGTCTTCAACGCGACCGGGCAAGTACCACTGCCATCGGTCGCGCAAATCATAGAGCGCCCTACTGCGTTGGCGATCAACCATGTGGCGCAATTCCCGTCCGCCACCATTTCATTCAACCTGGCACCGGGTGCTTCGCTCGGCAAGGCGGTCGATGCAATCAAGGCGGAAGAAGCCAAGCTGAACTTGCCGCCTAGCGTGGAAACCAGCTTCCAGGGTGCGGCCGAAGCCTTCCGCGCCTCGCTCAGCAGTACGCTGCTGCTGATCCTGGCGGCAGTCGTCACCATGTATATCGTGCTGGGTGTGCTGTATGAAAGCTATATCCATCCGGTCACCATCCTGTCCACCCTGCCTTCTGCCGGGCTCGGTGCCTTGCTCGCCTTGCTGCTGGCCGGGCAAGACCTCGGTATCGTCGGCATTATCGGTATCGTGCTGCTGATCGGTATCGTGAAGAAGAACGCGATCATGATGATCGACTTTGCACTGTATGCGGAGCGCGAAGAACACCTGGCGCCGCGGGAAGCAATCTATAAGGCTTGCCTGCTGCGTTTCCGCCCTATCCTGATGACCACCATGGCGGCCTTGCTCGGTGCCTTGCCTCTGATGCTGGGTACCGGTGCCGGCCATGAATTGCGTCATCCGCTCGGCGTCACCATGGTGGGCGGCCTGATCGTCAGCCAATTGCTGACACTGTTCACGACCCCGGTGATTTACCTCGGCTTTGCCAAACAGGCACAGCGCCTGAAAGACTGGCAGGACAGGCGTGCTGCGGAACGGGCTGCCAACGGTAGCGCAACGTGAACATCTCGGCACCATTTATAGCCCGACCGGTCGCGACCACGCTGATCACGATCGGTATCGCACTGGCCGGCGTGCTGGGCTTCAACCTGTTGCCGATAGCACCGTTGCCGCAGGTCGACTTCCCGACCATTTCAGTCAGCGCTTCCCTGCCCGGCGCCAGCCCGGATACGATGGCGGCCACCGTCGCCACGCCACTGGAACGTGCGCTCGGTGCCATTGCAGGTGTCAATGAAATCACTTCGCGCTCGTCACTGGGTTCGACCAATGTCGTATTGCAATTCGACCTGAGCCGCGACATCGATGGCGCAGCGCGTGATGTGCAAGCCGCCATCAATGCGGCGCGCACGCTGCTACCGACCGGTATGCCGAGCAATCCGACTTACCGCAAGGTCAATCCGGCCGCCGCGCCTATCATGATCATTTCGCTGACCTCGGATACGCTGACCCGTGGCCAGATGTATGACGCCGCTTCCACCATATTGGCGCAGCGTTTGTCGCAGGTAGAAGGTGTCGGCCAGGTGAATGTCGGTGGCGGTGCGCTGCCTGCGGTGCGCGTCGCGCTGAATCCCGACAAGCTGGCCGCGCTCGGTATCTCGCTCGACAATGTGCGCACCGCCATCACGAATACCAATGCGAACCGCCCCAAAGGCTCGGTTGAACTGGACGACCAATACTGGCAAATAGGTGCGAATGACCAGGCGCGTACCGCAGCGGAGTATGCGCCCGTTGTGCTGAGCTATCGCGATGGGGCATCGGTGCGCCTGCGCGATGTCGCCGACGTAGTCGACTCGGTACAGGATGTGCGCAATTACGGCCTCGCCAATGGCAAGCCGGCCATCGTCATGTTCCTGCTGAAGGAACCGGGCGCCAACATCATCGAAACCGTGCAAAACGTACGTGACATCCTGCCGCGACTGCAGGCGTCTATCCCGCAAGCGATCCAGATGAATGTCATTACCGACCGCACGCCGACCATCAAGGCATCACTGCGCGAAGTCGAACGTTCAATGGGCATCGCGGTCGGCCTGGTGATCCTGGTGGTGCTGCTATTCCTGCGCAACTGGCGCGCCACATTGATCCCGGCGGTTGCGGTACCGGTTTCGCTGGCCGGTACCTTCGGCGTCATGTATCTATGTGGTTATAGTCTGGATAACCTATCCGCTATGGCACTGACGGTGGCAACCGGCTTTGTGGTCGATGATGCGATCGTGGTGCTGGAAAACATCACGCGATATATAGAACAAGGTTTGACGCCACGCGAAGCGGCGCTCAAGGGTGCGCGTGAAATCGGCTTCACCGTGGTCTCGATCAGCCTGTCCCTGATTGCCGTTTTCATTCCCTTGCTGATGATGGGTGGCGTAGTCGGACGCCTGTTCCGTGAGTTTGCGGTGGTATTGACGGCAGCGATCCTGGTCTCCATGGTGGTATCCCTCACCACCACACCGATGATGGCCGCCACCCTGCTCAAGCAAAATACCGAAAAGCGCAAGCCGGGCCGCATCACGCAATGGTTCAATCGTTTTAATCGCGCCGTCCTGCGCGGCTATCGCCAGTCACTGATCTGGACCCTGCGTCACCAGCCGCTGGCCATCATCGCCTTGCTGGCGGTCGTGGCGCTGAATGTCCACCTGTATATCGCGATTCCGAAGACCTTCTTCCCGCAACAGGATACCGGCGTGCTGATAGGCGGCGTGCAAGCGGACCAGGGTAGCTCTTTCCAGATGATGCAAAAACGGCTGGATACATTTTCCGACATCATCCGTGCCGATCCGGCAGTCGCCAATGTCAGCGGTAATACCGGCGGCGGCCAGAGCAACTCTGCGATGTTTTACATCACGCTCAAACCGCTGGCCGAGCGCAAAGTATCAGCCGATGTCGTCATTGCCCGCCTGCGTAAACAACTGTCGCATGAGCCGGGTGCCAACCTTTTCATGGTGCCGGTACAGGACATCCGCATCGGCGGCCGCCAGTCGAATGCGCAATATCAGTACACGCTACAGGCCGATACCATTGAGGATTTGCGTACCTGGGATCCACTGA
The DNA here is from genome assembly GCF_042664955.1 of Herminiimonas glaciei. Taxonomy (NCBI): domain Bacteria; kingdom Pseudomonadati; phylum Pseudomonadota; class Betaproteobacteria; order Burkholderiales; family Oxalobacteraceae; genus Herminiimonas; species Herminiimonas glaciei. The sequence goes on from NZ_JBHTBU010000001.1 coordinate 1,221,762, forward strand.
TACGTAATGCGCTGGCGCAAATCCCCGAGCTGACGGACGTTAACTCCGACCAGCAGGACAAGGGCATGCAAACTTCGCTGATCATTGATCGCGATGCCGCCGCCCGCCTCGGCATCAGTGTCAGTACCATAGACAACACGCTCAATAATGCCTTCGGCCAGCGCCAGGTCGGCGTCATCTATAACCCGCTCAATCAATACCGGGTGGTGATGGAACTGGCATCCGAATTTCTGCAAGGACCGGAAACCCTGAAGCGCCTGTATGTGACCAGCAATAGCGGCGCGCAAGTCCCCCTGTCTGCCTTCACGCGGATAGAAACCACGAATACGCCATTGGCGGTGAGTCACCAGAGCGGCACTCCGGCTTCGACTATCAGCTTCAATTTGCCTTTGGGGGTATCGCTGTCCGATGCTACGGTCGCCATCAATAATGCGATCGGCAAGCTCGGTGTTCCGGTTTCGGTACGCGGTGGCTTCCAGGGTACGGCGAATGCCTTCCAGGAATCGCTGTCTTCGCAACCGCTATTGATAGGCGCGGCCATTATCGTAATTTACCTGGTGCTGGGCATCTTGTATGAAAGCCTGATCCATCCGATCACCATCCTCTCGACCCTGCCTTCGGCCGGCGTCGGCGCGCTGCTGGCATTGAAAATGTTCAATACCGAGTTTTCCATCATTGCGCTGATCGGCGTGATCCTGCTGATCGGTATCGTCAAAAAGAACGCGATCATGATGATCGACTTTGCGATTACGCGGCAGCGCCATGGCGTGGTGCGTGCAGGTCCGGCCATCTATCGCGCCGCACTGCTGCGGGTACGGCCTATCCTGATGACGACCTTTGCCGCAATCTTCGGTGCCTTGCCGCTGGCACTGGGCAGCGGCGATGGCGCGGAATTACGCCAGCCACTGGGGATCGCCATCGTTGGCGGCCTGATCCTGAGCCAATTGCTGACGCTTTACACGACACCTGTCGTCTTTGTATTGATGGACAAGTTGCGCCGCGATAAGCATAAGCACAGCCCGGCTCCACAACTGGCTACAGCCTGAGTTTTAAAGGATTTTTTATGCGTTCCTACCTTTTATTAATCGCGCCCACCCTGCTGCTGGCAGCCTGCACCACGGCACCTACGCCGCCACCTGCGGCCGCCGCACCGGCACAGTACAAGGAAGCCGGACTGTGGCAGGAAGGCACTGCAAACAGCACGGCGAATGTGCCTGACGACTGGTGGACCCTGTTCCAGGATCCGGTGCTGAATGACCTGGAAGGCCGCCTGGTGGTCGGCAATGAAAACCTGAAATCGCTGGTGGCACAAGTTGCCGCCGCACGTGCCGCAGTCGCCGCCAGCTATAGCGCACGCCTGCCGACCCTGTCGGTCGGCCTGGATGGTACGCGTAGCAGCAATGCGAGCAGCGCCACACGCTCGACTGCGATACAAAACCCGAGCAACAACGTTTCACTGTCCGGCAATGCAAGCTGGGAAGTTGATTTGTGGGGCCGCCTGGCACAGGCCACAACCGGTGCGCAAGCGAGCTTGCAAGCCAGCGTTGACGATCTCGCTGCGGCCCGTTTATCGGCCCAGGCCACGCTGGCCCAAACCTATTTCTCGCTGCGCACCACGGATGCCCAATTATCGGTATTGGAACGCAGCGTCGCCGCTTACCAGCGCTCGCTCGACCTGACCCAGTTCCGCTATGGCGGCGGTGTGGTGGCACGTGTCGATGTGTTGCAGGCGCAAACCCAGCTTAAGGCTGCGCAAGCACAACTGGCCGAGGCGATAGCGCAGCGTGCGATCCTCGAACACGCGATTGCCGTCCTGCTGGGCGTACCGCCATCGGCGCTGGCGCTGGAGCGCAATGCATCCTTGCCGCAAGCACCATTGGTGCCGCAAATGCTGCCGACCACCCTGCTCGAACGTCGTCCTGATATTGCCGCTGCGCAAAGACGTGTGGCCGCAGCCTACGCACAAATCGGCGTCGCCCATGCAGCCTACTTCCCGTCACTGGTCTTGTCGGCAGGTGGTGGCTATCAAAACAGTTCGTTGTCCAACCTGATCAGCGCGCCTAACCTGTTCTGGTCGCTGGGTGCATCAGTGGCGCAAGCAATTTTCGATGGCGGCCAAAGGCAGCTGGCCAGTGCGCAGGCGCAAAGCGCGGCCGACCAGGCAACTTCTGCGTATCGGCAAACGGTGCTGACTGCATTGCAGGAAGTGGAAGACAATTTGATCCTCGCCGCGCAACTGCAACAAGAAGCGCAGTTGCAACAGGAAAGCCTGGAAGCCGCACAACGCACGCTCGAAATTACGCTGGATCAATATCGTGCGGGTACCGTCAGCTACCTGAATGTGGCGATTGCACAAACCACTGCATTGGTCAGTGAAAACAATTTGCTGAGTACACAAAACCGTCGTCTTGCCGCCACCAACATCTTGCTTAAAAACATCGCCGGTCGCTGGGAGCCTGACAATCCGGATGCAGCCAAAGCGACGAAAGAAACAAAAGTCGAATAAATTCAACTGCTTGCAACAGCATATGAATCTCGATTAGCTAAAGTAAATTATGACCAGATTAGCCGTACTGCAATACCCTGATCCGCGCCTGCACACGGTGGCCGAACCTGTGCAGCAGATCACCGAAGATATCCGTCGCCTGGTCGCCGACATGACGCAAACCATGTATGCGCTCGATGGCATAGGCCTGGCCGCCACGCAGGTCGATGTGCACCTGCAAATCATCGTGCTCGATGTATCTGAAAAGGGTAACCGGCTGCAAGTCTTGATTAATCCGACCATCGTCAAGATGGGTGGCAAGGCCGAGTACGAGGAAGGCTGCCTGTCGGTGCCCGATGTATTTGAAAGCGTGCGCCGTGCGGCCTGGGTCCATGCGCGTGCGCTGGACTTGAATGGCAAGACTATCGATGTGCAGGCGGAAGGCTTAAAAGCGATGTGCATCCAACATGAAATGGATCATTTGCAAGGCATGGTATTTGTTGAACACTTGTCGCCGACCAACCAGCGCCGCATCCTCAATTCGCTAAGCAAACAAAGTCGACGTGCTGGCAGTCGTGCATTTGTCAGGTAAAACTATTTCATTTAAATCAAACGCTTGAAACAACATCTGAATGTGATCTGATTAAATCAAAATGCATTCGGATTTGCCTGATTGCCCAAAGTTGCGTGAGCAATCAGGCCTCCATATTGGTGGAAACACAGCCGGCATTAACTGCCCGGATTAAAGTTCTTCCCCAGCGATGCCGGCATATTGAGTTTGATCCAGTTCGCGTTACGCGAAATCAAGACCAACACAACGATGGTTGCAATGTATGGCAGCATCGACAATAGCTGTGAAGCAACCGGCACGCCTTTGCTCTGCATATAGAAAGTCAGGATGGTCACGCTGCTGAACAAATAGGCACCGGCCAATATGCGCGCCGGTCGCCAACTGGCGAAAGTCACCAGCGCCAATGCAATCCAGCCCCGCCCTGCCACCATTCCCTCCAGCCATTGCGAGGTATACACCAGCGACAGAAAGGCACCGGCCAGGCCGCAGCATGCACCACCAAACAAAACTGCGGCCGAGCGTATCAGGCGCACGTTATAGCCCAGAGAATGTGCCGACGATGGCGATTCACCCACTGCGCGCAGTATCAGACCGGCGCGACTGCGATACAGGAACCATACTATCGCCGCACACAAGAGCATCGAGAAATACACCATAGGATGTTGCCTGAACAAGGCGGTGCCGAAGAATGGAGTGTCCTGCAGCAAGGGGATGCTGAACTTGCTGTTTTGCAGGGTCTTGCTGACGTAATTGATGCCGATATAGGCCGACACCCCGGTACCAAACAAGGACAGCGCCAAACCGGTCGCCACCTGGTTCGCACCCAGCCATACCGTCAACCAGGCAAACAAGCCCGCCAGCAGTACTCCCGAACCGGCACCCGCAATCAGGCCCACCGTCACGCTACCGGTATGCACAGTGGTAGCGAAACCGACAATCGCGGCGACCAGCATCATGCCCTCGGTGCCGAGGTTCACTACACCCGATTTCTCGTTAATCAGCAAACCCAGCGCCGCCAGCAACAAAGGCGTGCCGGCATTAATCGATGCCGCTATCAGTAATGCCAAGGTTTCCATTATTTGCTCCCCGCGAGTCGCGCATGCAGGCTGGAGCTATCCCAGCGCAATTTGTAATTGATCAGGACATCGCAAGCCAGCAAGGAAAACAGCAGGATGCCCTGGAACACACCGGTGATGGCATTCGGGATGCCGAGACGGGATTGCGACAGCTCGCCGCCGATATAAAACAGCGCCATGATGAAGCTGGAAAAGATGACGCCGATCGGATTCAGGCGGCCGACGTAAGCCACGATAATCGCGGCGAAGCCATAGCCGGGCGAAACCGAAGGCGTCAATTGGCCGATAGGCCCCAACACTTCACACACACCGGCCAGCCCGGACAAGGCACCGCATATCATCAATGAAGTCCAGAGTGCCTTGCGTGACGAAAAACCGGCGTACAGCGCGGCCCGCGGCGCCATGCCGCCCGTTTGCAGGCGAAAACCGGCATAGCTTTTCGACAGGAATAGCCAGGCTGCAAGCGCAGCGATCAAGGCCAGCACAATGCCGAGATGCAGGCGCGTTCCCTCCATGACGATAGGCAGCAAAAATCCTTCGGAAAACATCCGCGATTGCGGGAAGTTGAAACCATCCGGATCCTTGAAAACGCCTTGCACCAGGTAGCTCAACAATAGTTGCGCGACATACACCAGCATCAGTGATACCAGTATCTCACTAGCGTTGAAACGGTCACGCAGGAAAGCAGTAATCGCAGCCCAGGCCATGCCACCCAGCATACCTGCCATCAGCACGACCGTAATCATGAGTGGGCCACCGCCGCTGCCGTTATCGAAGTACAGGCCAACCGCACCACCGGCAATCGCACCGCATACCAATTGTCCTTCCGCACCAATATTGAAGACATTGGCGCGAAAGCAAATCGCCAGTCCTGCCGAAATCATCAATAGTGGCGCAACCTTCACGCCGACTTCGGACCAGCCATGCAAATCCTTGAGCGGTTCCAGGAAAAACACTGCCAGCCCCGCCAGCGGATCCTTACCCAATAGCGCAAACAGGATTGCACCGCACAGCGCAGTCAGCAGTACAGCAAATACCGGCGACATCCACGATATGAGCCTGGACGGCCGGGCACGTGCCTCTAGCTTAAGCATAGACCACCTCCTTGAGTGGCGTGACCACGGTATCGTTCCACATACCGCTCATCCATTGCCCGATCAAGTCTATGGTCGCAGCCGAGCTGGCGATGGACGGTGAAAGCCGTCCTTTGGCGATGACCATTAAACGATCTGAAATTTGGAACAACTCGTCCAGTTCTTCGGAGATGACCAGCAAGGCGCAACCGGCATCGCGCAGTGCAACCAGCTCAGCACGGATCTGTGCGGCAGCACCGACATCGACACCCCAGGTAGGTTGCGCAACGATCAATACCTTGGGATTACGCATGACTTCACGCCCGACTATGTACTTTTGCAAATTGCCGCCGGACAGACTACGTGCGGCCGCATGCGGTCCACCCGCTTTCACGACGAAGCGCTCGATGACATCGGTCGCCATTTTGACTATCGCATGCTTGCGGATGAAGCCACCACTGATGGTTGCGCCGGTCTGGTGTGACAGCAGGATATTGTCGGCCAGCGACATATCCGGTACCGCGCCGCGCCCCAGGCGCTCTTCCGGCACAAAGCCGAGACCACGTTCACGCCGCTGTGCCGGATTGAAATGCCCGACCCGCTCGCCCTGCAGCAAGATCATCTGTGCTTCGGCACGTGGATCTTCGCCGGACAAGGCGGCCAGCAATTCCTGCTGTCCGTTGCCGGAGACGCCGGCAATACCTACTATCTCCCCTGCCCGCAATTCAAAATTGATATCCGACAGCTCAGTCGCAAACGGATGGCTCTTCTTCAAAGACAGGTTTTTTACCGCCAGCAAGGTCTGGCCCGGTGAGCGCAGCACATGCTTGATCGGCGGCGGCTCGCAACCTATCATCATGCGCGACAGGCTGGCCGCGCTCTCTTCGCGTGGATCGCAGATGCCGGTATTTTTGCCGGCGCGCACTACCGTACAGGTGTCACACAAGGCACGGATTTCATCGAGCTTGTGGCTGATGTAGAGGATGCTGCAGCCTTCCGCCGCCAGCTTGCGCAAGGTTGCAAACAACTTTTCAACCGCTTGCGGCGTCAATACCGACGTTGGCTCATCGAGGATCAGCAATTGTGGTTTCGCCAATAAGGCCCGTACGATTTCCACCCGCTGGCATTCGCCCACTGATAGCGTATGGACATGGCGCTGTGGTTCCAGCTCCAGTCCATACTGTTCGGCGGTATCTGAAATACGCCGGGCCAGCTCATCCAGTTTTGTATCGCCCGGCAAACCAAGCGCGATGTTTTCCACCACGGTCAGCGTATCGAATAGTGAAAAATGCTGGAACACCATCGCAATACCCAGCTCGCGCGCCATCGCCGGATTCGCGATATGCACTTCCTTGCCATTCCACAGCACCTTGCCGGCATCGGGTTTGACCGAACCGTAGATGATTTTCATCAAGGTTGATTTACCTGCGCCGTTTTCTCCCAGCACGGCGTGGATCTCACCGGGTTTGACGCTTAAGTTGATGCCATCATTCGCGACCACCGAAGGATAGCGCTTGCTAATACTATGAAGTTCCAGGCGATTTATCATTTGTCTCGTTTTATATTAAAAATATCTTTTCTTCTTATATAAAAACAACTCATCCTTCAGATGCTTTGCAACGATGTAAACCTGTTCCCACCTTTCATATCAATGACACATACTCGCGCCGCCAGCCTGTCAGGGTATCTGTCTGCACGTATAGGTTTTATGGCTTTTCCCTTATAGCGTCCAGCCTCAGATGGTCGGTGCAAAGATGCCCGACATGCCGACAAAGCCCGGCAAGCGCCTGACCCGTTCTATCCAGCGGCGGATCGCCGGATAATCGTCGCGCATGATGTCACCCTCGTGCGACATCGCGATGTAGGGAAAACAGGCAATGTCGGCAATGGTCGGCCGGTCCAGCGCCAGCCACTGTTGCCCTATCACTTCCATATCGGCCAGATGTTCATCAATGATCCTGAATAGCGCATGTGCATCGGCACGTGTCTTGTCGATATCCATCACATAGCCCAGCGCATCGTGCAAACGCGCAGCGGAAGCGGTACGCGTAATGTCATCGGCGACTGACAGCCACATCGCGATCTTGCCCATCGCGGCCGGATCGTTTGGATACCATGTACGTTCCGTGTCGTATTTCGCAGCGAGGTAGACCAGGATGGCCTGTGCATCGCGCAGCCTCAGTTCACCATCTTCCAGTACCGGCAGTTGACCGAATGGATTGATTTCCAGAAAGCGTTTGGATTTGTGTTCCCGGCCCGGGTAAAAGTCGATCGCGACTGTTTCGTACTGCACATTGAGTATATTCATCAACAGTCGCAGCTTGTAACAGTTACCGGACAGTTCATAGTTGTAGAGCTTGATCATGCAAATTCCTTCTATCAGTTCAGGTGAATGCTTGAATACCAAAGGCAACAGGTTTTATGCGGCCTTCAGCACGCCATATTGCAAGCCGATCTGGCGCAACCAGCGGCGATAGGCGATGGATGAGGCATCCGCGCGGGTCGGTATCTCGGTCTTTGGATCAAGCGGGATCAGCTTGGGTACCTGGTTTTCCAGGATCGGCCTGTCCTGCCCGAATATCGTTTGCTGGAAGCCGATCACCTCGCCATCGGTATGGATGTCATCAAATATCAGCAACCACAGCGTGGCCCGGCATTCATCTTCATTCACCGGTTGCACATAGACGCCGATGACATCCATCTCACCATTGCGTGTCGGGCAAGTCTTATACAAGGCCGCCGTGAACGGTTGCATCACGCGATAGGTGTAATCGACATCCAGGCCGTCAGTCGCCGAGGCCGCCGCCTTCGGTTGCCAGAAATGGCAATCGGTCGCCCACAGTTCTTCGGTTTCCGGATGCATCTCCACCTTGTATTCCTTGACCTCGGTATGCGGCTCCTTGCCCAGGATATCGGTATGCACAAAAGGGAAATGCCCCATATCGAGGAAGTTTTCAATGATCCTCAAGCCGGAAGTCTTGACACCAAAGGTGCCGCAGTCGATAAAGCGCCGGCCGGGCTGGGTAAATTCCGGAAGTGCATAGACTTCCTTCGTCGGATTGCCGAGCGAGACCCAGACAAAGCCATAGCGTTCACAGACTTTGTACTCGTCGCTCACTTGTTCATCATCGCTATGTTTGGCGGCATGCCAGTTGCCATCGGCCGCGCGCCAGACGGCGATAGGTACACTCAGCAACTGGGTCAGGAAACGTTCACCGGGCAATATCTTGCTCACGGCCGATACGACAAACCAGTCATTCAATACGACAGGATCCAATTGGACAGACATTTGCTTCTCCAGGATGATTGATGGGTGGTGTGATGGCCGGAAGTCAGGCACCGGCTTCCAGTTGCTGCCGCTGCTGCTTGAACCAGGCGTTATGCCGCTGGCGTATGCCGTTCGCATCGCCTGCCGCATGTTTGCCGCTGGCCCACAAGTAGACCGTGGATTTGTCCTCTGCCATAGGCTGGACCAGCAGGGTCAATCCGGCACCGGCCTCATCCCTGCCGGTCAGTACATACGCCTGCGGTGATTCATAGTGATGTGCGGACGCTTGCTGCAACACTTGCACCACCTTGCCGGCCGACTGGTACACGACGAAGCTGCGGCAAAACAAGGCTTGCTGTTCAGGATCGGCCAGCGCTTGCAGTTGCGGCACTTCCGCTTCCGGTGCGCCCAGGCTGGTCCAGATCATCCCGTAGCGTTCCACCGCCTGGAAAGTTTTCGCACATACGGTTTTCGGTGGCGGCAATTTGGGATGCGCCGGGATATAGGTACACTGACCGCCGCTGCCAAAGCGCCAGCCATGATAGCCACAGGACAATTGGTCATCGACGATGCGTCCCATCGTAAAGCGGGTACCGCGATGCGGGCAGCGATTGGCCCATACCTGTATCTCCCCGGCCGCATTGCGCCAGAGCGCCAATTCCTGGCCGTGCAAAAATGCCTGCACGATTTCTCCGGCCGGCACTTCGACCGAAGCTGCGACCACCGACCAGTTATTCGCCGTGTTTGTATCGAGCGTCATATTCAGTTCCCCTATTGTTTTATGTGTTGGATGCAAATTGCTTTGTAGTGCTTTCTTTACAAATCGAGTACCAGCAAGGGACTCTTGGCCCTTGATACGCAGGGCATGATCTTGTCGCAGGATTTTTTCTCGGCATCGGACAGATAGACATCGCGATGATCCGGCGTTCCCTCTAGCACGCCGGTCAGGCAGGTGCCGCAGACTCCTTGTTCGCACGAGGTCTCGATGTGGATGCCATGTGCCGCCAATGCTTCGGTGATCGGCATGCCCGCGGGAACCGCATAGGTGCCGCCTGTGCGTGCCAGCCTGACTTCGAATGACTCTTGCTCACCGGCCAGCGACAAGGGATCGGCGCTAAAGTATTCGAGATGCACCGCTTGCGGTGGCCAGGTCGCGGCGGCCGTGGTTTCCACCATGTCCATGAATACGCGGGGGCCGCACAGATAGAGCGAACCGTTTTCCGGGTATTGCCACAACAATTTGCGCAGGTAGGCACGCAGCCCTTCCGGTTCCAGCGCGTAATGGAATTTCACCCTCCCCTGGAATTCCGGGCCGGACAGGAATGCATGGAAAGCCGTGTGTGCAATCGAACGCGTAAAGTACTGCAGCTCGAACTGAATGCCCTGCGCCAGCAGATGGCGTGCCATTGACAGGACCGGCGTCACACCTATCCCACCCGCCAGCAACAGATAAGGCCCTTGCGATGGCTCCAGCGGGAAGTTATTGCGGGGTGCGCTGATCTTGATCAGGTCGCCTTCGCTGATGACCTCATGCATGGTTTGCGAACCACCACGGGAAGTCACTTCCTTCTTCACGGCAATCAGGTAGCGGTCGCGGTCGTCCGGCCCGTTGCACAGGGAGTACTGGCGAATCAGTCCCTCCCCCATATGCACATCAATGTGGGAACCCGGCGTAAAGGCAGGCAAAGCTTCACCGGATACACTGCGTAATTCGAACGACTTGATATCGCAAGCCTCTTGCGTAATTTTGTTAACGCGGACAGTAAGAGTAGTCATATGCTGCTTTCTGCGCTTTCAGCGAGACCCGCCACCCGGCCTCGCGGCGGCGGTCTGTTGCAACTGGTTAAATAAAAGAGGATGGGAAAGGCGGCTAGCTTCTCGGCAAATTGCCCTGCATGCCTTCGACAAACCAATTGATGCCCTTGAGCTGGTCGTCAGGCAAGGTGGATCCGGCGGCCACCCGCTCCTTGCCGCTTTGATCGCGGATCGGTCCGGCGAAGGGATGCAGCTTGCCGGCAATAATGGCTTGCTCCTGCTGTGCCACATGGGCCAGCACATCCTTCGGAATCGCCGGGTTGTAAGGACTCATTTTCACCACGCCGGTTTTCAATCCGTCCCAGCGATGGCTGGATTTCCAGGTGCCGTCCATGACGGTGCGCGCGGCGTTGATGTACTCACTACTCCAGTCGACGACAAAGGAAGTCAGGTGTTTTTTCGGACCGTATTTGGACATATCGCTGGCATAACCCACTGTCCATACGCCTTTTTCTTCACCGACCTGTACCGTGGTCGGCGTATCCGTCATCGACATCACGACGTCGGCACCTTCGGAAATCAGCGCATTCGCAGCATCCCGTTCCTTCGCCGGGTCATACCAGGAAGACAGCCAGATCACCTTGCAGCTCGCTTTCGGATTGACGCTGCGCGCACCGAGCAGGAAGGCATTCGCCGGTCCCAATATATCCGGCACCGGGAAACCGCCGATGAAGCCCAGCACATTGCTTTTGCTCATTTTGCCGGCCACGATGCCAGCCAGGTAGGTGCCTTCGTAATAGCGTGCTTCGAAGGCCCCCATGTTTTTCAGCGTCTTGATGCCGGAACATAATTCGAATGTGGTCTTCGGCATCGACTGCGCGACTTTCATCATCGGCGTCATATGCGAGAAACTGGTGCCGATGACCAATTTGTTGCCCTGATTAGCCAGGTCACGAAATACCCGTTCCGCATCCTGTGCCTGCGACACGCCTTCCACCTTGACCACCTTGATCTTGCCCGGGAAGGCCGCCTCCATCGCCTGCCGCGCCAGGTCATGCTGTTTGGTCCAGCCTACATCCCCTATCGGTGACACATAGGCAACGGCAACCTTCAAGACTTCATCCGCAAAAGCATCCATGGCGCGCCCACCTAATGCGGTGGTCAAACCGAGGGCCGAAAGCTGTTTCAGGAAATCACGACGGGTATCTCTCAACATGATATGTCTCCAATTTTGTAAGTTTTATACTTGCCCAGGCCCGTTTCTTCTGCGGAACGATGCCTGTACGATGGTTCTGTTGCTATGTATCGTGCGGCGTCTTCAGGCCGCCTTTTGCACGCCGTACTGCACTCCTTTCTCGCGCAACCAGCGTCTGTAGGCAATCGACATTGCATCGGCCCGGGTCGGGATTTCCGAGCGCGGATCGAGCGGGATCAGCTTGGGTAGTTGGTTTTCCAGGATGGGCTTGTCCTGCCCGAAGATGAGATGCATGAAGGAGATCAGTTCGGCGTCATCGCTCTCGGTATCGAAATAGGCAAAGATGGCATGCGCCAGGCAGCGGTCTTCGTCCAGCGGCTGGATCAGCAGGAAGATAATGTCGAACTCACCCGGCCGGGTCGGGCAACTCTTGTACAGCATGGTGGTAAAGGGCTGCATGACGCGGTAGGTGTACTCGACTTCCATGCCGCCGCTGGCGGTAGGTGCCGCCTTCGGCTGCCAGAACTTGCACTCGGTGGCCCATATTTCCCCGGTATCGGTGCGCACGTCGACCTTGTAGTCCTTGACTTCGGTATACGGTTCCTTGCCCAGCCAGTCCGTGTGGACAAAGGGAAAATGCGCCATATCCAGGAAATTTTCGACGATGCGCAAACCGGAAGTGTGTACCCCGATTGCGCCGCAATTGATGATGCGCCGCCCGGGCTGGCTGAACTCGGGCACATCGAACAAGTCGCTTTGCGGCTCACCCAGCGAAACCCAGATACTGTCGTAGCGCTCCTGCACCCGATATACACCGGCTTCGGCCGGGGCTGCGCTTCCGTGTGGTGCCGCATGCGCCTGACCGGCAGCATCACGCCACACCTTGAGGTCTTGTCCGAGCAAACGCGTATAGATGATTCCGTCAGGCTGCAGGGTGCGCGCCGCCGCAACCACAAACCAGTCGTTCAGTACGACCGGGTCCTTGGTAATATGCATCGTCTCCTCCGTGAACAATCGTTCAATCGCGGGTCCAGTGCAGATCATTCCGCATCTCTTGACCCCCTTTATTGCAAGCCTGGACCTCTGTACTTCACACCGGCTCTGTTATGATTTCAATGCCTTTGGTGCCAGATCAATCTTGCAGATGTGGGGCACTATAGTTTTTCTCGAAGCGCTGCATAAGGGGATTCATGGGAATGTCTATTTCATTTGTGGCACAGTGGTTTTTACAATGCCGGAAACACGATGATTGACATCAAGCTGATTGAGTCCTTCGTGCTCCTGATGCGAAACGGCAGCCTGGGGCGCGCCGAAAACGAAGGCGGCATCCCCAAGACGACCATCAGTCGCCAGATCGCCAAGCTGGAAGAAATACTGGGGGTGCAATTATTCCTGCGCTCCACCCGTCGCATCGCACCGACGGAAGCCGGCACTGCTTTCTATGCGCATTGCGAGAGGATTATTGCGGACTTGAATGCCGGATTCGCTACGGCGCAGACGGATATACAAAACCTGTCCGAAGGATTGCGCGGTGATCTCTACCTGCTGACCAATAACCACCTGAGTACCAGCTTTGTTTCCCGCGTCCTCGGCTTGTACCTGGATAGCTATCCGGGCGTAACCTGCCATCTGGATCTGGTCGGCGAGGAAATCACCAGCATTCCGGATAATGTTGATTGCTATGTTTGCTCGCAACCGCCGAACCAGCCGAACCTGGTGGCCAAGTTGCTGGGAAACCTCACTTACCGGCTGTATGCCAGCCCGGAATATTTACGCCGCAACGGCACGCCGACACGTCCGGAAGACCTGGAGCGACACCCGCGTATCGTACTCACGACTTCGCCACGCGCGGGCGGTTGGCATTTGCGTTCGCAGGACGCATCCTTCCATAGCCAACCCCGGACCATTGTGACAACCAACGATTACTGGGTCACCAAAACCTTTGCAATAGATGGATACGGTATTGTTTTGCTGCCGGATTTTTTTACCCGGCCGGAAATCGACGCAGGCATTTTGATCCCGCTGCTGCCGGACTGGCATGCGGATAAAGTACCGGTATACTGCGTTTATCAGCAGCAACGTTATATGGGAAGAAAGCTAAGGGCGCTGGTGGACCTGATGGCGGATAGCTTCATGCAGATCGAAACCTTCCAGCGCTATGTGGGGCATGCGATCCCGAAACGTCGCGAAAAATGAATCCGGAAGGCAATTGTTAAATAATTTTATTTCATTTAAATTCAAATACTTATTAAGTAATTTGAATTTAAATTATCAGGTCATTTAACCGGTTCATTCTTTCGCCAAATGCGCCTCAACCGGCGCCATGGCACCGGTCGCCGGATGCCGCAACTTGCTGACGCGCGCCACCAGCACCTGCTCCAATTGCTCCCGCTCCAGTTTGTGTCGTGCCAGGAAGTCATCCGGGATTTCAATCTCGGCCGTCACTATCCCCTGCTCCCGGGAAATAATCAGCTCGCTGACTTTGCCAAATAGATCAATTTGCAAACCCGTCACCGGATTACGGATATCGATGAAGCGCGGTTCTATCGCGTTGATGAATTGCTGCTCATTCAGGGAATTGAGGACCGGGAAACAACCGGTGATTTCTATTTTCGTCTTCATCTTTATTTGTTTGATAAAACTGTCTACGCCATCACAACATTTCCACATGGAAATATTATCGACGCAATAAAGCGCATATTATCGGCTGTTCGTTGCGCTTTAACAAAATTAGTGGCTTGCAAATTCTCTTTTGGCAATAAAATCGCGGGCCGCAAGATGACTTGATATAAAATTCCGCCTTCCCCGCTTCTTTTACCGCCACTTAGCCGCCGTAGAGAATGAAAACCAAGCTCGCGCCAACTATCCGCTCCAAGCTGGTTTTACTCGTCATGGCGTGCGTGGTGCCGGCGGCCCTGATGGCCGTCCTCTTGATCACCCATGATTATCAACGGGCGCGTGATCAACTGCTGCTGAACTCCTTAAGTACCGCCCGCGCCATGGTTTCAGTGGTCGATCGGGATTTTGCCAGTATCGAATCGTCACTGATTACGCTGGCCACCTCACCCTACCTCGCATCGAACAATTTGCACGCCTTTTACAACCAGGCGCAAGAAGTACTGAAAAACCAACGCGATCAGGATGGCATCAATATCGTGCTATCGGACAGCCAGGGCAATCAATACCTGAATACCCACCAGGCCTTCGGTTCCGCACTGCCGCCGCATACCGAAATCATCCGCCTCGAAGAATTGTTCAAAAGTGAGCAACCGGTTATCTCGGACCTGTTCTTTGGTACCGTATCCAAGCAAAACCTGTTTGCCATCACGGTACCGGTTCCGGGCGGACGCGAACCCCGTTTCAGCCTGAGCGCCGGGGTGTTACCGGAGCGCATGGATAAGCTGCTGCAACAGCAACACATACCGGAAGGCTGGATTGCAGCTATTTTCGATAGCACCGGCACCATCGTCGCCCGCACCGGCAAACGGCCCGAGCTGATCGGTAAAAAAGGCGTGCCGGAAATCGTCAAACGCATGCGTAGCACCAATGAAGATATGTTCGAGAGTGTGACCTACGACGGTACTGCGGTGCAAACCGTCTTCAGCCGCTCCAAACTATCGAACTGGGCGCTCGCCATCGGCATCCCGACGCAAGACATCATGCATGAATTGCGCAACACCCTGTTCCTGCTGATCCTGGCCACCATCATCCTGCTCGCCTGTAGCGTGGCGGCAGCGTGGCTGATCGGCGGTCGTATTGCCGATTCCATTCACGGCCTGACCGGCCCGGCACTGGCTTTGGGTGCGGGCAAACTGGTAACAGTGCCGCCACTGCATTTGCGTGAAGCAGATGAAGTCGGCACTTCGCTGGCACGCGCATCCGAAATGCTGCACCAGGCACAGCACCAGGCCAACCACGATGTATTGACGGGTTTGGCAAACCGGGCCTTGTTCCACGAAATCGTCAGCCAGCAACTGGCGCTGTGCGAACGCAACAAGTCTGTCCTGTCCATCCTCTATATCGACCTCGATGGTTTCAAGGCCGTCAATGACAAGCATGGCCATGAAGCCGGCGACAAATTGCTACGCGCAGTCGCCAGCCGCCTGAAAACCAATAGCCGTCATTCCGACGTGGTGGCACGCCTGGGCGGCGATGAATTTGCGATGGTGATGGTCGGTGCGCACATGGAAAATGCACGTTTTGTTGCAGAAAAGCTGGTGGAAGCGATCTCCGCCCCGTATGTGCTGGACGACACGCTGACGTCACATATCTCTGCCAGTATTGGCGTCGCGACTTACCCGGAATCCGGCACCACCAGCGAAGCCTTGCTGCATCGGGCCGATGGTGCCATGTACAAGGCCAAAAACCTCGGACGCCGACGGGTCGCACTCGCCACGCCGCATTAGCAGCGGCACCCTATCAATTTACCTGAGGGTAAAAGAATCAAGAAGGACCAAGAAATGCGTTTTACCCCGGACACCCTCACGCTCCTGCGTCACCCAGCCCTGCGTACCTTGCTC
Source organism: Herminiimonas glaciei (assembly GCF_042664955.1). NCBI lineage: Bacteria > Pseudomonadati > Pseudomonadota > Betaproteobacteria > Burkholderiales > Oxalobacteraceae > Herminiimonas > Herminiimonas glaciei. Next base: position 1,237,705 of record NZ_JBHTBU010000001.1, read on the forward strand.
GGCCTGGGCCTGGCCGCAAGCTGCCTGAATACCCATGCGGCACGTCCGATGATTACCGATGATGCGCGCATTGTTGATGCCAAGGCTTGCCAGGTCGAGAGCTGGGTCAAAAGCAATAAGGGTAGTACCGAATACTGGGCCATCCCGGCCTGTAACTTCACCGGCAACCTGGAAGTCAGCTTCGGCGGCTCCGCCATCAATCAAAACGGCAGTACCCAAAACCAGAGCTATGTAATCCAAGGTAAAACCTTGTTCAAAACCCTGGAACCAAACGGCTGGGGCATAGGCCTGGCCTTTGGTAATGCGATGCAGCCGCGCTCGGATACTGAACGTCACTTGCTGAGTTCACCGTATGCCTACGTCCCCGCCAGTTTTTCATTCAAGGATGACCGCTTCGTCCTGCATACCAATGTCGGCTGGCTGCATGACAAGCCCAATAATCGCAATCGCGCGACCTGGGGACTGGGTTCCGAGACCCAATTGGCTGAACGTACCTGGCTGATTGCGGAAACTTTCGATCAAAGCGCAGGCAAGCCGTTTTATCAACTGGGTGTGCGCCACTGGCTGGTGCCTGACCATGTGCAAATCGATACCACCTACGGCAATCGCTTTGGCAGCGGCAGCGAAGAGCGCTGGATTTCGATAGGTTTGCGCCTGTTATCCGTGCCCTTCCTGCCGTAAGAAAAATCAGGCGGGAGCCTGCGCTGCCCTGGCGACCAGCGTTTCCCTTATCACCTGGCGCAAATGCGCCGCATCGACCGGCTTATGCAGTAAAGGCCAACCACGTGCCGTCGCTTCCGCCAATCGTTGCGGATCAGTGTCACCGGTCATCAGGATGGCGGGGATGCTGTCATCCGCATATTCTTCATGCAGGCGATCAATCACGGCGATGCCGGTTTCATGCTCGCGCAAGCGAAAATCCGTCAGGATCAGCGCCGGCACTTCGGGGCAATTACCCGCAGCCTGCACGATCTCATTACCGCTGGCTGCAGCCACTACCTGATAGCCCCAGGTTTCCAGCAAAAGTCGTATGCCGTGCAAATTGTCCTCATCATCTTCAATCACAAAGATGGTTTGTCCTGATGGCAGGCCGGGCGCATGCTCAGGCTTGCTGACGCTGGCCGTCATCGCGTGCCCTTCCGCCACACTATGCACCGGCACGCTGAGTTTGAAGACGCTGCCGCGACCCGGGCGCGAATGCAGGATCAGGCGGTGCCCAAGCAAATCTGCCGTGCGACGCACAATCGCCAGTCCGAGGCCCAGGCCCTTGCTCTGGTTACGTTCCGGATTGCCGACCTGATGGAACTCCATGAAAATCTTGTCCTGATCGGCGGCTGCAATACCAACCCCGGTATCCCACACTTCGACTTGCACAAACTTGTCGCGCCGGCGACAAGCGATCAAGACACCGCCGCTTTGCGTATGCCGTATCGCGTTATCAACCAGGTTGCGCAAGATGCGATCCAGCAAGACCGGATCCGAATAGACGGCAGGCACCGCGCCGCGATGCAAGCGCAATAACAAGGACTTGGCTGCCGCACGCGGCGCATATTCCAGTTGCAATTGATCGAGTAAGGCGGTCAGTGAACAATGTCGTAAACGCGGACGGATCACCCCCGCATCCAACCGTGAAATATTCAGCAAGCCATCGAACAGGCGCCCCATCGCCGCAGTTGCACGTTCAATGTGGTCCACCAGTTGCCGGCTTTTTGCATTCAGGCTTTGTTCGCGCAATACACCAACATACAGGCTCAGCGCATGCACCGGTTGCCGCAAGTCGTGGCTGGCGGCGGCGAGGAATTGCGACTTCGCCTGGTTGCTGCGATCCGCACTCTCCTTGCTGCGTTCGGCCGCTTCCTTTTCAATCGCCAGTCGCGCCAGCAAATCACGATTTTCAAAACGCATTTGCAGCGAATCACGTTGCGTCCTGTACATGCGCAATGCGAAAGCCAGCGTGACCAATAGATACAGCATGCCGGCCAGCGCCAACACATGGTGCAAGGTATCCGGATCCAGGCCGAGGGCGAGGAAAGGCGGAAAAAAATACGGGATTTCAAATGCCAGCAAGAGTGGCATGTAGATGCAGTAGGCGTAAATCGCACCGGTCCCCAGCGTCAGCAAACCGATAATCATGAACATCTGGTATTCGAACGGTGCCTGGAACAACCAATATGCATAAGGCAGTCCCCACACGATACCGGCCAGTCCGGTCGACCACAGCATGCGCCGGCTCCAGCGCCGCAGCGCAGATAAATCCTGCGGCTGGTAAGTGCGCAGGAGCGCGATACGCAAGCCCAGCACCAGCACGTTCATGCCCAGCCACAGCAACAACTCGCGTTGCGACAGTACATCCCACAGCGCGATCACAACCAGTCCGGCGGTCAGCAAGGAACCGAACAAGGCGAATGGAAAATTACGTCGCAATATCGCCATCTGGGCGATAAAAATCTCATCTGCGTGCGGAATCGGGTCTTGGTCGGTAAGCGTCATGTTGCCGAGTTTTACACAAAACAATGTTCCGCACATAAGACTTTAGTCGTATCTGCGGCTGTGCGTGGATGACGCGTGTTGACGGCAGGCGCGATGCTGGCCTGGGTGGAGCAGACAGAGGGGAAGACATCACCCCGGGCAGAAGCTTGCCTGCCCGGGGTGAAAGGATGGATATGTTTAACCGCGATACAGCTCGTCGAGACGTTTCTTCTCTTTGTCTTCCGGACTAGGCGGCGCTGATGGATTTTGCGGCTGGGTCTGAGGCTCGGTGCTTGGGCCGGGATTGAACATACGCTCCCAGAAGCCCTTCTGCTCTTCCACATCCAGCGATTTGACCGAATCGCCATTGACGTATTCGTCATACGACCAGTCACCATCGACTTGCGTGACACCCGGCGGAGCGACCTTCGCCATCTCCGGTTTGCCGCGCAAGGCGGTGCGCATATAGTCGATCCAGATCGGCAAGGCCAGGGTGCCACCAAATTCACGGCTACCCAAAGAGCGTGGCTTGTCGTAACCCATCCATGCAACGGCAACGATATCGCGACCGTAACCGGCGAACCAGCCATCCATCGCATTATCGGTAGTACCGGTTTTACCGGCGAGGTCATTACGTCCGAGGCGCTGGCTGGCCAGATAGCCGGTACCGGAACGCACGACATCGCGCATCATCGAATCGGTAATGAAGGCATTGCGCGGATCGATCGCACGCGCGGTTTCATCACCCGCCTGCGGATGCTGCGCTTCCAGCAAGACATTGCCGCGCGCATCAACTACTTTCTGGATCAGGTAAGGCGCAACCTTGAAACCGCCATTGGCAAATACCGCGTACGCCCCAGCCATCTGCAAAGGTGTGACCGAACCGGTACCCAAAGTCAGTGTCAGGTTGGACGGTTGCTTGTCCGCGTCGAAACCGAAGTGCGTCAGGTGTTCAATTGCATACGCCGGCGTGATTTTGCGCAGGATGCGGATGGATACCAGGTTTTTCGAACGCTTCAAACCGGTACGCATAGTCACCGGACCATCGTATTTTCCATTGTCATTACCCGGATTCCAGGCTTTGCTGCCCTGCTCCGAATCGCTGTCTTCGGCCAGCGGCGCATCATTGATCAGCGTACCCGGCGAGAATCCCTTTTCCAGGGCAGCTGAATAAACGAAAGGCTTGATAGTCGAACCCGGCTGGCGCCAGGCTTGCGTGACGTGGTCAAACTGGTTCAATGCAAAGTCAAAACCACCGACCAAAGCGCGTATCGAACCATCCTGGCCGTTGACCGCGACAAAGGCGGCGGCAACTTCCGGCAATTGCGAAATCGCCCACTTCTTCTTGCTGTCCTGCACCACACGGATCACGGAACCCGGTGTCAATTTCTTTTGTGCCGTCGCTTTCTCGGACAGATAAGCAGCGGCAAAGCGCAAACCTTCACCGGTAATCTCCACCGATTCACCGGACAACAACTCGGCACGTATCAGCTTGGGCGTCGCTTCGGTCACTACCGCTGCACGCAAGTCATCGCTATCCGGATACTTGACCAGGGTATCGTCGATAGCCTGCTGGCGATCTTCGGCATCCTTGGGTAAATCTATCGAACCTTCGGGACCGCGATAACCATGACGACGGTCGTAATCCAGCACGCCACGGCGCACCGCATCATAGGCGGCATCCTGATCCGCCTTGGTCAGCGTGGTATAGACAGTAAATCCACTGGTGTAAGTCTCGTCTTTGTACTGTGCGTACATGAACTGGCGCACGGTTTCCGCTGCGTGTTCGGCATGGGTGCGGAAGCGATTGCCATCCGGCAGCACATTCAGTTTTTCCGCTGCGGCATGTTTGTACTGTTCATCGGTAATGAACTTCAATTCATGCATGCGCTTGAGGATGTATTGCTGGCGTTCGGTCGCACGTTTCGGATTGACCACCGGGTTGGCACTGGCCGGCGCCTTCGGAATACCTGCCAGCATCGCCGATTCTGCAATCGTCAGGTCCTGGATCGGTTTGCCGAAATATATACGGGCGGCGCTGCCGAAACCGTAAGCACGTTCACCCAGGTAGATCTGATTCATATACAACTCGAGAATCTGGTCTTTCGTCAGGTTCTTTTCGATCCGGTATGCAAGGATCACTTCCTGCAGTTTGCGGCTGTAAGTCTTCTTACGCGTCAGCAGGAAGGTACGCGCCACCTGCATGGTAATGGTCGATGCGCCCTGCGAACGGCTGCGCACCAGGTTGGCGAGACCTGCCCGCACAACACCCAGCACGTCGACGCCGCCATGCTCATAGAAATTATTGTCTTCGATCGCGATAATCGCGTTCTTCATGCTGGCAGGAATGTTCGCTACCGATACGAAGTCGCGGCGCTCTTCGCCGAATTCGCCGATCAGGACCTTATCGGCGGTATACACACGCAGTGGAATCTTGGGTTTGTAGTCAGTCAGCGCATCGATAGACGGCAAATTCGGCACGATAAAGAGCAGCGTGTAAGCGACGCCCAGGATGGCTACGAAGATGGAAGCGATGAAGCCGGCGATGGCTGCTTGGCGGAGCTTGATATTGGTTGGTCGTTCAGACCAGGCAACAAACTGTGATGAAATGTACGAGAAAAACCGCAACGCGATCCCCTATTAAGTCTTGGCGTCGCAACTTTAGCAGGCATTGAGCATTTAAGTTGAAACCAATTGTTATCTTGCTAGAAATACATTCTTTTTATACATACCCTGTGGCAGCAGCACATACAGCAAGGCCCGCTAATGCGGGCCGTTACCATACACGAAGTTTACGCCTGCAAATCTTGCAGGCGGGGCTTATCTCCGGCCTATTTCATTACCGATGACGCCGCCAACCGCCGCGCCACCTACGGTGCCGAGCGTGCTGCCACCGGTCAGGATGGCACCACCGACCGCGCCGATACTGGCACCGGTCACCATATTCCGGTCACGACGTGACATGCCGCTGCAAGCGGTAAGACTCAAGACCACGACTGCAATCACAGCGGTACCGGCAATTCTTTGCATCATTTTCATTAATAAGACCTCTAGGTAGTAATAGCGACTAAAACGGGTGGGCAAAAAGTTGATTACCTGTCACTGACAGCGGATACCGCCGAAAGATTCCCTTGCGGCCCAATCAAATATAAATGATTGCCCTGCTTCAATAAAAACTGCTGCTTCTAATGTCTTTTACGGCCCGAACCGGATTTCCTGCCGCCACCGGAAATCTTGTTTTCCGTGGCCCAGGCACGTCGGGTGGCTTCCTCTTTCGATAAGCCCTGCTCCAGATAGCCTTCTTCTATATGTTTGACCTGGCGTTTTTGCTTGTCTGTATATGATGATTTATCACCGCGCGGCATTTGATTCTCCTTTGCAATAAGAGGCACTATGCGTTGCCTGCCTCTATCCTAGGGAAACGGGATGGGCTTTGCTATCAGACAATGCAGATGATTTGCGTAGGAACAGAGGAAGGGACAACAAGACAGGCGGGTTGTCGACAAATAAAGCCGGGCAGGATTTTGTACAAATAATTCGCATTTCGCTATATACGTTTAAATATAGCTAGCTATAATCAGGCATCACCACCGTATTCAGGTTTGCATTATGAGCATCACACAATATCAGGCCTCGGCCGTCGACCAGGCCATCATGGAATCGCGGCGCGAAGTCTACAAAGGCTGGAAAATCCTGGTCGAAATCTCCGGCGCGTCACGTTACGAAGATCCGGCCGTTTGCATGTATGCCCCGCGCATCGTCGTTACCGAGCAGCTTTCCATCGGCTTCCGTGAGCTGGATGTGGCCACCGAACACTGTTTTTTGACACCGGCACAATGCCTGCAAGGCGGGATGATGATTGCGCGCGATTTTATTGACCGCCGTCGTTAGCAGTTTTCCCATCCTTTGGTAGAATGCCCGCCATATTGTTGCCGACAGCTGTCGGAAGTATACTTAGGACACTAATTAAATTAAGGAAGTAAGCATGAGTTCAAACTATTGGCGCGAGCGCTGGATCAAGGCTTTGGTAAAAAATGGCATGGAACGCAGTGCAGCAGAAGCCGCTTTCGCAGCAACCTACAGCAAACAACCTGCCGACCAGTCCAAAAGCCCGGAAATCCAGGCCTTGATGTCGCTTGATCTCGGCCAAAGCAACTTCAAGACAGCCAGCCCTGCGCACGCTTAATCAGCCAGTGCTCAAGTAAAGCCTGACATTCGTCAGGCTGTCTGTCCGCCGAATACATAGCCGGACACGACCACATTCATCACCTTGTCTTCAAATATCTTGCGCCCTATGTCGTCACCGGCGGCACCTGCCGCCACCATCAGCGGCAATAAATGATCCGGGTGCGGTTGCGTCAGTTTCGCATCCGGCGCTTTTTCCCATTCTTGCAGTAAGGCGTCACGCTGCTGTGCGCTGGGCGCGGCTATGCTGGCGCTAAGCCAATCGTCGAAACGTTTGGATGGCTCGGTAAAGGCCGGGCTGAAGCCGCGCATATTGTGGAAACTCATGCCGCTGCCGACGATCAGCACACCTTCATCGCGCAATTGCTGCAAGGCGGCACCGGCGCGCAAATGCTCGGCCGGATCCAGCGTCTTCTTCATCGAGAGTTGCAGGACCGGGATATCGGCATCCGGATAAATCAGCTTGAACGGGATAAACACACCGTGATCATAGCCGCGCTGGCTATCGGTTTTCACCGGGATCCTGGCAGCCGTCAACAAATCAACGACGCGCTGCGCCACTGCCGGCGCACCCGGTGCCGGGTAAGTCAATTCATAGGTATGCGGAGGAAAACCGTAGTAATCGTAAATCAGCGGCGGTTGCGCCGTTGTCATTACGGTGAATTCATCTTCCATCCAATGGCCGGAAATCACGAGGATGGCCTTGGGTTTGCTGCCGACTTCCTGATGCATATTGCGCAGGAAATCAGCCATGCGATCCCACATATGCGGGTCGCCCGGCCAATTCATGAAAAAGCACGGACCGCCGCCATGCGGAATGAAGAAAGTCGGTACACGGGTGGCGTCGCTCATGGGAATATCCTGTCGCAGTAAATCAAGCCACTATTGTGCTGCCGCTGCGATTTTTTTGCTGGCGATGCATCAGGAATCACTGTGCCTGCACGTTTTCACCCGTTGGCATATGAACAGACCTGCTTACTCTGCGTCGTTTTCCGGCAATTTGAGTTGGCCTGTGTGATAGTCGTATTCATAGACTTCGCCGTAACGACCCCACTCGACCACGACTTCCAGTACGCGCTTGGCTTCTTCTTCCTTGAGGAACTCTTCCAGCGAATCGAGGAAGCGCTTCTCCGACAAGGAGCCGGTAACCTCACGTTCGAGGCTATGCCGTATATGCGTCGCCAACGGCACATGTGTCAACAGCTGCTGGCCGAATATTTCCTTGCGGCGCATGTGCGCGGCTTGCGCGTAGCTATGTCCGAGGGCGGTCAAGGTGATATCGCCCTTCTCTACCTGCGCCAGGCCCAGCAAGCCGAGTGCTTCATAGGTCGGGAACAATTCTTCATCCGGCAGCTTCGCTTCTTCGGTCAATTCCGGCAAATCGGCGCGACCATTGAATGGTGGTGCCGCCAGCAAATCGAGTACGCCTTCGATATGTGCAACATCGGTTTCCGGCAGGCGATAGCTGAGGTGCGCCTGCAAGGCCGCCCCCGTCGTGACTTCCTGCGGCGTGCGCATTGTCATCAGTGCATACACTTCATCGATCAGGGCGCGCACCTCGGCCGAATCCGGATTACGCGGACGCGGCAAATCGATCCTGATTTCGCTACGGATGCGCCCCGGGCTGCTCGACAGCACCAGGATGCGATCAGACATCATCACGGCTTCTTCGATATTGTGCGACACGATCAGGATGCCCTTGGTCGGGATACGGTTCTCTTCCCACATCTCAAGGATATCGTCGCGCAAGGTTTCACCCGTCAACACATCGAGGGCGGAGAAAGCTTCATCCATCAGCAACACATCCGGCCCCGTCACCAGGCCGCGGGCAATACCGACGCGCTGCTTCATGCCACCCGATAATTCACGCGGCAACGCGCCACCGAAACCGGCCAGGCCGATCAGGTCGAGCATTGCATCAGCGCGTTTTTCCCGTTCGTCCGGTGGCACGCCTTGCGCTTCCAGTCCGAGCTCGACGTTTTGCTGCACCGTCAGCCACGGGAACAAGGCAAAGGATTGGAACACCATCGCAATGCCGGCCACCGGGCCGTAGATATTCTTGCCGCGATACGTCGCGCTACCGCTATCGGCCGGGATCAGGCCAGCCATGAGGCGCAACAGGGTCGACTTGCCCGAGCCGGACTTACCCAGCAAAGCCACGATCTCGCCTTCAACCAGGGTGAAATCCACCTGCTCCAGCACGCTGCTCGGCGTACCGTCCGCGGTCTGGAAGGATTTGTCGACGCCCTTCAATTCAATCAATACATTCCGGCTCATCCTGCCTCCTAACGACTACGGTCTTCTGCCAGCAAATACAATTTGCGCCAGAAAAATCGGTTCAACAACATTACGAATATGCACATCACACCTATGCCGAGCGCAATGCGATGGAAATCGCCGGCATCGGTCATCTGCTTGATGTAACTGCCAAGGCCATCGGCGATCAGCGTGGTCTTACCCCAAGTCACGTATTCGGCGACGATGCTCGCATTCCATGAACCGCCGCTGGCCGTGATGGCACCAGTGACATAGCTGGGAAACACCGCAGGCAGGTACACCCGCTTCCACTTCAACCAGCCTTTCAAGCCAAGATTATCGGACGCCAGGCGCAATTCATTCGGGATCGTCGATGCACCGGCCACCACATTGAACAGGATGTACCACTGCGTGCCGAAGACCATCAAGGGACTGAGCCAAATATTCGGGTTCAATTGCATCGTCAGCAGCAGGTACACCACCAGCGGGAACATCAGGTTCACCGGGAACGCCGCGAGGAATTGCGCCAGGCCCTGCACCCTTTGCGAGTACTTCGGACGCAAACCTATCCATACCGCAATCGGCACCCACACCAACGAGGCCAGCGCAATCAGCAACAAGACACGTGTCAGCGTAATCACACCCAACCACAGCACATGCCCGACTTCGGCCCAGCCGACTTCGCTATGTACAAAAATCCCGAGGCGATACACCGCCAGGCAGGCGGCGACCAGCAGCAATACATTCCACACCCGCATCCACACCGGATTGATGGCGCGTGCACTGGCGCGTGGCGCAGTGCCGTCATAGGACACGCTGAACCAACCCAGCGTGCTGCGCAACAGCGCCCACATGCGATCGGTACCGGCGCGCATCCAGCGGCTGCGACGACCCCAGTTCAACAGCCATGAACGTTGTTCTGTCTCGCCTTGCGATTCTTCAAAGCGGAATTTGTCGGCCCACGCCAGCAAGGGACGGAAGAATAGCTGGTCGTACAACACAATGCCAGCCAGCATTGCGCCTATCGCCCACAAGATCGCATGCAAATTCTTTTCTTCTATCGCCACCGCGATATAAGCACCGATGCCGGGCAGCTTAATGTCCTGGTTGGCGACCGAAATCGCTTCAGCCGCGACTAGGAAAAACCAGCCGCCGGACATCGACATCATCATGTTCCACAACAAGCCCGGCATCGCAAACGGCAACTCCAGCCGCCAGAAGCGCTGCCATCCGGACAGGCGGAACACGCGCGCCGCCTCATTCAATTCCGACGGCACGGTACGGATCGACTGATACAGGCTGAAGGCCATATTCCATGCCTGCGAAGAAAAGATCGCGAATATCGCCGCGCATTCGACACCCAGCAGACTGCCGGGAAAAAAGGCGATGAAAGGTGCAATCGCAATCGCCTGGAAACCAAGGATAGGCACCGACTGCAGGATATCCAGTGTCGGGATCATCACCTTCTCGGCGGCGCGATACTTCGCCGCAATCGCCGCAAACACAAAGCTGAACAACAAGGCGCAGCCGAGCGCGATAAACATGCGCAAGATAGTGCGCAACAAATAATAAGGAAGATTGGATGGATCGAGTGAGATAGGCGTGGCTTCGCCGACCACAAAGGGTCGTGCCATCTGCATGGCGCCAAAGCCGACCGCCACCAGTACCGACAGTACCAGCGGCAGCAAGGCCCAATCCCAGCGATTCGGTGAAATCGCCAGCAGGGAGCGGTCTGTCCTGCGAGGAGCGAGCGACTCGAACATATTAAAACCTTGTATTCATGGGTATCCGGCCTGGTATGCAGGAAAGTGCGTGTTTCCCGCAGGATGACAGCTCAATGTGACAACACGCTTAAATACTTCGCCAGCGGTGTTCAGCAAAAGCAATCAGTCCCGGCATTAGCCAGATACAACGCAGTCAAGCCCTAGACGGTGGACACGGCCAACGCAAGGGCAAACTATATAAACGAAAGGGAGTAGAGAAAGAACAAACGAGGACCGTTTGTCTTGCAAGCCACTACCCGCCATTGCGGCAAGGTAGCGATGAGGATCGTGGGCTACCTTGCCAGTGTACTGCCTGTGTGAGAACTACAACTGGAACAGCCCATTCTGGAACCCCATAGCAAAATAATCGTCGCACTTTACCACCAAGCCACGCTTTCTTCCAGCGCCTGGTGAATCTGCGCGGAAAGTAATTGCATCACCCCGAATCCGCTTGCATCTGCTGACAATCGCGAGAAATAAAAATTAAAGATAACAATCAAGGGCAAACAGGAGTATGTTGAAGAAAAAATAATAGCTTCCGATCTGTCATTTGACAGAATCAGGCAATCTCACTGGGCGCCGGGTTCTACTTATGCAAGATGGTAATCAAAACATGGCCCTGCGTGGCCCCTCCGTCGCCGACGACAGCGACACCTCCCCCGAAGCAGATCAATTCAGGCAGACCATCGCCGGTTTGCTGAAGCGTATCGACCGCGAAGCAGAACAGCTGCGTCAAAAAACCGCCGATTTGTTAACCCAGGGCGGCGCGCTGCACGAAGCAACGCAAAGCAAGCATGTGCTCGAAGCCCTGGTGGTCCAGTTGCGCGAGGCAAACCAGGACCTGGCATTGGCCGCATCCGGTGCACAGGACTTGCAGGCCAAGGCTGAATCCGCCAAGCATCGCCAAGACGAATTCCTCTCCATGCTGGCGCACGAACTGCGCAATCCTTTGGCTCCTATTGCGATGGCGGCGGACTTGATGGGCAAGATTTCAAACGCCCACCCCCTCCTGCCCAAACTGCACGGCATCATCAGTCGCCAGGTCAGCCATATGACACATCTGGTCGATGACCTGGTGGATGCATCGCGCGTCAGTACCGGTAATATCACCTTGCAAAGGCGTTCACTGCTGCTGGCGGAAATAATCGAGAGCGCGGTTGAAACCAGCCAGCCCTTCATCGATAAACGTACGCAGCAACTCAGCATCTCGATGCCGGATGCGCCCGTCATCATCCATGGTGATCTGGTCAGGCTGGCACAGGCTTTTGCCAATCTCATTATCAATGCCACCAAGTTCACACCTGTAGATGGACATATCGATATCCTGGTGCAGTTACAGACCGATACCGTCAAGGTCGTGATCAAGGATGACGGGGTGGGAATTGCCGCAGATATCCAGCCCTACATCTTCGAGTTATTCCGCCAAGGGCCGCTGTCACTGGACCGCACACAAGGTGGCCTCGGGATCGGACTGTCGCTGGTACGCACCGTGGTGGAAATGCATGCCGGTACGGTAAGCGTCTATAGCGCCGGTGCCGACCTCGGCAGTGAATTCACGGTAGAGCTACCGATTGCTGTCGAGTTCATCAAGGATGGGAATGAAGATGATGCACCGGCAGACGGCAGCAAGGGTTGCCGCATCCTCCTCATCGAAGATAATGCCAACGCCAATGAAATCCTGAGTGATTTACTGACGATGGAAGGTCATACGCTGACATCCGCCTTCGATGGTACATCCGGGCTGGAAATGGCCAAGGACAATATCTATGACGTCATCGTGTGTGATATCGGCTTGCCCGGCATCGATGGCTATGAAGTGCTCAGGCAGTTGCGTCTGCATACGGCGAAACCGGTACCGCTGTGCATTGCGATCAGCGGATACAGCCAGCAGGAAAATAAAATAAATGCTGCAAGCGTAGGTTTCGATCATTACATGGTGAAACCGGTCGCCATTGATGCCCTGGTAAATTACATTGCACCACGGCTGCCGCACTAGCATAGGCTGCGCAAACGTGTGACGCGTTTGCGCATCATTAACAACGTTATCCGTGCACCTTCCGCTCCTGCGGAAAACAAATCGCACCGATAATCACCAGCACGCACAGACCGCCCAAAGCCTGCAGCATCAAGGCGAATCCGCCACGCTCATGCAAGGTCGCAACCACGCCGACCGACACCCCTGCCGCCGTAAACCCGAGGAAGTAACGCACCGAATAAGCCCGCGCCCGCCATTCATCGCTGGTGTACTTACCTATCATCGCGTCGTTGACCGTAACCTGCCCAAAGATACAGATCACGATACCGATGCAAATCAATATGAGCGGCAAGCCGGACAGGCTGGCGCTGAAGTACAGCAAGGGTGCCAGCGTCAACGCGAGCGGCAGGAACAAGATCTTCAGCGAATGACGATCCAGCAAATGACCGATGATGTACTGCGCCAATGCGCCGAATACATATGTTCCCGCCACGATCACGCCCAGTAATGCTGCATTCACGGTGATGCCCGACAGACGCTCCGCAAACAGTTTGGGCATCGCCACGGTAAACGCGTTGAATGTCGTCGAACTGGCGATGATGGTGATCACCAGTGCCACGATCACGCGCCACATCGCATCCTTGGAGACGCGCACCGAGCCCTGCTGCGCCCCTTTGCGCACGGCACGTGCTTCGTGCCTGACCTTGATAGCAAACAATATCCCTATGACCATGGTGGCCGCACCTGGCAACAGGAAAGCCCAGCGCCACCCGAGGTACTGGCAAACGATGCCGGTTATCAAGGCAGATGACGCTACGCCGAGATTGCCCCACACGCCGTTGACGCCCACTTCACGCCCCAGTTTCTCCGCATGTGCGACCAGCATCGCAGTGCCGACCGGATGGTAAATCGCAGCGAACAAACCGACTGCCAACAAGGCGATACCCAGTTGTTGCGGCGTTTGTGTCAGGCCCACTGCCATCATCGCGGCACCAATGCCGATGAAAAAAATCACCATCATGTGGCGTCGACTCCAGCGATCGCCGAGCCAGCCGGTCAGCAATGAGCCGGCACCGAAAGCCACAAAACCGGGTGTCGCATATGGCAATAGTTCGCCATATGTCATGCCGAATACCGGCGCGATCACGATGACCGCCGCTGCGAATACCAGCATGGCGTAATGATCGATAAAGTGTGCGAGGTTGATATAAGCAATAACGGTACGGGGGTGGTTCATTAGCTGCCTTCCGGAAAGATCGCAGCTAGGTTAATATGGGAAGTCATCGATTGGAAGACAAATAACATCGCCAACACGCCAATATGTCCTATCCCAGCGCACACTGCCGCACCTCTTTCCCTGCCCACCAGTCGTGGCAAGTAATGGAGCATAAATGGCTATAGGCGCCCGCTTCTATCCGCGCGGCACCCGTCTCGGCCTGCATGTGCATCGTGAGGCGCAACTGCTGTTTGCCGCCAGTGGCGTGATGCAGGTGACGACGCCCAAAGGTCGCTGGCTGGTGCCGCCGGCCCGCGCCGTCTGGCTGCCGCCCGGCATAGAGCACGCGGTCGACATGCTGGCAGATATCGAAATGCGCGCCTTGCTCATTCCCGCCGACAAGCTGGCATTGCATCCGGAAGCACCGCGACTGGAATCAGAATTTGTCGCGACAGTCGGTCCACTGCTGCGCGAAACTATACTGGCTGCTTTCAAGCCGGGCTCGCATCCGCGCCGCCTCGCACTGTTGATGGAGCTGGCGCTGTTTGAACTCGCCGAGGACGAAGATGCGACGACTTTCATGCCAATGCCGAATGATGCGCGTGCACGCCGGGTGGCAGACATGATCCTCGCAGATCCGTCGAATGACAGCGAACTGGAATTACTGGCCTACACCGCAGGTGCATCGGCACGCACCATCACCCGCCTGTTTCCTGCTGAAACCAACCTGACCTTCAAGGAGTGGCGACAACGCGCACGCATCATGGCGGCGGTTGAAGCCCTCGGCAACGGACAAACATCGATCAAGCACGTTGCACTGCAACTCGGCTTCAGCAGCGTCGCCGCCTTCGGCCACGCCTTCCGGCAAATCATGGGCATGACGCCGAGCGAAATGATGCGCCGCTCGGGACCAGACGCGTCATAAAGCTCAAACCACTGCCCGGGAATGACGCCGGCACACATTCTTGGCGCACAGAAACACCTGGCGGCGTGTAAGGAATTTCTGACTGCAGAATGCAAATATTTGAGTTTGATCCTGGTGCTAAGATCATTTTCAATTATTCGGCACGCCCCAGTCAGCGCCATCCCATCCAACTTATTCCTTCTGTATCCGATGGCCAACCATTAAAGTCCCTGTCTTGCCCCCAAGAGGAGAACAATATGTCGGAGCTATTCCGTAGATTTTCGATTAACTGCTCGAACGGTGTCGGCTCATACTGGGCCTTCCTGCTGGCATTGCTGGTAGTGCTGGCATGGGTCATCAGCGGCCCGCTCTTTGATTACTCGGACACCTGGCAACTGATCATCAATACTGCCACCAGCATCACCACCTTCCTGATGGTGTTCCTCATCCAGAGCTCGCAAAACCGCGAAGCCAAGGCGACGCAACTCAAACTGGATGAACTGATACGTGCGCTCGACGGAGCACGTACGAAAATGGTCAACATTGAAAACCTCTGCGACGAAGACCTTCAACGCTTGCGGAATGAATTTGAAAAAATCGGCCACACCACCGGCATGGAAGGTATGCCGCCCGAAGACAGCAAGGGCAACAAAGCTTAGAAACTTTGCCTGCGGGAACACATCCGGGATCTGCTGCTTTCTATAGCCTCCCTATTTCTTACGTGGCATCGCGGCGCGCACTGACTCACTATCCTTCGAGAGTTCGTTACATTGAGAGTATTGGTATTGGATGGCGCTATACAGCGCTTTCTTGCTGATGTCCCAGCCTTCCCCCGTCGCTGATGTGGCAGGGGAATACGTATGACTATCTATCGAAAGGAATCAGAAATGGCTACCTTAAAAGAATTTATGAAACCTGATGTCCAGGTAATAAGCCCTGAGGCCACGATCCAGGATGCGGCAAAGAAAATGAAGGCAGGAAACTTTGGCATGCTGCCGGTCCATGAAAACGACAGGATGATAGGTTCGATCTCGGATCGCGATATTGTCATCCGTGCCGTGGCAGAAGGAAAACCCTCTTCAACCAAGGTTCGCGATGTGATGACCAAAGGCATAGTCTGGGCCTTCGAAGACTCCAGCCTGGCTGAGGGCGTGCGCCTGATGTCGCAGCATCAGGTACGCAGGCTGCCTATCGTCAACAGCCAGAAACGCCTGGTCGGCATCGTTGCCATCGGTGATGTCGCAGTCGAAAGTTCCGAGTTTGAAGTGGTGGGCGAAACATTGTCCGAGATTTCAGAGCCGGCCTGATCCTGCGTGAAATTCAGGACATTTAATCCAGGGATCGCTCCGCACGCGCAGGCGGCTCGCGATCCCTTATTCATTTTTTCATGGCACACAAAGGCTGAATAAATTTCGCAAACACTTAACTGACACGGCAAGATTAAACACTTCCTGCTTTCTTACACGAAGTCGAAGCATGCGCCGACATCATTAATTTTGGCATTCCGATAATATTCTTCTCACATCACCGGAGCCGGCGGTTCGAAAATATACCGGTACCAATTCCCCACCTCCGAAATCAAATGCAGCATCCCCGGTTTCGGAAAGCAGTTGCTTCAGGCCCGCCAGTCAGCAAGTGGCAAGCGTCTCCCCAACAGCAATCAACTCAAAACATTCAGCAAATATCAGGAAATGTGTTGCGCCAGTATGGCGTCCAGCAAGCCGGGAAAGCGGCTTTCAATATCGGCACGGCGCAGCGTATTCATATGCATGGTGCCGGTATTTTCCGTGTACACCAGGCCGGACTCGCGCAAGACCTTGAAGTGATGGGATACGGTGGATTTTGGACGTCCGCCATCCAGTTCGCCGCAGGATGCAGCATCAACGCGGGCCAGATGCCGCACGATGTCCAGCCGTATGGAATCACTCAAGGCGTACAGGACACGTTCGAGGGAGAATTCACTGGCTGCGGGATGCTTAAAGGGACGCATAAGCAACATCATACACTTTCAGCTATACTAATTCCATTGTTCGTATATATACGAACTAACGAAGCAAACAAACACGCAACACTAACAACTTATCAAAGGTAGCCATGTCCGCCCTATTCCAGCCATACACACTCAAAGACGTCACCCTGCGCAACCGTATCGCCATCCCGCCCATGTGCCAGTACATGGCGGTTGACGGTCGTGTTAACGACTGGCATCAAGCCCATTACACCAGCCTGGCGCGTGGCGGTGCCGGCCTGGTGATCGTTGAAGCAACCGCGGTAGCGCCTGAAGGCCGTATTACCCCAGGCTGCACAGGCATCTGGAATGATGGGCTGGCGCAAGCTTTTGCACCTATCGTGCAAGCCATCAAGGCCGCCGGTTCTGTGCCCGGGATCCAGATCGCACATGCCGGACGCAAGGCCAGCGCCAACCTTCCATGGGAAGGCGATGACCATATTGCTGAAGGTGACCCACGCGGCTGGCAAACGATTGCACCATCCGCCCTCGCCTACGGCAAAGGTTTGCCGAAAGTGCCACGTGCGATGACGCTGGATGATATTGCCCGCGTAAAACAAAACTTCGTTGACGCGGCAGTACGTGCGCGTGACGTCGGCTTCGAATGGCTGGAACTGCATTTCGCGCATGGCTACCTGGCGCAGACTTTCTTCTCCGCCCATTCCAACCAGCGTACCGACATTTATGGTGGCAACGCCGAAAACCGTGCGCGCTTCCTGCTGGAAACCTTGCGTGCAGTGCGTGCCGTCTGGCCGGAAAACCTGCCGCTGACGGTACGCTTTGGCGTCCTTGAATATGACGGCCGCGATGAAGCAACCTTGCTCGAATCAATCGGCCTGGTCCGTGAATTCAAAAA
Source organism: Herminiimonas glaciei (assembly GCF_042664955.1). Classification (NCBI taxonomy): domain Bacteria; kingdom Pseudomonadati; phylum Pseudomonadota; class Betaproteobacteria; order Burkholderiales; family Oxalobacteraceae; genus Herminiimonas; species Herminiimonas glaciei. Next base: position 1,255,337 of record NZ_JBHTBU010000001.1, read on the forward strand.
ATCCGGCATGGACATGATCAGCGTCAGCATCGGATTTACGATTCCGGAAACTTCGATTCCGTGGGGCCCCGCCTTCCTCGGCCCGGTCGCCGAACGCGTGCGACGCGAAGCCGACGTGCCGGTCTCGTCCGCCTGGGGCTTTGGCACACCGGAGATCGCACAGCGCGTCGTCGAACAACAGCAACTGGATATCGTGATGGTCGGTCGTTCACATCTCGCGAATCCGCACTGGCCTTACTTCGCCGCCAAGGAACTCAAGGTCGAGCGCCCTTCATGGGTCTTGCCGGCACCGTATGCACACTGGCTGGAACGCTATTAATCACCCAATCAAGCAATTACCCACGACTGATGTGGGGCAAGGCTGAAGACAGCCTTGCCGCGCACCGGCACAACCTACTGGAGGAGCACCATGAGCAAGCCTGAATTCTTTATCACTCCCGGCTATGGCGATTTCATGCTGAAGGAGCTGCATTATTCGCAAGCGGTAAAAATTGGTAATCGTGTCGAAACTTCCGGCCAGGGTGGCTGGGATGACGAATTCAATTTCCCGGCATCCATCGAAGATGAGATTGCCAAGGCATTCGACAATCTCACACGCACGCTGGCGGCTGCCGGTGCCAGCTGGGAGCATGTGATCCATGTTAACTCTTACCATGTCGGCGGCTTTCCACCGGAGGTAAATGCGACGATGGTGAAGCTGTTTCGTCACTACATGCCGAAGCACTCGCCAATCTGGACCGAACTGGGTGTGGCCGCACTCGGACTGCCGCAAATGCGTATTGAAATCCGCGTGACTGCAATTATTCCCTGAATGTTGACGTAGTCAGTGAGGGCCGAACGGCCCTCACTTATTTGCGTGGACGCTTAAAGCCGTACCACAGCCCTACGACGATAGGCGCAGCCAATGCGGCCCATGCGAACCAGTGCCAGACGCCGGTCTCGACCAGTGCGGTGACCAGGCCGAACAAAGTCAGTGCGGCCAGCAACAAGGGCGTGCGCCAGACGAACCAGAAATTGCTGCGTTGGGTAGTTTGATTACGCGCCATATTTATTCAGCTTCCAGTTGATGCGCGTGGATCAACTTCTCCATTCGCGCTTCGTTGGTTTTCCGCCGCACTATCCACAGATACAAGCCGCTGCCCAATACGACGATGGAAATCAGGTCGAGTATCGCCCACATGATTTGCATCGGCCTGCCGCCGTAATCGCCAAAATGCAAAGGCTGCGATACCAGCAAGCCGGTCAGATACCATGGCAGCGTACGACTGTCTGTCACTTCACCGCTAGTCGCATCAACCAATACCGGTTTGAACAGGCGCGAAGTCAACGCTTCAGTGCCGCGCATGAATATCCCGTAATGATGCGGGCTGCTGAAACTGGTCCCCGGGAATGCGATGAAACCCATCTTCATATCCGGCTCCAGCGCAATCGCAGCATCCACCGCTTTTTGCAGGGAACCCAATTCAGTGATGGGTGGCTTGCCTTTGTAAGGCGCAACCATCTCCGCCATTTGATCGAATTGCCAGTATTTGACCAGCAAGTCGGCCCAGGTATTGATGACACCTGTCGCACCGACTACCAGCAACCAGGCCAGCGTGACGATGCCAAGCAGATTATGCAGGTCCAGCCACTTCAGCCGGGTCGAACGCTCTGTCCTCACCGTACCGAACTCCAGCTTCTTCATGAACGGTCCGTACAACACCACACCGGAGATAATCGCTACCAACAGCAATATCCCCATGAAACCGAGGAAGAGCATACCGGCCAGGCCGGCAAACAGGTTCACATGCAGAGAAAACATGATGTACATGAAGCCGCTGCTTAGCGGTGGCTGACCAAGCACTTCACCGGTACGCGCATCCACCGCCACCTGCTTCATATCAACTTCCGAAGTCGGCGTGGTCGCCAAGGTCACGAACCAGATACGATCATCGTCAGGCTCCTGCGATGCAAACATGCCTACCTTGGCAGGATGCTGGGCCAGCGCAATCTGCATCACGCGATCCATGCTGATGCGCGGCGTATTCGCAGGCATCTCCGCCGCTTCGATCTCGGTACCGAGCAGATGCCCGATCTCGTGATGGAAAATCAGCGGCAAGCCGGTGATACACAGCAGCAGCATGAACACGGTACACACCAGGCTGGACCACTTGTGGATCCAGGCCCAGCGACGCAGTTTGCCACCGTTCATCAGAAGTCGACGGAAGCGGTCAGGCTAAAGGTGCGCGGGTTACCCAGTACCAGATAACCGCTGCCTTCCGAACCGCCGACGGATGCCCAGTAATTGCGATCAGTTACGTTATCAAGACGCGCGCGGATGGTGACCAATTTACCTTGCACTTCTGTCAGGTAACGCGCACCGATATCCAGGCGCGCCCAGCCAGGTACTTTCAATGTATTGACTGCGTCAGCGTAGCTACTGCCTGTTGCTGTCACCCGGCCGTTCACGGAGAAGCCTTGCACACCTGCGACATCCCATTCCGCGCCTAGGCTACCCTGTACTTTTGGTACACCAATGACACGCTTTCCATCTGTAGTTGCACTACCGCTGGATTCTTGTTTTGCATCAAGGAAGGTGACACCGCCGAGAATTTTCAGGCCGCGCATGACTTCGCCGAATGCCGTTAATTCAAGCCCCTGGTGTTTATCCTTTCCTTCCGCGCCATAGACATTTGCCGCATTTGTGAAAACACGCGGTTTATCCGTGGTGAATAAAACTGCAGAAGCGCCGAGTTTGCCGCCGTCATATTTGACGCCGACTTCCTTTTGTTTCGCGACATACGGGGCAAGAATCTGGCCTGCATTTTGCACAGGACGACCACCATCGAGTGCCGGTGCGGTTGAACCCGGGCTAAGGCTTTCAATATAGTTGGCGTAAATTGAGACTTCCTTTGCAGCCTTGTAGACGATACCTGCGGCAGGACTTACGCGACTCGCTTTGTATGTTTCGGTCAATGCGGAGGTACCGTAGGCAAAAGCTTTGGTGTCCACCGTCTGATGACGGGCACCAACGGTCAATAGCACCTTATCGTCAGCGAAAGACATGGTGTCGCCAATCGCATAGCTGGTCAGTGTCTTTTTAGCTGTCAGATTGGGATTAGCCAAATCACCGCCGCTCACTGCCAGGCCGCTAAAGGCAGGGAGTCCGCTGAGTACAGGGTTATACAGATTTGTATTTTGTGTATTGGTATTGTCGTATGTGTATGCATTCTTTCGCTCAGAATCAAAGTATGCATAAGAGGCAACCAGCGTATGTTTTACCGCACCGGTCGTGAGCTTGCCGCGTATGCCCAACTCCCCTGCTTTTACTGTTTCTTCCCCGGTATTATCAAAGCGGTAGGTATTGCCGGCACCAGTAATAGCATCTGTTAAATTGAAGTTCCGCAAGGAATTTGATTCCTTGCCTTTGCGCATACCGGCGGCAAACCAGGTCGTCACATTTTGATTGATATCGTATTCACCGCGCACTGTGCCGAACATATCGCGCTCATCAGAATAGCTGCCGGGCTGCGCCCAATTGCTTGACGCATCAGGTGCACGCGGTACTGAAGTCACGGCAGACACGCCTACATTGGTACGCGTTTCATTGAGTCTATGGTTTTGATAACCGATGTCAGCAGACAAGCGTGCATTGCTGCTACGCCAATCCAGACCTAACGAAACCACATCCAGCTTGACGCTTTCCCGGTCTACCCCGGTTCCACCATCCCGATGCGCAGCATTGATACGTATACCGGTGCTGTCGTTCGGACCAAAGCGACGCGCAACGTCAGCAGCAATATATGCTTGCGAACCGCTGGCGGTGCCTGCAGTTACCTGGGTAAGCGGCTCATTGCCGGCACGTTTGGGCAGCAGATTAATTGTGCCGCCGATACCATCACCGCTCGGTGTAATGCCGGTCAGGAAGGTACTGGCACCATGCAACACTTCGACGCGTTCAAACAATTCGGAGGAAATATATTGCCGAGGCAGCAGGCTATACAGCCCGTTGTAGGCGATATTGTCCGAACTTAAAAGGAAGCCACGTATGAAGTAGGACTCCTGGAAATTACCAAAGCCGCGCGCCACGCGTATCGATGGATCATTCTGAAGAATGTCACCAACACTGCGCGCCTGCTGATTCTGGATCAGTTCGTTTGTATAGCTGGTAATCGAAAACGGTGTATCCATATTGTCTTGCGTACCCAAAATACCGGCACGCCCGCCCCTTGCTACCTGTCCGCCTGCATATGGCTTCGACAATCCTTCGGCCGATGCATCCGCACTCGACGTTACTGTAATCGCTTCAAGTTGCGTCGTCGTAGTTGCTTCAGTTGTTTGAGCCTGCGCTGCACCTGCCAGGAAAGGAAGCGCCGCCTGCAATGCACATACCAGCAACGTGGGTCTGAAAAATGCCTGGATATGGGAATGGGCAGCCATCGATGATTCCTTTGTACTTGAAGAAAAGTGAGCCGGCATGCAACGAGATAAACAGTTGCAAACAATAATGAAAATGATTCTCATTATAAATTTGACGAGCCGACATCGCAATTAAACAATGCAAAGACACCCGCATATGCACGGGCATAGAATGCTTTCCAGTCTGTGACAGAGTGAAAAGAGCTGTGGATGACGTGCAACAGCGACTGCCGGATGGCAAGCCGCACAGCACTACTTTTCAATAGAGATGTTGCCTGCGGATAAGTAATGAAAGAAAAGCCGGCGACGACCGCTGATGCCCGGGTCAGCCTGGAATGTCGTCAAGGAAGCGATGCATGACGTAAGCATCGACGTAACCCAGGCTGCTATGGAGGAAGGCTTGCGGCAAAGTGCCGACTATGGCAAAGCCCAGCTTCTTCCACAGGGCGACAGCGGCATCGTTGCTGCTGACGACGAAATTAAATTGCATCGCGCGGTAGCCGGCCGCCTTGGCAGTACGCAGGCAATGTTCACTCATTTGCCTGCCGGTGCCCTTCCCGCTGACGTCGGGATCAACCATGAACGAGGCATTCGCAACATGCGCACCGAGGTCGCGCTGGTTGGCGATCAATTTATACATGCCGATGATTTTTCCGTCATCTTCGGCAACGTATGAAGTCACGCCCGGAGCGAACCAGTATGCATATCCATCTTCATAACTGGTGTCTGCGGCGAAGACATAGCTCACACCCGGTGCCACGACCTTTTGAAAAATCGGCCACATGGCACCAAAGTCTGATTCAACAGCACGGCGAATAATCATTTGAACACTTGCTTCCGGTTGCAGAAGCAAGGATTTTAAGCTGCTTTCGCCAAATCCTGCGTGCGCTTGCCCAAACGTGCACGTTCCAGCAGATGCACATCAGCCTCATCTTCATAGTTGGCGCTCTGTACGCGTGCCGGTTTTCTGACTTCCAGCGCTGCGTGCATACGGCATGGCGACTTGCCAACGATTTCGCTGCGTGGCTGGAAACCTTGCGCAGTGAAATTATTTTGCAGCAGGATTTCAATGAAATCCCTTGCGGCTTCCGGCTCTTCGGCAGAGAACGGGATGACCAGTGCATGTCCGATGGCTGAGGCCTTCACGATGGTTTTACCGTCGCCGCTCAAGTCATGCTTTGCTGTAGCGTAATGCGCATTGAATGCCGGATTAGAAAGATCCATCGTGTCTGGCAAGGATGCGTATGATATCTTTTTTGCGATGCACTCCGTCCGGTACCTGAATGCAAAGTCAGTCGGCTCGCTTGCAGCCGTCACCACTTTACGTCCCGGATGGTTAATCAGGGTCCGCGTCAGTCCCGGCGCCACGCTGTCGGCCAGCATGCAAGCCATCAATGCAGCATATCCAGCCGAATGTACGCTTGGTTCGAGATGGCCGATGGACGCTTTCGGATCGCCCAGTTTTTCACGCCAGTTCTTCGCATTCAGTATTTGCCCCGGCGCATATGCCAGCACCATGCTGTTACCGGCAAAAATATAATAACCATCAGTCTGCTCAGGCATCAGCGTTGCCGCAACGGCGCTGTCGGCCAGGATCGCGAGGTCATAACTATCACCTGCTTTCAGGCGCTGCAAGCAATCTGCCGCGCCTGCTGCACTGACTACCGCACGGATATCCGCGTGCTCTGTATTGAAGCGCTCTACTGCGTTGGCTACCTGTGCCTCAAAACAAGCATCGGCGAGAATACGAAGTTCTTTCATGTTGTTCATTCTTTAGACTAAAAAATTTGGCGGTAACAAAGGATGCGTTTACCGGCGCACCTTTCGATATGCACGGAAGGATATAGCGTTAGCTTTAACTACGCAAGGAATAGCTGCCGAAAAACGAGGGAATTTGATGCAAACGCAGCTTGATAACTTGTGCTTATCAAGCCATCAAATCAAATGATTGGACAAGGCGCGCGCCCTGTTTTTTGTGGGCTCAAATTGGCGTAAAACCATGTAGCCGGTCGTCAACAAAGGCAAATCCGGGCTGACCGTTTACAATGTCGTATCTGAGCGTGGAAATGGAAACAGGAAATGCCGTTTGTCGTCACTGAAGCATGTATTCAATGTAAATACACCGATTGCGTTGTCGTTTGCCCTATGGACTGTTTTTTTGAAGGTCCTAACTTCCTGGCGATCAATCCGGATGAATGCATAGATTGCTCGGTGTGCGTACCGGAATGCCCTGTCAACGCCATCATAGGCGCCACCGAAGTCGCACCGGAGCAGCAGCACTTCGTTGCCCTGAATCGCGAATTGTCACAGCATCCGGACTGGAAGCGCATCAGCAAGCAGAAAGAGCCGATGCCCGAACATGAGAAATGGGCACAGGTGAAGGACAAGTTGCCCTTGCTGGTGATTGATGCCAAGATCACATGAAATCCTTACTTTCATTTTAAGTAACTCTTACCGCATCGCGGTTAGACCAAGTAAAGAATAGAGCCAGGAAATATGAGCCAAGCGTCCCCAAGCACTACCGATCCCGCCTTAAGCGTCAACGCCTTGCGCGCCAGTTGTTCGACCTGCAGCATGCACCAGCTGTGCCTGCCGATGGGCCTGGGCGAAAACGATATGGACCGGCTGGACAAGATTATCGGTCGTCGTCGCAAGGTCGCACGCGATGACTATCTGTACCGGATGGGCGATGCATTCACCAATCTGTATGCGGTACGCGTCGGCCATTTCAAGACTTGCCAGATCAATGCCGGCGGCGAACAACAAATCACCGGCTTCCAGATGACCGGCGAATTGCTCGGCATGGATGCGATCAGTACCGACCGCCATCATTGCAATGCAGTGGCACTCGAAGATAGCGAAGTGTGTGAAATCCCGTTCCCGCGCCTGGAAGAATTATTCAGCACCATGCCGACCCTGCTGCGCCACTTCCATCGCATGATGAGCCAGGAAATCACGCGTGAACAAAGCGTCATGCTGCTGTTGGGGAATATGCGTGCCGAACAACGCTTCGCCGCCTTCCTCGTGAATCTCGCGTCACGTTATATGGCACGCGGCTATTCTTCGACCAGTTTCCAGTTGCGCATGTCGCGTGAAGACATCGGCAATTATCTCGGCCTGACGATAGAAAGCATCAGCCGCCTGCTGTCCAAATTCAAGAAACAGGGATTGCTGAAAGTTAACAACCGTGAAATCGAATTACTCGACCTCACGCTGTTGAAGGCGATGGCGGCCGGCACCGAAACCTGCGGCTAAACCGGCAGGTACGCGCATAGCTTACCCCTGTTCAAAACTTCACCAGCAGATTGGCTTTGACTGAATGCTGCTTCGCATCCATGCCAAGTTGGCCTTGATAGGCAAAGCTGAGCGTGGTCGATGACGATAAACGCAAGTCGAGGCTGGTTTCGAGCAGCGCGCTGTTTTTGGCGACAGGCACACCTGCCACGGTGAAGGCATCACCCGCCGAAAACGCCTGCGTCGATAATGGCGTGCTATTGCCAAAGGCATGACGCCAGCCCAACGCACCACGCACAGTCGCGCTTTTTCCACCCAAAGCAAGCTGATTGACAGCACGCAAGCCAACGGTGGTGAAACTCGTACTGGTGTTCTGGCTGCCGGCATCTAATGCCGCCGCCCCGCCCCGTTCGGCAAAACCATTGCTCCGGAAGCGGATGTAAGCCAGATTAACGAAGGGTTCGAAATTCCCCCAACGGTTATCGATGCCATAGCCGACGTCTGCGTAAACCTGCAATGTAGCCGCACGGTAGTTGCTGCCGACGGCGTCCCTGAAGCCCGGGATAGCGACCTGGCGACTGGTCTTCATATCGTGCAATGTATAAGCGAGACCGCTACGCAAACCAAGCTTGCCATCCGCGATATCCCAACGCCTGCCGCCATACAGTCCCAGCGAATAATTGTCACTGGAGCCGGATGACGCACGGGTCCTCGCATTGAATGAAGTGTTGCTATAAGCGGCCAGCATGCCTAGACGCCATTGATCCGCCACCGCAGCGTCAACACCAGCGACGAAGCCGCCGGTGTTGTAGTGCAGCCGGCCCGCATTGCCGTCGCTATTGATATGACTCCACGCACCCAGGCCCTGGACCCACGCAGACGTAGCCGCGGCAAAGCCGTCCACCGTGCGGATACGCTCGGTGGCGGCATCACGTAACAGGCGACTGTCTTCGATCAATGTGGTTTTGGCGGAGGCATGAATTTCGCCTGACAGCTGGTCAAAGCTAGCGCGGATCAACTCGCTGTTGGCAGGCAGTTTTGCAATCGCGTCATATACCGCATGCCCGGCCGCCATACCCATGCTGTCTATCGCATAGGCAGTAGCGATTTGATTCGGCGTGCCGCCCATAGTCGCAAACTCAACGGAGTTACGTACCAGCTCAAGATCAACTTTGCCGGCGCCATAGTCATAGAGCAGCTTGGGGGCCAGGAAAGCGAAATCACTTTTGACTTCATCAAATTTGCCACTCAACTTGCCGCCTGCAGTCAGGATGGTATAGGTCGAACGCAGTTGATATTTTCCATTCGCGCCTATATGCACGACCGAGCCGCCATTCAATGTCGCATCGCCGGTAACACGAACCAGATCGGCATCCTTGCCGTGCGGATCGACTTCAACCTTCAGCTTCGCCCCCTTCTCAAAAACAAGGTCGCCATCCACCGTCAAAGTGCCGATCGAATTACCTGCTGCCAAGGCACCACCCTCGGCAATGCGTAGCTTCGAGCCGGCACCGGAACCAATGGTGCCGACACCGCCCAGCGTGCCGCCATCCAGTACCTCGACCGCGCCACCCAGTCGCGCTTGGGCATACGCATCGCTGGAACCGACGATCAGGGTCCCGGCTTCCACCCTAGTCAAGCCGGAAAAGCCGGAGTTATCACCATTGAGATTGAGTGTGCCTTTGCCTATCTGCCTGAGCATGCCGCTACCCGTGATACGTCCGGCAAATGTCGTATGGTCACGACGATTGAAACTCAAGGTGCCATTATTCGTCACATCACCAATGATGGAGCCTGTCGTACCACCATTACCGATTTGCAAAGTACCGGCAGAGATCGTCGTGCCACCGGTATAAGTATTATCGGCAGACAGGACCAGGGTACCAGCACCAGCCTTGGTCAATGACTTGCCATCCCAGCCGCGTGCGGCATTCGGCGCTTGATCGCGTAGCACGATGCCTATATCAAAGTTATCGCTGGCATCCTTGAGGGTGAATGTGCCGTGCGCCAGATTATTGGCGGCAGTCCAGCTCAAACCGTAAATCGCCAGATACCGCCGGCCGTCATCCGATTTGCGCGTGTTGAGCGTCAGGTAGTCCACCGTCCCCTTGAAACCACCGATCAAGACCTGAGCGAAATCGCCATCTATACCGTTGTCGGTAGAAATCAGCACCTTGTCGAGTTGACTGGCATCAGAGATGCCGCGCAAATTGAAAGTGACATCCTTGCCTATAGACAGACGGTCTGCCTGCAAGGAAGGCGTATTGCTATTCGCGACTATGGACAGTGTGGTCTTATCACTGAGGCTGACACCTTGCGCAACATTGACTGCGGTCGGCGTATTGATTGCGAGTTCACCGGCCAGCACATTAATCTTGCCACCCAGGTCATGGCGGCCTGCGCTCTTGCCATCACCAAACTGCAATCTACCGCCGTCGACCGTGGTATCGCCTGTATAAGTAGTGCTTCCGCTCAAGACCAGGATATTGTTCCCGGTCTTGCGCAAGCCCAGCTTGCCTTTACCGCTGCCATCTTGCACCAGGCCGGCAAAATACGAATCGCCCTTGATCGAAGTATCGACAGTGAGTACGGCATCCGCCGCACCATCATTGGTGACGACACCACCTGAGTAAAGATTATGACGCAGGCCGCCTATCACTGTGCTATACCCATTCAAACGCAAGGTGCCGCCGACATCCCCATTTTTAGCGTCAAAAAATAGTTGTATATTGTTCGTCAGAGCGTTATCAGCCCACACATTGAGCGTGCTGTTCTGGGACAAACCGTAATTTCCCCCACTGAGCGCATGGGTAGCGTATGCGTTCAGCACACTCGAACCAGAGAAAGACCGCAAACCTCCGCTGACGGCATAAGCGACGGTGGCATTCAACACACTTGTGTCCTCAAATTCCTGATGCCCGCCACTGACGGCGTTGGTAACCGAGGCCTTCAGTACGGCGCTATTCTTGAAAACCTGGTTACCACCGCTAAGAGCATTTTCAGCGCTAGCATTGAACGTGCTCGTATCCCGGAATGACTGCCATCCTCCGCTCACCGCCTTGCTAACCGCAGCATGCAACACGCTCCGGTCGCCGAAAGATTGACTGCCGCCACTGACTCCATCGCTTGCAGAAACATTCAGCGTGCTGTCGTCGTTGAAATGCTGGTAGCCGCCACTGACTGCAGAGGCTGCACTAGCATTGAGCGCACTCTTGTCCATGAAGTGCTGTATCCAGCCGTTGACTGCGGAGGCAGTAGAAGCATTGAGGACACTACGGTCATAGAATGTGATGCGATTACTAGATGACGTTACTTCGCCACTAATTGCATCGGCTACAGATGCGTTGAGCTTGGCATCCTCGAAGAATTCCTGTTCTCCGCCGCTGATTGCGTTGGCAGCCCTGGCATTTAACATGCTGTTGCCACGAAAACGCTGTTCTCCGCCACTGATGGCCTGGGCGACAGATGCATTGAGGATAGGGCTAGCTCCCCATTCCCCAAAAGTCTGTCGCCCACCACTGATTGCCTTAGCGGCAGATACGTTAAGTACGCTGTCCAGAAGAAACGTCTGTCGCCCACCACTGATTGCATTAGCGGCAGATGCATTGAGTGTACTGTTATCATAAAAAATCTGATAGCCCCCAGTGATTGCATGCTCTACAGATGCATTAAGGGTGCTGTTGTTATTGAACTCAAAGCCGCCGTCGCTGATGGCATAGGCGGCCCATGCATTGAGCGTACTATTGTCAGAGAAGAGCATAAACGTGTCATTACTGCTTACGTTCGCCGCATAAGCATTGAGGGTGCTATTCCCATCAAACGACAACGTTCCATAGGTAATTGCATTAGCCGCAGTTACATTGAGTGTACTGTTGTCAGAAAAAGTCTGTGCTCCGCCAGTGATTGCCTTAGCCACAGATGCGTTGAGCACGGCGTCACCACCGAAGTCCTGCGTTCCACCGCTGATGGCCTCAGCTACAGACGCATTGAGCACGGCCTTATCAGCGAAGAACTGCCTCCCATTGCTGATTGCCTTGGCAGCGTTGGCATTAAGCACGCTGTTGCCCAAAAAACTCAGCTGCGCACCATCACCGAATACATCCGCCACGTTTGCATTGAGAATACTGTGCTCATAGAACAGCTGTTGACCACGATCCCCATTCACTGCATTTGCTGCAGACAGATTGAGCACGCTGTTACCCCAGAAATACTGCTGCCCGCCAGTAATTGCGTTGCTTGCAGTCACATTAAGCGTGCTATTGTCCCGAAATTCCTGATACCCGCCAGTGATGGTGTTAGCGCTAGATGCGTTGAGCGTGCTGTTATCCAAGAAAAGTTGAGAACCACTTGAAAAGGGACCACTAGTAGTTTGTGAACCGGTAAAGGTTGTTTGTGCAAACACCGACGATGCACTGACAGACATGGCTAAAACCAATAGCCAAGACGCCGACCAATACAAAGATCGTGACCGAACTACACACACAAACTTATTCATAATTTTTTAAAAATACAAAAGCAGTGCCCCCGCACATTTATTGCCAAATGCACGAAACCGGACACCGCTAAAGCCGCGTCTCATGTTTATATAGGCTTGAATTGAAATATGCGGTTGGGGATAAGTACTATCCAAGCTATCCGGGCCGACTTAAGCAAGTCACTTACCCACCATCGGACGAATCAGCTAACGCATGCTGAATTTCTGAATGACGCAGAGATATATGAAGAGAAGGTTTCATGTCCGGCATTACCAACATTGATAAAAAATCCTGTCGCGTACTACATGAAATACCGCTATGCATTACCTGAAACTACGCCTTGAGGGAGCGGCCATTGTGCCCTTCCCTATACGACAATGATTGCACTATCGTTCTATCCTTGCATGATCATCCAATTACTTTTGGTACACTCATCTGCGCACTACCCATGCGCATCTGAAGCAAGCGGTCATTGCTCAGGATATCGCTGCGCCAGAGCTTCACGGCGATAGTGTCCGGGTGATACGCCGACAGACCGTTTGAAGAAACGCGTCAGGTGCGACTGATCGGAGTAGCCGCAGGCAAACGCAATATCCAGCAGCGTGAACCGTGGATTACGCATCAGCTCCTTGGCTTTTTCTATGCGCAGGAATTGCAGATACTGGTTCGGCGTCATGCTTGCCGTCATCGTGAAGCGCTCGAAGAAACTGGTACGCCCCATCCCTATCAGCGCCGCCAGCCCGGCGACCCGCATACGGCCGTTCAAATGCGCGGCGAGATAACTGCACACCTTATCCATTTGCGCATTGGATAAAGGCACGCGTTTATGCGTCTGTGCCGCAGTGGCGCTGGTGTATTGCGCAGGAGTAGCCGCTTTGTCCTGGAATTCAATATGTTCAAAAAAATTCATATACAGACCTCACATAGTTTGCACACAAAAAATCGCGTGTTGAATGTGTCCCAAACTTCTTAGAACAATCATTCGTTTTTCAACAATGGAGGTACTCTAATCGAGAGAAGGCCTTGAATTTCATTACTCTCAGGACTTCAAGACAAATCCTATCTGCATCATTTTTATGTAATTGTGCAAACAGGATGAAGTCATGCAGATGCATTTTTCCAAGCCTAAATTGCAGTCATCGCGCATCAGGAATTTTCAGAAAAAAGAAGTGTACGCAGAATGGCGATACAGGAATGAATAACAGCCCGGACCAAGTGGTCGCGGGCTGCTCTCATTCATCAATAGGGGAAATCGTGCAAGGCAGGCTTGCGACGGTGAAGATCAGTGTAGGCTTGTCACATCGGCATCAAGTATGAGACTTTTCTGTGCAGGCCATAACCAGACCCCGCCCAGTCGCCAGTCGCGTTGCCGGTTTTCTATCCAGACTTGCCAACGTCCCGCTGTCAACTCCGGCAAGCTGATTTCAAAGCGTCCGTCGGCATCTGCTTTTGCGTTCAGGCTGATGTCTTTTTCCGGCAAGGTCGCATGGATCAGGCGCAAGCTGATATCACCTATGATTTGTCGCGCATCGCTGCTGACATTGCCAACCAGTTTCTGTCGATCGGTATCGTAGTAAATGCTGAAGTGCATGCCCAGGTTGCTGGCAACGCGATCACGGCGCAAGTCCTGGTTAATTGCCTTGCCTTGCTTGTAGTAGTCATCAACGACCAGCGCGTCCTGCTGCGTCACCGCAATCCAGATCGTGAAGATACCGGCGACCACCACGGTAAAAGGTCCCAGCATCAACAACCATGGCCAGCGATGCTTGTACCATGGTGCTTCATCTGGCGTCCGGTTGAGTATTGCGGAATGGGCTGACATATTCTTTCCTTCTTATTGGCGTTAGCGCGGCACAAAAAATACTGCGTGTTCTGTTACACGCAGACTGGCATCATCGACGGCCTGCAGGCTAAAACTGATTTCATTCGAACCCGGCTCACCATGACCTGCCGCCGCCCTCACCCGCACCGGCACTGCACGCGTTTCGGTTCCTTGCAGGCTCACTTCATCCGGCGTCGCCAGTTCCAGCGACTCAATGCCGGAAACGCTGATCTTGTATTGATGCGCCTGTTCCGAGGTATTCATGATTTGCAGGCGGTAGACGTTCTCTATCATGCCGTCTTCGACTTCGCGACCCATCGCACCACGGTCACGGATCACGTCCAGCTTGAGCGGCGTGCGCATGGTCAGCGCAGTGAAAAAAACGATGACGATCGCCGCCAGGATCGCGCCGTAAATCAATACGCGGGGACGTAAGGCGCGACGCCGGACCTCTTTGACCGACAAATTATTCGCCAGCGCATTGTCGGTCGTATAGCGGACCAGGCCACGCGCCGAACCTATCTTGTCCATCACCGAGTTGCAGGCGTCGACACAGGCGGCACATCCTATGCACTCGTACTGCAAGCCATCGCGGATATCGATGCCCACCGGGCAAACCTGCACGCACATCGAACAATCGATACAGGCACCGAAACTGAGGCCAGCGGCTGCACTACGCTTGTTCGACATGCCGCGCGGTTCACCACGCTTCCTGTCATAGCTGATGATCAGGGAATCCTTGTCGAACATCGAACTCTGGAAGCGTGCATACGGACACATGTATTTACACACTTGTTCGCGTAGCCAACCGGCATTGCCGTAGGTTGCGAACGAATAAAACAGCACCCAAAACATTTGCCATGGGCCCAGCGTCAATGCCACGACTTGCTGCGCCAATTCCCTGATCGGTGTGAAGTAACCGACGAAGGTAAAGCCGGTCCATAAGGCAACTGCGCCCCAGGCCATATGTTTGGCGCTTTTCTTGGCCAGCTTCGCGAGCGACGCAGGCTGCTTGTCGAGTCGCATGCGCGCACTGCGCTTGCCTTCTATCACGCGCTCTATCCACAGGAAAATCTCGGTGTAGACGGTTTGCGGACAGGAAAAGCCGCACCAGACGCGCCCTGCTATCGCGGTGACCAGGAACAACAGATAGGCGCAAATGATGAGTAAGACGGCCAGGTAAATGAAATCCTGCGGCCACAAGACGATGCCAAAGATATAGAACTTGCGCGCCGCCAGGTCGAACAGCAAGGCTTGCCGGCCATTCCAGCTCAGCCACGGCAAACCATAGAACGCCAGTTGCGTCAGCCACACGCATAGCCAGCGCAGGCTGGCATAGCGTCCCGTGGTTTCACGCGGATAAATCTCTTCACGTGCTGCATACATCTTGATGACAGAGACTTCCGGCTTGCTGTTTTTCATGCTGATTCCATTACCTCATCATTGCTTCGCGGCAGCCGCTGCCTTCTCGGCGTTCGACAAACTCCATACATACGCAGCGAGTACATGTACTTTCGCGTCACCGAGGAATTCCTCGAACGGCGGCATGCTGTTGTCACGGCCTTTGCGTATCGCTTCCATGATGGCGTTGGCACCGCCGCCATGCAGCCAGATCTTGTCTGTCAGGTTGGGCGCGCCCAGCGCCTGGTTACCCTTGCCGTCCATGCCATGGCAGGCGGCGCAAGCGGCTGCAAACTTTGGTTTACCGAACACCACCTTGATCGGATCGGCGGTACTGCCGGACAGGCTGAGTACGTAATGCGCGACATTTTCCACATCCTTGTCGCCACCCAGCGCTGCAGCCATTGGCGGCATCACGCCATGCCTACCGTGCAGGATGGTGGTTTTGATGACTTCAGGCTCACCACCGTATAACCAGTCCTTGTCCGTCAGGTTCGGAAAGCCCTTGTTGCCGCGTGCATCCGACCCGTGGCATTGCGCGCAATAGTTCAGGAACAGGCGTTCGCCTATCGCTTGCGCTTGCGGATCGGCCGCCACTGCTTTCAAGTCCTGTTGCTGATACTTGGCAAACAGCGGACCGTATTCGGCATCGGCTTTTTTCAATTCGTTTTCGTACGCACCGGTCGACTGCCAGCCCAGCTTGCCGGCGTAACTGCCGAGGCCGGGATACAGCACCAGGTAAGCGAGACCGAACACGATGGTCAGGTAGAACAGCCACATCCACCAGCGCGGCATCGGCGTATTCAGCTCGGTCAGGTTTTCATCCCAGACGTGGCCGGTGGTTTCGGTGGCACGGCCGGTTTCGGCATCAACCTTGATTTTGACTTTGGATTGCGACCACAGCAGCAAACCGCAACCGGCAATGCCGAGCAGCGTCAATACCGCGATGTAAATGTCCCAGAAGCCGTTGGTGAAATCAGCCATGCTTGTTCTCCTGCTGTTCCATATCTTCTTCGTCGGCAAACGGCGCGCGTGCCGCTACCGAAAAATCACTGTCTCGATGCAGGATGAAGGTCCAGGCAAGGATGCCGAGGAAGGTCAAAAAACTCACTACGGTAACGATGCTGCTGGCATCTATGGTGATATTGGCTAGTGTCATGATTAGCGTCTCGCCTTGATCAAAGTGCCCAATCCCTGCAGGTATGCGACCAGTGCATCCTGCTCCGTCTTGCCTTCCAGCTCAGCTGGTGCGGCCTTGATTTCTTCATCCGTGTACGGCACGCCGAGACGCTGCAAGGCACGCATGCGCGGCATGATGTCATTCGGTGTCAGCCTGGTTTTCGCCAGCCATGGATAGCCCGGCATATTCGATTCCGGTACCAGGTCACGCGGCCTATCCAGATGGGTGCGATGCCATTCATCGCTGTAACGACCACCTACCCGCGCCAGATCCGGGCCGGTACGCTTCGAACCCCACTGGAATGGCCGGTCATAGACGAACTCACCGGCTACCGAGTAATGGCCGTAGCGCTCGGTTTCAGCGCGGAACGGACGGATCATTTGTGAATGGCAGTTGTAACAACCTTCACGGGTGTAAACATCGCGGCCGGCCAGGCGCAAAGCTGAATACGGTTTCAGGCCTGCCACCGGTTCCGTCGTCGATTTCTGGAAAAACAGCGGTACGATTTCAACCGCACCACCGACGCTGACCACCAACGTCACCAGTGCAATCAATAGCCAGGGATTCTTTTCTATCCACTCATGGGAAAATTTCATTCAATGCTCCTGTGATCTCTTATTCAAGCGTGCGCCGCGACGGCCGGGATGCGCGCGGCCACCGCCTCGCCGTCACGCATGGTCATGAAGGTGTTGTAAGCCATCAGCAACATGCCACCCAGGTAGAGCGCACCGCCGGTGAAGCGGATCACGTAGTAGGGATAAGTCGCCTTCACGCTTTCGACGAAGGTGTAGGTCAGCGTGCCGTCCGGATTGACCGCGCGCCACATCAGGCCCTGCATCACACCGGCGATCCACATCGAAGCGATGTACAGCACGATGCCGATGGTCGCGACCCAGAAATGCAATTCGATCAGGTTGGTGCTCCACATCTGCTTCTTGCCGGACAAACGCGGGATCAGGTAGTAGATCGAACCCATGGTGATGAAACCGACCCAGCCGAGGGCACCGGCATGTACATGGCCGATGGTCCAGTCTGTGTAGTGCGACAGTGCATTGACGGTCTTGATCGACATCATCGGACCTTCAAAGGTAGCGATACCGTAGAAGGACAGCGAAACGATGAGGAATTTGAGGATAGGATCGGAGCGCAGTTTGTGCCACGCACCGGACAAGGTCATCATGCCGTTGATCATGCCGCCCCATGACGGTGCCAGCAGGATCAGCGAAAACACCATGCCGATCGACTGCGTCCAGTCCGGCAAGGCGGTGTAATGCAAGTGATGCGGACCGGCCCACATATAAGTAAAGATCAGCGCCCAGAAATGGACGATGGAGAGGCGGTAGGAATACACCGGACGTTCCGCCTGCTTCGGAATGAAGTAATACACCATGCCGAGGTAACCGGCGGTCAGGATAAAGCCAACCGCATTATGGCCGTACCACCACTGGATCATCGCATCCTGCACACCGGCATAGGCCGAGTAGGATTTGCCAAGCGAAGCCGGCATCACTGCACCATTGACAATGTGCAGCAAGGCGACCGCAATGATGTAAGCGCCGAAGAACCAGTTGGCGACATAGATGTGCTGTACTTTGCGCTTGATCAACGTGCCGAAGAAGACCACAGCATAAGCGACCCAGACAATAGTGATCAGGATTGCAATCGGCCATTCCAGCTCGGCGTATTCCTTGCCGCGGGTCCAGCCCATCGGCAAGGTAATCACGGCCAGCACCAGCACCAGTTGCCAGCCCCAGAAAGTGAATGCCGCCAGCTTGCCGGAAAACAGGCGTACCTGGCAGGTGCGCTGCACCACGTAATAAGAAGTTGCGAACAAACCGCAGATGCCGAAGGCAAAGATCACGCCATTCGTGTGCAGTGGACGCAAGCGTCCATAACTCAACCAGGCAATATCAAAATTCAGCGCCGGCCACGCCAGTTGTGCCGCGATGAAGACACCTACCAGCATCCCGATCACGCCCCACACAACTGTCGCGATCGCGAACTGCTTGACGACCTTATAGTTGTAATTTAGTGCTGTATCCACTGACCACTCCCTTATTTGAACTTACTATGGCTAGAGAGTAAGTGGCAGCAGGCATTGTCGTTTTGATTTGCATCAAACAGACGGCAAACAGTGGATGCGGTGTGGTGTTTGTGTTGCGGATTGCATTGCGATTTTTTGTATCAGTAAAACTGATGACAAGCGTGTATCAATCAGGGGAAACGCAAACTTCAATCCGCAGTATTGTCGTCATCCTGCAGGATGCGTTCAGCAGGTCCCTGCAAGTCTTCGAATTGCCCGCCGTCGGAAGCCTTGAAGAACAACCATATCGCGAAAAATACGAGGCCGGTACTGAGCGGGATCAGGAGATAGAGTGCTTCCATTTGTCTTCCTATGCGCGCAGCACTTGTGTGCGACGCCGTGGGACGGGCCGCAGGTCCAATCGTTTCACACGCCGCAAGCGCAAGGCATTCAGCACCACCAGCGCGGAACTGACGGACATCCCTATGCCTGACATCCATGGATTGATCCAGCCCATCGCCGCAGCCGGAATTGCGATCAGGTTATAAGCACTGGCCCAGGCCAGGTTTTGCCGGATGATGCGCATCGTACGTGCGGCCAGCTCGGCCGTGTCGGCAATCGCAGACAACCGTGGCGACAGCAACACGGTATCTGCATGTGTTTGCGCCAATTCCGCACCCGAACCCATCGCGAACGAAACATCAGCCGCACGCAGCACTGCTGCATCATTGATGCCGTCACCCACCATCGCCACTATCGCGCCCTGCCTTTGCAATGCCTGCACAAATGCGAGTTTTTGCTCGGGCAGGCAGGCGCCGTGCACTTCATCGACACCCAGGCTGGTACCCACATACTGCGCGACTTCCTGCTGGTCACCGCTCAGGAGGATCACGCTCTTGCCCAATTTCTGGAAATGCCGGACAACCTGCCGTGCGTCGCCGCGTATCGCATCCGACAAATCGAAGCGTGCCAGCCAGGCACCGCCGCAACCCAGGTAGACCGGTGTCATGCCGGCCGGCACCTGGTCATGCAAAGGGCAGCCGGCAAGTTCGGCGACATACGCCGCACTACCGAGACGATATGGAACCCCGTCCACCAGGCCTTCCAATCCCTGCCCCGGTTTGCTGACAACTTCATCTGCGATGACCACACCCAACAAAGTGGCGTCTGCCGCTGCAACAATTGCCTGCGCCAATGGATGCGCACTATTCACTTCCAATGCGGCGGCAAATTGCAGGCAGGCCGAGCCTTCCATTTCATCGAAGGTAATCAGCTTGTGCAAGGCCGGCTTGCCGACCGTCAGCGTGCCGGTTTTATCGAATACGATATGCGTGGTGCGATGCAAGACTTCGAGTACATGTGGCTGCACTATCAGTACGCCCTGCCGCACCAATCTGTCGGTGGCGGCAGCCAATGCGGTCGGCGTCGCCAGTGACAAGGCGCAAGGACAGGAGACCACCAGTACCGCGATCGCAATCGGCCATGCGCGCGCCGCATCATGCCATTGCCAGAATGCGAATACCGCGATCGCGAACAAGAGCAAGGCGGCGACAAACCAGCTCGCCACGCTATCGGCCCACATCGCAATGCGCGGCTTGCCGTTACCGGCGCGCTCTATCAGTTTGAGCAAGGCTGCCAGCGTACTATCGGCTGCTACCTTGCTGACGCGCAGCACCACCGCCTGCGCAATATTGATGGCACCACCGGGTAGCTGATCGCCTTTGCGTTTGCGCAGGGCCGCGCTTTCACCCGTCAGCAAAGACATATCCACCGAAGTTTCACCGGACATAATCTCGCCATCCGCCGGGATTGCTTCACCCGGCTTGACCAGGATGTAGTCCCCTGCGCGCAGTTCTGCCGCAGCCACGATCACTACATCACGACGGGACGGATACGCTGGCAGGCGTGCGGCTGAAGCGGGTAAGGCATGTTGCAGTTTTTCCAGTGCGCCTGCCGCCTTGCGGCGCGCGATCAATTCCAGATAACGGCTGCATAGCAGGAGGAAGATGAACATCGTGACCGAATCAAAATACACTTCCCCGCTACCGCGCCACACCGCCAGCACACTCGCCCCAAACGCTGCGCTGATACCGAGCGCCACCGGTACATCCATTCCCAGCACGCGCTGGCGCAGGTTGGCATATGCACCACGGAAGAATGGCAAAGCTGAATAACAGACTGCCGGTATCGTCAGCAACAGGCTGGCCCAGCGCATCAGCCCGGCCATATCGGCATCCAGCGTGCCATCGTCGGCGATATACGCAGGTATCGCATACATCATCACTTGCATCATCGCGAGACCGGCGACAAATAGTTGGCGGAACTGGGTCTTGCTTGCGCGGCGCAATTGCGCATCATGCCGTGCCGCATCGTAGGGATAAGCGCGATAGCCGATATCACGCAGCGCTTGCAGGATATCGCTCGGCTTGCACAAGGCCTTGCTCCAGCGTACATACAGGCGTTCGGTGGACGCATTCAGGTTCACCGCCTGTACACCGGGTAAACGCGTGAGCCGGCGTTCTATCAGCCAGACGCAGGCGGCGCAGCGTAAGCCTTCCAGCGTCAGTGTGGCTTCGGCATACTCGCCATCCAATTCAAACTGCTGCTGGGCTTGCGGCAAATCGTAGAGCAACAGTTCCGGCGGCAGCGCGCCGGCTTCCTCAAGCCGAGGAGAAAAAGCGGAACGGGTGCGGTAATAGTCTTCCAGCCCCATCTCAACGATGGTTAGTGCCGCGGCGGCGCAACCCGGACAGCACATCGCACGTGCAACGCCATCTATCGGCACACTCCATTGCGCAGCCGATGGCATATCCAAACCACAGTGGTAACAAGCTGCACTCATTAATGCACTCCCACTTGCGGTGTGATGCACAGGATATCCAGCCAGCCGTTAGCCACTACGCCACTCGCACGCAACAAACCCAGCACACCGAAGCCCAGTACGATGAGGCCGCATGCGATCCTGACGCTGCGCTGCCGCGCCAGTTCACGCAAGCGCGTGCCGAGCAGGCCCAGCCCCAACAACGCCGGTAAGGTCCCGAGGCCGAAAGCCAGCATGACACCGGCCCCCGCCAGCGCAGAACCGGAAAACATCGCGGTCAGCAATACGCTATACACCATGCCGCATGGCAGCCAGCCCCACAGGCCGCCGAGTGCGAATGCCTTGCCGACGGTATCCATCGGCAGCAAGGCGTGCATCAAGGGCCGTAGACGTAGCCACAAAAATTGCCCGAGCTGTTCCAGTCGTGCCAGGCCGCGCCAGGCATCCATCAGATACAAACCCAGCAGCACCAGCATGCCATTCGCCAGCCAGTAGCCACCAACTTGTAGCGCGGAGATACCGGACAGGCCATGCACGCCACTCGCAATGCCGCCGACGATGGCACCTGCCACGGCATAGCTGCCTATGCGTCCGGCGTTATAGGCCAGCACCTGCATGGCATCGCGGTACACCGCCGGGCTGACGGTAGGAATGGTAACTACCACCGCCGGAAACGGGCGCGGTGGCCGCGACGCCGCCGACAAGGCACTGACTATCCCGCCGCACATGCCGACGCAATGCAGGCTGCCGAGCAAGCCCAGCATAAAAATCGGGATAAGCGAGATGCCGGTCATGGTTTCAAATGGTTTTTGAATAACGCAAAGGCTGCGCGTCACCGTCCGTGGCGTTGGCGACACGCGGCGCATCCAGATAACGATCAAAGACCATGCAGATATTCCGTATCAGCAAACGTCCTTTGGGCGTCACCGTAATCCACTCTTCATCCATGCTCAGCAAACCGTTCTGTTCGAGTTCACGCAGTTTGACCAATTCCGCCGCGAAGTAGCTATTGAAAACAATCGGATAAGCCAGCTCTATCGATGCTATCGACAATTCAAAATTACACATCAGCATCTGGATGATGATGCGCCTCAGCAAATCATCCATATTCAGCTTGATGCCACGCGCAATCGGCAACTCGTTTTGCTCTATATGTTCGTAATATTCATCCAGTGTTTTAACGTTCTGGCTGTAAGTTGCACCGATCGCACTGATGGCCGACACGCCGCAAGACACCAGGTCGGCACCGACATGCGTCGAATAGCCCTGGAAGTTGCGATGCAGGCGACCCTGCCTTTGCGCAATCGCCAGGTCGTCGCCCGGCTTGGCAAAGTGATCCATGCCTATATAAATGTAGCCCGCGTCATTCAGGCGTTTGATACACAGCGCCAGCATTTCCAGCCTGGTTTCGCCGTTCGGCAAATCGCTTTCTGCAATCCGCCGTTGCGGCTTGAACAGATGCGGCATGTGCGCATAGTTATAGATCGCGATCCGATCCGGATCAGCCGCGATGACTTTGTCCAACGTCTGTGCCATGGTTTGCAGGTTTTGTTTCGGCAAACCATAAATCAGGTCGATGCTGACCGAACGAAAACCGGCGGCACGCGCCGCGTCTATAATGGCGACGGTTTCGCTTTCCGGCTGGATGCGATTTACCGCTTTTTGTACTTCGGCATCGAAATCCTGCACGCCCAGGCTGATGCGATTGAAACCCTGGCGCCGCAAACTATGCACACGCTCCGGCGTCACCGTGCGTGGATCTACTTCTATTGAATACTCGCCTTCCGCATCCGGTGCGAAATTGAACCAGCGCCGCAGGTGCAGCATCAGTTCGCCCATTTGCGCATCGCTGAGGTAAGTCGGTGTACCGCCGCCAAAATGCAATTGCTCGATCTGGTTGGCACCGGCCAGCAATTTGCCCTGCATTTCAATTTCGCGTTTCAGGTAAATAAGATAGTTGGCCGCCTTGCTCCTGTCCTTGGTGACTATCTTGTTGCAACCACAGTAGTAGCAAATCGACTCGCAAAATGGAATATGGATGTACAGCGACAAAGGATGCATATTGCCGCGCGCCGTCGCGCCGGTCACTGCCTGCAGATAATCGCGATAGCCGAACTCGGCATTAAACCTGTCGGCCGTCGGATACGAGGTATAGCGCGGTCCGAGCCGGCTTAATTTTCTGATCAGTGCGGTGTCGAACTCCACCGTTTGCGTCACGGGTAGCAATGCTGCCGCTCCCACCGTTCCTGCCGTTTCTGACATGCCTCACTCCTGTTGCCGGTCGCGTCCGAAATGGTGGCGACCAGATGAGTCCCGAGTGTAAGCATGGTGGGATGGTGCTGCTTTGACATATATCAAAAACGATGGAGTAGGCGGATGAGGCCAATTTGCCGCAGTGGTGTGTCAGCAGCCGTCAACTACATTAATCATTTCACAAGTTCTGCATCGATAAACACCACAGCACCTGCGTATTAACAAAGGTTTACTCGTGGACACCGGAGTGCTTTGCTAAGGTGAAAGTACTGAATAAACACCCGGCAGCAGCGGCATCCGGAAGGAATGACATGAAAACCCATGACACTGGTATCACTTGCAAGCCGATTGCCGTCAGCAATGAAGACGGCACCATGCGCGTACTGCATCCGCTGCTCGCCAGCCGCAGCCGTCGCCTTACCCACTGGCTGGCCGTGCAACTGGGCGTCGAACGCCCGCATGATGCTGGCCTGTGGCTGCAACGCCTGTTCATACGTCCGAAAAAAGCAGTCACCCTGAGCATCCACCAGGTTCCCGATCCGCTGCATGTGCTGGGCGTCCGGCTCGGCCTGAAACGCCGTAACGGCAAGACGCGGCAAGGCGGCGATAAACTGTCACTCCAGCCGGCACCGGCCCACCACACTGAAATCGAGCAACGCTTCGTCGCCTGATCCCCCTCCTCCCGGCTGGATAGCTATCGCTCAGTCCAGCCTTCCCACGGTCGCCGCCCGGCTCCCGCGCAACAAATCAATCTGCGAATATTCCACCGGATGCCCAACTCGGGGTATGCTAGGAAAACTTAACAAAAGATATACATTTCAATGTGGGCAAACCCACTTGAGCATGGGTAGTGCAGAGACTGGTTTTTGCAGCAAATGGATGTTGTTCCTTTTCAGTAGCAAACCAATATTCAACCTATCCGAGTCGGGGCCCCGAGATGCAATACTGGAGCTTGTACTTTTTTGCCAAGTTCGCCTTGTATTTCAACCACGCGATTAAATTCAACTGGTACCTCAATCTTTTGCTCGCCATCTGCGTCAGTTTCAGCTTCCGCCGGCCACGCTGGCGCATCGCGCAGCAAAGCATCGCCCTTATCGCCGCCATTGCGCTGCTGTATTACGAATCCAGCCTGCCCCCGCCGGCCCGCCTGTGGGCCGAAGCCGGCCGCATGAGCAGCTATAGCTTCAGTTACCTGCTGGAGTTATTTGCCCGCTTCATCAACCTTGGCTATGTACTCGTCTTTGGCGTGATGCTGGCGCTATATATGCTGCTGGCCGAGCGCTTGCGCTTCAGCAGCTTCGTCTTTGTCTGCATCCTGTGCATCCCCTTGCTGGCGCAGTTCGGCTGGCCCGGCCAAAAACAGCACATCATCGCGGGCGCGCAGGATCCGGGCGTCATGCTGAATACGTTCTATGCGGAAGAGCAAGATCGCCACCTCAGCCTGCCTTCCATCGCCCACGCTGCACATCCCTTCGACATCGTGATCCTGCAGCCGGGCGAACTGGGCTGGGATGACCTCGCCTTCGTCGATGCGCCTTATCCGAAATTCCTGAACCGCTTTGACCTGGTCCTGCTCAATTTCAACTCCGCTACCAGCCACAGTGCACCGGCGGCGAAACGTTTATTGCGTGGCAGTTGTGGCCAGGTCAGCGACAGCGTGCTGTCCGAACCGGCGGCCGCCGGATGTGCGTTATTCCCCAGCCTGGAACAAGCCGGCTACGATACCGCAGCGGTCTTGAACCACAACGGCCGCTACAACCAGTTCGCCGCAACCATTAGCGCCTATGCCGGGACCAAGGCCCAGGAAGGTAAATGGGGAGCCGTCACCATGCATGGCTTCGACGGTACACCGGTCTATGACGATTACTCGGTCTTGTCCAAATGGTGGAACAGGCATCACGCACATGCCGGCGGCAAGCCAATCGCGCTGTACTACAACAGCATCACCCTGCATGACGGCAATACCCTGGCCAACGGCCGCGCCATCAATAGCGTGCAAAGCTACAAGCCTCGACTGGACAAACTACTGGCGGATTTCGACCACTTCATTACAGAACTCGAACATGCCGGCAGACCGGTGCTCGTCGTATTGATGCCGGCGCACGGCGCGGCGATGCGGGGCGATCAGTTGCAGGCAGCCGGTATGCGTGAAATACCCAGTCCCAAACTGACCTTGGTACCGGTCGCCATCAAACTGATAGGGTTCGCCCATACGAAGGAAAGCGGGCCACCGCTCGAAGTGAAACACGCCACCAGCTACTTCGGCGTCTTCAGCCTGCTGGCAGGCTTGATGGCGGAAGATGCCAAACAGGCCGGCGGCAAGCCATGGAGTGAACGCCTGCAACAAGTGGTGGAAACCGCTTTCGTCAGCGAAAACGAAAAAATCATCGTCATGCGTGACAAGGATGGTTACATCATGCGTTCCGCAGAAGACCTGTGGATTAAATATGACAGCAACTGAGCCTGCCGTCGGTACCGCATTTTATCTAACACTGATTCCTTGCTTGCAGCTGTCAGCGGCAGGCAATATTTTTCTGCAAATTTAAGCCTACAGCCATCTTCTGATATGTCAGATTATGGTATTAATAAGTGGCTGTGATTTTCACGAGCGGAAATGACCCTGGCATCACTGCCGGTGGTTGAACCAAAGACATATCAAAAACAATGGAGCGAGAGACAGAATGAATAAATTCAAAAAAACCGCAATTAGCCTGCTCTTCCTGGCGGCCCTGCCTGCGTTCGCGCAAAACAAGCCGGTCGTGCAATTCATCGCTACCGGCGGCACGATTGCGATGAAGATAGATCCGGTCAAGAACGCTCCGGTGCCGGCGATTTCCGGTGACGACTTGCTGGCCACCGTACCGGACGTCGCAAAATACGCGACGATAGAAGTCAACAACCTGTCCAACGTACCGTCCGACTATATGGACCCGCCACGCTGGATCGCCCTGACCAAAGCGGTACAGACGGCACTGGATCGCAACGATGTCGCCGGTGTGATCGTTTCGCACGGTACCGATACGCTGGAAGAAACCGCTTACTGGCTGGACCTGACCGTCAAATCGAACAAACCGGTGGTGCTGATCGGTGCGCAACGCAATGCATCGGTGTCCGACTTTGACGGCCCGCGCAACCTGCTCAACGCCGTGCGTATCGCGGTTGATCCGCAAGCCAAGGACAAAGGCGCAATGCTGGCAATGAATAACCAAATCAATGCCGCACGCTATGTCACCAAAACGCATACCGCCAATGTAGAAACCTTCAAGTCCGGCGACTACGGTTTCCTCGGCGAAGTCTATCCGGACCGCGTGACCTTCTCTTACACCCAGTTGCGTCGCATGCACATCCCTATCCGCACCGATAAAATGCCGGAAGTCGAAATCATTGCAATGTACGGTGGTGCCGATGGTGCAGCCTTGCGCAATGCGGTTGATCGCGGTGTACGCGGCGTCGTGGTGCAAGCGCTGGGCATGGGCAATATGAACGTCGCGATGCTGGAAGCAGTGAAATATGCGATCTCGAAAAACGTCGCGGTGGTGGTTTCGACCCGCGTCCACAACGGTCGCGTATTGCCTAGCTACGGCTTCCAGGGCGGCGGCAAGACTTCATTCGAAGCCGGCGCGGTAATGGCGGACGACCTGAAACCGGCGAAAGCACGCATCCTGCTGATGCTGTCGCTGCAACACGGCGTCAGCACGCAAAAAGGCTTGCAGGAAATCTTCGATCGCTAATCTGTTTTCACAGATCCTGTCCGCATGTAAAAACGCCCGGTTCATGCCGGGCGTTTTTTATTGGGCGCATCAAGCCGCGACCCTGTTCCTGCCCAGGTTCTTCGCGCGGTACATCATCTCGTCGGCCCGCTGCAGCAGCGCTTCAAAACTCTGGTCGCTATCCTTCAGTTGCGCCACACCAAAGCTGGCCGTGAATGCCAGTTGCTTGCCCTGATAGCTGACCTGCTCCGCTATCACCAGTTCGCGCAGACGCTCTGCCGTTGCGGCGGCCTGCTCTATCGTGGATCCGGGGAGCAGGATGGCAAACTCTTCACCACCTATGCGGGCCACAAAATCTATTTCCCGCACCGCATTCCGGCTCACACGCGCCGCCGCCTTGATCACTTCATCCCCGGCCGCATGGCCGTGGTTATCGTTGATCTGTTTGAATAAATCAATATCGAAGGAAATCACCGATAGCGGCTGGTGCAGGCGTCGCACCTTGGCGAATTCAAGCGCCGCGACTTCATTGAAATAGCGCCGGTTAAATGCACCGGTCAAGGCATCGACCCGTGACAGCCGCTCCGCCTCATCCCGCGCCTTGCGCAATTCAGCGGTACGTTCCGACACGATGCGTTCAAGATCATCCTTGGCTTGCCGCAGTAACTCATTCGATTGCAGCTTTTGTTCGATGATGGCTTTTTCCGCGGTCTCGTTTTGCAGGCGCAAATATTTGATGCGATCTGCCAATGCCAGTGACAGCAAAATCACATCCGCCAGGATGCCGAACTCGACCGCATGGAAGCTCACAAAGCTGTATGGCATAAAGCCGCTGACTGTCATCGCCGTGATAAAGGCACCGACCAGATTGCCCATCGATGCCACGACAAAGAAGCGCGCGGCGCGGAAGCCGGAGCGCCAGGCCAGGAAACCTGCAACCGCAGTCAATGGTGAATACAGGAAGACGAAGTACACACCAGTGGCATTATGGAAAACCGGACTCGCAAACAGGATGGAAATCAACCACGCAGCGCTCATCACATACAGGAACAAACTCAATAAGCGGTGCATACGCGGCAGGCGCTTGGCGGTTTCGAGGAAGACCATCGCAAAGATGATCGCCATCAATTGATAAAGGAAAACCCAACTGGTGTAAGTCCAGTTGGACCAGCGCGGCGAATCCGGCCACAGGTACTGGAAGGAAAAGCCATTGTAGGAAAAATTCATGATGAAAAAAGCGCCGAGATACAGGCAGTAATACAGATAGCTGCGATCCCGCGTCGACACCCAGATGAAGGCGTTGTACAGCAGCATGACCACCACGACGCCATAAAACATGCCAAAGTAGGCCAGCAAGAGGCGATCATTGTCATGGAAGGCTTGCGCATCCCATAGCTCTATCGGCGACAGGAAAGCTTGCGTGCTGCTGATGCGCAGGTAATAAGTCTGGGGACCGGGACGGGCCTGCAAGTCAAGCAGAAACTGTGGATGCGGATGCAGTCTTGCACTAAACGGCAAGGTATCGCCGAGCCGGGTTTCCTTATAGCCGCCGGCACCGTCAGGCTGGTAAATGCTGATCGTATCGAGCCACGCAGTACGCATGACCAGCACCATATCGTGCGGTATGGCTGCCGGGTTAAGGACTTCGAAGCGGAACCAGTAAGCCGATTTGGTGAAACCAAAGCTGAATTGCCCGACATCATATTGCCGGAATGCAACAACGGACGGGTCTTTGCTGATTTCATCAAAGCTGAGGCGGCCGGTCGGGTCTTCCAGTACATCGACTACTGCATGCACCAGGTAGCTGTCACGCCCGGGCTGCAGCACAACCGTCCCCGCCTGCGCGACCTTGGCCAGGGCCAGGACGGACAGGAACACGAACAAACAGATCCGTTTAGTCATTAACATACACATGTCATGCCGCGCAGGGCCCTATTCAACTTGCGTATTGCGAGACTGCCCTTATGTAGTAGCGGCCTCTCGATGAAGGATCTTCAAAACGTATTTCATTGATGCAAGTATCTACCTAATACGGCGGATAATAAATACCATCAGGAAAGAACCCGGGAGTATGGAATGAAAATTTTGATTTTTGGTGCGACCGGCATGGTCGGCCAGGGCGTACTGCGTGAATGCCTGCTCGACCCGGATGTGACCCAGGTTGTGAGTTTGGGACGTAATCCGACTGGCCAACAGCACCCGAAACTGTACGAAATTATTCATCCGGATCTGTACGATTACAGCAACATCGAAGCGGAGTTAAGCGGCATAGACGCCTGTTTCTTTTGCCTCGGCGTGTCTTCGGTCGGCATGAAGGAAGCCGACTATGCGCGCATCAGCTATGACATGACGCTGGCCGCCGCTACCGTTCTGGCCCGTTTGAACCCGAATATGGTGTTTACCTATGTCTCCGGTGCCGGTACCGATAGCTCGGAACAAGGTTCGGTGATGTGGGCCAGGGTCAAGGGCAAGACCGAAAATGCCCTGCTGCGCCTGCCTTTGCGTGCGTATATGTTCCGTCCCGGGGTCATCCAGCCCTTGCACGGTGTACGTTCAAAAACCGCGCTCTACCAATTTTTTTACACACTGGCCGCACCGCTCTTTCCGATTTTCCGCGCCATTTTCCCGCAACAAATCACCACCACCGAACAACTGGGCAAGGCAATGCTGATCGTTGCCAAGCGCGGCAGCGATAAAAAACTGCTGGAAAGCAAAGATATCGTTACGCTGCGATAATGTGGTCTTGAATTTCAGCATCAAGTGGCACTTCAAGCTGTCGCTTTATCCACACCAAGCCGCAGCCGGCACCACCAAGCATATAAAGATTGCCACCGCCTGCATACCCTGCCCGGCGGCGGCACCCAATACCACGGAGGCAGTTTGCAATCCATTATTTCCGTCAAAGGCCTGACCAAGCAGTATGCGTCCGGCTTCCAGGCGCTCAAGGGCATAGACCTCGAGATCCGTCGCGGCGAAATCTTCGCCCTGCTCGGCCCTAACGGGGCCGGCAAGACCACCCTGATCAGCATCATTTGCGGCATCGTTAATCCGAGCACCGGCACCGTGCTCGCCGACGGCCATGACATCGTGCAGGATTACCGCGCCGCACGTACCAAGATCGGCCTGGTGCCGCAAGAACTGTCGACCGATGCATTTGAAACGGTCTGGGCCACGGTCAATTTCAGCCGCGGTATTTTCGGCAAGCCGAAAGACCATGCACACATAGAAAAAGTCTTGCGCTCGCTGTCGCTGTGGGAAAAGAAAGACTCGAAGATTTTTGCCCTGTCAGGCGGCATGAAGCGCCGCGTGATGATAGCCAAGGCGCTGTCGCATGAACCGCAAATCCTGTTCCTCGATGAACCGACCGCCGGCGTCGACGTCGAGTTGCGTCGCGATATGTGGGAAATGGTGCGCGGCCTGCGTGAAAGCGGCGTGACCATCATCCTCACGACCCACTATATTGAAGAAGCTGAAGAAATGGCCGACCGCATAGGTGTGATCCGCAAAGGCGAACTGATCCTGGTGGAAGACAAGGCGGCGCTGATGGCGAAGCTGGGCAAGAAGCAATTGCGCCTGCACCTGCAACATCCGTTGCAAACGATACCGACCGAGCTGGCCAACTGGCAACTGGAATTGTCGGCCGATGGCAATGAGCTGGTGTATACCTTCGATGCACAAAGCGAACAGACCGGCATCGCCGAATTGCTGAAGAAACTCGGCGAGAACGGTATCGACTTCAAGGACCTGCAATCCAGCCAAAGCTCGCTGGAAGAAATTTTCGTTAATTTGGTAAGGGCGCCAGCATGAATATCTACGCAATCCGCGCCATCTATAAATTCGAACTGGCACGCACCTGGCGCACGCTGATGCAAAGCATCGCGTCGCCGGTCATCTCCACCTCCCTTTACTTCGTCGTGTTCGGTGCCGCCATCGGCTCGCGCATGGTCGAAGTCAACGGCGTCAGCTATGGCGCTTTCATCGTGCCGGGCCTGATCATGATGGCGCTCATGACCGAGAGTATTTCGAATGCCTCCTTCGGCATCTTCATGCCGAAAT
The DNA here is from genome assembly GCF_042664955.1 of Herminiimonas glaciei. Taxonomy (NCBI): domain Bacteria; kingdom Pseudomonadati; phylum Pseudomonadota; class Betaproteobacteria; order Burkholderiales; family Oxalobacteraceae; genus Herminiimonas; species Herminiimonas glaciei. The sequence continues at coordinate 1,286,710 of NZ_JBHTBU010000001.1, forward strand.
ATGCAGGTACGATTTACGAGATCCTGTCCGCGCCGGTGTCCTATGTCGAAATCGTGATCGGCTATGTCGGTGCAGCGGCTACCAAATCCATCATCCTCGGTGTCCTGATACTGGCAACGGCGCGCCTCTTCGTGTCATTTGAAATCGCGCATCCCTTATTGATGATCACCTTCCTGATCCTGACGGCGGTCACCTTCAGCATGTTTGGCTTCATCATCGGCATCTGGGCGACCGGTTTCGAGAAGCTGCAAATCATCCCGATGCTGATCGTGACACCGCTGGCCTTCCTTGGCGGCAGTTTTTATTCGATCAGCATGCTGCCGTCGGTATGGCAAAAGATCGCGCTGCTGAATCCGGTGGTTTACCTGATCAGCGGTTTCCGCTGGAGTTTCTATGGCGTATCGGATGTCAGCGTGGCGGTCAGCATCGTGATGACGCTGGTATTCCTGAGTGCCTGCATGGCGGCGGTCTGGTATATCTTCAAGACCGGTTATCGCCTGAAAACCTGAGGCGGCGCTGCAGTTTTATTGACGTTAATCAAAATATCAAGCAAGCTGTCGCGGTAGGCTACAGGCCTAGCAGTCAGCAAAACACAACCACGATAGGGATACGATGAATAAAATTACACTGGCTTTTTTGACCTTGCTCCCGGTAGCCGCTTTCGCGCAACAGGTTGATCCTTGCCTCGCCAAAGGTACACCGCAGGAAATGAATGCCTGCGCCAAGGAAGCGGATCAAAAGGCGCAAGAGAAGCTGGACACCGTTTACAAGGCCTTGCTGAAACAAATCCCGGCACAGGACCAGGAAGGTATCCCTTACGTTGCGACCAAGAAGCAATTGCGCATTGCCCAGAAGGAATGGAGCAAATTCGTCGAACAGGATTGCAAGACCGTCAGCATCTACAACAAGGGCAGCATCCTGAAGGATATCGAATACTTCAGCTGCACCCGCCTGCATGCAGAACAACGCACATCAGACCTCGAGCGCTTCCTGAGCCGTCGCAGCAAGGCTAAATCGTAATATCCATCATGCCCGGATTTGAACGAATTAACGTTCGTTCAAATTCGCGCGCATGCTGCCATACGGGTCGTCGATGATGTAACGCCACGACCCGTCTTCCTGCTTACGCAAGACTTCCAGTGTGTCCACGCTGGCTTGTACCAACTTCCCTTCCGCATCCTTCCACGACAAATCCGCTTTCATGCGATTGGTCGCCAATGTGCCATCACCACTCACTGTGAATTTGATAAACGCGATATCGAATTTGGGCTTGAGTGCTATCAATGCCGCATTGTTCTTACGTATTTCGTCGAGTCCCGTCATGGTGCGGCCGGATTTGGAAAACAGCACCGCACTCGCTTCATACACGGCCAGCGAGGTTTCGATATCGCCCGTTTCCAAAGCCTGTACCAGCACGCGGCTGACATCATCAGGTTGACGCGTACGTGCGCTCAAATCATGGTTTGTATTCGGCATCATCATTCCCGGAAAAAATAAACGGCAAGTACAGGGTACTTGCCGCTCTTCATTTTGTCACTAGATGCCGACCGGCATTTCCTCTGCGTTAAAAACCCAGGCTGGCCTGCAACCATGCAGTCGGTCCACGGCTGCTCCATTCCGGAATCGAGGTCGGCGCACCGCCATATGTGCGCCAGGCCAGTGATGCCTTGATCTGCACATTCGCAAGGAATGCGTTCACACCCACACCGGCACCGGACAAGGTACGCGTATTTGTTTGCGGCGGACCGAATGGTGTGTGATTGATCTTGACCGAGCCGGTGTCATAAAACACGCTGCCCTGCAAACCGGTCATGAGGGTATGGCGAAATTCGATACTTGCCAGCACACCTTCATCCCCTATGCCTTCGCCTTGCGGATAGGCACGCACACCGGTAGCGCCACCCAGCGCGAATTTTTCGGACGAATCGAGGTTGTTGCCGGCTTCCTGTCCCGAGACTGTCAGGTACAAGCTATTGCTGTCGCTGATACGTTGCAGGCGCGCCAGGTTGTATGCCCAGCGCGAGTAGTTGCCGTTCGTCTTGGCCGACGCATTGTCTATAATCAGTGCCGACGGCGATTTGATATCGAGCCGGCCGAAGATCGCGGACAGGCTCAGGCTATTGATACCGCCACCGCCAAAGGCATCCTGCCGCGTACCGAAGATACCGGCCGTGAGCAGCTTGGCGCGCTTGTCGGTAGTGGTGGCAGTCGCATCCACGCTATCGCTCAGGTTCTTTTGTTCCCAGCTCAGCGTACCGTTCAGGTTGCTGAACTGGCTACGGATGAAAGGATACGCCGCAAAGACGCTGGCACTGCTGGCCGTACCATGCGCATCCAGCCTTTTGAATTCCTTGTCCAGTTCATAGCGGGTTTCAAAGTATGCCGCGCCCACGCGCAAGCCATCGCTACCGACCGGTAACTGATAAGCCACGCGACCATAGTTGAGGCCGCTGCCGCTGGTCAGCACATTGGCCGTCAACACATCGCCTATCTGCAAGGGACTGTTGATATTCAATGTCCCGCCCAGGCGATAAGCGCCGACATAACGGTTGCCGTAATTATCGAAATCAATATTGCCGCTATAGGCCGCCCCCGGCTCCAGTTGCACCACCAGGTCCGAGGTACCGACACTGGCGCCCGGTTGCAGCGTCGCGCGCGCATTCGTCACGCCCGGCGTATCGTTCAGCAGCAACAAGCCACGGTCTATGCTGTCGCTGCGTATCACACCACCCTTGCCTGAACGATCCAGATAGGCTGCTGCGCGTTCATCGGACAGGCGTGATTTGTTATTCAATTGTTGGGCCGCTATGCGTCCTTCAACCACGGCTATCGTTACCACGCCATCCTTGATTTCCTGCGCCGGCAGATAGGCTCGCGCGACCGGATAGCCCTGTTCGCGGTAGTAAGCGGTAATGCGTTCAGCCGCCGCATTCAAATCTTTCAGCGTGCGCGTAGCGCCTTCCAGGTCGCTCACCAGTGCATGCAGCTCCGCTTGCGTAAACGTGGTGTTGCCGGTGATAGCGATGGTCTTCAGTGCGAAGCTGCCGCCCTGGTCTGCAGTCGCGTTCAGCGTGCGCTCCTCCACTTCTACCGTCGGACCTGCCTTCGGCACCGTCAGTTCCGGTTGCTGCTGTAACTCACGCAGGATCTGGCCTGCGTTGGGCGGTGTTTGCGCCGCGCTGTTTGCACTGTGCAGCAGTGTCAATGTCAATGCACAAAGGAAAGGAGCTTTCTTGCTACGGATATGGCTATACATGGGAAACCTGAACATGGATAAAAGTAGTCATCAGCAACCGCCATTACCCGCGGCCGGCGGCAGGTTCATCCCGCAAGCCGAGATGTTCAGGCGCGGCGTGGCTTGCGAGGGATCTGTGCCATTCATTTTTTGCGGTGTCATGGCTGCGATTTGCAGTTCTTCATCCCTGCTGTCGCTTCCCTGGCGCAGGTCATTGCTGCTATTGCGTATGGCCGAGGTATAGGCGGGCAATAGTTCTCCTGGGACGACAGTGACAGGAGCGGATACGACAGGACGTATCGCCAGGTTGCCGTCCACAAAGGTCACCGCGTAGTTGGAACTGCTCAAACCGTTTGCCGAAATGACGTAACTTCCTGCCCCGGTCGCACCTTGCGCGGTACCGCCGTAAGTCAGCGTGCCCTGCAAGTCAGCTATCGTTTCACCGTTGACGAGCCCGTTCAGGCGCACACCGTTACCGCCGGTGTAGGCGATGTTGTCAAACAACTTGCTATCGTTATTGGCCACGACCGAGAGCGCTGCCTGGTTGATGGTGCTATTGCTGTTGTCGACGACGCTGACGTTATAGTTATTGCCGTTATTTCCATCGTTCATGACGACACCGGATGCGCTCACCGTTTTGTTACTACCGGCATTTTTGGTATCAAAACTAAAGCTACCGGCAGTCACCGTATCGCTACCGAAGATCTGTCCGCTCTGCACTGTCAACGTGGCTGCGGCATTACTGGTGCCATCATATGTTTTGGTGACATCTGTCACATTCAAAGTCAGGTTCGCTTTCGCGATGGAACCGCTGGTGTTGTTGACGTAGCTGATGTTGTAGTTGTCGGTGACATCGTTGTTACCGGCATCCTTGACAGTGACACCGCTGGCAATCACGGTTTTGCCACTGCCGGCGTTCTTGTCATCAAACGATAGTGAGCCGCCGGAATTGATCAGGTCACCGGCACCGGCCAATGCACCGACGCTAATCGTGCCGCTTGCCGTGGTCGTGCCGTCATAGGTTTTGCTTGCGCTGCCCGCAGTGACGGTCAGGTTAGCCTTGCTGATGGTCAGGCTGGCATCGGCATAACTGATGTCATAGCCCTGCTGGGTCGAATACAAGCCGCCTTGTTGCAGCGTGCCGTCGCTGCTGCTATAGCTGCCGGCATTTTTGGAGCTGGTGAAAACCAGGCTGCCGCTTAACGTCACGCCTGCGACAGGCGTGTAGCCACTTGCCGTCGTCCCGCTGCCATCGTAAGTCTTGCTGTTGGCAGTTGCGCTGATGGTAACCGGCGTCAGGAAGGAGCGCAGCAGGGGTCCGCTCAAGCCGTCATAGATACGCCAGATAGTCGAGGTGCCACCACTGGTGCCGATGTCCCAACCCGCATTCACAAAGGTGGCGGCTTGCTGTGCCTGGGCACTGCTGATACCTGTCACACCAGTGCTGATACCCTGCCCCACGCCTATGCTGTTCGTATCGCTATTCCAGAATGAACCACTGACAGCTACGCGGTTGAAGCCTGCGAAGCCACCAAAATATCGTGTCCCTTGTACGCCGCCGGTGGCATAGCTATTGGAAATCAGATTATTGTTCATGCCTACCAGGCCGCCAATGAAGTTGTTACCAGCCACACTTCCAGTCGCATAACTATTCGAAATGCTGCCGTCATTCAATCCAACCAGGCCACCACCCAGGTTATTGCTATTTACCTGGCCTGTCGCATAAGTATTGTTGACATTGCCACTTGTGAAGTTGACGCCAAGCAGTCCACCCAAGTTCGAGCCACCGCTGACGCTACTATTGGCATATGCGTTGCTGATCTGGCCGTCGTTCGCCCCCACCAGGCCACCACCGTCCGAAATTGCATCCACAGTACCGCTGGCGTGGCTGGCGCTGATAGCGCCACTATTGCCGCCAACCAGGCCACCTACATTCATCACTCCAGATACTTGCGCATCTGCATGCGCATTTCTTACCGTGCCACCGGAGTTGTATCCGATCAGGGCACCAACATGCATCTCACCGGTAACCGAGGCACCGAGTAAGCCCACGTCGTGCACAATGCTGCCGATACCTGTCCGGCCAAACAGACCCGAGTATTCGCCAACCGGCTTGTTGATGTACAGATTGCTGATCGTATGGCTTAATCCATCCAGCGTTCCGGTGAAGGCAAGCGGTCCATTCCCGATGGAGGCAAAGCCAGTTGTGTTCCACATACCGCTGGCATTGCTGCCGCGTGTCGCGCTGAGGTCTATGTTTTTTGCAAGCGTGTAGTTTGCCGAGAGGTTCGCCGCCATCAATTGCAACTGATGCGCATTGCCTACCGTGGTCGACCATTCGCTGTAAAGGAAAGGTCGGGTTGAGCCTTCGACCATCACCCATTGTGGATTGTTGCTGCCGTCATAGGCGATCCAGACACCGGAGCCGGTCACAGTTTCTTGCCAACTTCCCAGCGCGCTATACGCACTATGCTGGTAACGGTTGCCTGCATTGACATCGGTAGTGTTCGTCGCGCTGCCGATAGTCCCGGTATAGCTTACATGCCCGGAGCTACTGCTATCCCAGACTGCATTTGTAGTCGTTGAGCTATCGGAACCGATCAAACCACCGGCATAGGTACCGGAAAGGGCCGGATTGACAACAAGTGTGACATTGCCGCTGGCATAAGCATTGCTAATCGATCCGCCAGGATAATTCCATGCTACCAACCCACCTACCAGGCTATCCCCGGATACGGCACCGGTTGCATAAGCGTAGCTGATAGCACCGGAATTCAATCCGACCAGTCCACCGGCACGGCTACCGCCAAAACTACCAATGACATTGCCGCTCGCATAGGATTGGGTAATCGACGCACCGGCATTATTGGTGCCGACCAAACCGCCCACCAGTCCGCCAGCGCTTATTTCACCCTCGGCATAAGAGTTAGAGATACTGCCGCTATTGGTGCCTACCAATCCACCACTGCTGCTATTACCACCGACGACAGTCACATTGGAGTATGAATTACTGAGCATGCCACCATTCAGATAACCCAGTATGCCGCCGATGCGCGTGGTCCCGCCTACCGTCATCCCGGTCGCATAGACATTATTGATAGTGCCGCCAGAACTGCGCCCTGCGATCGCGCCAACATCGCCACTCGCACCATAGATACTGCCGCCTACCATACCCAGGTCACGTACCACAGACCCTGCACCTATCAAGCCAAACAAACCTGCGCCACCCGCGGCATTGATGGTGAGATTGCTGATGGTATGCCCCATCCCGGCAAAGGTGCCGAGGAAAGTGGTACTGCTGCTACCGCCCAGCAAGCTCCTCACATAAGTTGTACCGGCCGCATCCAGGTCTTGCGCCAGCGCGTAGTAGCCATTGTGCTGACGTGCTGTCCCGCTATTCGTCACAGAGTTTTGGCCATCCAGCAGGTCCAGCTGCGACATGCTGCGTATCAGGGTGTAATTATTGCCGTTGATGTTGAGCGTTGAGCTGCTGCCGCTCAAAGTGACAGGCGCTTTGACTTTGTAATCGCCGGCATACGTTAACTTCAAACCTGCAGTCGCGCCGGTAGCGGTCACAGCAGCATTGAAGTTGATATCGCGCTGCGCGATCAGTTCGAGGACGCTGTTGCTGCTCCAGCTGACTGCATCATTGACATTGATATCGCCTGCCGTGCCATTCGCACCTTGCGTATTCATGATGGTGACCAGGCCGTTATTCGCGAGCTGCGTCGAGAGCGCCTTGCCGGTGATATCGCCACCGCTGGCGGCTACTGTGAAATCGACCGGGTCGATCAGCCAGCTGCCGCTGGTGCCATTGTTTGCCTTGGTGGTGATGAGTGCATCGTCAGCGATTTTTACGTGCGCGGCGCTGGTTTCGATGAAGCCGCCGTTACCGGTGGTCGGCGCACTCGCATCCAGCGTGCCTGCCACATTCACCGTGCCGACCTCCATATCGCCCATCAACATGATGCGACCGTTGCGGTTCTCTATCGTCTTCGCTTCGATCAGGCCGGTATTATTGACGACTGCGGTCGTCAGTGTATTCAGTGCCTTGGCCGACATCAGCACCTGACCGCCATTTGCCTGTATCAGTTGTTTGTTTTCCGCCAGCGCATTCAAGGCTCCCTGGTCTATGCTGTAAGCAAGCAGGCTGCCATTATTGATATTCAGTGTGACTTTATTACCGGCCGCCAGCAAGGCCGTGCCCAGCTTGGCATTGATCTCGCCCTCATTACGCACCGTAGCGGCGATCAGCGCAATGTAACCGCCATCCGCTGCATTGATCTTGCCCTTGTTGACCACGCTGCCATTCGTATTGCCATCCAGCGCAAAGACCATGCGCCCCGCCTGCAGGTCGGCATTGCTCATGCCCAGCGTCGAAGCCACCAGGCCGCCGACGTTGACCTGCGAGCCTGCACCGAACAGCACACCGTTCGGATTGAGGATGAAGACTTGCCCGTTCGCCGTCAGGCTGCCAAGCAAGGTACTGGGGCTGGAGCCGGTAATGCGATTGAGTGCGATGGCGGAAGAGTTGGGCTGGTTGAAGATCAGCGCTTCGTTGGCGGCTGTCGACAAACCGACCCAGTCGATGGCGAGGTTTTGCGAATTCTGCTTGATGGTGGTGGTGTTGCCTACCGTGCTGACGCTGCCGCTGCCCAGTGTGACCGTCGCATCGGCTGCATTCGCCGCATGGCCGGAAGGAGTGATAAGCATGGCACCGGACAGCAGTATCAGCGGTGGACCAAGTGCTGCAGCTAGCTTGCCCACCCGTGTCGTTTTCCCATGCGCCCTTGCATTTTCTGCAACTGCGACCCATGCTTGCGCCAAGGCGCTCCAGACCAGCCGATAGATGTGGTTCATTTTTATTCTTCCCTATAAGACGACAACAGGCGCTTGTTTCAGTCAGCAAGCGACCAGACCAGCTGCGCTGTCGTCCCGTCAGGACGGTGTGCGCTTGTATGGTATTTTTAAGTGCCATGACTATAGGGATTGCGGCCGCCTTTGTATGTAGAACAAATGCGCTACACGCAACTGCACACAACTGTAAACACCGGGCGTAGAATGGCTGACCCATGAATTCACCTATCAACAGCTCCGAGTCCCTGCCCATCCACGTCGTCATCGTCGAGGATGACCCTGGTTTTCGCTCAGCTTTAAGCAAGGTGGTGCAGGATGCACCCGATATGCACCTGGCCGGTTCGGCCGGTACCCGCGCCGAAGGCCTGACCTTATTGCAGGGCGCACCGGCAGATGTCTTGCTGGTCGATCTCGGCTTGCCTGACGGTTCGGGCATAGATGTGATCAAGGCGGCAGTGCTGCTCTGGCCCAGCTGCAGCATTATGGTGAGCACCAATTTCGGCGATGAGACGCACGTCATGCGCTCAATTGAGTCCGGTGCAGCAGGCTACCTGTTGAAGGATAGTTCGCCGAGCCGGATGATAGATGAAATCCGCAGTATCGCCAGTGGCGGCAGTCCGATCAGCCCTATCATTGCGCGTCAGATCCTGGCCCGCTTCCGCACCAGCGCTCCTGTCAGCACCGAGGAGCAGCCGCCGCTCGAAGACAGCTCCGCCCTGCTTTCCAGCCGCGAACGCGAAGTACTGGACTTCATCAGCAAAGGCTTCACCACACAGGAAATCGCCAAGCTGATGCAACTCTCGCATTTCACCGTGCGTACTTTTGTCCGTCGTATTTATAGCAAGCTAAAGGTCACTTCCAAAGCCGAAGCATTGTATGAGGCCAGGACCCAGGGCTTGCTGTCGAGCTAGCGCCCAGCGATGTGCGCCTTTCCTTTGATCTTCCGCATCGGGCTGCTGCCGGCATGAATCAACGGCCATCCCTGATCTCGACCATACTGCTGATATTTTCAGTAGCGCTGTTGATTTTGGTGGCGGCATTTTCTTTTGGTGGCTATAGCGATTCCAGTGTCGACCTGCATGCACAGAAAATTGAATGGCAGGTACAAGCAGGCACCGGATACGACCCGCTGACACCATCAAATTTCGACAGCCGGGCCCTGCCTGCAGAGTGGAAGTCCGTGAGCCTGCCGTTTGCACCGCCGGTCGCCCTGCTGCGCCAGGCCGGTACGATGCGTACTCCCGACGCGACCCAAACCACCTGGTTCAGGCTGCAACTACCGGACATCTCCACCAGTGACAAACCGCTCGCGCTATACGCCGCACGGGTACGTACCGGCGGCACCGTCGCGATTTATGCAAATGGCCAGCTGGTGCACCGCGCCCAGCAAGACGGCACTTTATGGAATAGCAGCCGCACCCCGCTCTGGATAGAATTCGCCAAAACCGATGACAGCCCACCACTGCGCGAGATCCTGATACGCCTGGAACACAGCGCCAAAAGCCAGGTCGCGCTGTCGTCGATCTGGATAGGTCCGACAGAATCGCTGTACAGCCGTTACCACCTGCGCTTATGGCTGCAACAAGAATTGCCCGCCATGTTGAGCATGGCATTTCTCGCGGTCGGTATTTTCGCCTTATTTGTCTGGACGCAAAGAAAGCATGAGATCGCTTACCTGCTGTTCTTCCAGTTGGCCGCCACCGCTTTCCTGCGCGGACTGCATTTCTACAGCAGCATACCGATAGCAAACGACTGGTTTGCGTGGCTGACGGTCAACTCACTATTCTGGCTCGTCACCTCGGTGCATTTCTTCCTGCGCCAGTTACATGGACGGCCGCTGAAATGGCTCACGCGCGCGCTGGTCGCCACTACCGTGCTGGTAGGCATACTGACGCTTCCCTTCTTTACCTTGCTGCCGAATACACCCAAGATTACCCCGTTGATATACCTGGTCGCAGCGCTGATGGGGGCGACTGCCGGCCTGATCGGCGGTATCAATGCATGGCGCGTATCGGGTGAAGGCAGGCTGATCGCGATCGGCATACTGATTTGCACATTGCTCGGCGTCGATGACTGGCTGCTGCAAAATAATTTCATCAGCCCGGAGGGCTGGTACCTGGGCGCGTACACCAATGCAGTCTGCTTCACCGTATTCGGCGTGCTGATGTACCGCCGCTATGTACGCGCCATCAACGAAGTAGAAGAAGTCAACGCCAGCCTCGCGCTGCGCCTGCAACAGCGGGAAGCGGAACTCGAATTGAGCCACCGACGCTTACGCGAAGTGGAAATGCGACAAACCATCAGTGACGAACGTCAACGCCTGATGCAAGACATGCACGACGGCCTCGGTTCCTCACTGATCAGCGCGATCCGCTCGATGGAAAACGGCGGCATCAGTGAAGGCCAGGTTTCACAGATTTTGAAGGATTGCCTGGACGACTTGAAACTGACCATAGACTCGATGGAACCGGTGGAAGCTGATTTGCTGCTACTGCTCGCCACCTTGCGCTTCCGCCTCGAACCGCGACTGGAAGGCACCGGCATCGCCTTGCAATGGGAGGTCAAGGAATTGCCGACACTGGGCTGGCTCGACCCCTCCAGCGCATTGCATATATTGCGTATCGTGCAGGAAAGCATCGCCAATATCCTGCGCCATACACGCGCCAATGCGATACGTGTCGCCACTGCGCGCGACACCCATGGCGTCATCATCAGCATAGAAGACAACGGCCACGGCTTTGATATAGAACATGCACTGGCCAACGCCAGCGGACGTGGCCTGCATAACCAGCAGCGCCGTGCGCAAGCGCTGAACGGCAAAGTCAGTTGGCACTCGGGGGATGCAGGAACCTTGTTCCAGCTATGGCTGCCATTGCAACGCGGCGCATAAACCGGCAATTTGCTTTATCCTGCCGGAATGAAACTGGTCCCCTTGAACGAAGACAATGTCTTGCAGCGCTACGAATGGATGGATGAAGACCGTCTGATCGGCTTCGTCGACTATTACGTCTTTGATCAGGTATGCATGATTATGCATACGGAAGTATCACCGGCACTCGCTGGCCAGGGTTATGGCTCACGCATGGCGGCCAGGGCGGTCGCGCACGTGCAGGCTATGGACAAACACATCGTCCCTGTTTGCGGTTTTTTCATCAGCTATCTGCGCAAGAACCCGCAACATCACGCCCTCGTAACAGCAGAAAGCCGACGCATTTTCAGCATCGGCTTTCCATGACAAGTGTTGATGTCGATTACACCTGTCCGTCCACGGACAGGTGCTGGCAACGCTGATTAACCCAGCGCAGGATAATCGGTATAGCCTTCCGCATTACCGCTGTAGAAGGTTTCCGGATGTGGCGCATTCAAAGGCGCATTGTCTTTCAAGCGCCGTGGCAAGTCAGGATTCGAGATAAACAATTTGCCGAATGCTACCGCATCGGCTTCGCCGGTGGCAATCACGTTTTCAGCGATTTCCTTGCTCATCTTTTCATTCGCGATATATACACCGCCGAAGGCTCGCTTCAATTGCGGACCCAGGCGGTTTTCGCCCAGCGATTCACGCGCGCAAATGAAAGCGATGCCACGCTTACCCATTTCGGCAGCGACATAGCCGAAGGTTGCCGCCGGATCCGAATCACTCAAATCATGCGAATCACCGCGTGGTGCCAGGTGCAAACCGACGCGGCCCGCACCCCACACTTCGATACAGGCATCGGTTACTTCCAGCATCAGGCGCGCACGGTTTTCAATCGAACCACCATAGATATCGGTACGCTGATTGGTGCTGCTTTGCAGGAATTGATCCAGCAAATAGCCATTCGCGCCATGTACTTCAACGCCGTCGAAGCCGGCGCGTTTGGCGTTTTCCGCACCTTTGCGATAAGCCGCAACGATGCCCGGGATTTCATCCAGCTCCAGTGCACGCGGTGTTGGATACTCAACTTGCGGACGCACAATGCTGACGTGACCGGCAGGCTTGATGGCACTTGGCGCCACCGGCAAATCACCGTTCAGGAACATAGGATGCGAGATGCGACCGACATGCCACAGTTGCAGCGAAATCCGGCCACCGGCTTTATGCACTGCGTCGGTCACCTTCTTCCAGCCCGCGACTTGCTCTTCGGACCAGATGCCGGGCGTATCCGCATAGCCGACGCCTTGCGGTGTCACTGCGGTGGCTTCGGTCAGGATCAAACCTGCCGATGCACGCTGCACATAATATTCGACCATCAGGTCATTCGGCACACGACCGCCGCCGATCGCGCGCGAACGGGTCAGTGGCGCCATGATGACGCGATTAGGAAGAGTCAGGTCACCGACTTTGATAGGGGTAAATAAATGGTTAGTCATCGTATTCTTTCTGAAAAATTGTCTGGAATTAATTTAAGTTAACACTGAGCGACTGCCACGGCGGGTGTCGTCGTTTCATCACCGGCCAGGCGCATCGATACGCGCATCGCCACTACTGCCGTCAGCGCAAGCACGCCTGCCGCCAACGGAACTGCCTGCAAACCAAAACCGGCACTGATGACGGAGCCGCCGACCCACGCCCCCAGCGCATTACCAACATTGAACGCGCCGATATTCAGCGTCGCCACCAGGTTCGGTGCCGCCTTACCGAAGATCATCACGTTGACTTGCAAACCCGGGACTGCAGCGAACGACACCATCGCCCACAGGAATAAATTGATTTCGACCGGAATCAGGCTCGGGCTGGTCCAGCGCACCAGCGAGCTGACCACTGCCAGCACCAGGAAGATGCCGGTCAATGCAGTGCCGAGACGCCAGTCTGCGAGGCGACCGCCGAGGTAATTACCGACCGTCAGGCCGAGACCGATCAGGAACAGGGTCCAGGTCACGCCATGCGGCGACAGTTTGGTGACGTCTTCCAGCAAAGGTGCAACATAGGTAAACAGCGCGAACGTTGCGGCGGAAAACAGCATGGTGGTTGACAGCGCAGCCCACAGGCCGGCATTGCGCAACTGCCCGATCTCGGCCCGCAAGTCGGTTTTTTCTTCATTGCGATTGACCGGCATCACGCGCCACAAACCGATCAGCGACAAAACGCCGAGTACCGCTACCGCCCAGAACGGCATTTGCCAGCCGGCGATCTGGCCCAGCGCGGTACCCAAAGGCACACCGAGTACATTCGCCAGTGTCAAACCGGTAAACATCAGCGCAACGGCAGATGCCTTGCGGTTTTCCGGCACCAGGCTGGCAGCCACCACCGAACCGATACCGAAGAATGCTCCGTGGCACAACGCAGTGATAATGCGCGCCACCATCAGGAAGTTGTAATCAGTCGCCACCGCACACAGCACATTGCCGACGATGAAGATACCCATCAATAAGAGCAAAGCACGTTTGCGCGGCAAGGAAGCCGTCGCGACCGCCATGATGGGTGCGCCTATCGCGACGCCCAGGGCATAACCGCTGATCAGCCAACCGGCACTGGGGATGGATACCGACAAACTGCGCGCCACATCGGGCAACAGGCCCATGATGACGAATTCGGTGGTACCGATGGCAAAGGCGCTCAGCGCCAATATGACTAAAGCTAAGGGCATACAGTCTTTCTGAAAGTGGGATTACAAATCGCCGTGCATCGCATCCAGGAAGGCCTGGATCGTGACTTCATTGCGTTTAAAGAAAACCCACTGACCGACGCGGCGCGGGGTAATGAGCTCCGCCGCCTGCAAGGTCGCCAGGTGGGCGGAAATAGTCGATTGCGACAAACCACTGCGTTTGTCGATCATGCCGCAGCAAACACCAAAATCCAGCGGGTGCTCCTGCTCTGCGAAATATTCTTCCGGCGATTTCAACCAGTGCAGGATTTGCCTGCGTACCGGATTTGCCAAAGCCTTGTGGATAGCATCGATGTCCATATTGATGTCCTGTATCTGTACGATTCGCCAAAAGACGAAACAAATATCGCCTTCTTCAAAATTTAATATCGTCATTATACGATATATAAATCGAGCTTGCTGGCGACCTCTGTTTTTGGGCCAATCCTTTATAAATAAAGGCTTTCCGCGCAGTTCCGATCATCATCAAATTCCAGTTTTGCGATTTTTCCTATATCAATTTCTTTCAATTTCCCCGTGTCATAAGCCTGTCATGCTCCAATGCAACAATGCCGCCAAGCAACAAGACTAAGCAGGCCACATCAGATCTTCACCTCCAGGCCGGCTGAGCCTCTGCCCCCGAACATCCAATGGAAGGCCCTCTGCCATGACTATCCGCCTGCGTATCACCCTCCTCGTCATCCTGACTTTCATCGCTATTTCACTGATCGGCGGCTACGCGGTATTCCAGTCGCGTGGCAGCGCGGTCGAAGTTAAAACCGTCACCGAAGGTGTGGTGCCGAGTACCCTCGCCTCATCCGACCTCGTTGCGCAATTAAAAGAAGTGCAGTTGTCGGCGATGGCCATCGTGTCCGAGCCGAACATGCAAATCGCAGTACAAAACAATGAAAAGCTGAGCGGCAAGAAAGACATCCTGGAAAAAGCGCTGGACCTGCAACTGAAACAGGTCGACAGCCAGGCGCAACGCGGCCTGGTCGAGCAGGCGAAGGAAAGCCTGGTCAATTACTTCGATGCGATAGACAGCACGATGCAATTGAAATTGGCCGGCAAGGATGAAATCGCCAAGGCTTCGCTGTTCGGCAATGTGGTGCAATTCCAGCAGGAACTGGAACAGATCATCGATACGCTGCGGATTGAAAAGAACCGCAGCAAGGACGTCGCAATTGCCGCCCTGAATGAAAACCTGGCGACCACCACCACCGCGATTACGGTTGTCACTATCTTTGCGGTCATCTTCCTCGCGACCATCGGCTTCCTGCTGTATCGCCAGATCACCGGTCCGATCAGCCGCATGCAAAAAATGATGAGTGAAATCGCCGCCAGCCAGGACTTCACCCGCCGCGTGCCTATCGACCGCATGGATGAAGTCGGCCACTCGATCAAGGCCTTTAACGGCATGCTGGAAAAAATCGAGGAAGCATCAGCGCTGGTACGCCAGAAAACTGCTGATATCCAGACCATGTTGCAAAATATCCCGCAAGGCATCCTGACCATCGTCGATGGCAACAAGATCCATCCGGAGTATTCGGCTTATCTGGAAACCGTGTTCGAAAGCAAGGATATCGTCGGCCGCGACATCATGGACTTTGTGTTTGCCGATACCAACCTCGGTGCCGATACATTGGCACAAATGGAAGCCATCGGCGGTGCCTGCATCGGTGAAGATTTGATGAACTTCGAATTCAACCAGCACTTGATGGTCGGTGAAATCGAAAAACGCATGCCGGACGGCCGCGTCAAGATCCTTGACCTCAGCTGGTCGCCTATCGTCGATGATAACGACATGATCGTACGCCTGATGCTGTGCGTACGCGATGTGACCGAGCTGCGCCAACTCGCCGCCGAAGCCAACGAACAAAAACGCGAACTCGAAATCATCGGTGAAATCCTCGCCGTCAGCCAGGATAAATTCCATGACTTCATCGTCAGCTCGCTGAAATTCATCGATGAAAATGAACTGGTGATCCGTCACAACACGGAAAGCAGCGACTTCACCGTTGCCAAGCTGTTCCGCAATATGCACACCATCAAGGGCAATGGCCGCACCTATGGCTTGTTGCACCTGGCCGATATCGTGCACGAAGCCGAGCAGCACTACGATGAATTGCGCAAACCGGACAGCGGTCGGGTCTGGGACCAGGCTTTGCTGCTGGATGAGCTGGCCGGTGTACGCGCCGCCGTTGAACGCTATGCCCGCATCAATGAAGTCAGCCTGAGCCGCCAGGGTCCGGGCCGTGGCGGCAAGGTTGACAGCTATCTGATGATCGATAAAAAGCATATCCAGGAAAGCCTGCATCGCCTGGAAAACGTGAATACCGCCAACCTGCACGAGCTGGTCGCCGTGCGCAATGCCGTACGCCGCACGCTGCGCCTGCTGGGTACCGAACGTATCGATGAAACACTGTCCGGCGTGATCGAATCGATGCCGGCACTGGCGCAGGAATTGGGCAAGAAAGCACCGAAAATAGAGATCAAGGATGGCGGCTACGTCGTCCACAACCAGATCAGCGCCCTGCTCAAGGATGTCTTCATGCACCTGATCCGCAACGCGATGGACCACGGCATCGAAACGCCTGAGGTACGCGTCGCACTGGGCAAACCGGAAGCCGGCAAGATCAGCCTGGGCATGGACATGGCAGAACAGATGCTGAACATCACACTGCGCGATGACGGCCGTGGCCTGGCCTTGAAACGCATACGCCAGATCGCTTTGGATAAAGGTTTGAGCGAAGCGCCGGAACAGCTGGATGATTTGGCCGCGGCACGCCTGATCCTGCAAGCCGGCTTCTCGACTGCCGACAAGGTCAGCGAAGTATCCGGTCGTGGTGTCGGCATGGATGCGGTACTGGCTTTCGTCAGCCGTGAAAACGGCAGCATCGATATCCGCTTCGACGATGACGCAACAGGCGCGGATTTCCGCCAGTTCCACATCATCGTTGCATTGCCGGCCGCCTTTGCCGTCAAAGCCGATGAGGCGGACGACACATTGCTGCAGGAATTGTTGCAAACACCATTGTCCGAACACAGCAATACCAAGGATCTTCCGGACGATAGCCGCGTGGCCTGAGTACCGAACCGGAAGTGCCCTGAGAACCACTGAACAGAGAATCGATTGCCATCATGCTTAACTCTATTATTTTCCTTGTCATCGGCCTGCTGCTTGCCGGCTTGTTCCAGCAATGGCGTATCCGCAAACTGAATCGCCGCCTGGCCGGCATGGTCGATATCGCACAAGCGCAAGCACTCGAACATGACCTGCAAAACGTGATGCGCGATATGCAGCAAAAGATGGAACAGCATGAACAATTGCTGGAACAGGAAAAGCTCCTGAACCAGGATCAGCTGTCGCAGTTACAGGAAGAGCATGAACAATTGATCCGGAGCTTGTCCGAACGCAATGCAGACAGCAATGCAATCGCAGTGGAGAACTGCGAACGTGCGGCCGATACCATTGCCCGCCTGATGGGTCTGATCAAAACCTTCGAACGCTGGCATGACGATATGGGCGTGCTGATCAAGCACAACCGTGAAATGCGCGTGAAGAACGATGAATTTGCACTGATCGTCAACCAGGTCATCATCGTCGCCTTGAATGCATCTATCGAAGCAGCGCGCGCCGGGGAACACGGTCGTGGCTTTGCCGTGGTCGCTGCCGAAGTCCGCTCACTGGCACAGCGTGCCGAGAAGCTGTCCAAGAGCTATCGCAGCAACCTGCATGAAAGCGACCTGATCACCACCACCACTTTCCAGGACCTGCAAGCCGGCGGCAAGATGATCGTCGGTGCCGTCATTGGCCTGAACCTGGTCAACGACAAAACCAAAGAAGCACTTACCGTTTAAAGCATCATGATCAGTCCACACGCGCAAGAAGGCTTCGACACCTTACTCATCCGTTCGCTGAAGGCCAGCCTGCCGGCGGCGATTGAACACAGCGATATCTGCATTACTTCCGAAGTCAGCGAGCTGGTCGACCAGGAAGCTGTGGTACTCACGGTTTCGTCCTACCTGTTCCGCCTGATGGTGATGATCCATTTCAAGCAAGACAGGCAAACCACCGCATACATGGTCGGCAGCCAGGAACTGGCGGAAGAAGGCAGCGAGCGCCCGGCCTTCCATGATGCAATCGCGGAATACGGCAATTTGTTTTGCGGCATCCTGAATCGCGAGCTCGGCAGCTACTTCCCGCACATCGGTATGTCGACGCCCAACTTCCTCGACGGCCATTGCCTGTCCTATATAGAAATGCTCAACTGCAGCCACATCCAGCACTTCGCCGTCAACGTTGACGGCGCACCGCTGTTCCACGTCAGCCTGTGCGTCAGTGCATATGACGACCTGGATTTTGAAGTGGCGGAAGATGAAGCCAGCGCCAGTACCGGTGAACTCGAATTATTTTAATTACTTGAAAAGAAAAACATGGCACAAATACTCGTAGTCGATGACTCCGCCACCGTCCGCAATGAAGTGGGCGATTTCCTGAAAAAGAATGACCTTGATGTGATCCTCGCGGTTGACGGTCGCGACGGCCTGGCCAAGCTGAAAGGCGATTCGAGCATCAAGCTCGTGATCTCGGACGTGAATATGCCGAATATGGATGGCCTGACCATGGCTGAAAAAATCCGCAGCGAACTTGGCAACACGAACGTCAACATCATCATGTTGACCACTGAAAATTCACCGATGATGAAAGAACGCGGCAAGGCTGCCGGTATCAAGGGCTGGATCGTCAAGCCATTCAAAGGTGATGCGGTCCTGGCGACCTTCAAGAAACTGGTAGCCTGACAGGCTTACAGGCGCTGCTAGTTATAAATAGGCAGCGCCAGGAATAGTTTGATCACCAGCGCATTCGCGATATCGATAAAGAATGCGCTGACCATAGGCACCACCAAGAAAGCCACATGTGACGGCCCGAAACGTTCCGTCACTGCCTGCATATTGGCAATCGCGGTCGGCGTGGCACCGAGGCCAAATCCGCAATGCCCCGCTGCCAGCACCGCAGCATCGTAATTGGAACCCATCACGCGGAAAGTGACGAATGCCGCATACGCTGCCATCGCCACTGCCTGCACCGCCAGTATGAGCAAGACCGGCAAGGCCAGCGTTGCCAGGTCCCATAAGCGCAAACTCATCAGCGCCATCGCCAGGAACAGCGACAGGCTGACATTGCCCAGCAACTGGATCGCACGTTCAAATATCTTGTAGCCAACCAGCGCCGACAAGCCATTACTCAGCACGACACCGACAAATAACACGCACACAAAAGTCGGCAATTCAAATGCGGTGCCGTTCAATTGATTAGCGAATACGGTACCGACCGAAAGACTGATCGCGATCAATGCGAGGGCCTCGATAAAAGCTTGCGGCGTAATCAGTTGTACCGCTTTCGGCTTTTCGAAGCTTTGCTGTATCTTGTCTTCGGCATCCTGTTCCGTTTCAGTTGATTGCAACTGAAAACGTTTTACAAGAAATCCCGCTACCGGGCCGCCTACCAGGCCACCCAGGATCAGACCGAAGGTGGCACATGCGATCGCAATTTCAGTCGCTGCCGCCAGGCCATGCCGCTCGGCAAATACCTTGCCCCATGCTGCGCCGGTACCATGGCCACCGGATAATGAAATCGATGCACCCAGCAAACCGATGAGCGGATCCAGCCCCATCAGCTTGGCCATGCTGATGCCTATAATATTTTGTGCGACCAGTAAACCCAGCACGACAACGAGGAACAGGGTCAGCGTGCGACCGCCCGATTTCAGGCTGGCCAGATTCGCATTCAAGCCTATGGTGGCAAAGAAAGTCAGCATCAGCGGGCCTTGCAGGCTGCCGTCGAACTGCACCTGCGCATCGGACACGCTGCGCAATGCAAACAGCAACAAGGCGACCAGCAAGCCGCCGACCACCGGTTCGGGAATGCTATAGGTTTTGAGGAAAGTAGACGACGCGACCAGTTTGCGCCCCAATAACAATACGAGCGATGCAGCCACCAGGGTTTGCAGGACATCTAAACTAATCATTTACTGCCTTTCGTTTCTTTGAACGACTATCAGAAAACCGGACATCCGCAGGCTGGAACCATCAAAAGACGGCAAATCGCTCTACGTATATGGGCAGACGCCATGCATCAATTAACATCTGATACACCACATTACAGCATCGCAATTTTTCCTTCAAGCTGCTTCGATGCCGTCACATGAGCGAGTGCCTCGGCAAACGAAGCGAGTGCCGGTGCCCAACCCGTGCGCGGCGCAGCAACGAAATAGGTATCCACCACGCCGAGTCGCGATGGCAGCTTCAGGCAATAAATCGGGAAGCGGTGTTTGTGTGCGTCGAACACGACCTTGGGCATCAATGCATAGCCCATGCCGGCCCCGACGCAACCGAGGATGGCATCGAGTGAGCCGAAGTCGACCATGCGCGAGGAAAAGACGCCGCTGTCAGCCAGCAGCAAATCGACCCGCTGGCGATAACTGCAGCCCTGGCCAAACACCAGGAAAGTTGACGCGCGTAACTCATCGGCCGATGGCATGGCTTTCAGCGGCGACGCTGATACCAGCACCAACTCTTCGCGATAAGCCTTGTATTGGTACAAACGCGGATTTTCCAGTTTGCCGGCAATGAAGACACAATCAAAGCGCCCTTCATGCAAACCGGCCACCAGCTTTGCCGTCGGCCCGGTCGTCAGCTTCAGCTCCACGTCCGGATGACTCGCATGGAATTGCGTCAGCAAGGGCGGCAAACGGAGCGCGGTCGTGGTTTCCATCGCCCCCACCCGCAAACTGCCGCTAACCTCGCCCCCCTTGAACAGGGCCAGCGCTTCATCGTGTGTCTGGATCAAGCGCTCGGCATAAGCCATCAGGGTAAAGCCGGCCGAACTTGGCCGA
Source organism: Herminiimonas glaciei (assembly GCF_042664955.1). Lineage (NCBI taxonomy): Bacteria > Pseudomonadati > Pseudomonadota > Betaproteobacteria > Burkholderiales > Oxalobacteraceae > Herminiimonas > Herminiimonas glaciei. The sequence goes on from NZ_JBHTBU010000001.1 coordinate 1,307,265, forward strand.
GCGGGTGTGCCGCGCTCTATCAATTGCGCGCCGACTTCATCTTCCAGTTTTTTGATATGCGCGGTCACATTCGACTGCACCGTGTGGTGTCGTTCGGCAGCTGCGACAAAGCTGCCGGTTTCGGCCACCGCAATGAATAAGCGTAATGATTTCAGATCCATATTCCCACCTCCGGCATACAGCCGTGCATCTCTAAACGTGATACAGCTTATCATTACTAATCGTTTGTAGTGCTATCTTTGCGCGACTATGATGCTATCAACAAGAGTCCTTCTTGCATCGAAAATAGAAAACATATGCCCTCACGCAGCGACTTACCCGCTATCGCAGTTGGCACCACGGCAACCTTGGCCGCCGTTGGCTTGGCGCGGCTCGCCTACACGCCTTTGTTGCCGGCTGTCATCCATCAGGGCTGGTTCCCCAGCTCGCAAGCGGTCTACCTGGGTGCCGCCAACCTGCTGGGTTACCTGCTGGGTGCGCTACTGGCATTTCGCCTGTCCGAACGTTTTGATGCACGCAAACTATTAGGGCTATCCTTTGCCGCCATCGTCCTGAGTTTCGTCCTGTGTGCATTACCGGCACCGTTTAGCTGGTTTTTTATCTGGCGTTTCATCTCCGGCCTGGCCGGCGGCTTGCTGATGGTGATCGGGCCTGCAGTGGCATTAACCGCAATACCACCGGAACGCAGGGCTACTGTAGCGTCCTTCGTCTTCACCGGGATCGGGATGGGCGCGATACTCTCGGCCAGCCTGATCCCGATGTTGTTGCGCCTGAACCTGAGCGCAGCCTGGCTGGTACTGGGACTGTTGACCCTGGTCGCAGGCCTGCTGGCGGACTGGGGCTTACGGCGGCTCGCCAATCTTGCCCCCGACAATAAAGCTGCAAGCACCCGGGCGGATACAGCTGCGGTTGCAGATCAGCCGCTCCCGGCTTTAAGCATGGCTGCTTTGCTGGTTGTGGTTGCCTATGGTTTCGATGCCGCCGGTTTCATTCCGCACACGGTATTCTGGGTCGACTTCCTCGACCGCGAAAAAGCGCTGGGTACTGATGCCGCTTCGTTCCAATGGCTGCTATTCGGCATCGGTGCGATTATCGGCCCGCTGCTGGCAGGTTTCATAGGGCAGCGTTTCGGCTGGCGCCGCAGCCTGGCACTGGGCTTCTTTATCAAAGCCGCCGCGATTGCGATACCGTTGTTATCGATCACCTTGTTTTGGCGTTCCGCATCATCGTTGATCGTCGGCGTCATGGTGACGGGATTGGTGACCCTGACTTCCGGCCGTGTGATGGAACTGGTCGGCCCCACCGCGTACAAGCGGGTCTGGGGCATAGGCGCAGTCTCCTTCTCCAGCGCACAAGCCTTATCCGGTTACGGCATGTCAGCACTGTATGGTGTGCTCGGTAGCTACCTGCCCCTGTTCGCACTTGGCAGCTTGCTCATGGCCAGCGGCTGCCTGTTGCTCATGCTCACACCAAAAACGACCAGCGTTAATAATGCCGCCGCCCCTATTCCAGCCACACTCGGTCTATGCAAAAAGGAAAATTGATATGCAATTACTGTTGAACCGGACCTCGCCTTACGCTCGTGTCGCACGCGTAGTCGCGATTGAAAAAGGCTATGCCGACAAGCTGGTGCTGGTCTGGAGCGATCCCTGGAATGAAGACGCGCACTTGCTGCGACATAATCCGGTGCGCCGCGTGCCGGTACTGGTGACGCAAGACGGCGTCAGCATTGCCGAGTCGCTACTGATCGCCCTGTATCTCAATCAAACCGGCGATGGCGATAACTTACTGCCGCCCGAGCACAGCGCATCCATCCTGCACCTGACCGGCTTGGCACAAGGCTTGATCGATGCGGCCTTCACCACCATGATTACGCGCAAACACCACGGCAAGGAAATCGACGATAGCGTACTCGGCCAGCGCCGCCTGCAGGCGATAGCGCGCATCCTGCCGGTACTGAATGAGGATTGCACTTCATCTGCTTCCCTGACATTGGCAGACATTGTCATTGCCGTCGCGCTCGACTACCTCGCTTTCCGTTTGCCCGAAGTCGCGTGGCAGCAGCAATATCCGGCGCTGGCTGAGTTGCATGCGCGCATGCTGCAACGCCGGAGTTTTGCCGAAACGGTTTTCAGCTAGGGCGGCCTTGTAGCGGGCGGCTTACGTACCAGAATAGCAAAGCCAGCCCACTCACCATTGCACCCAGCAGGCATACCGCTGACCAGCCGCCGAGCGCAAAAGCCTTGGTGGCGGCAATCGCACCGAGGCCGCTGCCGACTGCATAAAACATCATGTAGCAACCGACCAGTCGACTCGATGAGCCTTCCTGTACATTGAAGATCATGCTTTGATTCGTCACGTGTATCGCCTGCCCGGCCAGATCCAGCAAAACAATACCGAGGATCAGGAAAACCCAGCCATAGTGCATCAGCGCCAATGGCAACCATGACAGCAGCAGCAAGAGCAATGCCGCCGCACTGGTCCTTTGTCCCCAGCCTTGATCAGCCCAGTGCCCGGCCCGGCCCGCCGCCAGTGCGCCGACCACACCTATCAGGCCCAGCGCTCCTATCGCCGTCTTTGAGTAGTGATAAGGTGCGGTACTCAAAGACAAGACCACCGCACTCCAGAATATGCTCAGTGCGGCAAACATCAGCATTGCAATCACGCCGCGCACTTGCAGTACGCGCTCCTGCCACATCAACCTGCCCATCGAAGCCAGTAGCTGCAAATATGACAAACCGGTAGCCGGCGTATGGCGTCGCGGCAGGATGCGCAGCAAGACCAATCCCAGCAATAACATCAGGCTGGCGGAAACCAGGTACACCATGCGCCAGCTTGAAATATCCGCGATCGCACCGGCCAGTACCCGCGCCGAAAGCAAACCAACCAGCACCCCGGCCTGGGTGGTGCCGACCACGCGCCCGCGCTCGTTCGGCGCCGCAATCGTCGCGGCATAGGCGATCAAACCTTGCGTCATTGCAGTACCGAGCAAACCGACAAAGAACATCCCCAGCAACAAGTAAAGCGGTGCCGCGGCCGCAGCAACCAACACCAGCGCCAACACCAAAGCTGCCAATTGCACGAGCAACAGGCGACGCCGATCCAGCATATCGCCCAGCGGCACCAGCAGCAGCAATGCAAATGCACTGCCCGCCTGCGTCACGGTGACCACGATGCCGATCACGCCTGCAGTCAAACCAAAATCCGTCGCCAGTGCCTCCAGCAATGGCTGCGCATAATAAACATTAGCGACACTCAAGCCGCAAGCGGTGGCAAACAGCCACACCATCCAGCCCGGCACGCTGATCGCAGCATTGGCTTTCGCACACACCCCCGCTGCGCTTAATTGTTGACACGTCATGACACACCTCAATCTGGTTGCAATTTAAAACCAATTGAAGTATGCCCAAAATGGTTTTAAAATGCAACCAGATTAAAACACTTCGTTGAAACAGGACAAATATGGCCAGGAAAGACAACTTGCAAACAGAGCCCTGCCCGGTTGCACGCGCGCTGGAAGTAATCGGTGACCGATGGGCCTTGCTGATCGTGCGCAATGCTTTCGACGGCATGACCCGCTTTGGCGATTTTCAAAAAGATTTGGGGATCGCGAAGAATATCCTGTCGGATCGTTTGCACAAACTGGTCGCGCAAGGCGTGCTGGAAGCAGTTCCGGCGGCGGACGGCAGCGCTTATCAAGACTATGTCTTGACCACCAAAGGCGAAGCGCTGTTCACCATCATCGTCAGCCTGCGGCAATGGGGCGAGGAATATCTGTTTGACAAAAATGAACCGCGTTCAGTCCTGGTAGAACGCGCGAGCGGCAAAGCGATTCCCAAACTGGAACCACGCTCCGCTAACGGCCGCAAACTCAATGGTGGCAATACCCTGGTACGGAAAATCGATAGCTGACCCAGGCCCCGACTTCGATTCCACCATAGCTACATTGCAAGCTTGCCGGAATGACATCCACCTTAAGTCAGCCTTAAGTATTGCCGCCTAATCTGCCTCCCGTACCAGTCAACAACGGGAAGTCAGCATGAAGCAGACAAATCAGGCAGCACCCTATACGTCCGTCACGGCGCATGGCACTGCGCACACCTTCTCCATCAACAGTGTGCTGCCTTTGCTCGGCATCTTCCTGCCGGTATTGCTATTTTGCGCACTCGCAATCGATATTAAAAACGATGTCGGCTATGCCCTTGACGCTTCCATCCTGCTGGCACTCCATGCATATGCAACGCCCTTACTGGACAACATTGCACTCAAGGTTTCTGCCGCCGTCACCGCCATCAGCCTGTTGGTGTTGGCCTTCCTCGTCATCAAACGTAAATGGTATGTACTGACATTTTGGTTGTTGACGGTCGGCGGTTCCGCCATCCTGAATATCACCGTCAAACACATCGTGCAACGACACCGGCCGGCCTTGTGGAACCTGGTCGCACCGGAAAGCACGTTTAGCTTCCCCAGCGGCCACGCGATGCAGGCAATGACGCTCGCGCTGGGACTGGTGTTCCTGCTACGCAATGCGCACCACCTGCGCAACATCGCGGTCGTCGCCACCATCTTTGTCGCCCTGGTCGGCGTATGCCGCATGTACCTCGGCCTGCACTATCCATCCGATATTGCCGCCAGTTCATTGCTGTCGCTGGCATGGGTGACAAGCGTCATCATGCTATTTGATCAATCACGTCTATTTATCACTACACCCGGCGACAACTTTCCATCCGGCAAGTATCGCCATGCTTAACCCACTCTTAACGTCGCCGGCGTTAGCCTGCGCGGACAGGCCGCCCTGCAGCAGGGCGATGTTGCCGTGAATGGAGCAAGCATGCGTGTATTACTGGTAGAAGACGATTCGATGATAGGTGAAAGCCTGGAAGAAGGACTGCGCAAGGAAAACTACGCAGTCGACTGGGTGCAGGACGGCCATGCGGCGGAGCTTGCACTGTGCAATCACACTTACGATCTCATCCTGCTCGACATCGGCTTGCCGCGCAAGGATGGCATACGCGTACTCGATGACTATCGCCGCAAGCATGGCGATGCGGCGGTGCTGATCATCTCGGCACGCGATGCAACCAGTGCCCGCATTGAAGGCCTGGATGCGGGTGCCGACGACTACCTGATCAAGCCCTTTGACCTCGACGAATTATTTGCCCGCATGCGCGCCCTGATAAGGCGCCGTGCCGGGCGCAGCAATCCGGAGCTGACTTATGCGGATTTAAGTATCAATCCGGCGACCCGCACGATTACCTACAAAGGCGCACCACTGCATTTATCGGCACGCGAATTCGCGCTGCTGCTGGCGCTGGTGGACCAGCCTGGCCGCGTGATGTCGCGCGCACAGCTGGAAGAACGCCTGTACGGCTGGAATGAAGAGATAGGCAGCAATGCGATCGAAGTCTATGTGCACGGCTTGCGTAAAAAGCTCGGGACGGATTTCATCAAGAACGTGCGCGGCATAGGCTACAAACTGGGGCTGGCAGCATGATCAGTATCCGACGCAAGCTACTCATGTATCTGTTTGGCGGCATGATCTCCGCCACCTTGCTGGCCGGCTTTGCCACCTATCTGCAGGTGCGGCATGAGATGAATGAAATGTTCGATTATCAATTGCAGCAGATAGCGACGGCCTTCCCTACCGAGTTATCGGTCGGGCATACGCTGCCGGTAGGTGATGATTCGGAAGATGAAGTCATGCTGCAGATCTGGGACAAGGATAATCAACTCTTGTTTACCTCGGCCCCGACCATCAACCTGCGCCGGGTTAACACCATAGGTTTCAGCAAGACCAAGCTGAACCAGCAAAACTGGCGCGTCTATAGCCAGCTCGACCAGGGACGTTTCATCCAGGTCTCGCAACCCACCGCCATCCGTAACCGTATGGCGGCATCCATGGCTTTGCGTTCCCTGATTCCGTTCGTCGTATTGATACCCTTGCTGGGCTTGCTGATCTGGATCGTGGTCGGGCGCGCGCTGCAGCCGATAGGACGCCTCGCCTCTTCCATTAACCAGCGCACGCCGGAAGCACTGGAAGCGATCAGCGACGGTTCATATCCACCGGAATTGCAACCCATGCTGCTCGCCTTGAATGGCTTGCTGGCGCGACTGGAACAGGCGCGCACCACGCAACGTGCTTTCGTCTCGGATGCCGCACATGAATTGCGGACCCCGCTGGCGGCTCTCAAACTGCAACTGCAACTCGTCGAACGCGACAACCAGGACCCTAAATTGCAGACCGGCCTGGGCAAATTACATGAACGCCTGAACCGCGCCAATCACCTGGTGCAACAGCTGTTGACGCTGGCACGCCATGAGGGACGCCTGCCGGATCGGCGCTACCAAAAAGTGGACTTGCACAAACTGGTGGCAAGCGTGGTGTCCGAGTTGGCCCCGCAAGCGGAAAACAAACACGTCGACCTCGGCGTCGTTGCATCGGAAGCCTCCGGCAACGGGCCGGTCTTCGTCTCCGGCGACGTCGAAAACCTGCGCATCCTGCTCGGCAACCTGGTCGACAACGCAGTCCGCTACACCCCGGCACATGGCCGGGTCGATGTCAGCGTTGCGTCAACTGACGGCCATGCCTTGCTGCAAGTCGCCGACAACGGCAGCGGCATCCCGCCCGCAGACAGGGAACGTGTATTCGATCGCTTCTACCGCCGTGAAGGCAGCGGCGAATCCGGCAGCGGACTCGGCCTCTTCATCGCCAAAACCATCGCCGCCCAGCACGACGCAACGATAGAACTGGGCAGCGTCAAGGACGGCAGCGGCTTGCTTGCCACCGTACGCCTCAAACAACTCCTCGTCACCGATCAGGCACCGCGCGCTGACGCCACATTCATCCTGCGGGAAAAACATGAATCACCAAGCATTTCCTAAATCCATGCCGTTTGCAGCACCATCCTTGCCGGCCCGAGCCCGCCCGCTCCCGTCCTATGCCTGGTACTTGCTGGGAGCAGCCTTATTGTTGCTGGCCTATCGCATCGGCTTGATGGCGCTGCTGCCGCTGGCTGACACCACGGAAGCGCGTTATGGCGAAATCGCGAGGCAGGCGGTCAGCAACGGCTTCTGGCTGATGCCGCATATCGATCCGCAAACACCGTTCTTTGCCAAGCCACCGCTGTCGACCTGGGCCAGTGCCGTCTCCATGCAAATGTTTGGTATCAATGAATTCGCCGCGCGCCTGCCGGCATTGCTGGCATCGTTGCTGGCAATCGTGGTCGCGATGGCTTTTGCGCAAGAAATGAAGCTGCGGCGCAGCTGGCTGGTCGCCCCGGTGCTGGCCGCTTCGCCGCTGTTCTTCCTGTGCGCCGGTGCTGTCATGACCGATGCACTGCAAATGGTGATTATCGTCGCGGCACTCTACTTCGCATGGCGCACATTAAATACTGTCGGCGATGCAGCCTTCAAATGGCGCCTCGCATTCTGGAGCATGGTCGGCCTGGGTGCCTTGTGCAAGGGCCTCGCGACCTGGGCATTGATAGGCTTGCCACTGATCGCTTATGCACTGGTGGAACGACGTCCGTGGCAAATGTTCCGCCAGGTATTCAGCTGGGGCGGCCTGGCGCTGGCTCTCGGTATCTTCATGCCGTGGTATATCGCCGCTGAATACACTCATCCCGGCTTTCTCAATTACTTCATCATCGGCGAACACTTTTCCCGCTTCCTGGTACCCGGCTGGAAAGGTGATCAGTACGGCATCGCACAACAGCAACCTATGGGTGCGATCTGGGTCTTCTGGAGTATAGGCATGTTGCCGTGGCTGGGCGTGTTCATCAGTGAATTGCTGCGCTTCTTCAGCAAGCGTCCCAAACAGTCGTTGCCGATAGAGCGTTTCCTCTGGTGTGCGACGCTGGCACCCTTGCTGTTCTTCACTTTCAGCCGCAACATTATCTGGACTTACGGCCTGACTGCGGCCCTGCCTTTCAGCGTACTGGTAGCAAGGTGGCTGGAAAATACCAGCGCAACAACGCAAAGCCGCACCGGCATCTCGGTCGCGATGCTGGCCGTACTGGCACTCATGTGTGGCCCGTATGTCATCAGCAAAGCCAGCGCCAATTCAGACCGGGATTTGATACAAGCCTTCCATCATATGGCGGCACCGGGAACCCAGCTGGCGTATCGTGTCCGCCCTGCATACTCGTCCGATTACTATGCACGCAATGCATTGCACTACGAACCTGACGCTGCCCTCAGCAAAAATACGCGCAATGAACTGGTGGTAATAGATCGCAGCGAATTGACGCGACAGGCCATCCCGGCTGATCACATTTTGTTTGTCGGGAAAAGCCGGGCCTTGGTAAGGCCGGAGTGAAATTACTATTGAACTATAAGACATCCAATCTATATCCGATGGTATAGATAGTGACCAGCCTTATATTGTTGTCCGGGTTGAGCTGCAATTTGCTTCTCACCCTCGACATATGGGTATCCAGGGTGCGAGCACTCGTCACCGACGCCCGCCCCCATACTTCGTTCATGATTTGTTCCCGCGAAATCACCTGTCCCGCATGGGTGAAAAGCAGCACTGCTATATCGAATTCCTTGGTTTGCAAAGCAACGGCACAGCCACGGATAGTGGCAACCCTTTGTATCAAATCAAAACAATAAAAACCCACACCCAATAAATCAGGCATGCGTTTAATGGCCTTATTGCTTTCATAGACAGACGGGGGAGTTATTTTCGATAGCGTATGGATGCGAACTGCCAGCTCTGCGGCGCTGACAGGTTTGGTGACGTAGTCATTGGCCCCTGCCCTGATTCCCTGCACTACCTCTGCGTCCGAGCTGCGATGGGTAAGAAACATCACCATCATATTTTTACTGGCGCTACTCCTGATCAACCTGATGAGCTCACTTCCAGCCATATCCGGCAAAAGCCACTCCAGTATCAACAGATCAAATTTTTTGTAATGCAGAGCATCTATCAACGATAGTCCGGTAAAAAAGGCTGTGCATTCATGTCCTGCGTCAACCACCATGCGTTGCAAGATGTTGGACTCATGCTGGTCAAGCTCCAGCGTCGCTATTTTCATTTTTGATGTATGTATCGGTGATCATTTGCATTAAACAAATAGCGCAGCTGGACGCGCCCCTTTCGTTTTCAGGACGAAAGAGACGCATCATAAAAAAAGCACTAGGGAAAATGACGGCGCTACGCCAGTTGAGCCTGGCAAGCAATTTACTTCGTGGTGTAACCGCCGTTGATCAGGATGGTCTGCCCGGTGATCCACCAGCCATCGCTGACCAAATGCCGGATGAAAGGCACGACATCTTCGATATCGGTCAGGCCGGTTTTGCTGTAACCGGAAAGTGCAGCCGCTGTCTTGTGATAAGCGACGGCGTCCGCGCCTTCAGCCGGATAGAAAAATGATGTATCCATCGGGCCCGGGCCAACAGCTGTTACCGAAATGCCGCGTGCACCAAACTCCTTGGCCGCAGCACGCGTGTAATGCTCCACTGGCGCTTTGGTACCAGCGTACGCCGCATAGAACGGAGTGAATGCACCAAGCAGGGAAGTCACCAGCGTGCAGACCTTGCCGTCGTCATTGAGGTGCTTGCCCGCTTCTTTCAGGAAGAAGAAAGCTGTCTTGCTATTGACCGCCGTCATCTCGTCGTACTCGGCTTCGCTGATTTCTGTCATCGGTTTCTTTAGTACCTTACCGACGGTGTTGATGGCAATGTCCGGGCGACCAACCGCTGCGATTACGTCTGCAAACAGTTTTTCCACCGCGGCCGCCGAAGTCAGGTCGCCCTGCAGGATGACTGCCCTGGCACCGGCACGCTCTATCGCGGCGGCAGTCTCTTTTGCCTCAGCCGCACTGGCAGCACTGTTGTAATGGATGGCAACAGCTTTGGCACCTTGTGCAGCCAGATCGCGTGCAATCAGGCCGCCGAGGTTCTTCGCACCGCCGGCAATGAGTACGACTTTGTCTTTGATGGTGTGCTTGGTCATGGGAATTCCCTTGTATAGGTTGTAGGCCTGACCACTGTACGGTTGGTAACACTTGTTAATAAATAGCTCATTTATGTATAAACTATTCAGAATTCATTACCAATAAAGTGCCATGGACCGCCTAGACCAGCTCAATATCTTCATCCGCGTCGCACATAGCGGCGGCTTCACGGCAGCGGCCGATCAGCTCGGTTTGCCACGTCCCACTGTTTCGCTGGCCATCCAGCAATTGGAAACACGGCTGGATACGCGCCTATTCCATCGCACGACACGACGCGTCAGCCTGACCCGCGAAGGTGAAATGCTGCTGGAACGTGCGATCAACCTGGTCGCCGACAGTGAAACACTGGAACAGCAATTCAAGTTGCGCACGCGCGGCATGGCGGGTCGTTTGAAAGTGGATTTACCCAGCCGCATCGCACGTCGCCACGTTGCACCTGCGCTACCAAAGTTCTTCGATCGCTTCCCCGACATAGAGATAGACCTGGGTTCCAGCGACCTGCCCATAGACCTGGTACACGAAGGTATCGATTTCGCATTACGTGTCGGCCAGATTGTTTCCGACAGTCTGGTCGCCCGTCCCCTCGGCAGCTTCCAATTGATCAATTGCGCCAGTCCTGCTTATCTGCGGCGCTACGGCGTGCCGCAAAGTCCCGCCGACCTGTCGCAGCATCAGACGGTGCACTACGCGTTGCCGAATGGCGGTCGCGCCGTGCAATGGGAGTGGGAAGAAGACGGCCAGCTACAAACCGTGACGATGGGCGCACAGGTTTCAGCCAACACTGCGGAAACCTATATAGCCTGCTGCCTGGCCGGTATGGGACTGATCCAGATTCCAGCCTTTGACGTGCGTGAACACTTGCTGGCCGGAGAGTTGGTCGAAGTCATGACACCATGGCGCGCTCCATCCATGCCGGTGCAAATCGTGTATCCCCACCGGCGCGGCCTGTCACCGCGCGCGCAGGTTTTGAGCGACTGGATGACTGAACTGCTGGGGCCCCACCTGAACTAGTTGCAGCGCACCGTTTTGTTGCGCAAAGGAAATTTTTCATTCAGTATGCAGACATATCCGTCGAGATTCCACACAGGGATGCGTAATTAATATCGATTTCTTAATCGGCCTTGAATCGACTATGCAGAAATCTACATCTGCATACTGAATCAATAGGGAACCCTGCATGCCTATTTCCAATACTGATTTTTTGCTCCGCTCCAATCCTGTAACCGCTTCCAAAGATGAGCTGCCATCGTGGTGCGCGGCATATCGCCGAAACCGCCAGACGAAACATCGAAGCACGCCCCTCCCTTATCGCCGCCCGCTGGTCCTGTTAACCGCGTTTGCCGCATTGATATATGCAAACACGACCATGCAGCAAGCTCATGCGCAATCGATCACCTTCAGTGGTGACTTGAATTATCTCCCGCCCGGAGGGACTACGCATTGGAACGTTGGCGACGATCTTGTCGTTGGAGATAGCACTACAGGGACCTTGCTTATAGATGCAGGCGCGACTGTGAACAATCGTGACAGCTACATCGGCAACCAAGGGCTCGCACAGGGAACTGTCACGGTTCAAGGCAAAGACGGTGCCGGAAGTGCTTCGACCTTGACGGCGACCGGCGCGCTTTATATCGGCGTTGAAGCCGGTAGCATTGGCACCCTCAGGATCCTAGATGGCGGCACCGTGTCCAACACCAACTGGGCTATTCTTGGCCGCGATAGCGGCAGTACAGGAACGGCCATAGTGTCCGGCCCGGGATCGACCTGGAATATTACTCCCACGGTCGGAATTCAAGTCGGATCTACTGGCAGCGGCACGCTACAGATCAACAACGGCGGCACGGTAAACAGCGGCCAGGGCATTATTGGCTACTACACCGGTAGCGATGGTCACGTCACCGTCTCAGGCGCCGGAACAAACTGGAATCCGCTAAACAACATTTTTGTGGGCTTCGAGGGTACAGGTACGCTGGAGGTGCAGGATGGCGCCACAACAAGCACCATGCAAAGTGGAGGCGGTGCCGCGACTATCTATGTGGGCTATCGGAATGGGGCTCAGGGTACAGTCACGGTAGGTAGCAGCACCGGCGATACCTCGACCTTAAGTGCAACTGACAATCTGATAGTGGGTGCTGAAGGTAGCGCCACGGTGACCATCGAAAAAGGCGGCTTGGTAAAGATAGGCACTGACGTATACATCGGCAATACGGCTACGAGTACTGGCACCCTGCATCTTAACGGTGATGCCAGCGGACGCGGCATCCTCGAAACGGGTGCCGTCATCGCCGGAGCTGGTACTATCAATCTCGATCTCAACGGCGGCATACTCCGCGCCAACCGCAATGAAGCCAATTTCCTGGAAGGATTACCGGCACTCACCGTCGGAACCGAAGGCGCATGGTTCGACACCAATGGGCACACCATAGGTATCAGTACCGCTTTTACCGGCACCTCCACCTTTAACAAGCTGGGTGCCGGCACACTGACACTGACTGGCAATAGTTCAACCTTTACCGGCGACACGGCGGTGAGCGCAGGAACCCTGCAGATGGACGGCATCCTCGGCGGCACTATCGATGTGCAATCCGGCGCACGCCTGACGGGTATCGGCCAGGTCGGGGTTACCACCAATCGCGGCGTAATCGCTCCGGGTCACAGCGGCAGCCTCGGCACACTCACCATCGCCGGTAATTACATACCGGCGGGCGGCAGTATCGAAATCAGGACGCAACTGGGAGACGACAGCTCAGCAACAGACCGCCTGATCATCACTGGCAGCACTTCGGGCGCCACGCCGGTCAAAGTAACTAACTTTGGCGGAACTGGTGCGCAGACGACCGAAGGTATCAGGATTATTGAAGTACAGGGTGCTTCTAATGGCACCTTCTCACTCGTGGGCAATACTACCTTCGAAGGCCAACAAGCTGTCGTAGCTGGCGCTTATGCTTATCGTCTCTACGCAGGCGGCGCATCCACACCCGCAGATGGCAGCTGGTATCTGCGTTCCGCTTTACTAAACGCACCGGGCACACCGCTCTACCAACCCGGCGTCCCCAGCTACGAAGCCTATCCGCAAATCCTGCTGGGGTTGAATGGTTTGCCGACACTGCAGCAAAGGGTAGGCAATCGTTTTTGGAATGATGGCAGCAGTTCGTCTGCCAAAGACAATGGGCGTGGCGTAACTGGTGCCTTTACCGAAACGAATGGTATGTGGGTACGGGTAGAAGGTGGACATAACCGGATGACGCCGAAAGAGTCAACATCCGGCAGTGACTATCAGTACGACACCTATAAAATGCAGGGCGGCATCGATGCCATGCTCAGCGAAAACAGCGACGGCAAACTCGTCGGCAGCGCCCTCCTCCACTACGTGCATGGCAGCGCCAAAACATCGTGGCGTTACGCTACCGCCAACTATGGCTCCGGCCGCATCTCCACCGACGGTTATGGTGTAGGCGCGACGCTGACCTGGTATGGTGCCAACGGTTTTTATGTCGATGGCGCGGCACAACTGACCTGGTACAGCAGCAACCTGTCCGCCAATTCAGTTCACAGCCTGACCAGCGGCAACCATGCGTTCGGCCAGGCCTGGTCAGTCGAAAGCGGCAAACGCGTCAAGATGAATGGCAACTGGTCTGTGATACCGCAAGCGCAACTCAGCTATTCCAAAGCAAGCTTCAATGATTTCACCGACGTCTTTGGTGCGTCGGTCAGACATGGGCGTGATGATAGTTTGCAGGGGCGTCTCGGCGTCAGCCTCGATTATCAGGAAAACCGGACACGCTTCTATGGCATCGCCAACCTGTACAACGAATTCTTTAACGGCACCTCAGTCATGGTTGCCGACCGGACCTTTTCCAGTCGCAACGACCGGTTGTGGGCAGGGCTTGGCTTCGGTGGCTCGCATAGCTGGAACAATGACAAGTACTCGGTCTACGGAGAAGCCAGCTACAACACCAGCCTGGCCGGCGGCAATTCGTATGGATATGGCGGAACCGTAGGTATGCGTATCAAATGGTAAGTTGCATGCCGTTGGTGCTATATCAAAACGAATAGACATCAGCCCTGCCCGAATCAAAACAAAGATGTAAATAAAAAAGGCGAGCACCAGGCTCGCCTTTTTACTATGCACAACTATGTCGTCAGTAACGTACGCGCAAGCCTGCGTAAGCCGAACGTCCCGGTTGCGGGAAACCGTAGGAAGTCGAGTAGTTACGATCAAACAAATTGTCTATGCCCACATACAATTGCGTCTTCTTGTCGATGTCATAGCTCACACGTGTGTTGACCAGTACATACGACGGCAATTCTGCAGAGCGCAGCGTACCGGTACGCGAATAGTAGGTTTGGTCAGTCACATACAGCAGGCTGCCGAACAACGATAACTTATCCGTCAGCGGCTGCCATGCATCCAGTGTCAGGCGATGGCGCGGCAGGTATTGCAATGTGCGCGACTCTGCATTTACCAGGTTCTTCGCACTCAGGTAGGTATAGCCTGCGCTGACAGTGCCCTTGCCGACCGCGGTACGCGCCAGCAATTCCAGGCCGGTATTGCGGAAGCGATCCTGATTTTGCTGGGTGCTATTGCTGTCCGGCTGGATGAAGTTACGGATCGCAGAATTGAATATGGTCGCATCGACTGTCGTTTGCGTACCCGCTTTCCAGACCACACCGACTTCGGCGGTGGTTGATTCTTCCATCTTCAGGTTAGGATTGCCGCGCGAACTCTCATACAGCTGCGTCAGGCTCGGCGCACGTACCTTGCGTGCCAGACCACCCTTGAGACGCCAGGCCGGAGCTACATCGATGTAGCCGCTCAGTGCTGCAATCGGAGCCGACTGGTCACTGCCGCCATCGTCACGACGCTGGCTGACCCAGCCTGCGCCGGCGGTGATACCGCTGATGTCATTGATCTTATAGGCCGCTTCGGCACTAAAGGTATCAACATGGCTCTGCTGACTGAAATTGAGCGTGCGGATGTTGAAGGTACCGGCACCACCACCGCCACCTCCGCCGCCGCCCCCACCACCTCCTCCGCCACCGCCGCCACCGCCGCCACCTGCGGCGACGTCACGGATGCGGCCGTTTTCACCGTAGCTATCGCGACGGGTGTCAACAGCAGCACTCAAGGTCAGGCGATCAGTTGCCAGGTGCTCGACCTGCAGGTGATACCCGAGGCTGCGGCTATCCGATGTTTTATCGAAACCACCGTTGATACGGTTACTTTGCAACAGTGCATAGTTGGAGCCGTCAAAACGACGTTCATCCTGCCGCAACTGACTCGCATAAATCCAGCCACGCAAACGCGTGCGATCAGTAATCGCCCAGTCAGCGGAAAGCTGTGCCGACAGTTGTGAAATATTGTCATAGCGCTCGTAACGCGGTACTTGGGCAAAGGCATCGGTGCCTGGATAGATGCCTGGTGGTTTGCCCTGGTTACCATCGCCGGCATTGATGCCCAGGCCTATTTTCAAATCACGATTGACCTGGTAACCAAAATTACCGGTGATGGTCGTGCTGTCCAGATCGCTGTTGCGACGTTTGCCGCGCGGTTGCTCGACCGTACCTGCGTAATCGGAGGACAAGCGGGTATCGCCATGTTCCTGATGATCGGCTGCGATGAACCAGTCGAGTGCACCAGCCTGGCCACCAACGCTGGCACTGACTGCGCGCGATGCATTGGTGCCAAAGCGGGCATCGACATTCGCTGTCGTGTGATCTGCATTACCGCGACGCGTGATGACGTTGATCACACCTGCGGTACCACCCTCGCCATACAGGACCGACGAAGTGGCACTGCGCACCACGATTTCATCGATTTGCGTCACAGGTATCAAGGCCGGATTGAACTGGCCGTCAGCATTCGAATTGACCGGTATGCCGTTCACCAGCAATTTGATCTGGCGTGTGCGTTGTCCACGCATATCAATACGTGGCGAACCTTCACCACCGGTGCGGATATTCAAGCCGGGAATTTGCGCCAGCGCTTCATCCAGCGTACGTGCACCGCGACGCTCGATATCCTCGGCGCTGATACGCCAGACTGTAGTGGATTTTTCAGCGACATCGGCCTGCTGGCTGCCGGCAACTTCGATCTGGCCCAGTGTGTAGGCTTCGTTATCGGCAAATGCCTGCGTGCCGAGGGCGCAACTGGCTAAGCCTGCGATCAGCAAGGAGTGGCGTGCGGGTTTCTTCATAATGACTTTCTGGTTATAGCTGTTTGAATATAACGACAAATAAATACCAGCCCTGAACAGGCTGGTACCGGAACTACAGGAAAAACAGATTAGTGACGGCGTTTACGGCTGCTACCAAGATAAAGCAGCAATCCGAGGAAGGCACCGACCGCGCCGAACAGCGCATGGGTGGAAAGCGGATAGCCTATACCGTTGATGAGTGAACCGAATTCGATAGCACCGGCACTCAGGCTGCTGAAGATATTACGCGTCAACGGTGCGATCATATGTGTCAGTGCCCCGACCACGGGCAGCCAGATGAAATAAGGCAGCAAGGAACGTATGCGTGCGTCAGGACGGAATACCAGCGCATCAACGATGCAACCTTGCAGGAAGTAAGTCAGCATCTGCGCAGACTTGCCGTCCAGTCCGATGCCACCCGCATAGATACATGCGGTGGCTGCGGCACCGAGGCCGACGAACATACCGGCCGCGCCGCGGTTGGACAGCAAACGTGCCAGTATCAACAGCGCGAACCATTCCATGCCGTGATAGCCAGGCATGCGCAGCGGAATGCGGAACGACTGATGCAACACCGCCGCCAGTGCGCCCACGCCAAGCAAAAGTATCAACTCAAGTGCCAGCGGATACTTGGCTGCCTGCTCGCGTGTGCCCGGCCAGCTAAAAGCGCTTGACGTAGTTTTTGGAAGCTGCGCGCCATCCGTTGAAATCGCCTTCATCTACTTTCTCCACTAATAAAGTTGCTTGCCCCTGCAAAAAAACCGCACGCGGCCATTCACCCAGTTCAATACTGTCTTCTGCGTTGATCACCACTTCGGCACCCAGCTTGCTCTGTATCGTCACGCCCGTTGCTTCCGCAAGTGCACCTGCCTTCCAGCATTCAGAGGACAGGCCGCGCAATTGTTTGAGCCAGAGGAAGCGACCATCACATCCACTCGCATTCAGGCCGACCGCTGCCAGCGCACCGATCACGCCACCATGCGTACCGGTCAGTCCGGCCATGTCTATCTTGTGTCCGACGATCAGCTTGCGCGCATCAGCTTGCGTCAAGACCTGTTCCTTGGCCGCACGCCCGAATTGCCGGACGGCTTCAGGCAAATCCTTGCGTTGCACCAGCACAGTGCCGGCATCCGAACCTTCGGCGCTTTCTTCCAGCAGATAGCGACAGGTGTAATCAAAGATCGTCTTGCGATCGACTATCGATGGCAGCACCAGGCAAGCAGAGCTGTTATGCGAGGTATAAGGAATGCGCGGATCAACCAGCAACTGATGACGCGTGATGGCCTTGACCTCGGCGATGCCAGCCTCCGCCATACGCAAGGCCAGCTGCCGGGCAAGAAAACCGGTACCACGCGAAGTCAGGTTGTCGGTGTCATCGATGGCCAGCAGCCAGTCGTCTTCATGCGGCGACGACCAGCGCTTGCCTATCGCATCCAGCGCACGCCACTGTGCTGCATTGATCGGATCGGAGCCAAGTGGCTGCATATTGGATTTGCCCTAAAAAAGTCGATATGTTACATAACGACATATCGAATGCGCAATACCCAAATGAAAATAACGTAAGGCTACTGTTGTTGCCAGGCGATACTACGCGCCTGCCGGAGGTGCATTTACAGAGTGAGGATCGGTACTAAGGAAGCACGCAAAGAAAATTTGCGGCGCTGGCTGCAACAGATGTGCAGCCGGGAGGATTAACTATTGTCGGCTTCTTTCAGCGACGCCAGCTGCACCAGGCGCGCCAGTTCTATCGATGCCGCCGTGTTGATACGCTGCTCCAGTGATGAGTATGTCGCAAGAATATCGCTGCCCAGCTCGGTCAGCTGCGCCCCGCCCCCGCCCTTACCGCCTTTGACGGTAGCGACGACTGGTTTGCCAAAGCCCTGGTTCAGCGACTCGATCACCAGCCACGCATTTTTATACTGCATGCCGAGCGCACGTGCTGCGGCGGATATCGAATTCAACTCAGCGATTTGCCTGAGCAGCTCTATTTTTCCAGGGCCGATGGAAATCGAATTCCCGATAAAAATACCGGGACGAATAATCGCCACTTCACCCCTGCGCTTGCTACCAGGCTTACGGCCAGTCTGGGCACCGGATACATCGGTGATGGCTGCTTTGTTCTTATCCTGTTTTAGCTTGGATTGCATGCGTCGGTATGAGGTTGGCGAAGCGTCCATTGTATTTGCACTTCCTTCGAAATGGAAAGGCCTATCGTTCTCTATGGATGCTTGCTAAGCTTTTGCTTACAACTGCTTTTCACTTCGCCCCAGACTGGGACACGCCCCCGATCAAGTCAGTGAGGTCCTTTTGATGTGCTATGTTTTTTAGATGAAAACTGATCAAAAATGAATAAGCCCCCTGCTTGCCAGGTAAATGACACTTGTGTCCATCCCGGCTTTTTGCCATTCACTTCTGACAGTTCTGTCCGTACAAGTAACAGTTGGGCTATGCGATGAAAAAAGGCTTTGGCGAAATCCGCTGTAAATTCTGCATGACCTGGCAACGGTCCGAGATACAGCACTACGACGAGGAAAGTTTCCTGGCTGTCGCGCCAGGAACCGAGGGGCAGGAATGCATCAATCCCTGGTGCCTGCAATGGATTCCGGCGGATAACGACAACTTCCGCTGGCGCACGGTAAAAGTGCCGGATCCGAACAAGTCCTGAGACTGTTCGTCACGCGAACGGACCACGTATTCTTTGCTATAGTCTCGCTCACTTACCGATATTCGCAGTTGAAGAAGTGGTCGCCGACCCTTCATAAAAAAAGGCTCAGTTTTTCAACTGAGCCATTCACTGCACCGGTCTGTGCAATTACAAATCAGACCTGGCTCAAGCGTTTCGCTTCCGACACCGATCTGACGTTCAATCCAAGTGCAGGTATAGCAGGGTTTTGCACGATCACAGTCTCATACATAGAAGCGTCGTTCAGGACAAAAGTCTGAACCAGACCCGCAAGCTTATCCGCCTGATCGCGCAGTGAGTCTGCCGCAGCAGAGGCTTGTTCAACCAAGGCGGCATTTTGTTGCGTCCCCTGATCCATTTCAGTGATGGCTCTGCTGACTGCGCTTATGCCTGTGCTTTGCTCTTGCCCGGCAACGCTGATCTCCGCCACCACTTCAGTCACACGACGCACGCTGGCGACGACTTTTTCCATCGCCACACCGGCTTCGTTGACGAGCACGCTACCTGCTTCAATCCGGCCGACAGAATCATTGATGAGCGTCTTGATTTCTCTTGCCGCGCTGGCTGAGCGTTGCGAAAGACTACGCACCTCGGCGGCGACAACCGCAAACCCACGCCCCTGCTCACCCGCCCTTGCCGCTTCAACTGCTGCATTCAACGCCAGGATATTCGTCTGGAAAGCAATGCCATCGATAACTGAAATGATCTCGACTATCTTGCGTGACGACGCGTCTATCGATTCCATCGTCTCTATCACCTGTTCTACAACCGTGCCGCCGTGGGTGGCGATTTGTGACGCACTTACTGCGAGCTGATTGGCTTGTTGCGCGTTGTCAGCATTCAGCTGGACCGTCTCGGTCAGCTTCAACATTTCAGCATTTGTTTTTTCAAGTGCAAATGCCTGCTGCTCGGTACGCGACGATAGGTCAGAATTGCCGTGCGCGATATCTGACGAAGAAGCTGCCATCGTATCCGTACCGATACGTACCTCACGAACTATGGAAGCAAGGTTGTCGCGCATGGCCTTGAGTGCATACAGCAGACTGGATTTGTCTTCAGGACGAGTAACGATGTCAGTCGTCAGATCACCTTGCGCTATCTGCCCGGCAATCATGACTGCATATGACGGCTCACCACCAAGCTGGCGCAGCAAACCACGAGTGATCATGACGGCAATCGCGATGCTGACTATCAGTGCGATTGCAGCCAGGCCCAACACGAACTTCATCGACTCATTGAGAATACCTTCAGTCTTCTGCGTTGCCTCAGCGTTTTCTGCCAGTACCTGGTTCAGTACGACATCGATATCAGTCACGATCTGACGGCGCAACGGACTGCATTCCTCAACCAGAAATTTTCCGTAAGCAGCCATATCATTAGCGTTGCGGTAACGGCGCGGACGCTGTAATTCTTCCGCCATCGCGAGCAAGCCGGTTTCCACCTTCTTGAAATTGGCATCGTTGCCGAAACGAGGCGCAAGCTCTGCCAGCGCGGCAAGATAAATTCCTTTTTGTTCATCAAGGATGGCCAATTCCTTCTGTGCGCTCGCTTCATCACTAAAAATCAAAGCATTGCGCGCCGCCAAACCGGTTTGCGCCAAGGCTTCGCGAGCGACGTAAAGCGGCGCCAGTTTTTGCAATTGCACCTGATGCTGATCGTTGAACGCATCTGTCACGCCGGACAGACGCACCATCGCAAAAGTCGCCAGCAAAAGCATGAGTATGGTTACCGCGCCGAACCCCAGGCCCAGTTTTTTGCCGATATTTAAATTTCTTACGGATAGCATGACGTTTCCCAAGATGCGTGTTGCGGAGTTGTGCAACTACGCCTGACTGACATACTCCGATCACCAAATTAGAAAGATGATGAGTATGTTTAATATGAAGATCACTACCGATCAGCCTGACATGTTAGTGATTTATGCCGATATGCCAAGCAAACAAATGTCATATTTAGTAAATTTGTGGATGATACGTATGTCATCAGATGTCAATTTACTCACAAAATGACGTACATCTGCTTCAAAGTGCGTCCTTGCTTGCGCACCATCCTCGCCCGGCTTACACCTAGGCTGAAAGTTTGCATGTGTTTTTTTCGAGAGAGCTTGGGAACCTGCCGCGCCCAAGCAGCCGTTCGTCTGCCTGCGACAGATGATCAGTATGGCTGTTGGTGCAATAGGTAAAGTCGGTGCATTGCTTCCGTCCATTATTGACGAAGTTACATACGCTCCTCAATATTTCACCGCAGTCAGATAGCTGTCATCAGACAAATCCAATCCGCATCAGATCCCCAAAGTTCGACCTTGATTGCATGCAGATTCCTTGCAATGCACCAAAGGGCAATTGACAGTAATAGCGTTGCTTGAAAAGCTGTGTCATATCGTCTCCGCAAGCATTTTTTAGTCGTCCTAGAGCCAGGGTACGTTGCGGCTCCCTTTCCGCAATCATGACATGCAGGTGCCACAAATTTGCGTTCACAAATGGGGTCTATATGAACAATCCGCATGCATTGGCCGAATCATTTTCCATCGTGCGCAATGACGCATTGTTCCGTCTTCAAAGGGCTATCGGTTTAATCCCGGAAGAAGGCAATGGCATACTACGACGTGCAATTATCTATAGCTTGCTCTGCTGGGTACCGCTTGTGATCTGGGCTTTCTTCACGGGGCGTCTGATGCCCGACGACGATCCCGAATCCCTCGCCGGACACTACGGGATCCATGTCCGCTGCCTGATCGCCATTCCCCTATTGATCATCGCCGAGGCCGGTGCACAAGCCATCCTTCCCGTGTGTCTCGCACAATTTTTGCGCACGGGCCTCATCGACGAAAAACTGGAACCTGCATTTCGCGCGATCATCGCCGATGGCATACGCCTGCGGGATCGCATTTTTCCCTGGGTAGTGATTGCCGGCTTGATCCTTACGTGGACCGTATCGTTTGCACTGGCTCCAAACAAGGAAGAAGTATCGTGGGCCGGTTTGGAAGTAAACGGTCATGGCTTCGGAAGCTGGTGGTTTCTTCTGGTGATACGCCCCATTTTCAATGTCTTATTGTTAGCCTGGATATGGCGCCTGATTCTGACCAGCATCGTCCTCTTTCGTATCGCAATGCTGCCGTTGAATCTGGTGCCAGCCCATCCTGACGGCGTGGGTGGCTTGGGTTTCATTCAACGCATACCTATCATCTTCAGCCCGATGGCATTTGCCGTGTCTGCTGTCATCGCCTCATCCTGGGCGCATAATGTGATCTACCACGGGCTGCCGGTCCCTTCCCTCTATATCCAGATGGGCATGCTGGTAGCTATTTTGGTTTTCCTGATACTGATGCCCTTGCTATCGTTCTCTCCTTTGCTGGCGAAAACCAAGAAGCGTGCGGCGCGCGAATATGGCGCCTTGCTGGCAGGACATGGACGCCTGGTGCATGAACGCTGGATACAAGGGAAAGAAATAGAAGACACGCCGATACTTGATGCACCTGAACTCGGCCCTTCGGCAGATATTCAAACCTTGTACGAGGCAGCGAATGCAATGCGCCCGGTTGTCATCAACAAAGTCACTCTGTTAATGGTGGTCGTACCTACAGCCATACCGATGCTGCTGGTCGTCGCAACCCAATGGCCACTCCGCAGTACGTTGGGCAAGCTTTTAATGGCTCTCCTTTAGCACTGCTGTGCCATCAGTATTCCATTCTCAATTGGCCGGCACGGTAATCACAGGAGCCAAAGGCGGCGTGCCGGTCTCCGCGAGGGAAAAGAACAACAGGAAAAATGAAAACTTGGATTTGCTACTGAGATCCCTGTCATCTATCCAATACCAGGTATCGCGATACTTCACTGTGGAGTAAGCCTGCGTCGGCCGTTCGGCTCCTGCATAAATGGTTAAGAACGGCGGCTCGGAACCGTCCGCCAGCGTCGACAGACGCGCCGCCCTTCCTTCCGCCAGGTGCTGTTCCGGCACACGGATTCCAGCCCCCGCCTCTATCATAATTTCAAGCATGGAACGCGTAAGCAAAGCGATTTCAGACGACCGTGTCTGATGTGCGCCGAAGGTCAGGATAATCTCGCCCTTCTTTTTCAACTCCAGATTCAAGGTCTTTGCAACGAACTCAATATCCTTCAATAACTCGGGGCCGACTTCCTGACGAAAGAAGACGATAGCCGCCTCTTCCGGCCCGCGCTTTTCCACCCGCATTCCCATTGCTTCCGACCTTTGTATCCTTTGCATAGCGGCAATCAAAGGAAAAAAAGCCGGATCTGCATTGCGTGCACGGGCGTTGGTGGAGGATTGGTTATAGACGCCATTGATCGCACGCACCGTCAGTTTCATGACGATCTCAGCCGGGTAGCCGGCCTGGATCAGGGCAAAGACAGCAACCGGTTGAATAGGCTGTAGCAGGTTTTTGGCGAACTTATCGCCGGTGACCGGAGAGTAAGTAATCGTGGGGCGATCGGTATATTTCCCCATTGCGCCTAGCGCCATATTATCCCCGGAGGTATGCGGGAAGATGCCGAATGCCGCACTCGCCTGCGACTCCATCGAATAAGAGCTGATCAGGGATGACACATCTAAAAACACGGGGGCGTCGGAATAACGCAAACGCACCATATTGAGCAGCGTCTGTTCTTTCCAGGAATCTGCGATGGTCGAAATATATTCGACCCGATCGCGCTGCACACTGGTCGGCCCCAGACCGGCGCATCCACCAAGCAACCAGGCTGCGGCCAGTCCGCCTAGTGCAGTTTTTGTAACATGATCCCAGGCAGGTTTCATTGGATTACCCCATGACATGACAGTAGCCCTTACTCGGCGACTTGATCGGATGACTTTTGAATTGATACATCACGTTGATTTGGATTCGGCAACACTATACCGGCACCTTCCAGCGCATTGATGATGGCGACCCGAACGTCGGAAGCGACTAATCGCAGCCTGGTTCTCCTGGAGTCTGTCCAGAATCTGGTTTCTATATAAAAATGCTCGGCAGTCAGATCCCGCAGCCTGATCGAAGCAGCAGGATTCTTGGCCACACCGGGCACATCCATCACGGTTTTCAAGATAACGGACATGGCAAGTTCGACGTCCTGGTTGTACTCCAGATAGACAAACACCGACGTGCGACGTAAATCAGACGCCGTGTTATTCGTCACCCGTGACATGAAGACTTCGCCATTTGGAACCAGCACCAATCGCCCGTCATAGGTGCGGATGTGCGTTGCGCGTATCTGGATGCGCTCCACCGTGCCTTCCGTTTCACCGACCACAATCTGATCACCGATTTCGAAAGTCTGGGCGATGAGTATGAATAGGCCACTCACCAGATTGGACAGCACATCCTTTAATGCAAAGCCCAGGGCTACACCGCCCAGCCCCAAACCTGTTACCAGGGAACCAGCGTCAACGCCCATCACATCCAGCGCAACAAAGATGCCTATTAACCAAACTGTGTAGTAAGAGACCAAACGGACCAGGCTGGCCTTCATCGGATTCTTGATGAACCTGGAACCGTATCGCGCTACCCGACGCACGACTACCGCCACTATCCCAAAAGCAAAAAGCACGACGATGGCTGACAATAACAATGGTAAGCCAGCGCCCAGGCGTTCAAACAAATGCACGATAGCGACCTGAATATTTTCCAAAATTGATGCGCTCGGTAAATCATCCATTGGAAATCCCTGCGTAGCCCATGAATCAGGAAAGCTGCAGAGTGTAATCATCTGCACTCTGCACTACCTTGCATACAAAGTTTTAGCTACCGTTGGATGCTTCGGTCATTTTTGCGATCACCTGATCCAGGCTAAAACTGGCGGCTTTTTGGCGCGGCGGGAATTCCTTGAAAGTGGCAAGGAATTCGGCAACAATGGCCTGCGCCGGAACCAGCAGGAAGATATGCCGGAACATCCAGTCGTAGAAAGTATTCGACGTAATTTGTGCGCGCTCGTAAGGATCCATACGCAAATTGAAAATGTACGGTGTGCGCAGCACGACGAATGGTTCCTGCCAGATTTTCAGTGTGCCGGGAACGCGCTGCTCCAGGAATAGCATTTTCCAGTTGTCATAGCGCAAAGCGGCGACATCTCCGTCATCAGTGAAGTAAATAAATCCCTTGCGCGGGCTCTTCGCTTCCTTACCGGTCAGATAGGGCAGCAAATTGAAACCATCGAGATGGACCTTGAAGGTTTTTTCTCCAATCTTGTAGCCCTTTTTTAACTTGTCGGTGATGTCGGCCTCACCGGCGACTGCCAGTATGGTGGGGAACCAGTCCTGATGGCTCACGATTTCGTTCGACTCTGATCCGGCAGGAATATTATTTGGATAACGCACCATGCATGGCACGCGATAGGCGCCTTCCCAGCTCGAATTTTTTTCGTTGCGGTAAGGAGTCGTACCGGCATCCGGCCAGGTATTCATATGCGGACCATTATCGGTGCTGTACTGCACGAAGGTGTCGTCTGCAATGCCAAGTTCATCCAGCAGATCAAGCAATTCACCTATGCATTTATCGTGGTCGATCATGGCATCGTGATACTCCGATTGCCAGCGACCTGATTGGCCCAGGCTTTCGGGTTTGATATGGGTCCATGCATGCATGTGTGAAGTATTGAACCAGACGAAGAAAGGTTCGCCGGCATCATGCGCTGCTTTAATGAATTTCTTCGCACCGGCGAGAAATTCATCATCGATGGTTTCCATCCGTTTTTTTGTCAGCGCTCCGGTATTTTCAATTTTCTGGCCGCCCTTGCCATCAGCCCAGCAATGCAGCACGCCACGAGGACCGTATTTTTTCTTGAAGTTGGGAAAATCCTTTTCGTTCGGATAATCGATTTCCTCTGGTTCTTCTTCAGCATTCAGGTGATATAAATTCCCAAAGAATTCATCAAAGCCATGTACCGTAGGTAAATGTTCGTCACGATCACCCAGGTGATTCTTGCCGAACTGCCCTGTGCGATAGCCCAGTGGTTTAAGGGCTTCGGCGACAGTAATATCCTCCGCCTTCAGTCCAAGTTCCGCGCCCGGCAAACCGACTTTTGTCAAACCGGTACGCAAGCCGCATTGTCCCGTCAAGAATGATGCGCGACCGGCAGTACAACTTTGTTCCGCATAAAAATCCGTGAAGATCATGCCTTCTTTGGCTATGCGGTCTATGTTCGGGGTACGGTAACCCATCACACCCCGGGTGTAACAACTGAGATTCGACTGACCAATATCGTCACCCCACATAACGAGGATGTTCGGTTTCTTGCTTGCCATGATCTTTCCTTTCAGTTGAAAGAATGCGCATCGCATCCATAAGATTTAATTGGACATCAGTGTTTGCTCACAAAAATATGTACCTCTGACGAACACACTTCGGCCGTTCGTCTTACCGACACCGATTACAGTGTTCGCCCGAAGAATTTGATGTTTAATCGAAAGAAAATGAGCGTCAATTGTCCTTTGGCAGCCATGCCCTGCCCTTTGGTGCATGCGAAATTGTCTCGATGGGCAAACTGCATAGAGTTAGGTGCACACGTGTTGACGCGTCCGCATTTTCACCTTTAGGATCAATATCGCAGTTGCATACTCCGCAGCCTGTCATGCAGGTTTGGTGATTACTCTTTTCAGGCAGAAACCTTATGATCGAGTTTCGCGACACAACGGCAGCCTGCATGTATCGACTAATGATTCCCGCTCTTTTTACGATACTGTTCGTCCTTGCCGCACCTGCATTTTGCGCGCAAGCCGATACCTCTTTACCCAAGGCAGTACAGTCCGACTCTTCGTCTCAAACTAAGACGCAGCAAAGCGACGATGCCACTTCGGTAGAAGCAGCTGTCACAGTCTTGAATCGCAAAGTCGCCACCTTTCGCTCGTCTCTGCGCGGAGTGTCACCGGCGAGCCGTGCGGAACGCAGTCGGCGAACACTGAATGAAATTCTAAATGGCGTTGAAACAGGAACAGTCACTGTCAATCACGAACCGCAAGGAAATGTGTTGCTGGTCGACGGCAAACTGGCTTTCATCCTGTTGCCGAACGATGTTGATGCTGTGCGCGGCGAGACGCTGGATTCCATCACCATACAAACCGTCTCCGCCCTGGAGCAAGTGATTGCGGAAGCGAAAGAGGCGCAGGATCGCAAGCGACTATTGCGCAACTTTGGCCATTGGGTATTGGCGACATTGATATTCTGCTTTGCGGTTTGGCTGGTGTTTCGCATACGCAAATGGCTATCGCGACATCTCGCACGTATGTTTCAATCGGGTGCGGCCAACATACAACTCGGCGGCGCCCGACTGTTGGCCGAGGAACGCGTCAGCATGTTGGCGCACAGCGCAGGCAGCATCATCGCCTGGCTGATCATCTTGTTGATGTCTTATGAGTGGTTAAGCTTTTCCTTACGCCAGTTTCCCTATACGCGTCCGTGGGGCGAACAATTAAACCAGTATCTGATTGGCGTAGCCTTGCAAATAGGCAGCAGCATCATCCATGCCTTACCCAATTTATTAATCGCGCTCATCATTTTCGCGTTGGCGCGCACCACCATACGCATGCTTGCTCCATTCTTTGACAGACTGGAAGCGGGAACAGCACATTTGGGCAGCATAGACAGAGACACAGCAAAGCCGACCCGCTGGATTTTTAGTGTCGGTGTATGGTTGTTTGCGATCGTAATGGCTTACCCATACTTACCCGGCTCACAAAGTGATGCTTTCCGCGGTATGTCGGTATTGGTAGGCTTGATGGTGAGCGTCGGCGGTGCCAGCCTGCTGGGACAGGCTGCCAGCGGTTTGGTGTTGATGTATTCACGCACCTTGCGCATCGGTGAATATGTGCGCATCAACGATCACGAAGGCACCGTTACGGAACTACGCACCTTCACGACAAGGATACGTACCGGGCTGGGAGAAGAATTGA
The DNA here is from genome assembly GCF_042664955.1 of Herminiimonas glaciei. Lineage (NCBI taxonomy): Bacteria > Pseudomonadati > Pseudomonadota > Betaproteobacteria > Burkholderiales > Oxalobacteraceae > Herminiimonas > Herminiimonas glaciei. The sequence continues at coordinate 1,334,999 of NZ_JBHTBU010000001.1, forward strand.
CTTTGCCCAATGCCCTGGTATTAGGCACAGTCACCAAAAACTATTCCCGCACAGTCAAAGGAAAGGGATACATCGTCGATACGGTTGTGACGATTGGTTACGATACGCCATGGCGACAAGTGGAAGCGATGTTGATGGAGGCCGCAGCAAAAACAACAGGCATCATTGCAGAGCCTCCGCCCAGGGTATTCCAGACTGCACTGTCGGATTTCTATCCCGAATACAGACTGGTTTGCCAGGCGATCCCTAGCGAACCCCGGCCACGCGCAGAAGTATTGGCGCAGCTGCACGCCAATATTCAGGATGTCTTTAACGAATACGGGGTACAAATCATGTCACCACATTATCTCGGGGATCCGGACACTGTAAAAATAGTGCCGAAACCGATGTGGTTCGCTGCGCCGGCAAAAAACGACAGCCCTATCAATGCAGATAGCGCTTCCGGCAAATGAAACCGGGCTTGAACTGCGGGGCGTCATCGCATTCATTTTGCAGTGATATACGCTTTTAACAAGTGAGGCACTATGGAAGAATTCATCAAAACGATAGCCGCGCATATCGGACTCGCGATTGAATCGATAGGCATTTTAATGATTGCAATCGGCACCGCAGTTACGCTTGCGAGGGTGTTGCAACATATCCTGGTGCAACGACGAAACAACGCTGAACAACGCGACGTATACCTGCGATATGCTGGATGGCTGGTTGCCGGCCTGACCTTCCAATTGGCCGGCGATATCGTACATACCGCCATCGCACCCAACTGGGATGATATTGGCAAGCTGGCGGCGATTGCGCTTATTCGTACCTTCCTTACTTACTTTCTGGATAAGGATATGGAGTCCATGCGGGAAAAGCAGAAGTTGCACGCAAATACCTGAACTTCTGTTGTTCGCGTACCGGAAGTATTGATCCGTATCAGGGTCTCAGCCGCGACGCCGGAACCAGCCCGCCAGCGACAAACGATCACGCGTTGCCGGCAACACTTCATGCGGCATGCTGGCCGAGAGGAACAAGGCCAGGCGACCGGCGAGCGGCAAGACTTCAATTGCCGGTTTGTCTTCCGGATGCATGCGCAGTGCACCGCCATGCTCGGGCAACCATCCTTCATTGAGGTAAATCACTGCTGAAATGGTGCGCTTGTCGTCATCGCGGAAACGATCGAGATGGGTCTGGTACGCAGTGCCCGGCGGATAAAAGGCGAAATGACTTTCGTATTCTTCGAGGCCGAGGAAGAAGCTGCGATTCAAGGCCAGTCGCAATTGATCCATTAATTGCAGATAACTGTCACAAGCCGGTGACTGCCCCGTTCGCAGCCACACAATGTGGTCACCGCGTATATCAGGACGTATCGTTTGTTCTTCGCCACGACCTATGCCCGCCTTCTTCAGCGCACCGGCCGCCATCAGGGCGCGACATTCTTCTGCCAGTGCCGCACTCAAGCCGGCGGATAAAAATCCATCCTGTTGCGACCAGCCCTGATCAAACAAGTCATTCCCTATGCGCAGCTCGAGCTCCTCGCTCAAGTGCGTATTTGGTTCATCCTGCGCGCTGGAAGCGGTATGCATGGTGTGTCGGCCCGGGAGGCCTGATGGATTTTATTTGGAAGCAGCAGTTTATTCTGTCGCGTCACAATCGGAAAGCAGATTTACTTCGCGACGATCCGATAAACGCAACGTCCGGCATCCGCTAACAAGTGTTGCTCACGGACCACGGTCGCTTCAGCGCCGACAATTTCCTGGAACAGGCGCAATTCGGAGCGACAAAATCCCTGGCAGCTACGTGCGGCGAAACAAATCGGGCAATGATCTTCTATCAACAGCCAATCCTTGCCGTCGCGCTCGACCCGCGCCATATAGCCTTCGGCACTGCGGACTTCGGCCAGGCTCTGCAAACGCTCAGGCAACTTCTTGTTGCTGCATGCCTGCATATAAACAAGCCGTGTTTCTTCTTCGCGCTGGCTGATCATGCGCTCCAGTCCTTCTTCGCCAAACAGCTGGCGCACGCTGCCCAGCAGTTGCACCGTCAGTTGCGCATGGGTGTCCGGGAAACGGGCATAACCGGCTTCGGTCAACACCCAGTTCTGGCGTGGCCGGCCGACGCCGGCGCTCGCCTCTTGCTGTCCGGCAATCAAGCCCGCCGTCATCAATTTTTGTACTTGTTGGCGCGCCGCTTCCGCGGTCATATTCAACTGATGCGCCAATCCTGCAGTCGAAATCGGCCCTTTGGTTTTGATCAGCAAAAGCATGCGTTCATGCGTCGCATCCTTATTTTCAAAGTAATTACTTGCATAATTCATTGCTCAAGCCTATTATCCAAGACAATGTTTGGATAATAGGCCATGACGGCTATCGTGTCGAGGAAAGAATGAGCAATACCCACATACCTACCGCCAGCTGGGGCAGTTTATTGCGCGGCGAAAACGGCTTGCGCGCACTGGCATTGACCGGAGGCGTCGCACTGCATGCCATCAATGTGCATATCGTCACCACCGTTTTGCCTTCCGTCGTACGCGAAATCGGCGGCCTCGACTGGTATGCATGGAACACCACCCTGTTCATGGTGGCGTCCATCATCGGCGCGACATTTTCCGTACGTGTGCTGGCGGCACTCGGGCCGCGCTCGGCCTATCTGTCGGCGCTGCTGACATTTGCACTCGGCTCTGTCATCTGTGCAATGGCGAGTTCAATGCCGATGATGCTGGCCGGACGCAGTGTGCAGGGCCTGGGCGGCGGCTTGCTGGCAGCACTCAGTTACGCGCTGATACGCATCGTATTTGCCCCACCTCTATGGCCGCGTGCGGTGGCACTGGTATCCGGCATGTGGGGCATTTCGACCTTGTGCGGACCGGCGGTCGGTGGCTTGTTTGCGCAAGCCGGTCACTGGCGCTGGGCCTTCTGGACCCTGCTGCCGATTGCATTGGCGCAGGCCACCCTGGTTTTCATCCAGTTACGTCCGGATAATCTGGTCGAAATCCCGAAACACACAAGCCCGCCCGCAGTGCCGCTGCAACAAATCGCTTTGCTCGCTGCTTCGGTATTGGCCATTGCGGTCGGCAGCATGTCGCCACTATTGCTATGGCAAGCCCTGGGGGTCGCCATCGGCCTGCTGCTCGGCGTGGCAGCCATCTTCTGTGAGCGCCGGGCCAGCGTCCACATGTTGCCAACCCGCGGCACTGATCTCGGCACACCACTGGGTGCTGTCTATGCCAGTGTCGCCCTGCTGCTGATCGGCATCATGACTGAAATTTTCGTGCCCTACTTCCTGCAAACCCTGCACGGCCACGCTCCCTTGACTGCCGGTTACCTGACGGCGGCGATGGCTGCCGGCTGGAGCATAGGTTCGCTCTGGTCGTCCGGCCATCAACAGGCCGGCGCGGCCCGCCTGTTACGCACCGGACCGGCTTTATGCACGATCAGCTTGCTGGCGCTGGGCATACTGATTCCATTCGATCTCGGCATGCATGTACATCTGCAGACGACGCTCTGCGCAGTGGCACTCGCCGGCGTGGGTGCCGGCGTCGGCATCGGCTGGCCGCATCTGGTGACACGCGTCATGACGGCGGCACCGAAAGGCGAAGAATCCACCGCATCCACCGCCGTAACCACCGTGCAGCTGTATGGCATGGCAATCGGTGCATCGATTGCCGGACTGGTGGTCAACGCGGCCGGCATCACATCTCCGGGCGGCGTGGCGGGTGCGCAAGCGGCGGCGGCCTGGCTGTTCTTCAGTTTTGCGCTGGCACCGGCGATGGCAGTACTGCTGGCGCGTCGTATCAATCCCAAGGTTTAGCCCAGTCCATCAATAAAAAAGCGGTGCCACCTCGAAAGGTGCACCGCTTTTTTCTGTTTACAACGATTAGTAAGTACCGGGGATCAGGATATTTTTATCGACTTTCTTGACATCGGTCAGGCCACAAAATGCCATCGTCAAGTCGAGTTCGTTTTCAATAATCTTCAGGCATTTGGTCACGCCTTCTTCGCCCATCGCGCCCAGCCCATACAGGAAGGAACGACCGATATAAGTGCCCTTCGCACCAAGTGCCAGCGCCTTGATCACATCCTGCCCGGAGCGTATGCCGCCATCCATTTGCACTTCAATCTGGTCACCAACCGCTTCGACGATAGACGGCAAGGCCGCGATGCTGGACAAGGCGCCATCCAGCTGGCGACCACCGTGGTTGGAAACAATAATGGCATCGGCACCACTGGCCACCGCCAGGCGTGCGTCTTCGGCATCCATGATGCCCTTGATAATCAGCTTGCCGCCCCAGCAGCGCTTGATCCATTCAACATCTTTCCATGACAGCGCCAGGTCGAATTGCTGCGAAGTCCATGACGACAACGAAGACATATCCGAGACATCGCTCGCATGGCCGACGATATTGCCGAAACTGCGGCGCTTGGTACCCAGCATGCCCATACACCAGCGTGGCTTGGTCATCATGTTGATGATGTTGGCAACCGTCAATTTAGGCGGTGCCGACAAACCATTTTTCAAATCCTTGTGGCGTTGTCCGAGGATCTGTAAATCCAGCGTCAAAACCAGTGCCGAACATTTCGCAACCTTGGCGCGTTCGATCAGGCGTTCGATAAAGGGACGGTCCTTCATCACATAGAGCTGGAACCAGAACGGCTTGCTGGTATGGGCCGCGATATCCTCGATCGAGCAGATGCTCATGGTCGACAGCGTGAACGGGACACCGAACTTTTCGGCCGCACGGGCTGCAAGGATTTCGCCATCCGCATGTTGCATACCGGTCAGGCCGGTTGGTGCAATCGCCACCGGCATATGTACTTCCTGCCCGACCATGGTGGTCTTGAGCGTGCGGTTTTCCATATTCACCGCGACCCGCTGGCGGAATTTCATAGGTGCAAAATCGCTGCTATTGGCCCGGTAAGTCGACTCTGTCCATGAGCCGGCATCGGCGTAATCGTAGAACATGCGGGGGACACGCTTCTGCGCCAGTACGCGCAAGTCTTCGATATTGGTAATCACCGACATGGAAATCTCCTTTTGAACGAGCTATGCAATTGATGCGTTATTGGTGTGTGCAAAGCCGGGTTTGATACCGGATTCTTGATTTTTCTGGCATCTATTCTATTTCTTCCCTGTCGGCATTGAGATGAATGTTTTTAACCTATAAGCTGTGTTTTGGCTCATGCCCGACTTCCGGCATCAGTATTCACAGTAGCAATACTAACAATATGCTCGATATATATTGCATTTCATATGCAACATATTTAAACTTTGACCTTTGCAAGGCATGCGCTGGTTTCAGATGGCATGCGTCAACACCGCAACTTTATAAAGCAGCTCCGGACCGGCATGCTGTGATGTAATGCCGGATCAAGTCATTTCGCTAGGAGCAGTATGGTTCAATCGGCTTGGAAGTCGCTCACCCGCATCTTCCCGACACCCGGTACCGTTGATCGTTATGAAAAAATGCGCGCCTGCGCCGGCGCCTTGTTCGGTCTCGTCCTCACCGGCTTATGCAGCTATTTCATCCTCGGTAAAGATATCCATGCAGCCTGGCTGATCGCCCCCATGGGCGCATCGTCGGTCTTGCTGTTCGCAGTCCCGGCCAGCCCGCTGGCGCAACCATGGTCCATCATGGGTGGCAACATCCTGGCCGCCATCATAGGCGTGACCTGCGCCAAGCTGATCGATGAACCGATCCTCGCCGCCGGTGTAGCTGCGGCACTGGCGATCGCCGCGATGTTCGCCGCCCGCTGCATCCATCCGCCCAGCGGTGCGGTCGCGCTGACTGCCGTACTCGGCGGGCCGGCGGTACATGCGATGGGCTACAGCTTCGTCATCATCCCGGTCGCCTTGAATTCCGCCCTGCTACTGATCACCGCACTGTTCTACAACAATGCCACCGGCCGCCGCTATCCGCACCGCCCCCTGCCACCGGACACTGCCAACAAACACAACACCAGCGATGTCGCGCCGACCGAACGCATCGGTATTGCTCCCGCCGACCTGGATGCAGTATTGACGCGCTACAACCAGGTACTGGATATCAGCCGCGACGACCTCGAAGCCATCATGCTGCAAACCGAAATGCAGGCTTACCGCCGCCGCCTCGGTGAAACTGTTTGTGCGGCGGTCATGTCCAAGGATGTAGTCACCGCCGAATTCGGCACCACTTTGGCTGAAGCATGGACACTGCTCAAGCAACATGACCTGACCGCCCTGCCCGTGATAGATCGCGCCCGCCATGTCATCGGCATCGTCACCAAGGCCGACTTCCTCAAGCATGCGGAAATCGAACCGCATGAAGGTTTGACCGAGCGCCTGAAGCATTTGATCACGCCGTCGATGCTCAGCCATACAGAGAAGCATGAAGTAGTCGGGCAAATCATGACTACCGAAGTAATGACTGCCGATGCCAATCAATCCATCCTGGATTTGGTGCCGCTGATGTCGGATTCGGAACTGCACCAGGTGCCGGTCATTGATGAGCGTGGACGCCTGGTCGGCATGATTTCGCAAACCGATATGATCGCCGCCCTGTATGAACACAGCCTGACCAGCGAATATGTAAAACCCTGATTTTCTGTAGCCGCAGCTGCCAACGAGGAGAAACAATGCAAAGTACCAATGACGCAGTCAACCTGGCTTTATCCAAAGCCATCGTGGACCAGGCACCCGATGCCATCATCTTCGCCGACCAGGAAGGCTTGATCCGTATCTGGAACAGCGGCGCGCAAAGGATTTTCGGCCACAAGGCGGAAGACGTGATTGGCGGCCCGCTCGACATCATCATTCCTGAACAACTGTTGCAAGGCCATAACAACGGTTTTAACCATGCGATGTCATCCGGCCAGATGAAATATGCGGACAAGGTACTGACCACACGCTCCATGCATAAGGACGGCACCCGTATCTATGTCGATATGAGCTTCGGCTTTGTAAAGGATGAAGCCGGCAAAATACTTGGCGCATTGGCTGTCGCACGCGACATTACCGAACGCCAGGCCAATGACCGGGCCCAGCGCCTGCGCATCGCCGAACTGGAAAAAGCAGTGCAGGAAAAGAACGCGGACAATAGCTAATCGCATCGCTCAATAAAAAGCGGCAAACAGCCTCACGCTGTTTGCCGTTTTTATTTGCCTGCATGCCGAGCCTGGAAGACTAAATCCGGATGCGTCGCGTTATTGACCGGCTTGCGCCGTCTTCATCTTGCGCAGCAATTTGGCCAATCCTTCGCCATGTACCAGGCGCATCTTGTTTTCAACTGCAAACTGCATGGCATTTTGCGTAAAGTCACCGGACGTAATATAAAAGCAATCATGCGCACCGCGTGCTTCCTTGGCTTTAACCAGCTCGCGCAAAGGCTCAACGCCGGTACTCGCTGCTTTCCAGCGCTTGCAACTGACCAATGCAGTACGTCCCTGGCTGCTGATCGAGAAATCCGCTTCCGGCAAATCGATACGCGTCAGTTCAAAGCCATCACGCTTCAGCGCATTTTCGATTTCCACTGAAAAATCGCGCCACGCCATCCCTCGTACCGTTTTCAGGATTTCCGCTACGCGCGCCTGGCTGGGCTTGCCCCATTGGCGGCGCAAGGCAATCACGCTGACAATCATGAAAGGCATGCCGGTAAAGATGCCGTAAATCACATACTGCCTGGGAACAATTGCCACCGCAATCAACGCGATTACTAGTGCGATGCCTCCGCTCACCCACCACGGCGAGCGCAGCAACAAGGCAAAGATCGAATTTTGAGCCATCTTGAATTTCACGTGTCACCTCTTGGTTTCTTTGGCACGCATCATAACGCAGTTCGATTCCCTGGCAAAAAACTGCGCGTTTTTTCCTTTAAGATATGCCGCTATGACCAACACAATCCCCGGCGAAATTGCCGCACAATTGGCAAGCGCACATACCATTCTTGCTCGCCATCTTGGCGATACCCTGCAAGCCATCCATTTATTCGGTTCCTCTGTTGATGGCGGACTCAAGGCACAGAGCGATATCGATTTGCTGGTCACGGTAAGCCGCGCACCTGATGAAGCTGTCAGGCGCGCATTGATGATGGAACTACTGTCTATCTCGGCATGGCCGGGCACGGATGACTCCTTGCGTGCGCTGGAAGTCACCGTACTCGCGCACGAGCAAGTCATTCCATGGCGCTACCCGGCACGGCGTGAATTGCAATTCGGCGAATGGCTGCGGGAAGACCTGCAGGCCGGCATCTTCGAACCGGCAATGATAGATCCTGACCTGGCGATCCTGCTGACCAAGGCGCGACAACACAGTGTCTGTCTGTTCGGTACTCCGGCATCCGTTTTTTTTGATCCGGTACCGCCCAAAGATTTCACGCGAGCCCTGGTGGATACCATTTCACAATGGAATGAAGAAGCGGACTGGCTGGGCGATGAACAAACGGTCGTGCTCGCGCTCTGCCGCATCTGGTACAGCATCGTTGCCGGTGGCATTGCGCCCAAGGATATTGCCGTGGCATGGGTAATGCAACGCGCGCCGGATGAGCATCAAGCCATCTTGCAGGCCGCACAGGCAAGTTATCTTGGCACAGAGCCCGACCAACTACCCGACCGGATGCAGGAAGTAAGCGCATTCATACACTATGCAAAGTCAGTAATAGCAAACATGCGCATATCGTAACAATGATATAGCCGCGGCATTAGCCGGATTCCATCCGACATCAGGTAAGATCAGGCATCAGCTCACCCATACCTGAAAGTTACGTCGCCATGCACACACCAGCCACCGTTCCTCTCACCGATGCCATGCGTTCCTTCATCGAAGGTATGCCAAAGACCGAGCTGCATCTGCATATCGAAGGTACGCTGGAACCTGAATTGCTGTTTGCACTGGCACAGCGCAACAAAATTGAATTGCCTTACGATAGCGTCGAGAGCCTGCGCGCGGCTTATGCCTTCACCGACCTGCAATCCTTTCTTGACCTCTACTATGCCGGTGCCAATGTCTTGCGTACCGAACAGGATTTCTACGACATGACCGCCGCCTATATTGCGCAGGCACGTGCCGACCAGGTGCGTCATGCAGAAATTTTCTTTGACCCGCAAACACATACCGAACGTGGTATCCCGATTGAGATTGTATTTGCCGGGATCGCCCGCGCGCTGCGCCACGCACGTGACGAATATGGCTTCACCAGCGTGATGATCATGTCTTTCCTGCGTCACCTGTCGGAAGCGGAAGCCTTCATCACACTGGAACAGGCATTGCCGTTGCGCCAGCAGTACGCCGACTTATGGACAGGTATCGGCCTCGACTCGTCGGAGCGTGGCAATCCGCCGGAGAAATTCCAGCGCGTCTTTGCCCGTTGCCGCGAACTTGGTTTCCGCGTCGTCGCCCATGCAGGGGAAGAAGGACCGCCGGCCTATGTCAGCGATGCACTCGACCTGTTACAGGTGGAGCGTATCGATCACGGCGTACGCAGCGAAGAAGATCCGGCGCTGATAGAACGCCTGATCGCACTGCGCATGCCCTTGACGGTGTGCCCGCTGTCCAATCTGAAACTATGCGTGGTGGAGGACATGGCGCAGCACAATCTGGCGCGCCTGTTGCGCGCCGGCCTTACCGTCACTGTGAATTCGGACGACCCGGCCTATTTTGGCGGCTATATGAATGCCAATTACCTGGCGGTGGCCTCGGCACTGGCGCTGAGCCGTGACGAAATCGTACAGCTGGCACGCAATGGCATCGCCGCCAGTTTCATCAGCGTCAGTGAGAAAAAGCGACTGGGTGCGGAGCTGGAACAATACGCTGCTTTACATTAAGCCCTGCATTCACGCTTGCGTCACGCCCTATCCTTACTACACTACAGGCTAGTATGTTTTCCATTCGTACCATGCAGATAGGCGACTACGACTCAGTCGCCGCCCTGATGCAAGAAACTCCCGGCATCAGCCTGCGCGATGCCGACTCACGGGAAAGTACCGCACGCTATCTGGAACGCAATCCCGGCCTGAGTTTCGTCGCCTGCATCGAGCAGAACATCATCGGCTGCATTATGTCCGGCCACGATGGCCGTCGCGGCTATCTGCAGCATTTGCTGGTACATCCGCAGCAGCGGAAAAAAGGTGTAGCGCATGCCTTGCTCGAAAGCTGCCTCGCCGCACTGGAGCAGATCGGCATACACAAATCCCATATCGATGTGCTCAAGACGAATGAAGCCGGTGCAGCCTTTTGGCAGCATCAAGGCTGGCACAAGCGCACAGATATTGAGCGCTATTCCTTCATCCGTTCCGCTGACGCCAACGCCTGACTACTTGGCCACCGCAGCATCAGCTGTCATTTCCGTCTTTGCAGCTTTCGGCTTGAGCCGCGATACGCCAAACATGACAAGCGCCAGGCCACCCAACTGGAATGCGGAGATCGGCTCACTCAGTAATACCCAGGATGCCAATACCGTCAGCACCGGACCGAGGCTGCCCACTGCCGCCGCCTGCGTTGCACCCATGCGCTGCACCGCCAAAGCCAGCCAATAGACCGGCAGCACTGTCGACACTACCGCCATCAAGCCAGCATTGAGCCAGACTGCAGACGGTAAAGCCGGCAAGTCAGATACATTGCCGCTGAACGCAAAATGCATGATGACGAATATCGAAGATGCACTACCGGCCAAACCGGCCAGGCGCATCGAGCCGAGCCTATGCACCATCGCACCGGTGCCAAGGTAATAAAAGGCATAGGTAACGGCACTGGCAAAGACCCATGCCGCTCCTTTTATGACCTGCGCACTGTGTTCGGTCATCCCCACATCGTGGATGAAAGCAATGGCGAGGCCGAGGTAGCAAATCGCCATCGCCTGCACCACGCGTGACGATGGACGGCGACGTGTAGCAATCGCCTGGAACACCAGCACCATGGTCGGGTAAAGATAGAGGATCAGGCGCTCCAGTCCGGCGCTGATGTATTCCAGCCCATAGAAATCGAACAGGCTCGACAGGTAATAGCCAACCATACCCAATAAACAAATGCGCAAGCCATCCATCGCCGTCAGTCGCTCCGCCTGCGGATCGCGACTCAGCCACACCAGCCAGGCGAACAAAGGCAACGCCAGTCCCATGCGTAAGGTCAGCAAGGTCAAGGCATCGACCGGGCCCGCGGCATAGCCCAATTTGACAAAAATTGCCTTGAGACTGAAACCGGCGGCGGCCAGGATTGCATACAGGCGGCCGTCTGCCGCCCATTGCTTGAATGACAAGTTAAAGGATTTCATCGTTTAGATATTCCATAGATTCCTTATTCTGGCGCGAAGAGAAGCAGGCTAAAATGCTTATTTCAGCAAGTTAGGCTTCTCGCCAGGAGAAAGCATGCACTTCGACCTCATAGATTTACGCCTGCTGGTAGCGATCGCCGACGCCGGTAGCCTGAGCAAGGCGGCGGCCTCCTTTCCCATCGCCTTATCGGCGGCCAGCAATCGCCTGCGGCATTTCGAGCAACGTAGCGGCCTCACCCTGTTCCAGCGTTCCGCCGAAGGCATGCACCTGACGCCGGCCGGTCGCCTGGTGCTGGACCGGGCACGCCATGTCTTGCTCGAAACCGAAAATCTCAAAGACACGCTGCGCGACCTCACCGGGCAGCGCCGGATTACCTTGCGCCTGGCCGGTACTACGGTTGCCAATAGCACCTTCCTGCCGGCAGCACTCGGCCCTTTCCTCGCCGACTATCCGGAAATCGACCTGCAACTGGTCGAACACAAAAGTGCGGATGTACTGCTGGCGGTGCAATCGGGTGAAGTCGAAGTCGGCGTGCTCGATGGCAACCTGGCTACCAGCGACGTGATCCCCTTGCCGTTCCGGCACGACAAACTGGTGTTGCTGGTCCCGAGCGGACATGCGCTGGCCGAGCGACCTTCAGTGCAGTTAAAAGATGCGCTCGGCTTTGCCTTCGTCTGCCTGCCGCCGGAACGCGCGATGCAACGCTTCATCGAAGAAATGGCGGTGCAGAATTCGCGGCCGCTACGGGTACGGGTGCGCGCCCCCAGCTTTTATGCAATTGCCCAACTGGTAGCGGAACAGGCCGGCATCGCGATGCTGCCGGAAGCGGCTGCCTTGCGCCACATACGGGAGTTACCGGTGCATATGGTCGCGCTGGAAGATGCCTGGGCCACACGCGAGCTGCGCATTTGCATACGCGCATGGGACACACTGTCTACACATGCGCGCCAGTTGGTCGACTACCTGGTTGCCAACGACCAGCCACACGCAGAAGCACGCAGCCGCCTGTAAACATTCTTTCCGTGCGCAAGGATGGCGCGCCCAGGGAAGTCGCGCAGGCCTCAACATGCGTGCATCTGTTAACTTTATTCGGTCTATAAGCAATGCCTGCTGCCATTCCGGCAGATATCCGGGCATACTCATGCTAACTACCCTGTTGAATTAGCTTTCCCCGATGGAAACGAAGCCTTACACCCCCAGCGCCAGCTTCATTGATCTCTTGATCGATGCAGTTTTTGCCGTCGATGTGGATGGTCGTGTGCTCTTTGCCAGTGCTGCATGTGAACGCATTTTTGGCTACACACCGCAGGAAATGCTGGGACGCATCATGTTCGACATGGTCGTGCCGCAAGATCGCGAACGCACCCGGCAATCTGTCAAATATGTGATGGCAGGTGAACCACAACTGCATTTCGAAAATCGCTACATCCGCAAAGACGGCCAAATCGCCTACATTATGTGGTCGGCACGCTGGTCACCGACGGACCAGGTCCGCATCGGCGTCGCACGTGACATCACCGAACGCAAGCGGGCCGAATCCATGCGGGCCGTGCTCTACTCGATTTCTGAAGCCGCTGCCACCGCCGAAGACCTGAACACGCTATTTCAAAATATCCATCAAATCATAGGCACCTTGCTGCCTACCGATAATTTTGCCGTTGCGCTATACGACCAGGAAAGCGATGAGCTGAGTTTTCCTTACCATATGGACGAGCACGAGCCGACACCCACGCCATGCAAACCGGCCGGCACGCTCTGCGCGGCTGTGATCCTGGAGGGGCAACCGCTGCTGCTGACACCTGAAACCTTGCAGGAGCATGTCAGTGAGCAGCAAGTCATGCTGGCCGCCATGCCGCTGTGCTGGCTCGGCGTCCCGCTCAAGTCGCACAAAGGCACGATCGGTGTGTTGGTATGCAAAAGCTACCCGGGCGGTATCCGCTACAGCGAACAAGACAGGGAATTACTGCAATTCGTTTCGACCCAGATCGCCACCGCAATCGAACGCCAGCAAATGCAAGCCCGCCTGCAATACATGGCGCAATACGACCAGCTCACAAGCTTGCCGAATCGCGCGTTACTGTATGACCGCTTGCAAGTCGCCTTGCTGAAGGCGCGCCGCGAACGAGGCTGCCTGTCCTTGCTGTTCCTCGACCTGGATAAATTCAAACTGGTCAACGATACCCTCGGCCATCATGTCGGCGACCTCTTGCTGCAGGAAGTCGCGCGACGCCTGAAGCAATGCCTGCGCGAATCAGATACGGTGGCGCGCGTTGGCGGCGATGAGTTTGTCATCCTGCTGCAGCTCATCCCATTGCCGGAACAGGCGGCACTGGTCGCCGAAAAAATCCGCCACGCCTTGTGTCCGCCCTTCCATATCGATAAACACGTACTCAATATCGTGCCGAGTATCGGCATCGCGCACTATCCCGAGCATGGCAATGATGAGGCGCAATTGCTGAAGCACGCCGACCAGGCCATGTATCTGGAAAAACACAGCCGTGATCGCAGTCGGCAAACTGCAGAGCTGGGACTTCCGGAGTAAGCTTTAGCTTTCGTCGATACGCATACGCATGAAACACGATCTCTCATCCCTCAGTTATCAGGATCGCATCCACCAGGAACTGGACAAGCTCGGCATCTCGCTCGAAGTAATTGCCGCGAAGCGCCTGCCCTTCTACGCCGAAGCGCAAGAACTGACGGTTGCCGAAACAGATGCGCAAGGTCGTGAATATCAAATGACGCCCGCTACCGCAAAGGCCTGGCATGCAATGAAGGCAGCCGCCGCCAGCGACGGTGTGGTGCTGGAAGTGGTATCCGCATTCCGCTCGATAGAGAGGCAGATAGAAATCATCCAGTACAAACTGGACCGCTATATGGCGATGGAAAAGATCCTGACCCTGAGCGCACCGCCCGGCTATAGCGAACATCACACCGGACGGGCGATTGATATCAATACACCGGGTTGCATGGCAACCGAAGAAGAATTTCAGGACACGGAAGCCTTCCGCTGGCTAAGCGTGCATGCCGGCCGCTTCGGCTTTACCTTGTCCTATCCACGCGATAACACCCTGGGTTTCATCTACGAACCCTGGCACTGGTGCTTCCAGCCGGATCGCGATCAGGCTTAGGGCAAGCAGCCATCACATCTTCTTTTGTAAAAACTCCAGGAAGCAACTGATACGCCGCGACAATTGCGTATTGCGGTAATACACCGCATGTATCGGTCGCTGGTAACCGGTGTAATACTTCGCCAGGATAGGCACCAGCGTGCCCGCCGCTATATCTTTCTTGGTCATGAATTCCGACAGGCAGGCGATGCCTTGCCCGGCCAGCGCCAGTGCACGCAGGGTTTCACCGCTCGACGCATAGATCGCCGGCGTGGTCGCCAGCCATTCGCCACCGTCAAGACGCAGCGGCCAGCTATTGCCGTTTTCATATTGCAGGAAGCCCAGGGTCTGGTGTTGTGCCAGATCCGCCGGTTTCTTCGGTGTACCGTGCCGTTGCAGGTAATCCGGACTGGCCAGGATCGCCATCGCACCGGACCGCAAGGGACGCGCATGCAAGGTGGAATCCGTTAATTCGCCGACGCGTATCGCGATATCGGTCCTGTGTTCGAGCAAATCGGCAATCTGGTCATTGCTGGTCAACTCCAGTGTGATATCCGGATACAGTTCGCGGAATTCCGCCACATGCGGCACGATCACATGCAGGATGAATGGCGATGCCGCATCGATGCGCAGGCGTCCGCTCGGACGTTGCCGCCGGACCCGGATCGATTCCTCTGCCTCATCCAGCGCCGCCAGGATGGCACGGGCCTGGTTCAGCAAGAGCCGCCCTTCATCGGTCAGTTCCATGCGCCGTGTCGTACGCGTCAGCAACGTCGTCGCCAGTTTTTCTTCGAGGCGCGCCAGCGCACGACTGACCGCCGAGGTGGTGAGCCCCAGGTGCTGTGCGGCGGCACCCAAAGTGCCACTATCGATGACAGCGACAAAGGTCTTCAAATCGTCCGAATTGATATCCATTATTGATCCAAACGCAAATATTATTTGATAGTACCGCTATTTCTCTCAACAATAAATAAGCGCATAGTAGCTCCGTCAGCATCAAATCCGCTCAACAAAGGACAAGAACATGAAAGTATTTATTACAGGCGCAGCAGGTTATATCGGTGGTTCGGTCGCAGCACGCCTGCTGCAGGAAGGCTATACCGTACGCGGTTTGGTGCGCACCCCGGAACAAGCCGACAAGGTAAAGCAGCTGGGTATAGAGCCGGTGATCGGCACCCTCGATGATGCAGCCATCCTGGCTCGTGAAGCACAACAGGCGGATGCCGTTATCAATGCCGCCAGTTCCGACCACCGTGCCTCGGTGGAAGCGATGCTGGATGCACTGGCCGGCTCCGGCAAAGCCTTCATCCACACCAGCGGTTCCAGCGTAGTCGGCGACGATGCGCGTGGTGTATGGAAATCAGACAAGGTCTACGCCGAAGATACCCCGGTCGCCGTGGTACCTGAAAAAGCCGCCCGTGCTTCGCTCGACCAGTTGATACGCGATGCCGCCAAACGCGACGTCCGTTCGGTCATCCTGTGCAATACCATGATTTACGGCACCGGCCTCGGTGCCAGCGCTAACAGTGTGCAAATTCCACCACTGGTCGCACAGGCGCAAAAAAGCGGCATCGCCCGTTACGTCGGCAAAGGTGTCAACGTCTGGTCGAACGTACATATCAAGGATGTGGTTGAACTGTACCTGCTCGCCCTGAAAAATGCGCCGGCCGGTTCTTTCTACTTTGTCGAAAATGGTGAAGCATCGTATGCAGATATCGTCAGCGCGATTGCCAAACGCCTGAAGCTGGGTGAACCACAATCATGGCCGGTCGAAGAAGCGATCAAGGAATGGGGCTTCGGTCATGCGGTGTATTCCTTCGGTTCGAATAGCCGTGTCACGGCAGCACTGGCACGCAAGGAACTGGGCTGGAAGCCAACGCATACATCCGTCTTGGCCTGGATCACGAACGACATGAAAATCTGAGTCCAACTACTCAATCTTTCAATTGCTCCAGGCGTTGACGCAGGAAGTCACGCAAGCTGACCACGGCAGGCGATAGCATCAAACGATGCGCGCACACCAGGTTCAGCGGCGCAAGCTCTCCCTGATAATTGGGCAAGGCCGCCAGCAAGCGGCCTTTTTTCAAATCATGGCTGACATCCAGCCGCGATTTATATGCAAGCCCGTTCCCCGCCAGCGCCCAGCGCCGTACCAGGTCGCCATCGTCGCTGATACGATCGCCATCGACCGCCACGGTTTCAATCTTCTTGTTGCGCCAGAAATCCCAGCGCTCATGTATTGCATCACCCAGCACAAAGCGCAGGCAGTTATGTGATTGCAGGTCGGCCAGTTTCTTTGGTGCCGGATGACGCTTGAAGTATGCCGGCGACGCACATAGCACGCGGCGATTGTCTGCCGCCAGTGACAAGGCCACCATGCCGGAATCTTCAGGTTCGCCATAGCGTATAGCCACATCTATCGTCTGGCGGTACAAATCGGCGAGGCGATCACTGATACGTATGCGCAAGCGTAGCGCCGGATATTGCGCCTGGAACTCATCCAGCCAGGGCAACATGACATTGCGTCCGAGATCGGATGGAATCGATAAGCTCAAATCGCCACCTATCGTTTGCGCATCCCGCGCCACGCTGGCAGCACCTTCATCCACAGCCAGCAGCACTGCGCGTGCATGCACCAGGTAGCGTTCGCCATCCGCGGTCAGCCGCAGGCTGCGCGTGGAACGTACGAACAGGCGCGCGCCCAGTGCCGCTTCCAGTCGCTTCAAGGCGGCACTGGCGGCAGCAGGAGCGATATCCAGTTCGCGTGCAGCGGCGGACAAGCCGCCACAGTCGGCTGCACGCACGAACAACATCAAATCTTCAATACGCGGTATTTTCATTTTATTTTTGAAAGTGATATTTAATTCAACGTATTTTCAATAAAGAGAATATAGCGGAAACTAGGCCCATCGTTCTTGCCATTTACAAATTTGCACACCGTGTATCTCACAAAGGAAGTTCAAGATGAAAGCCATCGCTTACAAGCAAGCATTACCTATCAGCGACGCACAAGCCTTGCTCGACGTCACCCTGCCCGATCCGATCGCCAAAGGCCATGACCTGCTGGTCGAAGTCAAAGCCATTTCAGTCAACCCGGTTGACGTCAAGGTACGCAGCAGCGCCAATCCAGCGGATGGCGAATACAAAGTCATCGGTTGGGATGCCGCCGGTATCGTGCAGGCGGTCGGTGATGCGGTGACCCTGTTCAAACCAGGTGACCGCGTGTTCTATGCCGGTTCAATTGCCCGCCCTGGTACCAATAGCGAATTGCACCTGGTAGATGAATTCATTACCGGACACATGCCGGCGTCACTCGATTTTGCGCAAGCCGCGGCCCTGCCCCTGACGGCGATCACGGCCTGGGAATTGTTGTTTGAACGCCTTGAAGTCGGGCCTGACAGCAAGGAAGCGATACTCATCATCGGTGCCGCTGGCGGTGTCGGTTCCATACTGGTACAACTGGCGCGTCAGCTGACAGGCCTGACCGTGATTGCGACGGCATCGCGTCCGCAAACACAGCAATGGGTACGCGAACTCGGCGCACATCATGTGATCGATCATACAAAACCCTTGAGCCAGGAATTGAAAAAAATCGGCATAGACAATGTTAAATACGTCGCCAGCCTGAACCAGACCGACCAGCACTTTGGCGAAATTGTTGAAGCCCTCGCGCCACAGGGAAAGCTGGCGCTGATTGATGATCCGGCCGCACTCGACATCCGCTTGCTCAAGCGGAAAAGCATTTCCCTGCACTGGGAATTCATGTTCACGCGCGCACTGTTCGGCACTCCGGACATGCACAAGCAACATGAGCTGCTGAATGAAGTGGCACGCCTGATCGACGCGGGAATTATCAAAACCACTGTCGCAGAACATTTCGGCACGATCAATTCCGCCAATTTGCGCCGCGCGCATGCATTGCTCGAGAGCAATTCATCGAAAGGAAAAATCGTACTCGAGGGATTTTGAAATTAGTTGTTGCGACGCCTGCCAACGATTTTTAGTTAGCAAGCGTCGACGTATAAAGAACGATCTGTATTGTGCCGTTTTATCTTGCAGTCAAAACGACAAGCATCCGTTTTTAACGGATGCTTTTTTTTGCGCAATTCATCAAATAAGTTCGCAAAAAAAATGAAGTGTAATCATCCGTAAACTTTATTTAAATTTCTTCATTTCCCCTATGAAGATTTATTTTTATCAGCGTATTTTTTCATTTCATATGGCAGTCCATACACATGAAAAATACAGACTGATACATCACGAAAACCTGTCCGCCATCTGCCAAAACCCGCCACGCCACGCTGTCTGAAGTAGCCAAGGTTTTGTCGTAAAGAAAAAGATTCCACGACCTAATATCAAGCCAATCCAAACGAAACCAGTCTGCGGCTGGCGCGAGTGGATTGATCCGAAGACAGGTGTTAACACAAAACTTTTTCGTCTGCCCTCCGGTGACTTTGAACGGGACATCAAGGTAAACAACACTCTATCCACACTCAGGAGAATCAAAAATGAAACAGCACATCATTGCAGTCGCTATCACTTCACTGTTCGCCGTATCAGCATATGCAGGCGGTGGCTACGGTGGTCCTGGCGGCGGTCACTCACCTATGCCAGCAGCAAGCGGTAATGTATCTGCCGCTTCAATCGGTGGCGCAGGTGGTGCCGGTGGCGGAGCAATCTCGGGCAACGCAAGCGGCGGCTCAACCACAGGCGGCAACGCAAGCGGTGGCAATGCCACTCAACTCAACTTCGGCGGCACAGCAAATACAGGTGGCAACCTGACAGCTACCGGGGGTGTTAAATCCAGCGGGGGTGACACCAACGCAACCACCACCAGTGCAGCTGCAGTCGGTGCTGCCAGCGCACCCAGCGGTCATTCAGGTCACCATGGCAGCCAAAGCGGCGGCGGCACTGCCAAGGCAGGCGACACAACAGCAACGCAGAAATTTAATGGCAATTCTCTCGCTGTTGGCGGACAAACCAATTCTTCCACCGGCAACGCCGCTTCCGGCAGCGGAAACGGCAACTACGGCGGCAACGGCAAATCGGTCACCATAGGCGGCGACACGAAGAGCGGAGCAGCATTCGGCGGCAACGGTGGCAATGGCGGCAATTCTTCCGCCAGCGCTCACTAAGCCAGGAGAGGATCGGCTATTCATACAGTAGCCGAACAGGAAGAGAGACCACTCTCTTCCTGTTAACAGAATTCATCAGAGTGATGGAGCAGCCATGAAAAGCAATCTTCTTATAGGCGTGCTGGTAGCCTCGATGTTTGCCTTGCCAGCTTGGGCAGGAGGTGTGCATGGACATGGGTCAGGCTCCGGATCTGGCTCGCCCGTACTGCCCACGAACAGTTCATCCTCATCAGCGACCGGTGGTGCCGGTGGTGCCGGCGGTGCGGCAACCGGTGGTAGTGCTACCGGCGGTGCAGCAACTGGTGGTGCGTCCAACGTCTCGGTCTCGGTCGGTACCGGTAGCGGCTCGGCATCACCTGGCGTAGCAGCACTCGGCGCAGTCGGCGCCCCTGGCAGCAGTGCATATAACACCCAGGCCACGGTGCAATATGGCGGCGACTACACCGTCAAGAACGTACCTACTTCGGCACCACCCGCACTGACTACAACCTTGTCCGACACTTGTATGGGATCGGTATCGCTGGGTGTGTCGGCAGTTGGTTTCGGTGTCACAGGCGGCATGACCATGGTGGATGAAGCGTGCGTACGTCGACTCGACTCCAGGGAGTTCCGCGCGATGGGAATGAACGACGTGGCACTCGCCTTGTTATGCCAGAGCGATGCCAATCGCAAGGCGATTGAAGCAACCGGACGCACCTGCCCGAGTGTGCCGAAGCAAGCCGCTGCGGGAGAAGTTCAAACCTATTCAGTCAGCGCACAGAATTCGTCCGAACAATATACCGACCCGGTGGTACGCAAACGCATGGGACTTGAACCGCTGCCATGAGGACTTGCATGAAATTGAAATTGCCTCAGTGAAATCTTGCATGTGACCAACAGAAAGCAAAGGCCCTGCGATGAAGCGAACGATAACAAGCGAACAGATCGCAGCAGCCCTGAAGCAGGAAGAATTGGGCATCCCATTGGAAGATGTATTGCGTCAAGCCGGTGTATCAGAGCAGACGTTTCTTGATTGGAAGAAACGTTATAGCGCCCTTCCCGGCTTTCCGCGCGACTTGCAATGCCTGCATGAAGAGAACAGCAAGCTCAAACAAATCGTCGCAGAACTTGCTCTGGAGAATGCCCGCTTAAAAGATCTGTTAGACGATAAGTAAAGTTCTCAAATCGTAATGTGCGACGCAGCAAATATAGATGCATATCAGTTTAATTAAGCCTATATTGTAGAGAAGAATTAATCAGTAACGACAAGAAATAAATTCCAGCTCTTCAAACTTCTCTAAGGTTTTCTACAGGCAATATTTTTTCTGATATTGAATGCGCCCAAGCAATAAGAACAGTAGCTTGATCGGAGATATCATGGAGCAAATGTCATTCAAATTACCGGCTCTCGCCGACTGTGCGAGAACCATCAAACACATAGGCATCATCGTTTTTGAAGGCGTCATACTCGCCGACGTGATTGGCGCCGCTGATGTGTTTGGAGTAGGCGACAAATTAATTTCCTCTGTCTTTGCCGGACAAGCCGGTTATGCAATTTCCCTGCTTTCATTAAACGGTGGCGTCATACGCTCTTCCACGTGCGTGCAAATCATGACGCTGCCACTGCCGCCACACGATAATCACAGTTTCGACACCATACTGATCGCCAGCGGCACCGGCAATTTCGACGCCTATCGCGACCCCGGCCTGATCGGCTGGCTGCAAGGCATACGCGGTTCGGTGCGGCGTATCGGTGGTGTATGTACCGGTGTCTTTGTCATGGCTTCTGCCGGCTTGCTGGATCATCGCCGCGCGACGACACACTGGGCATTGCAAGACAAATTGATACGCGAGTTCCCGCATATCCAGCTGGAGCGCGATGCCAACACTACCGAAGACGATGGCATCTATACTGCGAGCGATGTCGGCATGGCGACGGACCTGGCACTCACGTTTGTAGAAAATGATTTGGGCAGCAGTGTCGCCAAGCGCGTGGCCGACAGCCTGCAGGTGTGCCATCATCGCCGTGAACAGGCGACTGCACGTCCGGCCCGGGTCACCGAGCCCGTCAAGTGCACCAAGATTCAACAGGCATCGCGCTGGTTCGTGCAACATATGGCAGAACCTATCAGCATCATCGATGCCGCCAATTTTGTTTCAATGAGTGAGCGTAATTTCCAGCGTCAATTCAAACGGGAAACCGGTTGGACGCCACATGAATTCCTGCTGCACCTGCGCCTGGATGCGGTGCGCCACCAACTGAGCGAAACTGATTTACCGGTCGACAAGATTGCCCGTCGTTGTGGTTTTTTAAATGGCGAACATGTGTCGAAATTATTCCGTAAACACCTGTTGATTTCACCTTGCGAATACAGGCGTAACGAACGCGCTGCACAAAGTTCGATGGGCGCCCCCAGCCCTGATCCCATTAACATGAGCCCGCCAATCCTCGTCTTTGACGCTATCTCAAAGAAGACGCTGGCCGATGGTCTCTTGTGAGACATCGGCCACTTTCAAAATACAGCGACGGGCTTACTTCAGCGCACCAAAGACTTTGCCGAGGATAGCACTGCCGGCACCGACCGGATCCTGGCGTATCGCTTTCTCTTCTTCACCGATCATGGTGTACAAGCCATCCAGCGCGCGCTTGGTTACGTAACCTTCAACCGTGGTTTCATCTTTCGAGACCAGGCCGCTCGAACCTACTTTTCCCATGATCGCGTTGTACTGCGGTGCCAAACCATTTTTATCGGTAATATTTTTCACTACCGGCAGGAATTGCGCACCCAATGGCGTCGCGGTTTTTTGCCGGAAGAAATCGGTCACCGAGGTATCGCCGCCGGTCAGGATATTCTTCGCATCTGTCACCGACATCGATTTCACCGCATCCAGCAATAAAGGTTTGGCCAGTGCCACTGCCGATTCCGCCGCATGATTCATTGATACCTGTAATTCTTCAACCTTCTTGCCCTGCCCTGTCATCTTCAGGATGGGCATCGCTTTTTCCACTACGCTGGGCAAACCGATTTTTACTTTTTCATTATTCAGGAAGCCATTTTCCACACCCAGTTTGGACACCGCGACTGTCGCCCCCTTTTCCAATGCCGCTTTCACCCCGCTGGTCGCGTCCTTGTTGCTGATGTCCGCCAGCGACACGGCAAAGGCCGCGGAAACGACCAGGCTTAATGAAACTGCGAGCGTCGTTTTGGAAAAATGATGGTTGAGCATGGTGTCTCCTCAAGAGTAACGATGAATGGGATGATGCGATGGGTATCTGGATGATAGCGGCTTCATATTATCGCAACACGCATTGTTGCGGCAGCACTTTGCGGCAAACAATTGCAAGCGGGCGAAACAGGAACTCTTTACCAAGAGCCACCCGATCACATAAACATGGGAGGAGGAATTGCCGGCAGGAAAACCGACTGGAGGAAGCGCTGTGAAGCTGTTTACATATGATGACAAGATACAGCAGCACACCGGCCGGAAACATGACTCCCGACCGGTGTGAGGCAAACTCAGCTTATGGCTGGGCCGCCAGTGCCAGACCTTCTTTCGCTACCGGTGCTTCCCAGCCGCCGCCCAGGGCGCGGATCAGGCCCACCGATGCCACCGCACGCTGGCCGGTGCTGCGTATCTTCGAGCGTTGCGACGACAGGCTGGAGCGCTGTGCATCGATCACTTCGAAGTAGCTGGCCGAACCATAGCGATAACGCGAGTCGGCAAGGCGCGATGCCAATTGTGCCGAATTGACCGCCTGGTCTTCAAACTGCAATTGACGATCCAGCGTGCGCAAGGCGCTCAGATTGTCTTCCACATCCTGGAAACCGACCAGCACCTGTTGCCGATAATTGGCCACCAACGCTTCGTAATTGGCATCCGCCCGCGCTAGGTTGGAGCGGTTACGACCGCCGTCAAACAAAGGCATGCTCAAGATGGTGCCAACCACGGGTCCCAGCATCCAGCTGCGGCTCGACCATTTGAACAAGTCGCGCAATTCATTCGACTCGTAACCGGCCGATCCGGTCAATAGCAGTTTCGGGAAGAAGGCCGCCTTGGCCGCACCGATACGTGCGCTGGATGCCGCCAGTTGGCGCTGTGCCTGCGCAATGTCAGGACGACGTTCGAGCAAATCGGATGGCAGGCCGGACGGCACGGTCACCACCTCGGCCGCCAGTGGCGCAACCGGCAGGCTGAATTCCGCCGGCGCTTTGCCGAGCAGGATGGCGAGTGCATGGTCGCGTTGTGCACGTTGCCGTTTCACGCCTTCCAGTTCGGCACTGGTGGTGGCCCATTCCGTTTTTGCCTGTGCCACGTCCAGCTCACTGGTATCACCGGCATCGAAGCGGCGTTGTGTCAGGTCCAGTGCTTCCTGCCGTAAAGCGACCGTCTTTTGCAATACGTCGACTTCGGAATCCAGCGAACGGATAGTGAAGTATTGCTGCGCAACGTCTGATTGCAAGGCGAGTAACACGGAGCGATATGCCGCTTCCTGCCCTTCTGCATCCAGCCTGGCGGCACGACTGGCATCAGACAAGCGACCGAACAAATCGACTTCATACGCAAAACTCAAAGGTGCACGATACTGCGTGCTCGCACCTTGCGCATTACCGGTACGGGTCGGACCGACTCCGGCGTCGACCTGCACGCCGCGATCAGCATCTACTACACCTGCGATGGCGCGTGCATCTTTCACACGTGCCAGCGCAATCGCCAGGTTCAGGTTGGAGTTGCCAGCTTCCACGATCAGATTACTCAGTTGCTCGTCGCCGAATACCTTCCACCATGCGCCTCTATCCTTGTTGTCGGCCGGCGCTGCCAGCTTCCATGCACCATCCAGCGTGCTTGCCTGCTCACGATAAGCATTCGGCAAGTCCAGCTTCAGTTCTTCCGGCGGCCGCGCCGTCGAGCAACCGGCCAGCACCAGTGCTGCGACCATGGTACTCAGGGTTAAATTAAATTTCTTCATCATCACACCTCGTAATTGTGCGGAGTATCCGCTGCAGCAGCAGGATGTGGATGCGCGACGTAGGCCTCGCTTTCCACTTCCTTCTTGCGCGTAAATTTCTTTTCCAGCGTGCGCAACAGCACATAGAAGATAGGCGTCAGGAACAGGCCGAATGCCGTCACACCTATCATCCCGGAGAACACTGCCACACCCATGGCATGACGCATCTCTGCACCGGCACCGGTCGACAGGATCAGCGGCACCACACCGGCGATAAACGCAATCGATGTCATCAGGATAGGACGCAGACGCAAGCGGGCTGCCTCAATCGCTGCTTCATAGATGCCACGGCCCTGATGCTCAAGTTCACGGGCGAATTCCACGATCAGGATCGCATTCTTACAGGCCAGCCCCACCAGCACGATCAGGCTGATCTGCGTGAAGATGTTGTTGTCGCCGCCTGTCAACCAGACCCCGAAGATGGCAGACAGCAAGCCCATCGGCACGATCAGCAAGACTGCGAGCGGCAAGGTCAGGCTTTCATATTGCGCAGCCAGCACGAAGAACACCAACAACATCGCCAGTGGCAGGATCACGAACAGCGTATCGCCGGCAATCTTGTCCTGATAAGTGATCTCGGTCCATTCATAGCTGATGCCACGTGGCAGCGTTTCTGCCAGCAGGCGCTCTACTACCGCCTGCGCCTGGCCGGTACTGTAACCAGGAGCCGGGCCACCGTTGACGTCAGCTGCCGGGAAACCGTTGTAGCGGATGAATTGATCAGGGCCGTAGCTCTGCGTCATTTTCAGGACCGACGACAGCGGGACCATTTCGCCATTCTTGTTACGCGCTTTCAACAAACCGATATCTTCGGCATGGGCACGGAACGGTGCGTCCGCCTGCACCCTGACCTGGAAGGTACGACCGAATTTATTGAAGTCGTTGACATACAGCGAGCCCAGGTAGATCTGCAAGGCATCGAATACCGACGGTACCGACAAGCCGAGTTGCTGCGCCCGGGTACGGTCCAGGTCCGCATACAGTTGCGGTACATTGATCTGGTAGCTGGAGAACATGCCGGCCAGTTCAGGTGCCTGATAGGCTTTCGCGAGGAAAGCTTTCAATGCATCGTTCAAGGCTTCCTTACCCAGCGCACCCCTATCCTGGATCTGCAGCTTGAAGCCGCCGATGGTACCCAGGCCCTGCACCGGTGGTGGCGGGAACATCGCAATGTAGGCACCCTTGATGCCGGACATTTGCTGGTTCAGCTTTTGTGCAATCGCCGGACCGCTCAAGTCTTTGCTGCGACGCTCTTCGAATGGCTTGAGCGTGACAAACACGATGCCTGAACTCGGGCTGTTGACGAAGCCGTTGATCGACAGGCCAGGGAATGCCACCGCCGATTCAACACCCGGTGTCTTCATGCTGATCTCGGACATTTGACGAATCACTTCTTCGGTACGATCCAGCGAAGCTGCATCCGGCAATTGTGCAAAACCAACCAGATACTGTTTGTCCTGGCCCGGAATGAAGCCGGCCGGTACGTGATGGAACAGGAACATGGTCGCGCCTATCAGTACTGCGTACACCGCCAGTGCAGCTGATTTCCGTTTCAGGATACCGGTCACTCCGCCACCGTATTTTTCCGAACTGCGGTGGAATACTTTATTGAAGCGTACGAAGAACCAGCCAAACAGGCGGTCGATCAGCAACTGGAACTTATCCTTAGGTGCACCGTGGCTCTTGAGCAGCATGGCAGCCAGCGCCGGCGACAAAGTCAGCGAGTTGAACGCCGAGATCACGGTCGAAATTGCAATCGTCAACGCAAACTGTTTGAAGAACTGACCGGTCAGGCCGCTGACGAAAGCCAGTGGCACGAACACTGCCGACAACGTCAGCGCAATCGCCACGATCGGACCCGATACTTCACGCATCGCCTTATACGTCGCTTCGCGCGCCGTCAGGCCATCTTCGATATTGCGCTCGACGTTTTCCACCACCACGATCGCATCATCGACCACGATACCAATCGCCAGCACCAGCCCGAACAGGCTGAGCGCATTAATGGAAAAGCCGAGGCCCATCATTACCGCAAAAGTACCGATGACCGATACCGGCACCGCCAGCAGCGGAATGATGGAAGCGCGCCAGGTTTGCAGGAAGATGATCACGACGATCACCACCAGCAGGATGGCTTCCAGCAAGGTATGCACTACCGCTTCTATCGAGGCACGGACGAACTGGGTCGGATCGTAGACGATGCTGTAATCGACGCCTTCCGGCATATCCTTTTTCAGCTCGATCATGGTCTTGCGCACACTATTTGAAATATCGAGTGCGTTTGAGCCAGGCGACTGGAAAATAGGAATGGCGACAGCGGACTTATTATTCAACAATGAACGCAACGCATATTCGCTGGCACCAAGTTCGACCCGCGCAACATCACGCAAACGCGTTACCACGCCATCCGGCGAAGTACGGATTACGATATCGCGGAATTCATCTTCGGTCGTCAGGCGACCTTGTGCATTCACCGAGATTTGATAATCGACGCCAGGCACCGATGGCGATGCGCCGATCACACCGGCTGCCACGTTGACGTTTTGCTGGCGGATCGCATCAACCACATCATTGGCCGACAAGCCGCGCTCTGCCACTTTGCGCGGATCAAGCCAGACGCGCATCGAGTAATCGCCGGAACCGAACAATTGCACGGCACCGATACCCTGCAGGCGAGCCAGGCGATCTTTCACGTTCAACACTGCGTAGTTGCGCAGGTAAGCCATGTCGTATCGGTCATTAGGCGATACCAGATGGACCACCATCGTCAAATCAGGCGAGCTCTTGGTGGTGGTCACACCGAGTCGTTGCACCACATCCGGCAAACGCGGCAACGCCTGGTTCACACGGTTTTGCACCAGTTGCTGCGCCTGGTCCGGCGACACACCCAGTTTGAAAGTAACGGTCAGGGTCATCAGGCCGTCGGAAGTTGCCTGCGACTGCATGTACAACATGCCTTCGACACCGTTGATCTGTTCTTCAATCGGGGTGGAAACGGTTTCCGCGATGGTTTGCGGATTGGCACCAGGGAAGTTGGCTTTGACCACGACTGATGGCGGCACGACTTCAGGATATTCGGAAATCGGCAGGTTCAGCATCGAGATCAAACCACCGATCAGGATGATGGCCGATAAAACGCCGGCAAAGATGGGGCGATCGATAAAAAATCGAGAGATATTCATTTCAGTTTTTCTTCTTAAATGTGGGGAGCGGAGTCAGCTACTGTCGGGTTCCGATTTAGTTGACTGCGCTGGAAGCCGCCTGCCCTGCCGGCTTCACTGTATTTGCACTGGCGACACGCGCATCCATCTTCACGACTTCCGGTGTGACGGTGTCATTCGGGCGTATGCGTTGCAAGCCGTTGACGACGATGCGTTCATCTTTTTGCAAACCGCTACGCACGATGCGCAAACCGTCGACGATAGGACCCAGGCTGACCGGACGATAAGTCACCTTGTTATCGGCACTGACCACCATCACGTATTTCTTGTCCTGATCGGTACCGACTGCCTTGTCATCGATGAGCAAGGCGTTCTTTGCGTTTGCATCGCCGGTGCGTACACGTGCATACATGCCCGGTGTCAGCGTACCGTCTTCGTTATTGAATACGGCACGTACACGTATCGTGCCGGAGCCGGTATCAAGACGGTTATCGAAAGACTTCACATTACCGTTGCGCGGATAACCTTCTTCACTGGTCAGGCCGATGGAGACTGGAATCTTGCTCACGCCACTGTTACCAACCGTACCGTTGCCGGCGTAGCGGATATAAGTAGGTTCATCGATTTCAAAATTGACATAGACCGGCGATACCGACACGACGGTGGTCAGCGTCGGTGCAGTCGGACCGGTTGCAACCAGGTTGCCGACGGTAATTTCCGCACGCGAGACACGACCGGAAACCGGTGCGGTGATTTCGGTGTATTGCAGGTTCAGGCGTGCGGTCAGGACCGCAGCGTCGGTCGCTTTCAGGTTTGCATCGGCTTCCTGCATCGCGTTTTCGCGGGTATCGAGTTCACGTTGTGCGACTGCACGTTCTTCCAGCAAACGCTTGGTACGTTCCAGTTCGGTTTTGGCCAATGCCAGGCGTGCCTGCGCTCCTGCACGTGCCGCTTCGGCGCGTGCCAGTTCCGCTTTGTATGGGCGCGGATCTATCGTAAACAGCAAAGCGCCTTTCTTGACCAACTGGCCATCCTGGAAATGCACTGCATCGATAGTGCCGGAAACGCGTGGGCGGATTTCGACCCGTTCGACGGCTTCCACCCGCCCGGAGAAATCATCCCATTCAGTAACCGAACGTTCCAATACGCTGGCAACCGTGACGCTGACTGCCGCCGGTGCCGCCGCCGGCGTTTTTTCCGCACGACCTGTCAGTGATATTGTTGTCGCGCCGACAATCAGCAAAACGCCGACCGCTATGGCGATGGCGCTACGGGAAAAACGTGGTGTAGTCGATGTTTTCATTTTCATTCCCTGAAAAGTAATCTGTGAAAAATTGGTAATTAATTAGCAATGGCTAGCAACTAAAGAAATTCGGTATCGTGGAAGATCAGTTGAAAGATCGACATCGCATCGCGTTTTTCCCTGCCGCGGAACGCAAAAATGCCACCCGCCGACGCGAATCGGCGTTTGGTGGCATCATGTCGGGTTTGCGCATGCTTACTGCCCGGCTTTGCCGAAGTTGCCCAGCGACACGTTGGCGCCGACCAGTACTGCACCGCCGGTCAAGGCACCGTCATAGACGATTTCCTGCAATGCCTCGTTATGCATCGCGGCAGACAGCGCGAGCGTACTGGCAGCAACAACAGTTATTTGGTAGAGACGGTTTTTCATTTGGTACACTCGCTGTAACTGAATAAATAAAGTATTGATAGATAGAAACTAAAAGAACGATCCTTGACTGCCGAAAGGCCTAAAAAAATATTTCAATTTCATGACACTTTCATATTTCATAGTGATCGCTATGAAAGTATGATGTGAACTGTATATTGCTTGTTTAAACCTGTCAAGGGGTTTACTATCGATCGCTATGGAAATGGAAAATAAATCCGAAAAGTGTGACAAACCACGCAAAAAAGGTGGCCGTCCCCTCTCTTTTGACCGGGAAGCTGCATTGGAGCGTGCGATGTTGGTGTTTTGGCGCTACGGCTACGAAGCCGCTTCGCTGAGTGAGTTGACCTCCGCCATGGGCATCACACCGCCCAGCCTGTACGCCGCTTTCGGCGACAAGGAACAATTATTTCTGGAAGCCGTTGAGCGCTACTCCACCAAGAGTTGCGACGCCCTCCAATGCCTGTTTGACGAAGCGCCGACGGCACGTGATGCGATCGAGCGTTTATTGCAGAGCAGCGCAGTGGACAACACCTGCCCCAGCCATCCGCCAGGTTGCCTGGTGGTCACCGCGACCACCAATTGCTCGGCTTCGGCCGAACATGTGCAAACCGCGATGACCGAACGCCGCGACAATGTCGAGACCATGATCAAGACGCGGATAGAACAAGGTGTGAATGAAGGGGAATTGCCGGCGGGTACTGATCCCGGCACATTGGCCAGCTTTTATGCGACAGTGATCCAGGGCATGTCGACCCAGGCACGCGATACCGGTGATCGTGACAAGCTGCTTGCGATTGCGGCAGCTGCTATGCGCGCCTGGCCGGTCAGCAAATAGCAAGGCACAGTAATACCGTCAGGTGAAACAGCGGACGTTCTGCCCGCTGTCATCCATTCAATTGAAGACCATCAGAAAGAAGAACCTGCCGTTTGCAAAAACGCCAGTTCCTCTGCCGTAGAATCGCGTCCGAAAATCGCATTCCGGTGCGGGAAGCGCCCGAAGCGCGCAACGATATCGCGGTGCCGGATCGCGAATTGCACAAAACCGCTAAAGGTTTGTTTGTGCGCAGCCGGCACATCCTGCAGCAACTGTTCAAACAAGGCGACCGAGCGATGCTGGTGCTCGAGCACTTCGGAATGTTCCAGCGGAAGATAAAGGAAGACCCGTTCTATCGGGCGTAAATGACGTTCGAAGCCATGATCCAGCGCAATCAGGCTCCATTGCAAAGCCAGCGCATCAAACGCAAACGAAGTCGGCAAGCCGCGATACATATTGCGCGGGAACTGATCCGTCAGCAGGATCAGGGCCAGCAAGTCGCGCGGTTGCTCGGCCCATTCATCCAATTCACCATTAGCGGCAGCCAGGGTACTGTTTTTAAAACGACTGCTGATCGCCTGATCCACCGCGTCGTCTTTGGACCACCACAGCTTGTTTTGCTGTTCAGCAGTTTTCGTATCGTCCTGTTCGCTGCCGAACCAGAACTGCAATACCGCATCCGCCGTTGCCTTCGTCATGCCATCTCCCGAAAAGTCCGTTGCGGCTATGGTCGCATAGCTTGCGGCAATCGGGAAGTCGGCAATCAGGCTTTGGTATTGATGTTTTGTCCTACATTCGCAGGCAGGCTGACTTTAGGCACGGCATCAAGCAAAGACAGTGCCGTCGTACTTTGGATATCCATCGCCTTCTTGAACACCGTCAGCGACACTTCATTGCTGGTGCGCTGTGCCGCCAGGTTACTGGCCAGGTTGGCAATATTGCTTACGTCCATACATACCTCGAATCTATGCACCGGAAATGGCGCTTCTACCTCGTTATCGGCGGCGATTCGCAATTCTTTATGCATGATCCGTTTTTTTAGTTGCGATGCATCAAAAAGCGCTTGAGTTTGCATAGGCCTCGCCGTTAAAGGCTTACGGCGTCCTGCCGGGTTTAAGAGGTAGTCAAAATGCGCATACAAAATGTCAAGATTTCCAGCCGCCTGATTCTGCTCAGCACATTTTTAATTTTAGGCTCGGTCGCCCTGGGTTTGACAGGATGGAGCACCATCAAGCAATCCAATGCGCTCATGATGTTAACGCTTGAGCAAGCATCCAATGTGGAACGCACGGTAGACACGGCGCGCAAGGCACAAGTCGATTTCAAAATCCAGATCCAGGAATGGAAAAATATCCTGCTGCGCGGTCACGATAGCGCAGACTTCGCCAAGTACAAGGCTGCCTTCATCAAGCAAGGCAAGGAAACCAATGATGGCTTGAATGAACTGCATGCGATCTTCAGCAAACTGCAACTGGCCACCCCGTTATTGAATGAGGCGCAGGCATCGCTGCTGCAACTGGAGAAAAATTATCTGGCGGCCCTCGGACAAAACAATCACATCGCAAGCGGCGGCGCAGCAGAGATCGATGCCATGGTCAAAGGCATGGACCGCGAACCTACACAAAAAATCGATCAGATCGTCAGCTATGTCAGCGAGCAATCGGCGCAGATCCGTGAACACAATCGTGTGGCCGCGCAAGCGCAAAATGAGCTGGCCACCAAAACCATCCTTTTGGCCCTGACCATACTCACCATCGTCGGTACCGGCCTCACCTACTGGATCATCACCAGCGTAACGCGACCATTAAGCAATGCCATCGACATCGCCCGCACGGTGGCGTCGGGTGACCTCACTGCCAAGATCGATGTCAACTCCAAAGATGAAACCGGCCAGTTGCTGCATGCATTGAAGGACATGAATGAAAACCTGATGCGCATCGTGACCAAGGTCCGGCACGGCACGGATGCGATCGCGACCGGCTCGAATCAGATTGCCGCCGGCAACCTGGATCTGTCCTCGCGTACCGAAGAACAGGCCAGTGCCCTCGAAGAAACCGCATCATCGATGGAAGAAATCACGTCCACCGTCAAGCAAAATGCCGACAACGCCAGGCAAGCCAATCAACTGGCCGCCAGCGCGTCGGACATCGCCGTCAAAGGCGGCGCCGTCGTATCGCAGGTGGTGGTCACGATGGAATCCATCAATGAATCCTCCAAGCGGATAGTCGACATCATCAGCGTGATTGACGGCATTGCTTTCCAGACTAATATCCTGGCCCTGAACGCGGCGGTTGAAGCGGCGCGCGCCGGTGAGCAAGGTCGTGGTTTTGCGGTCGTTGCAGCAGAGGTACGCAACCTGGCACAACGCTCGGCATCAGCCGCCAAGGAAATCAAGGCATTGATAGGTGATTCGACCGCCCGCGTTGATACCGGCGGGAAACTGGTGGCAGAAGCCGGTACCACTATGGGTGAGATAGTTGACAGTGTGAAACGGGTGACCGACATCATGGCGGAAATTACCGCCGCCAGCCAGGAGCAAAGTGCCGGCATCGAACAAGTCAACCAGGCGATAGGCCAGATGGACGAAGTCACACAGCAAAACGCCGCACTGGTCGAGCAAGCTGCCGCTGCCGCCGCATCCCTGCAAAACCAGGCGGAACAATTGGCACTCACCGTACGCAGCTTCAAACTGGATGAACACAGCGCACCGCTACCCGCCTGATATTTCATCTGTTAACAGTAATCGCTGCGACAGGCTACCGCGCACCTGATGAAAATCATGGTGCGCCGTTTTGCGTCAGGAATCCGACGGCCTGCGATAACATTTAACCGTTTTGTAATGTGCTTTGTAAAATTTTCATGGTGCTGCTTGATGTAATGAAATAAAACTCTGCGCATCTACAAATTAGTGGCAAGATTGGGGTCGGTTCTGATTAAAAAAGCGCCCTATCGATTGCCTGCACATAGCCAACGGAATATCCGACAAAAAATGCTTCGTAACCTTCTAGTACGCACTCCATTTTTTACTCGCATTGGCCTCCTGCTCATCAGCCTTTCCCTCTCCGCATGCGCGTCGCTGCCGGACGTTCAATACTTAAAGACTTCGCTGCAACCGCAAGAGTCGGCGACGATACAAACCGCGCAAGGCGGCACGCTCTCCAAGGAAAAAACCGAATCTCTTCTGGCACGACGCCTGCGCAGCGACAATGTCGCCTTGCCTGAATTGGCGGCCCTCGAAGAAGCCGCAACCGGCAGTCCGCTGATCGCAGGCAACAAACTGACCTTATTGAATGATGGCCCAGATACCCTGCGTGCAATGGTCGCCGCAATCCGTACCGCCAAGGATCATGTCAACCTCGAAACTTACATCTTCAATGAAGATGCCATCGGCACGGAATTTGCCGAGTTGCTGATGCAAAAACAGCGTGACGGTGTGCAGGTCAATATTATTTATGACAGCATAGGCTCGCTCAGTACGCCACCGGAGTTTTTCCAGAAGTTGCGCGACAGTGGTATCAACCTGCTTGAATACAGCCCGGTCAATCCTTTCAAGCGCGCCCTGTCGACCCGCCTGAATAATCGCGACCATCGCAAGATACTGGTGGTCGATGGCCGCATCGCATTCACCGGCGGCATTAATATCAGCAGCGACTATTCATCGAAATCGCTATTCCGTTCGAATAAAAAGAAAGACGATGATCTCGGATGGCGCGACACCCATATCCAGGTCGAAGGTCCTGCGGTCGCGTCCTTCCAATGGCTCTTCATGCAAACCTGGGTCAGCCAGAAAACCGACAACCTGGCAACGCGCAATTACTTTCCGCCGCTCACCCGCATGGGCGACAAGGTGGTGCGCGTCATCGGCAGCGAGCCGGGTGGCAATTACGAGATGTACAAGGCTTATGTGCTGGCGATGCAGGAAGCCAAGGTTTCCATCCACGTTACCAATGCCTACTTCGTACCCGATGTGCAACTGGTGCAGGCATTGACTGATGCCGCCAAGCGTGGCGTCGATGTGAAGATGGTATTTCCCGGCATGTCCGATGTCGGCCTCGTCATGTCTGCCGGTCGTTCTTATTACACCGAGTTGCTGGCGGCCGGTGTGCGCGTCTTTGAATTGCAAGCGTCGGTATTACATGCGAAAACAGCTGTCATCGATGGCTACTGGTCGACTGTCGGCTCGACCAACCTCGATATGCGCAGCTTCCTGCACAATCGCGAAGTCAACCTGATTGCATTGGACCGTGCCTTTGGTGACGTAATGGAAAGCACTTTCAGTGAAGACTTGAAAAATTCGATTGAAATCAAGCCGGAAGAATGGGCGCAACGCCCCTTCTCCAATCGCATGAAAGAATGGCTGGCGCGACGCCTGGAATACTGGTTATAAACGCCCCAAGTCGAAAATTTCCTTACTGGATGAAATACACCACCATTTTCAAATGCCGGTGTTCATCCACTATCAGAATTTCATGTTCAAAATTTCGCTGCTGACCGCCCGCATCCACGACTGAGCGGATACCCCTTTGCGCGACTTCGTTACCCGGCGTTTCCCACTCACGCCTGAAGTGCGGCGAGAGCATTTTCAACTCCTCAATCAAGCCCAGCATTACCGGATCTTCCGGTGCGATCGCGACATCGTAGCGAAACTCCGTCAACAAGCGGCGCGCATCGTCATCCCAGGCAGGTAACCGTCGCCGCATGTCGGGATTGGCGAATGTCATGCGTAGTATGTTGCGATCTTCGCGCTGCTTGCCTTCCAGTTCAAATAACGCGTCAGCCGCCGCATTCCATGCCACCACATCCCAGCGCAGGTTCTGCACGTAGGCGGGCCTCGGCAGATCATCAAGCAAGGTCTGGATGCCGGCTGTCACCGACAACCATTGATGCGCTTCGGGCGGTGGTGGCCGTCGGTGTGCCAACAAAAAGAGATGACAGCATTCCGCGTCGTCAAGCTTGAGGGCATGGCCCACGCTCAACAGAAACTTCTCGGACACTTTGACCTCCCGGCCTTGCTCGAACCAGGTGTACCAGGTCAGGCCCACGCCGGCCAGGGCGGCCACCTCTTCCCTGCGCAATCCAGGGGTACGGCGTCGTTCCGTTGCCGGCAAACCGACATCGCCCGGCGTCAGCTTCTTGCGGTGGCGAGTCAAAAACTCGGATAACTCATTTCGAGTACGGCTGAGGCCGCGTTCACGTATTGCTATTGCCATTGGTAATAGGATAAATGCTTAAATTGTCATGTGATGATATTGCCCGGAAGATGTGGCTTTCGCAATCCCAATAAGGCAAGGCCTACCTCCATGACACATCATCACGAAGCTGTCCCTATCACGCTGCCTGGCGTGCACTTAAATCAGCGCGCGGGCGCACGCGCCTGGGCGGGACTGGCATTACTATCCCTGCCCACGGTGATGCTGGGCCTGGATCTGACGCTACTGCACCTGACCTTGCCGGCACTCGCCGTCGACCTGCAACCGACCAGCACCCAGGCGCTCTGGATCATGGATGCCTATGGCTTCCTGATTGCAGGCTTTCTCATCACGATGGGGACCCTGGGCGATCGTATCGGTCGGCGTAAATTGCTATTGATCGGCGCGACTGCGTTTGCCGCAGCCTCGGTGGTCGCGGCTTTTTCGACCAGTCCCAATATGCTGATCGCGGCACGAGCAGCGCTAGGCGTGGCGGGTGCTACCTTGATGCCGTCGACGCTGGCGTTAATCAGTAATCTATTCACCGTTCCTGCCCAGCGCGCACTTGGTATCGGCATCTGGGCGGCAATGTGGGGCATCGGCTATGCCTTGGGGCCGGTCGTGGGCGGCATCTTGCTGGAGTGGTTCTGGTGGGGCGCCGCCTTCCTGATTGCCGTACCTGTCGTGATCCTGCTGCTGATACTGGCGCCATTTCTTTTACCCGAGTATCGCGCACCCGGCAATGAACGACTGGACCTGCTCAGCGTTGCCTTATCACTTGCGGCCATGCTGCCCTTCGTCTATGGCATCAAACAGCTTGCCAAATCCAGTATCACGCTCGATACCGTTGTCGCTATTCTGACCGGCCTTGTATTTGCATGGCTGTTCATTCAACGTCAGCGACGTTTGACTGATCCCCTGCTTGATTTGAGCCTGTTTGCCAACAAGGCCTTCTGTGTCGCCTTGCTGGTGCTGTTGTTTGGTCTGGTTTCAGTGGGCGGTACGATGTTGCTGGTTGCCCAGTATCTGCAATTGGTAATCGGCTATTCACCTGCGGTCGCAGGTTTGTTGATGGGCCTGGCGGCACTGGCCATGATAGTTGGCGCTACCAGCGCGCCACTCCTGGCGCGCGCGATACGACCCGGCTTCGTCATCACCGCTTCGCTGGCCCTGTCGGTGTTGGGCTACCTGATGCTGACGCAGCTGGATCACATCAGCAACGGCGTGACACTGGCGGTTGCCGCCCTGGCGCTGGCTTACCTCGGCAACGGTACCATCTCAGCCCTGGGGACCGAAATGGTCGTCGGATCTGCGCCACCCGAGAAAGCGGGAGCCGCCTCTGCGATGACCGAGATGGTGCAGGATCTGGGAGTCTCGCTGGGTATTGCTTTGCTCGGCAGCATTGCCAGCGCAATCTATCATCGCGCCATACTGGATCGTTTACCGGACGATCTGGCGACAGCCACGCGTACAGCCATCAGCGATAGCTTATGGGCCGCAACTTCCCTTGCATCCGAGCTGCCGACTGGCTTGATGGAACAGGCGCAAGCGGCATTTATAGCAGGACTCCAGGGGGCCGCCCTCTTCAACGTTTTAAACGTCACTGTGCTTACCTTGCTCTCGGCCGTGGCATTGCGACATATAGGCGTACCGCCCGGCCAGAAGTAAGTACCTCGTTGGAAATGCTGGTCGATATGCTTGCGCCGTCAAAAAAATGCGTGGCTATAGCCACGC
This sequence comes from Herminiimonas glaciei, assembly GCF_042664955.1. Lineage (NCBI taxonomy): Bacteria > Pseudomonadati > Pseudomonadota > Betaproteobacteria > Burkholderiales > Oxalobacteraceae > Herminiimonas > Herminiimonas glaciei. Next base: position 1,372,020 of record NZ_JBHTBU010000001.1, read on the forward strand.
TGCTACGAGCTGCCCTCACGACGCAGGCGCGCGTCTGTAATTCGCTCGAAGTGAACCAGCCCCCAATCACACATCGCATTAATAATTTCACCTAAAGACAAGCCGAATTCAGTCGGCTTGTATTCAACCCGTGGCGGAACTTCCGGATAAACCACGCGCTCGATCACACCGTCGCTTTCCAGTTCACGCAATTGCTCGGTCAATACTTTCTGTGAAATGCCTGGCATCAGGCGACGCAATTCGCCCGGCCGCTGCGTCTGCTCTAGCAAATGACACAGTATCGTGCACTTCCATTTGCCACCTATCAGATACAGCGTCGCATCGATCGGGAACTTGAATCCTGTGACCTTCATAACTCACCTATTTGTAATCAGGAACAAAAAAGTGCCTACTTTTCAGGCAGCTTATGCATTGCTAGCATACGTCATCACTCACTTCCCAGGCACATCATGAAAAGCAGCAAGATCCTCGTTATTGTGACGCATCCCGACATCCACAAGTCCGTCATCAGCAAAAGGTGGCTGCAGGAACTGCAGGAAAATTCAGATCTCGTCACCATCCATCAACTGCATGTACGGTACCCGGATGGAAAGATAGATGTAGCAGCAGAACAAAAACTACTGCTTGAGCACGACACCATCATCCTGCAATTCCCGCTCTACTGGTTCAGCACCCCGCCGCTCTTGAAGCAATGGCAGGATGAAGTCTTAACACATGGTTTTGCTTATGGTCGCGGCACAGAAAAACTGGCAGGCAAACGCATAGGCGCGGCAGTCTCGGCCGGCATCAAGGAAGTCGATTACAGGCAGAGTGGACGCTATCACTACACACTGGAAGAATTGTTGCGCCCCTTGCGCGTAACAATTGAATACATCAGTGCGGAGTACCTGCCTGTGTTTGCCTGTTACGGTATAGAAAGCGGTATTTCAGAAGAAGAGCTGGATACCAATGCCGCACATTACCTGCAGTACATCAGGGACTTGACACCTGCAAGCTGCGACATTGCCGACTAAGGCTACACGCTGATTATAGTGTTTAGTCCGGCGTCTGCTGGCAGAAGCGCAGGTGATTGCCAAAAGGATCGGCAATATCCATCATGCGGCCCCACGGCAAATCCTGCACACCCGGTTTGGCGTTCTTATAGTCTTTCGCCAGTAGTTCGGCATGCAGGCTGTCGATGTCATCGATAGGAATAAAGATTGCGGAGCCCGGTGTTGCATCGCCATGATGCTCGCTTAAATGCAGGATCAATGATGAGCGTCGCAGCTGCAGGTACACGGGGAAGTTATCGCCGAAGCGATGTTCCCAATCGCAGCTGAAGCCCAGGAAATCGAAATAAAACTCTTTGGCTTTGGCTTCGTCGAAGATACGAATGATGGGGATGGCGGCGGATATCTGCATGGCGGTTCGTCCGTATGTGTACGTATGGCGATTATGGCTGATTTATATACACGCGCAAATTAGAAAGCGATGCATCCGGACAGATGCATCGCTTTCTTTTTTCAGGCCAAGCGGATGCTGTTACACCAGGTCGAAGCGATCCGCATTCATTACCTTGACCCAGGCCGCAACGAAATCCTTCACGAATTTTTCTTTCGCATCAGATTCAGCATACACCTCGGCTACCGAACGCAAGATAGAGTTGGAACCAAAGACCAGGTCCGCCCGGGTAGCTGTCCATTTGACTTCATTGCTCTTGCGATCGCGACCTTCGAACACATTCGCGTCGCTCTCCACCGGTTTCCACTGAGTACCCATGTCCAACAGGTTGACGAGGACTTCATTGTTCAACACGCCGGGTGTCTTGGTCAGCACACCATGTCTGACACCGCCCACATTGATATTAATCGCACGCAAACCGCTTATGAGTACCGTCAATTCAGGTACGCTCAGACAGAGCAGCTGCGCCTTATCAATCAGTGCGACTTCGGCCGGCACACCATTCTTCTTGCCGACGTAATTGCGGAAACCGTCAGTGCGCGGTTCAAGTGCAGCGAAGGACTCCACATCGGTCTGGTCCTGCCGTGCATCATTGCGTCCGGCAGCAAATGGCACACTTAGGTTGACGCCTGCAGCCTTGGCTGCCTGTTCTACGCCTACACTACCAGCCAGCACGATCAAGTCTGCCAATGAAACCTGCTTGCCACCGCTAGCCGATTGATTGAAATCAGCCTGTATGCCTTCCAATACTTTGAGCACCTTGGCCAGTTGCTCAGGCTGGTTGACTTCCCAATCCTTCATCGGTGCCAGGCGGATGCGTGCACCGTTGGCGCCGCCACGTTTGTCCGAACCACGGAAAGTCGAAGCCGAAGCCCACGCCGTACCGACCAGTTCACTCACAGACAAACCCGAAGTCAGCAACTTCGCTTTCAGCGCCGTCACATCAGCGGCATCCACCAACTTGTAATCAACTTCCGGAATCGGGTCTTGCCAGATCAATTCTTCCTTCGGTACTTCCGGACCGAGGTAGCGCGAACGAGGCCCCATATCGCGGTGCGTCAGCTTGAACCATGCGCGCGCAAAAGCTTCGGCAAAAGCTTGCGGATCTTCGTAGAAGCGTTTGGAAATTTTGCCAAACTCAGGATCAAAGCGAAGCGTCAGATCGGTGGTCAGCATCGTCGGCTTGTGGAATTTACCTTTGATGTGCGCATCGGGAATGATGTCTTCCGCATCCTTCGCCACCCATTGCTTCGCACCGGCCGGCGACTTGGTGATTTCCCATTCGTACTTGAACAGGTTTTCAAAGAAGTTATTGCTCCATAAGGCAGGCGTCTTGGTCCATGTCACTTCGAGGCCGCTGGAAACCGTATCCTTGCCATGACCGTCACCGAAGTTGCTGACCCAACCGAGGCCTTGCGCTTCTATTCCTGCACCTTCAGGTTCCGGCCCCTTGTGCGATTCCGGCGCAGCGCCGTGCGCTTTACCAAAAGTATGGCCACCGGCAATCAGCGCCACGATTTCTTCATCGTCCATCGCCATGCGGTAGAAGGTAGCGCGGATATCCTTGGCAGCCGCCATATAGTCACCGCTGCCGTCCGGGCCTTCCGGATTCACATAAATCAGGCCCATATGTGTCGCGCTGAGGTTTTCATCCAGTTCACGATCACCACTGAAACGCTTGTCGGTACCGAGCCAGGTGGTTTCCGCACCCCAGTTGACATCTGTATCCGGCTCCCACACGTCAGCACGACCACCGGCAAACCCGAAGGTACGGAAACCCATGGACTCCAGCGCCACATTACCGGTCAGGACCAGCAAGTCTGCCCATGAAATCCTCTGTCCATACTTTTGCTTGATCGGCCACAGCAGGCGACGTGACTTGTCGATGTTGACGTTATCCGGCCAGGAATTGAGCGGTGCAAAACGTTGCTGGCCACGTCCACCACCGCCACGTCCATCCATCGTGCGGTAGGTGCCCGTCGCATGCCAGGCCATGCGGACAAATTGTGGTCCGTAGTGACCGAAGTCAGCCGGCCACCAATCCTGGCTATCAGTCATCAGCTTGACCAGGTCAGCTTTCAGCGCCTTGTAGTCGAGCTTCTTGAATTCTTCGGCGTAATTAAATTTCTCGCCCAAAGGGTTGGACTTGTTCGAATGCTGGTTGAGTACATCCACGCGTAACTGGTTGGGCCACCAGTCCTGGTTGCTCCTGCTGCGGTTCGCGGCATGGGGAAATGGGCACTTCGCTTCGCTTGACATGATGAGGTCTCCTTGAGTGCTCACGGTTTCGAATAAACCGCGAAAATTGATGAAAAATGAAGTGCTGAATGGCTGCCTGCTACCCGCTCAATATGCTTGCGCCAGGGCGGCCAGCATTTCCAACCAAAGCTGTGACGAAGGCGGCGCTGGGGCTTGAAGTTGGCGTGGGGACAAGGCTGGCTCCTGCATAAAGACGACGAATTCAGTTTATGCAAAAACTATCAAGAATCAAATTTGATTGTGTAAATATATCGGATAGACAATAACTATCCCCGCATTAATGTGGCAAGTTCGAGGATGGAGAGTATTAGATAAGAGGGACTACCAGGATAGGATGCTGCGATTGACCGGAACAAGCTCAAACGCCCAGCCATTCCTGCCGTACTGCTGCATCCGCCTGCAAATCCTGCGGACTGCCTTCAAATACGATCTGGCCATGGCCCATGACATAAACCCGTTGCGAGATTTTCAGTGCGATCGCAAGTTTTTGTTCTATCAGTAAAACCGATACACCACGCTGCACCAGTTCCTGCAGGAAGTTGGCAACCAGCGCCACCATTTGCGGCGCCAGGCCTTCGGTCGGCTCATCGATCATGATCAGTTCCGGATCACCCATCAGCGTACGGCACAAGGCCAGCATTTGCTGTTCGCCACCGGACAACACGCCTGCCTGCACATGTTGACGCTCCTGCAAACGCGGAAACAGGCGGTACATATCGTCAGCGTTCCAGCGTGATTTGGCTTGCGCACCGAGCAAGAGGTTTTGCGCCACGCTCAGCGTAGGGAAGATTTCCCGGCTTTCGGCAACATAGCCCAAACCCTGGCGCGCAATCCGGTAAGTCGGCAAGCCCAGGATTTCCTTGCCCTTGAAGCGGATAGTCCCGGTCGCTGCCACCATGCCCATCGTCGCTTTTACCGTGGTCGAGCGCCCCGCACCATTACGTCCCAGCAGGCTGACGATTTCCCCCGCCTGGATACTGAGATCGATACCATGCAAGACATGGCTTTTGCCATAAAAAGCATGCAGGTTTTTGATTTCCAGCAAAGCGCTCATAGCGTCTCCACCGTACCGAGATAGGCTTGCTGTACCAGCGGATTATTGCGGATATTGTCCGGCGTATCGCAGGCGATGATGTCGCCATAGACCAGCACCGCAATCCGGTCCGCCAGGCCGAACACCACATCCATATCATGCTCGACCATCAGCAGGGTTTTACCGGCGCTGACTTTGCGTATCAGCTCTACTGCCGCATCCGATTCCGAACGACTCATGCCGGCAGTCGGTTCATCCAGCAAGAGCACTTGCGCCCCGCCCGCTATCGTGATGCCGATCTCCAGTGCGCGCTGTTCGGCATAGCTGAGCAAATCTGCTTCTACATTGCGGCGCTGGTGCAAGCCGATTTCTTCCATCACCTGTTCCGCGCGTTGATTCACATCCTGCAAGCCATTCAGGCGCTGCCAGAATGAATAGCGATAACCGAGCGACCACAATACCGCGCAACGTAAATTCTCAAAGACACTGAGGCGGTGGAAGATATTTGTAATCTGGAAGCTGCGCGACAAACCCCGTCGATTGATTTGATACGGCTTTTGCCCTGCGATGCTATTGCCATTCAACAGGATATCGCCACTGCTTAAAGGAAAACGACCGGAGATCAGGTTGAACAAGGTTGATTTGCCGGCACCGTTCGGACCGATCAGGGCGAGGCGCTGGCCTTGCGGCAATTGCAGGCTGGCACCGCAAATAATTTCCGCATTGCCGAAACGTTTGCGTACATCTCTTAATTCCAGTGCGAGCTGACTCATGCGCCCACCTGCAATGCGTTTTCAATTTCCAGGTTGATCGTATTCCATGCCTGCTGCAAGCGGGGGCGGACACGCCACCAGATCAGGCCGCCGACTCCGGACAGGAACAAGGCAGCGAGCCAGTCATGAGCCCGTGCAGTATCCAATGTCCAGCCAAACAAGGACAGCGTACTGCCGTTGCGCGCATTCAGGCTCAGGTGATACAGCATTTCGACCAGTACGATGAAGCCGAGTCCCATCAGCAGCGCGGCAATCAGGCCTTGCACAAGAAGTGCCGACATCTGCTTCAATTTCCCATATTGCAGCAGGCGCATGAATTGCATCAGCAAGCCGGCAATCCCGCCCGGTGCCAGCATTACGATCAGGACGAAAAATACGCCGAGGTATAACTGCCAGGCATTCGTATAGTTGGACAAGACCACCGTCAGGAACACACCGACGATGGCACCCAGGATAGGGCCAAAGAAGAACGCCGTGCCACCAATGAAGGTGAACAGCAGGATCATGCCGGAACGCAAGGCGCTGACATTTTCTGCACTGACAATTTCAAAATTAATTGCGGTCAATGCACCTGAAATCCCGGCGAAGAAAGCCGACAGCATCAGGGTCAGGTAGCGTACCCATTGCGGATCGTAGCCGACGAACTCGGCGCGTTCGGGATTATCACGCACTGCATTGATGATGCGTCCCAGCGGCGTTTGCGTAAACGCATACATCGCCACCGTACTCAATAGCAGCCAGCCGGCGATCAGGTAATACACCTGTATCTGCGGGCCGTAAGTAATGCCAAAGAAAGCGGCACCGACCACACGATCGGTAAAGATGCCACCTTCACCACCAAAGAATTCCGGAAACATCAGTGAACAGGCAAACACCAGCTCGACTATTCCCAAGGTAATCATCGCGAAGGTCGTGCCGGATTTGCGCGTCGTTACATAACCGAACAAGGCACCGAAGAACAGGCCGGCGACGCCGCCGACCAATGGAATCAGGGTGATGGGTATATGCAGATTACCAGCGGCAACCAAGTTGATCGCATGTATCGCACAAAATGCACCGAGCCCGGAATACACCGCATGACCGAAGGACAGCATGCCGCCCTGCCCCAGCAACATATTGTAGGACAGCGCAAAAATGATGAAGGTACCCATCTGGCACAGTAGTGACAGCGAAGCACTTTGCGTAAAGATCAGCGGCGCGACTACCAGCAATGCGGCAAAGCCGCCCCAGATCATCCAGCGCCTGACATTGAAAGTCGCGGTGACGCTCATGCTTCCCTCGTCCCCAGCAAACCCTTGGGCCGGAAGATCAGGATCAGTACCAGCAGCAGATACGGCAAGATGGGGGCAATCTGCGAAATCGTCAGTTTCAGCACGCTATAGCCGGCTGCATCTTCACTGATATGGATGCCAAGCGCAGCCAGTGCATGCAGCAAAGAAAAATCGAGTGCCACGGCGAAAGTCTGCAACACACCGATCAGCAAGGAAGCCAGCAAGGCCCCACCCAGTGAACCCATGCCACCAACCACGACCACCACAAAGATAATGCTGCCCAGCGCATGCGCCATATTCGGTTCGGTCACGAAGGCATTGCCACCGATCACGCCGGCCAGTCCGGCCAGCGCGCAACCACCGGCAAAGACCCACATGAAAACACGCGGGACATTGTGACCCAATGCTTCCACCATCTGCGGATGCGTCAATGCGGCCTGTATCACCAGGCCTATGCGGGTGCGTGTCAGTGTGAAATAAATTGCCACCAGCATCAGGATCGCAACCAACATCATGAAGCCGCGGTAGATCGGGAAGGTGGTGGTGTACAGCGTGAACAGCGAACCCTGCAATTCAGGCGGGATGCTATAGGGCACAGCGACGCGGCCCCAGATCAGTTGCACCAGTTCGACGATGACATAGGACAGGCCGAAGGTGAATAAAAGCTCGGGAATTTTTCCGTACTTGTGGACTGCGCGCAAGCCGAAGCGTTCCACCAGCGCGCCGAGCAGGCCGACGGCCAGCGGTGCCAGTACCAGCGCCGGCCAGAAACCGATGGCGTTGCCGATGCTATACGCGAAGTAGGCGCCTATCATGTAGAAGCTGGCATGCGCGAAATTCAATACGCCCATCATGCTGAAGATCAGCGTCAGCCCGGATGACAGCATGAACAGCAGCAAGCCATAGCTCAGGCCGTTCAATAATGAGATCAGCGTAAATTCCACAAGCCCGTTCTCTCCTGTCCGGACATGCTACCGCGCGCCCGGTCCTTCATTGTTTCATACGAGGAAAATAATGCCGCGCCGGATGGTGCGGCATCACGGCATTAATGTGATGGCCGTTTCATCTGGCACGAAGTCGGCTGCGCTGCTACATAGGCATCGATCTTTTGATCGGTGCGCCAGCCATAACCGGTGTTTTCCTGATCGAACTTCACATCGGTATTATTTTGCTTGACCCAGGTCGCAATATACAAGGGTTGCTGCGCCTGGTGATCGGATTTACGCATCTCGACCTCACCATTGAGGCTTTTTACCTTCATGCCTTCCATTGCCAGCGCGACTTTCAGCGGATCGGTGCTGCCGGCTTCCTTAAAGGCCTTGCCCAGCATCGCCAGCACGGTATAAGAAGCCATCGCGTAGTAATCATCGTTGTATTTCTTTTTGAAGCCCTCGATGATTTCCTTGCCGGCGTAGGTTTCGTTATTCAAATTCCAGTAAGCCACGTACTTGACCCTATCCAGTCCGGCTGCCCCCATCGCGGTCGGCACACCGGTCGTCGCCGCGTACAGCGTATAGAAATTCGCCTTCAGGTCGGCATCCCGCGCAGCCTTGACCAATAAAGCCAGGTCGGCGCCCCAGTTGGCGGTGATGATGGTATCGGCACCGGAAGCTTTCATCTTCGCTACATACGGCGAGAAATCCTTGACCTGTCCGATAGGATGCAAGTCGTCACCGACGATTTGCACATCCGGGCGCTTACGTCCCATATAGGCGCGGGTCGAACGTGATATTTCCTGCCCCAGTGCATAGTTCTGGCCGATGACGTAGATCTTCTTGATATTCGGATCCTTCGCCATGAAGGTGGTCAGCGATTCCATCTTCATTTCCGAATTCGCATCGAAGCGGAAATGCCAGAAGCTGCATTTGCTATTGGTCAGCGCCGGATCACCGGCCGAGTGATTCAGGAACAGCACTTCCTTGCCGGGATTGCGTTCATTGTGTTTATTGATGGCATCGATCAGCGCCAATGCAACGCCGGAACCATTGCCTTGCGTAATGTAGCGATAACCCTGGTCGATGGCCGTCTTCAACTGGATCAGCGATTCCTGTGGACTCCCCTTGTTATCGAAGCCGACGATCTCCACCGTATTACTGCCACCCCACTGCTTTTGATTCGACAGATCGGCGATGGTCTGGAAGCTGTGCAGCAAATTCTGCCCGACCGGTGCAAACGGACCGGAGAGCGGATCGATAAAGGCGATCCGGACATTTTCGGCGAAAGACTGGGAGGCAGAAAGAGCAACAGCGGCGGAAAGAATGAGGGATGGAATACGCATGAACATTAATATTTAAATTTCTCGATAGAAACAATGATCATTTTTATACCATATTTATGGGATATTTGTGACGAAAACCGGCCCTGAGCAAGGTGTTTTGAGACGAGCGCAACCGATTTTCGCTTCTCTGTCAAAATACGCCCTTTATACCCCGCGTCAATACAGTAGCAATACGGTAATGACAGCAAGCAATCCGCATTCAAGCATGTCGCCTTGGTCAAATAAGGCGTCGAACAGAAACACAGGAATGTCATATGAATGCCCCGAAACCGCCGTACCCGGTCTATCGCACCAATACCCTGCCGCTGGAGAACTCCTTCGCCACGCTGCCGCCGGCGCATTACACCGCCTTGATGCCTACGCCTTTGCCGGATCCCTACCTGGTGTGCGCCAGCGCATCGACCGCTGCCATGATCGGCCTGGATTTCGCCGAAACCGCAAGCACGGAGTTCATAGCAAGCTTTACCGGCAACCGCCTGCTGGCCAACTCCAAACCGTTGTCCGCCGTCTATTCGGGGCATCAGTTCGGTGTCTGGGCCGGCCAGCTCGGTGATGGTCGCGCCATCCTGCTCGGCGATGTACCGGCGCCGGACATCGAACCATCCGGTCGACTCGAACTGCAATTGAAAGGTGCTGGCCTGACGCCCTACTCACGCATGGGCGATGGCCGTGCAGTACTGCGTTCGTCGATACGTGAATTCCTCTGTTCGGAAGCCATGGCGGCACTCGGCGTGCCGACCACGCGCGCACTCTGCGTGACCGGCTCGGACCAGCTCGTCATGCGCGAACAGGCCGAAACGGCTGCGGTCGCCACGCGCGTCGCCCAAAGCTTTGTCCGCTTCGGTTCTTTCGAACACTGGTTCTACAATGAAAAACACGATGAACTGAAGACGCTCGCCGATTACGTCATCGACCGTTACTATCCCTATTTCCGCAACAGTGAAAACCCATACAAGGACTTGCTGACCGAAGTCACGCTGCGCACCGCGCACATGATTGCGCACTGGCAGGCGGTCGGCTTCATGCATGGTGTGATGAATACCGACAATATGTCCATCCTCGGATTGACACTTGATTACGGTCCGTTCGGTTTCATGGAAGCTTTCAACGCAACCCATATCTGCAACCACACCGACCAGCAGGGACGTTACTCATATGCACGCCAGCCGCAAATCGGTGAATGGAATTGCTATGCACTGGGCCAGGCGCTGTTGCCGCTGATAGGCGATGTAGATGAAACCCAGGCCGCCTTACGCATCTACAAACCGGCTTTTGCCGAAAAATTTGAAGAGTTGATGCATGCCAAGCTTGGCCTGAAGACACGCCAGTCCGACGATCGCCAGCTATTCGATGCGCTGTTCGGCATCCTGCAGGACAGCCATGTCGACTTCACGACTTTCTTCCGCCAGCTCGGCAATTTGCAGCCGGCCAATAGCGACAGCCATGAAGACTTGCGCGATCTCTTCATCGATCGCGCCGCATTTGATGCCTGGGCGCTACAATACGGCGCGCGCCTGCAGCAGGAAAACAGTATCGATAGCGAACGCAAGCTTGCAATGGATGCGGTCAACCCCAAATACATCCTGCGCAATTATCTTGCGCAAATCGCCATCGAAAAAGCGCAAAATAAGGACTTCTCCGAGGTCGCCAAATTGCTGCAAGTGCTGGAAAAACCGTTTGACGAGCAGCCGGGGAATGAGAAATATGCTGCCTTACCGCCCGACTGGGCCAACGATCTGGAAGTGAGTTGTTCATCATGATAGACAAAGTAATCAAAACCGACGCCGAATGGCGTGCAATGCTGGACGACGAAGAATACGATGTGACGCGCCATGCAGCGACCGAAGCACCATTCACCGGCCGCTACTGGGATCACCACGAGTTCGGCATCTATACCTGCGTCTGCTGCAATACGCCCTTGTTTGCATCCGACACCAAATTCGATTCAGGCTGCGGCTGGCCCAGCTACTTCAAGCCGCTGAATCCGGCCAACGTGAAGGAAAAGATAGACCGCGCCTACGGCATGATACGTACCGAAGTCATCTGCAATGTCTGCGATGCGCACCTGGGCCACGTCTTCAACGACGGTCCGCCGCCTACCGGCCTGCGTTACTGCATCAATTCCGCGTCCTTACGTTTCGACCCGGCTCCAGAACTGAAATAAGGCAGTCCACATGAAATTTTTGTTCGACCTGTTCCCGGTCATCCTCTTCTTCGGCGTCTTCAAATGGGGCGAAGGCAATACCGAAGCCGCACAAGCCTTCGGCCAGCAATACCTGTCCGGCGTCGTGTCCGATGGCCTGGTGACCGCAAGCCAGGCGCCTATCCTGCTGGCGACTGCAGTGGCCATCATTGCGACGGTGCTGCAGATCGGCTACCTGCTGGTCAAAGGCCGCAAGATCGACAAGACCCTGTGGCTGTCGCTGGGCATCATCGTCGTCTTCGGTGGTGCGACGATCTACTTCCATAACGAAACCTTCATCAAATGGAAGCCGACCGTACTGTACTGGTGCTTTGCCGCCGCCCTGCTCTTCAGCCAGATCTTCCTGAAAAAGAACCTGATCCGGACCATGATGGAAAAACAGATGTCGCTGCCGGATGGCATCTGGCATCGCCTGAATTTATCCTGGGTCGGCTTTTTCCTGACCATGGGCCTGATCAATCTATACGTGGCCTATAGTTTTTCCACTGCAACCTGGGTCAATTTCAAGTTGTTCGGTGGCATGGGACTGATGGTGGCCTTCATCGTGGCGCAAAGCCTTTTACTCTCCAAATACATGAAAGAACCGCAATGAGCGCAAGAATGGATCGTATCCAGGCCAAGCTGAACGAAACTTTTGCGCCGCTCGAATGTCAACTGGAGGACGAATCTGCCCTGCATGCTGGACATGCCGGTGCAGCCTCCGGTGGCGGGCATTTCCGCTTGCGCATCATTTCGGCGCAATTTGAAAAGCAGAGCCGCATAAATCGCCATCGGCTGGTGTATGATTGTCTCGATGACATGATGCACAAAGAAATACATGCATTAGCCATTACTGCTTTGGCGCCATCCGAAGTCTGACGCGCGCCGGAAAATAATAGCTGTCACTCTCAAATAAAATAACTTCCATTAGGAATAAATATGACCTTAAAACCTGCTCATTTGCTGGCCGCCTTAATCGTATCCGCATCATTGCCTGCGATGGCACAAAACCTGGCCGTAGTGAATGGCAAGCCCATTCCATCTTCCCGCGCTGATGTCATGATCAAGCAAATGACCTCCCAAGGTCAGCAAGACACGCCAGAACTGCGCGCGATGGTCAAAGATGAACTGATCAACCGTGAAATCCTGATCCAGGAAGCAGACAAGCTGGGCCTGGGTGCACAAGCTGACGTAAAAAACCAGATTGAAATCGCACGCCAATCCATCCTGATCCGTGCCCTGGTTGCTGACTACCTGAAGAAAAATCCGGTCAAAGATGCTGACATCAAGGCTGAATACGACCGCTTCAAGGCACAAGCCAGCGACAAGGAATACCACGCTCGCCATATCCTGGTTGAAAAAGAAGACGAAGCCAAAGCCATCATCGCCAAGCTGAAAGCCGGCGCGAAATTTGAAGACCTGGCCAAAGCATCTTCCAAAGATCCTGGTTCGGCAGCAAACGGCGGCGACCTCGACTGGGCATCCCCAGCTTCGTTCGTGAAGCCATTCTCCGATGCGATGGTAGCCCTGAAAAAAGGCGAACTGTCGGAAACACCGGTGAAAACACAATTCGGTTACCACGTCATCAAACTGGACGACGTACGTACCGCGAAGATCCCTACCCTGGAAGAAGTGAAACCGCAAATCGCGGAATCGCTGCAACAGAAAAAACTGCAGGCGTTCCAGCAACAACTGCGTAGCAAAGCGAAGATCCAGTAATCTTTGCATAGCTTAAGAAAAAGCCCGCTTATGCGGGCTTTTTTATTGCTTGTTGCCGATGCACGCAAGTGCGCTCGTAAAATGAAACTAAGAGGCTGTGGTTGTTATCCGCTTTGACGCTGCCGTTTGTGCGGGACAGAAAATGGAAAAAGAAGGGGATGTTGTCTGAGCGAAGCGAGTTTCGTCCCCTTCCCATTTTTTGTCTTGCACAGACGGGAACCCCGTAGGGGCTGCGGCTTCGCGGTCGCCTTTCTTTGCTTACTTTCTTTGGCGAGACAAAGAAAGTGAGCGGCTGCCGGGCCGCCCCCGGCAACCAAAGTCTGATCGAAGAAAATTCAATATCATCAAGCTAGAAAAGAAAACAAACCGGCAATAAAAATGCCACCGCTTAAAGGTGGCATTTTCAAAATGCTTGCAGCGAAGTGCAAACCCAAAGCTACATCCCTATCAACCCACCCACTTCCGCGCATTCCGGAACATCCGCATCCAGGGCGAGTCCTCACCCCAGGACTCAGGATGCCAGCTCTGCTGCACGCTGCGGAACACACGCTCAGCATGCGGCATCATGACCGTGAAGCGGCCATCAGGCGTCGTCACTGACGTGATACCTTGTGGCGAACCGTTAGGATTGTATGGATAGCATTCAGTCGCACGACCTTTGTTATTGATAAAGCGCATCGCTACCAGCGCTTCATTGATATCGCCGGTCAGCGAGAAATCAGCAAAGCCTTCACCGTGCGCCACCGCAATCGCAGTTTGCGTACCCGCCATGTCATTAAAGAAGATGGATGGAGAATCCGCCACTTCAACCATGGTGAAACGCGCCTGGAATTGTTCAGCCTTGTTACGGGTGAATTTCGGCCATGCCTGCGCACCCGGGATGATGGACTTCAGGTTACTCATCATCTGGCAGCCGTTACAGATACCCAGTGCAAAGGTGTCCTGGCGGCTGAAGAAGGTCGCAAACTGCTCGGCCAGCTGGTTGTTGAACAGGATAGTCTTGGCCCAGCCTTCACCGGCGCCCAATACGTCACCGTAAGAGAAACCACCAACGGCAATCACGCCCTTGAAATCGCTCAGGTGCGCACGACCGCTGATCAAATCACTCATGTGGACGTCGACCGCGGTAAAGCCGGACTTGTGCATCACATATGCGGTTTCGATATGCGAGTTGACGCCCTGCTCACGCAGGATGGCGACATGCGGACGTGCACCGGTGGCGATGAAAGGTGCCGCGATATCTTCCTGCGGATCGAAAGTCAGCTTCGGTGTAATACCCGGATCCAGCTTGTCGAGGATGCGGTCGTATTCGGCATCGGCGCAATCCGGATTGTCGCGCAAGCGGGCAATGCGCCAGCTGGTTTCGCTCCAGAAGCGATGCAGGTCGATGCGCGACTGGCTATAGATCGCCTTGGCGTCGCGCGTAAACTCAACCATATCGTTATCGTTCGGTTTGCCGATGATGTGGCTGCATGCGCCCAGATTGTATTCACGCAGTACATTCATCACTTCCGATTTTTGCTCGGCACGGACCTGGATCACCGCACCCAGTTCTTCATTGAACAAGGCGCGCAGGGTCAGGTCGTTACGACGTTCTGCAACCTGGGTCGTCCAGTTCTTCGCATCGCCGCCATCGCTGGCATGCTCGCCTTCCAGCGTCAGGATATCGAGGTTGACCGACAGACCGCTGTGACCGGCAAATGCCATTTCACACAAGGTAGTGAACAAGCCACCATCGGAACGATCATGGTAAGCCAGCAGTTTGTCTTCCTTGTTCAGGCGCTGGATCGCATTGAAGAAACCTTTCAGGTCTTCGGCGCTATCCACGTCCGGCGTTTCATTGCCGATTTGCTGCATGACTTGCGCAAATGCCGATGCGCCCATACGGTTCTTGCCACGACCGAGGTCGATCACGATCAGTACGGTGTCGCCGGCATCGGTACGCAATTGCGGCGTCAACGATTTACGGACGTCATACACCGGCGAGAAGGCGGAGACGATCAGTGAAACCGGCGATACCACAGCCTTGTCTGCGCCTTCATCCTTCCATGTCGTACGCATGGATAGCGAATCCTTGCCGACCGGGATGCTGATGCCGAGTGCCGGGCACAGTTCCATACCGACTGCTTTAACGGTATCGAACAGAGCTGCGTCCTGGCCCGGCTGGCCGCAGGCGGCCATCCAGTTGGCGGACAGTTTGATGTCGGAGATATCTGCGATAGGCGCTGCGGCAATATTGGTCAGCGCTTCACCGACGGCCATACGACCGGATGCAGCGGCATTGATGACGGCCAGCGGGGTACGCTCACCCATCGCCATTGCTTCACCCAGATAGCCTTCAAAGCTCATCGTGGTGACTGCGCAATCAGCCACCGGTACCTGCCACGGACCAACCATCTGGTCGCGCACGGTGGTGCCGCCTACAGTACGATCACCGATAGTGATCAGGAAAGATTTGTCAGCAACCGTTGGCAAGCGCAATACGCGTACCGAAGCTTCCAGCAAATCGATACCGGTCACATCTATCGCCGGCAAGTCTTGCTGCACATGCGTCACATCGCGATGCATTTTTGGGGGTTTGCCCAGCAAAACGTCCATCGGCATATCGACCGGATCATTGCCATGTTCCGGATCGATGACTTTCAACTGGCGCTCTTCAGTCGCGGTACCGACGACTGCAAACAAACAACGTTCACGTTCACACAGATAGGTAAATTGCGGCAGGCTTTCAGGTGCAATCGCCAGTACGTAACGTTCCTGCGATTCATTGCTCCAGATTTCCTTCGGTGCCATACCGCTCTCTTCCAGCGGCACTTTGCGCAAATCAAAGATCGCGCCACGTTTGGCATCGTTGGTGATTTCCGGGAAAGCATTCGACAAGCCGCCTGCACCCACGTCATGGATGGAAAGGATGGGATTGGCGTCCTGCATCGCCCAGCAGGCATTGATGACTTCCTGCGCACGACGTTCCATTTCCGGATTGCCGCGTTGTACCGAATCAAAATCCAGGTCCGCGGTATTGGTACCGGTGGCCATCGACGATGCGGCGCTGCCGCCCATGCCGATACGCATGCCCGGACCACCGAGCTGGATCAGCAGGCTGCCAACCGGCAAATCATGTTTCTTGGTGTGCTTGGCGGAGATGCTGCCGATACCGCCGGCGATCATGATCGGCTTGTGATAGCCGTTGACCGAGCCTGCAATGTTTTGTTCGTAGGTACGGAAGTAACCACCGAGGTTAGGACGACCGAATTCATTGTTGAAAGCTGCCGCGCCGATAGGACCATCGACCATGATTTCCAACGGTGAAGCAATGCGGTCCGGCTTGCCATACACCGGCGCAGTACCGCTCACCGGCTTGGTTACATCATGGCTGTTTTCCCATGCCTGTACGCCATCCGGCAACATCAGGTTGGAAACGGTAAAGCCGCTCAGGCCGGCTTTCGGCTTGGCACCACGACCGGTTGCACCTTCGTCGCGGATTTCACCACCGGCACCGGTCGATGCGCCCGGGAATGGCGAAATCGCGGTCGGATGGTTATGTGTTTCCACTTTCATCAGGATGTGCGTCAATTCTTCCGACGCTTCATACACATTGCCGGCAGCTGCGCCGCGTGGATAGAAACGCGTGACCGTCGCACCTTCGATGACCGACGAGTTATCGCTATACGCCACCACGGTGCCGCGCGGCGCCAGTTGGTGCGTATTCTTAATCATCGCAAACAGCGATTTATCCTGTTTGACGCCGTCTATGGTCCAGTCAGCGTTAAAGATTTTGTGGCGGCAATGTTCGCTGTTAGCTTGCGCAAACATCATCAATTCAACGTCGGTCGGATTACGCTTGGCAGTCGTGAACGCCGCCAGCAGGTAATCGATTTCATCGTCGGACAAAGCCAGTCCGAGTTCGGTATTGGCATTCACCAGCGCAGCTTTACCACCTTGCAGCAAATCGATGAAAGCCAGCGGTTTGGCTTCCAGCTCACCGAACAGACCTGCCGCTTCATCGGCGCTGCGCAATACCATTTCTGTCATGCGATCGTGCAGCAGCGCCTGGACCGCTACGGTGTTTTCCTCAGACAGATGACGCGCACCGCCGAGCAAACCTGATTTCACGTGCACCACATAGACGATGCCGCGCTCGATGCGACGGATACCCGCCATGCCGCAATTGTGTGCGATATCGGTCGCCTTGCTGGCCCATGGGGAAATCGTGCCAAAGCGTGGAATCACGACAAATTCGTCGCCTTCCAGCTTGCCACTGAACGGCTCGCCATACGTCAGTAGCGCATCCAGGCGTCGGACGTCGACATCCGCGAGTGGCGCAGCCGAGTCGACAAAATGCAGGAAACGGCCGGTGACACCGACGATCGCATGGTCGACTTGTTGCAGTTGGGTTAAAAGACGTTCGGTACGAAAAGCAGACAGGGCGTTGGAACCTGGCAAAATCAGCATGGCGAAAAGGTAGTTGATGCGAAAAAACGGATAAATTCGACCGCCGTTCCGCGAGTTGGATCAGAAACCGTGATTATACCGCGACCAGCCACCTTTACTGCCGTTTTCACTGTTGAAACAGCAATGCCCACAATACAAAAAGGGACGCATTTTCATGCGCCCCCTGTGTCAGCTGCCGTCAACCCTGTCTTGCCGACCTGTCAATTCCACTTGCCGCCACGCCCGCCTACGCTGAAACGCCCCGCTCCCAGCAAGACCAGCGCCAGTGCCGCGACCAGGAACATACCCTGCAATTCCAGCGCCCAGCCACCGGTATCGGACAAAGTCAGCAACTGCTTGGTATGCACGAGGGCAATCGCAAACACCATATTCCCGGCAATAATCAGTGCCGCCAGTCGCGACCAGATACCGACTATCAGCAGGATCGGGGCAATCACCTCACCCAGATATACCAGGTAAGCCACTGCCGCCGGCAATCCCGCGCTGGTCGTAGCACTAATGATAAAGGCCGGTCCCGCAATGATTTTTGAGATACCGTGCAGCAGGATCAACACTCCCAACACTACGCGCAAAATCAATTTGCCAAGATCGTCAGTATTTTGCATATCGCCCATCCTTGTTTGAGGTTGATGATTCGACGCCGCCAGCCTTATCCGGCCTGGCCGGGCCGCTACCAATACAAAGCCATATTGCCAGAGACATAATACTCTTGGCGCGCAAGAAATGTGATTTTTTGCGTCGGCTTAACCTATTCGCCCAGCAATTCCGCTACAACCTGCAAACCGTCGACATGCTCGGAAATCACCTTGATGATGACGATGATGGGTATCCCCAGCAGCATCCCGCAAATACCCCACAGCCAGGCCCAGAACAGCAATGAGACAAAGACCGCCACCGCATTCATCTTGGCGATACGCCCGGTCATCCATGTCGTGACAAAAGTACCGACCACGGTCGCAATCAGCAAGGTCGCGCTGCCGACTGCCAGCACCGAGGAAAAGGTGCCGAACTGCATGAAAGCGGTGACACCTGTTGCGGCCATGATCAGCAAGGGCCCAAAGTAGGGAATGATGTGCAGGACGCCGGCCGCCAGCGCCCAGGCGCCTGCATTTTCCAGCCCTATCCAGCTCAGCGCTCCCCACATCAGCAAGCCGAACAGGACGTTCGTCACCAGCAGCATGAACATATAGTTCTGGATCGAAGTATTGATCGCATCCAAGATTTGTACCGTGATCTTGCGTGTATGCAGCGAATGCCCGCTGATCTTGACCAGTTTGCGCCGGAACATATCGCCCGACTGCAGGAAAAAGAAGACCAGGAACATCACCATCGTGGCTTGCCCGAGGAAGCCCACCACGCTGACCGAACCGGCCCATAACCATTGGCTGAAATTAAAGACAGATTGTTCAACCGGGCTCTTCACGACGGGCCGGCCACCTGCCGCCTGATTGGTCGCTTTTTCAATTTCGGTGGCGGCCGCCTGCATTTGCTGGATGGTGCTGCCCTGTCCTCTTTGCAGGCTCTTTACCGCACGTGCGAGTTTTTGCGTCGCCGTCGGCAAGCTGACCAGGATGGAATTGAATTCGTCGCGCAGATTATTCACCGTGAACGCAGCACTGCAGACTATCGCCAGGATGACGACCGAAGTACCAAGCCAGCGCGGAATGCGGATGCGCTCCAGCCACACCACCAGCGGATTCAAGGTATAGGCGATGAAAATACCGAACAGCAAGGGAATGAAGAAGGCTTGCGCGACCGACAGTGCAAACACGAATGCCACCGTCGCGATGATCGTCAGGGCAACACCGCGTGCATTGACCGGCAAATGAATGACGCCGGCCGTCGCCACATGCTCTTGCGGCATCATGACCTGACTCCGGGTCGGCTTTGACCCAGCCGCTTCTGTATTTTTATCAGTCATATGGATACCTGGAAATAAATCCTGCGAGCAACACATGCAAACATCGCAAGCATGCCCATCGCAGAACGGGGATGGGGTAAAGATTGTCCCATATGCATTACAAGAAAGCATGTTGATTTCAGCCGTGCATACAACTGCAAACAACAAATTGCTCTTATGTACGATAACGTACGGACAACATTTTATATCCGGCGCACACTGCAATCGAAGGTGAATAGCCCTGTGCGGCATGCGACTCCACGCATACGCATCTATCGATCGAATTAACAAGGAGACCTTATGCTCTATACCATCGCAGTTGTACTCGTCATCCTTTGGCTGGTTGGCTTGGTCAGTTCCTACACCATTGGCGGCTTCATCCATATCCTGTTGGTGATTGCCATCGTGCTCATCCTGTTGCGCGTTATCAGCGGGCGAAAACCGTTCTGACGACCCAGCTGAAATCCATGCGGCAGGTCATCAAGTCCTAGCCGCAACAAAAAACCGTACCGCTTGGTACGGTTTTTTTATGCGATGACGCCTTCTTGACATATGAGATGGCTAATCATGGATGCCTGTAAAAACAGAAAAATCTACCTTCGCCCGCCGCACAAAGTGCCATATACACCGCTTTGCCACGGTTTTTCGCTAATTTTCAAAAATTTGCATGACTACTGCTGGCACAGCCATGTATCCGCTTGGTAACATGACGGGCTAATTCTGGGAAGGATAGAAGTAATGCAAGTAGCGGTTATCGGTGCAGGTGTCATTGGGGTAAGTACCGCCTATTTTTTGGCCGAAGCAGGACATGAAGTGGTCGTCATCGAACGACACAACAATGTGGCCGAAGAAGCCAGCTACGGCGACTCCGGTATCCTCGCCGCCGGCAGCATTGCACCTTGGGCCGCGCCCGGCGTGCCGCGCGCCTTCCTGTCCCATCTGCTGAAATCCGAAGCGCCGGTCCTGCTGAACCAGCCGTGGCGGCCGTCCATGCTGGGCTGGATGCGGCGCTGGATGAAGGAAGCGGATATCGAACGCTACCGCATCAATCGTGAACGCATGCAGCGCATCGGCTTTTACAGCCGTGACATCATGCAACTGCTGCGCGAACGACACCAGCTTGATTACGAACAAACACCGGGTTACCTGCAACTGTTCCGCACCGAGCGCGACCTGCAACTGGCAAAAACCTCTTTCGATTACCTGAGCGAACACAATATCCCGCACAAGGTGCTGGATGCAGCGCAGGCGCACGCAATAGATTCCGCCCTCAATCCGAATACCCCTTTGGCCGGTGCACTGTATTTACCGGAAGACGAAGCCGGCAACTGTCCGTTATTCACACGCCAGATCCGTGCCCAGGCCCAGGCGATGGGCGTCGAATTCCATTTTGGCAGCGAAGTCAAATCCATCGAAGAGTCGAAGCGCGGTGTCCATCTGCAAATCGACGACCACAGCTTTTCCGCCGAATGCGTAGTGGTGGCCGGCGGTGCCGACAGCGCTAAACTGCTGACGCCGCTGGGCTTGCATCTGCCGCTGCGCGCCGTCAAAAGTTATTGTGCCACTGCGACCATCCGCAATTTCGAATCGGCACCGGTCGCGGCCGTGGTCGATGAAGCTTACAAGATCGCGATTACGCGCATGGGCAAACGTATCCGCGTGGCCGGCACTGCTGAGCTCGGATCGAACAACACGGAATTACGCCAGACGGCACTCAACACCTTGCTCAAGGTCGGCTACGACTGGTTCCCTGATGCCTGCAACTACAACACCGCCGCCTTCTGGTCCGGCAGCAGCCTTGCCTTGCCGGATGGCGCACCGCTGCTGGGTGCCTGCCGCGTCCGCAATGTCTACCTCAACATCGGCCATGGCAGTACCGGCTGGGCAATGGCAGCAGGTTCGGGCAAGGTATTGGCCGATGTGATTTCTGGCCGCACACCGGATATTGACCTCGACGGTTTGACGCCATCGCGCTATTCCTGATTTGATACACGGGTAATTGGTCTAAAATCAAATGCATCAGCGCCCTGCGCCCACCTGCATTTGATTGCCCGCCACTATGACCAATACCCACGCGCTCTACACCGTTGCCGAAATACGCGAGATAGAACAGGCAGCACTCGCAAACTCCCCTTCTTACGCCCTGATGCAACGCGCCGGCACCGCCGCCGGTGAACTCGCCTATGAACTGCTGCAAAGCAGCGACAAGGAAAGGCGCGTACTGGTGCTGGCCGGCCCGGGCAACAATGGCGGTGACGCACTGGAAGCGGCCAGCCAGCTCATGAACGCTGGCCTCAAGGTCAGCATCATCATGCCCTTCGGCAGCGAAGGCTTGCCGGCAGATGCACAACAGGCATTGAAACGAGCCAAGGCAAGTAAAGCCAATTTCATCACCGACAGTATTGCTGCGATCGGCAATACCGATTGGGCACTGGTGATCGATGGCTTATTCGGCATCGGCCTCAGCCGCGCCATCACCGGTCCGCTGGGCGAGCTGGTGGCAGCCGTCAATGAACTGACATGCCCGGTACTGGCACTCGATGTCCCTAGCGGCTTGAATGCCGACACCGGTGCCATCGTCGGCGATACCGAAGGCATTGCGATACGGGCGACGCATACCATTACCTTCATCGCAAACAAGGCCGGGCTGTACACCTGCGAAGGCCGCGATCATGCCGGCATCGTCAAACTCGCCACGCTGGAAATAGCAGAGGAAGGCTTTCCCCTTTCACATATGCAATTGAACCGCCCCGAGCTGTTTGCCAAATGCCTGCGTCCGCGTCGCCACAACACGCATAAAGGCAGCTATGGGGATGTCAGCGTACTCGGTGGCTCGCATGGCATGGTCGGTGCCGCCGTACTCGCAGCGCGCGCTGCCGCCAAATGCGGTGCGGGCCGGGTCTTCATCGCCTGTCTCGCTGATTCATTGTTGTACGACAGTATGCAGGCGGAATTGATGAGTCGCCTCGCCAGCAATATCGATTACAGCACGACCACCACCGTCGCCGGCCCCGGCCTCGGGACCTCACGCCTGGCACGCGATCTGTTAGGCAAAGCGATGAGCGCGAATACGCCCTTGGTGATTGATGCCGATGCCCTGAACCTGATCGGCAATGAGCCGGCATTGCAGGAAAAAATGCTGGCACGCAGCGCCGCCACCATCATTACACCGCATCCGCTGGAAGCGGCCCGCCTGTTGGCAACGACTACACAGCAAATCCAGGGCAACCGGATTGCAGCGGCGCGCGCACTGGCCGGCACGTTCCGCGCGACGACTATCCTGAAAGGTTCGGGTACCGTGATTGCAGCGCCGGATGGCACTGTGGTGCTCAATACCACCGGCAATCCGGCTTTGGCGACGGCGGGCTCCGGTGATGTGCTGGCAGGTTTGTCAGGTGCACTGCTGGCGCAAGGCTGTCCGGAATGGGAAGCAGCGCTTGCGGCAGTGTATTTGCATGGATTGGCGGCAGATGAACTGGTCAGGCGCGGGATCGGTCCGATCGGCCTGACCGCAGGTGAATTGATTCCGGAAATCCGTTCGGTACTGAATCAGCTGGTCAGTGTTCAGGCCTGAACCAGGCGTCCGGCCGATATCGTGATCGTGCGTTTGCACAGCGCCGCAATCGACGGATCATGCGTCACCAATACCAGGGTTGAACCACGTTCACGATTCAATTCAAACATCAGTTGTATCACTGCCGCGCCGGTAGCCGCATCCAGGCTGCCGGTCGGTTCATCGGCAAACAGCAATGGCGGCTCACTGACGAAAGCGCGTGCCAGCGCTACCCGCTGCTGCTCGCCACCCGACAGGTATTTCGGATAATGCTTCAGGCGGGTACTCAGCCCCACGCGAGCCAGCATGGCTTCGGCTTTTTCCTTCGCCTTGCCGTCGCCGCGCAATTCCAGCGGCAACATCACGTTTTCCAGCGCATTCAAATGTCCGAGCAACTGGAAGGACTGGAACACGAAACCAAGCTTGGACTTGCGCAAACCGGCGCGGCCATCTTCATCCAGCGCAAAGATATCAGTGCCATCCAGCTTGACCGTGCCATCGGATGGCGTATCCAGTCCCGCCAGCAAGCCCAGCAAGGTAGACTTGCCGGAACCCGAAGCGCCGATGATGGCAAGCGTGTCGCCCGCTTGCACGGTAAAATCAACCGCTTGCAGGATGGTCAGCTCGCCGGTCGCATCCGCCACGCGTTTAGTCAGATTGATTGCTTCAATTGCAGGATACAAAGTAGAGGATTCAGGCATGCCGATTAATTTCAAGTTTTCGTATCAGGTGGAAATAGCAAAGAGAGTACTGAGGACAGCGGCATTGCTCATGCTCGCGGCGTTCACAATGAACGCTTATTCTGCATCAAAAACCATAGTCGTGCTCGGCGACAGCCTGTCAGCCGAATACGGGCTGGCGCGTGGCGAGGGCTGGGTCAGTCTTTTACAAAAGAAACTGGAAGCAGAAAAAATCAACGCCACTATCATCAATGCCAGTATCAGCGGTGAAACCACCAGCGGCGGCGCGACACGACTGCAGGCCCTATTGGACAAACACCAGCCGGCGGTAGTCGTGATAGAACTCGGCGCCAATGATGCCTTGCGCGGTTTGTCGCTGATCGCAACCCAGCAAAACCTGCGCTCCATGGTAGCCGCCTCCAAGAAGGCGAAAGCCAGGGTATTACTGGTCGGCATGCAAATTCCACCCAACTACGGCACCGATTACACGCGTCAATTCGCCGAGTTATTCCCGAAAATAGCGAAAGAGACCAAATCCGCACTGGTGCCATTCATGCTGAAAGACGTCGCCGACAAAGCCAATCTGTTCCAGGCCGACCGTATTCATCCGTCCGCAGAAGCGCATCCGGTCATACTCAATAATATCTGGCCGCAACTCAAGCCATTGCTGACAAAATAAAACATGAAGAAGTATCCCGCCCTGCTCCGCTTTGCCGACCTCTTGCCGACACTGGAACAGTTCGATGCCATCATTGATGCACGCAGCCCGTCTGAATTTGCGCTCGACCATATTCCCGGCGCAATCAATTGCCCGGTACTGGACGATGAAGAACGTCATCGTGTCGGCACGCTGTATCGGCAAACCAGCGCGTTTGAAGCGAAGAAAGTAGGCGCGGCACTTATCGCACACAATATCGCACGACATATAGAAACACAGTTCATCGACAAACCACAGGACTGGAAGCCACTGATTTATTGCTGGCGCGGCGGCAACCGCAGCGGCGCGATGGCGCTGATACTGGCACGCGTAGGCTGGCCGGCGGTACAACTGGATGGCGGCTACAAAGAGTATCGCCGCCATGTGAATGCAGACCTGGCAGAGTTGCCGGCGCGCTTCACCTTCAATGTCATTTGCGGCCCTACCGGCAGCGGCAAAAGCCGTCTGTTGCAAACACTGGCTGCGACAGGTGCGCAAGTGCTCGACCTGGAACAACTGGCCGCACACCGCGGCTCTGTACTCGGCAATTTGCCGACCGAAGCACAACCATCGCAAAAGAAATTTGAAAGCGACATCTGGCAAGTGCTGCGACAGTTCGACCCGCAAAAAATTGTCTATATCGAATCTGAAAGCAAAAAGGTCGGCGATTTGCGCGTACCGGATGCCCTGATTGCCAGCATGCGCAAATCGGCCTGCATCTCGCTGGAGCTGACACATGAAAACCGCATCAAACTATTGATGCAGGATTACAGCCACTTCCTGAACGATCCTGCCTTGCTGAACACCCAGCTAAGCTGCCTGTTGCAACTGCATGGCCGGGAAAAAATCACGCACTGGCATACGCTGGCGTCCGAGGGCAAGATGGAACAACTGGTCGGGGAATTGCTGAAAGATCATTACGACCCGGCTTATGGACGTTCGATAGAACGCAACTTCAGCAAGGTCAGGGACGCGGCAGTTATTCAGTTGCAGGATCTGTCCGGGCAGGCCTTCCATACGGCAGCGGAACAGATCATCGCTTTGGCAAAGAAGCAGACGTCGATGGAGCAATAAAAAAAGCCGCTTTTCAGCGGCTTTTTTGTAGCTTCAGTTTCACTCAATGCTTATTCAGCACCATCAGCCTTGGCAACTGCCGGCTTGAGGATTTTTACCTTGGCTTTTTCTTTCAGGACATCGAGGTAAGCCTGCATCTCTTCCTGCGCCAATGCCGCAGTAATTTGCTGTTGTTCCGCCTGGCGTTTGGCCTTATCGACATTGCTTGGCTGTACCACGCGTGTGATACGCAATACGCCATAGCCCTGGCCCGGCACTTCAACGCCGACATACGACGGCAGCTTGCTGGTATCAGCCTTCATCACTGCAAGGAACAAGGCAGGATTCACGCCCTGGCTCTTCGCGCGTGAAACGGTCTGGGTCGCGGAGAAACCACTCGCATCATCTTTCGCCTTCAATGCTGCCAGTTTTTCTTCGCCGGCTTTTTTCGCCAGTACCAGCGCTTCAGTCTGGATCACGCGATCACGAACCTGCGCTTTGACTTCGTCGAAAGGACGCTTGCTGGCCGGTTTGTAATCGACGACACGGCCTGCGATCAGGGTGTTCGGCGCGACTTCGACAGCTTCCGTATTACGCTTGTTCTTCAGCGAATCTTCCGAGAACAAGGCGCTCAGGAATTTCGGGCTGTTGAAAGGCGCAGTGGCTGCTACCGCCGGATTCGGCTGGCGCGACAGATTGTTGACTGTTTCGATTTTCAGCTTCAGCTTGTCCGCAACCGACTTCAGGCTATCCGATTGTTCATAGACGGTGTTGCTGAACACATCGGCGGTTTCCGCATACTTCTTGGTCACCAGTTGTTTGCGGATGTCATTCGCGATATCGCCTTTGACTTGTTCCAATGGCTTCAGGGTTGCCGGTTTGATGGCGGTTACCTTGATGATGTGGAAACCGTAATCCGATTCAACCAGGTCGCTCAATTCACCTTGCTTCAGTTTGAATGCAGCGTCTTCAAACGGCTTGACCATCATGCCCTTGCTGAAGAAGTCGAGGTCACCGCCGCGCTCTGCGGAACCCGGGTCATTCGAATTTTCCTTGGCCAGCTTGGCGAAATCCTGTGGTGATTTGCGCAGGGTTTCCAGCAGTTTCTCCGCTTTCGCCTTGGCTGCTGCTTTTTCAGCTGCCGGTGCATCTTTGTTGGCCGCGATCAGGATGTGGCTGGCACGACGTTGTTCGTCAACGCCATATTGTTTCGCATTCTGTTCGTAATACGATTTGATATCGGCATCGCTGACATTGATCTGTGACGCCAGTGCATCAGCTGTCAACACAACGTACTCTGCCTTCACTTGTTCCGGCACCGAGAATTCATTGCTCTTGTCGTAGTAAGCCTTGAGCATGTCGTCCGTTACCTTGACTTGCGATGCGTAGTCTGCGGCCTTGAATGTCAGGTACTGCACTTCGCGCTCTTGTTCACCCAGTTCGGACAAACGTTGCGCCAGCGAATCCGGTGCGAAAGCGGTCGACTGGATCGCGGCATTGACTTGCTGCACGATCAGGTCCTGGCGCAGGCTGGCTTCGTACATGGCCGGCGTCATACCTTGTGCCGCCAGCAATGATTTGTAACGCTCTACATCAAACTTGCCGTCCGCAGTTGTCAGTCCGGCGATGCCCATAATGGTTTGTTGCAGGGTCTGGTCTGAAACCGATAATTTGTTGCGCTTGGCTTCTGCCGCCAGTACGCGTTGTGCGATCAGGCCGTCCAGCACGTCTTGCTTGGCTTCCGGGGTATCGAACATTTTCGGATCGAACTGGCCGCCGAACATTTGACGGAAACGCTCCATCTGTTCGCGCTGGGCCGCATCCCATTCCGGTTGCGTAATCGCCTGGCCGTCAACCTTGGCCACGGTGGTCGACGAATCGCCCATGCTGGTGTAGCTCTCCAGGCCGAACAATGCGAACGACGGGAAGATAACCAAGAGCAGCAGGAACTGCATCAGACGTTGGTGTGTGCGGATAAAATCAAACATGGCTAACCAATCACAGGCAAAACGCGATCAATACGTCGCATATATGAAAAAAGGCGAACTCTCGTTCGCCTTTTATTTTTTTGGCGGAGTGGACGGGACTCGAACCCGCGACCCCCGGCGTGACAGGCCGGTATTCTAACCAGCTGAACTACCACTCCTAAACTACTTGATGATTATTTTGCGAGTTTGACTGATGGTGGGTGCTGACGGGGTCGAACCGCCGACCTACGCCTTGTAAGGGCGCCGCTCTACCAACTGAGCTAAGCACCCTAATCTTGCTTAACCAGCCAAACATACAGCGTTGTCACCACGCCGCAAAAGAAAATATTTTACAGCATGTTGAACCAATTTGCTACTAGTTAACTGCGTCTTTCAATGCTTTGCCTGGTTTAAATTTAGGCACTTTAGCTGCTTTGATTTTGATCGCTTCGCCAGTACGTGGGTTTCTGCCGGTGCGTGCTGCACGTTTTCCTACGGAAAATGTACCGAAACCAACCAGGGTTACGGAACCATTTTTCTTCAATGTGGTTTTGACTGCACCGATCACTGAATCAAGCGCGCGTGCTGCGGCAGCTTTGGAAATATCGGCGGAACCAGCAATGTGGTCAATCAATTCGGTTTTATTCACTTACGTCCCCTCACAAAGGTTGAATGCCGCATCTCGTGCTTTACGCAGTATTGCTAAAACGATGATGCGGACGCAGAAAAATCTGCAGCAAGTATTAAACAAGCCGCAAAGCCTTGTGTCAAGCGCTTTGCAGGATTTTCTCCTCTGAAAATTAACATTTTTTATGTTTAAGATTCATCCTTCGCACTTCCGAGAATATTTTTTCTAACGATAGTACGAAAAAAAAGCGCTCCGAAGAGCGCTTTTTTAAACCATGAAAATCACTGGCTGATCAATGCTTGACGACGTTAGGATCGTTGGACTCGGCAGGCTTCGCAACAGCTGTATCAACCACTGCGACCTCTTCATCCGTCAACGGTACTGGCGCGCGTTCCAATGCGATCTCAAGCACTTTGTCGATCCAGCGTACCGGTACGATTTCAAGCTTGTTCTTCACACTGTCCGGAATCTCGGCCAGGTCTTTTACGTTTTGTTCCGGTATCAAAACAGTCTTGATACCACCGCGATGTGCTGCCAGCAGTTTCTCTTTCAAGCCACCGATAGGCAGTACTTCGCCACGCAAAGTGATCTCACCGGTCATCGCAACATCGGCACGTACAGGAATGCCCGTGAACACCGACACCATCGCCAGTGTCATCGCCACACCAGCCGACGGACCATCCTTCGGCGTCGCACCTTCAGGTACGTGAATATGGATATCGCTCTTCTCGAAGATATCGGCTTTGATACCGAGTTTCTTCGCGCGGCTACGCACGACGGTGCGCGCTGCCTCGATCGATTCCTTCATCACATCGCCCAAAGTACCGGTACGGATGATGCCGCCCTTGCCTGGCATCGCCATCGATTCGATGGTGAGCAGATCGCCGCCGACTTCGGTCCATGCCAGACCGACCACCTGGCCGATTTGGTTTTCTTTTTCGGCTACACCGAAATCGAATTGACGCACGCCGAGGAATTTGTCGAGGTTCTTGGTCGAGACCGTGACTTTCCTGTCCTGCTTTTTGAGCAGCAACATTTTCACGACCTTGCGGCAGATCTTCGAAATTTCCCGTTCCAGCGAACGCACACCGGCTTCACGCGTGTAGTAACGAATGATGTCGCGGATCGCGGATTCAGCCACGCTGATTTCATCTTCCTTCAGACCATTGTTCTTGATCTGTTTCGGTAAGAGGTAACGTTGCGCGATGCTGGTTTTTTCATCTTCGGTATAACCCGACAGGCGAATCACTTCCATACGATCGAGCAAGGCCGGCGGAATGTTGTACGAGTTTGAAGTCGCAACAAACATCACGTCCGACAAATCGAAATCGACTTCGACGTAGTGATCCGAGAAAGTATGGTTTTGCTCGGGATCCAGCACTTCGAGCAAAGCCGATGACGGATCGCCACGGAAATCCATGCCGAGTTTGTCGATCTCATCCAGCAGGAACAATGGGTTGCGCACACCGGTTTTCGCCAGGCTTTGCAAAATTTTGCCAGGCATCGAACCGATATAGGTACGACGATGACCGCGGATCTCCGCTTCATCGCGCACGCCGCCCAAAGCCATACGCACGAACTTACGGTTCGTCGCACGTGCAATCGACTGGCCGAGCGAGGTTTTACCCACGCCTGGAGGACCGACGAAGCACAGGATAGGCGCTTTCAGTTTATCGACGCGTTGTTGCACGGCGAGATATTCCAGAATGCGTTCTTTCACCTTCTCAAGACCGTAGTGATCGTCTTCCAATACTTTTTCAGCATTGGCCAGATCGTTGTTCACTTTCGATTTTTTCTTCCAAGGCAAGCCTAGCAAGGTGTCGATGTAGTTGCGCACGACCGTTGCTTCAGCAGACATAGGCGACATCAGCTTGAGTTTTTTCAACTCATTCTGAGCCTTGGCCAATGCTTCCTTAGGCATTTTGGCGGCAATGATTTTTTTCTCGAGGTCTTCGAGATCAGCACCCTCTTCACCTTCGCCCAATTCTTTTTGAATCGCTTTGACCTGCTCGTTCAAATAGTATTCGCGTTGCGATTTTTCCATTTGGCGCTTCACACGGCCACGGATGCGCTTCTCGACTTGCAGGATGTCGAGTTCGCCTTCGAGCTGGCCGAGCAAATGCTCATAGCGTTTCGCTACGTTGAAGATTTCCAGGATGACTTGCTTTTGCTCAAGTTTGAGCGGCAAGTGGGCGGCAATGGTGTCAGCCAGACGGCCGGCATCATCGATACCAGCCAGCGAAGTCAGGATCTCTGGCGGGATTTTTTTGTTCAGTTTTACGTATTGATCGAACTGTTGCACGATCGCGCGGCGCATTGCTTCCACTTCGGACTCATCGCCCGCTTCGGATTCAATCGGCGTCAGATCCGCGACGAAATGCGTATCCAGCTCACTGATGTGATGGATACGTGCACGTTGCGCGCCTTCGACCAGTACTTTGACAGTACCGTCTGGCAGCTTCAACATTTGCAGGATGTTCGCGACGCAGCCGATTTCGTAGATATCGTCGGCTGACGGTTCGTCTTTGGCGGCGGCCTTTTGCGCGGCAAGCATGATGCTCTTGCCTTGCTCCATCGCAGCTTCGAGGGCTTTGATTGATTTGGGACGACCGACGAACAGAGGGATCACCATATGCGGGAAGACAACAACATCACGCAACGGTAACAGCGGCAGTTGGGTTTGTTCAGTGGAAATAGTAGTCGTCATGGCGAGCCTTATCTATAAACGTGTTAATGATGTTGGCGCTAACGGCCAAAACACAAGCCCGGACAGCAACAAAAATCATCCAGAAAAATAAAAAAGCCACCCGCGAAGTTGTCTTCGAAGTGGCTCTACTATGGAAGCCTGAATGATCCCTGCTGGTTTTAATTGTACTGCGTTTTAAATGAAAAACGGGCTAAAAAAGCCCGTTTTTGATAATTTCTGCCTATTTTTACAAAACTTTACCGATTTCCCGATGGCATCCTGATTATTTCGCGCCGGAAACTTTAGCTTGCTCGTGATAGATCAGCAATGGTTTGGCGCCATGGTTAATGGTGCCTTCATCAATGACCACCTTGGCAACGTTTTGCTCATTCGGCAATTCGAACATGACGTCCAGCAAAGCATGCTCCAGGATCGAGCGCAAACCACGTGCACCGGTCTTGCGTGCAATCGCTTTTTTTGCAATCGCCTGCAAGGCGGCCGGACGGATTTCCAGTTCCGCGCCTTCCATCTGCAAGAGCTTCGAATACTGCTTGATCAGCGCATTCTTTGGTTCCAGCAAGATCTGGATCAGGGCTTCTTCGTCCAGTTCACGCAGGGTTGCCACTACCGGCAAACGACCGACCAGTTCAGGAATCAGGCCGAACTTGATCAAATCTTCAGGTTCGGTATCCATCATGACCTGGCTCGCGGTACGTTCTTCACGGCTCTTCACGCTGGCGGAGAAACCGATACCGCTCTTCTCCGAACGTTCGGAAATGATCTTGGCGAGGCCGTCAAATGCGCCACCGCAAATGAACATGATGTTGGTGGTATCGATTTGCACGAAATCCTGGTTCGGATGCTTGCGGCCGCCTTGCGGTGGCACCGATGCCATCGTACCTTCGATCAGTTTCAGCAAAGCCTGTTGCACACCTTCACCCGAAACGTCGCGCGTAATCGACGGATTGTCCGACTTGCGTGAAATCTTGTCGATTTCATCAATATAGACAATACCTTTTTGCGCGCGCTCAACTTCGTAGTTACAGTTTTGCAAAAGCTTTTGAATAATGTTTTCGACATCTTCACCGACGTAACCGGCTTCGGTCAGCGTGGTCGCATCCGCGATTACAAACGGTACATCCAGTGTGCGCGCCAGTGTCTGCGCCAGCAAGGTCTTGCCGGAGCCGGTAGGACCGACCAGCAGGATGTTGCTCTTGGCCAGTTCGACGTCGTCTTTCTTGCCGAGATGCTTGAGGCGTTTGTAGTGGTTGTAGACCGCGACCGACAGGATGCGCTTCGCAGGGTTCTGTCCGATCACATATTGATCCAGCAATTCGCACAATTCCTGCGGCGTAGGCAGGTCGGTACGCGGACCGGCGACGGTTTCCACGCTCGATGCTTCGTCGCGAATGATGTCATTGCACAGGTCTATGCACTCATCGCAGATAAAGACCGACGGTCCGGCGATGAGCTTTTTTACCTCGTGTTGGCTCTTGCCGCAAAACGAGCAATAGAGCAGTTTTTCACCGCTGGAGGATTTTTTCTCTGACATGGTGCGCGTTTATCTATGGTTAGCTAGTGATTGATATTACCTGCGAATTACAAATTCGTCACGCCGTTCAAAAAAACCGGCTTCCTTACACAGAGCCTATAAAGCAAAACGCCCGAACGTTGCTGCGCCCGGGCGTCAAATATTACATACGAGCTGGCTTAGGCGCGCGTTGCCAAAACTTTATCGATCATGCCATATGTCACTGCAGCATCTGCCGACATAAAGTTATCACGATCAGTATCTTTGGCAATTTCTTCGACCGACTTACCGGTTCTTTCAGCAAGAATGGCATTCAGTCTTTCGCGCAGATACAGGATTTCACGTGCCTGGATCTCGATATCCGAAGCCTGGCCCTGAGCACCGCCCAATGGTTGGTGGATCATGATGCGGGAGTTAGGCAGGGAAAAACGTTTGCCCTTCTCACCCGCAGCCAGCAGGAAAGCACCCATCGACGCAGCCAGGCCGGTACACAAAGTCGAAACATTCGGCTTGATGAACTGCATGGTGTCATAAATCGCCATACCGGCCGAAACCGAACCGCCAGGCGAGTTAATGTAGAGGGAGATATCCTTGTCCGGATTTTCGCTTTCCAGGAACAGCAATTGCGCAACGATCAGGTTGGCCATTTGGTCATTGACCGGGCCAACCAGAAAAATAATGCGCTCTTTCAGCAAACGCGAATAAATATCGTATGCGCGCTCACCGCGACCACTCTGTTCGATCACCATCGGGACCATACCGAGCATATCGGTATCGAGAGCGGAAGTACGAGTCATGCTTGTGGTGATCATCTGCTTTCCTTATGGAGAGCGCACAAGTTATTACGCTTGTGCGTTATTGCTCATCAATTCATCGAACGCAACCGGTTTCTCGGTTACTTTAGCTTTACCCAGCACGTAATTGACGACGTTTTCTTCCAATACAAGGGCTTCAACTTCAGCCAAACGGCTACGGTCACTGAAATAATACTTCAGAACCTGTTGTGGGTCTTCGTAGCTCTGCGCGAACTCTTCAACTTGCGCTTTGACTTGTTCCGGTTTTGCCTGCAGGTCGTTCGCTTTGACAACTTCAGCCAGGATCAGGCCGAGGCGTACGCGACGTTCAGCTTGTTCGGTGAACAATTCCGGTGGGAATGGCAGGTCGCTGACTTTCATGCCGCGCTGCGCCATATCCTGACGGGTCATTTCCATCAAACGCTCTACGTCCTGGTCGATCAGTGCTTTAGGCACGTCCAGTTCGCTGATCTTGATCAGTGCATCCATCACGCTGTCTTTGGTGCGGGCCTTGATGCGGCTGCTGACTTCGCGTTGCAGGTTGACTTTGATGTCTTCACGCATTTTTTGCAGGTCGCCGTCAGGGATACCCAGCGATTTTGCAAATTCAGCATCGACTTCCGGCAGGTGTGCCCATTCGATTTGCTTCAGTGTAATGGTGAATTCAGCGGTTTTGCCTGCCACGTCTTTACCGTGGTAATCAGCAGGGAAAGCCAATGGGAAAGTTTTGGACTCGCCCACTTTCAAACCGATAGTACCGGCTTCGAATTCAGCCAGCATGCGGCCTTCGCCCAGTACGAAAGCGTAGTCTTCCGCTTTACCGCCCTGGAATTCAACACCGTCGATGGTGCCGACGAAGTCGATAGTGACGCGATCGCCGTTTTTAGCTGTCAGGTCCGAACCGCCGTCGCCGTGCGCGCTTTGCTCGCCCTTGACGTGGTAGTGCACGCGTTGTTTGCGCAGGATGTCGATGGTTTTATCGATTTCTGCATCGCTGACGTCAACCGTGGTTTTTTCCACTTCGGCAGCCGACAGGTCACCCAGTTTTACTTCCGGGTAAACTTCAAACGTTGCGTTGAAAACGATGGTGCCTTCGGCAGCAGCGTCGTCAGTCTTCGGTTCGATTTTCGGGAAACCGGCAACGCGCAGGTTGTTTTCGCTGGCGGCTTCGTTGAAAGCGCGACCGACTTTATCGTTCAATACTTCGTTTTCGACTTGATAGCCGTACTGTTGCGCGACCATCTTCATCGGCACTTTGCCAGTGCGGAAGCCAGGCGCCTTCACCGTACGTGCACGGACTTTCAGGCGTTTTTCAACTTCCGCTTGTACATCGGCGAGTGGCACCGTAATCGTGATACGGCGCTCAAGTTTGTCCAGAGTTTCGACTGCAGTTGCCATGTGAATCGTCCAAAAAATAAAAAATTCTGTGGTGCGAGGAGGGGGACTCGAACCCCCACACCATTGCTGGCGTCAGGACCTAAACCTGGTGCGTCTACCAATTTCGCCATCCTCGCGGGAATGTGCACTAAGTGCGCAAATACAAAAGCAAAGGGCGACCACGAAGTGAATATTAGGGTCGCCCTGCACTGCCTTTTGTATCGGCTGTTCAACTTCAACCCGGGATTTTACTGGATTTTGCGCAGCCTGCGCTGATTTTTGACACTTTGCCTACTTGAGCCAAATAAACACCCTGTCCAGCCACCAAATTCCGCGCTGAAAGATGATGCGCCGACGCACCGATATCACTGCCGCAGGCAGTAATCAATTAAGCGGCTACCTGGCCATTTCAATTACACTTCCGGCAATGTCCGGTATTCGACCAGGAAACTTTTATCCTTTGCCAAGATGCCGCCCCGACTACCGCCCTGACCCGGCGCTTAACTTCCAAGCCTTCATGTCCGTCGATCATTACGAAAATTTCCCGGTAGCATCCATCCTCCTGCCGGCCCGGCTACGCCCTGCGGTTGAAGTCATCTATGCCTTCGCACGTAGCGCCGACGACCTGGCCGACGAAGGTGATGCTACTCCCGATGAAAGACTGGCGGCGCTCGCTGCATATGAACAGCAACTGGATCAGATCGAAGCGGGAACCACAGCGGACGCCGCGCTGTTCCGCAAGCTGGCACAAGTCATCGCCGAGTACCGCTTGCCGCTGCAGCCCTTCCGTGACCTGTTGTCCGCCTTCAAGCAAGACGTGGTGACCACGCGTTACGCCGGCTTTGGCGACTTGCTCGACTACTGCCGTCGCTCCGCCAATCCGGTCGGCACCCTGATGCTGCATTTATACGGGGCAGCGGATACGGACAATTTGCGCGCTTCGGACGATATTTGCTCGGCGCTGCAACTGATCAACTTCTGGCAGGACGTCGCAATAGACTGGCAGAAAGAACGTATCTACCTGCCGCAGGAAGACCTGCAGAGATTCAATATAGCCGAGCAACAGATCGTGCAGCAAACGGTCGATGCTGCCTGGCGCCAGTTAATGCAATTCGAAGTCCAGCGGGCACGTGCGATGCTGCTGTCCGGTGCACCACTGGCCTTGCGCCTGCCCGGCCGCATCGGCTGGGAATTGCGCCTGGTGGTGCAAGGTGGCTTGCGCATCCTCGAGTGCCTGGAAGCATCCGGCTACGATATGTTCCGGCAACGGCCGAAACTGGGGAAAAGCGACTGGTTGCTCCTGCTACTGCGCGCAATCCGTATGAAAGCCAAATAATCCGTCAAGTGCTATGTGCAGGAGCGATGCCGGAACGTGTTTGATCCGACACATTTACGCCTATCGTCAGACATTATTTGTTCCTACAGCCTTAGTCGGCTAGCATAGCGGCTTAATTCAGCGTCCAGCGCCCTACTTTTCTATGTCCCCCGACGAATACTGCCAACAAAAAGCCGCACAAAGCGGCTCCAGCTTTTACTACAGCTTCCTGTTCCTGACACCGGATCGACGCCGTGCGATTACGGCGCTGTACGCCTTTTGCCGCGAAGTCGACGATACCGTCGATGAATGTACCGATGTCATGATCGCCCGTACCAAACTGGTGTGGTGGCGCAAGGAAGTCGGCGCCATGATGGCCGGCGAACCGACGCATCCGGTGACCAAGGCATTGCAGCCGCATATGGCAGTCTATGCACTCGACAGCGAACATTTGCTGGCCATCATCGATGGCATGGAAATGGACCTCGACCAGAATCGCTATCTCGACTTTATCGGCTTGCAAAAGTATTGCTGGCACGTCGCCAGCGTAGTCGGCATTTTGTCGGCGAAGATTTTCGGCGCCACCAATCCTAAAACTTTGGAATACGCAGAAAAGCTGGGACTGGCCTTCCAACTCACCAACATCATCCGCGATGTCGGTGAAGATGCACGCAAGGGCCGTATCTACCTGCCGGTGAATGAACTGCAGCAATTCAATGTCACCGCGGCCGAGATCCTGAATGCACGCCATAGCGAAAACTTCGAGAAGCTGATGCAATTCCAGGCGACACGCGCGCAGAAATTGTATGACGAGGCTTTCGCCTTGTTGCCGAAGGAAGACCGGCGTGCGCAGCGCCCCGGCCTGATCATGGCGGCGATCTATCGTGCTGTATTGAATGAAGTGGAACGCGACGGCTTCCATGTGCTGAACCAGCGCATTTCACTCACGCCTATCCGCAAACTGTGGCTGGCGTGGATCACTTACATACGCGGTTAATGACTGAAGCAAGAAAAATTGCCGTGATAGGCGCCGGCTGGGCGGGATGCGCAGCGGCGGTTGAGCTGGCAAGTGCAGGACACGCAGTCACACTTTTCGAATCATCACGCACCCTCGGTGGTCGCGCCCGCGCGGTCGAGCTCCAGGACCAGACGCTGGATAACGGCCAGCACATCCTGCTTGGCGCTTACAGCGCCACGCTAAGCCTGTTAAAAACGCTAGGCGTCAGTGCCGAACAGGCCCTGCTGCGCCTGCCGCTGCAAATGCGCTATCCGGCCGGCTGTGACGGCATGGACTTTGTCGCACCACGCCTGCCCGCCCCTTTACATCTGTTGACAGCACTATTGCGCGCCAAAGGCCTGGACACGGCAGACAAAATGGCGCTGGCACGTTTTTCCACTACCGCACGCTGGATGGAATGGCGCTTGCACACCGATTGCAGTGTCACCGAGCTATTGGAACGTTACGACCAGACCGCGCGCCTGATCAAACTGATGTGGCAACCACTCTGTATCGCGGCACTCAACACACCACCGGAACGCGCATCGGCGCAGGTCTTCCTGAATGTATTGCGCGACAGCCTGGGCGCAAAGCGTGCAGCTTCCGACATGCTGATCCCGCGTACCGACCTGACATCCTTGCTGCCACAACAAGCCGCTGCCTTTGTCGAGCGTCACCAGGGAGCTGTCAAAACCGGCGCTGCCGTGCAAAGCATCCGCGCGCATGGGCAGCAATGGTCGCTCGGTTTTAATAATGAAGAAATCACAGCTGAATTATTTGATGGCCTCGTAATCGCGACACCGGCGCTGACAGCTGCAAACCTGTTGGCAGGGACTGGGGCCGAAGCGCATATCCCGGCCTTCGATTACGAAGCTATCACTACCTGCTATCTGCAATACCCGGCAGGTACGCGCCTGCCGGCTCCCTTCTTTGCGCTGACCGACGATGCGACGCAGGGACTATGGGGACAATTTGTATTTGATCGCGGACAACTGGATGTGAATCAGGACGGTTTGTTCGCAATCGTCGTGAGTATCTCGACCGCTGCGACAGAACTGGGGCAGGAAGCCTTGTCTGCCGCGATTGCGCAGCAACTGGCGCAGGCACTGGAAATGCCGCAATTAGCGCAAGCAAGCTGGAGCAAGGTGATTACGGAAAAACGCGCAACCTTTTCCTGCACGCCGGGCTTGCAACGTCCGGAAGAACAAACGGCCTTGCCGCATCTGGTGATCGCAGGTGATTACCTCGCCAGCGATTATCCGGCCACGCTGGAATCGGCGGTACGCAGCGGAGTCAAGGCCGCGAAGCTGCTGGCACAGCACTTCGCCTGAGTCAGCCTGCCCTCATTCGTGTTCCCGCACACGATTCAGTGCTTCATCAATCCGTTCCACCCCTATGATGGTCAAGCCTTCGATTTTTTGCTTGGGCGCGTTCGATTTCGGTATCAATGCAAGCGAGAAGCCCAGCTTGGCCGCTTCACGCAAACGTTCCTGGCCTCGTGGTGCCGGACGGATTTCACCGGCCAGGCCGACTTCACCGAATACCACCAGGCCGCGCGGCAAAGGCCTGCTGCGCATTGATGAATGTATCGCCAGTAGTACTGCCAGGTCGGCGGCCGGCTCGGTGATTTTCACACCGCCGACCGCATTGATGAAAACGTCCTGATCGAAGGCTGCGATACCGGCGTGGCGATGCAGTACCGCCAGCAACATCGCCAGGCGGTTTTGTTCGAGGCCGACAGAAAGACGGCGCGCATTCGGCAAATGCGAGGTATCGACCAGCGCCTGGATTTCGACCAGCAAGGGACGCGTACCTTCCTGCGTCACCATCACACAGGCGCCGGGCACGGGATTATCGTGTTGCGACAGGAAGAGTGCCGATGGATTGGACACGCCTTTCAAGCCTTTTTCCGTCATCGCAAAAACACCCAGCTCATTCACTGCACCGAAGCGATTCTTGATGGCACGCACCAGGCGGAAACTGGAGTGGGTATCACCTTCAAAATACAACACGGTATCGACGATATGCTCCAACACACGCGGACCGGCCAGTGCACCTTCCTTGGTGACATGGCCAACCATGATGATGGTGATGCCGGTTTGCTTCGCGATGCGTGTCAATTGCGCCGCACATTCACGCACTTGCGCCACCGAACCCGGTGCCGAACTCAGGGCATCCGAATAGACGGTCTGGATCGAATCGATCACGGCGACATCCGGCTTGTGTTCAGCCAGCGTCGTCAGGATTTTTTCCAGCTGGATTTCAGCCTGCAGCTTCAAATCCCTGGCATCGACTGCCAAACGTTTCGCGCGCAAGGCGATTTGCGCACCCGACTCCTCACCGCTGACGTACAACACTTTTTTGATACGCGAGAGATTTGCCAACGCCTGTAACAACAGGGTCGACTTGCCGATGCCCGGATCACCACCGATCAGCACCACACCGCCGGCCACCAGGCCACCGCCGAGTACGCGATCAAATTCTTCTATGCCGGTCCCAAAGCGCGGCACATCGATCGCTTCGATATCGGC
Organism: Herminiimonas glaciei; assembly: GCF_042664955.1. Classification (NCBI taxonomy): domain Bacteria; kingdom Pseudomonadati; phylum Pseudomonadota; class Betaproteobacteria; order Burkholderiales; family Oxalobacteraceae; genus Herminiimonas; species Herminiimonas glaciei. Next base: position 1,411,136 of record NZ_JBHTBU010000001.1, read on the forward strand.
CAGGCTCAGTACCGGCGCAGTTTGCGCCAGGCCCTGGTGTTGCACGGAAAAACGATTCGAACCTGACTCGACGACGGTTTCCACCAGCGTGTTCCAGCTGCCGCAGGCCGGACATTGTCCGCCCCATTTATTGCTGATGCCGCCGCACTCGCTGCAGGTGTAATTGGTTTTGGCTTTTGCCATCTGGATAAACTTTGCTTTCGACAGAACCGTGGTTCTAGTTAACTTCAACAATCTGTACGCGCGGTGCCAGCCCGCACATCAATTCATAGCCGACCGTGCCGGCGGCATTCGCCACTTCATCAATCGGCAAACCGGCGCCCCACAAGGTAACCTTGCTGCCGACCCGCGGCTTCGCCACCGGCGTCAGGTCGACCGTAATCATATCCATGGACACACGTCCGACCATGCGCGTTTTCACGCCGTCGACAATGACCGGCGTACCACTCGGTGCATGCCGCGGATAGCCATCGGCATAACCGCAAGCGACGACGCCTATCGTCATCGGGGCGGTCGCAACAAAGGCACTGCCATAACCGACCGCGTCACCGGCCACGATGTTCTGGACGCCGATAATTTCACTGTGCAAACTCATCGCCGCCCGCAAACCGAATTGTTCCGCGCTTTGCGCACCCGGTGTCGCACCATATAACATGATGCCGGGACGTATCCAGTCAGCGGCAGAAGCCGGATGCAATAAGTCTGTCGCCGAATTGGCCAGGCTCTTTTCGCCCGGAAGATCCCTGGTTGCCTCCCTGAAGCGGCGTACTTGTTCCTGCACCGGCAAGACCGGATTATCAGGATCTTCCGCATTGGCAAAGTGCGTAACGAAGGAAATATGACGCACCGCGGGAATCGCCCGCAGGCGTTCATAGGCGGCACGATACCTGGCAGGTGTAAAGCCGAGGCGATTCATCCCGCTATTGAGCTTGAGATGGACATCAATTTGCGTCTGTAATTTCGCCTGCTCCAGCATCAGCAATTGTTCTTCACAATGGATGACGGTATCCAGCCGATGTTCGGCGAGCAGCTTGGTATCGCTGGCCTCAAAGAAACCTTCCAGCAGCAGGATGCGCTTGTTCCAGCCGAGTTCACGCAGGCGTGCCGCCGCATCGAGTTCGATCAGGCCCAGCCCGTCAGCCGCGGCGAAACCACGCATGCCACGCTCCAGGCCATGCCCGTAGGCATTGGCCTTGACGACCGCCCATGCCTTGGACTGGGGCGCGCGCGCTTTTGCAAGCGCAAGATTGCTGCGCAATGCGGCGATATCTATGGTAGCAATGAGGGGTCTGGGCATACGGCAATGTTAAGAAAGTTAAATCGTGACATTCGATTAAGACGAATTCATTTATTTTACCGGACGCATTGCGTTAACGATGCGCAAATCAATTGAAGCCGCCAAGATTCATGGTATAAAGTCAGCCAGAGACACACAGCAAAAATAGATTAATGCGAATGAATCGCGGTTTTTATACCATCATGGCGGCGCAGTTTTTTTCTTCGCTCGCCGACAATGCCCTCCTAATAGCGGCCATAGCCTTATTAACGGTAATGAAGTCACCCGAATGGATGACTCCATTGCTAAAGCTATTCTTTGTCCTGTCTTATGTATTACTTGCCGCTTTTGTCGGCGCTTTTGCAGACGCCTTGCCCAAGGGGCGCGTCATGTTCATCACCAACCTAATCAAGATCTTCGGTTGCGGCATGATGTTCTTCGATGTCCATCCGCTGATTGCCTACGCCGTGGTCGGTTTTGGTGCAGCAGCATATTCACCGGCCAAGTACGGCATCCTCACAGAATTATTACCGGCGGAGAAACTGGTCGCCGCCAATGGCTGGATAGAAGGCCTGACCGTTTCCTCGATTATCCTCGGCACCGTAATGGGAGGTGCGCTGATCAATCCCAATATCGCCACAAAATTACTCGCCTTCGATTTCCCCATCATTAACTTTGGCATAGATACACCAGCCGAAGCAGCACTCTGCATTATCACCGTCGCTTACCTGCTCGCCGCCCTCTTCAATCTCCGCATTCCTGACACCGGTGCCCGCTATCCGCACCAGGAACGCAATCCAATCAAACTCATAGGCGACTTCGCCAACTGCTTCACCACCTTGTGGAAAGACCGCCTGGGTCAAATCTCGCTGGCTGTCACCACACTGTTCTGGGGTGCCGGTGCAACTTTACAGTTCATCGTCCTGAAGTGGGCTGAGAAATCGCTGAATATGCCGCTGGACAAGGCCGCCATCCTGCAAGGCATCGTTGCCGTTGGCGTTGCCGTCGGTGCCGTAGCCGCCGCCCGCTTTGTACCCTTGAAGAAATCCTTATCCGTGATGCCGCTCGGCGTGATCATGGGCGTGGTCGTGATTGTCATGACCATGGTGCACAGCGTTTGGCTGGCGTATCCGTTACTGGTATTGGTCGGTGCACTGTCCGGTTACTTCGTGGTGCCGATGAATGCCCTGTTGCAGCATCGTGGCCATGTATTGATGAGTGCAGGTCATTCGATTGCAGTACAGAACTTCAATGAAAACCTGTCGGTGCTGACCATGTTGTTACTCTACGCATTGATGGTCAAGCTGGACCTGAACATCAATATCGTCATCATCATGTTCGGCATGTCGGTGTCCGGCATCATGTACCTGATCATGCGCAAACATGCCGCCAACCAGCGCGAACATGATTCGCTGTCGCTGATAGGCGAACCCAAGCATTAATTTATTCAGGTCGGCGGATGAACCAGTTTTATCCGCTGCCCGGCCCGGGTACGCCAATCATCCGGCACGACAAAACCACGGCTGCTTTCCAGCGCCACATTCCCTTTTACATCGAGCAAGATCACCAGCACCGGCATCGTGTCATGCACGAAATGCGTGGCCAGCATTTGCTGCAGGCTTTGCTTGTCCATGGTTTGCGCAAAATCCAGTTTCGCCGGGGCTAACCAGTGCAGGCGCGGCAATACCGCATAACGTTCTGCACCGGCCTGCTCCAGTTCGCCCAGCGCGCACCAGAAACCGCGGCAATGTCCGGCGGAAATACCGAAGGTCGCGGCATCCGCTTCATCATCCTTGTGATAAAACAGCCAGCCTTTAACCAAGGCTTGTGCTTGCGCCACTGGCACCGGCAAATGCACTTGCGCCGCCGGATGCTGTGACAACAGCAGTTGACGGTCGAGTATCTTGTGCATCTTTGCTCCCAGCGTATCGGCCAGGTTCGGGCCGACAAAATAATCGGCGTCTTCACCAGCGCCGCTGGATTCAAGCAAATAGAATTTGGTGGCGAATTCCCAGTGCAATAAGGCATCACCGTCACGCAACAGGAAATCGAACTCACCTATCGTGCTGTTCTTTCCGGCGCGCACTTGTACGCCGTGCGCCGCCAACACGCCATGCCATGCAAAATAGTAGGCCAGCAATTTTTCCGCATAACGACCAAGCCGGGTGAATACCTGCACATCAAGGTAGCGATGCAAATCAGCAGGATCCCGGTCCAGCGCCTGCAGCCAGTCGTTTAAACCGTCCGGCAAAGTGCCTTGCAGGCTGGCGATTTTGCCCTGCCATTGCGGCGCTTGCGGATCGAGCAAATCAGGTGCGTCCAGCAGCCAGGCCAAAGCGCGTACATGGGTATCGTTGAGATGCCCCCAGCGTTGCTCGAATTGCGTTTGGAAGGTATCAGTCAAGTTCGCGGCCAACTCAGCCGTTTGCCTGGTCGGCATAGGTTTGCATCGCCATGCATAAATCCGCCCACGCCTTGCTCTTGTCTTTCAGGGTGCGCAACAGATAAGCCGGGTGATAAGTCACGACTACCGGAATGTCTGCATAGCGATGCACGGTGCCGCGCAATCTGGCAACCGGTGTGGCCGGATCCAGTTTCAGCAAGGACAGTGCGGCAGTCTTGCCCAGTGCGACGATCACGGTCGGATTGACCAATGCAATCTGGCGCTGCAAATAAGGCATGCAGGCATCGCTTTCTTGCGCCACCGGTGCACGGTCGCGCTTGTTTTCATCGGTAGGCCGGCATTTGACGATATTCGCGATGTAGGTATTTTCACCGCGCTTGAGACCCATCGCGACAAACATATTGTCGAGCAGCTTGCCGGCCGGACCGACAAAGGGCTCACCCTGGAAATCCTCATTGCGTCCCGGGCCTTCACCGACAAATAACCATTTGGCTTTTTGGTCACCGACGCCGAATACGGTTTGGGTACGGCCTTTGCACAAGCCACATTCGGTGCAGTTGCTGACGACCTCTTTCAATTGCTCCCAACCCATGTTCGCGATATCGCGCGCGGGCTGCAGCACGGCACTGGCGACTGCCGGTGCAAGAACAGGAGCCGCCGGCGTTTCATCGCCCCAGGCCGACAAGCTTTGTTCAGCCACCACTTGCTGCCGCAGCGGCGCTGCAGGTGGTGCAGACACTTCCACTGCCTCAAGCATTTCCACCACTGGCGCAGATTCAAGCTCGAGTGCCTGCAAGGCAGTGCTACGCTGCGACCATACTGGCCCCACGCCCATTTCCTGCAAAAATGCGATACGACGATCTTGATTGCTCATAGCGCGAGTTTCATGACAAGCGCATCTTCACGCTGATTATTCGGTGCCGGATAGTAGCCTTTACGCACGCCTATGCGACTGAATCCATAACGGCGATAGATCTTTTCTGCGCGCGTATTCGATGGGCGCACTTCCAGCAGGATCGCTTCGAGCTTCCGTTCCTGCGCTATCGCCTTCGCTTTATCCAGCAGCAACAGTCCTATGCCTTGCCCATGCAAATCACGATGCACGGTAATGTTCAACAAGTGCGCATCATCAACCGACGGCATCAGCAGGAAATAGCCATTCAATGCCCCCGAGCTATCGCGCAATATCCAGGTTTCGTAACCACTATTGATGGAATCAATGAAATTCCCGCGTGTCCACGGGAAAGGATAGACATCGTTTTCTATCGCCAACACATCGCTGATATCGGTCGGCTGCATCCGGTAAAAGTAAAGTTTGTGTGCCGGTGGCGGTGGCGTCTCAAACTGCGGGATCGGGCTGGGCACGGAACTCATGCAGCCTCCTTTGCAGCCTTTTCCAGACGTTCCATCGTTGTCAGTGCCACCTTGTTGCGCAGATACAGTGGCTCGGCCGCACTGGCAACTACGGCCAGGCCCTGTGCATAAGCGATCGCCCCCAGTCGGACGATCTGGGTCGCTTGCGGCAACATGTCTTTCAGGGCTGCAGCAAAAAACGGCCGTGCCGCGAAATCTGCCGCATAAGCCTGCAAGCCGTTACCGCAGGCGACGACCTCGCCTTGCGGCTGCACATCAGTTGCTGACGACAAGGTCGGCGCAATCACGACCTGCCACATGCCGTCATAACGATACTGCGCCCAATATACTTCCCCCATGCGCGCATCCAGCACTGCCAGCACGTCGCTGGCACCGGTCTGCTCACGGCAGGCTTGCGCCAGCGCCAGCAAGGTCACTGTCGGCAGCAATGGTTTGTCCGCGCCATACGCCAGACCTTGCGCAATACCGCAGGCGGTGCGCACACCTGTAAACGAGCCGGGTCCGGCACCAAAGGCGATCGCATCGCAATCACGCAAGGTGATGCCGGCATCCTGCAATAAAGCCTGCACCATCGGCAATATGCTTTGCGAATGCGTGCTGACGCCGGCCGTCTGGCGGCTGCTGCACAGATCATTGTGCAAGAGCGCCGCAGAAGCCAGTTCAGAAGATGTTTCTATAGCGAGTATCGTAGACATGGGCGTATTTTACCGTGCGTATCGAAATAGGTGCGCAATAGGTGCCGGGAAGCGCTGCATTTGCCAGTCTTGCGCATTTCCGCCATTCGGGGTCGCGCCCGCCGCAATAGAAACCGGTAGAATACCGGCATGGCAAGTATCACATTAGAAGCACACAACCAGCAGCAGCTGGCGCAACGCATGCAGGACGACGTCTGGGTCGTGGCCTGCCTGTGCGCGGCCTGGTGCGACGTCTGCACCAATTACCGGCCCGGCTTTGATGAACTGGCGGCGCAGCATCCGGACAAGCTGTTCGTCTGGATCGATATTGAAGACAGGGCCGACCTGATCGGTGACTTTGATGTCGAGAATTTCCCTACCCTGCTGATCCAGCGCGGCGACGATGTCATGTTTTACGGCACCACGATGCCGGATCATCGCATCGCACATCGCCTGCTCACATCGCACGAAGGCAAAAGCGCAGCAGAGCTCAAGGCGCAAACGCAAAGCAGTGCTGAATACAGGGAATGGCAGGCGGAACGCAATCTGCGGCAGGCGCTGGCTTGAAGCCAGGCTGGCAGGTGCGCGGATAAACCGGGCAGGAAATGACAGGCAAAAAAAATCCCCAGCAAGCTGAGGATTTTCTATTTCGTTTGATTCAGCTTAGATAGGCTGAATGTTCGAAGCTTGCTTGCCTTTAGGGCCAGCTGTCACTTCAAAAGAAACGCGTTGGTTCTCTTGCAGTGATTTGAAGCCGCTCGACTGAATTGCCGAGAAGTGAGCGAACAAATCTTCGCCGCCTTCGTCAGGGGTAATAAAGCCGAAGCCTTTCGAGTCATTGAACCATTTTACGATACCAGTTGCCATTACAATTCCTAATTTCAGTTAAGTTGGGCAGTTGCCCGTTGGATCGTTTCAACCAAGACAGGAATGACAGACTAATACTGCACCACTAACTCGAATCTCAACGATGGTTGATTATACCGGGATTAATTTAAAAAGAGTTAAATTTTGATAATCTCTTAATATTGTTTGAAAATAAGTCCAGCACTTGATCACCCTCCCATGCAACATCTGGTGTTAAGTTGCAAATTGAACAGTAAAGCAGCAAGATTTTACCGAACTTATATATCAGTTTGCAGGTGTCGTCCCGTATTGCAAGGCAATCAAATCACAGCCATAACTCAGGGCTTGTTCGCTGCCGCATTGGCCTTTTCAGCTTTCTTCCTGGCAATCTCTTTTTGCTTCTCTTCCGACGCGCGCACTTTTTCTTCGTAACGCTGAATATTCTCAGCCCGTTTTTGCGCATCCGCGGCTTCATTCTCTTTCAGCAAACGCTGTTTTTCGGCAAACTCGGCATTGCGCTTTGCATATGCATCGGCACGCGCCTTGCGCTGCGCCTCTTCCGTTGCACCCGGGCCTTCTTTCGGCGTGCGTTCGTCTACCGGTTTGCCGGCATTGGCAGCGGCTTTCTCGGCATTTTGCGCATTTTTCTCCGCCAGGCGACGATCACGCTCGTCAACTTTGGCGTGACGTATATACGAATTGGCTTCGATTTCTATCGGTTTGATAGACGCCAGATCGATACGTCTTTGCTCCTTGATCTTGTCGAGGCAGGAAGTGGTAAAGAACTGCTTGTAGCAGCTGCGCTGATCCGCGGCGAAACGTTTTTCGATATCTGCACGCGCGGCGGCGACTTCCGCAACTGCACGCTCGGCGACTTCATTCGATTTAATTGAGTCAGCAGGATAACGCTGCAGCAATTCCTTCGGCGAAAATAGTTGTACCGGTGCTTCGGCCACAACCGCCGCATCCTGTGCCAAAACACCTGGACCCGCCAGCAAAAAAGCCGCTGCAATGTATGTGTGCAATAAATATTTCATCTATGGTCTGTTCAAATTAAGCCGGAGAGATTGGAACTCATACTACAAAATCGCATTACCTGCGTGTCGTCGTTCTGCTTCCATGTACTCAGCTGATTGCATTTCAATCAGGCGCGAAACCGTCCGCTGGAATTCAGCAATCTGCGCACCGTCAGTATACAACTCATCCATCGCCACTTCCGCCGACATCACCAATTTAATCTTGTGGTCGTACAGTACATCAATCAGCCAGATAAACCGTCGCACCGCCGATGCCATACCTGCCGACATCACCGGCACATCAGACAGGAACAGGGTATGGAAGCGACTGGCCAGTTCGAGGTAATCATTTTGTGAACGCGGACCGCCACACAGGGTTGCGAAGTCAAACCATATTACACCGCCGGCGCGGCGCAAGGCGCGCACATCGCGACCTTCTATTTTCAGGTGTGGATTTTCATCGGTGGTTTCTGCAATGCGTGCAAACGCGACGCGCATTGCTTCACTCGACTTTTCATTCAGCGGCCAGTAATAAGCGTCAACCTGTTCCAGCGCACGTTTGCGGTAATCATTGCCGCTGTCGACATTGACGATATCGAGCTTTTCTTTCAGCAATGCGATGGTCGGCAACATGCGATCTCTATGCAATCCATCCGGATACAAGGTATCCGGATGAAAATTCGAAGTAATGATGAATGACACACCATTTTCAAACAGGGCCTTGAACAAATTGTAGAGGATCATCGCGTCAGCGATATCGATGACATGGAATTCATCGAAACAGATCAGGCGGTACTTCTTCGCGATACGCTTCGCCACTTCATCGAGTGGATTGACGACCATCTTCAGTTCATCCAGTTCGCGATGGACACTACGCATAAATTCATGGAAGTGCACACGCGTCTTGCGCACCAGCGGCACCACCGAATAAAAGCTATCCATCAGGAAGGATTTGCCCCGACCTACTCCACCCCACATATAAATGCCACGCGGGATTTCAGGTGGGCGTAAAAAGCGCATGAAGGCATTGGCGCGCTGCGCCTTGTACTCTACCCATTCATCATAGGCTTGCTGCAAGCGATTGACGGCATTGAGCTGCGATTCATCAGCAACGAATCCACGTTGCGACAATGCATGCTCATAAAATTCACGTACATTCATGCGGCTAAGATCCAGTTTATCGTTCCGCTATCAAACGGACTTGTGTACCTTCAGAAAAAAATGGGCGAGTCATTGCTCGCCCATATGTGTCTGCTCCATGCTGCAGGCAGAATGATTTTTACTGCGGCGCCATATTGACCACGACACGAGGTGGATAATAACCACCGCCACCCGAGCTGATGGGCACACTAAAGCCCAGGCCCATACCAACTGCGCCGCTGCCACCGCCCAGGCCCAAACCTACGCGGGAACCGGATGAAGTTGGCGCATAGGGCGGCAAGCGCAATTCTGTCGTGCGATAGCCTGGCTTATTGCAGATAATGCGCAACTCGCCATTGGCTCCACCCAATTGCACAGTAGCAGGTGTCAACACACTCCAGCTACCGGAATTGGTTGTCACCGAACAATTGGCACCGCCAAACTCCTGCCCATTGGATGCGGTCGCAACTGACACGCGACCGTCTCCATTACCGCTGGTAGCACAAGCGGTCAGTAGTAAAGGCAAAAGCAAGGCGGCAAATCGCATTAAAAATACTCCTAAAAGTTCAGGGCCCGGCCATCGACTGCCAGCGCTGCCTCTTTGACAGCTTCCGACAAGGACGGGTGCGCATGGCAGATACGTGCGATATCTTCAGAAGATGCACGGAACTCCATTGCGACCACAGCTTCTGAAATCAGTTCCGAAGCCATCGCACCGATGATGTGTACACCGAGGATTTCATCGGTCTTCGCATCAGCCAGGAATTTCACGAAACCGGTGGTATCACCCAAGGCACGCGCGCGACCGTTGGCAAGGAAAGGGAAAGAGCCTGATTTATAGGCGATTTTCTCCGCTTTCAACTGCTGCTCGGTTTTACCAACCCATGCGATCTCCGGTGAAGTATAAATCACCCACGGAATGGTGTTGAAATTGACATGACCGTGCTGACCGGCGATACGCTCAGCGACTGCCACGCCCTCTTCTTCCGATTTGTGCGCCAGCATCGGTCCGCGTACCACGTCACCGACTGCCCAGACATTCGGCAAGCTGGTTTTGCAATCAGCATCCACCGCGATAAAACCGCGCTCATCCAGCTTCAGGCCAACTGCTTCAGCGTTCAGGCCGATGGTGTTAGGCACGCGGCCGATCGAAACGATCAGCTTGTCGAACACCGCTTTTTGCGCAGCGCCCTTGTCGTCAACGTAATTGACAGTGACGTCATTCTTGCCTGCAGTAATTGCACCGATTTGCACGCCGAGGCTGATCGCCAGGCCTTGCTTGGTGAATTGCTTGAACGCTTCTTTCGCGACTGCATCATCGACTGCACCGAGGAAGGCCGGCAATGCTTCCAGCACTGTCACTTCGGAACCGAGGCGACGCCAGACGCTGCCCATCTCGAGGCCGATCACGCCGGCGCCGATGACACCCAGACGCTTGGGCACCTCGGTGATTTCCAGTGCACCGGTATTCGACAGAATCAGTTTTTCATCGAATGCAGCGCCCGGCAATGCACGCGGATTCGAACCGGTAGCGACCACCACATGCTTGGCAAAAATGTTTTCTTCGGTAGCACCGGCGATCTTGATTTCATGACCGCCATCAGCGGCTTTCACGAAGGAACCGCGACCATGGAAGAAAGTGACTTTATTCTTTTTGAACAGATACAGGATGCCGTCATTGTTTTGCTTTACGACGGTATCCTTGCGCGCCACCATCTTCTTGACGTTCAGCGACAAGCCTTTGACCTCGATCCCGTGATCGGCAAAAGCGTGACCCGCGTGATCGTAATTTTCCGACGACTGCAACATTGCCTTCGATGGAATACAGCCGACATTGGTACAGGTGCCGCCAGGTGCCGGACCGCCTTTTTCATTCTTCCATTCATCGATACAGGCTACTGTAAAACCCAGCTGCGCTGCACGTATCGCTGCCACATAGCCGCCAGGACCGGCGCCGATTACTACTACATCAAAATTCTTCGACATATCTTTACCCCGTTAAAGAAAAAGACACAAAGGCATCCAGATACTCGGGCCCTTGTGTCTTTTTATTTGGTCAAATTTTAGAGGTCCAGCAGCAGGCGCGCAGGATCTTCCAATGCTTCCTTCATCGCTACCAGGCCCAATACCGCTTCGCGACCATCGATGATGCGATGGTCATAGGACATCGCCAGATAGTTCATCGGGCGTATCACGATCTGGCCGTTTTCCACCACTGCACGTTCTTTCGTTGCGTGGATGCCCAGGATCGCCGATTGCGGTGGGTTGATGATAGGTGTCGACAGCATGGAGCCGAAGATACCGCCGTTCGAAATCGAGAATGTACCGCCGGTCAGGTCGTCCAGCGTCAGCTTGCCATCCTTGGCCTTGTTGCCGAACTCACCGATTTTCTTTTCGATTTCGGCAATCGACATTTGATCCGCATCACGCAGGATAGGCACTACCAGGCCGCGTGGCGAACCGACTGCGATACCGATATCGAAATAGCCGTGGTAGACGATGTCATTGCCGTCGACCGATGCATTGATGATCGGGTACTTCTTCAGTGCGGCGACCGCAGCCTTGACGAAGAAGGACATGAAGCCCAGTTTGACGCCATGTTCTTTTTCGAACTTGTCCTTGTACTTGGTACGCAAGTCGATCACCGGCTGCATATTGACTTCATTGAAGGTCGTCAAAATGGCATTACTCGATTGCGATTGCAGCAGGCGTTCCGCGATACGTGCACGCAAGCGGCTCATAGGAACGCGCTCTTCCGGACGATTCGCCAGTGCAGCCGATGGTGCGGCCGGTGCCGCGACTTGTTGCAATGCCGGTTTCGCAGCTGCGGCTGGCGCTGCAGGTGCCGGAGCAGCTGCTGGCTTGGCGAGCTGGTTGATCACATCACCTTTGGTGACACGACCATCCTTGCCGCTGCCTGCAACATCGCTGGTGGACAGGTTGTTTTCCGCCAGCATTTTGGCGGCGGCAGGCATCGCGATACCGCTGGCGCTGTTCGACGCTGCAGCTGGAGCACTCGCTGCCGGTGCCGGCGCACTCGCCGGTGTGGTCGCCGCCAATGGTGCGACTGCGGCAGGAATCGCTACGGCCGACAAATCGGTATCGATCAGTGCGATGACTTCACCCGCAACGACGGTGCTGTTGTCAGCACGCACGATTTGCGTGATCACGCCCGCGTCAGGTGCCGGCAGTTCCAGCACGACTTTATCGGTTTCGATATCGATCAGGTTTTCATCACGGGCGACAGTCTCGCCCACCTTTTTATGCCATTGCAGCAGGGTTGCCTCTGCAACTGATTCCGACAATTGCGGAACTTTTACCTCTAGAATTGCCATTTAACTCTCCGTTTCGGGTTGTTCGTACGGCACCCCAGCATTTGGGATGCCGCAGGGTCTTTATTTGGTTTGTACAAAACCTTTTAGTTTGGCAAAAGCCGCATCTATCAATGCCTTTTGTTGCGCGTAGTGCTTGTCGTAGTAACCGACTGCAGGCGAGGCGCTGGCCGGACGGCCGGCATACGCCAGCTTCTGTCCGTCCGCCATGTTTTCCAGAATATTGTGCTGGATCTGGAACCATGCGCCCTGGTTCTGCGGTTCATCCTGCGTCCATACCAGCTCGGTGAAATTCGGGAATTTCTTAAGCTCGGCCGCGAATGCTTTATGCGGGAACGGATACAGTTGTTCAATACGAATGATCGCGACGTCGCTCTGACCGCGCTCCTTGCGCGCTGCCACCAGGTCGTAATAGACACGACCGGAACAAGCGATGACTCGTTTCACTTTTTTCGCATCGATCTTGTCATCCACTTCACCGATCACGGTCTGGAACGAACCCTTGACCAGGTCAGTCAGTGGTGAGCCCGCATCCTTGTTACGCAACAGCGATTTCGGCGTAAGGATGACCAATGGTTTGCGGAACAAACGGATCATCTGGCGACGCAACAAATGGAAGATCTGCGCCGAGGTAGTCGGCTGCACCACTTGCATATTGTTGTCTGCGCACAGTTGCAGGAAGCGTTCAGGACGTGCGGACGAGTGCTCCGGTCCCTGCCCTTCGTAACCGTGCGGCAGCATCATGACCAGGCCCGATGCGCGGCCCCATTTCACTTCGCCGGAGCTGATGAATTGGTCGATCACGACCTGCGCGCCGTTGACGAAGTCACCGAATTGCGCTTCCCAGATCACCAGCGTATTTGGTTCTGCGGTTGAGTAACCGTATTCGTAGGCCAATACCGCTTCTTCCGACAACACGGAATCGATGACACGGAACCATGCCTGCTGGTCGGAGATGTTTTGCAGTGGCACATAGGTACCGGCATCCCAACGTTCACGGTTTTGATCATGCAAGACCGCGTGGCGATGCACGAAGGTGCCACGACCGGAATCCTGACCCGTCAGGCGCACCGCATAACCGGAGCTGACCAGCGATGCATAAGCCAGATGCTCACCCATACCCCAGTCCAGGTTCATTTCGCCACGGCCCATTGCAGCACGGTCGTTCAATACTTTCTCAACCAGCGGATGCACCTTGAAGTTTTCCGGCAAGGTCGTAATACGCTCGGCCAGGCGCTTCAGTTCCGCCAGCGGTACCGCGGTATCGGCAGCATCAGTCCATTTGCGGTTGAGGAAAGGCATCCAGTCAACTGCATACTTGCTCTTGAAGTTGGAAATCACCGGATCGATCGTATGCTTGCCGGCATCCATCGCATCACGGTATTCCCTGACCATCGCATCACCTTCTTCTGCAGCTATGGTGCCTTGGGTCAGCAATTTGTCGGCGTACAGTTTGCGTGTGCCTGGATGGGCAGCAATCTTTTTGTACATCAAAGGTTGCGTCAATGCCGGCGTATCCTGCTCGTTGTGGCCCAGTTTGCGGTAGCAAACGATATCGACCACGATATCCTTGCGGAATTCGAGGCGGTAGTCGAGTGCCAGTTGCGCGGCAAATACGACTGCTTCCGGATCGTCGCCATTGACGTGGATCACCGGTGCTTCAATCATCTTGGACACGTCTGTGCAATACAGCGTGGAACGCGAATCGCGCGGATCCGAGGTGGTAAAACCGATCTGGTTATTGATGATGATGTGTACGGTACCGCCGGTACCGTAGCCACGGGTCTGCGCCAGGTTCAGCGTTTCCATGATCACACCCTGGCCGGCAAACGCGGCATCGCCGTGGATCAGGATAGGCAATACCTGTTGCGACGGATCGTTCTGGCCGCGACGTTCGATACGGGCACGCACCGAACCTTCAACCACCGGATTGACGATTTCCAGGTGCGACGGGTTAAACGCCAGCGACAGGTGGATAGGACCGCCCGGGGTGCTGATGTCGGATGAAAATCCCTGGTGGTATTTGACGTCGCCGGATGGCAAGTCGTCGCCATGGCGACCTTCGAATTCGGCAAACAATTCCTGCGGCATTTTACCGAGGGTATTGACCAGGACGTTCAGGCGGCCGCGATGGGCCATGCCGATCACGATCTCTTGCACGCCTTTTTCACCACCGCGCTGGATCACTTCATCCAGTGCTGCGATAAAGCTTTCACTGCCTTCCAGCGAGAAGCGTTTTTGGCCGACATATTTGGTATGCAGGTAGCGCTCAAGGCCCTCAGCTGCCGTCAGGCGCTCAAGAATGTGCTTTTTCTTTTCGCTGGAAAAAGTCGGGGTCGAACGTACTGATTCAAAACGTTCCTGCAACCACAGCTTTTGCGCCGGATCGCTGATGTACATGAATTCCGGGCCGATCGAACGGCAATAGGTATCGCGCAAGGCATTCAGCAAGTCGCGCAGCGATGATGTTTCGCTACCGAAATGGGTATTGCTGATATTGAAGACGATATCCATATCCGCATCAGTGAAACCGTAGAAGCTAGGCTCCAGTTGCGGGATAGGCGGACGTTCCTGGCGTTGCAGCGGATCGAGGTTGGCCCAGTTATTACCGAGCACGCGATAAGCGGCAATCAGTTGCGTAACGGCGACGCGTTTGCGTCCCATTTCGACATCTTCGGAAGCGGTAACGGTGCGGATCGGACCATGCTTGGCGCGTTCGGCAAACGAAGCGATGACGGACGCATGTGCGACGTCAGGCTTGGCGGAACCATCGACTGCAGGCACATGCTGCATGGCGTCGAAATATGCGCGCCAGTTGTCTGGTACGGAGCCGGGGTTGTCGAGATATGCTTCGTACAGTTCTTCAACGTACGGTGCATTCCCTCCAAATAGATAAGAATTGGATAGTGATTGTTGCATCATCTTGCTCACCTTTCTTCGCGTTTCGCGAGATTAGCGGGTTATTTAACCTTCCGCGGCACGGCCTGACCGGTTAGCGGATTGCACATCAAGTTGTGGGGAAGGACTCTTTAATCTATAGCGGTAAACTTAACTCAATTATGTGACACCAGAATAACATAAAACAATTTGGCAAAAAGCGAATCTCTTGAGTCGCTTTTTGCCTTTATAGCCTGCCTTACAAGCTGCTTACGGACGCTTTGCCAGGTCTGGCACGTCGCGCTGCTTTTCGCCGATGAACAACTGGCGTGGGCGGCCGATTTTTTGTTCCGGATCCGAAATCATTTCGTTCCATTGGGCAACCCAGCCCACGGTACGCGCCATCGCGAAGATACCGGTGAACAGCGAGACCGGGATACCCAGTGCGGATTGCACGATACCCGAGTAGAAATCGACGTTCGGATACAGTTTGCGCGACACGAAGTATTCGTCTTCCAGCGCCACTTTTTCCAGCGCCATCGCCAGTTTGAACAATGGGTCGTCATGCAGGCCCAATTCTTCCAGCACTTCATGGCAGGTTTCACGCATCAGTTTGGCGCGTGGGTCAAAGTTTTTGTAAACCCGGTGACCGAAGCCCATCAGTTTCACGCCCGAATTCTTGTCTTTCACCTTGGCGATGAATTCAGGAATCTTGTCGACGGTACCGATTTCTTTCAGCATGTTCAATGCCGCTTCATTCGCACCACCGTGGGCAGGACCCCACAGGCATGCGATACCGGCAGCGATACAGGCAAACGGATTGGCGCCGCTCGAACCCGACAGGCGGACAGTCGAAGTCGAAGCATTTTGCTCGTGGTCTGCATGCAGGATCAGGATACGATCCAGCGCGCGTACCAGTACGTCGCTGATTTTGTATTCTTCGCTAGGAGTCGAGAACATCATGTGCATGAAGTTCGCGCTGTACGACAGATCGTTGCGTGGATAGACGAAAGGCTGACCTACCGAGTACTTGTACGACATCGCGACCAGCGTAGGCATCTTCGCGATCAGGCGGATTGCCGACACTTCGCGATGGTGCGCATCAGTGATATCCAGCGAGTCATGGTAGAACGAAGCCAGCGCGCCGACGGTACCAACCAGCACCGACATCGGATGCGCGTCGCGACGGAAGCCGCGGAAGAAGAATTGCATTTGTTCATGCAACATCGTGTGCTTGGTCACGGTGCTGACGAATGTTTTCTTTTGCTCTGCATTCGGCAATTCGCCTTTGAGCAACAGGTAACAGGTTTCGAGGAAGTCACACTTCACCGCCAACTGCTCAATCGGGTAACCGCGATACAGCAGTTCGCCTTTATCGCCATCGATGTAAGTGATGGTCGAATCACACGCTGCGGTAGACATAAAGCCTGGATCGTAGGTGAATTTACCGCTGGCACCGTAGAGTTTGCGGATGTCGATTACGTCGGGGCCTATGGATCCCTTGTAAATCGGCAACTCCACTGATGGCGAACCGTCAGAAAACGACAGTGTGGCTTTGGTGTCAGATTGGGAGTGGGGCATGGCTCTTCCTTCTATATAACGAGGGGGTGAGTCGATTTAAGATTAAATCGCAAAATTAAAAACCGGTCTTACAGCACGCGTCAAACCGCGCGCAATCTTGCCAGCAACGCATGGACATGGGGCACATCGGCCTCACCTTCCGGTTCATTGCGTGCCAATAGCAAATTCAGTAATTCATTGTCAGGCAATTCCAGCAAAATCGAAAAAGCCTCGACCTCTTCATCTGTCAGCGTTTCTTCGTGTTGATCGAGGAAACGCGTCAGCAACAAATCATTTTCCAGCAAACCACGTCGTCCGCGCCAGCGCAGGCGAGCTCGTTTTACCGGATCAGCTTGATGGGTTATGGACATGGATACTCATTCAACCTGTTCAATACTGCTTCCACGTCATCTGCTGGCGTAAGAACCCAGCGCTAAGCACGCCGGGTTTCGTCGAATTGCGCACTATACAGCCCTGCGCACCATCAGTTCCTTGATTTTGCCGATTGCGCGGGTCGGGTTCAGTCCTTTTGGACAAACATCCACGCAATTCATAATTGTATGACATCTGAACAATCTGTATGGATCTTCCAGATTATCCAGGCGTGCACCGGTGGCATGATCACGGCTATCCGCTATGAAACGATAGGCCTGCAACAAACCGGCCGGGCCGACGAATTTATCCGGATTCCACCAGAACGACGGGCACGAAGTCGAGCAACAGGCGCACAGGATACACTCATACAGGCCATCGAGCTCTTCCCGTTCCGCAGGTGTCTGCAAACGTTCCTTCTCAGGCGGGATTGTATCGTTAATCAGGAAAGGCTTGATCGAATCGTATTGTTTAAAGAACTGCGTCATGTCCACGATCAGGTCGCGGATCACCGGCAAGCCGGGCAAAGGACGCAATACGATAGGTTCGGTCAGCTCATTCAAATTGGTGGTGCAAGCCAGGCCGTTCTTGCCGTTGATGTTCATCGCATCCGAACCGCACACACCTTCGCGGCAGGAACGGCGCAAAGCCAGCGAATCATCAACGGTCGCCTTGATGCGCTGCAATGCATCGAGCAGCATCTTGTCATGATCATGCAATTCTACCGTCACGTCCTGCATGTACGGCTTTGCATCCTTGTCAGGATCATAGCGGTAAATCTGTAATCTGAGAGTCCGTGCCATGTTCTGACCTTTTAGAAAGTACGTGGTTTAGGCTTGAAGGTGTCTACCGTCAGCGGTTTGGTCACCACCGGCTTGTAGTCCAGTCGATTGCCTTCGGAATAAAACAGCGAGTGCTTCATCCAGTTTTCATCATCGCGTTTCTCGAAATCACGATGCGCGTGCGCACCACGTGATTCCTTGCGCGCGGCTGCCGAAGTAATCGTCGCCTTGGCAGTTTCAATCAGGTTATCCAGTTCCAGTGCTTCGATACGCGCGGTATTGAAGACGCGGGATTTATCCTCGAATGAAACATGCTTGCGACGCTCATCCAGCTCCATGATTTTCTTGTAGCCGGTTTGCAGCAATTCATCGGTACGGAACACGCCGCAATACTGTTGCATGGTCGAACGGATATCGTTCGCGACGTCCTGCACGCGTTCGCCGCCAGTGCTGTTTTCAAGGTGCGCCAGGCGCGACAAAGCCAAATCTGCGGCATCCGCCGGCAACGGTTTGTGTTCACGTTGTTTCAGATGGCTTTGCACGATGTGGTTACCGGCCGCACGACCGAACACCAGCAAATCGAGCAAGGAGTTGGTACCGAGGCGGTTGGCACCATGCACCGAGACGCAGGCACACTCACCGATCGCATACAGGCCGTTGACCACATGGTTAGGATTGCCGTTTTTCGGCTCTACCACCTGGCCATGGATATTGGTTGGAATACCGCCCATTTGATAATGGATGGTAGGCACGACTGGAATCGGCTCGCGTGTCGCATCAACGTTGGCGAATTTGTGCGCGATTTCCAGGATCGATGGCAGGCGCTTTTGTATGGTTTCTGCGCCGATATGGCGCAGGTCCAGCATCACGTGATCCTTGAGTGGACCGCAACCGCGACCTTCCTTGATTTCCTGGTCCATCGAACGCGACACGAAATCGCGCGGCGCCAAATCTTTCAACGTAGGCGCATAGCGCTCCATGAAACGTTCACCCTGGCTGTTCACCAGGATACCGCCCTCACCGCGCACGCCTTCTGTAATCAGCACACCGGCACCGGCCACGCCGGTCGGGTGGAACTGCCAGAATTCCATGTCTTCGAGTGGGAGGCCGGCACGTGCCGCCATGCCCATACCGTCACCGGTATTGATAAATGCATTGGTCGAAGCCGCCCAGATGCGCCCTGCACCACCAGTCGCAAACAAGGTGGTCTTGGCTTCCAGCATCATGACATCGCCGGTTTCCATTTCCAGTGCGACTACACCAATCACGTCACCATCGGCGTCGCGCATCAGGTCAATCGCCATCCACTCAACAAAGAAATGGGTACGGGCGCGCACATTGCGCTGGTACAACGTATGCAACAGCGCATGGCCGGTACGATCCGCTGCGGCACAAGCACGCTGCACCGGCTTCTCACCAAAATTTGCAGTATGGCCGCCGAACGGACGCTGATAAATCGTACCGTCCGAGTTACGGTCGAAAGGCATGCCGAAGTGTTCCAGTTCGTACACGACTTTCGGTGCTTCCCGACACATGAATTCGATTGCATCCTGATCACCGAGGTAATCCGAACCCTTGACGGTATCGAACATATGCCAATACCAATTATCCTCGGCCATATTGCCGAGCGACGCACCAATCCCGCCTTGAGCGGCGACCGTATGCGAACGGGTCGGGAATACCTTGGACAACACGGCGACATTCAAGCCTGCTTCTGCAAGTTGCAGTGATGCGCGCATGCCTGAACCGCCGGCACCGACGATGATGGCGTCAAAATGACGTGACGGAATGCGGGTTTTGATTGCTGCCACGTTACGCTCTCCAGAGAATTTGCGCCGTCCATCCGGCGCAAGCGACGAGCCACAAAATCGTGGCGACCTGCAATGCGAGGCGTATAGAAACCGGTTTGATGTAATCCATCCAGATGTTACGCATGCCTACCCAGGCGTGATAAAACAAGGACAGGAAAGTGACAAACGTAAACATCTTGAACCACTGCTGCGCGAACAGACCCGCCCAGCCTGCATAACTGAAATCCGTGGCGGTCAGGAATGCGATGAACAGTACCAGCGTGTACAGCACCATCACGATGGCCGTGATGCGCTGCGCCAGCCAGTCCCTTACACCGTAGTGCGCACCAACCACCAGGCGGTGACGTCCGATATTGTCAGTTGGCATCAGAATGCTCCAAATAGTTTGAGGGCGACCAATGCAGTCAAAGGCAGGCTGATGGCGAAGACGATCGTGGCTGATTTCTTGCCGGCGACTTTATCCACGCCGACGTGCACGTCCATCAGCAAATGGCGGATGCCTGCGCAGAAATGGTGCAGGTAAGCCCAGGCCAGTGCGAGGATGATCAGCTTGACAAACCAGTGCGACGCGATGCCCCTGAAATGCTCAAAAGAGATTTCGGACAGTAGGCTCTTGTCCAGCAGGAAGAGGATAAATGGCAATAACAAGAAGATCAGGGCACCACTGGCGCGGTGCAATATCGACTGGATCGCGGCGAGTGGAAAGCGATATCGGAGCAGGTCAGTAATGTTGATATTACGGAACTCTCTCTTGCCGGTTTTGAGTGAATCAGACATGGCATGACTTTCCAAAACGAGATAAACCACTAATTTTCACCGATATTGGTGCGCCACAGCAATACAAATTATTTTTCATCGTTAACTGGCTTGCTTATTTAATAATACGGGCTTGCTGGTTTATTGAATTTGCTGCAACTTTAGTTCAACTCGTTACGATAATGATGATTATTTGTTACGTAGTAAGAACGCCTTACTTCGACCGGTTTATCACCATAAGTAAATGAAACGCGTGTCACGCTGAGCAAGGGTGTATTGAGCGGCAACTGCAATAAATCCGCCGTTACCTGATCCGCCACCACTGCTTTGATATTCTCGACCGCACGTATCATCTGGGTGCCGAACTCGGTCTCCAGCAGCGCGTACATCGGGCCTTTGTACTGCAGTACGCGCTCTACGGACAAGCCTTTGAAGATAGTCCCCGGCAACCACAGTTCTTCCAGAATAGTAGGCGCACCGTCAAAAGATTGCATGCGCTTGAGGAAGACCACCGAATCGCCGGTTTTGATATCCAGCTGGCGTGCAATATCGGCCGGCGCACGCAGGCGCTTGGCATCGATAATGGTGTTGTCGGGATAAAGTGGCTCACCCACATCGGGCTTCAGGCGCAGGAAGCGAAATTGCGCACGCGCCTCATGGTGCGTCGCAACAAATGTACCCTTACCCTGACGCCTGACCACCAGATTTTCGGCGGAAAGCTCATCGATTGCCTTGCGTACCGTGCCCTGGCTCACCTTGAAACGGGTCGCCAGTTCAACTTCGCTTGGAATCAATTCGCCCGGACGCCATTCGCCGGATTGCAGGCTGCGGGTAATCAGCGCCTTGATTTGCTGATACAGCGGACTGAAGGTCGGCGACGGCGTCGCACCACCAGCGGAACCGGCTGCATTATTGTTTGGCAAAGTAGTTGGTGCTGAACTCATAGTATGGATTTCACCACAAAGCCCTCACGCCGTCCAGCAAAACTTGAAAATAACATGTCTTATATAAGACATAAGATATATATTGACAGCAAAACTACCGAAGCCTAAACTCGTGAGCAATGCCGCTTTACACTCTTTTTGCCGACGGAAAATTAAAGTCAATTTATTGAGTTTAAGCGTTTTGACCCCGCTGACTTATCGGGTATTCAACTGTATCATTGCGCCACGCGGAATAAATTCCCAATACCTGACCTCACTCATCACTACCTTGGAGATTCAACATGGCTAAAGCCCCAATGCGTGTCGCCGTTACCGGCGCCGCCGGCCAGATCGGCTATTCCCTTCTGTTCCGCATCGCTAACGGCGATTTGCTGGGTAAAGACCAGCCTGTTATTTTGCAATTGCTGGAAATCGCAGATGAAAAAGCACAAAAAGCGCTGAAAGGCGTGATCATGGAAATCGACGATTGCGCGTTTCCATTGTTGGCAGGTGTCACCGCTCACAGCGATCCGATGACCGCATTCAAGGACGCGGATGTTGCCTTGCTGGTTGGCGCACGTCCACGTGGCCCAGGCATGGAACGTAAAGACCTGCTGGAAGCAAATGCACAGATCTTCACGGTACAAGGCAAAGCGCTGGATGCAGTCGCATCGCGCAACGTCAAAGTCCTGGTGGTCGGCAACCCGGCCAACACCAATGCGTACATCGCCATGAAATCGGCACCTAACCTGCCAGCCAAAAACTTCACCGCCATGCTGCGCCTGGATCACAACCGAGCCCTGTCGCAAATCGCAGCGAAGATCAGCAAACCAGTTACCTCTATCGAAAAACTGACGGTCTGGGGCAATCACTCGCCTACCATGTACCCTGACTACCGTTTCTCAACAGCTGATGGCAAATCGGTGAAAGAAGCGATCAACGACGAAGTCTGGAACAAGGATGTATTCCTGCCTACAGTCGGCAAACGCGGCGCGGCCATCATCGACGCACGCGGTGTCTCGTCGGCAGCTTCGGCAGCCAATGCAGCTATCGACCACGTCCGTGACTGGGTACTCGGCACCAATGGCAAATGGGTCACCATGGGTATCCCTTCGGATGGTTCCTATGGCATTCCGAAAGACACCATTTTCGGCTTCCCTGTCACCGTTGAAAACGGCGAATACAAAATCGTTCAAGGTTTGGAAATCGATGCATTCTCGCAAGAGCGCATCAACCTGACCCTGAAAGAATTGCTCGAAGAACGCGAAGGTGTAAAACATCTTCTAGGCTGATGCTCGCAGCGATGGGCAGGTTCGCCTGCCCATTTCCCTTGTAGCAAATCCTAATCATTACGCACCATACATGCATCCTTCAGAAGTCCTATTTCAAGGCAAATGCCCACCGGTTTCCATACCGGCATGCGATCACTATGCCGGTTCCGAGAAATTGATGCGTAAATCGCTGGCGCTGCAGCAAGAGCTCGGCCCGGTTTTCGATATTACGTTTGACTGTGAAGATGGTGCTGCGCATGGCAATGAAAAAGACCATGCACACCTGCTGGGCACACTCGTGGCCGGCGAAGAAAATCAGTTTGCCCGCATCGGTGCACGCGTGCACGATGTCACGAGCGAATTCTTTGAGCAGGATATAGAAATCATCCTGCAACACGCGGCACAAAAACTCGCTTATCTGGTCGTGCCGAAAGTCGACAGCCTGGCCGATACGGTGAATGCAATTGCACTCGTCAATCGCCACGCGCACAAACAGGGCCGCGAACAACTGCCGGTACATGTCCTGATCGAAACACATGGTGCGCTGGCGGATGTTTTCGCCATCGCAGCCCTGCCGCAAGTCGAATGCCTGTCATTCGGTGTGATGGATTTCGTTTCCGCACATTACGGTGCGATTCCGGGTAATGCAATGCGTAGCCCGGGACAATTCACGCACCCGCTGGTAGCACGAGCCAAGCTGGAAATTGCAGCTGCTTGTCACGCCCACGGCAAGACGCCTTCGCATAATGTCACGACCGAAATCAATGACACCTCGGTCGTCGCCAGTGATGCGCATCGCGCGGCCGCGGAATTCGGTTATACCCGGATGTGGAGCATCCACCCGAACCAGATCAAGCCGATATTGAAATCATTTGCGCCACGCCTGTCGGAAGTCAACGAAGCGGCAGAAATCCTGGCGCAGGCCCACGCTATCCAGTGGGGGCCGATACAACATAATGGCAAGCTGCACGATCGCGCCAGTTATCGCTATTACTGGACTATATTGCAGCGTGCCCAGGCCAGCGGTTTAACGCTGCCTGCAGTCGCACAAACAATTTTATGAATACCCGTTTGTCCTTATCCGATTTAAATATCTGATATGGGCGAGTTAAAAATTATTGGAGATTTTCGAATGAAAAAATTGCTCTGCGCATTCCTTCTGATCGGCATGTCTTCTGCGATCGCCCCGGCTTTTGCACAATCAAGCACCAACACCAAGGACGCGGCTAAAAAATCTGCCACCAAAACAGTCAAGAAAGCACCGGCCAAAGCCGCCGCAGCAGCAACTCCGGCCGCTGCTGCAGCCGCCGCTGACGACGAACAGGAAGATCTGGGTGAAGCCAATATCGAAGGTTCGACCGTAACCCATTACAACTGTGAACTGGGCAACAAGATCACCACCTATAGCAATGCAGGTGACGACAAGTACATGGCGATCCGCTGGCAAAACAAGGTACATCGCCTGGGCCGTATCGGTACCAGCACCGGTGCCAATCGTTTTGAAAACCGTAAAGCCGGCCTGGTCTGGATCAACATCCCTTCCAAAGCCATGTTGCTCGATTCCAAAAAAGGCCAGCAACTGGCAAATGAATGCCGCAATCCGGACCAGGTAAAAGCCCAGGCCGCAAAAAGCTAAGCAGCGAAAGTTAAATCGCAGTTCAAGTATTCATAGCTACAGAAGTAAAACGATGCCGCAAGCCGCCGCCGAAATCTGACGGCATCGGGTATTAAATATCGTATCGGTAATTTGTATTAAGGAGAAATCATGTCGCGCAACACATTGAATACGCTTAAGGAATTCAATATCTCAGGCTCCAGGAAAGGCGAGTTCTATTCCTTGCCGGCTCTGGGCAAAAAACTCGGCGTGAACGTTTCCCGTTTGCCGGTTTCCATCCGTATCGTGCTGGAATCGGTGCTGCGCAATTGTGACGACAAAAAAGTAACCGAAGAACACATCCGCCAACTGGCCAACTGGTCGCCAAATGCGAGCCGTACCGATGAAATTCCTTTCGTCGTTGCGCGCGTCGTGCTGCAGGATTTCACCGGTGTTCCTTTGCTGGCTGATTTGGCCGCCATGCGTGGTGTTGCCGAAAAAATGGGTAAGAACCCAAAGAACATCGAGCCGCTGGTACCGGTCGACCTGGTCGTGGACCACTCGATCCAGATCGATCACTTCCGTCAAAAGAATGCGCTCGACCTGAACATGAAGCTGGAATTCCAGCGCAATAACGAACGCTACCAGTTCATGAAATGGGGCATGCAGGCATTCGACACCTTTGGTGTGGTGCCACCGGGCTTCGGTATCGTGCATCAGGTCAACCTGGAATACCTGGCACGTGGCGTCCATAAGAAAGATTCGGTCTACTACCCTGACACCCTGGTCGGTACCGATTCGCACACCACCATGATCAACGGCATCGGCGTAGTCGGCTGGGGCGTGGGTGGTATCGAAGCGGAAGCCGGCATGCTGGGCCAACCGGTTTACTTCCTGACACCGGACGTCGTCGGTGTGAACCTGACCGGCCAGTTGCGCGAAGGCGTCACGGCGACAGATCTGGTGCTGACCATTACCGAAATGCTGCGCAAGGAAAAAGTCGTCGGCAAGTTCGTCGAATTCTTCGGCGAAGGTACCGAATCGCTGTCGCTGACCGATCGCGCCACCATCGCCAACATGGCACCGGAATACGGCGCAACCATGGGCTTCTTCCCGGTCGATGACGCTACCATTGATTACTTCAAGGGCACCGGCCGCACCAAGGCAGAAATCGATGCGTTTGAAAGCTATTTCAAGGCACAGGGCTTGTACGGCGTTCCAAAATCCGGCGAAATCGATTACACCCACGTGGTCGCACTCGACCTCGGCTCGGTTGCTCCTTCGCTGGCAGGTCCGAAGCGCCCGCAAGACCGTATCGAAATCGGCAACGTCAAACACAACTTCGCAGAACTGTTTGCCAAACCGACTGCAGAAAACGGCTTCAACAAAAAGATTGAAGACCTGGATGCGACCTATACCAACAGCGACGGCGTCAAAGTCAAAAACGGCGACGTGCTGATTGCGGCGATTACTTCATGCACCAACACTTCCAACCCTAGCGTCTTGCTGACCGCCGGTTTGCTGGCGAAGAAAGCGGTTGAAGCCGGTTTGAAAGTATCGCCACATATCAAAACCTCGCTGGCGCCAGGCTCGCGTGTCGTTACCGAATACCTGGAAGCCGCAGGTTTGCTGCCCTACCTGGAAAAACTCGGCTTCGGCGTCACTGCCTACGGTTGCACCACCTGTATCGGTAATGCCGGCGACCTGACACCAGCGATGAATGAAGCGATCGTGCAGCACGATATCGTCGCTTCCGCAGTCCTGTCCGGTAACCGTAACTTTGAAGCGCGTATCCACCCGAACATCCGCTCCAACTTCCTCGCCTCGCCTCCACTGGTCGTCGCTTACGCGATAGCCGGTAACATGACACGTGACCTGATGACAGAACCGGTCGGTCGCGGCAAAGGTGCCGACGGCAAGACACGTGATGTCTACCTGGGCGATATCTGGCCGACCAGCCAGGAAGTGGCCAAGCTGATGAAGTTTGCGATGAATGCGAAGACCTTCAAGGACAACTACGCACAAGTCAAAACCGCACCAGGCAAGCTGTGGGAACAAATCAAGGGCGTGGCTGAAGGCCAGGTCTATGATTGGCCAACCTCGACCTATATCGCTGAACCACCGTTCTTCAATGACTTCGCGATGGAACCGAAAGCGGCGGCAACCGGTATCACCGCAGCACGTGCACTCGGCGTGTTTGGCGATTCGATCACCACCGATCACATCTCGCCTGCAGGCGCGATCAAGGACAGCAGCCCGGCCGGTAAATACCTGAGCGAAAAAGGCGTGATGAAAGCCGATTTCAACTCTTACGGCTCACGTCGCGGCAACCATGAAATCATGATGCGCGGCACCTTTGCCAACGTACGTATCAAGAACCTGATGATCCCGGTCAAACCGGACGGTTCGCGCGTCGAAGGCGGCGTCACCCTGTTCCAGCCTAGCGGCGAACAAATGTCGATCTACGATGCAGCGATGCGCTACGTGGCAGACGGCACACCGACCATGGTCTTCGCTGGTGAAGAATACGGTACCGGTTCGTCGCGTGACTGGGCCGCCAAAGGTACGCAATTGCTGGGCGTCAAGGCAGTGATCGCACGCTCCTACGAACGTATCCACCGCTCCAACCTGGTTGGCATGGGCGTCCTGCCGTTGCAATTCCTCGGCGATGACAGCGTGACCACGCTTGGCATTACCGGCGATGAAACTTTCGACCTCAAAGGCCTGGAAGGTAATTTGCGCCCACAGCAAGAAGTGACGCTGGTCATCCACCGCGCCAATGGCGAAAGCCGTGAAGTGAAAGTATTGTTGCGTATCGATACCCCGATCGAAGTCGATTACTACAAACACGGCGGTATTCTGCCTTTCGTTCTGCGTCAATTGCTGGCCGCTTAAAACCGGCGCACTCCATCCGGCGACGGATGGAAGTAGCAGTTCCCACAAAAAAGCCGCATGCATCTATGCGGCTTTTTTTATGCCTGTTTTTTATATCGGTTTAATCGCAGGCAATAAGAATCTTCAGTCTTTACGCAAACCCGGGCGCAAACGTGCGATGCTTGCGTAATCCACTACAATACATTCACCGCCCTTCTTCAGATTGTCTTTACATGCGTCGTCCAGCCAAAAATACCAGCCTCAAACTATCCGCCGACAGCCAGCGCCTGGCGACGCTCGCCCAAGCGCTTATACAGGCCGCCAGCCGTTTGGAAGAACGCAATTGGGAGCGCCAACTGGATGTCCTGTTGCGCAAATTACTGAAGAATGACCATCAGGACAGCATCGATGCTGCACTGGATCATTTATTCAAGCAGGAATCGGATGCTTACGATGGCTTGATGGAGTGCGTAGAAGCCGCCAGCGAATCCTGCCAGCTCGAACATGAAGGCGTGTTGCACGACGCCTTGCTGGTTGCCATGCCCATCCTCGCCTGGACACGCTTTTCGATTGCATCGGGCCCCATACCGGCCGAGGCAACGGCAACCCTGTCGGCGCATTTCCATGCGCACATACTCGCACCCAACACCAAAATGGTGATGGCATCCGCCCTCTTTTCGATTGATCAGTTGCCACGTACGCATGCGGAAACATTTGCCTTCACGCACCGGATGGCGCAAACGGCATTGAAGGGCATCACGCTCAAACCGCCGACGCAGGCGCCGGAAACGGCACCTTTCCTGGCCGACACCCGTTACTTGCTGGCAGTGGTCACTGCCGCTGCAGGCGAGCCCTTGTTTCGCTGGCAGGTATCGGCAGACCTGAGTGAGCGCGATACCGCACTTACGCAATGGAATACGCAGGCATTACCAAATATTGCGCGCCTGTTACCAGGTTGCGGCATCGAGTTATTGTTACCGGAAGCGTACTTCGTGGCTTGCCGCGAAGGCGACAAGCAAATCCGGCCGGCATCGATACGCGCCGCAGTGCATTACCTGACGCATACCCTGAATGTGGAAGCAAGCGAACTGCAAGCCATCATCGGCAGCTTTGGCGAAGAATCGACCGATGGCCGGGTCGATGAATATCGTATTAGCTTCACACGCGTCAACGATCCTGATGTGCTGTACGGCACGGTATGGCCCTTGTATGGAGAAGAAGACGATGCCGAGCTGCAGTATCGCAACGTGGAAGTACCAAGTGATCCGGTGATATCGGTCGACGTTGAACGCAAATCACCGATAGAGGAAATCCTCGCCTTGCTGGAAGAATGCGGTGTCGTGAATGTGAAGCGTCATCTTGAATGCTTCCCAATGGAATTTTGTGACGATTGCGGCACGCCCTTGTATCCGGACATGAGTGCAGAACTGGTGCATGCGGAAATGCCGGAAGATGCACCGGCCGGATCAACCCACCTGCATTAGACTGCCGGCCGCCGGCGCATTACCAGGCGCTAAATGGATGACGCAACAGGTTGGCGTTGAAGTAACGTGCATCATCGGTCACTTCGACGCCTACCCAATCCGGTTTGGCAAACACTTGGCTCTCGCTTTCCAGCTCTATCTCGGCCACCACCAGACCCTGGTTCTCGCCGAAGAACTCGTCGACTTCCCACACCATGCCTGCATGCACGATGCGGGTACGGGTCTTCTCAATCAATGGCCGTTCACACAAGCCACTCAATAACTCATCGGCTTCGGCGACAGGAATTTCATACTCCCATTCACCACGTGTAATGCCTGTCACCCTCCCCTTGATAGTGAGCGTGGCCGTTTGATCTTCGATACGTACGCGCACCACCCGATCGCGCTGTGACGACAGGTAGCCCTGGCGTATCGCGACTGCTTTCCCCAGTTTTTTCCAGTCCTCGCCCAATACCAGGAATTTGCGCTCTATCTCCACACTCATCGCGCACTCCGTTCCAGGTGATGCAGGATGGCTTGCAGGATTTCCTGTCCCAGTTTGGCACTGCGCGCGCCATTCCAACCGGCCTTGGGCTCCGGCGTATACGCATTGTCCTTGAATGGCATTTCCAGCGTCAGTGATACGCATTTGAAAGTATGCCCGATGTACTTGGATGCCAGCTTCAGCATGTCTGCGCGGTACTTGCCGGCGCTATAACCAAACTCGGTCTGGAAGTCTTCGCTGGCACGCAGGAATTGTTCGATGAAACGTTCTTGCTCTTCCGCCTGTTGTACAGAAAATCCTTCCAGCATTTCACTACCGGCGACGAATACATAAGGCAAAGCTTCATCACCGTGTATGTCGAGGAAAAGATCACAGCCGGTCTCGTGTATCTTGTTCTTCACGTGCCAGACTTCCGGACTGTTTTCCAGTGTAGGTGCCATCCATTCGCGATTCAGGTTGGCCCCTGCCGCATTGGTGCGCAAATTGCCATGGACGGCGCCATCCGGATTCATATTCGGTACGATATAAAACACCGCATGCTTCAGCAGTTTTTGTACCAATGGATGCGTCTGCTCCAGCAAAGCATTGATCATCCCTTCGGCAAACCATTCGGCCATGGTTTCACCCGGATGCTGGCGTGCGATGACCCACACTTTCTTTGCTGCGGCCGGATCGCCTATTACCACCACATTCAGGTCGCGCCCTTCGACCGTATTGCCAAGGTCTTGTACGCGCACGCCTGTCGACATTTGCGCTGTTGCCAGCAAATCCAGATGACGTTCCCACGGATAAGGTTCAAAGTAAGCGTAATAGACGCTGTCATGCTGTGGTGTATGCGCAATCGTCATCACCTTGCCATCGTACGCAGTCGGTACGCGGAACCAGTTCTTCCGGTCGTAACTGGCGACTGCCTGGTAATCCTGCCAGCCATCCGGATAAGTCGCATCCGAGGCATTCAGGATACGCATACTGCAGCGCTCGCCACGCGCGCCCTGCAGGCGGAAATAAAACCATTGTGCGATATCGGCGTTGCTATCCTTGCGTAAGCTGAGCTCTATCGCCTGCGCACTGTCGGCGCGTACCACTTCTATCGCACCGGCATCGAAATTCGTACTGATCTTGAGCGTCATCGCATCATCCTGTTCGTTGACATCTGTCTTAGGTATCTCACACCAGGCCAAACTCTTTCAGGGCCGGCAGTAAATTCGCATTCTTGTGACCCGAGCGCGTCAATTTGACCAATGCAAAACGCTGCAGGTCGCTCAGTGCTGCCCATTGTTCGCTCGTAGGCACCGGCAAAGCCAATTCGGTTAGCCCGTCCTTCACGCTTGGTGGCACGTCGCTAATCTCGCGCCAGGCCGGTGCGCTGTCTATCTCGACCATTTCAATAAGTGCATCCGGATTGTCGGCATGCGGCGCCAGCAAAGCGGCCATACGCTCACGATATGCTTGTTGCTGCTCCGCCGTACCACAAGGCAGCGCAACCAGCTCTTCACGCTCATCACGACTAAGCGTAATCCAGGCAGTAAGGGAAATTTTGATGCCGCATGCATCCAGATTGAAACGCATCACCATCGGAATGCGGCGCAAAGGATAACGCCCATCCTGTTCGAATTCGAAAAGCCCCTGCATGATTAAACAATGCCACTCATAACAAATTTATCTGCCCGCATACATCGCGGGTCGTATCCTGTACCTTGCTGCACCAGTTTCAGCATGGGCCGAAACCGTGCTTCTTCAATATCGCCTGTCCCGCTACAGCAAGTACAAACTGCACAAACCGCTTGCCTTGCTCCGACTCGGCATGCGCCGCAATGCCATATGCACTGCGCACATTCAAATCTTCGGCTATCTCGACCATCTTCAACTGCGGCAAGACCTTGCGCGTCACCACTGCATTCGTGCAATACATGATATATGCATCGGCCCTGTCTTCTTCAAACGCCGTTATATAGGGCAATCGCTCACCTTCCGCAGGGATATGCGCACCTGACAGTTTGATGGCTTGTGCATTCATCGCCGCATAAAAACCTGGCAGCTGTTTGTCTGCATTCCGAAAGAATTGCCAGGTGTAGTCCCCCATCGGGTCGCTTACAGGCGTGGACGTCGCAATACGCACCGCCGGATCCGCCAGCATCGCCAGTAAGTTATCAGCCCGCAGGTCCAGGCCCGGCCGTGCCAGCACACATAAATCATTATGCGTAAACAGCGTCGAAGGTCCGAGCAACTTCTGCTGTGCCAAGGCTTCGGTATGACCGACAGAGGCCGATGCAAATACATCTACCTTCGCGCCGCTTTCTATCTCTTGCCGCAGTTTGCCGGATGGCCCGTACTGTGCATCGAAGACTAGGCCTCCCTGCTCTTGATAGGCACGGATTATTTCATCCATGACAGCGCGCAAACTCCCGGCGGCGAGTAAGCGCGGAGCCTGGGTAGCTGCAGCAATAAGTCGGGTCGCCGGAAAGGTCATGGTTTGCGGATAAAAGACAAACATAGTACCCAGCATTTGCAACATTACCAATATGAGCATGTTTGCATATAGCCGGCACCGGGTATGTTTCTATTTTTACACCATCCTTCAGGTATTCAAATGTGAACTTTGGTTTCGTCCTGCTTTTAGTACCCGCGCATAAGCTGCGCGTAAGCAAGTGTGGGTAATATCAAATCACACCAATAAAACTCAGCTGCATGCCACAGGACAAAGAGCAATAAAACAGGTCCCTTCGTAGCGGCATAGCGGCACCAAAACTTGTTGTTTTCTTATGTTCTGTCTGAGCGTGCCGCCATAAAACAAATCAAGGCGCGCCAGATTATCTGCGTGGAGACCGCGATATGTTCAGGAACAAAAGTTTTTCCCTATGGCTGAAGCAATGCACTCTCTTCTCATGCGCCGTGGCTGTCGGTACGGGACTCGCCTTCGGCATCTGGCACCTCACTGCTGACGCGCTGGCCTTGCCTTGGCTGCTGCTGATTTCGGCGCTGCTCACTGCGTCCCTGCTACAGTTATTGCATCGCGGTAACGGCAAGAATACCGATTTCGTCAATAAGATAGGCGGCGAAATTGACCACATCATGATAGGTGCGGCCGAGACTTCCTACTTTGTGGACTCGATCAAAAACAAGATCGCGCAAGATGTGCAGGCAGCCAATGGCATCGTCGCCGGTTCCGAACAAAACGCCAGCACCACCGAACAAATTGCCGCCAACGCTGAACGCGCATCCAGTATCGCAGCCGAAGTCCGCGCCGAGAGCGTGGCCGGACGCAGCGAAGTCAATCTGGGTCTGGAACAAATCGGCAAGGCACGCGACGATGCACAGACGGCATCCGAAATGATGCGCGTGCTACAGGAAAAATCAAGGCGCATCCATGGCATCACTGAAGTCATCAGTGAAATCGCCGCCCGCACCAACTTGCTGGCACTGAACGCCGCTATCGAAGCCGCACGCGCCGGCGAACACGGTCGCGGCTTTGCCGTAGTCGCCGGTGAAGTGCGACAACTGGCGCAACGTACCAAGGAAGCCACCGATGATATCGGCGCGATGGTGACAGCCATTAATGTTGAAGCCGAACGTGCGGCAGGCGGCATGCATGCGCTCAGCGGCAAGGTCATGGAAGCCTCGCAAAACGTCGAACGCGTGCACGAATTCCTCAGCAATATAGAACGCGCTGCCGGCACCTCCGAAGAAGAGATACAGCAAATCGCACACGCATCACGGGAACACGTGGAAACCACGCACAAGATCGCGGCCGCCATCCTTAAAATCCGTGACGGCATGCTCGCCACCGATACCGAATTGCCGCGCGTTGCCGCCTCTGCGATGGCCTTGTCGGAGCGCGCCGAAATTGTTTACGATGCCATCGCCGAAAGCGGTGCCGCTACCCAGCATGATGAAATACGCATGGTCGCAAGCACTGCAGCGCTGCGCATAGGCAAGGTATTCGAGGAAGCCATCGCGAATGGACGCATCAGCCATGACGCACTATTTGACCGCAATTACCGGCCTGTCCCGAATACCTCGCCGGCGAAACATACGACGCAATTCGATGCCTTTACTGACCGTGTCTTGCCAGAGATACAGGAAGCGATACTGGATGCAATGCCACAACTCGCCTATGCCGGAGCGGTCGATGACAATGGCTACTTCCCCACGCATAACAAGAAATTCTCGAAGCCGCTGACCGGTGACTACGATGTCGACCTGGTGAATAACCGCACCAAGCGCATCTTCACTGATCGCACCGGCAAGCGCTGCGGCAGCAATACCAAGGCCTTCTTACTGCAGACCTATAAGCGCGACACCGGTGAAGTCATGCATGATTTGTCGGTGCCTATCTATGTGAGCGGCAAACACTGGGGTGGCTTCCGTATAGGCTATCGCTCGAGCTCGGCGGAACAACTAGCGCCGGCCCCAACAGCTACGCCATTGCCCAAGGTGAAGCCGCCGCTGCGCGTAGCCGATCGTGCTGCAGCGAAGCGAACGCAGATTGCCCATACTCCTGGCCGCGCCTCTTGACCGCAATTTGTCATGCGTGAATTTCAAATTCCTGCATGACGAAAACACATCACGGCTCTGGTATAATTTTGCCTTCGTCGGGGCGTAGCGCAGCCTGGTAGCGTACTTGCATGGGGTGCAAGGGGTCGAGTGTTCGAATCACTCCGTCCCGACCAAAAAACAAAAAGGGTTGCAGCAATTTTGCTGCAACCCTTTTTTCATTTCCAGCCCAAAAGAGCTGGTGTTCTGTTCTTCAGCCGATCTTATTTCAACAACGCCAGGATCTCGACCAACTCATTGCGGATATCAGCAAGCTGATCCGCATCTACCGTTGGCCCTGTATCCGGCACTGCATCATCATCGCCATTCGCTTCCAGGATACGGCTATCGAGCTTGTTACGCGCACCACTGATGGTGAAGCCCTGCTCGTACAAGAGTTCACGGATACGACGTATCAACAACACTTCATGATGCTGGTAATAACGACGGTTACCACGGCGCTTGACCGGCTTGAGTTGCGTGAATTCCTGTTCCCAATAACGCAGGACGTGTGGCTTCACCCCACACAGTTCGCTGACTTCACCGATAGTGAAGTAACGCTTGGCGGGAATTGGCGGCAAGGCAACCAATTCTGGTTTCTGGATCCGTTCGTTCATCTAAATCAGGCGGTTTGCACAAGCGGTTGTTGGCTGGAATCTTCCACCATACCCTTGAGCTTTTGACTGGCATGGAAAGTCACGACCCGACGTGCGGTGATCGGGATTTCTTCCCCGGTCTTCGGGTTACGGCCCGGGCGCTGTGGCTTGTCACGCAACTGGAAATTGCCGAAACCGGACAATTTGACCGATTCGCCACGCTCCAGTGCATTACGGATTTCGTCGAAAAAAGTCTCGACCATATCCTTGGCCTCACGCTTGTTCAAACCGACTTGCTCGAATAGCAACTCTGCCAGCTCAGCCTTGGTCAGGGTCGGGAGGTTTTTTTCCGCTTGTGAGCGTACTTGCGCCTCCATCATCGCGCGGTTGAGGTCGGCAGCTAATACAGATTGGAGTTCGGCTGAATTCACGTCGTTCATATTATTGTTAGTCCCTGCCTCGTTATGCACGCAATTTGGCCCCATGCTTGCTAGTGGCGGCAGCAACAAATGCGGCCATTGCGGCATCAACCAAATCGTCTTGCAGGGTTAATTGAGTATCTTGTAAGGTGAAGCGGAAAGCAAGGCTTTTTTCATCCTGCTCCAGACCTTTTCCACGATATTCATCAAATAAAACAACCACTTGCAGAATATTGCAAACTGGATTATGTTTCTTTTCGGAAATAAAAGCATCCATCAGGGCTTGCATAGGAACCGCTTGTTTTACCACCAGCGCCAGATCGCGAGTTACTGCAGGGAATTTGGAAATTTCCTTGTAGCTCGGGACGCCGACACTTTGCAATGCACTCGCGTTAACTTCAAATAAAACCGGTGCCAATGGCAGGTCATATTTTTGTTGCCAGCGTGGATGCAATTCACCGATAAAACCTATCTCTTCCCCATCCAGCAAAATACTGGCGGAACGTCCCGGGTGCAATGCCGGATGCTCGACTTTGACAAAAGTTAACGTCTTCGGAGCAAAGAGTGCTTCCAGATCGGACTTCACATCAAAGTAATCAACGTTGCGTGATGCCTGTCCCCATTGCTCTTCAGCAACCGAGCCATAAGCAATGGCAGCGACGCGTTTCGGCTGGTCGAAACCGGCCACCGACAATGGGCCATCTTGTTCAACCTTGTTGCGCAGGTAAATCGCACCGATTTCAAACAAACGGATGCGGCTGACCTTGCGATTCAGGTTGTAACGCACATTCGCGATCAGGCTGCCTATCATCGACGAGCGCATCACACTCATCTGGCTGGCGATAGGATTGAGCAGTTTGATCGGATTGGTATTGCCAGCGAAATCCGCTTCCCATTCCTGTTCAACGAAACTGAAATTGACCACTTCCTGGTAATCCGCATCAGCCAGTTGACGACGTATCGTAAACAGCGAGCGTGTATTTTCCGGGGGAATACGCATGGCACTTGCCGCTACCGGCGGCAAGGCGGGAATGTTTTCAAAACCGTAGACGCGCGCGATCTCTTCGATCAGGTCTTCTTCGATTTCGATATCGAAGCGATACGACGGTGGCGTCACCGAGAACACGCCATCCTTGTGCGTGAAGCTCAGGCCAAGGCGTGTGAAGATATCCGCGATCATTTCATCGGTCAGCGGCACGCCTATGACTTTGACGGCACGTGCAGTGCGTACGCTGACGGCTGCGCGCTTGGGCAGGTTCACCACGTGATCATCGATAGGACCAACTTTGGTCAAATCCTTCTGGCCGCAGATTTCAACGATCAATGCCGTGATGCGCTCCATGTGCTCGACTGTAGTCGCGAAGTCGACACCACGTTCAAAACGATGGGCTGCATCGGTAGAGAAGTTAAAACGACGGCCACGGCCCTGGATCGCATTCGGGTACCAGAATGCAGCTTCGAGGTAGATGTCTTGCGTATCCAGCGATACGGCGGTGGCATCACCACCCATGATGCCGGCCAGCGATTCGATTTCTTTCTCGTCCGCGATGACGCCTATCCACTCATCGACGGCAACCGTATTGCCATTCAACAGTTTCAGCGATTCACCCTTCTTGCCCCAGCGTACATCCAGTCCGCCGTGGATTTTGCTCAGGTCGAATACGTGCGTAGGACGGCCGAGTTCCAGCATGACGTAATTGGAGATATCCACCAGTGCCGAGATCGGACGCTGGCCGCTGCGCTCGAGGCGCTGCTTCATCCAGTCCGGTGTCTGGGCCTTGGCATTCAGGCCGCGTATGATGCGACCGGAGAAGCGACCGCACAAATCAGGGGCCGATACCTTGACCGGCAACACATCTGTAATTGTTGCTGCGACTGGCTGGAAGGTCGGTACTTTCAACGGCGTACCCGTCAATGCCGACACTTCACGCGCCACACCCAGCACCGACAGGCAATCCGCCTTGTTCGGCGTCAGCTTGATGGTGAACTTGAGGTCGTTCAGTTGATAGTAATCACGGAAATTTTGTCCGACTGGCGCATCAGCAGGCAAGTCCATCAGGCCGCCCTGCTCGTCCGACAATTTCAGTTCGCGTGCCGAGCACAACATGCCTTGCGATTCAACGCCGCGCAATGCGCCGACCTTGATTTCGAATGGTTTGCCGTCTTCACCAGGCGGCAGGATAGCGCCAGCCATCGCACAGACCACCTTCATGCCGGCGCGCACGTTAGGCGCACCGCACACGATGTTGAGCATGGTGCCGGTACCGACATTGACCTGGCACACATTCAAACGATCAGCATTCGGATGTTTGGCGACTTCCAGTACTTCGGCCACTACTACATTCGAAAATGGCGGCGCCACCGGTTCGACTTCTTCGACCTCGAGGCCGGACATCGTCAACAAGTGTGCCAATTCGTCCGAAGTCATGTTCGGATCGACCATCGTACGGAGCCAGCTTTCGGAAAATTGCATGATTAAAACCTTTTGCCACAGACGTCACAAAAATACAGAAAGAATCAGAGCGTGCATCCAGTGCGCGCTCCGGCTTGTCACTGCTTTTAGTTGAATTGTTTGAGAAACCGCAAATCGCCTTCGTAGAACAGGCGCAGATCGTTGATGCCGTAACGCAGCATCGTCAGGCGTTCGAGGCCGGAGCCAAACGCGAAGCCGATGAATTGTTCGGGATCAAAACCCATATTGCGCAGCACGGTCGGATGGACCTGACCCGCACCGGATACTTCCAGCCAGCGACCTTTCAGCGGACCACTACCGAACGCGATATCGATCTCGGCCGATGGTTCGGTGAACGGGAAGTAGGACGGACGGAAGCGCACTTGCAAATCGTCGGTTTCAAAGAAGGCTTTGACGAAATTGAGGTAGACACCCTTGAGGTCAGCGAAGCTGATGTTTTCATCTATCCACAAACCTTCCACCTGATGGAACATAGGCGAATGGGTGGCATCGCTATCGACGCGGTAGGTACGACCCGGTGCAATGACCTTGATCGGTGGTTTGTTCATGCGCGCATAGCGCACTTGCATCGGGCTGGTATGGGTACGCAGCAGCAAAGGCTTGCCTTGCGTATCCTTGCCTTCGATGTAGAAAGTGTCTTGCATCGAACGCGCAGGATGGTTCTCCGGGCTGTTCAATGCAGTGAAATTGGTCCAGTCGTTTTCAATTTCCGGACCGTCGGCAACGTCAAAGCCGATGGAACCGAAGATTTCTTCAACGCGCTGCCATGAGCGCATGACCGGGTGGATACCGCCGGTGCCGCGACCGCGACCTGGCAGTGTGATGTCGATAGCTTCCGCATTGAGACGCGCTTCCATCTGTGCATTCGATAATGCATCGCGGCGCGCAGTCAGTGCTGCTTCTATCTTTTCTTTGGCGGAGTTAATGACAGCGCCCTGTGCTTTGCGCTCTTCCGGCGCAAGCTTGCCCAGGCTCTTCATCTGTTCGGTGATCTGTCCCGTTTTACCGAGGTACTTCGCTTTCGCGTTTTCCAGCGCGGCGGCATCTTCTGCGGCGGCGAAATCGGTCTGGGCTTGGGTGACTAATTGTTCGAGGTGATTCATGCGGTTTGTTCTCGTCCTTTGCAAGGAAGCCGAAAAGGAAAGCAAAAATAAAACGGGGCATAGGTATGGAACCCTGCCCCGCTCGGATATTGCTGCACCGTCCGCAGACGGTGCATACGATCACAACACTTAAGCAGCGATGTTTGCTTTCACCTGATTCACAATTGCAGCGAATGCCGGTTTGTCCATCACAGCCATATCGGCCAGGACTTTACGGTCCAGTTCGATGGATGCGCGTTTCAGACCGTTCATGAACACGCTGTATGTCAGACCATGTTCACGCGATGCTGCATTGATACGGGTGATCCACAGAGCGCGGAAAACGCGTTTCTTGTTACGACGATCGCGGTATGCATATTGACCAGCGCGCATAACTGCTTGCTTGGCAATACGGTATACCTTGCTGCGACGACCACGATAGCCTTTGGCTTGGTCGAGGACTTTCTTATGACGGGCCCGTGCTGTGACCCCACGTTTTACTCTAGGCATGATTACTCCTTAATAATTGAGTGTGAGGTTAAGCGGTAGGCATCATTGCGCGTACGGAATTCATGTTGGTGTCATGGACACCGACAGCACCGCGCAATTGACGTTTGTTTTTGGTAGTTTTTTTGGTCAGGATGTGACGTTTGAACGCTTGACCGCGTTTAACGGTACCACCCGGACGTACACGAAAGCGCTTTTTGGCGCTGCTTTTCGTTTTCATTTTAGGCATGACACACTCTGTCCTTTTAAGGGACAGTTCCATTTTATATGATTGCAGGTGGCAACAATTTCGTTACGCTTGGATGCCTGCTTTCACTTGTTATGCAGTGGAATCGAGTCCACTGCTATTTTGTGTAAATCGTCCGTTACCGGACGATGCACACGAAATTCTTATTTCTTTTTCTTCGGCGACAGAACCATGATCATCTGACGGCCTTCCATCTTTGGCCACTGTTCGACCTGGCCATATGGCTCCAGATCTTGTTTCAGACGTTCCAGCATTCTTACGCCGATATCCTGATGCGCCATTTCACGACCGCGGAAACGCAGTGTGATTTTGGTTTTATCGCCATCTTCCAGGAATTTGATCAGGTTGCGCAGCTTGATGTTGTAATCACCATCATCGGTACCAGGCCGGAATTTGACTTCCTTGACCAGAATGATCTTCTGTTTCAGCTTGGCTTCGTGCGCCTTCTTTTGTTCCTGGTATTTGAACTTGCCGTAATCCATCAGGCGTGCGACTGGTGGTTGCGCGGTTGGCGCAATCTCTACCAGATCGACGTTAGCCTCTTCCGCCAGGCGGAAGGCTTCTGCCAGAGTAACGATACCGAGTGCCTCGTTTTCGACACCACTCAAACGCAATTCAGGCGCTGTAATTTCACCGTTGATCCGATGCGACTTGTCAGTAGCTATTGCAATTTCCTTTTAAAATCAAATAATTAAGCCGTGCTCTTGCGCTATGGGTTACCCCGTTAGGCTTTGGCGTCTATCTCGCTATTGAGACGATCCACCAATAAATCGACAGGCATTACACCCAGATCGACATTGCCTCGCGCTCGCACGGCCACTGTACCTGCGTCCCGTTCTTTATCGCCAATAACAATGATGTACGGCAGCTTCTGAACGGAATGCTCGCGTATTTTATAGGTAATTTTCTCATTACGCAAATCAAGGTGTACCCTAAACCCTTGTTTTTTCAGGTTTTGTGCAACAGCCTGTGCATATTCAGCCTGCGCATCCGAAATGTTCAGTACCGCGATTTGCACCGGAGCAAGCCACAAAGGCAAGGCACCGGCGTAATGTTCGATCAAAATACCGATAAAACGCTCGAGCGAACCGACAATCGCCCGGTGCAACATGATCGGGGTTTTACGGGTGTTATCAACTGCTACATATTCCGCACCCAGGCGGCCCGGCATCGACGGATCGATCTGCACGGTACCGACTTGCCATGCACGTCCCAGGCTGTCTTTCAGGTGGTATTCGATTTTCGGGCCGTAGAACGCGCCCTCGCCCGGCAATTCGGTCCAGCTGACGCCACAGGCACGCAGCGCGGAGCGCAGCGATTCCTCGGCAATATCCCAGCTCTCTTCGGTGCCGATACGACTATCCGGACGCAAGGCCAGCTTGACGTCGATGTTTTCAAAGCCGAACGCCGCATACACCGCCATCGCTTGCGCATGGAAAGCTGTTACCTCTTCGGCAATTTGTTCTTCAGTACAGAAAATATGGCCGTCATCCTGCGTAAAGCCACGCACGCGCATCATGCCGTGCAAGGCACCGGATGGCTCATTGCGATGGCACTGGCCGAATTCGCCGTAGCGCAAAGGCAGGTCGCGATAGCTGCGCATATCGCTATTGTAAATTTGTACATGGCCCGGGCAGTTCATCGGCTTGAGCGCGTATGAACGGTTTTCCGACTCG
Source organism: Herminiimonas glaciei (assembly GCF_042664955.1). Taxonomy (NCBI): domain Bacteria; kingdom Pseudomonadati; phylum Pseudomonadota; class Betaproteobacteria; order Burkholderiales; family Oxalobacteraceae; genus Herminiimonas; species Herminiimonas glaciei. The sequence goes on from NZ_JBHTBU010000001.1 coordinate 1,451,519, forward strand.
GTCACGAACATGTTTTCGCGATAGTTATCCCAGTGGCCGGTTTTTTCCCACAAGCCACGATCCAGGATTTGCGGCGCTTTGACTTCCTGGTAATCGTTATCCTGGTAGACCTTGCGCATGTATTGCTCGACCTGTTGCCAGATCGACCAGCCTTTTGGATGCCAAAAGATCAAGCCCGGCGCTTCTTCCTGGAAATGGAAGAAATCCAGTTGCTTGCCCAGTTTGCGGTGATCGCGCTTCTCAGCTTCTTCCAGCATGTGCAGGTAAGCTTCCTGCTCTTCTTTCTTCGCCCAAGCAGTACCGTAGATCCGCTGCAGCATTTCATTCTTGGAATCGCCGCGCCAGTAGGCACCGGCCAGCTTCATCAGCTTGAATACTTTCAGCTTGCCGGTCGACGGCACGTGCGGCCCACGGCACAGGTCGGTGAACTTGCCTTCGGTGTACAGCGAAACTTCCTGGTCCGCCGGGATCGATTCGATGATTTCAGCCTTGTATGCCTCACCTATCGATTTGAAATAAGCGACGGCTTCATCACGCGGCATGACTTTACGCGTAACCGGCTCATCTTTTTTCGCCAGCTCGGTCATTTTCTTTTCGATCGCGACCAGGTCATCAGGTGTAAACGGACGCTTGTACGAGAAATCGTAATAAAAGCCGTTATCGATCACAGGGCCGATGGTGACTTGCGCATCAGGAAACAATTCCTTGACCGCATACGCAAGCAAATGGGCGGTCGAATGACGGATCACATCGATACCTTCCGCATCCTTGTCGGTGATGATAGCCAGATCGCTGTCTTTCTCGATCAGGTAGGAGGTATCCACTACATCGCCGTTGACCTTGCCGGCCAATGCCGCTTTGGCAAGACCGGTGCCGATATTGGCGGCAACTTGCGCTACGGTGACAGGCGCATCAAATTCACGTTGCGAACCATCGGGAAGTCGGACTGTAATCATTTTGCTCTCCGTTTCAGCGGGACCCTGCATGCTGACGCTAGACTGGATAAATTGAACAACAAAAAATGCGGACGAAAAAAAACGCGGGCTAGCCGCGCTTTTTCAAATGGTAATGACGAAAAAGAACCCGACTTAGCGTCGCCTGGAAACCGATGTGGTTGCCGTTCGCGGTGTCATAACCGGGTTTGCCTTTCTCGCTCTTACAGGTTTTACCAATTTTTCGTTGGTAGGCACGATTGGACTCGAACCAACGACCCCTACCATGTCAAGGTAGTGCTCTAACCAGCTGAGCTACGCGCCTAAAGAAGCGAAATTATAGCGAGAAATTATCTACTTAGCTAGTGCTTCTGCGAACTAAGTGCAAAAATTTCAAAGCGGGCTGATTTTGCCGGTAGAAATCAGGCCATCAATGCCGCTTGGCTTCCAGAACGCCGCTGACTTCGCGTATCACATTGAGTGCCTTTTGCAATTGCGCCGTGGAAGCAATTTCCGCGGTGAAGGCCATGCGCGCCTGCCCTTTCACGCTTTGGGTGCTGACGCCGATCACATTGATTTTTTCACGCAGGAAAATATCCGAAATGTCGCGCAGCAAACCTTGTCGGTCGCCGGCCAGCACAAAGATATCGACCGGATACACAGTGGCCGACTCCGGCCGGCCCCAGGCAGTCTGGATGACACGCTCGGGCGCCTTGGTGCGCATCTCGACGAAATTCTTGCAATCGGCGCGATGGATGGACACACCCTTGCCACGCGTAATGAAGCCGACGATGTCATCCGGCGGTGCCGGTTTGCAGCACTTTGCCAATTGCGTCATCAAACCATCGGTACCAACCACCAGCACGCCGGACTTGGCACCGTGCACCACGCTGGAAGCACGGCTCTTGCGCGGGATGACGGCATCATCCGACTCGGTCGCTGCGTTCGGATCATCACCATGCAAAGCATGTTCAACCGTGCGCAGGCTGAACTCATCCTTGCCCACTGCGAGGAAGAGATCATCGACTTTGGAAAAACCCAGCTTGTGTGCCAGTTCTTCCAGGTTGACAGCTGTTTTACCTTCACGCTGCAGCGTCTTTTCCACCAGGCCACGACCATGCGACAAGGTTTCTTGCTGATCAATCGCATTGAACCATGCACGCACTTTGGCACGGGTACGCGAACTGACTGCATAACCAGGTGATAGCCAATCGCGCGACGGACCGACAGTACCGGTCACGGTGCTGACACCTTTGGCGGTAATGATGTCTACGGTCTGCCCGTTTTTCAATACCGTATTCAGCGGCACCAGCACACCGTCGACGCGCGCACCGCGGCAACGATGACCGACATCGCTGTGCAAGTGATACGCAAAATCGATAGGCGTCGCGCCGTTCGGCAATTCGATTACGCGTGCCTGTGGCGTCAAGACATAGATGCGATCATCCAGTGTCGCCGACTTGAGTTTTTCCACCCAGTCGCGATGTACTTCTTCCTGGCCGACCACGGTATCGACCACCTCGCTTTTCCACGCCAGCAACTGGCGTAGCCACGCGATTTTTTCATCGTACTTCTGGCCGGAGAAATTCGAACCACCGGCTTCCTTATAACGCCAGTGTGCAGCGACGCCGTATTCGGCAAAGTCGTGCATATCGTTGGTGCGCACTTGCACTTCCAGCGGGCGGCCGTCTTCTGCAATCACAATGGTATGCAGTGACTGATAGCCATTCGATTTCGGACGCGAAATATAGTCGTCAAATTCTTCCGGGATCGGTGCCCATATATTGTGAATGATGCCAAGTACGGTATAGCAGGTTTTGACGTCATCCACGATCACGCGGAAAGCACGCACGTCATACAGATCGGAAAACTCTATCGCCTTGCCGCGCAGCTTGCTCCAGATACTGAAGATATGTTTCGGCCTGCCAAAAACTTCGGCCTTGATGCCGGCAGCGGCCATCTCCGATTGCAGGCGTTTGATCGCGTTTTCCACGAAGGCTTCGCGCTCTACGCGTTTCTCTTCCAGTTGCGATGCGATGCGCTTGTAGGCTTCCGGCTGCAGGAAGCGGAAAGATAAATCTTCCAGCTCCCACTTCAGTTGCCAGACGCCAAGACGATTGGCCAGTGGCGCATAGAGATCAAAGGTCTCACGTGCGTACTGTTTCGAGCGTTCGTTCTGTACCTTGTTATCGGCAAAGTAGCGCAAGGTCGTCACACGTGTACCGAGACGCACCAGTACGACGCGCATATCGGATGCCATTGCCAGCAACATCTTGCGTACGACTTCGAGCTGTGCCGCTGCTTCCTGCGCTGCATTCTTGCTGCGTGCCGCTTCATGCTGGACAAAGGTGACTTCGTGCAGGCGCATCAATTGCCGTACGCCCAGCACGAGGTTGTTCACTTCCTTGCCGAAGCGCTCTTCTATCTTCTCGGCAGCGGCCGGATCGATAGTCGCCAGCTCAAACAGTAAAGCTGCGATGCGGGTATCGGCATCAGTTTCCAATTGAGAGAGAACAGTCGCCACACCTTGCGCAAACTCGAAGGTGTCCTGTTCGCTTTCAAATGCATCCTGACCTGCTGAAACTTTCTTGCCGCTGTAAATCGGTTTGACGAAGGCGAGCGCATCCATCACACGCGCACTGTCGTGTTCGGTCAAACCAGAGCGAAGTAGCTCTTGCGTATCGCTCTGTGCTGATGCTAAGGAAACCATTTAAAACCTAAGAAGATGCTGCAACTACGATTATCTCTACCAGGCGCTTCGGATCAGGAAACTGCGCACCCACTGTGGCACGCGGCGGCGTATGGCCTTGCGGTACCCATTCGTTCCACGCTTCATTCATGCCGTCGAAATCCTTCACGTTGGCAATAAAAATCTGACACGACAAAATACGTGTCTTGTCGCTGCCCGCTTCTGCCAGCAGGCGGTCAATATGCCCGAGCACTTCCCGGGTCTGGCCCTGGATATTGTGCGTCGTGTCTTCAGCGATTTGTCCGGCCAAGTATACCGTGCCGTTGTGTATTGCCACTTCAGACAAGGTATCGCCTATGTGCAAGCGTGTAATGTTCATCATGTATCCAATATAAAAACCAGCCTGGAAATATCAAGCCAGTAAAAATTTCTTTGCCAATGCAATCTGGTCGGCATGCAGGAAAGTCGGCGCATGGCCGACACCGGCCAGTTCCACCACCTGCGCTTTCGGCCCGCGTTGTGACATCGCCTGCATCGTTTGGTTCGACAACAAATCGGACTCTGCACCACGGATCACCAATGTCGGGCAGCGGATCGCATCGTAAGCGGCCCACAGGCGCTCCGTATCTGCCTGCACGCTATGCACGGTAGTCGCCTTGAACGGCACGGCTATCCCCGGGTCATAGCTAAACACCCATTGCCCGTCTGCATCCTGATGCATCACATCGGCCGCCATTTTGCGCCACTGCGTGTCATTGTGCGGCCCGAAGGACAAAGAAATTGCGCGCACGTAATTCCATGCTTCGTCAAAAGTTGCGAAGCGCACATCCTTGCCGACATACTCGCCTATGCGTGCCAAAGCCACTGCATCCATTTCCGGGCCGATATCATTCAGTATCAGCTTACGTATCGGATTCGCAGGCAGAGATGCAAGTGCCATGCCTATCACGCCACCCAGCGATGTCCCCAACCAGTGCAATTCGCTTACACCGAGGCGTGCTATCAGAGTCACCATATCGCTGACGTATTGCGGGATTTGGTAATACTGCGGGTCCAGCAAGCGACCGGAACGACCACGTCCCACTACATCCGGACAAATCACCCGATAGTCATTCGCCAACTCCGCCGCCAACATATCGAAATCATCGGACACCCGGCTCAAGCCATGTACGCAGACCAGGGTATTCGGGTTACTGCTATCACCCCATTCCTTGTACGACATTTGATGCAGGCCGGTTGGGGAAAGGCATTGCACGGACTTGATTTGTAGCTGGGTCATAAGTTTCGCCATGGGATGGTCGGCGCATGGTGCGCGACATTTGCGGTTTTCTCTTGTTTATTTCTTGTCTCTTTATTGCTTCTTTTTTTGCGCTTACGCGTAGAATCTTACCAAAGATCGCCACGCAGAAACTTTCAGCTTGAAAGGTAGACCATGCAAAACGCTCCACTTCACGGCAAAACCGCGCTGGTAACCGGCTCTACTTCCGGCATCGGCCTGGGAATTGCGCAAGCACTGGCACAGCAAGGCGCCGATATCGTGCTCAACGGTTTCGGTGATGCAAATGAAATCAAGACGCTGCAGGCGGCATTGATGCGCAACTACGGCGTCAAATGTGTGCACCACCCTGCTGATATGTCCAAGCCGACGGAAATCGCCGCAATGATGGCCTTCGCCGCCGAGCAATTCGGCAAGGTCGATATCCTCGTCAACAACGCCGGCATCCAGCATACCGAAACGATAGAAGACTTCCCGGTAGAGAAATGGGACGCGATTATCGCGATCAACCTCTCATCCGCTTTCCACACCACCCGCCTCGCACTACCGATGATGCAAGCCAAAAACTGGGGACGCATCATCAATATTGCATCGGTGCATGGCCTGGTCGGTTCGGTCCAGAAATCGGCCTATGTCGCGGCCAAACATGGCATCGTCGGCCTGACCAAAGTGACGGCACTGGAAATGGCGCATACCGGCATTACCTGTAATGCGATTTGCCCGGGTTGGGTCTTGACGCCACTGGTGCAGAAACAGGTGGATGCGCGCGCCGCCCGTGAAGGCTTGTCAGATGAAGCGGCGAAGAAGGATTTGGTATCCGAGAAACAGCCATCCGGCGAATTTGTCACACCCCAGCAACTGGGAGCGCTGGCGGTTTTCCTGTGCAGCGATGCTGCGGTACAGGTACGCGGTGCCGCGTGGAATATGGATGGCGGCTGGACTGCGCAATAAGTCCAGCGCCGGGTTTACTGCAGTTTGCTACTGTCCAGCGGTACACCGGTACCGGCCTGGATTTCATCCAGCGTGACACCTGTTGCCAGTTCCACTAATTGCAGACCTTGCGGGGTCACATCCATCACCCCCAGATCGGTGATGATGCGATCAACCACCGCAACACCCGTCAACGGCAGGCTGCATTGCGGCAGTATCTTGTGCGATACCGAACCATCCTTGGCGCGCGCCACATGCTCCATCAAGACCACAATGCGCTTGACACCGGCGACCAGGTCCATCGCGCCGCCCATGCCTTTGACCATCTTGCCCGGGATCATCCAGTTCGCCAGGTCACCCTGTGCCGAGACCTGCATCGCACCGAGCAAGGCAATATCGATTTTGCCGCCACGTATCATGCCGAAAGAATCAGCCGAACTGAAGTAGGACGAACCCGGCAATGAAGTAACGGTCTGTTTGCCTGCATTGATCAGGTCCGGATCCAGTTCATCCTCGGTCGGGAACGGTCCGATACCAAGCAAGCCATTCTCTGACTGCAACCAGACATGGATATCATCCGGCACATAATTCGCCACCAGTGTCGGCAAACCGATGCCGAGGTTAACGTAAGCACCATCCTGCAATTCCTGTGCGGCACGCGCCGCCATTTCTTCCCGGGTCCAGGCCATGAGAGTCTCCGATTCGAATTGATTAGCTTGTGCGCAAGGTACGTTGCTCGATCCGCTTTTGCGGATGTGCATTCAGTACGATGCGATGGATAAAAATACCCGGCGTATGCACATGATCCGGATCGATCTCGCCAATCTCCACCAGTTTCTCCACTTCGACCACGGTGATCTTTCCGGCCATCGCCACATTCGGGTTGAAATTGCGTGCAGTGCGGCGATACACGAGGTTGCCCGCCTTGTCCGCCATGTAAGCTTTGACGATGGACACGTCGGCGACCAGGGAGCGCTCCATTACATATTGTTCGCCATCGAATTCGCGCACATCCTTGCCTTCGGCGACCACGGTACCAACACCGGTTTTCGTGAAGAATGCAGGGATACCGGCCCCGCCGGCGCGTAATTTCTCGGCCAGTGTTCCTTGCGGTGTGAATTCCAATTCCAGTTCGCCAGCCAGGTACTGGCGTTCGAATTCCTTGTTTTCGCCTACATAGGAGGCAATCATTTTCTTGATCTGGCGTGTTTGCAGCAATTGACCCAGGCCGGCATCGTCCACCCCGGCATTATTGGAAATAGCGGTCAGGTTTTGCACGCCGGAGTCACGCAAGGCGGCAATCAGGGCTTCCGGGATGCCGCATAGGCCAAAACCGCCGACCGCGATGGTTTGTCCATCCCGGACTATATCCGCCAGTGCGGAGGCCGCATCAGGATAAACTTTGTTCATAGGCACCCTTCTTTGTGTAGAGTAAACCGCAACGGAACAACAAAAGTGCATCTGCCAGCATACGGCGGCACTGTCATAGTCACAATACCGTAGAACTACGAGGAATGAAGGCTGAATCCGGCATGAATGAACCCGCAGACATCGATTATGAAAGCATATTCCGGCATGCGCCTATCGGCATGTGCATATCGCAGCATCGCGTCATGCATGACTGCAATCACGCGCTGGCGGCGATGTTTGGCTATGGGCATGGTGCGCTGAACGGACTCTCATTCGCACTGCTTTACCCCAGTTATGTGGAATTTGAGCGGACCGGCGCCCGCATCGTTCCCATCATGAATGCCAAGGGTTGTTACTCGGACGAGCGCATCATGAAGCGTGCGGACGGGCAGTTATTTTGGTGTCATGTAAGCGGACGCGCGCTGCACAGTTCAGACCCACATGCCGCCGGCATCTGGACTTTCGAGGATTTGAGTGAAAAACGTCCGGTCACGGCCGAACTGACACCCCGCGAACGTGAAATTGCCGCGCTATTGGTGGATGGCAAAACCAGCAAACTGATCGCCAAGCAAATCGGCCTCAGCCCGCGTACGGTGGAAATGCACCGGGCCAAGCTGATGCGGAAATTTACCGCAACCACATCCAGTGAACTGGTGAATCGCTTGCTTGGCGTAGCGCGTCAAATATAAAATTAAACACTTGCAAACGCTTTTGCTATTACGTCCTTGTATCCTGCCCATCCCCTCTGACCACAGACTGGAATCGACATGCGCACGAACCTTGCAGCCCTCCGCCTTATCGCGATATTCATCCTCAGCTTCCCCCTGTTAGCCATGGCGCAACAAAAAGCTTGCCTGATGGAAGGCAGCTTTACGGTCGCCGGCGAAAAAACGGAGATCAAGGATTGTTTGCAAAACAATGGCATCCCGCACGGGCAATTTGTCGAAACCTGCAATAGCCTGTCGCAAGCGACCGCAGCATTCGGCGGACCACCTGCCAAGACGACGTATATGGCAGCTTGTCCGGCCCCGGCACAAGGTGTCTGTGTAGGATTCTTTGGCCAGCCTTTAAGCAGCCACTATTACAAGCGCGACCCCAAGACTTTGGCCTCGACCAAATCGGGATGCCAGGCACAGGGTGGGAAGTGGCAATAAGCTGCCAGTTGTGACAAGGAAGGCCCATGATGAAACCGTTCATGCATCATCAGGTCCGGGCCAAATTTGATACCTATCCGCCTGAGGCACGCCGGCGCCTGCTTGCCTTGCGTGAGCTGGTTTTTCAAACGGCGGAAAACACCAGCGGTGTCGGCGAACTGGAAGAATCGCTGAAATGGGGTGAGCCAGCCTACGCCCCCAAAAACAAGGCTGGCAGCACGCTACGTATCGATTGGAAAGAAAAGGATCCGCTGAACTACGCAATGTACTTTCATTGCCAGACCAACCTGGTCGAAACGTTCCGGACTATATTCCCGCACGACTTCACATTCCAGGGCAACCGCGCCCTGATCCTCAGGCTGGAAGATGAAGCACCACAAGATGCGCTGGCAATCTGCATTGCCGCCGCCCTGACCTACCATTTAAAAAAATGAAACCAAAGCCGATTTCCACCTGCTTGCCGATGGGCGGCCAGATGGAAATCCTTATGGGGAAGTTATTGCACGCTCATGCCATCGTCGGCCGTCATGATGGCACCATTGATGAAGTGCGATTCCTCGGCTGCCAGTAACAACAGCAAACCATCCAGGTCTTCCGGTTTGCCGATGCGTTTACGCGGCAACATTTCCAGTACTTGCTTGCCCTGTTCGCTCTGGAAATATTCGGAATTAATTTCAGTACCGATATAGCCGGGACAGATGGCATTGACGTTAATGCCGAATTTCCCCCACTCCAGCGCCATCGCTTTGGTCATATGCACCACCGCCGCCTTGCTGACACAGTACATACCCAGCTCGGGCACGACACGCAAACCTGCGACCGAACCGATATTGATGATGCGATGCTGCTTTTTCGGGTCACCTTTATGGCGCGCAATCATGCGTTTCGCAACTTCTTGCGCGACAAAAAATGCACCACGCTGATTGGTATCCATCACGTGCGCATAGTCTTCCGGCGTCACATCGACCAAACGCTGGCTGGACGACACTCCCGAGTTATTGACCAGGATATCGATCGCGCCGGTTTCAGTCTCGGCATGTGCAATCGCAGATTTGATGCTGGCGTAATCGGTAACATCGAGGCTGACGACCTGGGCCGCACCGCCTTCAGCTTCGATCTCGGCACGCAATTCCTTCAGACGATCGACACGGCGTGCCGCCAGGATGACTTGCGCCCCTGCCATGGCCAGTACTTTTGCAAAACGTGCGCCAAGACCGCTGGAAGCACCGGTAACGAGGGCTACCTTGCCCTCAAAATTGACTTCTATGCCCACTGAATTCCCCTGATTGTTGACGCACTGCAAATAAAATACATGACTTACGCGTTATGATTACACGAAAGCGCAGTAATGCGTGTTTTTGCACTTCGTATTGCCGCTAAAACAAGGGACAATATCGGCTTCGGCGTGAAAGATATTTAGACTGCAATAAAACCATGACCAATACTCCTACTTCCGACTCCAGCCTGCTCGAACAATACGGCCCGCGCGAAGCGATGGAATACGATGTCGTAATCGTCGGCGGCGGCCCGGCCGGCCTGGCTGCGGCGATACGCCTCAAGCAACTCGCCGCTGAAAAAAATAGCGAAGTATCGGTTTGCATCCTGGAAAAAGGCGGCGAACTCGGTGCGCACATCCTGTCCGGCGCAGTGATGGATCCGCAAGCCATCACAGAATTGTTTCCGGACTGGAAGGAACGCGGCGCACCGTTGAACACAGCTGTTAGCGAAGACCGCTTCCTGTTCCTGACCGAGAAAAAGGCTTACAAGACGCCTAACTTTGTATTGCCGGCCTGCTTCCAGAACCATGGCAATTATGTGGTCTCGCTGGCCAACGTCGTGCGCTGGCTGGGCCAGCAAGCCGAAGCGCTGGGCGTAGAAGTATTCCCCGGCTTCCCTGCTGCTGAAATCCTGTACAACGACGACGGTTCGGTTAAAGGTGTAGCGACCGGCAATATGGGCGTGAATCGCGCTGGTGAGCCTACCGCGGCCTTCCAGCTGGGTATGGAACTGCATGCCAAGTACACCTTGTTTGCTGAAGGTTCACGCGGCAACCTCGGCAAGCAATTGCTGCAAAAATTCAAACTGGAAGAAGGCAAGGCGCCGCAAAGCTATGCGATCGGCATCAAGGAATTGTGGGAAATCGATCCGGCGCTGCACCAGCCCGGCCTGGTGATCCACACCGCCGGCTGGCCACTTGCCAGTGATACCTATGGCGGTTCCTTCCTCTATCACCTGGAAGACAATCAGGTCGCAGTCGGCTATGTAGTCGGCCTCGCCTATGACAATCCCTATCTGTCACCGTTTGAAGAATTCCAGCGCTACAAGACGCATCCGGCGATCAGTCGCTTCTTTGAAGGCGGCAAACGTATTTCCTACGGTGCACGCGCAATCACGGCAGGCGGCCTGCAATCACTGCCCAAGCTGGTGTTCCCCGGTGGTGCACTGATAGGCTGCGATGCCGGCTTCCTGAATGCCAGCCGCATCAAGGGTAGCCATGCCGCAATGAAGAGCGGGATGATGGCGGCCGATGCCGCATTTGTCGCATTGAACGAAGGCCGCCAGGCGGATGAATTGAGCGATTACCCGATCGCCTTCAAGCAATCCTGGTTGCATGAAGAATTGCATGTCGCGCGTAACTTCAAGCCGTGGATGAGCAAAGGCCTGTACACCGGCTCCCTGATGGTCGGCATCGACCAGCTCATCTTCCGTGGCAAGGCACCATGGACACTGCGCAATACGCACGCCGACCATACCTGCCTGCGCCCGGCTTCCGAGTTCCAGCCCATCGTGTATCCGAAGCCAGATAACAAGCTGACCTTCGATCGACTGTCATCGGTATTCATTTCAAATACCAATCACAGCGAAGACCAGCCCATCCACCTGACACTGAAAGATCCGACGGTGCCGGTACAGGTCAACCTGGCGCAGTACGCCGGTCCGGAATCGCGTTACTGCCCCGCTGCGGTCTATGAATTCGTCAAGACCGATGCCGGTGAAGATCGTTTGCAAATCAATGCGCAAAATTGCGTGCATTGCAAAACCTGCGACATCAAGGACCTGACACAGAATATCGTGTGGGTTACGCCGGAAGGCGGCGGTGGTCCCAACTATCCGAATATGTAAAACAAAAAAGCCGCGTATGCGGCTTTTTTTACGATCGGCTCATGCACCGCGAAATCAGAGTTTCCACTCGCCGCAGATAATTTTCTCCAGCCAGAATGCACCGATGACAGTCTTCACATCAGTGATCTTGCCTGCGCGTATCCAGTCCGGCAATTCACTCGCGGCCACCGTGAAGATGTCGAGGAATTCTTCCGCATCCAGCTTGCGTTCGCCGGCCGTCAAGCCACGCGCGAGGTACAGGTCCAGGTGTTCATCCGCATACGCAATCGCATTGTGGATGGTGCATACAAACTGCCAGTCAGTCGCGGTGTAACCGGTTTCTTCCAGCAACTCGCGTTTGGCACAGGCCAGCGGCGCTTCGCCCGGATCTATCTTCCCCGCCGGGAATTCGATAAACACACGGTCTAGCGGATAACGAAACTGGCGCTCCATCAAAACCGTGCCGTCGTCAAACAAAGGCAGTACAACCACGGCGCCGGGATGCTTGATGTATTCACGGGTAGTCGGCTGGCCATTCGGCAGGCGCACGGTATCGCGTTGCACTTTAAGGAAATGGCCGTCGTACGCCAATGCGCTGTCGATGCGGACTTCTTTGAGGTGATTATCCATCTTCAGCTCCGGTGGGTACTTTGGCAAAAATGGTGGGGCTGATGACAGTCGCTTGCGTCAGCAAACGCTGTCAGTGATGACGCTTGCGCATATAGCGCATCACAAAGCCGGGATAGGCCAGCACGATGAATAGACAACCGGTAATAGCGAAAAATTCCCAGCCTTGCGGGAAAACACTGCCGATACGCGACTCCAGCATGCGTGCGATCAAACCGACCAGCAGATAAAGCACGAACAGTTCGATCAGGCGCAGCCAGACCGGCTTGCTGGTGAAAGACAGGGGAAGAACGGCGAACAGCCGTTCATTGAAGAATGGAAGGTTGGCGCTGAACAGCGCCAACAGGATCACAAACCAGCTGACCAGTGAAATATCCACTAAGCTTCAGCCACTCAGCTACAGATCAGGACGCGAGCGTCTTGACGATAGCAGCAGCACAAGCTGTCATCAAAGGACCTGGTACCAGGCCGAGAACCAGCAAGGAAGCGCCGTTGATGCTCAAGGCGACGGTAACATCCTTGTTGACCACGATCTTCGAATTATCCAGTGGTTCATCAAAGTACATGACTTTGACGATACGCAGGTAGTAGTAAGCACCAATCAGCGAGAACAGTACGGCTACGATAGCCAGCCAGATCTGGCCTGTGCTCAGGACCGCCTGCAATACCGACAGCTTGGCGTAGAAACCAACGACTGGCGGCACACCTGCCAGCGAGAACATCAGCATCAGCGTAACCAGAGCAAACCATGGGCTGCGTTGGTTCAGGCCTTTGAAGTCGTCGATATTGTCAGCTTCGAAACCGGCACGCGACAACAGCATGATGACGCCGAAGATACCGAGGGTCGTCAGCACATAAGTGATCGAGTAGAACATCGCTGCGCTGTAACCATTGGTGGTCGAGCCATCGGCACCGACAACCACGCCGGACAACAAACCGAGCAGGATGAAGCCCATTTGCGAAATCGTCGAATACGCCAGCATGCGCTTGATATTCGTTTGTACGATTGCGGTCACGTTACCAATTGCCATCGACAGTACAGCCAGGATGGTCAGCATTTGCTGCCAGTCGACTGCCAGTGCCGGCAAACCTTCCACCAGCAAACGGATCGTGATCGCGAATGCAGCCAGCTTAGGTGCACCACCCAGCAACAGGGTGACGGATGTCGGCGCACCTTGATAAACGTCAGGTACCCACATGTGGAACGGTACCACGCCCAGTTTGAACGCCAGGCCCGAGACCAGGAATACCAGGCCGAAAATCAGGATAGGCTTGTTCACGGTACCGGCAGCAGTTGCACGCGCTACTTCGGTCAAGTCGAGCGAACCGGTCGCGCCGTACAACATCGAGATACCGTACAACAGGAAACCGGAAGCCAGCGCACCGAGGATAAAGTACTTCATCGCAGCTTCTGTCGAGATCGCGTGGTCACGACGCATAGCAACCAATGCGTATAGCGACAGCGACATCAGTTCCAGACCCAGGTAGATGATCAGGAAATTGTTGGCCGAGATCATGACCATCTGGCCCAGCAGCGAGAACAGCGCGAGCAGGTAGAACTCACCGCCGAGGCGGCCGTTTACCATTTCACGGTCCAGACCGTATTGGCGCGAGTAAACCAGTGTCAGGCCAACTGCAACATACGAACAGATCTTCAACAAACTCGACATCGGATCCGAGACGAACATATTGTTGAAGGTGTAGACAGTCGCGCCTGTATTGAAGTCAGACAGGCTCAGCACACCGCAAACCAGCAATGCAATAATCGACAGCACGTAAGTGATGTGGCGTTTCTCGTCCTTTAGAAACAAGTCAATCAGCAAAATTGCGCAAATCGCAATTGCCAGGAATATTTCAGGAAGGACGGGTATCAGATTCAAATTATTCATTTTGTCGCAGTTCTTGTGCGTTTACTTTCGCGGTCGCGGCGTTTATTAATTCAATTTCGAGATGGCGACGTGCTTCAGCAGGTCGGTCACCGAAGTTTGCATCGCATCGGTGAATGGTGCCGGGTACAGACCCATCGCCAATACAGCGATAGCCAGCAAGCCCAACATCAGGAATTCACGTTTGTTCAGGTCTTTCATCTCGGACACGTGGTGATTGGTGATAGCACCAAAGATCACGCGTTTAGCCAGCCACAGCGAGTACGCTGCGCCCAGGATCAGGGCTGTTGCTGCCAGCAGGCCTATCCAGAAATTGAATTTGACTGCGCCCAGGATCACCATGAATTCACCGACGAAACCGGAGGTTGCCGGCAAGCCTGCATTACCCATCGAGAACAATACAAAGAATGCAGCGAACTTAGGCATCACATTCACAACGCCACCGTAGTCGGCGATGTTACGGGTATGCATGCGGTCGTACAGTACACCGATACACAGGAACATTGCGCCGGATACGAAACCGTGCGAAATCATTTGTACGATACCGCCCTGCACTGCCATGTCGTTAAACATGAAGAAGCCGAGGGTAACGAAGCCCATGTGTGCAATCGACGAATAAGCAACCAGCTTTTTCATGTCGGTTTGTACCAGTGCAACCAGACCGATGTAGATAACAGCGATCAGCGACAGGGTAATCATGAAGCCCGACAGGTAGTGGCTGGCGTCTGGTGTGATCGGCAAGGAGAAACGCAGGAAGCCGTATGCACCGAGTTTCAGCATGATTGCTGCCAGTACAACGGAACCACCGGTAGGCGCTTCCACGTGGGCATCCGGCAACCATGTATGCACTGGCCACATCGGAACCTTGACCGCAAATGCCATCAGGAATGCCAGGAAAATCAGGATCTGCGCATCCATCGGCAACGGCAATGTGTGCCATGCCAGGATGTCAAAGCTGTGACCCGACTTGAAGTACAGGTACAGCAAGGCCACCAGCATCAACAGCGAACCGAAGAAGGTGTAGAGGAAGAACTTGATCGAAGCGTACACACGATTCGCACCACCCCATACACCGATGATGATGAACATCGGGATCAGTGTCGATTCAAAGAACACATAGAACAGCAAGCCGTCCAGTGCGCAGAACACACCAATCATCAGGCCGGACAGGATCAGGAACGCGCCCATGTACTGGGCTACGCGTTTTTCAATCACTTCCCACGCTGCGATCACGACGAAAATCGTAATGAAGGCAGTCAAGATGACGAACCACATCGACAGGCCGTCTACGCCCAGCGAGTAGTTAATGTTGAAAATGTCGATCCACTTCAGCTTTTCGACGAACTGCATGCCGTGTGCGGCATTGTCGAACTTTGCCACGATCGGCAAAGTGACCAGGAAGCTGACGATAGAACCAAACAGCGACAGGACGCGCACCGCGTTTGGATTGGTATCGCGGCCTACGGCCAGGATGAACACACCGAACGCGATTGGTAGCCAGATCGCGAGACTCAAGAGGGGAAATGTTGACTGCATCATGTTTTTATTTACTTTATTTCGCTAACTTATTTGGCGAACAACGGGAATATCACGAAATAACTCAGTAAACCCAGCATGCCGAGAATCATGACAAATGCGTAGTGATAGATGTAACCGCTTTGCAGTACACGAATCACGCGGGAGGACCAAGCTACTACTTTGGCACTACCGTTAACAATCAGGCCATCAATCAATGTCTTATCACCGACTCTGGACAAACCACCACCCAGCAGGCGTGCGCCGCCGGCGATGACAACCTCATTGAATTTGTCCATGTAGTACTTATTCTCAAGCAGCGTGTGCAGCGCATGGAAATGCTTGTAGAACCATGCCGGTACACGCGGGTTGATCATGTAGCAGTAGTAAGCCGACACAACACCTGCCACAGCCAGCCAGAACGGCGCTGTCGACAAGCCGTGGATCGCCATTGCAACCGCACCATGGAAATGTTCTTTCAATTCAGCCATTGCGCCATGCGATGCGCTGACGGTGATCACACCGTTGAAGAAGTCGCCGTGCAACATAGGCTGGATCGCGAAGAAGCCAATCAGCACCGATGGGATAGCCAGCAGGATCAATGGCAGGGTCACGACCAGCGGCGACTCGTGCGGCTTCTGGCCTGGAGCCAGACCGTGATGTTCATCATGGCCATGGTCGTCATCAGCGTGATGCGCGTCGTGTGCATGGTCATCATGAGCATGCGCAGCTTTCGCATGTGCATGATCGTCATGGTGTGCATGCTCTTTACCGAAACGCTCTTCACCGTGGAATACCAGGAAGTACATACGGAAGGAGTAGAACGCCGTAACGAATACACCGGCCAATACCGCAAAGTTAGCGAAACCGGAACCAAACAGCGTGGTTGCGTGCACTGCTTCGATGATGCTGTCCTTCGAGTAAAAGCCCGAGAAGAACGGCGTACCGATCAATGCCAGCGAACCGAGCAAGGATGTGATCCAGGTAATCGGCATGTATTTACGCAAGCCACCCATATTGCGGATGTCCTGATCATGGTGCATACCAATGATGACGGAACCCGCGGCAAGGAACAGCAAAGCCTTGAAGAACGCGTGGGTCATCAGGTGGAATACGGCAACCGAGTAAGCGGACGCGCCCAGTGCAACAGTCATGTAACCGAGTTGCGACAGGGTCGAGTAAGCAACCACGCGCTTGATATCATTCTGGATGATGCCCAGGAAGCCCATGAACAGCGCAGTGATCGAACCGATGATCAGGACGAAGGACAAGGCGGTATCCGACAACTCGAACAGCGGCGACATACGTGCCACCATGAAGATACCTGCGGTAACCATGGTCGCCGCGTGGATCAGTGCCGAAATCGGGGTTGGGCCTTCCATCGAGTCAGGCAGCCAGACGTGCAGCGGGAACTGCGCCGATTTACCCATCGCGCCGATGAACAGGCAGATACAGGCCACGGTCAGCAACATCCAGTCGGTGCCAGGCAGGGTCAGGGTCGCGAGTTGCTCTTTCTTCGCGAAGACTTCTGCGTAGTCCATCGAACCGGCGTACGCCAGCAACAGGCCAATACCCAGGATGAAGCCAAAGTCACCTACGCGGTTAACCAGGAAGGCCTTCATGTTCGCCACGATAGCGGTCGGCTTGGTGTACCAGAAACCGATCAGCAGGTAAGAGACCAGGCCCACTGCTTCCCAACCGAAGAACAGTTGCAGGAAGTTGTTGCTCATGACCAGCATCAACATTGCAAACGTGAACAGCGAGATGTACGAGAAGAAACGGTTGTAACCTTCGTCTTCTTCCATGTAGCCGATCGTGTAGATATGCACCATCAGCGACACGAAGGTCACCACGCACATCATCATCGCGGTCAGGCTGTCGACCAGGAAGCCGACTTCAAGCTTGAGCCCGACGACGGTCATCCATGTGTACAGGTTGCCATTGAAAGTCGCGCCATCCAGAACCAGCGATAACGTGTGCAATGACAAGATGAAAGAAATCAGTACGCCAAGAATCGTCACAGTATGCGACGTCTTGCGACCAATCAGGTTACCGAAAAATTTTGTACCGAACAATCCAGCAATCATAGAGCCGGCAAGTGGTGCCAGCGGTACGACTAGAAGGAGGTGTGGGTTAAGTTGCCCCGCCATGAGTGAACCTTATCGTTATTTTTTGGGATTAGCCTTTGAGGCCGTCAAGATCTTCGACATTGATGGTATCCAGAGTACGGAACATGGAAACCAAAATGGCAAGACCAATCGCAGCTTCAGCAGCAGCCACCGTCAAGATGAAGAAAACAAAAATCTGACCGGCTGCATCACCCAGGAAATAGGAGAAAGCGACGAAATTCATATTCACCGCCAACAGCATCAATTCGATAGCCATCAACAAGATGATGATGTTCTTACGATTCAGAAAAATACCAACGATCGAGATCGCGAACAAAATCGCGCCAAGGATCAGGTAATGTACGAGCGATAACTCCACAACACTCCCCTTACTTTTGTTCTGCTGCAGGAGCAGCTGGTGAATCGCCATTGGCGCGAGCGGAATCCGCCTTCATTTTTACGACACGCAAACGATCGCTGGCTTTAACTCTGACTGCGTCGCCAGGAGCGAAGTACTTGCTGTCTTTACGTTTGCGCATGGTCAATGCCACTGCCGCGATCATGCCGACCAACAACAACACCGCCGCAATTTCAAACGCATACAGGTAATCGGTGTAGATCAGTTTGCCCAGTTCCTTGGCGTTGCCGATATTGGCCGATACTTCAGGGACCTGGGTGTGTGCACGCCAGAAGCCGCGGAACAATACCAATGCCATTTCCAGCACGATCACAACACCGATGGTTGCTGCCAATGGCAGGTAACCCCAGAAACCTTCACGCAATTTGGTGAGTTTGATGTCGACCATCATGACCACAAACAGGAACAGCACCATGACCGCACCGACATAGACCAGAATCAGTACGATGGACAGGAACTCAGCTTTGAGCAACATCCACAGTGCAGCAGCCGAACAAAACGAGAGCACGAGGAACAGCGCCGCGTGAACCGGATTCGATTCGGTGATAACGCGTATAGCAGCGAGTACGAGAATCGCTGAAAACACGTAGAACAAGACAGTTGTAAATTCCATAAGCAGTCTAAAAATCAGCAAAAAGTCAGCAAGAGGTCAGCCAGTAACAGCGACCCATACTATTAAATCAACGATAGGCCGCGTCGGCGGTGCGTGCTGCTGCGATTTCTGGTTCGTAGCGATCACCTACTGCCAGCAACATTTCCTTGGTGTAGTACAAGTCGCCGCGCTTCTCGCCGTGGTATTCCAGAATATGTGTTTCCACGATCGAATCGACCGGGCACGACTCTTCGCAGAAGCCGCAGAAAATACATTTGGTCAGATCGATGTCGTAACGGGTGGTACGGCGGGTGCCGTCTTCACGCTGATCCGATTCAATCGTGATTGCCATCGCCGGGCACACTGCTTCACACAGTTTGCAAGCGATGCAACGCTCTTCCCCGTTCGGATAACGACGCAGCGCATGCAAACCACGGAAACGTGGCGACTGCGGAGTCTTCTCTTCCGGAAACTGCACGGTAATCTTGCGTGCAAACATGTAGCGACCTGTCAGCGCCAGCCCTTTGAAGAGCTCACGCAGCATCAAGCTACCGAAAAAATCCTTAATTGCTTCCATCTTGGCTTCCCTTTTTGCTCAGCCCTGCTGCATTAATTCCAGATATTCCACGGAGTCTTCATCCAGATCGCGACGATCAACAGATAAACGAGTGTCAGTGGGATAAACACTTTCCAACCCAAACGCATGATTTGATCGTAGCGATAGCGTGGGAACGATGCACGGAACCAGATAAACATGGTTACGACCATCAATGTCTTCAGACCCAGCCAGATCCAGCCTGGTATCCAGGTGAACGGTGCCATGTCGATCGGTGATGTCCAGCCGCCGAGGAACATCAGCGTAGCCATGATCGAGATCAACCACATGTTGGCGTATTCAGCCAGGAAGAACATCGCGAACGACATACCCGAGTATTCAACCATGTGACCAGCAACGATTTCTGATTCGCCCTCAACCACGTCAAACGGATGGCGGTTCAATTCAGCCGTACCCGAGATGATGTAGATGAAGAACATAGGCAGCAATGGCAACCAGTTCCACGACAGGAAAGTCAGGCCCATCTCGGCAAAACGACCTGTGTTTTGCGTGTTCACGATAGTGGTCAGGTTCATGCTGCCGGTAACCATCAGGATGATCACCAACACGAAGCCCATCGCGATTTCATACGAAATCATTTGTGCCGATGCACGCATCGCACCGAGGAACGCGTACTTGGAGTTCGATGCCCAGCCTGCGACGATCACGCCATATACTTCCAGCGAAGTAATCGCCATCACGAACAGCAAACCTGCGTTGACATCTGCCAACACTGTTTCCGGTCCGAATGGAATCACTGCCCATGCAGCCAGTGCCGGCATGATGGTCATGATAGGAGCAATCACGAACAAAGCCTTGCTCGACTTGGCTGGAACAACGATCTCTTTCAGCAAGAGTTTGACGCCGTCGGCGATCGGTTGCAGCAAACCTGCAGGACCAGTACGGTTGGGGCCATGACGAACGTGCATCCAGCCGATGACCTTACGTTCCCACAAAGTCAAATAAGCTACAGCACCCATCAATGGGGCGACAACTGCAATAATCTTGACCAAATTCCAGACTAACGGCCAATAGTATCCAAGGAAAGATTGACCCGTCGCGTGGATGGATGCAAACAATTGATCCATTACGCTTTCTCCACGCTGATAGAACCAAACATCGCGCCCAGACCGGCGGTGGACTGATGTCCTGCCGCTACGCGCACCACATTAACCGGCAACTTCGCATCGATGGCGGCAGCCAGTACCGCACTACCCGCACCTTGCGTTACCTTGACCTGATCACCGGCCGCGATACCGAGCTTGGCAGCCAGATCCGCCGACAACCACGCTTTTGGCGCCGCACCGTCGTTGGTCTGTTGCAAAGGCTGGGAGCGACGCACGATCGCATCAGTTGCATAAATCGATACATCAGCCACGCGCTCAAGTTGCAAGCCGGCCGCTGCAACTTCTGCCTGCGGCGTTGCTTTGCCGAAGTTGTTCAGGCGTGGCAACAGGTTTGCATCTGCTGGCGCGCTGGTGCCGAGGATTTCATTGCGGATCGCTTCCGATGTGTCGTAATCGAAACCGCTCAATTCCAGCAGGTTGCCGAGTACGCGCAAGACTTTCCATGCCGGACGTGTGTCGCCCAGAGGCTTGACGGTACCGTTGAAGCTTTGTGCACGGCCTTCGCCATTGACGAAAGTACCGGAGGTTTCGGAGAACGGTGCGATCGGCAACAAGACATCGGCGAAATCATTGCCGTGCTTGTAAGGCGACATCACGACAACCATCTCTGCCTGGTTCAATGCGCTGCGTGCAACTTGCGGATTGAAGCTGTCGAGTTCCGGTTCCGCGTTCAGCAATACATATGCTTTACGTGGCTGCGCAAATGCCTGCGCTGCATTGGCACCATTGGCACCGACCAGATAGCCACCAACGCTGTTGGCTGCTTCGGTCAGGAAGCCGAATTTGGCTTCGGTATTTTGTGCAATCCACTGTGCCGCCGCGTGCAATTTAGCTGCTTGCGGGTGCTGCAATACTGCATTACCCAACAACACTGCCTTAGGCTCGCCGGACAACAGGCTTGCTGCGATCTGTTTTGCTTCTGACGATGGCTGGATCGCATCGAAACCGGCTGGTGCCGCGATACCCTTGGCTTGCGCCACGGCAGCAACGACTTCGCTCAGGGCCGACAACCAATCCGACGGAGCCTTGATCATTTTGTTTGCAACCGGCATCAACAGGTCGTCGTCGCTGGCGTGCAAGATGCTGACGCTGGCGCCCTGCTTCACTGCCTGGCGCAGACGCGCTGCCAGCAATGGATGATCTTTACGCAGGAAGGAACCGATGACAAACGCACGTTTCAATGCGCCGAACTCTGCGATCGACATGCCGAGCCAAGGTGTCACGCCGGCATCCAGCGAGAAGTCGGATTGACGCAGGCGGAAGTCGATGTTTTCCGAACCGATGCCACGCACCAGTTTTTGCAACAAGGACATTTCTTCCAGTGTCGAGTACGGTGTTGCCAACGCAGCGATGGAATCAGCACCGTGTTCGTGCTTGATGTTACGCAAACCGTGCGCAACGTATTCCAGCGCGGTTTGCCAGTCAGTTTCCTGCCATTTGTCGTCTTGCTTGATCATTGGGCTGGTCAGACGGTCTTCGCTGTTCAAACCTTCATAGGCGAAGCGATCCTTGTCCGAAATCCAGCATTCATTGACGTCGTCGTTTTCCAACGGCAGCACGCGCATGACTTTGCCAGCTTTGACTTGCACGATCAGGTTTGCACCGAGGCTATCGTGCGGGCTGACCGATTTGCGACGCGACAATTCCCAGGTACGGGCGCTGTAGCGGAACGGCTTCGATGTCAGTGCGCCGACCGGGCACAGATCGATCATATTGCCGGACAATTCGGAATCAACTGTTTTGCCAACGAAGGAAGTGATTTCTGCGTGCTCACCGCGACCCAGCATACCGAATTCCATCACGCCGGCGACTTCCTGGCCGAAACGGACGCAACGTGTGCAGTGGATGCAACGGCTCATCTCTTTCATCGAGATCAGCGGACCGACATCTTTCGGTGCCACTACGCGTTTTTCTTCTTCGTAACGCGACGAAGAATCACCATAGCCGACTGCCAGATCCTGCAATTGGCATTCGCCGCCCTGATCGCAGATAGGGCAATCGAGCGGGTGGTTAATCAGGAGGAATTCCATCACGCCTTTTTGCGCTTTGACTGCCTTCTCGCTGTTGGAGCGGACAATCATGCCTGGCATCACAGGTGTTGCACAGGCTGGCAATGGCTTAGGTGCTTTTTCAACCTCGACCAGGCACATACGGCAGTTCGCCGCGATGGACAATTTTTTGTGGTAACAAAAGTGTGGGATGTAAGTGCCAAGCTTATTGGCAGCGTCCATCACCATGCTGCCTTCTTGCACTTCGACTTTTTTACCGTCTATTTCGATTTCAACCATGGCTTTGCTTTTGTTGACTTCAGTGTTCTCACTAGGTTTATAACTAAACGAAGTGATCGGCTAAATGTAAGCGGGCACCAAGCAATGTTTATGCTCAATGTGATATACAAATTCTTCACGGAACTGCTGGATCATTGCACGTACCGGCATCGCAGCGGCATCGCCGAGCGCACAGATCGTACGACCCTGGATGTTGTCAGCGACCGAGTTCAGCATGTCCAGATCTTCCGGACGGCCCTGACCGTTCTCGATACGATGCACCATACGATACAGCCAGCCTGTGCCCTCACGACACGGCGTGCACTGACCGCAGGATTCTTCATAGTAGAAGTAAGACAGTCGCAACAGTGCCTTGACCATGCAACGTGTCTCATCCATCACGATGACAGCGCCCGAACCCAGCATCGAACCAGCCTTGGCAACCGAATCGTAATCCATGTCGGTCGCCATCATCAGGTCGCCCTTGACGACCGGAACCGACGAACCACCAGGAATCACGGCCTTGAGCTTTTTACCGCCGCGCACGCCACCGGCGAGCTTCAACAGCTCAGCAAATGGTGTACCCAGTGGAATTTCGTAATTACCCGGATTCTCTACGTCACCCGACACCGAGAAAATCTTGGTGCCGCCATTGTTAGGCTTGCCGATTGCAGCATACGCTTCAGCGCCCACCTGGAAGATGAACGGTACTGCCGCAAAAGTCTCGGTATTGTTGATCGTGGTTGGCTTGCCGTACAAACCATAGCTGGCCGGGAACGGCGGCTTGAAGCGTGGCTGGCCTTTTTTGCCTTCCAGCGATTCCAGCAAAGCGGTTTCTTCGCCGCAGATGTACGCACCAAAACCATGGAATGCGTGCAACTGGAAGCTGTGTGCCGAACCCAGGATGTTATCGCCGAGGAAGCCGGCTGCGCGCGCTTGCTCCAGTGCCTCTTCAAAACGATCGTATTCAGCGAAAATTTCGCCGTGGATGTAGTTGTAACCGACGCTGACGCCCATTGCATAGGCAGCGATGGTCATGCCTTCGATCACAGCGTGCGGGTTGTACCGCAGAATGTCGCGGTCCTTGAATGTGCCCGGTTCGCCTTCATCGGAATTACAAACCAGGTATTTCTGGCCTGCGAAATTCTTCGGCATGAAGCTCCACTTCAAACCGCTCGGGAAACCTGCACCACCGCGACCACGCAATGTCGATGCCTTGACTTCGGCAATGACTTGCTCAGGCGTCATGCCTTCGCTCAGGATGCGTTTCAGCGATGCGTAACCACCGCGCTTGACGTACTCTTCCAGACCCCAGTTGTCACCGGTAAGGCCGGCGAAAATCAATGGCTTGATATGACGGTTATGCAGACTGGTCATTTCTTCAATTCCTCTACCAGGGCGTCGATCTTTTCATCCGACATAAAGCTGCACATACGTTTGTTGTTGACCAGCATGACAGGCGCGTCACCGCATGCGCCCATGCATTCGCCTTCGACCAGTGTGAACAGGTCGTCATCCGTGGTTTCGCGATAATCGATACCGAGCTTTTGCTTCAGGTAATGCGCAGCCTTCTCGCCGCCGGACAATTGGCATGGCAGGTTGGTACACACCGAGATCTTGAACTTGCCGACCGGCTTGGTGTTGTACATATTGTAGAAGGTCGCAACTTCTTGCACCGCGATCGCAGGCATGCCCAGGTAATCAGCGACATCTTGCATCACTTCAGGCGGCAGCCAACGGGTCTCGTCCTGAGCAATTTGCAGTGCGGCCATGACCGCAGACTGCTTTTGATCTGGAGGGAACTTGGCGACCTCGCGGTCGATTCTTTTATACGTTTGCTCTGATAACAGCATGTCTATGCCTCAAATATTGAGCCGCTATTAGCGGTCAATCTCACCAAACACAATATCTTGTGTGCCGATGATGGTTACTGCATCGGCAATCATGTGGCCCTTGGCCATTTCATCCAGGCCTTGCAAATGCGGGAAGCCTGGCGCCCGAATCTTCATACGATATGGTTTGTTCGCGCCATCCGAAATCAGATACACGCCAAACTCGCCCTTCGGATGTTCCACCGCTGCATATGCTTCACCGGTCGGCACGTGGAAGCCTTCGGTAAACAGTTTGAAGTGGTGAATCAAATCTTCCATGTTCGACTTCATGCCTACGCGTGATGGCGGTGCAACCTTATGGTTGTCCGTCATGACCGGGCCGGCGTTATTACGCAGCCACTCGACGCATTGCTTGATGATACGGTTCGATTGACGCATCTCTTCGACGCGCACCAGGTAACGATCGTAGCAATCGCCGTTGGTACCGACCGGGATATCGAAGTCCATCAGGTCATACACTTCGTATGGTTGTTTCTTGCGCAGATCCCACTCGACGCCCGAACCACGCAGCATCGCGCCGGTGAAGCCCATCGCCATTGCGCGCTCTGGCGACACCACGCCGATACCGACCAGACGCTGTTTCCAGATACGGTTATCGGTCAACAGTGTCTCGTATTCGTCGACATAGGTCGGGAAACGATTGGTGAAGTCTTCGATGAAGTCGAGCAAGGAACCTTGACGGTTTTCGTTCAGCTGGCTGATCGCTTTTGCATTGCGGATGATCGATGCCTTGTGTTGCGGCATGGTATCCGGCAGATCGCGATATACGCCACCCGGACGGTAGTAAGCAGCATGCATACGTGCGCCCGACACTGCTTCGTAGCAGTCCATCAAGTCTTCACGTTCGCGGAATGCGTACAGGAACACCCCCATCGCACCAACGTCCAGCGCATGCGCGCCGAGCCACATCAGGTGATTCAGGATACGGGTGATTTCATCGAACATCACGCGGATGTACTGCGCACGCAGCGGCACTTCGATGTTCAGCATCTTTTCGATAGCCATCACATACGCGTGCTCGTTACACATCATCGAGACGTAATCGAGGCGATCCATGTAAGGCACGGATTGCAGATAGGTTTTTTGTTCAGCCAGCTTTTCTGTCGCGCGGTGCAACAGGCCGATATGCGGATCGGCACGCTGGATAACTTCGCCGTCGAGCTCCAGAACCAGGCGCAACACACCGTGCGCGGCAGGATGCTGAGGACCAAAGTTGAGGGTGTAGTTCTTAATTTCGGCCATTATTTCGCCCCGTATTGTTCTTCACGAATCACGCGCGGCACATTTTCGCGCGGGTCTATCGTTACAGGTTGATAAATGACGCGTTTTTGTTCCGGATCGTAACGCATTTCAACATAGCCAGAGACTGGGAAATCTTTGCGGAATGGATGACCGATGAAACCGTAGTCGGTCAGGATGCGACGCAAATCGTTGTGACCTTCGAACAGGATGCCGAAGAAGTCAAACGCTTCACGTTCGTACCAGTTAGCGGTAGGCCAGATATCGATCATCGAAGCGACTACCGGCATTTCATCGTCAGCGGCGAACACACGCACACGGACACGCCAGTTATGCTTGATCGACAACAGGTGCGAAACCACAGCGAAGCGCGGACCTTCCCACAGACCATCACCGTATGTCGAATAATCGACACCGCACAAATCAATCATTTCTTCAAAGCGCAGGTCAGCGTGGTCACGCAGTACACGCATTGCAGACGCATAGTCATGCGACTTCACAACAATGGTGACTTCGCCCAATGCCTGAGTCAGGCTTTGAAGTTGGTCGCCGAGCGCATTGCGCAGAGCGGCTTCAAGGAGTTCAAGTTTGATCGTCATTTAAAAACCAGCCTTAGCGAGCAATCGTGTTGGTACGACGGATCTTGTTTTGCAACTGCATGATCCCGTACAACAACGCTTCAGCGGTTGGAGGACAACCAGGAACATAGACATCGACCGGAACAATACGATCACAGCCGCGCACAACAGAATACGAATAATGGTAGTAACCGCCACCATTGGCACAGGAACCCATCGAGATAACCCAACGTGGCTCAGCCATCTGGTCATACACCTTGCGCAATGCAGGTGCCATCTTGTTGCACAGTGTGCCGGCCACGATCATCACGTCGGACTGACGTGGGGATGGACGGAACACAACACCGAAACGATCCAGATCGTAACGCGACGCACCTGCGTGCATCATTTCAACTGCGCAGCATGCCAGACCAAACGTCATTGGCCACATCGAGCCGGTACGGGTCCAGTTGATCAGCTTGTCAGCTGTGGTGGTTACGAAACCTTCGTTCAATACGCCTTCAATTGCCATGACTTACTCCCAATCCAGCGCGCCTTTTTTCCATTCGAACACCAGACCGATGGTCAGCACTCCAAGGAAAATCATCATTGACCAAAATCCCAGCATCCCTACTTCGCGCATTGCCACGGCCCAAGGCACCAGGAATGCAACTTCGAGATCGAACAGAATGAAGAGAATCGCGACGAGGTAGTAGCGCACGTCAAACTTCATACGTGCATCTTCAAACGCTTCAAAACCGCATTCGTAAGGGGAAAGTTTTTGTGCATCCGGTTTATGCGGAGCCAGTACACGACCCAACACTTGTGGCACGACACCGACGCCGATACCAACCAGAATAAAAAGCAAAACGGGGAAATAGTTTTCGAGGTTCACGATTAGCGCAGTATGTTGAACGATTAATTGGCTTGCAAAATAATCCGTTGAATCAAACGACAATTTGTCGATAAAAAGCCAGCTTAGGTATGCCCCCTTGCTGGCTTAGAATTTTTGTTGGTGCCGACGGCGAGACTCGAACTCGCACAGCTTTCGCCACTACCCCCTCAAGATAGCGTGTCTACCAATTTCACCACGTCGGCAAGACTTCTATTCTAACCCGCCTTGACACATTTGTTCAATGCGCAATTGCATTAAAACAAGAACAAACAGCGAATAAAACACGCTTATTTTGGAATCTGATTTGATTGACCAGTTCCACTCGGCACAACTGGTGTTTCAGGTGCGGCAGCAGGTGCATTTTGTGCAGGTGCAGCAGCGCCAGGAACAGCCGAAGCAGGCAGGTTTTCCATCACGCCGGCGCTTGGTGTCGCCGGCTTGTTGCCGATGAATGCCAGGCCCAATGTTGCGGAGAAAAATATGACTGCAGCAACACCGGTAAATTTGGAAAGGAAGTTGGACGATCCGGTCGCACCAAACAGACTGCCCGAAGCACCCGAACCAAACGATGCGCCCATGTCAGCGCCTTTACCATGTTGCAATAATACGAGGCCGATAATCGTCAATGCGGACAAAACCTGAACAACGACGATGATGGTGTGAAAGCTATTCATTTAAGTTCCAGTATTTAGGTAATTCGTAATAAAGCTGTTACAACTCAGGCTGCTTGAATGATTGCGAGGAAGTCCGCTGACTTCAATGCTGCCCCGCCGATCAAACCGCCATCGATATCTGACATGGCAAGCAACTCTTGCGCGTTGTCCGGCTTCATGCTGCCACCGTACAAAATTCTGACTTGCGCTGCGGCTTCGGCATTTTTGACCTGCAGCTGCTTGCGCAACATCGCATGCACTTCCTGCGCCATTGCTGGCGTTGCTGTCTTACCGGTGCCTATTGCCCAAACCGGCTCGTATGCTACAACAATCTTTGCCAGATCGCTTACAGCAATCGCTGCCAACACGACATTCAGTTGTTCCGCAACCACGCTATCGATCTGCCCTGCTTCGCGTTGTGCCAGTGTTTCACCGACGCAAACGATAGGAGTCAAACCGGCTTGCAGTGCACGCACTGTTTTTTGTGCGATTAATTCATTTGATTCAGCGAAATAGGCGCGACGTTCCGAGTGGCCGACGATTACATAACGGCAATCGAATTCCTGCAACATGCTGGTCGATACTTCACCGGTATAAGCACCTGCTTCGTGGCTGGAAACATCCTGCGCACCGAGTGCGATCGCAGCGCCGTTTAACAAGCCCTGGCACTGCGCAAAATAAGGAGCTGGGACACAGACTGCAACATCACATATTGCACTGTCTGGATTGCTGTTTAATCCGCTTTTAATCTCTGTCAGCAATAGCGTATTGGCAGCCAGGCTGCCATTCATTTTCCAATTGCCAGCGACGAGTTTGCGGCGCATATAAAACCCATAATTTCAATAACCCGCTATTCTATCCCCTTGCAGCAAGCATGGTCAAACGTCATCCCACTCTCACAGAATGAAAAAACCGCCCACAGCTTGCGCGGTGGGCGGTTTTTAACCATCTGGTATGTCAGGAGTCAATTACTCTTGCGCTGCCGCTGGCTCCGGATTTTCTTCCGCAACAGCTGCTTTCATCGACAACTTCAGGCGACCACGGTCATCTGTTTCCAGAACTTTAACGCGTACTTGCTGACCTTCTTGCAAGTAATCAGCAACTGCGTTGACGCGCTCATTGGCGATCTGGCTGATGTGCAACAGACCATCTTTACCTGGCATTACTTGCACGATGGCACCGAAATCCAGCAATTTCAACACAGTACCTTCGTAGATCTTGCCGACTTCAACCGAAGCGGTCAGCTCTTCGATACGACGTTTGGCTTCCTGGCCAGCAGCTGCATCTACCGATGCAATTGTGACCACGCCTTCATCGCTGATATCGATTTGGGTGCCGGTTTCTTCGGTCAATGCACGGATAACTGCACCGCCCTTGCCGATGACGTCACGGATTTTTTCTGGATTGATCTTGATGGTGATCAGGCGTGGCGCGAAATCAGACAATTCACCAGTGGTGCCACTAGGAACGGCTTTTTCCATTTCGCCGAGGATGTGCACGCGGCCTTCTTTAGCTTGCGCCAAAGCGACTTGCATGATTTCCTTGGTGATGCCCTGGATTTTGATATCCATTTGCAAAGCGGTGATGCCGTTAGCGGTACCAGCCACTTTAAAGTCCATATCGCCGAGGTGATCTTCGTCACCCAGGATGTCGGACAGAACAGCAAATTTGCTGCCTTCCTTGATCAGGCCCATAGCGATACCGGCAACGTGTGATTGCATAGGTACGCCAGCGTCCATCAGTGCCAGGCAGCCGCCGCAGACCGAAGCCATCGACGACGAACCGTTGGATTCGGTGATTTCCGAAACCAGACGCACCGAGTAGCTGAAATCTTCCGGTGCCGGCAACGCAGCAACCAGTGCACGCTTGGCCAGGCGGCCGTGACCGATTTCACGACGCTTAGGTGTACCGACACGACCGGTTTCGCCGGTTGCGAACGGAGGCATGTTGTAGTGCAGCATGAAGCGATCTGAGTACTCACCCATCAATGCATCGATCTTTTGTTCGTCACGTGCGGTACCCAGGGTTGCGATAACCAATGCCTGTGTTTCGCCGCGGGTGAACAATGCGGAACCGTGGGTACGTGGCAATACACCGGTACGGATGCTGATAGGACGCACGGTACGGGTATCACGACCGTCGATACGTGGCTCGCCTTCGAGGATCTGCGAACGTACGATTTTTGCTTCCAGGTCAAACAGGATGTTGCCGACTTCAGCTGTATCAGGAGCTGCAGCGCCGATGGAAGCAGCCTCTGCCGCCAACTCGTTGTTCACTTCAGCAAATGCATCTTTCAGCTTGGCGGTACGTGCTTGCTTGTCTTTGGTTTGGTAAGCAGCGCGCAGTTTCGCTTCTGCGAAATGAGCGACGCGAGCGATCAGCGCTTCGTTCTTTGCTGGAGGCGCCCACTGCACTTCTGGCTTGCCACCATCACGTACCAGGTCGTGAATCGCATCGATAACTGCTTTCATTTGATCGTGGCCATAAACAACCGCGCCCAACATGATTTCTTCGGACAATTGCTGCGCTTCGGATTCAACCATCAACACTGCTGTTTCGGTACCGGCAACAACCAGATCCATCTGCGATGTTTTCAGTTGTGTTGCGGTCGGATTCAAGATGTATTGACCATCGATGTAACCAACGCGAGCAGCACCCAGAGGACCCGCAAACGGGATACCAGCTACGCACAATGCAGCCGATGCGCCGATCATGGAAGCAATGTCCGGATCAATCTCAGGATTAACCGACATCACGTGAATGATGATCTGAACTTCGTTCAAATAACCTTCCGGGAACAACGGACGGATCGGACGATCGATCAGACGCGATGTCAGTGTTTCTTTTTCGGAAGGACGGCCTTCACGTTTGAAGAAGCCACCTGGAATACGACCGGCAGCATAGGTTTTTTCTACATAATCAACGGTCAATGGAAAGAAATCCTGACCTGGTTTTGCATCTTTGCGAGCAACAACCGTTGCGAGTACGACCGTATCTTCGATCGAGACGAGTACGGCACCGGAAGCTTGACGAGCGATTTCGCCAGTTTCAAGCGTGACCGTATGTTGACCATACTGGAAAGTTTTAGTGACTTTATTAAACACGGTGTTCCTTTCTAATTTTACCGACAGATTTTCAGGCGCTGTCGTTCACCTCACCACAAACAACCGAGCAATATGAGCGATTGTTTTTATTACTAACTACATTACAAACAAGTACAAACCACCAAAAGACAAAATGCCCGCATCAGAGAACTGACGCAGGCATTTTTATCTATGAAAGCCGGATAAAATAGCGCAACGAAATTACTTGCGCAGACCGAGCTTTACAATCAGATCGCGGTAACGAGTAGCGTCTTTACCTTTGAGGTAGGACAACAGGCTCTTACGACGATTAACCATCATGATCAAACCACGACGGGAATGATGATCTTTAGTGTGTGCTTTGAAGTGGCTGTTGAGTTCGTTGATACGAGCTGTCAACAATGCGACTTGAACTTCCGGCGATCCGGTGTCGTTTTGACCGCGGGCGTTATCGGCAACAATAGCTGCCTTGCTTGCTTTTTCGAGAGACATAAAAACTACCTTTCACATGCGATGCATAGAGTCTGAACCCCATACACCGTGAACAACGATTAAAAAAACTGGTCGAATTAACCAGCCCCGCAGTATAGCGGAAAGACCCAGCCGATTCAAACACTTAGCGCATTTATTTGAGGAAAACAGCATGAAATATGGTCAAAAAGCAATCCTGGGAGGATTACTCCTGATGCTGGGCGCTTGCGCCAGCTTCATGCCACCGCCCATCAGCATAGGCGAACCCGAATCCTCAGTCGTCTCCAAGCTGGGGCAACCCACTTCCCGGATAGAGGATAAAAACGGGTATTTACTGGAGTATACGCGCAATCCCTGGGGCCAGGCCACCAATATGGCGCGCTTTGACCGCAGCGGCAAGCTGGTTTCCTATGAACAAGTGTTAACAGTTGAGAAATTCGCCACCATCAAGCCGGGCATCGCGACCAAGGACGATGTCTTGCGCACCATAGGCCACCCTTCCGAAACCTCCTATCTGTCCCGGCTACAACTGGAAGTCTGGAGCTATCCATACAAGGAAGCCGGCGTCTGGAATTCAGTCATGCATGTGCACTTCGACAATAACGGCGTCGTAAAGATGATGCAAAACGCGCAAGATATGCGTTTTGAGCGGGATGGCATGTTTGGCTTCGGCCGCATGTAAAACAGCTGCAAACGCATAATAAACACACGTAAACGAAAAAGGGCTGATGCTTATGGCATCAGCCCTTTTTTATCACCCTCCTCGCAAGGAAGGCTGTTTCAGCAGCCTGGCACCACGATCATGGTGGTGCGCCAGCCCTGGGAATTCAATTCCAGCCGATTAAGCCGTAACGCGTTTGTCTTCCGACGAAGCTTGCAATGCAGCTTCTTTAGCTTGCATGTTTTTACGCATAGGGCTCAGGATCAGTTTTGCCGACAAGCCGGCGAAGATCGTGATGATAGCTGCGACCACGAATACGCGGCTCCAGCCACCGTCAACCGCCAATACCGATGCCAGTGGCACCAGCAAAGCAGCCGTACCTTTAGCGGTGTACAGGGTACCCGAGTTACCAGCGGCGAATTTGCTACCGAATATGTCAGCGCAGATTGCTGGGAAGATCGAGAAGATTTCGCCCCAGAACAGGAAGATCAAGGCTGCGAAGAACATGAACGCGTACATATTGTGGCCCCAGGTCATCAAGCCCAACAATGCCAGGCCTTCGCCGATAAAGACGATGAACATGGTGTTTTCACGGCCGATTTTGTCGGAAATGAAACCGCACAATGGACGGGTGATACCGTTGGCAACGTTGTCGATAGACAGGGTCATGGTCAGCAAAGGCAAGGTAACGCCGAACAGGGTAACTGGCAGCGAAGCAAGGCCGTAGTCGTTAGCGATAGGACCCAGTTGTGCAGTTGCCATCAGGCCACCGGAAGCAACCAGTACGAACATCAGGTACAGGACCCAGAATACTGGCGATTTCAGCATTTGCTTGGTAGTGTAATCAACCTTGGTAGCAGAACCGGCTTTCGCCAATGCAGCTTTAGGTGCAACTGGTTTAACCAGCAACATCGACAGGATGAAGATACATACGCCCTGGATGATACCGAAGGTGAAGAAGGTTTTTTCGTAGCCAGCCGATTGGATCATGTTGGCAATAGGAATCACCGTGATCGCAGCACCAGCACCGAAACCGGCAGCGGTCAAACCAGCTGCCAGGCCGCGACGGTCCGGGAACCATTTCAACGCATTACCAACGCAGGTACCGTACACGCAACCAGCGCCGATACCCGACACAACTGCACCTGCGTACAGCATAGGCAACGACGATGCAAAGCTGTAAATGATCCAGCCCAGGCCGGCACAAATTGCACCACCGGCAACGACAGGACGAGGACCGAATTTATCGACCAGGTAACCTTCGATAGGAACCAGCCATGTTTCAGTCACGATAAAGATCGAGAATGCGAGTTGAATCGCAGCCTTGCCCCAGTGATGGGCATTGTCCATAGGCGTAACGAACAGGGTCCAGCCATACTGTAAGTTCGCCACGAAACCCATACATACGATACCGATGATGAGTTGCATCCAGCGATTTTTGTAACCTGTGCCGGCTTGTGCTACTGCCGTGCTTGTTTGATTGTTGCTCATTTCTAACCACCTCTCAAGAAGTCATAAACGTGGAAACAGCGTTGCAGCCCGTCGGTTGTGGCAATGCGGGCCAGCCAGCATGTTTCGAATTAATTGTTTGACTGCAGGCATCCGAATAGGGAAACGTAAGGTTTCCGATGTAGGTCAAGACCATCCGACGATCTGTGACTTATTCGCGTGATTGATGACGTTGACCAACATGGCCAGATATGTGCGGATGCCTGGATCAGCACACGCCATTACGTCAAATGCCTGCTAAACCAGAGGTGGTGCGCGGGAGCGGTATGGTAGCGAAGCTACCGAGAGGAATTGCTCGAAGGTGACTTCAAGCCGTGCCACGATCAATTGCGGCACAAAAGCGCTAATCGACAACGACGAGGCGCCGTCATCAAATTCGTCTAATGCAAGGTGCTTGGAAAGATTGCCGTCAGCGGAATCACCCTCTTCCAGCGTGCATTGATGATCGAAAGCCGTTTGCTGTACAAATGT
This sequence comes from Herminiimonas glaciei, assembly GCF_042664955.1. Classification (NCBI taxonomy): domain Bacteria; kingdom Pseudomonadati; phylum Pseudomonadota; class Betaproteobacteria; order Burkholderiales; family Oxalobacteraceae; genus Herminiimonas; species Herminiimonas glaciei. Next base: position 1,485,578 of record NZ_JBHTBU010000001.1, read on the forward strand.
CAGTGCACCGGCAAACGCAACGTGCTGCGAAAAGAGCAGCAAGAAGGCAAACCAGATATAGACAAAAGAGGAACGGGATTTCATGTTTGGAGACGACCTTGCTGGTGACACCTGAAAGCAGTTACGAGCAAGATCCATTCGGCTCATTTATTTCATCAATGAAGCAATTATAGATCTTTTCGGCGTTTAGGGTCCGACAGATATTCAATTGCCGACTGACAGATATTCGATCTCCTCATAATGGCACAATTTGCGAAGCACGATCAACGCTTGTTGATGAGGGATAACACGTAGAAATAAAAACGCTTCCGTTAAGGAAGCGTTCAGATTGATGCCATGGAGCAATGTATTGCCAATTAATAAACGCCCTGTGCCAGGATGGCATCTGCCAGTTTGACGAAGCCGGCAATATTTGCGCCGTCAACATAGTTGATAGAACCATCAGCGCGTTTGCCGTGGTGCGCGCAGTTCATGTGGATTTCTTTCATGATGCTATGCAAACGCTCGTCAACTTCTGCATGATGCCAGGAGAGGCGCAAGGCATTTTGCGACATTTCCAAACCGGAGGTGGCGACACCACCGGCATTGCTGGCCTTGCCTGGTGCATACAGGATGCGCGCGTTGATAAAGGCATCAACCGCTTCCAGCGTGGAAGGCATATTCGCACCTTCAGCGACGCACACCACGCCGTTCTTGATCAGGGTTGCAGCATCGTCGCCATCCAGTTCATTTTGCGTCGCACATGGCAAGGCAATTTGCACCGGGATATGCCATGGGCGCTTGCCCGCTTCGTATTGCAGCTTGAATTGCTTGGCAAACTCTTCCACGCGACCGCGCTTCACGTTCTTCAACTCTTTCATCGCCTCCAGCTTCTCTTCATTGAAGCCGTCTTTGTCATACACGGTACCGCCGGAATCTGACATCGCCACGACCTTTGCATTCAACTCCATCGCTTTTTCAACTGCAAACTGCGCGACGTTACCGGAACCTGAGACTGAAACCGTCATGCCATCGAATGATTTGCCGCTATGACGCAGCATCTCTTCAGCAAAGTAGACTGTGCCGTAACCGGTCGCTTCAGGGCGCATCAGGCTGCCACCGTAAGCCAGGCTTTTACCTGTAAAAACAGCCGAAGTATCGTTCGACAATTTCTTCATCATGCCGGCCATGAAACCGACTTCACGCGCACCGACGCCGATGTCACCGGCCGGGATATCAGTATCCGAACCCAGGTGGCGATACAGTTCAAACATCAAGGCCTGGCAGAAGCGCATGACTTCGCCATCGCTCTTGCCTTTAGGATCAAAATCAGAACCACCCTTGCCGCCGCCCATAGGCAAAGTCGTCAATGCATTCTTGAAAGTCTGCTCGAAAGCGAGGAACTTCAGGATAGACAGATTGACCGATGGGTGGAAACGCATGCCGCCCTTGAACGGACCAATCGACGAGCTGTGCTGGATACGGAAAGCGCGATTGACCTGCACCTGACCACGATCATCGACCCACGACACGCGAAACTGAATGACGCGCTCTGCTTCTACCAAGCGCTCCAGCAAACCATCCTTTGCATATTTCGGGTTGTTTTGGATAAAGGGCCACAAGCTGAGCATGACCTCTTTAACAGCTTGCAAGAATTCTGGTTGATGAGGGTCGCGCTTGGCGACCATGGCAAGAAAGCCGTCCACGGTGGCGTGAGTCAAAGTTGCTCCTAATATAAATGGGGAAGTACGCATCCGATGCAGTATCGGATCACAGTCTGCGATCGCAATTGATGTATAGCGTCGCTTTACTACGTGAAGGAATAGGTTGAATCTGCATCTTTCACAGAGCGCACTATTTTAGTGCAATTTGACAAGATACGCAGCTAAAAGCTATCTGCCATGTCACAAATATGTTGAAAGACATCAAATGCTTATCGAAACCAGGGGCGCAACCAGTCCGAAAAGTATTCGACCCCGCCCTGCGTAAACAGTGCGAAATCGATAACGAAAAATACTAAAACCAGACCGCCATCAATTCTGGAAAGCTTCAAATCTGCTGCGTATCAGGATGTCGCGGAAACGTTGCGCGGTAGGTGAAAGCGAGCGATCCGCGTGCGTGATCAGGGACACTTCGCGCCTCACATCAAAGTCGGCCAGGTCACGCATCACCAGCCCCAAACCGGTTGCGAGTTTGGTCAATGCAGTACTCATCACCGCCACACCCAGTCCGGCTTCAACCATGCCCACCATAGTCAGCGGCAAATACACCTCATACAAACGTGACAGCGTGATGCCTTCTATCGCCAGCGCCTGGTCCAGGCGGTCGCGGATAGGGTTGCCGACATGCGGCCCTATCACAGGAACATCGGTCAGATCGCGCCAACGCAATACACGTTTATGCACAAGCGCGTGATCTGCGCGCATCACCACCACAAACGCATCAGTCGACAACAGGTAGGCCGTCAGGTCAGGACGATTCACGGATTCAGTACCGATACCGAAATCGACTTCGCCCGAAGACACCATCTTGGTCACTTGATGCTCGGCCACGTCGTGCAACTCTACTTTGACGTCCGGGTAATCCAGTGCGAATTGTTTGATGTAATACGGCAAAACCAGCGCCGCCTGCACCGACGAAGCTGCGATGGAAACTCGCCCTCGTCCCAGTGTCTTTAGTTCGCTCGAACTCAGGATCACGCTATCGATATCCGATACCGCTTTTTTCATCATGGGTAAAAGCTCGGCACCCGCCTGTGTAATGTGCAATTGCCGGGTATGGCGATCAAACAAGCGCAAGCCGAGGTTGGCTTCCAGCTCATGCACCAGCGTGCTGACGGAAGACTGGGACAAATCCAGTTTATCAGCCGCACGGGTAAAACTTTGCTCGCTAGCGACTGCAATAAATGCGCGTAACTGGCGCAAGGAAACGCTGTTATTGCTCATAGTATTAATAGCCTTACACGATTAATAAATTTGATTATATGTATTTACTGATACGTTGCAAACAATGATGATTCATTCGTCCGGGAAGATGCGCTTCTGGTTGCGTAAGGCATACACCGCACACCTGAGCGCCCCCTTCCCGGGACAAGCGAACGTACTCACAGCCTGCCTCGCGACATCGTTGCGACAGTATGGGCATGCATGGTGAGAAACTCATGACTCGTTAAGGAAGACCGATGAGAGATTTTGCGTATTTCGAACCGACCACGCTGGATGATGCGGTCACGCTGCTGCAGAGTTGCAAGGGTACTTTGCTCGCAGGTGGCACAGACCTGCTGGTGCAGATAAAGGAACATGTGCGTCAGCCCGACCACGTCATCAACATCAAAAAAATCCCCGGCATGAGCGGCCTTGATTACGACGAGCAAACCGGTTTGCGCATAGGCGCACTGACCACTACCCGCACGGTAGAAACATCCGCCATCGTGAAACAGCACTACGCCAGCTTATGCCGTGCCGTGACCGACTTCGCGTCGATACAGGTACGCAACCGCGCGACGGTGGTCGGCAACGTCTGCCGCGCCTCGCCCTCGGCCGACACACTCGCGCCCTTGATCGCCGACGGCGCCAGCGTACAGATCTACGGCCCGGCCGGTTATCGTCAGGTGCCACTCGATGGCTTCGTCACCGGCCCCGGCCAGACCGCGCTGGCCAGCGATGAAATCGTCACCCACCTCGTGATCCCGCCGCCAGCACCACACACCGGCAAGGTCTACATCAAGCACGGCCGCCGCATCGCGATGGAACTCGCCACTGTCGGCGTCGCCGTCAGCCTGACGATGGACGGCAAAACCTGCAAAGACATACGCATCGTGCTGGCAGCCGTTTCCGCAGCACCTCTGCGTGCCAACGATGCGGAAGCCCTGTTGCGTGGCCAACGTCTTAATGCAGAGCTGATAGCCGCGGCAGCAGAAGCGGCTATGCATCAGTCACGCCCTATCAGCAATATCCGCGGCAGTGCTGACTACCGCCGACAAATGGTGAAGGTACTCACGCGCAGGGCGATAGAACAAGCACTCAAGGAGGCAGCATGAAACACATCATTCCCGTCACCATCAATGACGAAGCCTGCGAACTGGCAGTCGAACCCAACCGCACACTGCTGGACGCATTGCGTACTGAAGGTGCACTGACCGGTACCAAGAAAGGTTGCGATGTCGGTGAATGCGGCTCTTGCACCGTCATCCTCGATGGCAAGCCGGTCAATTCCTGTCTGGTGCTGGCAGTGGAAGTACGCAATCGCCACATCCAGACCATAGAAGGCATACAGACTTCCTACGATGAAGTGCACCCGCTGCAAGATAACTTCATGCGCTGCGGCGCTGCCCAGTGCGGCTTCTGTACGCCCGGCATCATCGTCATGGCGAAAGCCCTGCTCGATGAAAACCCGACGCCGACCGAAGACGAAATCAAATTCGCGATCGCCGGGAACATCTGCCGTTGCACCGGCTATACCAAAATCATCGAAGCAATCAAGCTGACAGCAGCTCAGCAAAATCAAAAGATGGAGACACCATGAGCGACCTCATCATAGGCCAGAGCGTCAAACGCACGGACTTGCTGGCGAAAGTAACAGGCAATGCCAAATACGTCGCCGACATGGGCATGCCCGGACTGTTGTACGGCAAAATGAAACGTTGTAACATCGCGCACGCGAAGATCAAACGTATAGACACCAGCAAGGCCATGCAACTGGCCGGTGTCAAGGTCATCATGACGCACGAAAACGTGCCCCGCATCCTGCATGCAGGTTCGCCACATCCACGCTCGGCTTCCGTCACCTGCGACCAGTACATACTCGATGACAAGGTGCGTTATTGGGGCGAAGGCGTCGCTGCGGTTGCGGCTATCAGCGAAGAAATTGCAGAAAAAGCGGTCGCACTGATCGAAGTGGAATACGAAGAGCTGCCTGCAGTATTCACGGTCGAAGATGCACAAGGTCCGGATGCACCGTTGATCCATGAGCGCCAGCCCGGTGGCAACCTGGTACTCGATCCTGTGCAATTCACGCGCGGCGATATAGAAACAGGCTTCGCCGCAGCAGACATCATCCTCGAAGGAGAATACGAAGGTGGTCGCCCTACTCCAGCGTACATGGAACCGAATGTCTGCACCTGCCAATGGGATGGCAATGGCAACCTGACGGTCTGGATATCGACCCAGACTGCTTTCATGGTGCGCGGTATCATGGCCGAAGTAATGGGCCTGCCTTTGCATAAGGTACGCGTGTTGGTCGATCACATGGGCGGCGGCTTTGGTGCGAAACAGGATTTGTTCCAACATGAATTCCTCTGCGCATTGCTGGCCAAGGAAACACGCCGGCCGGTACGCATGGAATACAGCCGCGAAGAAACCTTCCTCGGCGGCCGCACGCGCCATCCGGCCAAGGTATGGCTCAAGCAAGGCTTTAAAAAAGACGGCACCATCACCGCGCGACAGGCACGCGTCGTCTTCAACTCCGGCGCGTATGGTTCGCACGGCCCCGGTGTCACCATCGTCGGCACCTCGGCACTGCTATCACTGTATCGTTGCGAGAACATCCATCTGGAAGGACGCTGCGTCTACACCAACAGCCCGATCGCCGGTGCCTTCCGTGGTTATGGCGTGGTGCAAACCTATTACGCACTCGACATCCAGATGGATGAAGCAGCAGAACGCCTGGGCATGGATCCGCTGGAACTCAAGCTGAAGAACGCAGTGCGTGAAGGCGACATTGCACCGTCCAACCACCCTCTCATCGGTCATGGCCTCGAGGATTGCATTAAAAAAGGTCGCGAAGTGACCGGCTGGGACACGCTGCGCAAACGCAAGCGTGACCTGAACGGCCACATGCGCAATGGCTGGGGTATAGGTTGCGAGATGCATGGCAGCAGCGCCTACCCCGGCATCAAAGAGCAAGGCAATGCCATCGTCAAAATGAATGAAGACGGTTCGGTGGTCTTGCTGACCGGTACTGCCGGCCTAGGTACCGGTGCACATACCGCACTGGCGCAGATAGTCGCAGCTGAGCTAGGCGTAAACTTCGACGCAGTCTCGGTCGTGCATGGTGATACCGACGTCGTGCCATGGGACATAGGTGCGTTCGCCAGCCACACCACCTTCATGGGTGGGCGTGCAGCGCAAATGGCAGCTGCCAATGTCAAAACCCAACTGCTGGAGCGTGCCGCCAAACAGCTGGAAACAGCTGCTGACAATCTGGTGGTTGACCAGGGATACATCACTATCCGCGGCAGCGACGCAGCAGGCATCAGCGTGCGCGAAGCCGTCAGTGCCAAGAAAGGGATACCGGCAGCGCAGCTGGTAGGCAGCGCCACCTATCATCCGACCAAGTCGTACTCATTCGCTGCGCACTTCGTCGAAGTGAACGTGGATATCGAAACCGGCTATATCACCGTAGCGCAAGTCGTCCCGGTGCATGAAATCGGCAAGATCATCCACCCGGTCGGCGCAGCCGGCCAGATCGAAGGTGGCATACAGCAAGGCATAGGACATACGCTGTATGAGGACTACCAGATCGATATGCAGACCGGACGTTCATTGAACGCCAACTTCGTCGATTACAAAATGCCGCTATCGATGGATATGCCGCCTATCCACACCCTTATCCTCGAAAGCGCACCGGATCCGGGCGGCCCCTTCGGCGCCAAAGGTGTGGGTGAAGACCCTATCGTGGCAATAGGCCCGGCGATTGCTAACGCGGTGTATGACGCCATCGGTGTGCGCTTCCATCACTATCCGATCAAGCCGGAACAAGTGCTGCAGGCGTTGAAGCAAAAAGCAGAACAGCAGGCATCGGAACAAGCCGAACAGAAAGTGCTGGAACAACAAACCTAAACCTGGCGCAGCAAAAAGGCCGGACTAGCAATGCTGGTCCGGCCTTTTTTATACCTTCTTAATGTTGCGCTTAGAGTTGCGCCAATATCTGCTGCGCCCGCGCAATCGAATCAGGTGAGATCTCCGCACGTATGCCGTCAAACTTCGGCCCACGCGTCGCGTCCAGTCCCATGCGCGAAGTAGTGCCGACACCGGAAGCAGAAGGATCAAGCGCGCTACCCGGCAAGCCATCGACTATCACCACATCCTGATGCGGCTGCAGATGTGTCGCGATCGCCCACAGCACTTCTTCATCCCGTGTAATGTCGACATCTTCATCCACCGCCACCACGGTTTTTAGATACGGGTCCCAGCCCAGCAGACCCAGCATTACCTGGCGTGCCTCGCCCTGGCGCATTTGCTTGAGTGCGACGTAAGCATGGAAGTGCGTACCGGAACTCGGATAGTGTACGGCGGTGACGCTAGGGAAACGCTCGCGCAGTTTCTCCACCATCTCTGATTCACGCGGTATGCGACCCAGGTTCAAATGCTCGGCCGAATTGCCACCGACCACATCCACCAGGATGGCATCGTGTCGGCGCAATACCGTTTCTACCTTGAAGAGATTATTGGTCGATCTGTCCGACGAGTAACCGGTGAATTCACCAAACGGTCCTTCATCGACACGTGCTTCCGGATCGATTACACCTTCCAGCACGATCTCCGCCGAGGCCGGTACCGCTATCCCGTACTTGGGCGTGCGCACCACATCCAGCGGTGCGCCAAACAAGCCACCAGCTACGTGACGCTCGTCCACACCAAACGGCAACCGCGCAGCGCCTGCCAGCATGAACAAGGGATGTGCCCCTATCACCATCGCAATCCGTAACGGCTGTTTACGTTCTATCGCAATTTGCAGCAAACGCCACAAATGTCCGCGTGAATGCAAGCTGGTCGCAATCTCGGTAGCTGAATGCAAGGTGGAACGGTGATAGCTCATATTGCCGACACCGGTATCCGGATGCTCGGCCACGATCACCGCATTCGTAATGTATGGCCCCTTATCAGTAGCAAAGTGCTTGATGATGGGCAGCGTATGGAGATCGAAATTGCTGTGCTGTACCGCATCCATGATCGGCCCGGTCGTAACAACATTCGGTGCCACCAGACGCCGTGCACGTGCCTGGTATTCTTCATGCAGATGTTGCACTTCCACGCCCAGCATGCGTGCTACGCGCTCACGTGAAGCGAACATATTCGTCACCAGCCTCGCTCCCAGGTCGCGCACCTGGTCAAATACCAGCAGTGGATGCTTACCCTGCCGCGCCAATTCCCACACGATGGAAGTCGGGTCCTGATCCGCACTGACCTCTTCCTTGATGGTCACTACATCATTCGGATAGGCTTGCAGATAGTCGCGCAGGAAGGTGCGGAAATCCTGATTCCTGGAAAAATCAGGGATGTGTTTTTGTGTCATGCCGTGTCCTCTTTTACAGTTGGCTCATCAGCACATAAAGCTGGTGGACAGCATGCTATGTCCACCAGCTTTTTGCTTCGCATATACGCTATATCGACTTACTTCACGCCGGCATAGGTATCGGTCAGGCGGGCTTGCGCTTCTTCCATCGTGCGCGGCGGCGGCGTCGTCTTGAGGCCGATCAGGCGTGCGATGTTGTTGCCCATATAGTCTTCCAGACCATCTTCGTCCAGGCCCATGCCTTGCGGCGCAGGTGAACACAGCACTTCCAGCTCACGCAGCCACATGCCTGGCTCGTTCGGTGGCGTATCAGTACCGAAGACGATCTTGTTGCGCGGCAGCTGCTTGGCAAACTCCACGATACGTGACTGGAAGCACCAACCCGATTCGCAGACCACGTTAGGCGTATCCATCGCCATCCAGAATGCTTCGAACGAATAGTTACCACCGGTCTGGATACCGAAGTGACCGATGATGAAATTCACCATAGGGAACTCGCGGATGATCGGATAGAACTGCGTCGGGATGGTGTAAGGACCGTCGCCGGTGTGGATCAGCACAACGATGTTGTACTTCGCGCACATCTTCATCGCAGGACGCAGCCAGTCCAGCGCACGATCCGGACGATAGCCGTGCATATTGGCGTGCAGCTTGAGCATCTTGAAGCCGTATTCCTTGACGTGGAATTCCAGCTCCAGCGCGCCTTCTTCGGGCCCCCAGCGCGGATTGAAGGTGAAGTTGCCAATGAAACGGTCAGGATATTTTTGGCACAACTCGGCGATGTAGGCCATGTAGTCGCGTATGCCGTCACGACCACGACGGTTGCCATCACGGTAGCCGGTATTCCCAGGTGGTGGCTGGATGAAGCCCATGTCGATGCGGCGTGGTTTGCCGTTAATCATGTAAGGGCCATCCATCATTTTCAGCATACGTTCGCCATTGAATGGCTCGCCGGTATGACGCCATGCTTCATCCACCAGATTGGTTGGGTGCAGATGAGTATCGATAATCATTTGTAGACTCCAGAATTAAGTGTGGGGAACGCGCAAGTATTAGGTGCACACGATGCCTGCTTGCTTTTACTTGCTGCCTGCCAGGCGCAGTTGCGCCTCTTCGAGATTGCGTGGTGGCGGCGTGGTTTCGAGGCCTATCATGCGGGCCACGTTATTGCCCAGATAGTCCTCCAACGTGTCCTCATCCAGATTCAAACCTTGCGGTGGCTCGAAGCACAGCACTTCCAGCAAACGCAGCCACATGCCAGGTTCATTCGGTGGTGTATCCGAACCGAACAAGACCTTGTGCTTGGGCAGTACCTTGGTGAATTCCACGATGCGCGACTGCAGGCACCAGCCGGATTCGCAATACACGTTAGGCAGGTCCATCGCCATCTGGAATGGCTCAAAGCAGTAGACACCGCCGGTCTGCACACCAAAGTGCGCCATGATGAAATTCACGGTTGGGAATTCCTTGATCATCGGCACCCACTCGGTCGGGATGCTGTATGGACCATCGCCGGTATGCAGTTTGACCAACAGGCCGAGCTCTGCACATTTTTTCAACGCAGGGCGCAGCCAGTCGAGCGCACGGTCTGGGCGGTAGGCGTGCATATTGGCCTGGAACTGAACCATTTTGAAGCCCAGTTCTTTCGCGTAATACTCGATGGCTTCCACCCCGTTTTCAACGCCGCAACGCGGGTTGTAGACGAAGCAGCCGATCAGGCGATCCGGATATTTCTTTACCATCTCGACGGTGTAAGCCATGTAGGCGTCGATGGATTCACGACCGTTCAGGTCGCCGTCGGTCCAGGTGTAAATCGTGTTGCCTTGCGGTGGTTGTATGAAGGCCTTATCAATACGGCGCGGTTTGCCGTTGATCGTAAAAGGGCCGTCCATCATTTTGATCAGCCGTTCGCCAGTGAAAGGTTCACCGTCATGGCGCCAGGCAAGATCGACGAGATTAGTGGGATAACAACTGGTGTCGATTATCATGTGGATCTCCTCACAGTACATCAGGTTAGGATTACGCAAGTCTCATATCGAGATTTACGCTCTGCTTTCTGGAGGACTGTCAGGAGGCGAACTGCATAAGAAAAAACCCACTGACGAGTACTCCGCCAGTGAGCAATCTCCTATCGAACCATTGCGGCCTTGCACCGCCGGATGTTCAATTGAACGCTTATACCCACTTACTACTTCTTTATACATTTCGCCAACTTGGCATGTCAAGGCGAAATGGAAAAACCGTTTGATATATCGGTAATGCTGCTAGATCATTTTTGTCTGCAGATAAATCACAAACCGTTCAGACCTCTCAGACATCACTGATCAAACGTAAAACATCAGCACGCGCCTCGGCACGCAAGGCTGCCATATCGAGTCCGGGGATCGCATCATCCTCAACCACTATCGCACCATCGACCAGCAACCATTTCAAACGTGGCCGGCCACCGCTGGCGACCGGACCTATCGCCATATCATGCAAGCCGAAATAGCGCGGCGCATCGAGGTCGTACACGGCGAGATCCGCCGCCTGTCCGACTTCCAATGTGCCCACGCCTTCGAAGCCCAGCATCTTTGCACCATTCGCCGTGGCCCAATGTATGACTTGCTCGGCGGTGGCGCTATCCGCTCCGGCCTCGCCCTCGCCTTCAGGACGTGGTCGGGTCGCAGCGCCTGCTTTGGCCCTGTGCACCAGCCAGCAAAAATGCACTTCGCTAAGCATGTCCGCGGCTTCATTCGATGCCGCGCCATCCACACCCAGCGTCACCATCGCGCCCAGTTTTTCCAACATGGGCGCGTTCGCAATGCCATCCGCCAGACGTGCATTACTCTGCGGACAATGCGCCATGCCAGTGCCGGATTTTCCCAGGATCTGCATCTCGGTATCGGTCAGATGTGTCAGGTGTGCCAGCGACACATCCGGACCTATCCATTCATGTTCAGCCAGGAACTCTATCGGCAAGCAGCCAAACTTCTCGCGGCAATACTCCATATACGAAACTGATTCCGACATATGGGTGTGCATAGGTATACCCATGCCACGTGCGATGCGGGCGATGTACTTCAAGTCTTCGGGTCGCACGGAGACGGTCGCAGTGGTCGGCGCCATCGCCACGCGGGTACGTGGTCGTGGTCCGTTTTGATGGAAGCGTGCAGCAGTTCTTTCTACATCAGCCAGCATACCGTCCAAGGTCTCAGGCTGCGCCTGATTGCTGGCATTCGTTTCCAGCTTGCGCGTGACTGTCGCGCCACCGCGCAACAACATAAAGCGCACGCCTAAAGCTTCTGCTTCATCGAATAAAACTGCGGATGGATCGTAGGCCATGCCTGGTGTGTAAATGTAATGATGGTCGGCGATGGTGGTACAACCCGACAGCATCAGCTCTATCATCCCTATGCGCGCTGCCAGGCGCAGGCGCTCTTCATTGAAGGAATGACGATACAGATAAGGTACCGATTGCAGCCACGGACTCAGCGTCTGGTTGATACCACTCGGTACGCCTTTCAGCAGCGATTGAAACAAATGATGATGCGTATTGACCCAGCCCGGATAAATCACGCAATCACGTGCATCCAATACCCGCTCGCCATCCTGCTGCGTCAGGCCATTACCCATTTCAGTGATGACACCTTGTTTGATACGTATATCGCTGGCCTTGCTACGCGCATCCGTGCCCGACTTGCCAGTGAGGATGGCATGCGCATTTTTGATGAGTACATTGTTTGTCATTTGCTTGATACCTTCTTTAATACTCTTGAATCAGCGAAGGCAAGCGACAACGTGAGCACATTCGCATAAACAAGGGCTGGTTCAAAGACCAAAATTTCCTGGCACTTGCGGTAGCTTATTTTTGTGGCATCGAACCATCCACGCCTTTTACCAAGAAATTCATATTATTTATTTCATCATCAGTCATGATCTTGCCGGCGGCCACACGCTCCTTGCCATCCTGATCGTAGATCGGGCCGGCGAACGGATGTAATTTCCCATCGATGATGGCGCGTTCATCGGTCGCCATTTTTTCGCGCGCATCAGCTGGCACTGCGCTATTCAGTGGTGCCATCTTGATCATGCCTTCACGCAAGCCGCCAAGCACCTTCTTCGACTTCCAGCGACCGGCCAGTACCTCCTCCACCTCTTTGATGTAATAAGTACCCCAGGTATGAACCAATGAAGTCAAATTGGTTTTTGGACCAAATTTAGACATATCCGAGTAATAACCCAGCGTGTACACGCCCTGTGCCTCTGCCATCGTAACTATCGAGATACCGGATGGAGCGTAGGCGAGAATGTCGGCACCCAGCTTGATCAAAGTGTTCGCCGCATCGCGTTCCTTACCTGGGTCATACCAGGAATTGACCCAAATCAGTTTTACCTGCGCCTGCGGGTTGACGCTACGCAGCCCCAGCGTGAAGGCATTTATTCCCTGTAACACTTCCGGGATGGGGAAAGCACCGACATAACCAACCACCCCTTTCTTGCTCATCTTGCCTGCCAACACACCTTCCAGATAACGACCTTCGTAATAACGTGCGTTATAAGTTCCAACGTTGGGTGCTGTCTTGTAGCCAGTACCCTGCATAAAAATCACATTAGGAGCCTGCCGCGCCACCTTGATGGTCGGCTCCATGAACCCGAACGATGGTGTAAAAATAAGTTTGCAGCCCTCTTGCACAAAATTCCTGATCACACGTTCAGCATCAGGTCCACCGTGTATATTGTCCACATACTTAGTGGTAATTTTGTCGCCCATCGCGGCAACCAATTCTTTACGTCCCAATTCATGCTGATATGCCCAGCCGCTCTCGCCTATCGGCGTTGCGTATAAAAAGCAAGTTTTCAGCGGTTCTGCCGCCTGCACCGAAACAGCAAAGCCCAGGCCCACAGTCAGGCCGACGACGGAACGATGTATATGACGAAAATCGTATGACATTTTAGGTCTCCTCTTTTTTATAGATAAACAAGTGTCAAAAACTTCTCTTCATGCGTCCGGACGGAATGGCTGGCCCAGCGAAAAAGGTGCGTTGAGGCGTATCATGCTTACATTGCGCGAGATGAGCACCAGTACCACGATGGTTGCCAGGTAAGGCAGCGATGACAGCAATTGCGAAGGTACGTCAAGCTTCAAGCCGGCCCCCTGGACAAATAGCTGCAAGATCATCACACCGCCAAATAAGTAGGCGCCAAATACCACGCGTAAGGGACGCCAGGTGGCAAATACCACCAGGACCAGGGCGATCCAGCCGCGCCCGGCTACCATGCCTTCACTCCAGAGTGGCGTGTAATATACCGAGAGAAAAGCACCGCCCGCTCCTGCCATCGCACCGCCGAAGGCAACTGCCAGGTAACGCAGGAAAATCACGCGATAACCGACTGCATGTGCGGCCGAAGGTGACTCCCCCACCGCACGTAACACCAAGCCCCAACGACTGCGATACAAAAACCAGATCACTCCGACTACCAGTAACCAAGACGCATATACCAGCGATTGATGATTGAAAAATGCAGGACCGATGAACGGAATATCAGCCAGTATCGGTACAGGAGTAGGCAAGACAGCGGGTGCCGGTGCCGCCTCATACGATTTACCGATAAATGCCGACAATCCAATGCCAAAGATGGCTAATGCCAGACCGGAAGCAACCTGGTTCGCCAGCATGGTCAATGTCAAGAAACCAAATACCAGCGACATTGCACAACCAGCGGCCATACCAGCCAAAACGGCAAGCAAAGGATTAATACCGGAAAATCCCAGCAAGAATCCAACCACCGCACCGACCGACATCATGCCCTCAGCACCCAGGTTCAATACCCCCGCCTTTTCGGTAACCAACTCTCCCATTGCCACGATAATCAAAGGCGTACCAGCCGCGAGAGTGGCAGCAATAATAGAAGTAATCAGGTAGTTTTCCATAACCAATTCCTCCAGTTAATTGCGCCATCAAAGCGAAATCTGTAAGCGATAAACAAATCCGAGGCAAGCAAGAAAAACAGCAACATGCCCTGAAATACTTTAGAGATAGAAGATGGCAGGTTCACGAATTGCTGTGCTTGTTCACCCCCCAAATACAGCAGTGCCATCAATAAACTGGCAAAGAAAATCCCGACCGGATGGAGGCGTCCGACAAACGCGACGATGATTGCGGCAAAACCGTAGCCGCTGGAAATGGATTCAGTCAGCTGCCCCATCGGACCTGCTACTTCGACCATCCCCGCCACACCGGCCATCGCGCCACCTGCCAATAAACCGATCCAAATGGTGCGCGACGCCGAATAGCCTGCATAGCGCGCAGCCGATTCGGCTTGCCCGGAGACCTGCATCTGATAACCCCAGAAGCTACGCTCAAGGAAGATATAAGCCACTCCTAGCGTAGCCAAAGCAAACAGGAATGCCAGGTTTAAACGGCTGCCTTCGATGAGCAATGGCAGTAAGGCCGAATCAGCAAATATTCTGGTCTGCGGAAAATTAAAGCCTTGCGGATCTTTCCAGGGATCGTGTATCAACCATGAAGCAAAGAATTGGGCGATATACACCATCATCAATGTGACCAGGATTTCATTCGCATGGAAACGGCTACGCAGGAATGCAGGAACAGCTGCCCACAAACCGCCGCCGACAGCTCCGGCCACAAGCATCATTGGCAATACCCACATGCTGGTACTGTGCTGGAAGTACAGTGCAACGCCGGTCGCTGCAATCGCACCCAGGATGAATTGCCCTTCTGCGCCGATATTCCAGACATTTGCGCGATATCCAACCGCAAGGCCAACCGCAACCAGCATCAAGGGTGTCGCTTTCAACAATAATTCAGACACGCCATACAAATCACGTACCGGATTAAAGAAGAAGATTTTGAAGCTTTCGACCGGATCTTTGCCGAGCGCAAAAAACAAAATGAAACTTCCTACCAACGTCAGCGCAATGGCAAATATCGGCGAAAGGTAGCGCATGCGTCGTGACGCCTCCGGACGTGCCTCGAGTCTAAATAGCATAACGAATCTCCGTGGTGTTCAGGCTTTGCTCGGTAGGAGTGACAGCCTCCGTACTATTCCATCGGCCGCCCATGAGCATTCCAATTTCCTCGACATTGGTGTCTCGGCTTGGCATGGCGGGGGACAATTGCCCGCCCGCAATGACCGCAATGCGATCACTAATTTCAAACAATTCGCTCAGCTCTTCGGAAATCACCAATACCGCAGTACCCGCATCGCGCAGATCAAGCAAGGCTTGTCGTATGAACGCTGCGGCACCGACATCGACTCCCCAGGTCGGCTGGGCAATGATCAACAGTTTTGGTTCTTGCATGATTTCGCGGCCAACAATGAACTTTTGCAGATTACCGCCGGATAAGGAACGGGCTTGTGCGCCAGGGCCACCGCATTTGACATTGAAGCGTGCGATACAGCGTTCAGCAAAATCGCGCACCACGTCGAAGCGAATCAAGCCATTGCGCAACATGCTGCTGCCATATGCAGTCAACAGGGCGTTCTGCGCCAGCGACATGCGTGGCACCGCGCCACGACCAAGACGCTCTTCGGGTACGAAGCACAAGCCAAGTGTACGGCGTTGACCCGGGCTCATACGGCCCGCAGCGACACCGCACACTTCTATTTGCGCCGCTTGCGACAGTGGCATCTCGCCTGAGAGTGCATACAGCAGCTCTTGTTGGCCGTTACCTGAGACGCCCGCGATACCGACAATCTCCCCAGCTTTGACTTCCAACTGAATATTCTTCAGGTCGACACCAAAAGGATCATCCGATACTTGTGACAGCTGCTCGACCCTCAGGCGCAGTTCACCATCTACATTAGTAGTACTACGTTGGCATACCGGCAGGTCCTTGCCTATCATCAAGCGCGCCATCGACTGTGGCGTTTCTTGCTGCGGTATGCAGGTACCGCTGACTTTGCCGGCCCGCAACACGGTAGCCGCGTGGCAAAGTTCCTGGATCTCATCCAGTTTGTGGCTGATATATAAAATGCTGCAGCCGTCACTCGCCAACTGCCGCAAGGTATCAAACAACTTCTGTACTGCCTGTGGAGTAAGCACAGAGGTCGGCTCATCCATGATCAGCAAGCTGGGATTTTGCAAAAGACAGCGGATAATCTCCACCCGTTGCCGTTCCCCCACCGACAAGCCATGTGTCTGCCGCATGGGGTCGACCACCAGGCCATAGCGCTCGGATATTTTTTCGATGCGACGCGCCAGATACTGCAGGTCTGGCTTACCGGGCATGGACAAGGCGACATTTTCCACCACACTGAGTGTGTCAAACAGTGAAAAATGCTGGAACACCATGCCAATTCCGAGCTGGCGCGCATGCGCCGGACTTTCTACCCGGACGGGCCTACCCTCCCAAATCATGTCACCCGCAGTTTGATGCGTCACGCCATAAATGATCTTCATCAGCGTGGACTTACCGGCGCCGTTCTCTCCGAGTATCGCGTGAATCTCTCCCGGCATGACAGTCAAATCAATGCCATCGTTGGCAACCACCGATGAATAAACCTTGCAAATTCCCCGCAACCTCAGCCGCGGTATATTGGCTTGCTCGCTCATCTTCTCCTCCTTCACAGCATCGTTTCTTCACCTATCTACGTAAGTTCTGAATCTGGCAGTGTATTTAGCTCTTCCTTGCTCTCTACTTCTCCAGGCAGGCAAGAAGTCCGGTCTCCAAAGCGGAACGATCCAACTTGCGGCCAATGAATACGAATTTACTGCTTGGTTTTGTCTCTTCCCATGCATCGGCAGGGCGTAATTCCATGATGCGATGCACTGCCTGCAATACATGGCGCCTGTCATCGTCAGCAATGGAAAGAATCCCTTTCAAGCGGAAGATATCGTCGCCGTGGACTGCCAGCAGTTGCGACAAATGTTCATTCAGCGCTTGTTTGTCAAAAGGGATATCGAAGACAAATGAAACGGAAGTGACCGACGGGTCGTGCAAATGACCTGGCACCGCGCTTTCCAACTGTTCATGGCTATGCTTATGATGTTCACATGCATCGTCACAAACATGATCGTGGCCATGCAAATGCACATCGAGAAAATCCGGATCAGCCGCCATCACCGATGAAGTGGAGAAGCCGCCTATGCCGAGGATCTTGCTGAGATCAACTTGAGCATGACTCGAACTCAATATCTGTGCACCGGCATTCAGGCTACGCATGCGCATACGAAGTGCATTAATGGCCTTGGCATCGACTAAATCCGTTTTATTGATAATGATACGATCAGCCGCGACGATCTGATCCAACGCCTGATTATCGCTGCCCTGCAATTGCGGATCATCGAGATGATCATTGATGTGCATGGCATCCACTAAAGTCACGATTCCGTCCAAGTTCACCTGACGCGCGACCTCATTATCCATAAAGAAGGTTGCCGCGACCGGGGTCGGATCAGCCAGGCCGCTGGTCTCAACCAGGATATGATCGAACTGCTCGCTACGCGCCAGCAACTGCTGCAGAATGCGTACCAGATCGGTACGCACATCTATGACGCAACAGATGCAGCCATTCGTCATTTGAAAAATCTCTTCATCCGAAGTCATGACCAGATCGGAATCTACGTCGACTTCTCCAAACTCATTTTCGATCACTGCAATCCGATGTCCATGCTTTTCGGTAAGGATGTAATTGAGCAGCGTCGTCTTACCCGCCCCGAGGAAACCGGTCAAGATAGTGACCGGCACCTGTTGCGCGCCTATCTCTGCATGCTGATTCATAAGGGCTGCTTCATTCATATCGGCTCCGATATAGTGGGAAGGGTCTGATAGGCGCACATAACACGGCAGCGCAAAAAAGCATCGAATGCTTGCTGTTCATTGGAAATAGAATCGTGACCAGGCTGCTCTGCGTCCTGACTGCTGTCCTGCTCTTGATATCCAGGTAAGGTGTACCCAGTTATTAGCGCGCTTATTAAGATAAGAAGCGAGAGGAAGCCAAGGGCAGCGGCACCAAGGTATAGGGACAGCGCAGCCTCATCAGCGGAAGATACAAACATCCGCAGTGCCACGACAAGGAAAAAGAGAAAACCTAGTCCGACCAGAAACAAGATCGACGACTTAATGAAGATGAAGAATGAGTTAGGCATCACAGCTCCGGTAAAGAGAACTCACATCACTGTTAAGTCGCCCGATATATCCGGGGCAACTTGTACACAGTGAGCAATCTCCCGCCTCTATCCCCCGGCATTGCACCTCAGGATGTATAGCTGATCGCTTCTACCCACTCATGCGGCTATTTATATTTTCTATTCACGTGCATGTCAAGAACAAACATATTTCAAGCCAATCTCCAAACTACGATCAGCTACATATCGCCACTTCTTCGAAGTCCTTCCCAGCGTTGCAACAAGCCGCTATGTTCAACTTCAAAAAGATCCAGGATACGACCAACCGTGTGATTGACAATATCGTCAATTGCGCTTGGTTGGTTGTAAAAAGCTGGCACCGGTGGTGCAACAATTGCACCCAACTCAGTGACCGCAACCATATTTCTTAAATGCGCAAGATTAAGCGGCGTCTCTCGCGCTACTAACACCAAACGCCGTCGCTCCTTCAACATGACATCTGCAGCGCGGGTTATCAGGTTATCGGACAAGCCATGTGCAACTGCAGCAAGCGTACGCATGGAACAAGGCGCAATTACCATGCCATTGCATTGAAAAGAGCCACTTGCAATTGACGCCCCGATGTCACGCACATTGTGTACCACGTCCGCCAGGCCTTCTATTTGCGCCCTATCCAACTCCAATTCATGCGTCGCTGTCATTAAACCGGATGAAGAGATCACCAGATGGCTTTCCCAATCATCGACTTGTGACAGCAGCTCTAACATCCTTATGCCATATATTGCGCCGCTGGCACCAGTAATTGCTATTACCAAGCGCTTTTTCATGATGAACTTCCGCACAAACTTTCTGCTTGCGGTTGATGCCGCGCACGTTTTGCATACTCAATACGTGCCTCATCCAATAGCGGAATCCCATTTTTTACTGCAGTCATTTCCGCTAGAATAGAAATCGCAATTTCAGCTGGTGTTTTACTACCGATATACATTCCGATCGGACCATGCAGCTTACCCAACTGGACATCACTCACATCAAACAATTTGAGCCGTTCGCGTCGTTTCGCATTGTTGCCACGTGAACCAATCGCACCAACGTAAAAAGCATCCGAGCGCAAAGCTTCCATCAATGCCAGATCATCCAGCTTCGGATCATGCGTCAATGCAATGACGGCACTATGGCTATCCAACTTATGTTCGCTAACAAAGTCATCCGGCATTGCATGTACAACTTCGACCTCAGTCAAGGACCAGGTCTCGCGGTATTCTTCACGCGGATCACAGACCGTCACGTGGTAATCCATGCCAGTCGCAATGTGCGCCAGGAAACTCGACAATTGTCCAGCACCGATTATCAGCAAGCGCCAACGTGGGCCATGTATAGTGGTCATCGCAGTTGCAGACACTTGCATACACATCCCAGGACTAGCCGGACCTAGGCTTACTGCCCCAGTACTCAAATCAAGGCGCCGCGCGACCAATTCGTTTTGCTGTATTTTTTTCAAAAGCTCCGCTATACCACTGTTATGTGACAAAGGTTCAATCGCCAGCTGAATAGTACCGCCACATGGCAAACCGAAGCGATGTGCTTCATCAGCTGTAATCCCATAAGTCACGATTTCCGGCCACCTTCGCGTAATCCCCTCCTTGCGCACGCGACAAATCAAATCGTCCTCAATACAGCCCCCTGAGACCGAACCTATCACCGTGCCGTCTTCACATATCGCCAGCATTGCCCCTTCCGGGCGCGGACTGGAACCCCAGGTCTTGATGACGGTGATCAGTTCGCATGAACGGCCAACAGATATCCATTCTGCGCAGCTTTTTAAAACCTCAAGATTGATGCTGTCCATATTGCCTCACCATGAAAAGTTCCTGCCGTCGGGCGATCCCGCTTATTGCAGTTGCCTATCATCAGGTCTTCATACCCTATCTTCCACTCCAAGCTTCTCGACAACATCGGAATGACGATAGTTAAACAATATATTCAGGGTTACTGCTGTGAAGGTGGTTAACAGAATGCCGTTCTGCATAAACTTGCTTAACAATTCCGGCAACTGCGAAAAGAAACGCTCGCCGACCAGCGGAATGATACCCAGGACCAGACTCACCGCAACGATGTAGAGATTTTTGGCATTCCCGGCAAAGTCAACACGCGTCAAGATCTTAATACCAGCCGCGGCCACCATGCCAAACATCACGACCGCGGCACCACCGAGCACATATTGCGGGATAGAAGCGGCAATGAAAGCCATTTTAGGCAGACATCCAAGCACAACTAGAATGACACCAGCAGCGACACATACCCAACGGCTTCGTACACCGGTCATCTGAACCAAACCGATATTTTGTGCATATGAGGTATAGCAAAATGTCCCAAACACGCCACCGACCATATTACCTACACCGTCCGCACGCAAACCGCGCGCCAGAATATCGCGCGTAATCGGACGTCCGATGATGTCACCCAAGGCGATGAAAAGACCGGTAGATTCGATCATCATGACGATCATGACGATAGAGAGCATGACGATAGAGAGCGGATCGAAGGTCGGCAGGCCGAAATGAAAAGGGGTAATCAGGCTGAACCATGAGGCCGTCATCACGCCGGAAAAATCCACCTTGCCGAGCAGCGCCGCGATAATGAAGCCAAAGACAATCGACAGTAGCACTGCAATATTGGCTAGGAAGCCCTTCGCAAAAGCAATCAGCAACAACACGGACAGCAACACAACACCGGCCAGAGCCAGATTCACCGGGATGCCATACAGCGGATTAGGAATTGGCCCTGTCGGGCTGGATATCATCGGTTGTCCGCCGGCAGCCCAGTTAATACCAACGCGCATAAGTGAAATACCGATCATCAGCACGACCGAGCCAGTCACCACCGGAGGGAACCAGCGCACCAGAGAACTCATATAAGGCGCAGCGAAATAGGTAAAGATACCAGAACCAATCACCGCGCCAAAGATAGCCGGCATACCAAGGTCCGGATTGCTACCAATCGCAATCATCGGTCCGATCGCAGTGAAGGACATACCCATCATGACCGGGAGACGAATGCCTACATGGCCTATGCCCATGCACTGAATCATGGTCACTACCCCGCAGCAAAACAAGTCGGCACTGATAAGAAAGGCAATGTCTTCCTTCGACAAATGCAGCGCGCCGCCAATGATGAGGGGGACGGCGATAGCTCCTGCATACATTACCAGTACATGCTGCAGGCCAAGTACGAAAAGCTTAGGTGGCGGGATACGCTCATCGGCGGTATCCATCAGGGCGGAATTCATCAGGCCGTCTCCTAGTTTTATCGCCCGATTTCCTGACTTGGCATCCCCGGCGGCGCACTCGATTCAATCAAGCGCGAGATGAGATTGCCATCCCATCAAACATCGGTAAATAGCAATAAAAATATTAATCCATCGCATTAGACGATGAATTAATAGTTAACCACAGGTATTTTTAGAAGATCTAGGCAAAAAACTTCAGGTGTGCATGCGGGAGTAGCGATCAAACTGCGTGCGTGAGGACAAGTACGAAAAATGAATGTGAAGAGGGAAGAAGGGTTATGCGCTAACAAACACTCGATAAAAAACACGCGCTTTAATAGAAAAAAGGGCCCATCTTGCGATGGACCCTTTATATCTGGTGCGGCTGGCAGGAATCGAACCCACGACCCCTTGGTTCGTAGCCAAGTACTCTATCCAGCTGAGCTACAGCCGCCAAAGAAAAAATTATAGCATGAGTAGAATTCATTTTGGAAGCCTAGTCTGCAGATTTTTA
Organism: Herminiimonas glaciei; assembly: GCF_042664955.1. Taxonomy (NCBI): domain Bacteria; kingdom Pseudomonadati; phylum Pseudomonadota; class Betaproteobacteria; order Burkholderiales; family Oxalobacteraceae; genus Herminiimonas; species Herminiimonas glaciei. The sequence continues at coordinate 1,507,709 of NZ_JBHTBU010000001.1, forward strand.
TTTAATTTATTCAACAAAAGCATATTTTCTTACTCTGACGCGCTAATGACGCGGCATCCTGCGCTGATTTTAAAACGTATTCATATATACATCTTTATATAAGAAAGGATCAAAGTACACGCAGCAGCATCGTATACGGTCCTCCTACTAATCGCCGTCGCAACAAATAACTTATGCTAAAGTCGCCCCAGCGGTTTTCAGCTGCAATCATATATAACGCATAGCTTGCCGGAGACGAGATGATCGCCCGTCATATAACAAGCAATATTGAACAAAAGGGAAACATCATTAACACGATGCATGCCGAATGGCTGCCAACGATCCTACAAGGATCGTTCAGCGAGATCTACGTTTTAAACTGCAACACCCTGCACTTCGAATACGTCAATCCGACTGCCTGCAAAAACCTGCAGTACAGCCTGGATGAATTAACCAGCATGTCGCCGACCTGCCTCGCGCAGAATGTCACCAAGGAAGCCTATGCCCGGTTCATCCAAGGCTTGCAGGATGGCAGCGACACTTCTATCGCAATCAATACGCAGCACACGCGCAAGGATGGCAGCAGCTATCCGATTGAATTCCAATTGTTTTACCTGGCCTCCGATACGGCACCGTCCATCATCGCGATTGGCAACGATGTCAGTTCACGCGACAAATCGGATAAGGCGTTGCGCGCCAGCGAATCGCGCCTGAGTGCGATGGTGTCAAACACCCCTGGCCTGGTGTACCAGTTCCGCCTGCGCAAGGATGGACGGTTTTCTTTTCCCTATGTCAGCGATGGCTGCGAAGCCTTGCTCGGGATCAGTTCGGAAGCACTCTGCGATGCCCCGGCACTATTCACCGGTTTGATTTTGCATCAGGACATGGCGTCTTATCGTGAAACCATGCGTATCTCGACCGAGCAAATGATTAACTGGAACTGGGAAGGCCGCATCTGGGTCGAGGAATGGAAAGATATCAAGTGGATTAACCTGCGTGCCACGCCACGCGCGCTGGAAGATGGCAGCGTGCAGTGGGAAGGCATCATGACCAATATCACTGCCAGCAAACAGGAACAGGAAGAAATCATACGTTCACGGGCACAACTCGCCGAGCTGTCAGAGCACGTCAACACCGTCAAGGAAAAAGAACGCACTCGCATCGCGCGTGAGATACACGACGATCTCGGCGGCAATCTCACTGCCATCAAAATGGCACTGGCACTGTTAACCCGGCGCCTGCCGGGCAAATCGCCGGAGTTACTGGAGAAAGCCGCCTATGTCGAATCACTGGTAGATCGCACCATAGAAACCGTACATCGCATCGCCGGCGACCTGCGGCCCGGCATCCTCGATTTTGGCCTGGTGGCCGCCATCGACTGGCAAAGCAAGGAATTTGAAAAGCAGTTGGGCATACCCTGCGAGTTCATTACGAACCAGACTGAGATCGATCTGGATCTGGACCAGGCGACTGCCCTGTTCCGCATCTTCCAGGAAGCACTGACGAATATCGCCAAACACGCGCAAGCCAGCCTGGTCACAGTCCAACTCATGCACGCGCCGCAATACGTGCGCCTCGAGATTATCGATAATGGCCGCGGCATCGAACTGGCTGATCGCGCCAAGCCTAAATCCTTTGGCATCCGCGGTATGGTCGAACGTTCGGTGGCGATGGGCGGCAGCCTGTCGGTCAGTACTGCCCCCAAAGGTGGCACAGTCGTTGCTATTAACCTACCCTTGCCCACTACATCAGTGTCTGGCAACATCCAGACGCATAATATTGGGCATTAAACGACAGAATTTGGCGGTCAGGAACCTTGGTGCGCCAAAATTTGTCACATCCAGACAAATAGCCAACTAGAATCTGGCGCAGTTATGCAGACTCTATAAGAACAATGACAACGAAGAATGTAATTAAAGTCTTGATTGCCGACGATCATGCGATCGTACGCGAGGGTTTGAAGCAAATCCTGGCTGACACGAAAGATATCGTTGTGGCAGGCCACGCAGAAAACGGCATAGAGGCGATCAAGCTCTCCCGTGAAGGCGCTTGCCAGGTATTGTTGCTGGATATCTCGATGCCGGACCGCAGCGGCATTGAAGTATTGAAACAGGTCAAGAAAGAATCCCCGAAAATTGCCGTCCTGATGCTTTCCATGCACCGGGAAGACCAATACGCGATACGTTCACTCAAGGCAGGCGCTTCCGGCTACCTGAACAAGCAAAGCGCGCCGGCCGAACTGGTGAATGCGATACGCCAGGTTGCTGCCGGACGCAAATACATTAGCGCCGCATTGGCGCAGGAACTGGCCAACCAGATCAGCGACGACCACGAAACGCCCCTGCATGAAACCCTGTCGGATCGTGAATACCAGACCCTGACCATGATCGCATCCGGCAAAACGGTCAGCGACATTGCCAATGAACTGGTGCTGTCGGTCAAAACCATCAGCATGTATCGCTCACGTTTATTGCAAAAAATGAAACTTCGGCACAATGCGGAATTGACGCATTACGCCATCAAGAATCATTTGGTCGACTGATTTACGGCCTTAAGCAATGTTGCCTTAAAGGCATCGCAATCCGCCACCTTCCCTGTCTTTTGTTGCATTTTGGATAAAGCGACAAAGTGGTCATCATTTGCCTGCTTAATCCCCTCATCAAACTTGTCTACATAGTTATATTATTGCGAAATAGGCCGCTATCCAGCCATTCCACAATAAAGAAACGCGCGTGCATTCATGCAAGACAAGCGAGACCCTCCGTCACAAAACCCTGCTGAAATCGCACGAGAAGCTTTTCGCCAACTGGCTGTTCGCAGGATAGCCCCGACTCCCGATGCGTACCGTGCGATCTATGACGAGATTGCAGGCTATGCCGCGCAACCGACGCCGGAAGAAATCCTGGCGGAATTTGCTGCGTCGCTATCAAGCGCACCGGACGGTGTCGCCATCATCGGCAAGACTTTACAAGAGGCAGCCACCACTTCGTATTGGCCCGACTTCAGCAAAGGCCTGACGCAACTGGTCAAGCATTATCAGACGCAACTGGCGATACAAGCCAATAGCACCGCTACCGCCGCCCCGGTCGCTCAAAGTGCACCATCCTTGTCACTGGTGGATGATCCGCAACCCGCCTTGCTGCGCGACTTGCTGACCCGCACGCTGACGCTGGCCGTCGCATCGCTCTTGCAGGGTGCGCCTGACCTGGCCGCCGAAGCTGAGGCGCTGGGACGCTCCGTCAAGGATGCCGATACCGAAGCCCGCTTGAATGAAGTATCCGTCAAACTCAAGCAACTCTGCTTCAAGATCGAACTCAAGAGCGGTGACATGGCGCAGCAACACGAAATGCTGTTGCGCCTGTTCCGACTGCTACTGGAAAACATCGGCGGACTGCTGGAACACGACTCATGGATGCACGGACAAATTGAGGCAGTACGCAATCTGATCTCCGCTCCTATCAACGACGTTGCGCTCAATGAAGTAATGCGCAGCCTGAAAGAAGTTATCTATAAACAGGGCACGCTGAAAAACAGCATCAACGATGCCAAAGTTTCCGTCAAAAACATGGTCAACACATTCATCGATCGCCTTGCAGACATTGCCAACACTACCGGCAACTATCACCAGCAAATTGACAGGTATTCCAAGGAAATCACGCAAACGGCGGATATCAATAAACTCAGCAAAATCCTCGACGAAGTCAAACGCGAAACACGCATTGCACAGACGGAAGCACTGCGTTCACGCGACATCGTGCTCGCGGCCCGCAAGGATGTCGAAGATGCGGAAGCACGCATCCATAACCTGGAACAGCAACTGGAGCAAATGAGCGAACTGGTACGCGAAGATCAACTGACCGGCAGCCTGAATCGGCGCGGCCTGGATGATGTACTGGAACGCGAAATAGCGCGCGCCGACCGTCGCGCGTCGCCACTCTGTATCGCGATGCTGGATCTCGACGATTTCAAGAAAATCAACGACAAGTACGGCCACATAGCCGGGGATGAAGCGTTGATCCACCTGGTACGCGTCATCAAGGATACCCTGCGCACCATGGATGTCATTGCCCGCTTCGGCGGCGAAGAATTCCTGATCGTCCTGCCCGATACGCCGCTGGATGAAGCCATACAAACCATCACACGCCTGCAACGCGAGCTGACCAAGCAGATTTTTATGCATAACCACACCCGCCTGCTGATGACTTTCAGTGCCGGCGTTGCGCTGCGCAAAGAACAGGAAGACCAGGCGGCAATGATCAAACGTGCGGATATTGCCCTCTACGAAGCTAAAAAAGCCGGCAAGAATCGCGTCATTCCAGCCCAATAAACCAAATCAAAGGCTGTCATTACCGCCTTTGATGAGGGATTTCAGCAGAAAAGTCTGGTTCAAGGCCTGGTTCGACATCGCTTTTCCGCTATCTTTTTGTTATCCCTACCCTTTTCCCTGAAATTTTTTCGTTTATTTTTTGCGACAGCCAACAGCGCCTGGCAACTAAATAGTGTCACTTTTACCAACTCTCCACACGACAGGAAATTGGAAAAGTTAAGGGTAAATTCGCTTTTTATTTGTTTTAAATCTCACATTATTTTCTTAAAGATTTTCCAGATAGCAACCGACAAAGGACATATCTGGCTGCAGTTCGGGCGAGACCGGGAAAAAATTAGTTTCAGTCCATCACTAAACTTTTCCCGGAACCGTCCGATAAAACTTACAACGACGCTGCATATGCAATAAATCGCACGGCAGACGTTGAAGTGCTTCAGTCGGACTTCCATCGGACTACAACAGGAGAATTAACATGGCCGCAGTCATTAATACCAACATCTCGTCGCTGAATTCACAACGCAACCTGACCGCATCGCAATCTTCCCTCGCTACTTCGCTGCAACGCCTGTCGTCAGGTCTGCGCATCAACAGCGCAAAAGATGATGCTGCAGGCTTGGCAATTTCTGATCGTATGACCAGCCAGATCAACGGCTTGAACCAGGCAGCACGTAATGCCAACGACGGCATCTCGATGACGCAAACAGCTGAGGGTGGCCTGGCAACAGCAACCGACCTGCTGCAACGTATGCGTACCCTGGCAGTTCAATCTGCCAACGGCACCAACTCCGCATCTGACCGCGCTTCGCTGCAAGAAGAAGTCGGCCAACTGCAACAAGAGTTGAACCGTGTTGCTAACACAACCCAGTTCAACGGCCAAAACGTTCTGGACGGCTCGCTGAGCAACGCTCAATTCCAGGTTGGTGCTAATGCTAACCAAACGATCAACTTCTCGATCGGCAACACCCAAGCATCCGCTATCGGTAACAATGCTGTTAAATCCAACGGTACCAGCACTACTGCTGCTGCAAGTACAGCCGCTGGCGTAATCCAGAAAAACACGACCGCTGCTCAAACCTTCACTGTTCAAGGTAACGGCACAACATCGACATACGCAGCTGCTCTGGGTGCCAGCGCTTTTGATATCGCTAAAGGTATCAATGCTGCATCCGGCTCGACCGGCGTAACAGCTACTGCAACCACAACAGCGACACTGGCTAACTTCACAGCTGGCAGCCAATCGTTCACGATCCAGGGTGCACCAAAAGCTGACGGTTCAGCCAACCCAGTAACAGTAACCGCTACCATGGCTACTGCAACTGACGTCGGCGGCCTGGCTGCTGCGATCAATGCTCAATCTGGCGTAACCGGCATCAATGCAATTGCTGATACCTCGACAGGCAAAATCGCGCTGAGCCAAGCGCAAGGTTATGACATCGGCGTGACCAACAACCTGCTTGCAAACAACTCGACAACACTGGCTGGTCCTACCGGCACAGGCGTAGCACTGGTACGTGGTGCATTGAATGCTGCAGCAGTAGGCGACTCGGCAACTGTTGGCGGCTCGCTGGCATTCAACTCGGCAGGCTCGTTCACAGTTGGCACATCGGCTGCAGGCACAGTATTGACAACAGCTGCTAACTCGAGCGCACTGTCGTCGGTTGCCAGCATCGATATCACCAAACTGACCAACGGCATCCCAAGCGGCGCTAACGATGCATTGCAAGTCATTGACTCTGCTCTGGCAAACATCAGCTCTTCCCGCGCTTCGCTGGGTGCGTTGCAAAACCGTTTCACATCAGTTGTTTCTTCGCTCAGCACCACCAGCGAAAACTTGAGCGCAGCTCGCAGCCGTATCCTGGATGCTGACTTCGCTTCGGAAACAGCTAACCTGACACGTGGTCAAATCTTGCAACAAGCTGGTACCGCAATGTTGGCACAAGCGAACTCGCTGCCTAACGGCGTGCTCGCCCTGCTCCGTGGCTAATCCTAGCCTCTCAGCAGCGTAGTAAGAAATGAATCCCCGGCTGCATTTTCGTAGCCGGGGATTCGTTACAACAGGAGTCAATTATGGATATCGGACAAATTGCTAGCAGCGCCAAGGCAGGAACACGAATCGATCCGCAACCGCTGCCCGTAAATAGCAGCACGGCAAGTCCTGCCGCCAAGGGTGCCTCTGCCCCCGTACTCACTACCGGAGCTGTTCAGCAACCGGATGCCGCCAGTGCGCAAAGCCAGGTCGGTCAAGCACTACAAAGCATCAACAAAGCACTGCAAGGCCTTTCTTCCAACCTGGAATTCACTGTCGACACAGACAGCAATCGCACCATCGTCAAAGTCGTAGATCAGCAGACGAAGGAAGTGATACGTCAGATGCCGTCTCTCGAAGCGATTGAAATTTCCAAAGCATTGGATAAATTGCAAGGTTTGTTGGTGAAGCAAAAAGCATAAATTGCATCAAACAGACGGGTAATTCGCCCTCTAACCTTGGCCTTACCCCCGTCTGCCTTCCTATATATTGTGGTTTTTCTCTAGCAGGAGAAGCAAATGGCCGTTTCATCAATCGGCGTTGGCTCCGGTTTACCCCTCGACGACTTATTGACCAAGCTCATGACGGCTGAAAGCCAGCCTCTGACCTTAATGGCGCAAAAGGAAGCGAGCTATCAAGCCAAATTAACCGCTTACGGCACCCTCAGTGGCGCGCTCAGCGCATTTCAAACAGCAATGGCATCGCTGGGAAAAAGCTCGACTTTTGAAAACCTGCAAACCACTGTTGCGGACAAAACTATCCTGAGCGGTACTGCCAGCACCAAGGCGGCAACCGGTAACTATCAGATCAATGTCAGCCAGCTGGCACAGGCGCACAGTTTATCCACCGCCGGACAAACCAGTAAAACAGCCCTGATCGGCAGTGGCGCGACGACGACGCTGACTTTCCAGTTCGGCACCATCAGCGGCGGCACCCTGACCGACGGCACCTATACCGGCGCGACCTTCACGCAAGACGCCAAGCAGGCAACAGGTACTGTCACCATCAAGAATGGTGACAACTCGCTGCAAGGAATACGTGATGCGGTCAATGCTGCCAATATCGGCGTGACCGCCACCCTGGTTTCCAATGGCAGCGCAGCACCAGACCACCTGGTCTTTACATCGAATAAAACCGGTGCGGTTTCCAGCATGAAAATCGACGTGGATGGTGACCCGGCTTTGCAAAGCTTGCTCGGATACGATCCGGCCGGCACCCAATCGCTGAAACAAAACAGTGCAGGACAAAACACCCAGTTGACGGTGAACGGTTTCTTCGTCGATAGCCCGACGAATGAAGTCAAGGAAGCAATTCAAGGTGTGACCCTGAATGTTTCAAAAATCGGCAACACCACCATGAGCATCGCCAAAGATACGGCCGCGGTAGAGACCAGCGTCAAGGCCTTTATCAAAGCGTACAACGATCTCACGGGAACCATCAAAAAATTGACCGCCTACGACGCAACTACCAAGACCGGTGGACTGCTGGTTGGCGATTCCACTGCCCGTACCATCCAGGAACAGCTCAGCAGAACACTGTCGGCGTCACTGGAAGGATTGAGCAATACGAATATGTCCCTGCCACAGCTCGGCGTGACAGTGCAGCGCGATGGCACGCTCGCGCTGGATTCCGCCAAGCTCAGCAAGATGATGGACACCAACTACAATGACATCGCGGGTCTGTTTGCCACAGTCGGCAAAGCAACGGACAGCCTGATCAATTTCAATGGTTCAAGCTCGGCAACCAAGGCTGGCAGCTACGACATCACCGTCACCAAACTGGCAACCCGTGCCGAAATGACCGGAGACGTTAATCTGAATGCGGGCAGCACTACCATTGCGCCAAACACGAAGATGAACATCACGCTCGATGGCATCAGTTCAAAAATCAGTTTGACTGAAGGTACCTACACGGCGAAGGAACTCGCAGCGATGGTGCAGTCTGCCATCAACGGCGCATCTGAAATTTCGAAAGCTGGTTCCAAAGTAACTGCAACCATAGACAGCAATGGCTTCCTGAATCTGCAATCGGACCGCTACGGCTCCGCTTCCAAAATCAGCATTAACTCAGAAACCGGAACACCGGTCTCTACCTTGCTCGGTTCCGTATCCAGCGGTACCAATGGCGTAGACGTCGAAGGCACCATAGGCGGCATGACCGCAACCGGCTCAGGTCAAATCCTGAGCGCAGCCAAAGGCTCGGATGCAGCTGGACTGAAGATAGAAGTTGTCGGCGGCACCTTGGGTAGCCGAGGCAAAATTGACTTCTCGCAGGGCTATGCCGATCGCCTGAGTAAATTGACCGATAACTTCATCGGCACTGACGGCCTGATCGCCGGCAATACCACCAGCCTCAACAGCAACATCAAGCGCCTGACGGATGATGCGGATGCATTCAAAATCCGTCTGGCTGCGATTGAAGCGCGCTATCGCAAGCAATTCACCGCTTTGGATACCCTGGTTTCCAGCATGCAGTCGACACAAAACTATCTGACACAACAGCTTGCCGCGATTGCTGCGAATAGCAGCTCGAGCAAATAAGGCTACGGGAGACATCAATGTTTGGATCATCGCAAAGCGGAGCTAATGCCTATGCCAAGGTTGGCATGGAAACCGGCGTTATAGCCGCCAATCCGCACAAGCTCATCATCATGCTGTTTGAAGGTGCGCAAATCGCACTCAACAACGCCTTGCAGCAGATGCAGGCCGGGAACATCCCGGAAAAAGGAAAAGCTATTTCCAAAGCCATCATGATTATCGAAAACGGCCTGCGTGCCAGTCTCGACAAATCGGTGGGCGGCGAAATCGCCATCAATCTTGATGCTCTGTACGAATACATGGGCGGACGTCTGTTGCTCGCAAACCTGAACAACGACCCGGCCATCATCCAGGAAATACAAACCCTGCTCCACGACATCAAAAGTGCATGGGAAGAAATCGCCCCGCCATCTGTCGCACCGGCCCCGGTGAATGGATTGCCAGGACAAATACAAGCATCTTCCTACGATGCACTCGCGCCTAACATGTCCCGTTTAATGAAAGCCTGATCGATGATGAACGAACAAGAAATCATTTGTCTGTACGAAAACGTTGCGACCATAACCGATCAAATGCTGGCTGCTGCACGCAGCGGTGATTGGGAAGAGTTAACAGCGCTGGAACAACGCTGTGCGGCACAGGTAAGCATGCTGAAAAGTGGGGAGCCACCAGTCGCATTAACCGGTGCCGAGCGTGAACGCAAAGTAGAGATCATCAAAAAGATCCTGGCCGATGACCGTGAAATCCGTAACATCACTGAACCGTGGATGGCTAAATTGGCGATGCTTATCAATAGCACAGGGACTGAGCGCAAACTCAATCAAGCCTATGGTGCTGGCGGTCGCTCGAATTAATCCGGATTAATTCATGCTGCCACGGGCCGATATCACAGGTACCCGGCCCGTAATCTTGATCGAGGCAACCACGCCGGCAACGGCGTTGGGACAAGCCAAACAGGAATCACTAGACCGGCTCATCCAGCTTACGCTTGGCAAGGAATACCAGGCGCAAGTCCTGTCACGCCTGGCGGATGGCAACTTCCTCGTCAAGATCAATAATGCGCCTGCCAATATGGCACTGCCGCCCGGCACCAAAGCGGGCGACACGATCGACCTGACGCTGCTGGCGGTGCAACCGCGCCCTACTTTCCTGCTCGGCAAACCCGACCCGGGAGCGACGACCTCACTTAGCAATGCCGGTCGCCTGATCGGCAATATGCTGCAACTGGCGCAGGAAGGCGGCATGCCTACCACGCTGGTCGGCAAGACACCGCTACTGACGACTCCCGGTGCACCGGCACCGCAAATCGCCGGCGCGCTGCAAAATGCGATTGCCTTCAGCGGACTCTTCTATGAATCGCATGTCGCCCAATGGGCACTCGGTGCGCGTCCGGCCACTGATTTATTGCGTGAACCACCAGCCAAGCGCGTTGCGACATCATTGCTCGGTACGCCGCAGCCCGCTACTGAGACTGAGGAAAACGGTGGTGGCGAACTCAATCGCCTGGTCAATAATCTGCGCGGATTTGTTACGGGCGAGCGGCCTTTGCCGGATGCACAACGCGCGGCAACAACGATGCGTAGCGCAGATCTGCAGGAAGCCATCGCACCGGTAACCGGCAAGCAACAGGAATTGGCCGGCACCGAAGCCGTCAAACTGATCAGCCTGCAACTCGATACGCTGGAGCAGCGCCGCGTGATGTGGCAAGGCGAACTATTCCCGGGGCAGCCGCTGGAATGGGAGATTTCGGACGAGACGCCGCAAAAAGGCAAGGAGCAGGCCGAACCGGAACCGGTCTGGAACAGTACGGTCAGGTTTTCACTGCCGACCTTGGGTGCGGTATCGGCGTCCATCAGGCTGGTCGGCGACAAAGTACAAATCCAGGTGAATACACCCAGTGCGGAAACCGCCAGCGCGCTGCGTACGCATCGCGAATTGCTGGCGGATGCACTGGGCGCAGCGGGATCGCCGCTGGAATCACTGCTGGTGAAGCAAGATGGATAAGACCACCCCGCCCCAGCAAGCCGTAGCGCTTGCCTACCAGAGCAATGACTCGGCACCACGTGTGGTGGCGAAGGGGCGCGGTGCAATTGCCGAACAAATCATAGAGCGCGCCAAAGAACATGGCGTCGCCATCCATGAGTCGAAAGAGTTGGTGGCACTATTGTTGCAAGTTGAGCTGGATGAGCATATCCCGCCTGCCCTGTATCGGGCGGTAGCGGAGCTCCTGGCATGGTTATATCGCGTTGAGGCTGCCCAACAAGGCGGCGGCAATGTATCATGATCAGTTGCAATTTTTAGTGCCGGTGAATTACCTACGGTTTTAAAGAAATAATAATGACACTTGTAAGCGACCACGAAAATGATGACATGAACCCGTTCCGGGTTCGCTCGCGCCGGGAAGTCATCGCCTTGCTACGCAGCATAGGCGAGCGCAATCAGCTGGTCAGGATGGTCATCAATCACGGTGCGGATACGATTGTTACATCCATCCTCAATATTGATGAAACAAATGACACGGTCCTGCTCGATTGCGCGCCGACCGCGATCATGAACCAGCGTGTTTTGGACAGTAATAAATTATCGTTCGAAACCGTACTCGAAAATATCCGCATCCTGTTTCATGCACCTTCGGCAGAAAGTTGTATTTATGAAAACCTGCCGGCTTTTGTGATTCCCCTGCCGACCAGTGTCGTCCGCCTGCAACGCCGCGAGTTTTATCGTGTTCCGACCCCGTTGACGGCACCGGTATCCTGCACCGTGCCCTATACCAAGGAAGGCGTCACTACCGATATCGCCACCACTTTGCACAATATCAGCGGCGGCGGGATCTCCATCGTCGATGAAAAGAAGGCGCTCGGTACGGCTATAGGCCAGACCTACGACAACTGCAAAATCGATCTGCCAGGCAGTGGCACGATTACCGTCTCGCTGCAGGTACGTAATGTATTGGAATTGACGCTGACCAATGGCAAAAGCATCAATCGCATCGGTTGCGAATTCATGAATCCGTCCAACGGCACGCTGGCGACTGTACAAAAATACATCACCAAGATCGAAAGAGAACAAAACGCGAAGGCAACCGGACTCGGTTAAACGGGAAAGCTGCTGAAGGGAATTGTGATGCCGCGAATGCGGCATCCGAAGAAAGCCAGAACGTCAGTGCCAACAAGGCTGGAGGCCGCTTTGGGCCCCTCCACCCTATACCTGCATATTCATCATTTCCTGATAGGCCGATACCAGCTTGTTACGTACCTGTACCGTAGCCTGGAATGAAATACTCGCCTTTTGCATCGATACCATCACATCCGACAGATTGACGCTGTCGTCCCCCATCGAAAACTTCTCGCCCATCTGATTGGCGCTGTTCTGTGCACTGGCCACATTATCCAGTGACGCTTTCAGCGCTTGCGAAAAGTCTGCCCGGGTTGCCGTCTTTTCCGGCTGGGCCATCCCGCCCAGCGGATTAACGCTGGGCGCCTGGGAGCGCGCCGCAGCGGCCCTGAGCTGGGCAACCATCGCATCTATCGCGCTTGAATCAATTCCACCGACTTTCATCATTCTCTCCATCTTGTTGCTTGCAAGCACTATAATTGCCGAAGCTGATCTTGATCTGTTGCCCGCAAGGGTGTTCAAACTACCTCGACAAGTTATCACGCACCCTGATTTGGATCGGTCTGATAAGCCATAGAAATATTGCTCTATTCCAAAGATTGAAATTCCCCGCAAGCCCGACAATTCAAGCTACGGAAAAAAGCTTGAAGAGCGAGAACAGCGATGAATACACCAATCCGATTTGACGATAGCCGCGCAGGAGCACAATCATGGCAGTAGTCGTAGCAGGCGAAGGCGGTCTGCCACCCGGCGTCCCGGCCGAGGCAAGCGCCACCACCAATATGCAGAACTCCTTCATGGACATGGCGAAATCGCCAAATGGCCGCAAGGTCCTGTTGATGCTGGGCAGCGCAGCCGTGATCGCGGTCATGATCGCATTGGTGCTGTGGAGCCAAAAGCCGGAATACAAGGTGCTTTTCTCCAATTTCTCGGATCGCGACGGCGGTGCCATCATGTCTTCGTTGCAGGCATCCAACGTCCCCTACAAATTCGCCGAAGGTGGCGGTGCCATCCTGGTACCGGCAGATAAAGTCCACGAAATCCGCCTGAAACTGGCCGCTGAAGGTTTGCCGAAAGGCGGCGGCGTCGGTTTCGAGCTGATGGAAAATCAAAAGCTCGGCGTTTCCCAATTCCTCGAACAGGTCAACTTCCAGCGCGCACTGGAAGGCGAACTGGCACGTTCTATCCAGTCCGTCGGCGCAGTACAGGCCGCACGCGTACACCTGGCGATGCCAAAAGCATCGGTATTCGTACGCGACCAGCAAAAACCAACCGCTTCCGTCTTATTGAACCTGCGCCAGGGTCGTGCCCTCGACCAGCAGCAAGTCAGTGCCATCGTGCATCTGGTTGCCAGCAGCGTGCCTGAGCTGTCGCCGAAGAATGTCACCATCGTTGACCAGTCCGGCAACCTGCTGTCGGAAACCAACAAGCCGGCCGGTTCCAATACGCTGGACCCATCGCAACTCAAATATGTGCAGGAACTGCAGCAAAGCATTACCAAGCGCATCGAATCCATCATTACGCCTATCGTCGGCGCGAATAATATCCGTGCCGAAGCAACCGCCGATGTCGATTTTTCGACCAGCGAACAAGCGGCCGAAATCTATAAACCGAACCAAGTACCGAACAGTGCCACCGTACGCAGCCTGCAAACCAGCGAATCGCGCGGCAATGGCAATGGCGCTTCCGGCGTTCCTGGCGCGCTCACCAATCAACCTGCTCCGAATGCCACTGCGCCACTGACTGCACCGCCATTGGCAGCCGACGGCACACCGGCTACCGCGACCAATCCACCGGCCCCGGGAACGCCTGCAGCAGCCGCTGCTGCGGCAGCTGCGGCCAGCGCAGCAGCGAATGCCACGCCAACGCAAAAAGACACCACGACCAATTTCGAAGTGGATAAAACCGTACGCTATGTACAACAACCTATGGGCGGCTTGAAACGCCTGTCGGTAGCGGTCGTGGTCAACTATAAACGCGTAGTGGCAAAAGACGGCAAAGTCACCATCGCCCCGTTGAGCGAAACGGAAAAGAACCAGATCACCGACCTCGTCAAAGAAGCAATGGGCTATAACAAAGACCGTGGCGACACATTGAACGTCGTTAATAGTCCTTTCGCCGGTGTAGAAAAAGACGAAATCGTCCAGCCACCTCTGTGGGAACGTCCGGAAATCATCGAAATGGCGATCCAGGCGGCCAAATACCTGGCCATCGGTATCGTACTGTTCCTGCTCTATCGCAAATTGTTGAAGCCTATGCTCAACAAGCTGAACCCGCCACCACCGGAACCGCTGGCGCTGGAAAATGAAAATGCGGAAGCCCTCGAACGGATGCACCTGGAAGAAGATGGCAAGCCGATGGGTATCCAGAATACCTATCAACAGAACCTGGAAGCCGCCAAAGAGCTGGCCAGGAAGGATCCGAAAGTCGTCGCAAACATTGTGAAATCGTGGGTGGGAAATGATTGATAACGGCGTACATAAAGGTGCCATCCTGATGCTCGCACTCGGTGCTGATGAAGCAGCCGAAGTGATGAAATATCTGGGTCCGCGCGAAGTGCAAAAACTCGGTGCAGCGATGTCGACGATGAAGGCGATCCAGAGCGAAGAACTGGTGGCCGTACTCAGTGAATTCCGTGCCGAAACCGAGAAAAATACCTCGCTCGGCCTCGATTCCGACGACTATATCCGCGATGTACTGACCAAGGCCCTGGGCGACGACAAAGCCGCTTCCCTGCTCAACCGCATCCTCGGTGCACGCGATGCCAGCGGCATCGAAAGCCTGAAATGGATGGATGGCCAATCGGTAGCCGACCTGGTGCGTAACGAACATCCGCAAATCATTGCCACTATCCTGGTCCACCTTGAGCGCGACCAGGCATGTGAAGTATTGGAACGCTTTACCGAACGCCTGCGCAATGACGTGGTGCTGCGTATTGCCACGCTGGATGGCGTGCAACCGGCTGCCTTGCGCGAACTCAATGAAGTGTTGACCAAGCTGCTGACCGGTAACGAAAACCTGAAAAAGAAACCGATGGGCGGTGTCCGCGCTGCGGCCGAAATCCTCAACTTCTTCAGCGGCGAAAATGAAATCTCCGTCATGGCCAACCTGAAAAGCTATGACAACGATATGGCGCAAAAAATCATGGACGAGATGTTTGTCTTCGACAACATCATGGATATCGAAGATCGCGGCATCCAGTTACTGTTGCGCGAAGTCCAGTCCGAATCGCTGATCGTGGCACTGAAAGGTGCGACACCGGAATTGCGCGAAAAATTCTTCAAGAATATGTCGCAACGTGCGGGTGAAATGATGCGCGAAGATCTGGAATCGAAAGGTCCGGTGCGCCTGTCCGAAGTGGAAACCAATCAAAAAGAAATCCTGCAAATCATCCGCCGCCTGGCAGATGAAGGCCAGTTGACCCTGGGTGGCAAAGCGGAAGATGCATATGTCTAATGTCATTCCAAAAGAACGGCAATCGGCTTATCAACGTTGGGAAATGACTTCGTTCAACGAAGAAAAGCCCAGCGCAAAAATCGAGCCGCTCAAGGACAGTGCCGCCGAACTGGCAGCGGCCAATGCCGCCGCTGCCGCGCATACCGCCAATATCGCGGCAATGGCCGAACAAATTGAAAACGCACGCGCTGAAGCACATGCGGAAGGTTATGCCGCCGGCATGGAAGAAGGTCGCGCTGCCGGCCTGGCCGAAGGCCGGGTGCAAGCCGAACAGGAAAAGCAAACCTTGCTGCAAATTGCCGATACTTTCGGTACCGAAGTTGCGCAAGCCAATGAACTGATCGCCAGCGATATGCTGGACCTGGCACTCGACCTGGCCAAGGCGATGCTAAAAACGGCGCTGAATGTAAGGCCCGAACTCATCGTACCGCTGGTGCGTGAAGCCATCCATTATTTGCCTACACTGCAACAACCCGCCCTGCTGCATTTGCATCCGGATGACGCCGCCATCATTGCCAGCCACCTCGGCGATGAACTGAGCAGCGCGGCCTGGCGCGTGGTTGAAGATCCGCATATGGATAGAGGCAGCTGCCGCGTCGAAACCGTCACCAACCAGATCGACGCCACCACCACGACCCGCTGGCAACGTATAGCCGCGGCCCTCGGCAAAGAATCCGACTGGCTGCTCTGATGCTGACCGACCACCCAAACAGCGGACGCTGGCAAGCCTATCTGCGCGATTGCCGCATGCTGCTGGATATCGCCGAACCGATGCTGGTCTCGGGACGTATCACACGGGTCGCCGGCCTCGTGATGGAGGCAGTCGGCCTCAAACTGGCAGTTGGCAGCGCCTGTACCGTACCGCTCGCCAATGGAGCACGGATAGAAGCCGAAGTGGTTGGCTTTGAAAATGACCGCCTGTTCCTGATGCCGCAAAGCGATGTTGAAGGTATCGTTCCCGGCACCCGGGTTTATCCGGTAGAAGTCGTGCAATCGCTGCCGCGCCCCGGTGCCGTTACCCATCCGCGCCGTCGTCCCAGCGACCGTGGCCGTCACCTGCCGGTCGGGATCGAATTATTGGGCCGTGTGCTCGATGGCGCCGGTCGCCCGCTCGACAACCTCGGCCCCTTGAATGCAGCACACGCCGCACCTTTGAACGTACGTGCCGCCAATCCTTTGTCACGTGCCCCGATTACCGATGTACTCGATGTCGGCGTACGCGCCATCAACAGCATGCTGACAGTCGGTCGTGGCCAGCGCATGGGCTTGTTCGCAGGCTCCGGCGTCGGTAAGAGCGTCTTGCTCGGCATGATGGCGCGCTACACCACGGCGGATGTAATCGTGGTCGGCCTGATCGGCGAACGGGGTCGCGAGGTAAAAGAATTCATTGAACAAATCCTGGGCGCCGAAGGCCTGGCGCGCTCGGTTGTGGTCGCCGCCCCGGCCGATACGCCACCGCTGATGCGCCTGCAGGGTGCCGCATATGCCACCGCCATCGCCGAGCATTTCCGCGATGAAGGCAAGGATGTCTTGCTGATCATGGATTCGCTGACCCGTTATGCAATGGCACAACGTGAAATCGCACTGGCAATCGGTGAACCGCCGGCTACCAAAGGGTACCCGCCGTCGGTATTTGCCAAGCTGCCGGCACTGGTTGAACGCGCCGGTAACGGCAAGGAAGGCGGCGGCTCGATTACCGCCTTCTATACCGTGCTGACCGAAGGCGATGACCAACAGGATCCGATTGCCGATTCCGCCCGCGCCATCCTGGACGGCCACATCGTGCTGAATCGCTCGCTGGCGGAAGCCGGCCATTACCCGGCGATCGATATCGAACAGTCGATCAGCCGCGCAATGCACAACATCACCACCCCGGAACACCAGAAGCAGACGCGCAAGCTGAAACAGCTGACGTCCCGTTATCAACGCAATCGTGACTTGATCAGCGTGGGCGCTTATAGTGCAGGTTCCGACCCTGTGCTGGATGAGGCGATTGCCTTGAACTCGAAAATAGAGTCATTTTTGCAACAGGACATTACCGAACGCTGCGGCATAAACGAGAGCTTGGGGCAACTTGCCTCGCTATTCGACTGATTGCCGCCGCCCTGCGAAAAATATAATTAAGCACGATGGCTACATCTACTGCATTAGACACACTGATAGAACTGGCGACCAAGGAAACCGACGAGGCCGCCAAACGTCTTGGAAAATGCATGAAGACCGCCGAAGAATGCGAGCAGAAACTGGCTTTGCTGGAGCAATACCGCGACGACTATGCAGCGCGTTTCCAGCAAAACCTGAGTACCGGCCTGAGTGCACTCGGCTACCAGAATTACCAGCAATTCCTCGGCAAACTGGAACAAGCCATCAGCAGTCAGCAATCGGTAGTACGCGATGCCCATACACGGGTGGAACGCGAACGTTCAGCCTGGCAAGCCAGTGAACGTAAACGCATGTCCTACGGCACCCTGGCCAATCGCGCATTGAAAGCCAAGCAGTTGCAGGAAAACAAACGCGACCAGAAGCAGACTGACGAACACGCAGCAAGAGCCTTGCTCTACAAACGATAAACGACTTGGACGGACGCATAACGATGAACACTTCAGCAGTCAACAACCCACTCAGCGTATTGCAGGCACCGGTGCCAAACAGCAAACAGGACAGCTCTCCGAGTCCTGAAGCCGGTGCGTTCAATCAGGTTTTGTCGCGTGAAATGTCCGGTCGTGGCAATACTGCCAACAGCACCAGCGAAGCCAACAAAAATCCGGGCAAAGATACTGCCAGTCAGGGCGACAAAACCAAAACCGAGACCGGCCCTGCCGCCGAAGTGGCCAAGCCCGCAGAAGAAGGTAAAGTCGCGACACCCGAGGCAAAAACCGAGGAAAGTGACGCCGAACCGGTTACCGTTTCTGCAGAACTGCTGGCCTTTGTCGCCGCCCTGACCCAGGCCAATACTGCGGTGGTAGCGACACCGGCCCCGGCAGCCAGCGCTGACGCCGAACTGGGCGTCGCAATCAAGGTTGAAGGCGAACTGGACCCGGCGGTCGATACCAAGCTGGGTGCCAACCTGATCACGGCCGCCGCCGATAGTGAAAAAGAAGCCGTAGGCAAGAAATCAGACTTTGTCGCCGCACTGGATAAAGCGACCAAAGGCGGCGCTGAAGCCAAAAATACACCCGTCGCTGCACCGGTAAAAACCGAGATCGACCTCGCCACCGCTATCGCACAAGGCAGCAAAGCCCTCGAGCCGGCGACCGTCAGCAATCCGCAAACCGTGGCAGCCGTCACTGCGGCCGCCTTGCAGCAGTTGAGTGAGGCACAAGGTCCGCAATCGAACAAGATCGCGCCACAAGTCGGCAACCCGGGCTGGGACCAGGCCCTGGGCCAGAAAGTATTGTGGATGGTGCAAGGTGCACAACAAAGTGCCACCCTGACCCTGAATCCGCCCGACCTCGGACCTATGCAAGTCACACTGCATGTGAATAACAACCAGGCCACTGCCAACTTTACGGCGCACCAGCCGGAAGTCCGCCATGCACTGGAAGCAGCGATGCCGCGCCTGCGTGAGATGCTCAATGATGCAGGTATCCAGTTGGGGCAATCGAACGTCAGCGCCGGCTCGCCGAACCAGCAAGGCAGCTTCGGTGAACAGCGCCAAAGCAACGGTGCACGCCAATCGAACCAGGTGGATATCGCTGATGCGGCAGTCCACGTCAGCCATGTGCCGGTCCCGACCGGCAGCAATGGGCTGGTCGACACCTTCGCCTGATCGTTTTCACAAGGTGGCAAGCGCGCTCCGCGTTTGCCATCCCGGCCTGCAGAAAATTCCCGTATCCGTCAGAACCAAGTCGCTGAACTGCAACGCCAGCAGCGGCAGCGGAAAAATTCGCATAGTTTTCGTCTGTCATCAGTGTTTGCCGCAATTAATAATGGTTTAATAGCGGCTGAAGCCTCGCTCCGTCTGCGCCATAGCGTCCAGCCGGGGCCGGCCAGAAGAATCGACCCAGGTCCGGAGCAGCGAATACGTCGATATGCGTCGTGTTCCCCTCTCTTTTCAATGCATCCTGTGTGTCGTTTTTTTTTAATAATGGCATGTGACTTTAAAAAACTCATGTCGTACTTGAGGAAGACAGATGGCAACAGCAGCAAAGGCAGGCGCTAAAGCAGGCGCAGACGCAGCGGATAAACCGAAGAAGTCCCGCTTATTGATCATCATCCTGGCCGCCTTGCTCGTGCTCGGTGGTGGCGGTGGCGCGGCTGCCTGGTATTTCCTCGGCCAGAAAGCCGAATCGCATGCACCGAAGGCGGCGGATGCTGTCGACTTGAGCAAGCCACCCGTGTTTTTGCCGATGGAAGCCTTCACGGTCAACCTGCAACCTGAGAATGGCGAACAATTCCTGCAAACCAGTTTCACGCTGCAAGTATCGAATCAGGCGCAACTGGATTTGATCAAGTTATACATGCCGCATGTGCGTAGCCGCCTGCTGCTTTTGTTATCCGGCAAAAAGGCGTCTGAAATCCTGACCGTAGACGGTAAAAACAAATTATCGGAAGAAATCATTGCTGTATTCAAACAGCCATTTACGCCACAAGGCCCTAGCGTGACCATTACCAACGTTTTATTTACTTCATTCGTCGTCCAATAAGACCATGGCTGATAATTTCCTCTCTCAAGAAGAAGTTGATGCGCTGCTCAAGGGCGTCAACGGCGATCAGGATGAGACCGGCAAGCCGGAAGACTCAGCGGGCGTACGCCCGTACAATCTGGCGACCCAGGAACGTATCGTCCGTGGCCGGATGCCTACGCTGGAAATTATCAATGAACGTTTTTCGCGCCTGCTGCGCATCGGCCTCTTCAACTTCCTGCACCGCAGTGCCGAAGTATCGATCGGTCCGGTCCGCGTTTCCAAGTACAGCGAATTCATCCGCAACCTGGTGGTGCCGACCAACCTGAACCTGATCCACATGAAGCCGCTGCGCGGTACCGGCCTGATCGTGCTCGATCCGAACCTGGTATTCCTGCTGGTGGACAATCTGTTCGGCGGCGATGGCCGCTTCCATACCCGGGTTGAAGGACGCGACTTTACCCAAACCGAACAACGCATCATCCAGCGCATACTCGGCATCATTTTCGAGACCTACGCTAAATCATGGGAACCGGTCTACCCGGTTGAATTCGAATACATCCGTTCGGAAATGAATACCCAGTTTGCGAATATCGCGACGCCGAACGAAGTCGTGGTGGCCACTACCTTCACCATCGAACTCGGTCCGGTCAGCGGCGATATGCACTTCTGCACCCCGTACGCGATGATCGAACCAATCCGCGATTTGCTGACCAGCAGCATGCAGGGTGAAACGCTGGAAATGGACAAGCGCTGGATCCGCCTGATGACACAACAAATCCAGACCGCTGAAGTGGAAATCCTGGCGAATATGGGTTCGGCCAAGGTGACTTTGGGCGACATCCTCAATATGCAAAAAGGCGACATCATCCCTATCGCCGTGCCGGATACGATTACCGCCGAAGTGGACAGCGTGCCAGTGATGGAATGCTCGTACGGAAAACTGAATGGACAATACGCATTGCGCGTGGAAAAACTGATCTACAGCGCAAACGATACAACGCAAGGAGAAGATCATGGCTGATGAAAACGAACCGCAAACCACAGTAGAAGACGATTGGGGTGCAGCGATGGCGGAACAGGAGCAGACCGAAGCTGCTGCCCTCGATGCCAAACCTGCATCTGCTACCGTATTCAAGGATTTTGCCGGTGGTGACCTGAAGACAGGTACGCACAACGACATCGACTTCATCCTCGATATCCCGGTACAACTGACAGTAGAACTCGGCCGTACCAAGATCGCGATCAAAAACCTGCTGCAACTGGCGCAAGGTTCAGTCGTCGAGCTCGACGGCCTGGCCGGTGAGCCAATGGACGTATTGGTCAACGGCTGCCTGATCGCACAAGGCGAAGTCGTGGTCGTCAACGATAAGTTCGGTATTCGCCTGACCGACATCATCACACCTGCGGAACGCATTCGAAAACTGAACCGATGATTTGTCTTCACCCTGCCTTACTGCGTTCTGCACTGCTGACGGTCGCTTTCAGCGCCGGCAGTGCCTACGCTGAAAGCGCTGCCACCGTCACCCCCGGCAGCGCAGTTCCTTCTACTGCCGGCAATCTGTTCCAGGTCTTGCTCGGCCTGGTCGTGGTACTCGCCCTGATGGCCGGTGCAGCCTGGCTGCTGCGTCGTTTCAATACGGCCAAAGGCATCAGCAATGCCAATATCAAAATCGTCGGCGGCGTCAGTGTTGGCAGCCGTGAACGTGTGGTCGTGGTTGAAATCGCCGATCAATGGATAGTCGTC
The DNA here is from genome assembly GCF_042664955.1 of Herminiimonas glaciei. NCBI lineage: Bacteria > Pseudomonadati > Pseudomonadota > Betaproteobacteria > Burkholderiales > Oxalobacteraceae > Herminiimonas > Herminiimonas glaciei. The sequence goes on from NZ_JBHTBU010000001.1 coordinate 1,529,520, forward strand.
GGCGTGGCACCCGGACGCGTCAATTCGCTCGCCACCATGCAAAAACAGGAAACCACGCTGACACCTGAAGCGCCGTCTTCCGGCAACTTCTCGACCTGGCTCGCGCAAACAATTGAAAAACGCAATGGCCAATAATATTTCCCCACTGCTGCGCCGTGCATTGCCGCTGCTGCTCCTGATCCTGCCGGTTGCCGCGATGGCGCAACAAGCCGGCCTGCCTGCATTCACCAGTTCGCCGGCACCGGGCGGCGGCCAAACCTATTCGCTCAGCCTGCAAACGCTGCTGCTGCTGACCGGCCTGTCCTTCCTGCCGGCCATCTTGCTGATGATGACCAGCTTCACCCGTATCATCATCGTACTGTCGCTGCTGCGCCAGGCACTGGGTACGCAAAGCTCGCCACCAAACCAGGTCATCATCGGCCTGTCCCTGTTCCTGACCCTGTTCGTCATGAGTCCGGTACTCGACAAAATCTATGTCGATGCTTACCAGCCTTTTTCACAAAACAAGATACAGATGCAGGAAGCGCTGGACAAGGCAGTCACGCCCCTGAAAACATTCATGATCAAGCAAACGCGTGAATCTGACCTCGCACTCTACGTCAAGCTGTCGAAGGGACCGGAGTTACAAGGACCGGAAGACATCCCATTACGTATATTGGTACCTGCATTTATCACCAGTGAGTTGAAGACGGCCTTCCAGATCAGCTTTGCGATCTTCATCCCCTTCCTGATCATCGATATGGTGGTCGCCAGTGTGCTGATGTCGATGGGTATGATGATGGTATCGCCGGCGATTGTGGCGCTACCCTTCAAGCTGATGCTCTTCGTTCTGGTCGATGGCTGGCAATTGCTGATCGGCTCGCTCGCACAAAGTTTCTACTGAGGACGCTATGACACCAGAAACCGTCATGACCATGGGCCGTCACGCGATTGAAGTTACCTTGATGGTGGCGGCGCCGATGTTGCTGGTCGCTTTGGGTATCGGTTTGATTGTCAGTATTTTCCAGGCTGCGACCCAGATCAATGAAACCACCCTCTCCTTCATCCCCAAGCTGATCGGCATTTTTGTTGCCCTCGTAGTCGCCGGCCCGTGGATGCTGACAGTATTACTCGATTACATGCGCGAGATGTTTACCAACATCCCGCTCTACGTCAGCTAGTGCCGTATCCAGGCACTGCTGTCGCCGCATCCGGCACCATCGCATGATTTCTCTTACCAGCGCCGAACTCAACACCTGGATTGCCGCCTTCCTGTGGCCGCTCACGCGCATCATCGGCATGATCTCGGTCGCCCCGCTGTTTGGCAATGTCAGCGTACCGGCACGCGTCAAAATCGGGCTCGGCATCATGCTTGCGATGATCATCGCACCGACCGTCCCCGCGATGCCCGCACTGGATCCGATGTCACTGCAAGGCTTGCTGATCCTGGCGCAACAACTGATTATCGGGCTATCGATAGGCTTTGCAATGCGCATCACCTTTGCCGGCGTCGAAATGGCCGGTGAAATTATCGGCATGACGATGGGACTGGGCTTTGCCAGCTTCTTCGATCCGCAAACGCGTGCACGGTCATCCGCCATCAGCCAATTTCTGGCCTTGCTGACGCTGACGATATACCTTGCCACCAATCTGCACCTGGTGGTGTTATCGACGCTGGCGCAAACCTTTGAAATGCTCCCGATCAGCAGCAGCTTTCTCTCGGCCGGCGGCATGCTGGAAGTCGTGAAATGGGGTGGCCGTATTTTCAGTGCCGGCGTACAGCTGTCCCTGCCTGTCGTTGCCGCTTTGCTGATTACCAATATCGCACTCGGCATCCTGACCCGTGCCGCGCCACAACTGAACATCTTCGGTATCGGCTTCCCGATTACGATCGGTGTCGGCTTCATCATGATAGGCATAGTATTGCCTTACCTGATGAATCCGATCATCAACCTGATCCAGGAAGGCATCGTTGCAATGGGCCGCATTACGATGGCAATGACGCCGCTTAACTAGGATTCGACATACGAATCTTGCCGCAAACAAAAAAAGGCTTGCCGATCAGGGCAAGCCTTTTTATTAGGTCAGGCCGGATCAGCTCAGCATATTGAAGAGCGACAAGCCGGCGATCTTGATAAAGGTTTTTTGCGCCGCATCCAGGGCAAACTGTTGCTGCGTAAAGCGTGAGTACGCTTCAACCGGATCGATTTCTTGCAACTGCTTCAGGGTAGCGGTGTATTGCAAGGTCAGGCTCGAACCAACGTTGTCGAGGTTTTCAATTTCCTGCAAACGTGTACCTACCGTGGTCCGTACTTTGGAAATATTCGCCAGCGCATTATCAATATTATTGTTTGCGGTATTGAGGCCATTCGTCAAGCGTGTCTTGCCGCCGTCACCCGTAGTGGATGTCGAGAGGACATTCAGCAAATCCGTGATCGTAGTGAAGATACTCTGGTTCGTACTCGGCTCGATGCTAAAGGTATCACCATTCGCAGGTACGCCTTTGACATCAAAGGTCATGCCATCAAAGGTAATTGCCTGGCCGCTGACGTAAGGCTGCGGCGTCGCCGGAGTTGCCGGTGGTGGCGTTTGCGTGACCAGGTAAGTCGTTGCACCGGCAGCATCAATGCTGAAGGTAATATCGTATTTGGCGCCGGTCAGTTGCGACACGTCTGTGACCGAACCGGTACTGATGAGGCCGCTACCGGTATTGGCGTTGCCTGCCGAAGTCTGGAAGCGACCGTTACCTGTCATGCCACCTTCAAAGATGGAGGAACCGGAATCGCTGGATGACAGTTGACGGGCAGCGCCGACTTGTAACATGCGCTGTCCCTGGTCGCCGTTGTAGACCGCACCGCCGGCCGATTCCGTAAACGGTTTGGACCCTACCTGGTATCCGGCAAACAGATAATCGCCGTTGGCACCGCGTGTATTCGCCAGACCCAGCAATTCTTCGAAATTGTTCCGCAATTGTGTCACGTATGCCTGACGCTGCGAATCATCCATGGAAGCATTACCGGCCCCCACCACCGAAGTCTTGATCGACTGCAGCAATGTCGTCACGCTTTGCAGTACGCTCTCTTCTTCCGATAAGGCACTTTTCGCATTCGCACGATTGGTGGCAAACTGGTTATTGATCGAGATCGCCTGGTCCACGCCCAGAGCGGCAGCCGCAGCAACCGGATCATCGGCCGGCGACAAAATACGAAGTCCCGTTGCAATTTGTTGCTGGGTTTTGAACATGGCAAGGGTCATATCGCCGATCTTGCCCGAGCCCATTTCAAATATCGTATTCGTGCTAATACGCATGATCAGTAATCCTTATCGACCTAAAGAAATCAACACATCGAACATATCGCTGACGGCCTGCATCACCTTGCCGGATGCCTGGTAAGCCTGTTGATAGCGCAACAGATTGGTTGCTTCCTCATCAAGATTGACACCTGATTCGGATTGTTGCGCGGTTTGCATCTGTTTCAACAGTGCGCCTTCGGACGCACTATTGGTTTGTAGTTCGCGTGTTTTATTACCGACCAGGCTGACCAGCTGGCTGTATGCGCTGTTATAGCTGGCGGTACCGCCTTGCAGTACGTTCTTGGTCTGCAGTTCGCCCAGCGCCAGCATATTGCGATTGTCGCCGTCGCCATTCGTATTGGCACTAATGGTAAATTTGTCGCCATTCGCCGGCGCACCGCTGATCTTGATTTCGGCACCGCCGAAGCTGATCACAGAGCCTGCGGTATAGGTAACCGGTGTACCGGCCGGGAATGTCGTCGGTACGCCATTGGTGGTGACTGTCACCGGCATGCCGGCCGGGAAACCGGTCAGCGTATTGGCTGCCGAATCGTAGGTCAGCGTGACAGGCGTCGTCACTGCCGAACCATTAAAAGCGGAAGTGATGTTGCCCGCACTGATCGCACCAGTACCGGTATTCGTGCTCGGTGCACCGGTACGGATAGGCGTGGCCGCGGCGATCTCTTTCACATCCTTGATCAATACATTCAGACCGGATGCGCCATTGACAGTCGGCCGGATGAGGAACTCATCACCTGAAGCCATGGCGCCCGAGGTGGCACTGAAATCCACACCATCGATCGTACCGGTCGGGAAAGCTGCACCGGAATACATCGATGCATTGTCCGACAAACGCGTCACCTTGTAATTGGTGCCGTCGTATGACAGGCGGTAATCGCTGGTGGTCAGGGCATCGACATTACTGATGCTGGCACCGATCTGGGCATTGCCGGTATTTTTGGTGCTGCCGGTCACCGCAGGCGAAGCAAGGCTAAAGAAATCACCGCCGAGATTGCCATTCTGATCCTGTCCCAGCTTGTGTTGGGCATTGAAGGTAGCGGCCAGGCCAAGTGCAATACGTCCCAGCGCATTCTGTATCGGATCCAGCGACTGGCTGCGATACTCAAACAAACCACCCAGGTTGCCGCCGGTCAGCGAATTTTCCGGAATGGTGTAGGTATTACCGTTGGATACATAGCCGACTTCGAGACGTCCCGGATCAGTAGGCGACGTAACTGTGACCAAATCATAATTGCTGTTACCGACCACCAGTGGCTGTCCATTACCGATAAACACGTTGTAGTCACCGGCTTGCTGAACGATGGAAACCTTGGTTTGCTTGGCCAGCTCCGCCACCAGCAGGTCGCGCTGATCGAGCAAGTCATTTGGCGGTTGTCCACCGCTGTTTTGCGCCTTGGCGATCGCATCGTTGAGCTGTGCGATTTGCTTGGCATAGGCATTGATATTGGTGACCGCGCCGGTTATTTCGTTGTTGACACCTGCCCGCATGCTGCTTAATTGCCCATCCATGCTCTGGAAACGCGAAACCAGGGCTTCTGCACCGGATAACATGGCCTGGCGCGACGAAGCACTGCCCGGATTACTCACCAGGTCCTGGATACCTTTAAAGAAACTCTGGATAACCGGTGCCAGGCCAACAGAAGAATCGGCCAACATATTGTTGACCTTATTCATCTGCGCGTAATAGGTATCGAGCTGGCTGGTACTGGACTGTGCAGCGACCACTTGCGCGGCAAGGAAGTCATTAAAAATACGTTTGACGCTGTCTACATTGGTACCGTTACCGATGTAGCCACCGCCGGTCAGATTTTGTCCGCCCAGCGAGGACTGGATTACCAGCTGACGGCTGTAGCCTGGCGTCTTTTCATTGGCAATATTGTGTCCGGTCGTGGCGACACCTGCCTGCGCTGCGGCGAGTCCTGATTTGGCAATGCTGAGTAAGTTGGACATAATTTATTTTCTGACTCTATGTTCGTGTGTACGGCACATCGATGAAAAACTTGAGCCGCCGGTCATGCCGAAAACACAAAATTCTTGTGCTTTCCATAAAACCAGGCGTGATCAGGCCGACAAGTTGCGATTGATGATATTGGTCAGCTTGGTGGCGTAATTCGGATCAGTTGCATACCCGGCGCGCTGCAAGCCCTGGGCAAAACCTTTGGCATCGCTGGCGTTGGCCAGCACTTTTTCGTAACGCGGATTGTTGCGCATCAATTGCGCGTAATCACGGAAAGAGTCGGCATAACTATCGTAAGCGCGGAATTTCTCCACCCGTTTTTGCGCGACGCCATCAACGTATTCGGTAGTCACCGCATCCACGGTTTTACCCTTCCAGCCCGGGCCGGCCTTGATGCCGAACAGATTATTACTGCTGCTACCGTCGGCCGTCCGCATGACGCGCTTGCCCCAGCCGCTTTCCAATGCCGCCTGGCCCATCATGAACTTGGCGGGGATGCCGGTGGTACGGCTCGCCTCTTCCGCATGTGCGGCTACCTTGTCCTGGAAGGCCTGTACATGCGCCGGTTTGCTGGTAGCCGATGCGACTGCTGCAGAACCGCCGGCCTGCGCCGCATGGGCCGCATTAGAGCGCTGGTGTGCCAGTGCATTACGTTCAGCCATATTGCGCAGGATTTCAGCGCGCAGATTCGAGGTATCCGACAATTCCTTGCCTGCATCGGCACCATCCGGCGTCACTGCCGTCGCCATCTGGTTACTGGACAGTTGGCGTATCAATACATCGGCCAGGCCGACGCCGCGGCTCGCCATATTCTGGCTCAGCTGCTGATCCAGCATCGAGGTGTACATCTTGGTCTGCTGGTTGTCGAGGATGCCATCCTGTGGCGAGGCCTCGCGCATGCTCTTCATGATCATATTCATGAAGAGTGCTTCGAATTGCTTGGCTGCCGCCTTGAGTGAATCAGGCGAATTTTGCCGCGCAGATTGTTTGAGCGATTCAAGGCCTTTGGCATCAATCGCCAGGCTGCTGTTCGAATTGTCTGCAGGCGTAATCATATTCAGCTTAGATAATTTCCAATTCTGCGCGCAAGGAACCCGACGCCTTCATTGCTTGCAGGATGGCCAGCAAATCTTGCGGCGTCGCACCGATCGAATTGAGGGCTTTGACTACGTCAGCCAATGAAGCGGAGTTTTTCAGCAAGATGACCTTGCCCGGATCTTTATTGATTTCAATTTGCGACTGTTGCGCCACCACGGTCTGGCCACCGGAGAACGGTGCCGGCTGGCTGATCACCGGTTGTGTATTAATCACCACCGACAAATTGCCATGCGATACCGCACAGGTATCCAGCGTCACTGCCTGGTTCATCACGACCGAACCGGTACGGGCATTCAGGATCACCTTGGCGCTGACTTGGGCCGGTGTGACATTAATGCTTTCCAGCGCTCCGAGGAAGCTCACGCGTTCATCATTGCTAATCGGAGCACGGACGCGGATGACACGACCATCCTGTGCTGCTGCGGTGTCCGGACCAAAACGTTTGTTCACTGCATCGACGACACGACTGGCGGTAGAGAAATCACTATCCTTCAGTTCCAGTACGATCTGGTCGCCCTGTCCCAGGCTGCTAGGTACCGCACGTTCCACTGTCGCACCGGCCGAGATACGTCCCACACCCAGGTGATTGATCTGTGCCTTGCTGCCATTGGCGGCAGCACCGACACCCCCGACCACGACGTTACCCTGCGCCATACCGTAAATCTGTCCGTCCGCACCTTTCAATGGCGTCATCAGCAAAGTGCCGCCACGCAGGCTCTTTGCATTACCCATCGAGGAAACAGTGATATCCAGCGTTTGCCCCGGTTGCGCAAATGCAGGCAATGAAGTCGTCACCATCACAGCGGCGACGTTCTTCAATTGCATGTTCACGCCTTGCGGCAGGTTGACACCCATTTGCTGCATCATGCTGACGATACTTTGGATGGTGAATGGTGTCTGTGTGGTTTGATCGCCACTGCCATCGAGACCGACGACCAGGCCGTAACCGATCAATTGGTTTTGCCGGACGCCTTGCACGCTGGCCAGGTCTTTCAAACGCTCGGAGTGCGCCGCGAATGGCAACAACAGGCAAACTGAGCAAGCAATAACTTGCAGTGATTTTTTCAAAGTCGGTAGAGCTAAGGTATGCATGGTAAATCCTATCTGCCCCGGCATTAAAGAGGCATGACGCTCAGGAAGAAACGTGCCAGCATCGACATCACTTCGGCAGTATCTATACGAGCGTTGGTACGGTATTCAATCCGCGCATCTGCGACGCGGGTCGACGAAACGATATTACCCTTCTCAACTGTGGCCGGATCGACGACACCAGAGAAACGTATGAATTCACCGCCTTTATCAAGTGCGACTTGCTTTTCACCGGCGACGATCAGGTTACCGTTGGACAAGACATCGATCACGGTGACTGTCAACGTACTGACGAAATTATTACCCGAAGTAATGACACCCTTGTCTTCATACTTGGAAGCACTTGAAGCACTTGCACTGAATCTGTCCGTGGCATTTCCGAATATGCCAAAAATATTTGGTGCTGCCGCGACCACCGAACCTGTCTTGCTACCCGAGCTGCCCGCCTGTTTGCCGGCCGAACTGCGTTCATTGATGGTAATGGTGATGGTGTCGCCTATCAGGCGTGCGCGCCTGTCTTCAAACATCGGACGATATGAAGCGGTTTGAAAAATCGCGCCATTCATAGGCGGCGTTACCGCACTCGCCGCCTGTGGTCGGGCAGTCAATGGTGTCTGTATTACGGTTTCCGGCATGCCGCCGCAACCTGCCAGCAAGGCAGCAAACATCATTAATGCTGATAATTTGAATTTCATTGCCTGTCTCCTACGCTTACAACTGTGTCAAACGTTGCAGCATTTGATCTGACGTACTAATGGCCTTGCTGTTGATTTCGTATGCACGTTGCGTCTGGATCATATTGACCATCTCTTCGACCACGTTCACGTTCGAGGTTTCAACATAATTCTGTTGTACATAACCGGCACCATTGGTGCCCGGGTTATTGGTGGTCGGATTACCTGAAGCGGTGGTTTCCACGTACAGGTTCTCGCCCTTGCTTTCGAGGCCGGCCGGGTTGATGAAGGTCGCTACCTGCAAGGCACCGACTTCGGTTTGTGCGGTAGTACCCGGCACCGTCACGCTGACGATACCGTCACGGCTGATCGAGATCGCCGTCGCATTGGCCGGGATCACGATCGCAGGCTGGATAGGGAAACCGCTGGATGTCACCATCTGGCCCTGGTTATCGGTCTGGAACGAGCCATCACGGGTGTAAGCGGTAGTCCCGTCCGGCATCAGCACCTGGAAGAAGCCGTCACCGAGGATAGCCATGTCCTTGCTATTGCTGGTCAGTTGCAGGTTGCCTTGGGTATGGATACGTTCGGTTGCAACCGGGCGTACACCGGTACCGATTTGCAGGCCTGACGGCAATTGTGTTTGCTGCGATGAGGCTGCACCCGGCTGGCGGATGTTTTGATACAGCAAATCTTCGAATACTGCGCGCGAACGCTTGAAGCCGCTGGTACTGACGTTGGCCAAGTTATTGGAAATGACGTCCATCTGCGTTTGTTGCGCATCCAGACCTGTTTTAGCAATCCATAGTGAACGTATCATTCTTTTCTCCAATATTTCGACTGGCGTCTGGCATTAATCACCACTTGCAGCCAACATCATTTTGCCTGTAGCGGCATTAACTCAAAGCGAGGAACTGATCGGCTTTAGCAGCATTGCTATCGGCATCCTTCAGCATCTTCATGTTTAATTCAAACTGGCGCGCCAGGCTGATCATATTGACCATCGCATCGACCACATTGACGTTGCTGCCTTCAATCGCACCGCTGATCACACCCACATTGGCGTCGACATCCGCCGGCAATCTGTCTTTGGTGACAAAAATGCCATCACTGCTCCGCTCCAGATTGCCGACATCAGGGTTCACCAGCTTCAGGCGGGCAATTTCAATCGTCGCACCCGGGATGTTGCCGGAATCCACAGAAGAAATCGTGCCATCCTTGGCAAAGGAAATCTTGACGTTGGGCGGTATCGTGATCGGACCGCCGTCGGCCAGCACATTCAAACCACCTTCGGTTTGCAACACGCCGTTTTCATTGATCTTCAGACTACCGCTGCGGGTATAACCCTCGGTGCCATCGGCGCGTTCCACCGCCAGCCAGCCTGGGCCCTGTACCGCCAGATCCAGCGTACGCCCGGTTTGCTGTATCGGCCCGGCACGGAAGTCCGTGCCTATCGTCGAATCAACCACGAAGGTACGTGTCGGCAAGCCATTGCTGACAACCGGTACGGCGCGGAAGGTATCCATCTGCGCGCGGAAACCTGTGGTCGAGACGTTCGCCAGATTGTGTGCAGTTGTCGATTGCTGCTCCAGAATCTGCTTGGCACCCGACATCGCGGTATATATCAGCCTATCCATTTCATTCCTCCTGTGACTACGCGTAGCTGCCTGTAAACATGGCAGCTACGGCGGTCATTGCTGGCTCAATGCATTAACGCAAATTCACCAAAGTCTGCATGATCTGATCTTGCGTCTTGATGGTTTGCGCATTAGCTTGATAGACACGTTGCGCGGTAATCATATTGACCAGCTCTGCCGTCAGATCAACGTTCGATTCTTCGATACGCGCCGATTGCACGACACCCAGTCCGCTGCTGCCCGGCGTGCTGGTGAGCGGCACGCCCGACTCGGCGGTTTCCACCCATTGGTTGTCACCAATGTTTTGCAAGCCGTTTGGATTGGCAAAGGAAGACAGGATGACCTGGCCCAGCACATTCACCTGGCCGTTGCTGTAACGCCCCATGATCGAACCATCGCTGGCCACGTCGAAACCGGTCAATGAGCCAGGACGATAACCGTCCGGCAGATTTTTGCTCACGCCAAAAGCCTGTGCAAATTGTTGGGTACCGGTCACATTGAGCGTGATATTGAAAGGTGTTGCCGCACCGGTTGTGACTACCATCTGCGCCACCATAGGCGAAGGTGTGGTGCTGATCAGCGCGCCGCCGTTACCGAAATCCATCGTACCGATAGGCACTGGCGGATTGGTTGCAGTCACCGGCAGGGTGTAACCGATAGGTACGCCGTCATTGGTAGCGAATACGCTCCACTCGCCACCCGCGGTTTTGACATAGAAGGTACGCAGGATGTGCGAGTTACCCAGGCTGTCGTAGACCGGTGCAGAAGTGGAATCGCTGAATGTGCTGGCATCGTCCGGATTGAAGTTCAGTGGATTCAATACATCCTTGCGTGAGTCCAGTGTCAGCTTGACGTCATACTTGCTAGTGGCTTGCGGACCCATATCGGCCTTGTTAATCACCAGTTCAACCGGCGCACCGTTTTGCACCACGCCGTTTGCATCAGCCATGTAGCCGGTCAGGCGCGCGCCTGACGCATTCTGGATATAACCTTCCTTGGTCAATTCGAACTGGCCGTTACGACCATAGGTAATCGTGCCGCCGCTGCTCATGCGGAAAAAACCATCGCCGTTAATCGCCATATCCAGCGGATTGTTGGAAACCGCGATATTGCCCTGGCTGAAGAGCTGCGCCACGCGCGCCACCTGGACGCCGATACCGATCTGCGCTGCGCCGGAACCGGACAAGGTGCTGGCGTAAATATCTGCAAACTGGACTTGTGATTGCTTGAAACCTACGGTGCCCGAGTTGGCAACGTTATTACCGATTGCTTCGAGACTTTTGCTGGCGGCATTCAATCCGCTCAAACCTTGCTGGAAACTCATACTATTTCTCCTGGTTGATGTGCCGCTGTATTAAAGAACTTGACGAATGTCTGCCAAAGTCAATCCACCCAGGCCGGGTACATTGAGCAATACGCCGTTAGCCGAGCTCGAAACTGTAGTAACCACACCGAACTGCAATGCGGTAGCCTTCACATCCTTGCCGCCAAGGCTGCCCTTGACTTCAAAGGTGTAATTGCCGTCTGCAGCTTTGGTGCCATCCGCCTTGGTGCCATCCCACAATAAAGGTGTGGCACCTGCTTTCTGTGCGGGCATATCAATGGTCTGGACCACGGCGCCGGCAGCGTCCTTGATCACGATTTGTCCCGCATCCACATCTGACGGGAACTCAACACCAAAGATCGCTTTGCCTTCGGCCAATGCCAATTGCGAACCAGGGGCGAGGACACCGTGATCAATCATATTGGATGCCTGCAGTAACTGCGCTGACTGGTAATTACCCATCAGGGATTCCAGCGTGCCATTGAGTTTGTCGATACCGGTTACGGTCGACAATTGCGCCAACTGGCTGGTCACCTGCGCGTTATCCAGCGGATTCAGCGGATCCTGGTTTTGCATTTGCGTAACGAGCAATTTGAGGAAGCGATCCTGTGCTTCTTCTGCCGTGCTTTTTTTGCTCGCAGCGGCGCCATTCATCTGGTCCAGCAAAGATTGCGGCAGGATGGTCTGGTTGTTATTAACAGCGGTCATGATGGGTCCTTAATAATGGGTTCTTATTGTCTTACTGACCGAGCGTCAGGGTTTTAAGAAGCATGGTCTTCGCGGTGTTCATGGTTTCGACGTTGGTCTGGTAGGAGCGCGAAGCGGAAATCATATTCACCATCTCTTCCACCACATTCACGTTCGGCATCGCGACATGGCCGGTCTCGTCCGCATTCGGATGTTTTGGATCAAACACCATCTTCAATGGCGAGTTATCTTCCACCACGCGATTGACACGGACGCCGGTCGAAGTCGCGCCACCCTTCATTTGCTGCGCCTGAAACTCCACCTGCTTGGCGCGGTAAGTCTTGCCATCTGCGCTGGTGGTACTTTCGGCATTCGCGATATTGCTGGATACGACGTTGAGGCGCTGAGCCTGTGCGCTCATCGCCGAACCGGAAACATTAAATATATTAAATAGCGACATGATTATTGCCCCTGGATAGCGGTGAACATTCCCTTGATCTTCGACGAGACCAGGGTCAGGCCAACTTCGTAACGCAAGGCGTTATCTGTAAACTGATTACGCTGCACATCCATATCCACGGTATTGCCGTCGATATTGCCTTGTGCGGTATTGCTATACAGCAGCGGCGCGCCGCCCAATGTCGGCAAAGCCTTGGATGACAGATGCGTGGTGGAAGTCTTGGTCAGTTCGGCCGGTGCCGCGGCGCCGCTCTTGCTGCGCGCTAGCGCACCTTGCAAAGCCTTGTTAAAATCGACGTCACGCGCCTTGAAGTTGGGCGTGTCTGCATTCGCAATATTCGACGCCAGTATTTGCTGCCGCTGGCCGCGCAAACTTAGTGCGGTTTCCTGGAAGCGCAGCATGTCATCAAGTTTTCCTATCATTCCGTTCTCCGAAGTGTGCGTTCAAGGAATAGCTACCCTGCACTGATAATGGATTTGTATAGCGTCGATCATACGGAGCGCCCTTACCCTTCGATCAAACGATAAGAAGACAAAAATCCATCCTATTCCCCGCTTTAGCTGAACGCCAAATCAGTACCATGATCGTGCAATCACAACTTTGGCCGCCATGAAACACTTTTTCTACATCGCTATCGCCGCTCTCTCCTTGTCTACGCAACTGGCGTCGGCACAGACTGCCGCTGAGCCGCGTCAGGATCTGGCCGTGCTGAAGCAAACCGCGGAACAATTCCTGCAAACGCAAGCCAATGGCTTGCCAGGCGAGGTACGCGTAACAGTCGGAGCAATTGATCCGCGCCTGAAATTACCGGTGTGTCCGGTACCGGAAGCCTTCCTGCCGCCATCCAGCAAGGCCTGGGGCAAAACCACGGTAGGTGTGCGCTGCAATGTGCCATCGGCATGGACCATCTATATATCTGCACAGGTACGCGTGCATGGCGAATACATCGCTGCCGCAGCACCGCTGGCACAAGGACAAAATATCGGCCAGGGCGATATCGCCAAGGTCAAGGGCGACCTGACGAATTTGCCATCCGGCGTCATCACTGATGCCGCGCAGGCCATCGGCCGCACTGCTGCCACCACGATCGCGCTGGGCGCACCATTGCGGCAGGACGCCTTGCGCAACCAGCAGGCGATCCAGCAAGGCCAGGCGGTACGGGTGATATTGAATGGTGACGGCTTCAGTGTTTCCAGCGAGGCACGGGCTTTAAATAATGCTAACGAGGGTCAACTAACCCAGGTCAGGACCGCTGCGGGCCAGGTAATTAGCGGAATCGCCAAGTTGGGCGGCATAGTCGAGTTGGCATATTAGCAATACAAATTAATACACAATATTTTACGTTTGACCCATTTAGGACTAAAGTTTGCCGTGATAACGCCGATAGACCAAGCAGAGATAGGCGTTTTGCCGCAAACCAAACGGGGTGAAGTCGTGAAAATTAATGACGCAAGCAAGAAAATCGCGGGAGTCGGCGTAGCAGCCACGCAGACTCGCGCAGGCAAGGCACCGGAAAAAGCCGATACCGGCAAGGTGTCTTCCAACGTGACGTTATCGTCGCAAGTGCAGGCGCTGACCAGCCAGGTTGCCAGCGCCAGCGTATTTGATGCTAAAAAAGTTGATGAGATCAAGGCAGCTATTGCCGGTGGTCAATTCCAGGTCAATGCAGAACGCGTTGCCGACGGATTGATGGATACGGTGAAAGACCTGATCTCCACACGTAAAGGTTAAAAATTCATGGAATCTTTCGGTACCAGCCCTGCAGATAGTTTGAGTGAAGAACACAAAGCCATTCGTGCTCTGACGCAATTATTGCAGCTGGAACAGGAACACCTGATCGCCGCCGACGTGGAAGGCATCACCGCCCTCACCGAAGCCAAGGCCAAAGCCGCCGCCCGTATGGCGGAGCTGGCCAACTGGCGCCACAATGCGCTGGCCGCAGCAGGCTTTGAACCGACCGAATCGAGCATGAAATCGTGGCTGGAAAGTTCAGCCCAGTCCAAGACCGCGAGCAAGTCCTGGCATGAACTGGTCGAATTGGCCGAAGTCGCCAAAGAACTCAATCGCGTCAACGGCATCCTGATCAACAAGCAGATGGTGCGCAATCAAAACGTGCTCAACATCCTGCAGCACGGCAATGTGCACGGCAACAATGTCTACGGCCCGAATGGCCAGACCGCCAGCAAGAGCGTCGGTCGCCATATCGTTGTCGGTTAAGCGCACCTCTCCCCCATAAAGTATTCAGCAAAGAAAAAGCCACCAGATCCTGGTGGCTTTTTTTATTGCACAACGTCAAGCTGAAGTCGCGTTAGCGGCGCGGTGCGTATATATCGCGCCCGGCTTCATCGATCTGGCGACGCAATGCGCGACGCTCATCCGGCGACAGGCGTGCATCACGGCGCGATTGCTCCTGCTGCTGCCGCTCCATATTGCGATTGGCATTATTGTCGTAACCGCGATCATTCTGCTGGCGTCGGCCGTCGTAGCCGCCCTGCCCCTGATTACCGCCGTAGCGGTTATCGCTTTGCACGTAAGAAGAACCGAATGGATTATTCTGAAACCGCGATTGCGCAAGCGCCATCGTCGTACTTGCAAAGGTACTGATCAGTAGCAACACCAATCCTATTCTTTTCAATGTAATATTCATCATCATCTTCCGCAGCGCTTTGAACAGCTCTCACGTCCTTCGCACGTTTTGTTTAGCATGTTCAAAGTTTATGCTGCTTTGCTCCCAGGCCTAAGCCCAATTCCGTAAAGGTTGTAACACTTTGTAATGCCTCTACTCCTCGCTATGTCGAGAAGACGTTCTGAAGTTACCATAGCCATATGAATACGACAAATGCATCCATGAAGGACACGGCCCATTCGACCAATTCCCACCAGACCAAAGTGTTGGTGGTTGACGACGATCTGCGCTTGCGCGATCTGCTGCGCCGTTATTTATCCGAACAAGGTTTCAATGTAGTGACCGCCGAAAATGCCCAGGCGATGAACAAGCTCTGGTTGCGCGAACGCTACGATTTACTGGTACTCGACCTGATGTTGCCGGGCGAGGACGGCTTGTCCATCTGCCGCCGTCTGCGCGGTGCGGGCGACAAGACCCCGATTATCATGCTCACCGCCAAGGGCGAAGACGTCGACCGCATCGTCGGCCTCGAAATGGGCGCCGACGATTATCTCGCAAAACCTTTCAATCCGCGCGAATTGGTGGCTCGCATCAGCGCCGTCCTGCGCCGTGTCGGCCCCGAAGAAATTCCGGGTGCCCCATCCGAAACACCGCAATCATTCACCTTCGGCGAATTCGTACTCGATCTGGGTACGCGCACGCTGAAAAAGAATGATGAAACCGTGCCGCTGACTACCGGCGAATTCTCTGTATTGAAAGTATTTGCACGCCATGCACGCCAGCCGCTGTCCCGCGAAAAGCTGATGGAACTGGCCCGTGGCCGTGAGTATGAGGTATTTGATCGCAGCCTCGACGTGCAGATTTCACGCCTGCGCAAACTGATAGAACCCGATCCTTCGACACCGCTGTACATCCAGACTGTCTGGGGTCTCGGTTATGTCTTCATCCCTGAAGGCAAGCCACGCTAAGCGCATTGCCTTCAGCCGAAAACCCAAGGATGCCCACTACTACAAATCGCCTGAACTGGATCAAAAGCGGCCTTTTCTGGCGGACTTTTTTCCTGCTCGCCTTCCTGATTGCAGCCAGCATGGCGGCCTGGGTTGCCAGCTACCGGATAGTGGAACAAACCCCGCGCGCCAACCAGATCGCGGCGCAAGTGATTTCAGTCGTCACCATTACGCGTGCCGCGCTGACCCACTCCGCCCCTGACCTGCGGCGCGAACTCTTGTTCGACCTCGCCAGCAACGAAGGTATACGCGTCTACCCGCTGGAAGAAAACGACCGCATCGAGCCGCCTATCCAGAACAGCATGATGCAAACCATACAGGAACATGTGCGTTCAGGCCTCGGGCAAGACACCCGCTTTGCGCGTGCAGTGAATGACGTCGCAGGTTTCTGGGTCAGCTTCACCATTTCCGATGACGAATACTGGCTGATGCTGGATCGTGACCGGATTGAAGGCAGCTCCGGTGTGCAATGGCTGGGCTGGGGTGCGATGACACTACTGCTGTCACTGCTGGGCGCACTGATGATTTCCGGCCTCATCAACCAGCCGCTGGCACGCCTGACCGCCGCTACCCGCGCCATCGCCAACGGCCAGCGTCCCGCACCGTTGCCGGAACGTGGCCCGACGGAAATCCGCGAAGCCAATCACAGCTTCAATCAAATGGTCGACGACCTGAATCGGGTGGAGTCGGATCGCGCCGTGGTACTCGCCGGTATTTCGCATGACTTGCGTACCCCGCTCGCACGCATGCAACTGGAAGTTGAGCTGGCCGGCTTGCCACCTGATGCCCGCGTCGGCATGCAATCAGACCTCGAGCAAATGGACGCCATCATCGGCCAATTCCTTGATTACGCCAAACCCAGCGACAGCAGCCATTTCCAGCCGATAGACATGACGGCGCTGATGCATGGTGCGGCACAGGAAGCGCTGCGCATGCAGGATGTACGCATCAACAGCAAGATAGACGACAAGCTGGTCGTACTCGGTAATGCGATCGACATCAAACGCGTCGTCAATAACCTGATCGAGAATGCACGGCGCTACGGCAAACTGCCGGGCAACGATTATGTCGAAATCGATTTGCGCTGCCAGGCCGAAGGTGACAAAGTCATCATAGAGGTCACCGACCACGGTGCCGGCGTGCCGGAAGCGGAGATAGACCGTTTGTTACGCCCGTTTACAAGGATGGATAGCGCGCGTGGCCAGGCGAATGGCGCAGGACTCGGCCTGGCTATTGTCGATCGTATCGTGAAACGGCATAGCGGCAAGCTGCAATTGCTGAATCGGGAAGGTGGCGGTTTGGTCATACACATCACGCTGAACCAGGCAAAAAAACGCCACGGTGCTTACACCGGCTGAAGCACGAGCACCATATAAAACAAAACGCACATGCTCGATGAGGATGTGCGTTTTTTATTGCTGCGGCAGCCTGTCAGGCTGCGCACAAAAATGCTTTAAGCGCGTTCGTCTTTTACCTCGGTGATACCACCTTCGATAATGATATCGCTACGGCCTTGCGATTGCTGGTACGCATAACGTTCAGCGGCAAAACGCGCCTTCGCCGCCTTGCGCTTTTTAAACAGCAGCACAGGAATCAGCAGCCAGCTCAACAGCAGGACGGTAACAACCACGAGCAAACCTGCCGCGAGAACCATGCCCAATACCAGCCACGCGATCAGGCGCGAGAAAAATCCGCCGGATTGATGACGGCGAAATACTTGTTGCCAGTTTTGAGCCTGCTGGCTGAAAAAGAAAGATGCCATAGATGTAATTACTCCTGTCTCAGTACTCTGTACTATACGCCAATTCAGCGCTTTCGATATTTTCTGAACGCGGGCAGCGCCACCCTGGCAGGCTGCGTGCGCTATGCGTATGTCTTGATAGATAGCGCTTTTACCTAAAAATTCAATATGTGAAGGTGTTTATTCTTAAAAACTTCTGCTAAAACAGCAAAAATTCCGCAAATCCCCACACAAAATTATTCTTTTTACACCAATTTAGCTTCTCGGCCAGCCTCAGGTGCTCCGATAAATCAGCGCCACCGCCTCCGCCGCGATTCCCTCTTCCCGTCCCAGGTAACCAAGCTTCTCATTCGTTTTAGCCTTGATATTGACCTGATCCGGTGCCACGCCCAGATCGGCTGCAATATGCGCGACCATCGTTGGAATATGCGGTGCCATCTTCGGTCTTTGCGCAATAATGGTGGCGTCCACATTGCCTATGCGGTAGCCCGCTGCCGCCACACGCTTGACCGCCTCGCGCAACAGCACACGTGAATCGGCACCGGCGAATTCGACCGCCGTATCCGGGAAATGACGGCCAATATCGCCCAGTGCGGCGGCGCCGAACAAGGCATCGGTGATTGCATGCAGCAAGACATCGGCATCTGAATGCCCGAGCAAACCGGTACTATGCGGAATCGTGACGCCGCCTATGATCAATTTGCGACCCTCGACCAGCGCGTGGCAGTCATAACCTTGCCCGATACGGAAAGGCAGTGCGGCAGCTTGTGGAACACTCATACAAATCCTTTTAAATATAATTCAGCCAGTGCCACATCATGCGGCAGCGTGACCTTGAAATTGCGTGCGTCGCCTTCGACCAGCTTGGGCTGCAAGCCCTGGGCTTCGATGGCACTGGCTTCATCGGTAACCGCAGTCGCCTGTTCCAGCGCTTTACGCAACAAACCATAGCGGAACATTTGCGGCGTCTGCGCCGCCCACAGGCGATCGCGCGTCACGGTCTGGTCGACCCGCCCTTCAGCCCCGGCACGCTTGAGCGTATCAACCACCGGCATCGCCAGCAAACCG
Source organism: Herminiimonas glaciei (assembly GCF_042664955.1). Taxonomy (NCBI): domain Bacteria; kingdom Pseudomonadati; phylum Pseudomonadota; class Betaproteobacteria; order Burkholderiales; family Oxalobacteraceae; genus Herminiimonas; species Herminiimonas glaciei. The sequence goes on from NZ_JBHTBU010000001.1 coordinate 1,548,182, forward strand.
CCGACTTCATCGTCCTGCAGGATATTGATCAGCTTGTCTATCAGGCCGATGCTCAGGCCGGGGCGCGCTGCATCATGCACCAGCACCCAGTCATCGTCATCAATCGGCTCATTTACCTGCTTCTGCATCGCCTGCAAACCATTCAAAACCGACTGGTGACGCGTTGCGCCACCGACGCGCAGGACGGTCGCGTAAGAACTGTCGTGCAAGGCGGCCATGGTTGCGTCGATATAGCCATCTTCCGCACTCACTACCACATAGGTATGCGTAATCACGTCGGCGCGGCAAAAGGTGTCCAGTACATGCCGCAGCATGGGCTTGCCGGCGATTTGCAGGTACTGCTTGGGAATTTTTTCACCCATGCGGGCGCCGACACCGGCAGCGGGAATCAGGGCGAAATAACGCGGTAATTTCATGTTTTGGTCAGCGGAAAATGCATGGGTGCGCTCTTATTGTAGGGGCTATCGTTACTGGATATTGCGCACACGCCCGACGGGAAGGAGGGCTTGGTTTATAATCTCATCATAATTTTTCACTGTCAAATGAAGTGCCCAAGGGCAAGTAGGCAAGTCTGCCTATACTTTTTGACCACCCTGACATGTGCAATGTCGCTATTTGATGTCATTCGACCTAAAAAAATCACTCCCCAAGCCCGCTACGCGTTTTGTCCTGCCCCCGGTTCACGGTTCGGCGGATGCCTTCGTATTGGCGCAAGCCGCAGCCGAACTGAAGTCGCAGAAACGCATGTTAACAGTCGTCGTGGCCAATGCCAGCGACGCGCAACGCCTGTTAGCGGAAATCCCGTGGTTCGGCAGTGAGCCGAATGAGCTGCGCTGCCATTTGCTGCCGGATTGGGAAACCCTGCCTTACGATGCATTTTCGCCGCACCAGGACCTGGTCTCGGAACGGCTGGCGACGCTGTATGAGGTACTGAACGGGCAATGTGACGTCCTGATCGTACCGGCCACCACCGCGCTGGTGCGCATGGCACCGCCCGCCTTCCTCGCTTCCTATACCTTTTTCTTCAAACAGGGTGAAACCCTGGATGAAGCGAAGCTCAAGGCGCAATTGCAACTGGCTGGCTACAGCCCGGTCAAGCAGGTCATGTCGCCGGGTGAATACTCGGTACGCGGCGGCCTGATCGATATCTATCCCATGGGTTCGGTCCTGCCCTACCGTATAGACCTGTTTGGCGACACCATAGACAGCATACGTACCTTCGACGCCGATTCGCAGCGTTCATTGTATCCGGTCAAGGAAGTACGCCTGCTGCCGGCACGCGAATTCCCGATGGATGAAGAAGCCCGCACCGCCTTCCGCGGTCGCTGGCGTGAAATATTCGAAGGCGATCCAAGCCGCTCCGTCATCTACAAGGACATAGGCAGCGGCATTGCATCTGCCGGTATCGAGTACTACCTGCCGCTCTTCTTCGAACAAACCAATACCCTGTTCGATTACCTGCCGGTCGATACCACGTTCGCACTGATAGGCGACATCGAAGCCGCGATCAAACGCTTCTGGGACGATACGCAATCGCGCTATCGCTTCCTCAAATCGGATCGCGAACGTCCTATCCTGGCACCGGAACAAATTTTCCTCAGCGACGAAAATTTCTTCACACTGGCCAAGCCTTACGGTCGCTGGATCATCCAGAACCAGGACCTCGCGTCGGAGCTGTCTGCACCTTTACCGAATATCGCCGTCAATCGCCGCGCCGACGATCCGCTGGTGAACCTGCGCGCCTACCTGCTGCAAACCGACAAGCGCGTAATGATTTGTGCCGAGAGCAATGGCCGGCGCGAAACCCTGCAGCAGTATTTCAATGAATACGATCTGCCATTGGCAGCGACCGAAGGCTTTGCCGATTTCAGCAGTGCATCGGCCAAACTCATGCTCGGTGTCGCACCTATGCATGCCGGCTTCGAACTGGGCAATGCACTGGGTGGCCTGGCCTTCATTACCGAAACCGAGTTGTACGCCGGTTCCGGCCGTCGCGTCGGCAGCAAGAAACAGGAAGGCGCAACCCAGGTCGAGTCCATGGTGCGCGACCTGTCCGAACTCAAGATCGGCGATCCGGTCGTTCATGTGAATCACGGTATCGGCCGCTATATGGGCCTGACCAGCATGGACCTGGGTGAAGGTGAAACCGAATTCCTGCACCTCGAATATGCGAAAGACACCAAACTCTATGTGCCGGTGTCGCAACTGCATGTGATTTCCCGCTATTCCGGTGCCTCACCGGAAGATGCGCCGCTGCACGCGCTCGGTTCCGGTCAATGGGAAAAAGCCAAACGCCGCGCCGCGGAAAAAATCCGTGATACCGCCGCCGAACTGCTGAACCTGTATGCCCGCCGCGCACTGCGCGAAGGCCACAGCTTTGAGTATTCCGCACATGACTATGAAGCCTTTGCTGAAAGTTTCGGCTTTGAAGAAACTGCCGACCAGGCCGCTGCCATCAATGCCGTGATCAAGGATATGACCAGCGGCAAACCGATGGACCGCCTGATCTGCGGCGACGTCGGCTTCGGCAAGACTGAAGTCGCCTTGCGTGCGGCTTTCGTCGCAGTACTTGGCGGCAAGCAGGTCGCCATCCTGGCACCGACTACGCTGCTGGCGGAACAACATGCGCAAACCTTCGCCGACCGTTTTGCCGATTGGCCGGTGCGCATCGCCGAACTGTCGCGCTTCCGCACTGCAAAGGAAGTAACGCAAGCAATCAAGGGCATGGCTGACGGCACGATCGATATCGTGATCGGCACGCACAAGTTGCTGTCCGGCGATATCAAATTCTCGCGCCTCGGCTTGGTCATCATCGATGAAGAACATCGTTTCGGCGTCCGCCAAAAAGAAGCGCTGAAAGCCTTGCGCGCCGAAGTCGATGTGCTGACGCTGACGGCGACGCCTATCCCGCGTACGCTGGGTATGGCACTGGAAGGTTTGCGCGATTTCTCCATCATTGCCACCGCACCGCAAAAACGCCTGGCAATCAAAACCTTCGTACGCAGCGAAAACGATTCCGTCATCCGCGAAGCCTGCTTGCGTGAATTGAAACGTGGTGGCCAGGTGTACTTCCTGCACAATGAAGTGGAAACCATCCAGAACCGCAAGGCGATGCTGGAAGAATTGATGCCGGAAGCGCGCATAGGCGTGGCGCACGGCCAGTTGCATGAGCGTGACCTGGAACGCATCATGCGTGACTTCGTGGCGCAACGCTTCAACATCCTGCTGTGTACGACAATTATCGAAACCGGTATCGACGTACCGACGGCGAACACCATCATCATGCACCGGGCGGATAAATTCGGTCTCGCGCAATTGCATCAGTTGCGCGGCCGGGTCGGTCGTTCGCATCACCAGGCTTATGCCTATTTGCTGGTGCACGATGTACAAGGTTTGAGCAAACTCGCGCAACGCCGCCTCGACGCAATCCAGCAAATGGAAGAATTGGGTAGCGGCTTCTATCTGGCAATGCATGACCTGGAAATCCGTGGTGCCGGTGAAGTGCTCGGAGACAATCAATCCGGCGAAATGAGCGAAATCGGCTTCCAGCTGTATTCGGATATGTTGAATGAAGCCGTACGTTCACTGAAGAATGGCAAGGAACCCGACCTGGCGGCACCATTGGCCAGCACCACCGAAATCAATCTGCACGTGCCGGCACTCTTGCCGAATACCTATTGCGGAGATGTGCATGAGCGCCTGTCCATCTACAAGCGCCTGGCCAATTGCAAGACCGCGGATGCCATCAATGACTTGCAGGAAGAATTGATTGATCGTTTCGGCAAACTGCCGGATGCCGCGCAGGCATTGGTGGAAACACACAGATTACGGGTTGCCGCGATTCCGGTTGGCATCATCAAGATTGACGCGCACGCAGAATCTGCGACACTGCAGTTTGAACCGAATCCGCCTATCGATGCGATGCGCATCATTGAGCTGATTCAAAAGAATCGTCATATAAAATTGAATGGCCAGGATAAATTGCGCATCACGGCCAGCATGCCTGACCTGGCGGCACGCGTGAGCCAGATCAAGAACACCATACGTGCGCTACTCGCCTAGTGATGTGCTTAACGACTTTATTGAATTGATATTCCCATGAACCTGATCTTGCAAGGCCTCAGCACTCAACGCCATATCGTCGAACAAATCGCCGGCCTTGCCCGTCCACGTTCTATCGTCGCCATCGGTGAACATGCATATCGCTGCCTCGATATCAGCTATAACGATGAAGTCAAATCGCAAATCGATATCGCCGCCTGGGCCGCCAGGCTGGATTACGCCTTCATCGAGCGTCAGCCGCTAGCCGATTTCAAGCTGGTGGCGATGGACATGGATTCGACCCTGATCACAATTGAATGCATAGATGAAATCGCCGACATGCAAGGCTTGAAGCCGCAGGTGGCGGAAATTACCGAAGCCGCGATGCGCGGTGAACTCGAATTCAAGGAAAGCCTGACACGTCGCGTGGCCCTGCTCAAAGGTCTGGATGCCAGCGCCTTGCAGCGCGTCTACGATGAACGCCTGCAACTGTCACCCGGCGCGGAAAACATGCTGGCCGCGATGCAGGCGGCAGGCATGAAAACCTTATTGGTTTCCGGCGGCTTCACCTATTTCACCGATCGCATGAAGCAACGCCTGCAACTCGACTACACGCATTCCAATCAGTTGGAAATCGTGGACGGCAAGCTGACCGGCAAGGTCATAGGCGGCATCGTCGACGGCGAAGAAAAAAAATTGACGGTGGAACGTGTCTGCCGCGAAATGGGTATTTCGCCCAAGCAAAGCATCGTCATGGGCGATGGCGCCAATGATTTGAAAATGATGGGTATCGCCGGCCTGTCGGTAGCCTTCCGCGCCAAACCGGTGGTGCGTGCGCAAGCCGATATCGCGTTGAATTTCGTCGGCCTGGACGGTGTACTGAATCTGTTTCACACGTAAACGAGAATCAATCGGCAAATGTTGATTCAAGGAACTTTAGCGTCTATGCATCATCTTATGAGCATGAATATAAATAGGGACCTGCCATGAACCAAGACCTCGTTTTAGACAGTTCATTGCAATCCGCAAAGAACCTTGCCTGGTGGCTATACCTCGGGCATGCGGCTAGCCTGGTATTTTCGCTGGGTGCATTTTCCTTCATCCCGCTGATCATCAATTACGTCAAACGCGAAGATGCGGCCAATACCTTTGTCTATAGCCATCATGGCTGGCAAATCCGCTCCTTCTGGTGGTATCTGGTGTGGATGGCTTTGGGCGGCATCCTGTTCATGACCATAGTCGGCATCCCGGCCGCCTTCCTGTTGTGGACTGTTGCATGGCTATGGAAACTATATCGCCTGATCAAGGGCATAGTCGACCTGAACGACAACAAACCCATGCCCTGAGTTGGCAGCAGCCATAAAAAAAGCGTCCGTATGGACGCTTTTTTATTGCCGGCCCTGCTTATGCAGTAGCGAGTTCAGTCTCCTCTTTCAGCAAAGGTGACACCGGATTCCAGCAAGCCAGGCGTTCGCCATTCACTGAAATCACTTGCGGTTTCTCGCTGGTGCATTGCTGCCGCGCATTGCTGCAACGTGGCGCAAAGCTGCAGCCCGGTGGCAAGGCGGACAAATCCGGCGGCGAACCCGGCACGGCCAGCAAAGGCTTGCCGCGATTCTCGGTGCTCACTGTCGATGCCAGCAAGCCGGCCGTGTACGGATGGCGCGGATTATGCACGATGCCGGCCACCGAATTCTCTTCAACAATACGACCGCCATACATCACGGCTATCTTGTCCGCGACTTCGACCGCCGCGCCTATATCGTGGGTGACAAAAATCACCGACATACCGGTTTCCTTTTGCAGCTCGCGCAGCAAGAGCAGAATCTGGATTTGCACCGTCGCATCCAGTGCCGTCGTCGGCTCATCCGCCAACAAAAGCCTGGGCTTGCAAGCCAGCGCCAGCGCGATCATCGCACGTTGGCGCATGCCACCGGAGAGCTCGTGCGGGTATGCATCATAGCGACGGCGTGCTTGCGGTATCTGCACCCGCTCCAGCATTTGCAAGGCACGCTGCATCGCGCTGCGATGGTCCAGCGCTTCATGTGCACGTATTGCTTCGGTGATCTGCTGCCCTATCGTGTACACCGGATCGAAAGCCAGCCCCGGCTCCTGGAACACCATCGATGCCGTACCTCCACGATATGCTTCCAGCTCACGGCCTTTCAGTGCCAGCACATCCATGCCATCCACTTCCATACTGCCACTGATGCGCGTAGTGCGTTGCGGATGCAGGCGCAGCAAGGTACGCAAGCTCACACTCTTGCCGGAACCGGATTCCCCCAGCAAACCCAACACTTCGCCGGCCTGCAAGTCAAAACTAATCTTGTCCAGCGCATGCGCACGGCGATTACCGACAAATTCCACCGTCAAATCACGTACCGATACCAAAGGCTTGCTCATGCTGCCACCTCCATCAAAGTTTGCGTGTGGCCGGATAGCGGATTATTCATATGGCAGGCCACGGTATGCGCAGCGTTACCTGCAGCCGCCATCAGGGCCGGCACCTGCGCCGCGCATACTGTTTCTGCATGTGGGCAACGCTCACGAAAACGGCAACCACTGGGCGGATTGATGGGGTTAGGCGGATCACCGCTGAGTGGCGTATGTTGTGTCCGATTAGCCGGGTCCATCGATGGCACTGCAGACAGCAAGGCGCGCGTATAAGGATGACGCGAGTTGCCGTAGATATCTTCGACCGGCCCCATCTCTACAACCTGGCCCATATACATCACCATCACTTCATCGCTGATGTAATGCACTACGTGCAAATCATGCGAGATGAAGAGATAAGTCAGGTCATGTTCGGCCTTCAGTTCCTGCAACAGATTCAACACCTGCGCCTGCACCGATTTATCCAGTGCCGCGACCGCTTCATCCAGGATCACCAGACGCGGCTCGAAAGCAAGCGCGCGGGCGATATTGACACGCTGGCGCTGACCGCCCGACAGCTCATGCGGATAACGTGTAGCGAACAGCTCGGGCTTGAGTCCTACACGTGTCAGCAAGGCGTGCGCACGTTCGGTAGCCTGCGCTTTCGAAACACCATGCGCTTGCGGACCGTAAGCAACGGTCTCGCTAATCGTCAGGCGCGGATTGAGCGACGCAAAGGAATCCTGAAACACCATTTGCAGGTTGCGCCGGAATTCCTTGAATTCGAGGCCGCCAAATTCAGCCACGCCTTCACCGTCAAAAATCATGCTGCCGCTATCAGGTGTAAGCAAACGTGCGATCAGGCGCGCCGTGGTCGACTTGCCGCAACCGGATTCACCGACTATGCCCAGCGTCTTGCCCTTGGCAACCGAGAAGCTGACACCATCGACTGCGTGCACGAATTTGCGTTCGCGCTGGAACAATTCGCCGCGCACCGGGAAGTATTTCTTCAAATCCTTGATCATCAACAATGGTTGCGCAGGACCGCCCCTATCGCTTGATGCCAGGTTTACAGTTTCTTGTTTCATCGGCGTATATCCATAGCAGAGCGCACGCCATCAGCCAGCAGGTTGAAGCCGATAGACGTAATAAAAATCAGCAAGCCCGGCAAAGCCGCGACCCACGGATTACGGAAAATGGCCGAACGCAAGGTATTCAGCATCAGCCCCCACTCAGGCTCCGGCGGTTTGACGCCGAGGCCGAGGAAGGACAAACCTGCTGCCAAAATCATGCTGACGCTGAGCAAACCGGTCGCATACACAAATACCGGCCCCAATACATTGCCCAGTACGTGCACACGGATAATCGAGAACGCACTCGCACCACTCATGCGCGCCGCTTCGATGTAATCGAGCTTGCGCACCTGGGTCGTCACGCTCTCTGCCACACGCACTACCTGTGGCACAAAGACCAGTGTCAGCGCGAGTATGCTATTCGTCATGCCCGGTCCCAATGCGCCGGAGATGGCGACTGCCAGCAACACCGACGGGAAGGCATAGAACACGTCCAGCACGCGCATGATGACCATGTTCACGCGTCCGCCTACATACCCGGCCAGCAAACCGATAGAGGTACCGATGCCGAAAGCTGCCAATACCGGTGTCACACCCATCAGCAAGGACAAGCGACCGCCGTACATCAGGCGACTCAACATATCGCGCCCCAGTTCATCGGTACCGAGCAGATAGCCTTCGCTACCTATAGGCAGCAGGCGCTTGATCATGCTGCCCTTGTATGGGTCCATAGGCGCCAACCATGGTGCAAACACGGCCGCACATACGATCAGGAACACCACCAGGGCCGCCGTCATTGCGACCGGATCGCGCATCAGCTGGCGCAAGACCTTGCTCCAGTAGCCACGCGCCGGGGTCGGCAGGACGGGAACCGCGACCTGCGATGCAAAATTCAAAGAAAAAGCCATAGTCAACGTCCCATACGTGGGTCAAGCAACGGTTGCAGGATATCGACGATCAGATTCAAGCCGACAAAGAACATGCACAGCACCAGGATCGTGCCTTGCAGCAGCGGCATATCCCGCTGGAAGATCGCAGTGTTCAGCAGGAAGCCGGTACCCGGCCACGCGAACACGGTTTCCACCAGGATGGAACCACCCATCAGGTACCCGATCTGCAAACCGGCGACGGCCAGCACAGTCGGTGCCGTGTTCTTCGCGATATGACGGAAGATGGCGCGATTGCTCAAGCCGCGAGCACGCAGCGCAATCACGAATTCCTGTTCCAGCATATCGGCTACCAGGGCCCGTACCGTGCGCGTGATGATGCCCATGGGAATCACCGCCAGCGTAATCGCCGGAAGTATCAAATGACGTATATGTTCGTAATCCCACAGCCACTCGGACGAGCCGCCGGGTCCTGCCCCCATCGCCGGGAACCAGCCCAGCCAGATGGAAAAAATAATCGTTAATACCAGCCCCAGCCAATAGTGCGGCACGCTCACGCCTATGACCGACAGGAAGGTCGCAATGCGGTCTATCCAGCCGCCGTGCCAGTAACCGGCCAGCGCACCGAGGACACAACCAAACAGCACACCGATGAAACCGGCCACTCCGGCCAGCAGCAGTGTATTGCTGACCGCACTCATGACTTCGGTCACCACCTGACGACCGGATGCGATAGAGGTGCCAAGATCGCCTTGCACTGCACGCAACAACCACATGCCGTATTGGACAGGCACAGGTTTATCGAGGCCGTAGGCGCTCTTCAGTGCGGCGATCACATCAGCAGGTGCATCGGCCGGCGCAATCGCATTCAAGGGATCGCCAGGTGCCAGGTACACCAGCATGAAAGACAACACCGTCACGCTCAACGCAATTGGAATTGCATATAGCAAACGCTTCAAAATATAGGAAAACATGGACAACTTTCAGTGATACAGCAAGGGTGGACGAGGCGTGTACGCCCCGCCCTTCACGCTTTGTTACATACGGATCGTGGTCAGATCCTGGAACCAGTGTTGAGCCTGGATAAAGCCCTTCACTTTTGGCGAAATCACGTGCGGATTGACGTCATGTACTACCCACAGCATCAAGGCATCGTCCACCATCGCCTGGTGCACTTGCGCCAGCAATTTGTCCTGCGCCTTGACGTCGAAGGTGGTGCGGATTTGATCCAGCTCGGCATCCACTTTAGGATTCGACCAGCCCCCCCAGTTCACGCCGTTCGGTGCGACATAACGGCTGTCAGCAAAACGGGTGAGCGCATAGAAAGGATCTGCCGTCACATAACCAAGGTTGATCGCCGTGATGCCCTTGCCTGCGTTGATATCGCCCTTGGCGCCACTACGCCAGTGCAGGTACAGGGTTTCCAGTTCCACTACTTCAAACTGCACCTGGATGCCGATTTCCGCGAGGCTTTGCTGGATGTATTCATTCATAGGCAAGGACAACATCTGGCCGGTACCACCTTGTGCGATGACGATCTTCGCTTTCAATGGCTTGCTTGGGCTGTAACCGGCTTGTGCCATCAGGGCACGTGCAGCAGCGAGGTCATACTTGATTTTGAAAGTCGGTTTGCCGAACCATGGACTGGTCGGATCGAGCTGACCATAAGCAGGTACTGCCAGGCCATTCATCAAGGCCACGATGCCGCTGCGATCGACCGCCAGGTTGGCAGCCTTGCGTACACGGATATCGGTCCATGGCGAACCAGGCTGGGTGCTGAAATGGTAAGGCCAGACGTGTGGTGTCACGTTGGTCACCAGTTTGAAGCCCGAGCTTTTCAGTTGCGGCAAGACATCAGGCGGTGGCGTTTCAATGATGTCGACCTGGCCGTTCAGCAAGGCATTGGCACGTGTCAATGCATCCGGAATCGGCAACAGGATCACGCGATCGGTTTGCGCCAAACGTGATTTATCCCAGTAACCGGCATTCTTGACCAGCTCGGCACGTTCACGCGGCACCAGTTTGTCCAGTTTGAACGGACCGGTACCGGATGCCTGCGAGGCAAACTTGTTCCAGTCGCGACCGAGCTTTTCCCATTGCGCCGGGCTGGAAATCAGGAACCATGGCAATTGGTAAGGAAATAGCGCATCGACTTCCTTGGTCGTGATTTCTACTGCGTAGTCATTCACCTTGCGATACGAGACGATGGATGGAATACGCGGACGTACTTGCGCACTTTGCTTGGCATCGAACTGCGGTGACTTATCGTTCAATACCTTGTCCAGGTTCCACACCACGGCGTCTGCCTTGAAGTCGGAACCATCATGGAATTTCACGCCTTTGCGCAGCGTGAACAACCATTTCTTTTGATCCTTGGGATCAACCTTCCATTCGGTTGCCAGGCCGGGGATCAGCTTGCCCGGACGTGTACCGATATTCGCTTCCCACGCGATCAGCGGATCGTAAATCGTGTGACCTGTAAATTGATAAGCACCAGCACCGCGATCCGGCTGGCCTGTAGTCAGCGGAATATCCGCCATCGAAATCCCGTAGCGTGCTACTGTTTCGGCATGTACTCCCGAATGCAGTGCCAGCGCGACTGGAACCACCATCAACCATCGTGCAACCCATTTGTCCAACGCCATAACAATCTCCCAGTAAATAAGCCACCAAAACAATGTGACATGCCAGAGATAAGCACGTGGCATGCCAACCCTTGTCCGGATGGAAGATTGCACTCTGACAAGCTGCTTAAATCCTTTCTTTTACTGAGCAATTTTCGTACTCGGCCCTGGGCGATCTTTTGGCCGAATACGCGCAATCGTGATGCGCATATCGCTACGAGCACCGTTTTGGCACAAACGGCTTGCCCAATCTTGGGGGCGTGCTTTGGTGCAGCGCTTGTGAACGGGAGACAGATGAAAAGCATGCGGAAAATAAAAAAGCACCCGGTGCGGGTGCTCTCTATTCGCCTGAAAATCAGTTTGCTTAGTATCAGGCCTGCATCGCCTTGAACGCTTGTTCGATATCGGCAATCAGGTCTTGCGGATCTTCCAGGCCGATATTCAAACGTACCAGCTGTCCCTGATGCGGCCAGTTGCTGCGCATATGCTGCATCCGGTACGGCACCGCCAGGCTGTGCACGCCCCCCCAGCTGAAACCGATCTTGAAGAGTTGCAGGCTGTCGACAAAGCGATCCGTCTGCGCTTCGCTGTAACGGGGATCGAACACAACTGAAAACAAACCGCCGGCACCGCTGAAGTCGCGCTGCCAGATCGCGTGCCCTGGGCATTCCGGCAAAGCCGGATGTAATACAGCAGCGATTTCCGGCCGCGCCTGCAGCCAGGCAGCCACGGTCCGCGCCGCCGCATCATGCGCTTCGAAGCGCAATTTCATAGTCGGCAGGCTGCGTAATACCAGATAGACGTCATCGGCAGCCACACCAAAACCAAGACGCATATGCGCCGTTTCCAGGCGCTGGTTCAAGGCCTTGTCTTGCGTAATCACGGCGCCCATCAAGACGTCAGAACCGCCGGACTGATACTTGGTCAGCGCCTGCATAATGATGTCCACGCCCAGTTCGAAGCCGCGCAAGGCGAGGCCGGCCGCCCAGGTATTGTCCAGTGCCACCAGCACGCCTTTCGCATGCGCGGCCTGGCAGATGGCCGGCAAATCCGGTACTTCCATCGAGACCGAACCCGGTGCCTCGGTCCAGATCAGGCGTGTATTCGGCTGGATCAGCCCGGCGATGCCGCTGCCTATCAGCGGATCGTAGTAGCGTGCGGTGATGCCGAAATCCTGCTGCAGCCAGTTGGCCAGCTCGCGGTTCGGGTTATAGACGTTATCCGGGATCAGTACATCGTCGCCGCTTTTGAGGAAGGCGAAATCGACCAGGGCAATTGCTGCCAGCCCGCTAGGAGCCAATACGCAATGCTTGCCGTCTTCTATCGCGGCCAGTCGTGCTTCCAGCGTGAAGGTGGTCGGCGTGCCATGCAAGCCGTAGGTGTAGGCATTCTTGTCTTGCCAGTTGCGTGAACGCATGCTGGCGACATCCTTGAACAGGACGGTGGACGCGTGATGGATGGCTTGCGGCAGTGCGGAGAACCCATCCGGGGCGCGATAGTCATTGTGGATCAATGCCGTCTGTAACGAAGTACGGTCAGTCACGCGCGCTCCCGGAGGTGAATTATGGTTTGGCGGTATTGCTTGCGGCTTTCTTCGCAGCGTGCGCTGGTGCAGCGGCAGGCTTTTGCACGACGGCTTTCAAGGTGAATGGTTTGGTGATCGTGCCATCCGCAGACATCCAGCTACCAACCAGGCTGTCGCCTTCCAGCTTACCATCCCATTGACCGGAAATATTGGTACCGTTTTCCGATTCTTCCATGAAGAGCTGATTGCCTTCGATTTCACCTGCCAACAGGATTTTGTGCGAGTTACCGAAGATGAAGTATTCGCCTTCTATACCTTCATCGATATCGGCTTTCGGGCGGATATTGACTTGCACATTGATGTCGCCGACCACGCCACGGAAAAATACCGGTTTGTGGAACAGCACCGGCACGTTGCTGCCTGGTACAGGTGCCGCTTGCGCTGCAGGCGCAGCACCTTGTGCTGATACGCCGGTGCTGACTGCTGCCAGCGCGATCAGGGTACTCAGTAAAACTTTTTTCATCATGCTTCGGCCCACAAATCATGTGCATCGGCGCCGGTGATTTTGACGTCGATGAATTCACCTACTTTTAATTTCAGATGCGGTTCATACGGTGGTTTGACGTAGACCACGCCATCGATTTCCGGTGCATCAGCAGCTGAACGTGCAACGCCACCATTGCGATTGACTTCATCCACCAGGACGCGCATGGTCTTGCCTACTTTGGCTTGCAGGCGCTTCTTGGAAATTTCTTCCTGCAGCAACATGACGCGGCCGCGACGTTCTTCGCGCACTTCTTCCGGCACGGCATTCGGCAAGTCGTTGGCGGTCGCGCCTTCTACCGGCGAATAAGCAAAGCAGCCGAGGCGGTCGATTTCGGCTTCTTTCAGGAAGTCGAGCAGGTATTCAAATTCGGCTTCAGTCTCACCGGGGAAACCCGCGATAAAGGTGGAACGTATCGTCAGGTCCGGACACATCGCACGCCAGGCCTGGATGCGTTCGATATTTTTTTCACCACTGGCCGGACGCTTCATGCGTTTCAATACATCCGGATGCGCGTGCTGCAGCGGCACGTCGAGGTAAGGCAGGATCTTGCCTTCGGCCATCATCGGGATGATAGCGTCCACGTGCGGATATGGATAAACATAGTGCAAACGTACCCATGCACCGTATTGCTTGGCCAGTTCGCCCAGTGCTTCAACCAGTTGTGTCATATGGGTCTTGACCGGCTTGCCGTTCCAGAAGCCCATGCGGAATTTCACGTCCACGCCATAAGCGCTGGTGTCTTGCGAAATCACCAGCAACTCCTTGACGCCGGCCTTGAACAGGTTTTCCGCTTCCAGCATGACATCGGCAATCGGGCGCGATACGAGGTCGCCGCGCATCGATGGGATGATGCAAAAACTGCAACGATGGTTGCAACCTTCGGAAATTTTCAGATAGGCAAAATGCTTGGGCGTCAGCTTGATGCCTTGCGCCGGCACCAGGTCGATGAAAGGTGCATGCGGCTTGGGCATGTGTTTGTGGACGGCATCCATCACTTCGCCCAGCGCATGCGGGCCGGTGACAGCCAATACCTTGGGGTGGACTTTCTGGATGATGTCGTCGCCGTCTGCGTCTTTCTTGGCGCCGAGGCAACCGGTGACGATGACTTTACCGTTTTCATGCAGGGCTTCACCTATCGCGTCCAGTGATTCCTGTACCGCGGCATCAATGAAGCCGCAAGTATTGACGATCACCAGATCTGCGCCGTCGTAGGACTTGGCAGTGTCATAACCTTCAGCGCGCAGCTGGGTAAGGATTTGTTCTGAGTCGACCAGGGCTTTCGGGCATCCGAGGGAAACGAAGCCGATTTTGGGTGTTGCTTGAAGAGCGTTGGTCATGGCTGAGGCGGGCAAAAAGCTGGCAATAGAAGCGAAGCCGCTATTGTACCCTTTTGCCTGCCACGCCCGCCACATGCACTGCGACGGGCGGACGGATCAGCTTACTTGTTGTTTTTATCGCCAGGAGGTGGCGCTGGCGGGGCAAACGGGAAGGCGCCGAACATGTTTTTCGACTGGGTTTGCATTTGTTCCTGCATTTGCACGAACAGGCTTTTGCTCTGTTCTATGTAATTGCTCATCATGCCTTGCATGATGGGGCCTTGCACATTCATGAACTGGGTCCACATCTCCGGACTGAAAGGCTTGCCTTCGTACAGGTCCTTGGAGTTTTCGGTCAGCTTGTTTTGGATATCGATGAAGGCCTGGATATTCTTTTCCAGGTAAGAACCCATCATGCCCTGCATCGCGTGGCCATAGTAGCGAATGATTTGCGACAAGGCAGCGCTGGAAAACATGGGCGAACCATTAGCTTCCTCTTCCAGGATGATCTGCAACAGGATGCTACGCGTCAAATCTTCATCGGTCTTCGCATCGAGCACGGAAAACTGCTCGCTATCCAGTACCAACTGTTTGACATCGGCGAGCGTAATGTAAGAACTCGTTTGCGTGTCATACAGACGACGGTTTGGATATTTCTTAATCAAGCGCTCGGAGATTTTTTTTGTACTCGTCATCAGTCTTCCCAACTTGTAGCGTCACAACGCGTTTATATCAATCAACCAAAAAAGGCCAACGGAGTCTACCTCGACAATTCATTATAGTGCGAAAAAACAAAGGTTTACGCAACATTACGCGACACCTTGACTTACCTCAAGAAGTACGATTTCCCATCCCGGTACGCCACGGCGACCATTTACGCCGCTTTTGCCTTTACGTAACGGCCGGGCGCGGCTTCTATCGGTTTGAATTTGGCATTACCCAATTTGCTCCGCGCCTTCACCTGCTTGCCGGAATGACTGGCCAGGAATTCAGTCCAGGCCGGCCACCAGCTGCCTGCCACCTCTTGTGCGCCGGCCAGCCACGACAGCGCATCCAGCCCGTCCTGCATATCATTGACCCAATATTGCCGCCGACTCTTGCCGGGGGGATTGATGACACCGGCAATATGTCCGGCAGCCCCGAGTACAAAACGATTCTGTTGCGGCTTTTTACGATTGAGGATGTTGACTGATTCATATGCACTGGTCCACGGCACGATATGGTCTTCGCGCGAACCGTAGATAAAACTCGGCGCATCAATCTGGCGCAAATCTATAGGCTTGCCACCCAACATGAATTTGCCGAATTGCTTCAAATTGTTTTCCAGATAAGTATTGCGTACATACCAGCAATACATCGGGCCGGGCAGATTGGTACTGTCGGCATTCCAGTACAGCATATCGAAGGGAGCAGGATTTTCCCCTTTCAGGTAATTCGATGCGACGTAATTCCAGATCAGTTCATTTGAACGCAAGCTGGCAAATGCCGCATTGAAATCCAGTCCTTTCATCAAACCGCCGCTACCGATCTCCTGCTCGATCTCTTTGATCTTGCCCTCGTCGATATACACATCGAGGATGCCGGTATCGGAAAAATCCAGGAAAGTCGTCAGCAAAGTCAGGCTGGCAGCCGGCTCTTCGCCGCGTGCGCAAGCCAGCGCCAGCGCATTGGTCAGCATCGTGCCACCGACGCAAAAGCCCAGCACATTGATTTTGTCCTGACGCGTGATGGCTTTGGCGACATCCATCGCCTGCAATACGCCATCCTCGATGTAATCGTTCCACGTCGCATGTGCGATCGTGGCGTCGGCATTGCGCCATGAAATCAGGAAGACCGTATGGCCCTGCTCCACCGCATAGCGCACGAAAGAGTTATGCGCCTGCAAATCGAGTATGTAATATTTATTGATGCATGGCGGCACCAACAACAAGGGGCGCTCATAGACGGTAGGCGTCAGCGGCTTGTATTGCAGCAGCTGGAATAAATCATTTTCAAACACCACCGCGCCTTCGGTGATCGCCACGTTGCGACCCACTTCAAAGGCGGTTTCATCGCTTTGCGAAATGCGGCCTTTTTGCATGTCTTCAAACAAATGCTTGAGCCCGTTCGTCAGGCTCGCACCTTTGGTCTCGATCAGCTTTTGCTGCGCTTCCGGATTCGAAAACAGGAAGTTCGCTGGCGACATTGCATTCACCATTTGTTCCACAGCGAAACGGATTTTTTGCTTGGCTTTGGGAGGTATTTGTACCGCATCCGCCATTGCGGCGAGGAATTTGGCATTCAACAGATAGGCGGCCGCATTGAAGGCGTGCATAGTGCTGGATTGCCAGGCCGGATCGGCAAAGCGCTTATCGGCAATCGGCGGCACCTGTGAATTCAGCATCTGCTGCCATAGGGTCATGAACTGCTGTGCGTAATCATTTTGCAGTTGCGTCGCCACTGCCGGATCTATCCCCATCCCGGGTCCAAACATTGAATGGGGGGAAGATTGCTGCTGATTCATGCTCGCTCCTCGCTTTTTCGCCGCTTTTTCAAGTATCTTTGCGGTTTGAATTCAATCCACCGCAGATATCTATGTACATCATCGCCATCGCCTGGATCTATGTCGTCTTTATGATGGCGATCACGGAAACTTCGATCGTTGCCGGGATTATGACTTTTTTACTCTATGGTGTCTTGCCCGTTACGATTATTGTATACGTGATGGGCACCGGACAACGCAAGCGCAAACGTCATGCGCAGGAAATGCAGCGCCGCGCAGAAATTCAAAAATCGGAGGAGGCGAAAGCGGCTGCGAGCGAACCTCCATCTCAAACCTGAAGTAACAACAAAGCGGCTTACCTGAGCCAGATCAGCGCCGCCATACGACCGGTCACGCCATCGCGACGATAAGAATAAAAACGTTGCGGATCGCTGACCGTACAGGCATTGCCACCAGTGACTTTGCTGACGCCGAGTGTGGCTAAAGCCATGCGTGCCAACTGATAAATATCCGCCAGGTATTTGCCCGGCTTATCAGTTATCGCTTTGAAAGCCGTCGCTGCCGCCGGATCTTTCGCGACGAAGGCCTGCAACACATCTTCCGCTACTTCGAATTGCTGCGGACCGATCGCCGGCCCCAGCCATGCATGTATGGTTTCAGCCCCTGCCGCACGCATTTGCGCCACCGTATTATCCAGAATCCCGGCCGCCAAACCGCGCCAGCCGGCATGTGCAGCAGCGACAACCCGACCGGCCGTATCGGCAAACAGCACCGGCAGGCAATCTGCCGTCATGATCGCGCACACTACGCCCGGCTCGGTAGTAAAACTCGCGTCGGCTTCCGGCGCACCGACAACCTGTGCAGCATCCAGCACGATCGTACCGTGCACTTGCGTCAGCCAGGCCGGTTCAGCCGGCAACTGGCGCCGGATTTGCGCGCGATTGTGTTCTACATTGGCCAGCACGTCGCCGACATGTACGCCAAGGTTTAAACCACCACCACCCTCGCCGTCGTCATAAGGAGCAGCACTGATTCCGCAAGGACGCGTCGTCGCCAGTGCGCCGACTGCCGGCAGGGACATACCCCATTGTGGAAGAATCAGCTCCATGCCGCCTGCTTAGTAAGTTTTGATACCGGCGCGTGCGATCAGCCCGGCAAAATCTTCCGGCACTTCGCTGGACCATTCCACCGCCTCGCCACTGACCGGGTGGATCAGTCCGAGCCGACGCGCATGCAAGGCCTGGCGCGGGAAGACCGTGGTCAAATGCTGCTTGCCGTACAAGCCGTCACCGACCAATGCAAAGCCTATCGATTGCATATGCACACGGATCTGGTGGGTACGACCGGTTTCCAGCCGGCATAGCATCAGGCTGACCGGACGACCATCCAGCATACCGGTTGCGAGGCGTTGGAAATGGGTGACTGCAGGTTTGGCCGTGAGGTTTTCGGAAACCGCCATCTTGATGCGATCACGGGCATGACGACCAATGGATGCATCTATCTTGCCGTTGATATTCGGCGTGCCCCATACCAGCGCCAGGTATTCACGCTTTACGGTACGCGCCTGCAACTGGCGCACCAGGTCGGTATGCGCAATCAGGGTCTTGGCGACCACCATCAAGCCACTGGTGTCCTTATCCAGGCGATGCACGATACCGGCACGCGGCACGCCGGAAATTGATGGCAAATAATGCAATAAACCATTGAGCAAGGTGCCGGACCAATTACCTGCGGCCGGATGTACGACCAGACCTGCAGGTTTATTGATTACCAGCATTTCCGCATCTTCGTGGACGATGGCCAGATCCATGGCTTCAGGCTTGAAAGCCTCTTCTTCCGGCGCTGGTTGCGGGTAAATAACAACTTTTTCATCGCCATAAACCGTCATTTTCGCGCGGGCAACTTCGCCATCGACGCTGACGTGGCCACCATCTATCCATTGCTGCAAACGGCTACGGGAATACTGCGGAACCAGGGTCGAAAGAACCTTGTCCAAACGGACGCCGCAGACTTCAGGGGTCAAATCCAGTTCGATCGGGGGTAATTCCAGCGCCAGGTCGTCGCCATCATCCACGCCCTCCAAATCACTTTCAGGCATGGTTTTATTCAAAATCGGTGTATCGGTTGGTATCACTACAAGTCCCATCGGCTATAATCATTCATTGTCTAGCGGCATTCTCGCGAAATCTCATGCAAAAACCAATGCTAAAAATTACCATCGTCGCTCTCGCCTTCCTACTGTCCGCATGTAGCCTCACACCCGACAAATTCGACGAGACCAAAAACTGGTCTCCATCCAAATTATACTCGGAGGCTCGTGAAGAGATGAACGTAGGTGACTACGCCAAGGCTGTCTCCCACTTCGAAAAGCTGGAATCACGGTATCCGTTCGGTACTTATGCGCAACAGGCACAGATGGAAATCGCCTATGCCTATTACCGACAAGGCGACCAGCCACAGGCTTTGGCCGCCGTGGAGCGCTTCATCAAGCTGCATCCGGACCATCCTAACGTCGACTACATGTACTACCTGCGTGGCCTGATCAACTTCAACGATAAAGTCGGTATATTTGACTTTGTGTCACGCCAGGACCCGACCGAACGCGATCCGAAAGCCGCACGTGAAGCCTTCGATTCCTTCAAATTGCTGACTGAACGCTTCCCGGACAGCAAGTACACCCCTGACGCCAACGCCCGCCTGGCCTACCTGGTCAACAGCATGGCGCAATACGATGTACACGTAGCAAATTATTACTACCGTCGTGGTGCTTACCTGGCCGCTGTCAACCGGGCGCAATCAGCAGTGAAAAATTATCCGGGCGCACCGGCAGTGGAAGGTGCGTTGTACGTGATGATCCGGTCCTATGACGCACTCAACCTGCCGCAACTGCGTGACGATGCGGAGCGCGTGATGAAGACCAACTTCCCTGACAGCGTCTACTTCCGTGGTGGTCCGAAAAAGGACGATCCTTGGTGGAAAGTCTGGTAACCGTCATAAGTTAAGCACCCATAAAAAAGCCTCGCATTGCGAGGCTTTTTTGTGGCGCAAGGAAACGATCTTAAGCGTACAGGAAATTAATGCGCGCCACTTCCGTGGTATTGCTCGCGTCGTAAAAAGCAAAGTAACCATTACCTGCTACGGCATTACCTGATACTTTCAGCGTATCGCCTCCATCCATTCGAACGGTAAGCTGGTTATTCACGCCCATATTAATAACATCCTGCGCAGTAAACGTCAGGGTCGTAGATACACTATCACGCACGTCCAGCGTGGTAATGCCGCTTGCCTTATAGGTATTTGGTGCGGTACCGGCCAGGAAGGTAGTCATATTCAGGTTTGACAGCAAGCCATCTATCCTCAAGGTATCCGCGCCATCGCCACCGGTAATATGATCCACATTGGCAATCGTGGAGCCGTCTGCACCAACCTTTACCCAGAAAAGATCATCGCCGGCACCACCAATCAGCGTATTGTGGCCACCCAAACGTCCGTCCAGGGTGTCATTGCCGGCACCACCATCGAGAATATTGGTAGTGTTGACACCAAGCGCCGTCAAAATGTTGGCTAGGCCATCACCGGTCAGATTGCTATCAACAAATGCACTACCGGTTAAATTTTCGATGGATGTATATCGATCGCCATTCGCATCACCGCCGGTACCCTGGCCGGTGAGCAGGTTCGCCACGATAGGCTGGCCGGTCGAAAACTGATAACTTACCGTATCGTTACCGCCAGTGCCGCCATTAAAATTATTGGCAGCCGCACTTGCATAAAACAGATCGTTGCCGGCGGTCCCGATGACGTTTTCTATACTCACATAGCTATCACCTTGGGCATAGCCACCTGTACCAGTGCCATTAAACAAGTTGACCGTCACCCCAACCGCTCCAGAAGCAGAATAATCAACGGTATCACTACCGGCGCTGCCGCCGTTAAAGACACTGGCAGTACTGTTGGCGACGAAGGTATCGTTAAACGCACTGCCCACCACATTCTGGATACCGACATAAGTATCGCCGGCAGCGAAACCGAATGTGCCCACGCCGGTATTCAGATTGACCGTCACGCCTAAATCTGAATATTGATAATTTACGGTATCAACACCACCATTCCCGGTAAATATATTCGCTTCATTACTTGCGTAAAATATATCGTTGGACGTGCTACCGATGACATTCTGGATGCCGGAGAATGTATCACCATAGGCCTCGCTACCGACCGCCGAACCAATCGCATTACCGTTGAATAAATCAATAGTCACGCCGAGACTGGAACCGGCATAGTTAATCGTATTATTTGTCCCCAGGCCATACATTTTGTCGGCACCCAAACCACCGGTCAGTATCGAACCGCCTGCCGTCAAACCAGTCAGGGTATCGTCGTAATCAGAACCCGTCAGGTTTTCAATGCTGATGTAGACATCGTTCGTCGCATTGCCGGCCGAACCGGTGGTCGTATTCAGGTTGGCGATCACCGCCGCGCCGGAACCCGCATAGCTGACGGTATCATTGCCCGCGCCACCATTAAAGATATTAACCTTGCCGTTAGCGATAAACGTATCGTTGAGGGAACTGCCGATTAGATTATCGATATCGGTTAATGTATCGCCCGCCGCATGACCATTAGCGCCCACGCCCGTCAACAGATTGACCGTCACGCCCACGTTGGAGCCGGCATAGCTTGCATAGGTATTGGCACTGTTGGCCGCGATACCAATCAAGGTATCGTTACCAAGTCCGCCTGTCAGTACGGTCGTGCCGGTTGAGGCACCAATCAATGTGTCATTGCCTGTACCACCTATCGCATTCTGGATATTGGTATAGGTATCGCCCGCTGCGAAACCGCCGCTGCCGGTATTTGCAGCAACGCCACTCATTAATTGCGAGGAAAGATTAACTTTCACGGCAACACTCTGTCCGGCATAGCTCACTGTATTCGAACCGCCACCGCCGTCGAAATTATTCGCTGCAGCACTGGCAATGAAGGTATCGTCACCGCTGCCACCAGTCGCATCCTGGATATTGGTATAAGTATCGCCCTGCGCATTTCCACCCAGGCCGGTCCCTGCTATCAGGTTAATTGTCAGATTAGCCGTATCGCCGGCATAGCTGACGCGGTTATGCAGCGTGCCAAGGCCACCATC